>CAVYSN010000022.1:0-253275 GCA_963771165.1 uncultured bacterium | reverse complement strand
GCACGGCATTTGATCGGCATATTTCGGCGCGGGCGATGCAAACATGCTGGCGGACATGGTGACTCAGCTCGAAGCAGCCAGACTGCTAACACATTATGCCGCCGATTTGCGCCAGAAAAAAAGCCTTTCACCACCAAAGCTGCAGCAATGGCGAAATTATTTGCTTCTGAAATGGTGAACCGGGTGACTTACAGCGCGATTCAAATTCATGGCGGATACGGTTACTCGCAGGAGTATCCTGTCGAGATTTTATCGCGATGCGAGTTACAACATTATATGAAGGCACCTCGGAAATTCAGCGCATCGTGATTTCGCGAGATTTCAAATGAGTGCTAAAGTCATGAGCGATGGGTTAGATGAATTACGAACAGTTCTTGCAACCGCTCTCATGACTCGTTACTCATCACTGATGACTTAAGGATGGGGAATGAATATGAAAGACGAAAAGAGCGCGGCGGTCATCGACATTCAGCCCGGCAGGACGAGAGAAAGCGCTGGGAGGGAAACGCACGATCCCTCCCTGAAAAAGATGCCCGAACGGAATATTCCATTTACAACGGTATCCGGATTGCCGATCAACAACCTGTACTCGCCCGCCGATATTCAAGACATCGATTTCAACAAAGAAATCGGCTGGCCAGGCGAATATCCATACACCCGTGGTATTCATCCGACAATGTATCGATCGAAGATGTGGACGATGCGGCAATTCACCGGTTTCGGAACGGCCGCTCAAACGAATGAAAGGCTGCGTTACCTTGTAGCCAGCGGCGCAACCGGTTTGAGTATTGCATTTCGTCTCCCCGCACTGATGGGCATCGACTCCAATAATCCGACATCCCGTGGTGAAGTCGGCGGGTGATGTCAATCCATTCTCTGCAAGACATGGAAACTCTTTTCGATGGGATTCCATTGGATCACGTGACCACAAGCATGACCACCAACGCCCCCCGCCGCTGTTCTGCTTTCCATGTATCGCGCTGTATAGCGAGAAACAGGGAGCCCGGGCCAATGCTCTTTCCGGAACAATGCCAACGATATTCTAAAAGAGTATCTCGCCCAGAAAACGTATATCTATCCACCCCGTCCTTCGATGCGTTTAATTGTAGACCTTTGCCTATTGCACCAAAGAGATGCCGCTGGAACAGCATCAGTATCAGCGGTTATCACATCCGCGAAGCCGGTTCGACAGCCATTCAGGAGCTTGCATTCACTCTTTATGACGGCATTGAATACGTCCGATGGGCCCTGGAAGCCGGTCTTGACATCGATGAATTCGCACCGCGGTTGTCCTTTTTCTTCAACGCTCACAACGATCTGTTTGAGGAAGTGGCCAAGTAAGCCGCGCAAAATCTGGCGCGGCGTCGATGATTCAAAGCCAAAAATCCTCGCTCCCTGGTTGCTCCGTTTCCATACGCAAACCGCGGGCTGTTCCCTGACGGCTCAACAGCCCTACAACAATGTTGTTCGTGTTGCGGTCCAGGCTCTTGCCGCTGTACTCGGTGGAACGCAATCCCTTCATACAAATTCGTTGGATGAAACACTCGCGCTTCCAACCGAAGAAGCCGTTACGATTTCGTTGCGCACCCAGCAAATCATCGCGCATGACATCGATCTGTAGATCCTCTCGCCGGCTCGTACTTTGTAGAGCACCTGACCAAAGACATGGGAAAAACGTTTTATGCATACTTTGATAAGCTCGATTCGATGGGGGGAATGGTTGCCGCCATCGAGCGCGGTTACCCGCGAAAGAGATAGCGGATCACATCTTATGAATACACCGCGCCTGCGAAGGAACGAGAAAAAATCATGGTGGTGGAACCGATTTCTTCATGGAGGAGCCCGAAGACCGATATTACTTCTACATCCTTGAGAATATTGAAAAAGACGAAATCGATCGTTTGAAGGCGTTGCGGCAATCAGCGATCAGGATGCAGATGTCGCTATGGATAAAATCCGCCAATCCGCGACCGCGGAAAAGAGAATATGGTTTATCCGATTTACGACGCCGTGCGTGTCTACGCAACACTCGGTGAAATCTGCGACGCGATGCGCGATATCTGGAGAATACACGCAAAAAAATTTCTGGAAATCGTTTGAAAGTTATTGAATATTGTAGATTGCAAATTCATGTTTGTTCCCGCGGGACATGCAATCGCGGCAAAATATGAAATTTTTAATTTGCCGATGTTGCCAATCTGCAATAGAGTCATTCGGCGGTACCTTATGACAAGAAAAATTCGTGTTCTCGTTGCGAAACCGGGTCTCGATGGCCATGATCGTGGCGCAAAGGTGATCGTGCGCGCACTGCGGGATGCGAGTATGGAGGCGATCTACACGGGATTGCGCCAGACGCCTAAACGGATCGTAGACAGCACGCGCTCAAGAAGATGGATGCGATCGGCGTAAGTATACTGTCCGGAGCCCACAATTACGTAAATGCACGCGGATCATGGAGCTAGTTGAGCAGAGTAAAATGGATGATGTTCTTGTATTTATGGGAGGCATCGTGCCTGACCGAGACATCGCCGAACTAAAAAGGATTGGCGTGAAGGGAATCTTTTTGCCCGGAAGTTCCCTGAATGAAATCGTCAATTTCGTAAAGAGAACGTCCGCCAAGATACTGCGTAGTGTCAATTTCGTCTTTTTATGCATCGTTATCCTCGCAGGAGGAAAAGGGAGCGATTCTGGCCCTTAAGCACACCTGAAAATCCAAAACCATTTTTGAAGTTCTTTTCCGAGCGTTCGCTCCTGCAGCAAACATACGATCGCGCCCGCCACCTGGTGGACGCGGACCACATTTTGCTGGTAGTCGGAAAGCAACACGAACAGATTTCCAGAGATCAACTGCCTGAGCTTGCTCCCGAACGAATTTTGTTGGAGCCTGTGTGGGTCGCGATACGGCAGCGGCCATCGGTTTTGCCTCCTTGCACCTTCCTCCTGATGCATTGATGCTTGTTCTTCCTGCCGATCATTTGATACCGAAGAGAAGTTGTTTGCAGATGACATTCGGCGGGCGTGTGCATACGTTCAAGAGCAGGGGGGGCCGTGCACTTTCGGGATCAGGCCGGACCGTCCCGAAACCGGTTACGGCTATGTGAAAGCGGGCGATCGTCCTTCTGCACCGGGGATTTACCGATTGCAAACACTTATAGAAAAGCCGGACCGTCCCGAGGCCAAGAATACGTACGACAATCATCGTATTATTGGAATAGTGGTATTTTCCTGTGGAAAGTGTCCCGAATTCAGGGAACTCCTTGAACTACACTTACCAGAGTTGTGGAAAACACGGGTTGAAGAGTCAACAAAGCTACGAGAGCCTGCCACGGACGAGCATCGACTTCGGTGTGATGCAGAAAGCCGATCGGGTGGTGATGGTGCCGGCCTCTTTTCGCTGGGATGATGTCGGCTCCTGGAACTCTTTGTCACGCATCCTGGACACGGACCGGGATGGAAACCTGATATTCGGGGGAAGCATACCGGCCTTGAAACCTCGGGATTCATCGTCTATGCCGAATCTCATACAATTGTAACTGCCGGGATTCGGGACCTTGTCATCGTCCAGCGGGGGAAGCACATTGCTCGTTTGCCATAAAAACGACTCGGATCGCCTGAAAGAATTACTCGCGAAACTGCCATCATGAAGGAACAACTCGCCAAGCAGCGCGAAGCGGATCGCTACAAGACCCTTCTGGAAATCGGGCAATCCCTACGTTCATTAGGATCTTCGATGAATTGCTTCGCCAAATCGTCGATGTCCTCGCTAGAGGAATATCAGGCAGAGCGGGCTTTGATCATTCTGCGGCATCCGATCACAGGCGAAATGCGGATTGCTAATTCGACAGCAACGTGGATACGTCCACGCTGGAGGATGCCATTCTCTTCAGCAAGACCATCGTGAGCGATGTGGTCAATAAAGGAAAATCTATTTTCAGCCGTGATGCCGATTAAGGACAGCGCCTCTTCGAAAACACGGACGGTCGATGAATCTCAAAATCCGCAGTTCGATGTGCGTCCCTGATCGCCAAACAGAACGGCGATATTATCGGAACGGTCTACGTTGATAACCGTTGTGCTGGGAAATATTTTTTTCCAAAGAAGATCTTACTTTGTTGGGAATCCTTTGCCAGTAGCAGGCATGGCGATCGAGAACGCTCATCTTTTCAACTTGCGATTATGGATGAGCTCACGAAGTGTTACGTGCGGCGCTATTTTCGAGCAGCGTCTCCGTGAAGAATTTTAACATACACGAAGCAGCAGGAGAGCCACTCACTTTTGATGATTGATGTTGATCGAATTCAAGGAAATCAACGACAAATACGGGCATCCGGTTGGAGATACGGCCCTGAAGGAGATCGCCCGGACGATGAAGAGAAATTTGCGAACTTATGATTTGCTGGCTCGGCTGGGTGGAGATGAGTTTGCCATTATTTTACCCGATGTGACGTTCCAGGATGCTTACCGTGCTGCCAGAGAAAGTGAACAGCGTGCGCCGAGCTTGTTTTCCCGGAGTGCAAGCAAAGACGACTGTCAGTATAGGAATCGCCTGCTTCCCGCTCCATCATGTAAACAATGTGGAATCGTTGTTAAAGAAAGCGGATGTGGCGCTTTACAAGGCAAAGCGGCTTCGGAGAAACACTTGCTTTTTTTATGGCCAGCAGGAAATGCTTGAATTATTGGACAGGTGGCTCTGGATGGGATCCGCCAAACGGTGACTCATCTTTTTGCCGACCTTCTCGATAAAATGGAAGTTCAGGACCGGGGCGATGTTTCGGAAGAAATTGATTTTATTATCGGTAAATCGATCGATATTTTGAAAGGTACGCAGGCAGGTGTCAGCCATACTGAAAATTATGGCCGTGCAGATGAACAATCAAATCCATCAGATGGATCCGGCGTCTAACAAAATAGGGGAGATGATGGGACTGCTTGAAAAGCTTGTCGAAAGGGAGCAGGAGCTTGAGCGAGTGATGCACGATTACGCGCAAATGCTGCGAGACCTTCCCCTCATGAAAAACCAGCGCTGATCCATGAAATTCCTTTAGGTAAATGTCTCTGGTTCTCACTTCTCTCTGCGGACGAAATTGTAGAAACAGGTTGTTGGTTTTTGCGTCATTCGAAAGTAGAAGCGCCCCCCTCTACGATGGATTCGAGTTCAGGATTTTGCAATTCCGGGCTGATCCGCAAGCTCGTTGTGCGACAGGAAAAAGTCCTGGAAAGATGGATTCGTTTACAGACAACTGGTTGGAAATTTCCGTATACCACGAAAAGAACTGACCCGGCCGGTGTTGGATGTTTACTTTGTTGCAGCAGGGGCTGAGTTCACTGGGACAGTTCGGCCTGGTCCGGTTGTTCTATTGAATGAAAGCATTTTGAGTTCGCAGGACTTTCCTGCCCACTGGATTGATTATCTTGCCCACGCGTCGGAGATGATGTACCGGGACGCTGTGTCGAAAACGTTGGCCGTCGGAGCTCTGAGGATTCTGGCGTTTCTATGGATCACTGGTTTTATGAGGGCCGGGCCGGATGGATGGGAGGTTGATGGGCAAAAACAGCCATGCAGCGCGGGTGACTAAATATCGCGCCGGTTGGGTCCACAGATTCCGCTGGACGATGCAACGCCCGATCTGGCGCTCAGTACTCTTTGCTGTTGGACTTGAGTCTCGTCCCTACAGAGATGTGATCCGTCAGACCTGGGAGCAGTGGTGGTACTGCCGAGGAACGCGTCCTGGACGTTCTGGGCCGGGTTCTTCAGTTAAACCACCTTCCTTCCCGGGTTGCCTTTGTTCAAGTACTTTCTGCGAACTCCGATGGGGGCGTTTATTCAATCAGTTCTACAGATATAGTAATTCAGCCTTATTCTGCTGCTGTGATCCAGCATACAGAAGGTGCCTCCAGTGGCGGAGTCCATCTCTCCTTTCAACCGAAGCCGCCGGGCGAACCGTACTCGGCTTCGTTGATCTATCACGGTGAAGAGGAAAAGGAAGGGATCCTGGCGATAAAAGAATGGTTCACGTTCCTGGACTGTTACAGTTCCCTATGCCGGAATGGTGCGATACAAAATGGTGGTGGTCAATAGATCCAGAACCATTCGTGGAACAATCTTCAGAAATTTGATTTGACAATACCCGCGGTGTTGGAATACCTCGTGCAACGGAGAGCCAGATGGCGGTGTCCAGCTCGATGGAAAACGACCCGCGAAAATGGTGTTGCCTTCTGGAATCTCTATCGTATTCGTAACGGCACGAAAAACGATTAAACGCGCTCCCGATCCCGGCAAGATTGATTCCCCTACAGGCCTGCATTATATATTCATCGATTATGCCAACGGCGCATTCTATTCACTTGAAGCCATTACCGACTGCCTGCCCAGTACCATTTCCGTCACCACCACGTACACCTGCAAAATAAGCCACTCCCACTGACAACAATAGCATAAATCAGGCTCTCCCAGAAACAGTTCCCTGAAGGGGTCATCGATCTATTGAAATACAAATCCTCCTCTTCTTCCTGTTTTGGAACAGCTTTTACTGTTTATTTGGTTGTTACTCTTGTACTGATCCGCTACTACCTTACCCCGCCGTATGGAGAATGTGGCAGGACTGTCTGCCGGCGCTTTTTACCGGTCGCGGCTTATTCCTTGTCCTTGCTGGCGGTGCTTGGATACTCTACCTACAAATTTGACCCGGAACAAACAAAAACAGAAACGGATACATTTCTTACCTTCACGTACAAAGAGTCGAGGCACCTTTACACATCTTTACTCGACCGGCTGAATCACGAGATCGGCATTTCATCAAATTTCAGCGGAGAACTGCTCCGATCGAAGTATTGGTACAAAGAAACGTCGCAGCAATTCGAATGATTTGATCCATTGAAAGAATCGCTTCCCGCAAAACCAAAGGACCACTGAGCGCAACTGCTTCACGAATACCGGCGAGGAAGCTTAGAGAATCGAGAGACCCGGCTCGCGGGAGATCCTGACGACAAATCTTAGGATGGTTCACAAAAACAGGAGCGGATGGAAGCGGCGGCGAAGATCCGCCCAAAGAAGGATTTGCTACGATCTCGTTTACAACAGTTGCTCCGTGTGATCGTCGAAAATTTAAATTCGGCGTCCCTTTCAACATTTGTTTCCACCCGAACTTCCACATCGGTTGCGTCTGGAATCCTCCTGCAAAGCCGACCGCGTACCACCTACCTGGAGCGACAGCCGATGAGTAGACGCATCAGGAACTGCAGATGATGAAGACTGCTTCCTTACAACGAACGCTGGAGCGACGGCACACGGCGGAGCTGGATTTGATCGTACTGCATTGCACAGAGCTCCCAACCCTGCAAATGGCCGAAGAATTCGGCGAAAGAATCGTCCTGCCGAAACAAGAACCGGATTTTCGGGTCATTATTACGTCGATCGAGACGGCAGGGTGTATCGGTATGTACACAGATGACCGGATGGCGCGACATGTAATCGGATTCAATCCAAATTCGATCGGCATCGAGCTCGTAAATCTGGGGCGCTATCCCCAACTGGTTTCATTCCACTCATCAGACCTGCACAGAACCTTATGCTGCGGTGCAAATCGAATCCGTTCGAAAACTCCTTCGATTATTAAAACAGCGATACCCGCAAATCCAGAAAATTGCAAGACATTCTGACCTGGATAAAAATTGGATTCCTGCGGAAGATGATGCAACCATACAGATCCGGCGGAAGATTGATCCAGGTCCGCTTTTTCCCTGGGACGATATCGCTGCAATGGTGGGACGATTTTGTAAAGCTTTTGGACGTACAGGAGCGTTTATGACATGTAGTGGCAGAGCAATCTTCTTGCGAGGAACTGCTCTGCAGATCGCTACGAAGTTGCAGGCGGCATTTGCATTTAGAAATCGGACTGATGTGGACCGGAAAGCTTGGAAGGCAAGAGTTCACGCCAATGCTCGGCAAATGCTCTGCCACTACGCGTGATCAATGATGAACGAGAAAACCACCGGTTACAGATTGTTTGAGGATGCGACGAGATTTTCAGATTCTCTTTCTTGTTCAGCTTTTTTACGGATTGGAATCTGGGCCAGGGATTTCACGATTCGATGGGATTGCGTTGTTTCCGTCATACTCACTTCTCTTGTCGTTCAACTGATCTCCGACCGCATCTGGAAAAGTCCGAATCCTTCTATTCGAAGCGCATCTGATTACAGCCATCAGTCTCTGCTTGTTACTGCGAGCAAATCACTGGACGACGATGGCTTTTGCAGGAAGCATTTCAATCCTGAGCAAATTTTTATTGCGTTACGGCGGAAAACATTTTTTCAATCCTTCCAATCTTGGGATCATTGCCGTTTTGTTGTTTACAGATGATGGCTGGGTGACTCCGGGGCAATGGGGCGAAGAGATTTTGTTCGCAATGTTGTTTGTCGGCGCGGGGTTTATGGTCGTACGAAAGGTCGGTCGTTGGGATACCACTGCAGTTTTCCTGGTTTCCTATGCTTTGCTTGAAGCGGCGCGAAATTACTGGCTCGGCTGGACCTGGGATGTGTTTGCTCATCGATTCACGAGTGGCTCACTTCTGCTGTTTTCCTTTTTTATGATTACAGATCCCCGTGCGATTCCTGATCATTCCCGAGGACGCATTCTGTTTGCTACTCTTGTCGCAATGCTGGCGTTTGTGCTGCGAAACTATTTCTTTATTCCAACTGCTGTTTTCTGGGCACTATTTGTTTTATCGCCAATTACCGTTTTGTTCGATCGGATCTGGGCATCGAAACGCTTTCAGTGGGTTCCTCGACCTGGGACGATTTCCGTGCCGGACGGATCAATCATCGGGAGGTGAACATGTTTCGAGCGATGCTTTTCCTTTCTTGTTTACTGTTTTCCGCTCCTGCGTGGAGTTTTTGCGGATTTTACGTTGCAAAAGCAGACACAAAACTATTCAACAAGGCATCAAAAGTCATTCTATCGAGGGATGGAGAACGCACCGTCCTGACAATGTCAAACGATTATCAGGGAGATGTGAAAGACTTTGCGATTGTTGTTCCGGTACCGGTGGTTTTGCAAAAAAGCCAGGTGCACATCGGTGATCCGAAAGTGATTGAACGTTTGGATGCTTTTTCAGCGCCACGGTTGGTTGAGTACTTTGACGAGGATCCCTGTCGTCCTCGTTATCCCGAAGCTATGGCGGTTCCGGATATGGCACAGGCTCCTGCCGCTCGCCGTAAAGGCGCGGATGCGCTCGGCGTAACAATCGAAGCGCAATTTACAGTAGGCGAATACGACATTTTGATTCTGAGCGCCAAGGAATCGTCAGGTCTTGAAACATGGCTCATTCAGAACGGATACAAAATTCCGCAGGGTGCGCGCGAACTGCTGCAGCCTTATATCCGGCAGAACATGAAATTCTTTGTTGCAAAGGTCAATCTCAAGGAATTTGAAAAACGAGGATTTACATTCTTGCGCCCGCTGCAAATGGCTTATGAATCGCCAAAATTCATGCTTCCTATCCGGTTAGGGATGGCGAATGCGGAGAGTGAGCAGGATCTTGTTGCTTTCGTCCTTTCACCGGTTGGACGAGCCGAAGTCACGAATTACAGGACAGTGAAGATTCCATCCAACATGGATATTCCTATTTTTGTGAAGAACGAGTTTGGGGAATTTTATAAGTCTATGTTTCAACGGTCGTACGAAAAGGAAGGGAAGAACGCCACATTCCTTGAATATGCCTGGGACATGAACTGGTGTGATCCCTGTGCCGCTGATCCGCTGACTCCGGAAGAGCTGAAAAAAGCGGGCGTTTTCTGGCTGGATCAACAGGACTCCAACCAGAATTTCAGACCGGCTCCGGGTCAGAGCAATGTCTATTTAACGCGACTTCATGTGCGCTACAGTCGTCCGAAATTCCCAGAAGACCTGGCCTTTCAGACCACGCCGAACCGCGAAAACTTCCAGGGCCGTTACGTGCTGCGCCATCCGTTCAAAGGCGAGATCAAGTGCAAAGAGGGACGCGAATACAAACGTGGCCTTAGAACGCGCGTCGAAAAGGAAGCACAAACGCTGGCCCAACTCACGGGCTGGGACATAAACAAAATTCGGAAGAAGATCGGCATTACAGATCAGGCTTCGGAAGATGAAGAAAAGGAATCCTGGTGGGATAGCATTTTCGATGACGACGAGGACGATGACGACTGAACGCTCTTTTTTAACCGCCAAGTCGCCAAGGTCCCCAAAGTAACCAAGAGATTTATTATCTTTTCCGAACCTTGGCGATCTTGGCGTCTTGGCGGTTGCATATTGAATGCCGGATTGTTTACAATACGGCGATGAGATCGTTACAAAGAGCCGTACTATTTCTGTAATATCGTTGTCATAGTAATCATTCTTTCTTGTCGCCGGATGCGGACCAAAGCGTAAGCCACCCGAAGAAAGGCCGCTCGAGCGACCCGATTCCGCAGAAAAAGGAAACTCCGCCGGCAAAAGTCCCGAACCTGAAGCCTCCCCTGATCCGAATCGGTTTAAAAACGGATTCGAGGTCGATCACGATTTCAGCTGAAGAAAAGATCTATTTCACAGACGGCTCTCGATCCGGTTCGGAAGATTCTCCTCTCATCGCAGGTCTGAGTTTTGTATCAACCGTTCCAACACAATATTTTGTGCAAATTGGCTCTTTCTCGACACGCGATGCGGCAGAAAGAGCGCGGGCAAAGCTGAAGGTAGAGCTATCCTCACGAATTTTCCAGAATATCGATATGGCACGTCATCAGCTTCAGGTTGGACCGATAGAATCGCAGGACGTGCTCAGCAAGTCGTTGAAGAAATGAAATCCCGTGGTTATCCGGGTGCTTTCTACATTTCGGAGACTCCTGAGAGCGAACCGGGTCCCGGATTTGGTCCTGCGCGATGAACTCGGTGAAGTGCTGTTGCGAACAACCGAGCCAATCTTTTTTTGGACCTCACGTCAGATCATCAGCGCTGATAACGCTCCGTACCGCGGCTATCTGAGCGTGCGAGTCAACCGTGGTGCACGGTTGACGCTGGTCAACGTTGTGAACTTTGAAGATTACTTGAAAGGGGTCGTACCGAACGAGATCGGCCCTGCCTCGCAAGGCACTTACGAAGCACTAAAGGCCCAGGCAGTAGCGGCTCGCACGTATGCCATCAAGAACATGAACCAGTTTGATCACGAAGGTTACGATATTTGTTCCACGCCGCGATGCCAGGTCTATTCCGGCTACAAAACGGAACATGCGTTAACTTCACAGGCAGTTGAAGAAACTGCGGGTGAAGTGATTCAGTACGGCGGTGAACCGATTAACGCACTTTACACTTCCACATGTGGAGGCAAGACAGAGAACGCGGAATTCATGTTTGAAGGTTGGGACTACCCGTATTTGAAAAGCGTCGAATGCTACCCGGAAGAGGAAAAAATTTCTACAGGATCGGTCTCCGCTGCAAGGCCGCGAGGAACAATGGCACGAAGCATGGCTCCATTTAAAAACCGGAATACAGGTCGATCAAAACGCTGAAACCCGTGCAAACAAACAGGAAATCGAATCTTCTATTCCCGTGCTTTTGCAATCTTTAGGAAAGACCGCCTGTTCCGCCCCTCCTCTCTCAACAACGCACTGGGCCGATGTGGCTGATTTCCTTGTGTTCAATTTATGCTGGGAAAAGAAAAGAGATTCCCTTCTGGACCGCAAAGACTATCAATATTTTGTCAATCGTCTGCAGCTTCCTGTCGCGAGTACTCCGGAAGTGCAGTCGTTCCTTTTCCTGTTTCACGAAGGAATTGTGAACCTCCCGGATCAGAAAAAATCGTTTGATCCTTATGCTCCGGTCAAACGGAAAGAACTGTGGCAAACTCTCTATAACGTGTTGAAACATTATCATCAGATCAATTCGAGCGAAGGGATCGTGCGAGAAATCAGCCGGAGTCAAATGCAAGTCGTTGATGATCTGGGTGTCCACGCCTATTCACTGCGGTCCGTCCATGTATTTGTATCAGCGAGTTGGTGAACGTCTTACTCCGCGCAATCAGGTGAATTGTGCCCCGGGGGACAAGGTGGAATACGTTGTAAACGAGGAAGGGGTGGGGCTTATTGGTTTGCGAAGTGGATCCTGCCGGTGTCGCGGTGGACCGCTCATCGAAAGTCACATTCTGGCGAGAATCGCTGACTCCTTCGGAACTGGGACAAAAAGTCTCACGCTACCTTGATATTGGAGATATTCAGGAGCTTCAACCTTTGAGTTACGGAATCTCACATCGAATTTTCGAAATGAAGCTGATTGGATCACGTGGATCCGGAACTTTGAGAGGAATTCGTGTGCGATGGGCCCTGGGACTCAGAGATAACTGGTTTACAATCGAGCGCACGTTCGATCGGGACGGGAAAGTCAGGCAATTCATTTTTACCGGACGTGGTTGGGGCCACGGAGTAGGCATGTGTCAGGTTGGGGCAATAGGATTTGCCAAGCAGGGGAAGGATTACAAATCCATTTTGAAACACTACTACACCGGAATTCAGATTCAAAAATTGTATTAGCGCCCTGTAACATGAGCTGGACAGTGATTGCTCCGCCTTTCTCACTCGGTACTCAGCTTTGAGGGCAACCTCCCGCACAAAGTTGAATGGTACTATTATTCACTGGGGACCATCATTCATGATTAGTAGAAGTTTTAAGGGGGATCTGTCTGAAGTCGGTCTTCCCGACATTCTCGAACTTTTACGGGCATCCCACAGGACCGGCGTTCTAACACTACGGCAAGATCGTGTGAAAAAAAGCCTGCATATCAAAGATGGCAACGTGGCATTCGCGGGAAGCAACCTGCCTGAAGAAAGATTGGGTGACCTTCTCTTGCAATGGGGTCTCATCTCGAAGGCGCACTACACTCAATCGGTTGCGATGCTCAGCTCCAAGAAACGACAGGGAAGGATTCTTGTTGAGATGGGAGCCATCACGCCCAAACAACTATGGGAAGGTGTGCAAAACCAGATCCGTCATATTGTCTACAGCTTGTTCAACTGGAACAGCGGCGTTTTCTATTTTGCGGAGGGTGATCTCCCGGGCCATGAGAACATTACGGCTGATGTCGGCATTTCCGATCTGATTGTCGAAGGAATTCGCCGGATCAAAGATATCGACGGCCTGCGACGCAGATTCCCATCCCGCGAAATTCTGCTGGCTCCAGCCGAACCTGTGGAGCAGCACATAAACTGGAGCCCTTTGAAAAACATGTGCTTGGGCTGATCAACGGCAAACGCACACTTCATGAAATCTGCCGGGACAGCGAAATCGGAGACTCTGAAACCATCAAAGTGCTTTACATGCTTCTCAGTATCGGATATGTCAAAGTGAAGGGGGGCAAATTGAAAGAAGCTGCCGATGCGGAAAGAAATGTCCTCAGATGAAGCAGCAGGAATCATCGGTAACTACAATCGGATGTTTTCTTATTTGTACCGTTACATGATGCATGAAGTGGGTCCGATCACGGAGCATGTTCTGAATAAATATCTGTCGGAATTGAAAGAAACAAACGCATCCATTTTAAAGAATGTCACCTTAAGAAAAGACGGCACTCTCGACGGCACGACCATTCAAGGCAATTTAAACTGGATCCGCGAAGACAACAAGAAAGATCTTCTTGTTACATCACTAAATGAATTCCTTTATTCCACCATTCTTGCTGTGAAACGAACGCTCGGGCCGGAACATGAATCGCGAATCATTGAAACACTGAAAGATCTCCGTCCTGAATTATGACTGATGCTCAGCGGCAACAGCTCATTGGAGTGTTCCTGCTGGGGCTCCTGCTCCTTGCTGTTTACCTCTTGAAGTAATAAGATTAAAGCCAACGGGGAGGAATCAGGGTTATGAACAACATCCTCTCGTCGCTTGGATGGCTCGGTTTTGCGGCAGGGTTTGTCTATTACTTCATTCGAGACGGTCACGGAGATTCCGCTCTGATTGAGAAGTATGTCTGGCAGACACAGTTGATCTTGATTGTCTCCGCGGGTCTGATTGTTCTGGGATATGTTCTCAGTTACATGGGGAAGAAGACGGGTCTGGGGCAACGCACCAACCATTGCAAGACCTGCGGGAAGAAGATCGATAAAGGAGAGATGTTCTGCTTTGATCATCGACGCGATTCCATCTGGCAAGCGCAGGACAAACATCGTCTGGAAGGATCAGGTAAGTTCAATCGATCACAGAAACGCGCCTAAGATACTTCTGATCGGCGGTCCTACAGCTGCAGGAAAAAGCGATCTTGCTTTGGAAATCGCAAAACAGGTTCCGTGCGAAATTATCAACGCCGATTCCCGTCAAATTTATCAAAACCTCACGATCGGAACGAGCCAGCCTGACCGGAAACATTTGCAACAGGTTCCCGCATCATCTTTACGGTTTTCTGACTCCTCACGAATCATTTTCAGCTGCAGATTACGAACGTCTGGTTTCAGATTTGATTTCCGATGTTGTTTCCCGGAAAAAATTGCCGCTCCTGGTTGGCGGAACCGGTTTTTACATGAAAGCGGTTCTTCGTGGTGTCTGGCCCGTTACAGCAAAGAGCGAACTTTTGCGCGTGCGGCTCCGACAAATAGAGAAGAGACACGGTAAGCAATTTTTGCACAACATGCTGATGCGATTTGATCCTGCTTCTGCTGCCTCGATTGCGCCGCAAGGATACCTACAGGATCATCCGCGCATCTGGAAATTTTTTTTCAAACCGGAATTCGGCGGTCTGACCTTCCAAAGAATCAAGAAGAACGTTTCGCGGCACTCAAGTATTATGTCGATCCGCCACGACAAATGCTTCATGAGAGTATTCAAAAAAGAACGGAGATGATGTTTCAGCAAGGCTGGATTGATGAAGTTCGACAACTGCTGAGCCTTTATCCTGATTTCGAAAAGATGCCTGCGGCAAAATCGCTTGGGCTACGCTGAAATGCTCAGGTATCTGCGTGGTGAATTCAGTTTAGATCAGTGCAAGGCTGCGATTGTACTGAAGACAAGGCAATATGCAAAAAGGCAGCTCACCTGGTTCCGAAATCAGGATCAATTCGAGCCGATCACCTCGGAAGTGCCATTGCACAAAACGATCGATTGTGTATTACAATGGTACCAGAGTTGAACAAGATAAGTTCACCGAACAGCTGGAGGCATTGATGGACAAGCCCGGGAATGGCTTAATGAATCTTCAAGATGAATTTTTACACGGTCTTAAAAAAGATCGACAATTGATCACGGTATATTTGATGAATGGTTACAAGCTTTCCGGGAAAATTAAGGGTTTTGACCGCTTTATCGTGGTTTTGGACACCAATGGTCAGGAGATCATGATTTTTAAGCACGCGATTTCCACGATCGGAGCAGGACTTCCACCCCGCAAAGAATCCCGTGAATCTCCTCGTGAGTAACGTAAGACGCCGATCTGGCGTCATTTTGTCAGAGCCTGGCGAGCCGCGGCGTTACTTATAGTTTGAGAGTTTTCAGCTGATCGAGAAGAGACTCTGTTGTACTGGGGCCCTTTAATATCTGGGATGCTTTGGCAATCTGAGTGACCGCTTCCTGAATGGCGCTCATTCCCGCGCCATGTTCGATATCCTGTCTGGCTTTCTGATATTGCTTATCTACGACGGCCTCGGCTTGCTTTCCCAGCGTTACATTGCAAATATCCTTGATTTTGTCCAGAAGGCTTAACAAATTCTCTTTATTCACCGAAGCAGTAGATGAAACAACTGATGCGGAGTACGGGCGTTTCGATCTCGAGCGGTTCTTTGAGTGCTACCAGACCATGAGTTACAAGGCCGTAAAGGACTTTACAAATATCAAACACCGGGAGGTTCGAAGTTTTGGCAATTGTACGAATGTCAGTTTTTCCGTTGATTTTCGAGAGCATCAACCACTCATGGGTATTCAGGTTGATTTGGCCGCGGTCCGATCCTTGATCCACAACAAACTCCGGAATCATGTCCAGATTCGGGATCTTTCGCGACAGCACCCGCCATTCATCCAGGCGTCGCGCCGCTTCCATCAAAAGGTTCGTGTTGCTTTTGCTGACGGTCCGCGTTGCAGGTTCAACGTCCGGTTCAAAATTGAATTCGCCATCATTCCAGATTGCGAGTTCGTAAACGGCTTCTTCGCCTTTGATTTCGTCCAGCTCCGCATGAATAATATTCCCATCTTTCAGGTAAATCATGCCGGTATGCTGGTCCTTTTTCAGGTGAAACATCCCTGTTTTTCCGGACACGCTGATAAGTTGAATTACATCTGCAAGTTGCAGGTGTTTAAGCGAGCCCTGTAATGACATCTTCTATTTTCGAAGCCTCAAAAGAAAGGACACCCTCGAAAGGCGGTCTAAAAATCACAAGTGAGTCTAGCATAGTGAAAAAAATAATGTCAACATTATCCGACAACGAATCCCCTGATTTCGCAGTCCCTTACACCATTGGCTGTAGTCTACTTATATTACCATAGCAGGAAGAACAGGCAAAAACAGCATTTGTATAATCACACGGATTTACTTTTCATGCTTCGAGAATACAAGCGCTATCCGCCATAACGAGTAAGCCGCTATTACAAACGACGAGGTGTTTTTATGATGAAAACGCGATTATTTACTCCAGGTCCGGTGAGCGCTTATCCGCCTGCCCTGGCAGCGGCTTTGGAAGCGAATATACATCACCGAACTGCTGAGTTTAAGGAGATACTTGTTGATGTTGTAAGCGCACTTCGCAGGATGCTTGGTGAACCGGACCATGCCTTTTTGTTTGCAGCCTCAGGCACAGGCGCGATGGAGGCTGCCGTTACGAATTTCTTTTCTCCGGGTGAACAAGTTTTAGTCGCGAGCTGCGGAAAATTCGGAGAACGGTGGATCGAACTCACGCAACGTTTTGGTTTGAATGTGCAAGTCTTAAAATCGCCATACGGTGATCCGGTACGCGCGGATGAAATTGGCGCTTTTCTTCGTAAAAATTCCGACGTTCGAGGAGTTTTCATTCAGGCTTGTGAGAGCTCGACCGGTGTTCAAAACGATGTCGAGGCAGTTGCGAAAACAGTTCAGGGCTCGAATGCCTTGCTGATTGTGGATGCCGTTTCGGCGCTTGCAACGATGCCGCTTTCACCAAAAGACGGCATTGATGTGCTCTTGAGCGGATCACAGAAAGCCTTGATGATTCCGCCTGGTCTGGCTTTTATGGGAATCACGGAGAATGCATGGAGTCGAGTTGAATCCGCCAAACTTCCCCGTTATTATTTTGACCTCCGCTCAGCGAGGAAATCATGGGAACAGGGAAATCAAACACCATTTACTCCTGCCACTTCCTTGATTTTATCTTTGCAAAAATCCTTGCAGGCCATTGAACAAGTGGGATTAGAAAGATTGATTCGCCTTACTGAGAATCGTTCGCGGGCAACAAGAGCGGGATTGGCTGCGCTCGATCTCGATCTGTTTGCGAAGACGGCTCCGGCGAACGCATTAACGGCTGTAAGCTTTCAAAGATGCGGAAAAGGTGACGTCATCGCTAAAGAAACGATTCGGAATTCATCTTGCCGGAGGGCAGGGGGACATGAAAGGCAATATTTTCCGGATCAGCCATATGGGTTATATGGATCATTTCGATTTGCTGAGTGTGTTGAGTGGACTTGAATTTGTACTGAAGGAAATCGGCCAGCCCCGTAACTCTGGGAAGTTCCTTGCAAGCATTTCAACAAATCTATTCTGAGGTCGCGTGAACGAATGACAAGAATTCTGATATCCGATGGACTTTCTGACCCCGGGTTGGAAGTTCTGAAGCAAGAAAAAAGTTGGGTTATTGACGTTTATTCGAAAATGACCTGCGGATGATTTAAGCGAGAAAATCCGGGAGCGGATGCATTGATCATTCGCAGCGCAAGCAAAGTCACTTCAGATATTCTGGAGCGGGCCGCGGACTTGAAAGTGATCGGCAGAGCCGGATCAGGAGTGGATAATATTGACCTCGCAGAAGCGACGCGCCGCGGAATTTTGGTCATGAATGCGCCCGATGCGAACACAAATTCCGTTGCGGATCACACAGTGGCGATGCTGCTTGCGCTTTGCCGGCATCTACCGTTCGCACATAACGACTTAAAATTGGGCCGCTGGGAAAAAAAGAAGTATGAAGGACAGGAGCTGGAAGATAAGATCGTAGGGATCCTGGGATTCGGACGTATCGGAAAGGAAGTGGTGAAAAGGTTGCACGGATTCAACACCCGCATTCTTGTGTACGATCCATACGTTTCCGAGCGCGTTGCAAAGGAAATGAATGTCGAGCTTATGACTCTGGATGAGTTGCTTGCCACAGCAGATTTCCTGTCGATCCATATGCCTTTGATGCCCGAAACGCATGCAATTCTTGAACCGGGAACGTTTTGCGCAAATGAAACCCGGTGTGCAAATCATTAATTGCGCGCGTGGTGAACTCATTGATGAGGCCGCTCTCTATGATGCGCTTGAAAAAGGGATCGTGAATGGTGCAGCGCTGGACGTCTTCAGCGAAGAACCGCCCAAAACTGAACTTCTATTGCGTCTCATCCAGCATCCCAAAGTCATCATAACGCCTCATCTCGCGGCTTCCACTCTGGAAGCTCAGGAGAAAGTGGGCTATCAGATCGCTGTGCAGATCCGTGATTACTTGAAGGAGGGGACGGTCCGGAACGCAGTGAATTATTTCAACATGACCAAGGAAGAATACGCGAGAGCCGAGCCATTCCTGCTTTTGAGCGAGAGGCTCGCTTCGTTTGTCGCACAGATTGCTGACGGCGGATTCGACAAGATCAGCGTTGAATTCCGTGGAGGGGTGGCGCAACTTTCCAAAGAAGCGATGATTCATGCTGTGTGCAAAGGCGTTTTGCAGCACATCCTGTCCAACAATGTTAACGTTGTGAATTCGTTGAGTCTGGCAAAAGAGCGAGGAATTGAGGTCGCTTCAACGGTGAGCGAAAAAGATACCACTTTTTCAAGTCTGATCGGCATCACGCTTGAAACGGATCGCTCGCGGAACAAAGTAACGGGAACTGTTTTTGAAAAATCATTGATCCGGCTGATTTCGATTAATGATGTCTACATGGATTTTCGACCGTATGGCAATCTTCTTTATTTTAAGAATCAGGACACGCCCGGTGTTGTCGGCAAAATCGGAACTTTATTGGGGACCAACAGCATCAATATCGCATCGATGAAACTCGGGCGCGTACCTGAAAGCAGCTATGCGCTCGGAGTGGTAAGCGTCGACGGTGAGCTTCCGGATGGTGTGGTTCAACAATTAAAAAAGATTCCAGAAGTGGTTGATGCCCGCTGTCTACGAATACATTAGTACTTTTAAGTGCCACAGCAATGAGTTATGAAACACAAGAGGAAGGCCTCATTGCTCATGATTCATGACTTTGGCACTAAATAGTTCAGGAGAAATGAATGCCTATTTACGAGTATGAGTGCATAACAAACAAGCACCGTTTTGAAGTCATTCAAAATTATAATGATCCGATCGTTACTCATTGCACGGTGTGTGGTGAGCCTGTTCAGAAACTTCTGTCCTCGCCGGCCATCCAATTCAAAGGAACCGGATGGTATATCACAGACTATGCGCGCAAGGGGCAATCTTCAGAGAGTTCCGAATCGAAAAGCTCGGAAACCAAGCCTTCGACAGCCGATGCCACAAAGGAATCGACGAAATCGGAAAGCTCCATCGATTCCAGTAAGTCTTCAACCGAGAAAAAACCTTAAAATTTACCACTGAGTCACGGAGAACACGGAGAAAGAAAAATATTCAACTCAGTGTGTGCCCTAACTCCGTGGTTATTAGATGGCCTTGCGTCGCCTCTGGCGAAGCGTATTTCTGGAGATCCCGAGGATTCTTGCTGCAACGGCCTGGTTGTTATCCACTTTGGGTAGAATCAGATCGATCAGCAGTTTTTCCATCCGTTCGATAAACGAATCGTAAACCTGGCCCTCTTTCCAATCGATTTCCTGACTTTTCAGTACTCCTTCCAACAGAGCAGCAAACTGGTTCGTAACGTCCAGATTCATCTTTGTTCCGTAACCCTGGGAAATTCTCCAGGTACTGGAAGTGATCAGATGAGAGGGTTCCAAAATAACCATTCGCTCAATCAGGTTGACTAACTCCTGAATGTTTCCGGGCCAAGCGTATTCCTGCAGACAGCATCATGACTTCTTCGGTGAATCCCTTCGGGCGAATTCCGCGCTGCTGACAGATCTGGCGAACGAAGTGTTCGGCGAGCAACGGAATATCTTCTTTATGCCGGCGGAGCGGAGGAATTTTCAAAGTGCAATGAATCGAATCCGCTCCCTCCTGAAAAAATGCGGCGCGATTCTCCTGAAAAGAAGCCATCAATCGCACACGCGATTTATCAAAACGTTCCAGAATTTCCATTTGTAGATCAGTAGGGAGTTGTTCCATGTGTGCTAGAAACAGAACGGGGGACTCGCTCTTTGAAGAGGAAGATTGCAAGCGTACGCGGATCAACTCGGGTAAGGAGAGATTCCCGTACTGAGTCAGTTGTTTCAGTAAACGGCAATCGTACCGGATGAATGGTTCACCTTTCCTGGTTGATATTTGATGAATTCCGTTCGCGAGATGTTCTTTGCCAGTTCCCGTTTCTCCGAGAAACATCACAGGGCGCGAATCGGAGGCCAGGTTCCGTGCCTGTTCATTCAAGCGCACAATATCAAGATTCTTGCCAAGCAAGAGAGTGTAGTCAGGCGTCATCGGGCGCTTCACAGCTTTCGTGTTTTTCCAGACAATGGCTTCACGGATTTTTTGTGTAATTGCTTCAATATTCTGGTCCGCAGAAAAATAATCAAAGATTCCGTACTGTAAGGCGTGTATTGCAGTTTCAACCGTCCCGTTTTGAAGCAGCACAATCACAGGAACGGAAGCATTACTTTTGGAAAGCCATTCCTGCGTTCTGAGATCGATTTCGTTTTTCAGCTTGAGGATTAAAACGGCGGCTTTTCGTGATTGCGCGAATTGTTGAGGTGTTCCATGAAAAGTGATTTTTCGCGCTTCAAGCGTGAAGTCATCCGTGAACTTGGAAAGCTTTTTAAAAAGAGAATCCTCAGAGCCGCAGTAGATAACACGAGGTGGTGAGTTCATTCCCTACCAAATCAGAGTGCAGGCATCCATACCTGCACGGGCCTAACGGCGGCCGGAGTTTGCCGCTTTTTATCAGATACTGCGCGACTAATGAAGTTTTAAGGAAATAAGATACCGCCTGAAAGCGTCTCCAAGGTCCTTTCGCTTTAAAGCAAATTCAACAGTCGCTTTCAAAAACCCTAGCTTGTTTCCCGCATCATAACGGGTGCCTCTAAATTTATACCCAAAAATCGGTCTCTGTTTCAACAACAATTTCAAACCATTTGTGATTTGAATTTCACCTTTTGAATCCTTTGTTACGTTTTTTAGACAATCAAACAAATCGGGCGTTAAAACATACCTTCCAATGATCGCTAAATTAGTCGGTGCTTGTTCCCTGGAAGGTTTTTCGATCATATCAGTAATTTCGTAAAGTCCATCCGCTATTTCCTTCCCCGCAATAATTCCATAGGAGCTTACATCGTTTGGAGAGACTTCCTCGATGGCCAGTACCGGATGTTGACGTTCGTAATAAACATTCAAAAGCTGTCGCATGCAAGGGACTTCGGAATCGATAATGTCATCACCGAGAAAACAGGCAAATGTTTGGTCACCAATCAATTCCTGCGCTGTCAACAGAGCGTGACCGATTCCGAGCGCCTCTTTTTGTCGAACATAAGCGAGATTGATCATCTCAGAAATGTCTTTGACAATCTTGAGGAGCTCTGTTTCCCCTCGCTGTTCCAGGATGTGCTCAAGCTCCGGAGAAACATCAAAATGATCTTCGATTGCGTTCTTACCACGTCCGGTGATGATAATGATGTTATCAATTCCCGCAGCAAGAGCTTCTTCCACACCGTACTGAATCAACGGTTTGTCCACAAGAGGGAGCATCTCTTTGGGCTGAGCTTTGGTCGCCGGTAGAAATCTTGTTCCGAGTCCGGCGGCGGGAAATGCTGCTTTTTTAACTTTCATTTTTATTCTTGACTTAAACGGGGCGTCTCAGCCCATCCAATGAATTTTGATCATTTGTGTCGGCGAGTAGAGACGACTGCCTTCCAAAGTTTAGCATTGGAGGTCATTCAGTTTGGAGCTTTTGCTTTCCGAAAATCGCCGAGTTCGTATTGTAACAATGTGGCCATGACAAGTCCAGAAGTTTCGGCTCGTAAGATTCGAGGTCCGAGGTGGATCAGTTGAAAACCTTCTGCAACCATTTTTGCTGTTTCCTCGTCTGTCCAACCCCCCTCCGGCCCTACTACAAATGTAATACGATTAGCGTGGTTGTGCTCAGCGATCAGGTTGCGAAGAGGCGTTGTCTCCTTCCTTTCATGAAGCAGCAATTTCAGCTCGGAACGGATGGGCATGTCAAGAAATGAGCTCAAGGACAATGGTGGATGGATGACAGCCGGGAATGCATTTTCGCTTTGTCCGGCCGCCTGTTCCGCAATTTCGTTCCAGCGCTGGATTTTTCCGCTGACGTTACCCGGTTTCACGATTGTTCTTTCCGTGATCAGCGGAAAAATTTCAGCCACCCCGATCTCGGTGGCTTTCTGAATCAACCACTCAAAACGATCCCCTTTCGGAATCGCCTGACCGAGAATCAAATGTAAGGAAGGGGGCGGGCTGCCTTCGATTGCCTTCACAACTTCCAGGTCTATCTCTTCGGGCAGGATCTGCTTCACGCGGCACTCCAACTTCCGACCCGAAGTAAATACATACAACGAGTCCCCAATTTTTAAACGCATGACTTTTATCAGCCGCTTTTTATATTCGCGATTCAGCCGTAAAAGGCCGTCGACCGGTTGTTGGGTGATATAGATTTTTGTCATCACGCTTCCATTTGGTGGCGCGGGCCTCCGTGCCGGCGATCGAATTGGTCTCCAGCGGGCAGGGACACCCGCTCCACATAAAAAGACGCTTAGCTATTCCAGGAAAGTGCGGACTTTTTCGAAGACCCCTCTTTCTTGTGGGCTGATTTTCTCGTCGCGGAGCTTGGCCATTTCCTTCAGCATCTTTCTCTCTTGCGTGCTCAGATTCGTGGGAATTTTCACCTTTATCGCAACATGCAGATCTCCGCGTCCGTACGAGTTGACGTACGGCACCCCTTTTCCGCGCAGTGTGAGGACTGTTCCTGGTTGCGTTCCCTCAAGAATCTTCATCGATTCCTCCCCATCCGGAGTTTGAATCATGATTTGATCGCCTAGCGTGGCTTGAAGCATCGTGACTTCCTTTTCGCAATAAAGATCGAAACCTTTTCGCGCGAAGATCGGGTGATCGAGGACTTCAATCAGAACATAAAGGTCGCCCGAAAGACCACCGCGCATTCCGGCTTCCCCTTCTGCTTTCAATTTGAGGCGGTTTCCTGTGTCAACACCAGGTGGAACCTTTACATTCAAAGTAACCTTGCGTTCGATTCTGCCGGCTCCGCTACATGATTTGCAGGGATCGCGCAGAACCTGACCGGTTCCACTACAGTTCGGACACGTTCGTGCAATCGTGACAAAACCCTGGCTGTATCGCACCTGGCCGTATCCATTGCAGGTGGAGCAGGCGGTTTTTCCTTGAGGACTGTTGGATCCGCTGCCGGAACACTTTTCACAAGTGTCCATTCTAGGAATCGTAATCTCTTTCTCGATTCCTTTGATCGCTTCTTCCAGCGTGATTTCCATGTGGTACTGTAGATCGGCTCCGCGGACAGGCCCGCTCCGGCGTCTGCGTGTGCCGCTTCCGAAGAAATCGCCAAAGAAAAAGCTGCCCAGAACATCGCTAAAATCGGCAAATAGATCCGGATTGAATCCTGAAAAACCTTCACTTCCCAATCCACCAAGGCCGCTGTGGCCGTACCGGTCATAAAGCGTTCTCTTGTCTTTATCACCCAGCACACTGTAAGCTTCTGCCGCTTCTTTGAATTTTTCTTCGGCTTCCTTGTTGCCCGGGTTTTTATCAGGATGAAATTTCATCGCCATCTTGCGATAGGCGCTTTTGACTTCCTGCTCAGAAGTTTCCCGGGCAATGCCGAGGATTTCGTAATAATCTTTTTTGTTGGCCATCTGTTGTCGCACCTAAATCGAGGCATCCCCGCGCAGCATTGCCTGCGCAAGGAGGGTGGAGGCTCTTTGCATCGCTTCCAAAGATGCTTTCATTTTTTGACCATCCTGTGCCTTGCACGCTTGCTCCGCTTCCCAAAATACGTTTTTTAACTGAACAAGTTCCTGCTCATCCAACTTTTTTGCAAACTGGTCGAAAACCTTTTTGTTCGATGTCAGCAACTGATCCAGCTGATTCTTCATTTCATCGAGTTCTTTTCTTACAGTGGCTTGCTTGGTTTCTGTCTGAGTATTTGTCGCCAGGCGATTCACTTCATCCCGGCTCAGACCGCTACTCGCAGAAATGACGATGGCCTGTTTCAATCCTGTGTTGGAATCTCTTGCAGACACTTGAACGATACCGTTTGCGTCGATATCAAATGTAACTTCGATTTGTGGAATTCCTTTTGGAGCGGGAAGTATTCCGGTCAATTCAAATTTTCCAAGAGACTTGTTCTGAAAAGCTTTTTCACCTTCACCCTGCAGCACGTTAATTTCAACCGTGCTCTGATTATCTGTGACGGTTGTGAAGATCAGGCTCTTGCGGGTCGGGATCGTTGTGTTTTTCTCGATGACGATCGTAAAGTTTCCACCTCTCGTTTCAATACCGAGCGGCAACGGCGTGACGTCCAGCAAAACAATGTCTTTCACTTCGGCGTTGAGTACCGCTCCTTGTACAGCGGCACCCATGGCGACGACTTCGTCGGGGTTGATGTCGCGGTTCGGAGATTTCCCGAAGATTTTGTGCACGCGCTCAATGACCTTCGGTGTCCGGGTTTGACCCCCGACAAGAATGACCTGATTCAGCTGTTCCGGGCGAATTCCCGCATCTTTCAATGCATCGTAACAAGGCTTCTCGATTTGATCGAGCAGGTCTTCGATCAAGACTTCCAATTTTGATCGCTGCAGCGTCAAATCGAGATGTTTGGGTCCGTGTTGATCCGCCGTAATAAACGGCAAATTGATCTTTGCTTCTAACGTAGTAGATAGCTCACACTTAGCTTTTTCAGCAGCTTCTTTAATTCGCTGCATAGCCATTCGATCGGAGGAGAGATCGATGCCTGTTTGCTCCTTGAATTCTTCGAGCATCCAGCGGATCACGCGGCGGTCAAAATCTTCACCACCCAAAAATGTGTTGCCGTTGGTGGCAAGCACTTCGAAAACTCCATCATGAATTTCAAGAATTGTGATATCGAAAGTACCGCCACCCAGATCAAAAACTGCGATGATCTCATGATCTGTTTTGTTCAAACCATATGCAAGCGCCGCTGCAGTCGGCTCGTTGATAATCCTTCGGACATTTAACCCGGCGATCTGTCCTGCGTCTTTCGTTGCCTGGCGTTGGCTGTCATTGAAGTGCGCCGGAACGGTGATGATGGCATCATAAATTTCGTAACCCAGATAATCTTCGGAATATTTCTTGATGTTTTGCAGGATGTAAGAAGATATCTCTTCCGGACTATATTCATGATCTTTGACTTTAATCCGGATATCGCCGTTGGAGGCACGGTTCAGTTGATAGGGTAGAAAACTGCGAACCTGTTCTATTTCGGGAGAATCGAATTTGCGACCGATCAGCCGTTTGACCGCAAAGATGGTATTGATCGGATTCACAACAGCCTGGCGTTTCGCAATTTGTCCCACCAGACGGTCTGATTTTTCTGAAAACGCGACAATGGACGGAGTTGTTCTGGCACCTTCCAGATTGGGGATCACCTGCGGAACACCATTCTCATATAGAGCAGCGCAGGAATTGGTGGTCCCCAGATCAATGCCTATGATTCGCTGTTCACCCATTCGTCTTCACTCTTACTGTCTGAACTTCCCTCCGGTGAATCTTCATGCGTTGAATAACTCACCTTGACCATAGCAGGTCGTAACAATCGGTTTTGAAAAAAGTATCCCCTCTGTAATTCTTCTAAAATCGTTCCTTCTTCAAGGTCGTTTCGCTCTTCCCTGGCCACCGCTTCATGAAAATTTGGATCGAATTTCCGGCCTTCCGTTTCGATGACCCGCAGGCCGCGTTTTTCCAATAAATCCCGTAACTGCCTGTAAATCAATTCACGCCCTTTTGATATTCGGCATTGGAACCGTCACCGGCATGAGAAAATGCGCGCTCAAAGTTGTCCAGGATAAAAATGAGCTCTCCCATAATATCGGAGAGTGCATACTGTTGAAAGTCCCTCTTCTCTTTTTCTGTTCGTTTTCGAAAATTTTCAAAATCGGCCTGCTTGCGAAGCATCCGGTCATAAATTTCGTCTTTTTCCTTTGTCAGGTTTTCAATCTGTCTTTCCAATTCGTGAACAGCATTTGATGAAGACACCTCCAGAGCACTGGTGCCGGGATTCTCAGGATCGAGGAGTTCGATCTGGATATCTTCTTCTTCGTCTTTGCCGTTGCCTTTTGAGATATTGTCTTCGAAATCGTCTTTTTCGTTAGCCATAGCTTCTCTACTTTCCTCCGGATAAAATATCGCTTACCACTTTTGCAATGTGATCGACGAGTGGAATGATGCGACCATATTCCATTCGCGTTGGCCCGAGAATTCCGAGAGTTCCGATGGGCTCATTCTCGTAGCGGTAAGCGGAGGATATCAAGGTCAATCCTTTCAGTTCCGGATCACGATTTTCCGAACCGATCAGAATATGAATTCCTTCCCCCTCGATGCACTCAGTTAAAATATGGACAATTTTACTCTTTTGTTCAAGTGCGTCGAGGATTTCCCGGGTTCTGGAGAGATCCGAAAATTCAGGATAGTTAACGATTTGCGATGCTCCAATCACATAGAGCTGATCTCCGGAAGTTGTTTCCAGGCTTTTTTGACTGAGGATCATTGCTCTTTTTAAAAGCTGGCTGTACTGGGTTTGTTCCTGACGCATCAGCTGCAGCATTTTTCTTCGAATGCTCGGCAAAGTTTGCCCGCAAAATTCGGTACGGATATAGTTCGCGATTCTGACAAGCTCATCCTGCGCAACAGGCTCTTCCATTTCGATCATTTTGTTGCTTACCACGCCCCCCTTTGTCACAAGAATCGCGAGAATTCGCGTCGGGCTGATTGCAACAAAATCCATATTCTCCAGAATCATTTTTTCCATATTGGGTGCGACTGCCAGCGCCACACTATGTGAAAGACGGGATAAAATCTCAGTCGTTAATACAAGAAGTTCTTCAAAATTTCCCGAGGTTTTCCCGATGTGGTTTTCAATGATTTCCTTTTGAACGGAATTGAGCTGCGGATGTCTCAGAAGATGATTCACAAAAAACCGATAGCCTTTGTCTGTCGGGACCCTGCCCGCCGACGTATGCGGCTGCGTGATGTAGCCCGAATCTTCCAGATCCGAAAGTACATTCCGAATGGTGGCGGGACTCAGGCCAAGTTTTGTCTTCCTAGAGAGTGTGCGGGAGCCGACCGGCTCTCCGGTTTGGGAATAAATAGAAATCAATTCTCGCAATATTTTCTTGCTTCGATCTTCTAATTCATCGTGTCTCATCGTAGCCATATTCCCTTCGGAGTTCTATCGGGATTCCACGTTTGGATTGAAATTTAACATTCGTCTTTTGTCTTGTCAAACCAGATACTTGCAGGTATTTTACCGCGGAGGACGCGGAAAGCGCCTGGAAAAAGAAAATCACTTTAGAACTACGCGCCATCGGCGACCTCTGCGGTGAAATCTGTTTATGCGGGTTGTTCAATCTTTTGTTTGGAAAAATCTTCCAGTGATTGTTTGAGTTTTGCCAGTTTTGTTTCAACCATTCGAACAAATTCCTGATCTTTAATTGACGGTAAGTTAATCAAGATGTTTTCCATGGCGCCTTTTGCTCCGCCCTGACACATGTACTGTGCAACCTTGAGGTCCGAAAGCGCGGATGGATTGCCAAACAGCGCTATCTCTGCAACTAAATGCAAACATTCTATGCAGGCATTCATGGTCTCAAGTGGAATTTCCACTGCAACATGAAACGCTCTCTGGATAGCCAGTTGCCTGGCCCTTGATTCTTCTTCTGTCGTTTTCGGAAGTTTGTAGGCTTCCATGACTTCCGTGTAAGCGAGAGTATCTTCCGTAATGAGCAATGTTAATTTTTGCTGGTATGATGCCGCCTCGATACTGATCTTTTGCAGGACTTCCTGATCGTCGCTGCTGACTCCTTTTCGAAGCGCTCCCAGCTTTCCGTACATGGCAATCAACGCCGCGCCAAGAGCTCCCGCGAGCGCTGACACGGAACCGCCACCCGGCACCGGAGCTTCAGATGCAAGTTTCCTGAGAAAATCAGCGATACTCCACGATGAAAGTTGAGTCGGATCTAATTTCTGTTTCTGTTCCAAATGATATTCCCCCTTTTGAAAACTGCCTCCAGATGATTTACACCTAGATTATAGAAGAGATAGCCATAATGCGGTAGATCAAAGATGAGGCAATCCATTTGTTTGCCTGCTTCCAGAGAGCCGATCGTTCTTTCACGATTGATGGCCGCCGCAGCATTCAGCGTCGCTGCAGTTAGCGCTTCTTGAGGCGTCAGCCCGTACAGCAAAGAAGCAAGCTGCAAGACATATTGCATAGAATGTGAAAAGCAGGTTCCCGGATTGAAGTCCGTTGCTAGTGCTACTCTTACCCCGGCTTGAATCATCTCCCGCGCCGGGGCGTGTCGTTTCACTTTCAGGGCGAAAGACGTTCCAGGCAATAAAACCGCGACGACCCCGGCCTCAGCCATTTTCCTGATCCCCTCGAGGTTCGCAAGAATCAGGTGATCCGCCGACACCGCCCTCAGCTCAGCAGCGAGCGCCGCTCCCTGGACGTCTGCCAACTCATCCACATGCAACTTGATTTTTAGTCCAAGCGATCGAGCCTTTAAACTGATTTCGCGGGCTTCTTCAACAGAATAGTAACCTCGATCGCAAAATACATCGGAAAATTCAGCGAGTTTCTCCTGTGCGACAAAAGGCAGCATTTCATTCTTAAGCTCCTCGATGTATTCTGTCCGTGTTTTATCGGATGGAAAATCGTGAGCCCCCAGGAACGTTGTGACCACATCCAGCGGTGTATGGAATGAAAGTTTTCGCGCGACAGAAAGAATCTTTTGTTCGGATTCCAGGCTCAACCCGTATCCTGATTTCACTTCGACCGTAGTTGTGCCATGTTGAAGCATGCATTCCAGGTGTTGAAGGCTTTTTTTCAATAAACTTTCTTCCGAGGCGTCACGAGTTGCCTGAACCGTGTATTGAATTCCGCCTCCAGAGTCTGCAATCTGCTGATATGTCGCGCCTTCAAGTCTCATCATAAATTCGTGGCAGCGGTCTCCGCCAAATATCAAGTGAGTATGCGGATCCACGAATCCGGGCACGACGACTTTACCTGAGGCATCCATTTTTTCTGCAGCGGGATAAGAAGATAGTGCCTCATCAGTGGAGCCCACAAATAGGATCGTTCCGTTCTCTGCAACCAGCCCAGCATTCTCCTGTACGCAAAAAGTTCCGTCCGAACGCGGAGTCACCAGTTGCGCTGCGCTATGTATGAGAATCATGCTTTTGCCAGCCGCTCTGTAATTTGTTGCAGATCGAGTCCTTCGATTTTGAGTCGTTTCAACCGGCCGGTTTCACCGGAGATCAACTGAATGCTGCGTACTGGCAACGATAGCTTATCAGACAGTATTTTCAGTAACTGCGCGTTGGCGGCACCATCCACCGGAGGGGATGTTATGCGAACCTTGAATTCGGCGGGGCCTTCTTGTGAAATCGAAATCTTTGAAGAGCGCGGCACTGCTCGGATTACAATCACAGTGTAAGACTGATGATCGGAACTATTTCTGGCCGCCTTCCTGGGCTCTGCCATAATATGTGATTTTTTCCGCTGATTTTTCGTCTTCTTTCTGGTATTCGAGGATTTTTTGCATGATCAAGATCGAAGTTTGAATCTTGTCCTGCAGCGCTTTTCGCTGCAGTTTTAAATCGAGCATGTCCTTGTGAATTTTGAGCGCCTGGCCCTGCGCGTGTTCCATCAATTTTGATGCTTTGAATTCCGCTTCTTTCACGATCAGATCCGCTTCTTTCTTTGAATTGCTCAGCATCGCTTCGCTTGTTTGCTGCGCCGTAACCAGTGTGTTCTTCAGGATGCGGTCGCGATCTTCATAGTCGTTCAAAATTTCGCGAATTCTATCGAGTTCGTGCTTGTACTCATCATTTTCGCGATTGCCTTCTTCAATCTGTTCTGCGACAGTCATTAAGAAACTCCTGACCTCTTCCTGATCAAAGCCTTTCAGCCTGACTTTGAATTTTTGACGTTGAATGTCGATGGACGATATTTTCATGGATGTAAATACCTCTCGCGATACAGATGAACATAATCGAGCATGCTGCCCACGACGACAATTCTGACGGTGAGCAGCAGCAAAAACAGGATCATCGGACTAAGATCGATACCCCAGGTCACCGGCAGCTTTCGCCGGATCGGGCTCAACACCGGCTCAGTGATTCGGTAAATCGCATGAATGATCGGATTGTAAGGCAAACGGATCCAGGACAACACAACTCTTGCAAAGATCACAACAAGATACAGCGTGATAACGGAGTCCAAAATGTACGCAATGGCCCGGAGTACATTCAGTAATATTAGCATGGTCGTATTATAACATCTCACCCTTCCTTTGCGGGTGGGGTCTCAGGCCAGCAACAATTTAGCAAAATTTAGAAATTTCATCTCTCGCCAAAAAGTGCCGTTCCTATACGAACCATCGTCGCTCCTTCCTCAATTGCAATAATATAATCGTGAGACATCCCCATGGAAAGTTCTTTCAACTGGGGATAAGACTCGGCAAGCTGCCGCAATTGCCGGAAATAAGGACGGACTTGTTCCGGCTCTGCTGTCAAGGGCGGAATCGCCATCAAACCACGGACCTTTGCCATTTCAAGAGTCGCGTTCCGTTGCATGACCTGTTCCAGCTTCGCTGGTTCCAATCCATGTTTTGTTTCTTCGCCGCCGAGGTTGATCTCGATCAGGACCGAAATGGACTTCTGTTGTTTGACCGCTTCCCGATCGATCATCAAAAGCAAACGTTCGGAATCGACAGACTGAATCCACGAGAAGTGTCGCACCGCCTCACGCACTTTGTTGCTTTGCAGATGACCGATGAAGTGCCATTCGATGTCTTGCGGAAGGTGTTCCATTTTAGCAATCGCTTCCTGAATTCTGTTTTCACCGAAAAAGCGCAAGCCGGCATCATAGGCTTCCCGGATCCGTTCCGGATTCACAGTTTTGCTGGCACCGATGATTTTTACTTTGCGATCTGCCGCGCCTGACACTTCAGCTTGAATCCTTCGGAAGTTGGACTCGATCATGGTGTTACTATACAATCAGGCACCTTCTTATGAAAAAGAGATTTTTTGTAACCTTTGAGGGCATCGAAGGCTGCGGAAAGACGACCCAATTAAAACTGGCGGCGCGGTGGTTGGAGGAGCGAAATGTTTCTGTCTGTGAAACACGGGAACCTGGAGGAACTGAAATTGGTATCCAGATCCGTAAAATTCTATTATCTGAAAAAAGCGCAGGTCTTTTTCCGTTATCGGAAGCTCTGTTGTACATGGCCGATCGATTTCAGCACATTCATGACGTGATTCGCCCTGCTTTGCAAAGAGACGAAGTCGTTTTGTGTGATCGTTATCATGACAGCACGATAGCCTATCAGGGTTACGCCCGGGATATTCCGCTAGATCTCTTAGACGCCATCTGGACCCGTTCGAACAACCGATTGGAGCCCGATTTGACCCTGCTCATGGACCTGGATCCTGAAATCGGGCTGGAGCGTTCCTTTCGAAAACTTGCTGCCCAGCAAATTGACGAATCACGTTTTGAAATGGAAGCTCTGGAATTCCATCGCAAGGTGAGGAACGGATTTTTGAATTTGTTCAAAAAGAATCAAGGCCGGATCTGTTTAATCGATGCAAGCAAATCGATCGATGCCGTGCACAGACAAGTGGTTAAAGTGCTTGGAGATCGCCTTGAAATTAAGTGATATCGCCGGGAACAAACGCGTCGTGGAATACTTCCAACGCGCCCTGACCAGAGACCAATTAGGACATGCGTACTTGTTTTCCGGGCCTGAGGGTGTTGGAAAAAGCACGCTTGCAAAAGTGCTTTGCAAAATGTTGTTGTGCAGAAATCCTGGAGCGGACGGCCCGTGTGAAAACTGTGTTTCCTGTCACAAAGTGGACTCCGGAAATCATCCGGACTTCCATTTTTTTTCAGCGGATGGCCTTTATTTCAAAATCGATTTGATCCGGCAGATCATCCATCAAGCATCTTTGAAACCGGTCGAATCCACATGGAAAACGTTTCTGCTGGAAGACGTGGATTACATGCGTGATGAAGCAGCAAACGCGTTTCTGAAAGTATTGGAAGAGCCGCCCGGCCAGACTATTTTCTTTCTGATCTCCAGGCGCTCAGAAGTTTTACTGCCGACGATTCGTTCCAGATGCCAGACTTTTGAATTTCAGCCTTTGCAGCCGGAAGAAATCAAAAAGTGGCTCATGGAAAATCAAAAGGCTGCAGAAGAGGAGGCAACATATCTATCCTTGAGCACTCATGGCTCGTTAGGCAAGGCTCTGGATGTGAACCCGGAGCAGTACCAGGAAATGCGAGACAAAGTTCTCGTTACGCTGGAAACGGCGATCCTGCCGAAGAGCTATTACACGCTCGTTGATGCGATTCGCGCAATCACTGTCGATCGAACGGAAATGGCTGAGCGATTGTTAATCCTGGAAGAATTGGCTCGCGATCTGATTTTGTTGAAGTCGTCCTCTACAGCGCGACTGGTCCATGAAGATGCGAAGAAAAGGATTGTACCTCTTACAGAATACCTCGACCATCCATTGCTTGATGAATTTTATGACAATCTTTTGCAGGCACGCGAAGGAATTTTGAAGATTAATGCGAATATCAGTTTGTCGCTCCAGTCCCTGTTTTTGCCGCTGAAATTAAAATGCGAAGAACGAAGAGCCAGGACAGCATGAACTACGCGATTGTAACAGCTGCAGGAAAGGGAACTCGTTTCGGAGGAAATAAAGCTTTGTATCCCCTGCAGAATAAGCCGCTGCTCGCATGGTCCCTTTCCATCTTTGAAAACAGTTTGTCCATTGATGAAATTTACGTTGCCATCCCTTCAGGGGCAGAGGAGGCGCCCTACAGACGGATTTGTTCCGATGAAGGTTTTACAAAAGTAAAATTTGTCCAGGGTGGAGAGACCCGATACGATTCCGTCCGAAATGCATTCCTGTCGCTAAAACCATCCGAAGGCGTTGTGATGATTCACGATGCGGCACGACCGCTTCTATCGCCGGAGTTGTTTCAACGGGTTTTCGATGCAACGATCGCATACGGGGCTGCTATTCCTGTTTTGCCTGTGAGCGAAACTGTAAAAGAAGTGGAGAGTGAATGGGTCGTTCGTACCATGCCCCGTGAGAACCTTTTTACGGCGCAGACACCGCAAGGTTTTCAATCGGATGTCCTGAAAGCTGCTTATTCTAAAATCAACGACAACCGCGTGACTGACGAAGCAATGCTCGTTGAAATGGCGGGCTTTCGGGTTCATGTTGTGAAAGGGGAGCGAAAAAATATTAAAATCACGGAAGCCTCCGACATCAAGCTGGCGGAGTGTTTTTTATGAGATATAGAGTCGGAATCGGTTTTGATGCGCATAAGTTCATGGTGGGTCGTAGACTATTTTTGGGCGGACTCGAAATCAGTCATTCCGTCGGCCTTCATGGACACTCGGACGCCGATGTGGTCTTGCACGCTTTAACCGACGCATTATTGGGCGCTGCCGGGTTGGGTGATATCGGGATGCACTTTCCCGATTCGGATCCTCAGTGGAAAGATGCATCCAGCAAAATCTTTGTTCAAGCAACGTTGCAAGAAATCTATAAACTCGGTTGGTCGGTCAGCAATATCGATCTCACGATCATAGCTCAGGAGCCGAAAATCAATCCATATCGCGAAGCCATTCGCACGAGCGTGTCTACATTATTAGAATTGCCGGAAGATCTTGTGAATTTAAAAGCAAAAACGACCGATCACTTGGGTTTCACGGGAAGGGGAGAGGGCATCGCCGCGCAGGCGATTGTACTGCTGGAAACCGATGCCGCGTGAGGGAATCATCTACGGCTTTCATGGTGCTGATGAAGCTGTGAGGCACCAACCAGACCGGGTCAACCACATCTGGACAACACCGCATGCATCGCCGCGTGTCAAACAGCTGATCAGCACTGCACGCAGCAAGAAAATAACAGTTCAGGTCGTGGATCCGCGGGTTCTTACAAAGCTTGCAGGGGACTCCCACCACCAGGACATTGTGGTGGAGATCAGTCCTTATCAATATCATCAAGCCGATTCATTGATCCAGGACATCACTTCCAATTCGCTTTTTTGCATTCTGGATGAAATCCAGGATATCACCAATTTCGCAGCATTGATTCGCAGCGCAGAAGGGGCAGGCATTCAGGGAATGTTTATCCCGGAAAGAAGGTCGGCTCAGGTCACCGCAACGACTTACAAATTATCCTCCGGAGCGCTGGAGCACGTTAAAATCGCGAGAGCCGGTAATCTCGCGCGGTTGATAGAAAAGCTTGCGGAAAAGGGCGTTCGGACCATCTGCGCGGATAGTTCCGCGCCAAAACTGTGGCACGAAGCCGATTACACCGGGCCAATCGCGATCCTTGTGGGTAATGAGTATCGGGGCGTCAGACGTTTGTTAAAAGAGAAAAGCGATGAGCTTGTAAGAATTCCCATGAAAGGGAAAGTTCAAAGCCTGAATGTCAATGTGGCGGCTGCGATTCTGCTTTATGAAGCGATCCGCCAGAGAAACTCAACCACCAAGACGCCAAATTCGCCAAGTATGGCCAAAACGTTCTAAATAAAACCTGCCATTCACTGCGACCTGGCGGTTTCAAAAAAACCAATATTGTTACTTCAAACGGAAGTTATCACTTCCAACGTTTGCTCCATCGGCATCTTTAACGGACAGCGTGACGCTTCCTTTAGCGTCCGGAAGAGTAATGTCTCCATAAAAATATCCATCTCCACAGGCCGTAACGGTAAACGTTGCAGGATTCGTAATGGGTTTATCTTTATTAGAAATCGAGTAAGTCAGACCATCTGTTTTCGTACCGGCAGGAACATTAATCCAGATGCGAGCCGCCCCGCCGGATTCCAACGCATTGATCTCTTTGTTCGCGTCACCGCAATCGACAGCCGGAGTACTTGTTTCCACTCCTCCTTTTCCTGCCATAGCGGGAACACAAACTATGGAAAGCAAGACAAGCGTGCTCAAAACAATTACTGTTTTCATTCGTTCCTCCAAAAAATTCCACATATGAAACTTGAGATCAGAAATTTCAAAAGACAATGGAAGCATTCTGACCTTTATGACACGCGTATCGTGACGGGCTTGTACAAGTGTTGTTTTTCCGCGGGTGCAATCCTATGATATAGTTCCCCAAAATCGACGCTGGCGTAGCTCAGTTGGTAGAGCAGGGGTTTTGTAAACCTCAGGTCGGGGGTTCAAGTCCCTCCGCCAGCTTATTGATTTTGAAGCACTTTTCTGTTTCCTGTCTCAAGTGTGCACACCAATTCTGGACCTTCCTTGATGTTATCTCCCGCTGTGACATTTTTAATGACGTGATACATAAACTTCAATACTTTTTTTATGCAAATGAAGAAACATCACCGGTGGATTGGTACAAGATCATAGGGGGAGAAGCGCTCCTGCCGTGGGGTAAATCTCCTATTCATTAAAATTCATTCCTGTAATTTCCCTGAACTCTTCTTTCCATTATTCCGAAAATGTAACATTGTTGAATCGAAGGTAAAGTCGAACCTGTCGGCGTCGAAAGTTGATCCAACGGTTGCTCTAAAGTGTAAAATGAACGGTCATGCCACAAGTCCCCCTTACTGCAAAGTTTTCGAGAAAAAAGAGAGCAGTCTTCGCCGTTATTGCAATATTTATGGGGATTGTTGGAGGATTAATCTTTGCTGAAGTTGCTTTTCGACTCATCTCCAGCCGGGCGCAAGATGATACTGAGCGCGTCCGCACCCGGGATCCATTTCTTCATCACGCTTTCAGGGCTAACTCCAACGGACTATTACGGTGGGGCGATCGACTTGTTCCTTATTTCATAAACTCTTTGGGGTTTCGCGATAGGCAATCTCGCGATGTCCTTCGCCGCCCTTCTTCGGGTCGAAGGATCGTTCTGTTAGGCGATTCCCTTGTCGAAGGACCCGGTGTTTCGTATGAGCACTCTCTGAGCGGTTTGCTGGATCAAGAATTCCGGAAACGTGGCATGGCTTCTGAAGTGTTGAATGGCGCGGTTGTCAGCTATTCTCCATTTTTGGAATACAGAAGATTAAGACAGTTTTTCGAGGCCGGTTTTCGCGCAACACAGATCGTCCTTTTCGTTGATATTTCCGATGTTCAGGATGAAGCGATGGCCGAATACCATCTGCTTGGTGAAAATGAACCTTTTCCATCCGGAGTGAGAGAACGGGTTCTGCCCTTCTTTAGAACATCACGAGTTGCCCAGGAAGTTTGGGAAACCAGATTTTTCACTTCGCAGGAACAGAAGGATCTATACTACGAGGCTCGCAAACGCTGGACAGAAGACAAAAAGCTATTCAAAGAGTACGGCGTTCTGGGGGTTAAGAGATGCAAAAAGAATATAATGAAGATCAATGATCTGGCCCGCTCCAATGAAGCCCGACTGCGGATCGTACTTTACCCGTGGCCGGTTCAACTTCAAAGTCGCAGGAAGCCCTCAATATACGAAACCATTTTCATCGATTTTGCCGACCGAAACCGGATCCCTGTAACGAATCTCACGCCGTATTTCCGGTCTCTCCCTGTTTGGCGTGACCACTTTCTGGCAGACGAAGTGCACTGGAACGAATTAGGTCACCGTCTGGTCGCGACACATCTTTTGAGGGACCTTGTGAGAGACCTACAGTAATCATCAAGACCGAAAAGACTTTCGACCCATTGCAGATAATCTTTGGACTCGTCCTTCACAGGAATGCTGATCATTTCAGGCACTTCGTAGCTATGAAGCGATAAAATCGCGCGCTGACTTCGCTAAATTTTTCGCGTTCTGTTTTGATGATCATTATCACTTACTGTTCCTTTTGCACAGCGTTGTTCCACCAGTAAATCGATTGAAGTCCCGGAACCAGATTAAAGTATGCGAGCCTCTGCAAATTTCCAATGACGGCTGTGAATAACCAATCAACTGTACCTTTGACCGTACACGTTTCGTATTAGGATGGATGGATGAAATGGCGAAAGAATCAGTTTGTGATAGACACGAATCGAAAACGCTTCGACATCGGCCTCATTCACTCTTTTTTGAATGAACAATCGTACTGGGCGATCGGTAGATCGCGGGAGACGATCGAGCGGTCGATTCGCAATTCGTTACCTTTCGGTATTTATGACGGCCCAAAACAAATTGGATTTGGGAGAGTCATTACTGATTACGCGACTTTTGCCTGGGTGGCCGACGTTTTCGTTCTTCAGGAGTACCGGAACAGAGGCCTTTCAAAATGGTTGATGGAAGTCATGATAGCGCATCCTAAATTGCAGGGCTTTCGCCGCTGGGTCCTTGCGACCAAAGATGCTCATGAACTTTACAGACGTTTTGGATTTGTAGAATTGAAAAGGCCCGAGCGCTGGATGGAGCGTCGTGATCCTGCCGCGGAAGAACAAACCGACTACTGGAAAGAAACGACCCCTTAAACAAAGCTGTCACGCATTCGTCTACAGGAATTATGAACCATTTCGACAGAACAACATTGCTCTCCGTGATGTTTGAACACCGGCCATTTGATTATGTTAAGTATTGGATCCTTATTTTCGAAGAGGAGTGTTGGCTATGAAAAGTGCAGTTTTATCCATTCTTATTTTGATGAGTGCTTTCGGTGCATCAGGACAACAGACAAAACCTGAGACCGCAAACAAGTCTAAGCTGAAGCCGAATCTGGAGGCTCAAATATGGTTAGACCGAAAGGATTTTTCCCCCGGAGAAATTGACGGCGCCATGGGTAAAAATACCCAGAAAGCTCTGGCTGCTTTCCAGGAAACAAACCAACTACCCGTTTCTACTAGTTCTGTAGATCCCAAAACGTTAGAGACATTACGAGAAGAAGGGGTTGAGCCGCTCATCGCCTACACGATTACGGAAGCCGACGTCAAAGGTCCATTTGTTGAAAAAATCCCGGAAGATCTTATGCAACAGGCGGAATTGAAAAGCCTTTCCTATATTTCCGTCGTGGAAGCGCTTTCTGAAAAGTTTCATGTGAGCCAGGAGATCTTGAAGAAGTTGAACCCGGAAGCGGATTTCTCCGCGGGTTCGGAAATCCAGGTTCCCAATGTTCTGGAAACGAAGGCTCCAGCAAAAAATCCAAAAGTCCAGCCCGTGGCAGGAAAAAAGCAAGCCTCCGCAAAAACAGTGGTGTTGTCAAAAGAAAAACAGGATTTGCTTGTAAAAGATTCGGAAGGCAACACAATATTTTTTGCTCCCATCACGGCCGGTAGTGATGAGTATCCTTACCCGGTCGGCGCTTGGAAGATAAACAGTATGGCCAAAAATCCGACCTTTGACTACAGTCCGGAGCTCTTCAAGGATGCGAAAGAGACGCACAAGAAAGTCAAGTTGCCCCCAGGTCCGAACAGTCCTGTTGGAACAGTTTGGATCGACATCAATGTGCCGAACTACGGACTGCACGGAACGCCCGAACCCGGTAAGGTCGGGTATGCGGAATCTCATGGCTGTATTCGATTGACAAACTGGGATGCCGAAAAACTGGCATCGCTGGTGAAGGTCGGTACGCCTGTTATTTTTGAATGATCAGAACGCAGTCAAGATTGCATACGGTTCTCGGGGGCGCAGCGGGTTACATTGCACTGACATTCTTCGTTCTGTTTGCAATGTTCCATGTTCAGCAAAACTATCACCTGGTACCTTTGCGTACTTTCTTTCCCGAATCAGAGACGGTTGCAATTCAGAACAAACGGCCTGCCCCGACCATTTTTTCTGAAATAGCTCCTGAGAAGGCAATTCAAAGCAGAACGCCCGTAAAGCCATCGGACCTGATCCCAAAACCGGAAGAATACGCAAATGATATCGCAGTTTTGAAAGGAAGACATTTGACTTTTCCTCTACAGGGAATGCCGCCAACCAGTATGAAAAATACGTTCAGGGATTCGCGGGGTGGTGGACGTTTTCATGAAGGGGTCGATATTCTAGCCCCTCGTAATACTCCTGTTATTGCGATTGAAGATGGGAAGATCGGCAGGCTGTGGATTAGCGAGTATGGCGGCATCACAGTCTATCAGATGGATCCAACGAATTCTTATGTCTATTACTATGCTCACCTTGAAAAATATGTTCCAAATTTGAAGGAAGGACAAACAGTAAGAAAGGGTCAGGTGATCGGTTATGTTGGAACCTCAGGCAACGCACCTCCCAATACTCCACACCTGCATTTTGCGATCTACAGAGCAAGTGAACCGGGCCGGTGGTGGAACGGTAAGCCGATCGATCCGTATCCGATCTTTCCTTAGTTGTGGTTTACCGAGCTATAACCTACTAGCGGACTGCATGACACAAAAATGATGGCAAGGGCTATGCTCCAGAGAAAGCCGCTTTCGTAGCTTCTTCAATGTAAAGAGGGAGAATTGGATTCATGGCTAGCGGAAATGGCGTGCCCGTTATATCTGCAAGAGCGCTATCCAAAAAATTTGGCGATCAATACGTTGCACATAACGTAAATCTGGATATTCGTTCAGGGGAAATCTTCGGCTTTATCGGCCCCAGTGGAAGCGGAAAGACATCGACCGTACGTCTATTAAACGGCTATTACACGCCGTCCGAAGGAACCGTCGAAATTTTTGGTCGGCCACCGGCAACGTTGAATCAAAAAGATCGGCGAAGAATCGGATATATGCCGCAACTTTTCGCAATGTATCAGGATTTGACCGTTCTGGAAAACTTGAATTTTTCCGCTTCTCTGTACGGACTTGGTTTAATCCGCCGGAGGAAAATCAACAAGGTGCTGGAGTTTGTGGATCTGAAAGAGGATCGAGGGAAGTTAACATCAAGAATTTCAGGTGGAATGCAACGACGGCTGAGTCTGGCGGCGGCCATGGTCCATCAACCGGAGCTTCTCTTTCTGGATGAACCGACAGCTGGAATCGACCCTGTGCTGCGCAAAAAATTCTGGGATTCGTTTCAGGAGCTTCGAAATGAAGGACGCACTCTGTTTGTTACGACGCAGTACATCACTGAGGCAGAGTACTGCGATCGTGTCGGCGTGATGGTCGATGGCGAACTACTCTGCGTCGAAACACCGGATGGCCTTCGCAAAAGGGCGTACGGTGGAGATGTCGTAGACATTGCAACGCAAGAGAACCAGCCGGTTGATTTGACTTATGTTCGACAGCTTTCCGAACTCCCATTTGTAAAGGAAAAGCCAAAGTTACTGGATGAAAATACTGTGCGCCTCGTTGTGGACGAATCAAGCATCGCCATCCCTGCGTTGATGGAGTTTATGAATTCAAAAAACATCAATGTGAGAACGATTGAACCTTATACGCCTCCATTCGATGATGTCTTCGTTCATCTTGTGAAACAGGAGCCGCAACCATGAGTGCCCTGATCCGGATCGGCGCATTCGCGCGTAAAGAGATGACGGAGATTTTACGTCAGCCAAGATTGCTCCTCACGCTAATCCTCGGTCCATTTTTGATTCTGCTGCTTTTTGGAATCGGGTATCGGAATGAAGGAAGAAACCTGCAGGCCGTTGTTGTGGTCGGCAGAGGTAACCCCGCGCATCAAACGATTCGCGAGTACGCTAAAAGTCTGAGTTCGCACTTCAAATTAGTCGGGATTTCTGAGAATCTGGCAGAGGCCAAAACAAGGCTTCGGCAAGGCGAAGTGGATCTCGTGGTGGTGGTTCCGGATGAAGCGGCAGAAGCTGCTCAGGGCAGCGAGCAGACAGTCATCACGATCCTGCACAACGAAATAGACCCATATCAGGCCGATTACGTCGAATTTACGGGTCAACTATATATCGATAAGCTGAACCGGTGGCTGTTGGGAACAACCTTTGATCGTCAGAAAACTCAAGCCGGTCTCATTCAAAAGGATTTGGAACAAGCGATCCAGGCGTCTCAGGCAATGCGGGAGGCATTGGACCGCCGCGAGATCTCAGCGGCTCAAGAGAATCAAAAGAAACTGAGTGAAAGCTTCGATCGAATCCAACAACAAATGGAGGGTGAAATTGCAAAAAACACAGCGCTTGATTCAAATCAAGTTGAAGAAATGCGGAAGCGAAGACAGGCTCTCCATGGAAATGTTGAATCTTTAAGCAGTTTAAATCCGGATCAAACGGATTATCTGACCGAAGCGAGAACCGCGGCAGAAATTGAAAGGGATTTGACCTTTGTCCAGGCACGTTTGACCGATTTTCGCAAGATTAACACGCGTGTGCTTATTTCACCTTTTACAAGTAAGGCCGCATCGATTGCTAAGTCAGAACCGAAACTCCCTCAATTTTTCATTCCTTCGGTGATTGTTCTTCTGTTGCAGCATCTTGCCGTGACTTTTGCCGGACTCTCCATCGTACGAGAATTTCGAAGCGGCGCGGCGGAACTCTTTCGCGTGTCACCAGTCCGTCCCCTCGAAATAATCCTGGGTAAGTATCTGGGCTATTTCATCGTCGGCGTCCTTGTTGCAGCCATATTGACCACCGCGCTGCTATTTGGATTGAAGATGCCGATTCTGGGAGATCTGCGTTATCTTGCTGTCGCGCTGGCGGTTTTATTGTTCGCTTCCCTTTCTATGGGATTTACGCTCTCTGTACTCGCGAAAACCGAAACGCAGGCGATCCAGTACACAATGATTTTTCTGCTTGTCAGCATTTTCTTTTCAGGATTTCTATTGAATCTTGAACTTCTGTGGGAGCCGATCCGGATTATTTCGTGGATCCTTCCAGCTACCTACGGAATCAAGCTGGCGCAGGATAACATTTTGCGCGGCGAAGCGCCCGACCTTTTTCTACTTGCACTTCTGACGACAATCGGAGCTTATTTTTTCGTGGTATCGTACAGAATTTTACGAAAGAAGCTTGCGAGTACCTAATCGAGATTCATCACGATCGGTTTGTTGACCGCCTGGTAACGCACATCGCAGATCGATGCATTTACAAACGTGATCCCGTCTTGTTCGATCTGTCCATAACTCTCGTGAATGTGTCCGAAAACCACGAGTTTTACGCCAACCTTGAGTATCCTTTCCAGTAAAGCTGTGGAACCGACCGAATCCCCCTTCCGGGTTCGGTCGAGGATCCCTCTCGGCGGCCCGTGGCACAAAAGAACATCGGTTCTGGCCGGTATCTGTTCAAATTTCTCCCGCAGTTCATTTTCACTTCGCAGGTTGAACGCCCAGTCAAAAAACCAGGGTTGCCATGGAGTGCCCCAAAAATACCTTCCATCCAACTCGACGCCTGAATCCTGCAAGTAAGTCGAGGCTGTTAATAAGAATTTCGCCTCTTCCGGGTTCCGCTCAAAAAAGAAATCATGATTTCCGGCGATACTTACGATTTTGCGAACCACCCCCTCGTCGAGAAGCGAAGAACACCACTCATTGAACTCGCGTAAAGCTGCCGGATCTCCCATCATCGTTATGTCCCCTGCATGCAGTAGCAGATCGCACATAGGAATCTCTAATCAGCCGGTGCTGTTCATGCGTATCTGATATACAGCAAATTTTCATCTTGATCCGCGTAAGAAATGATTTATAATACAGAAAGCAATGGGTGGGTGGCCGTGGCCTTGCCTCTTGCCAATAATCACCTTTTTAAATATACTCTTGACAGGCGGTAAGGGGAAGTTTGTCCTCTTTGCCCGTTTTTTGTTTTTGGTGACATTAAAATTTGGGCAGTTGCCCGAGTGGACAAAGGGAGCAGACTGTAAATCTGCCGCCGGACGGCTACGGAGGTTCGAATCCTCCACTGCCCACTCATAATAGATTAGTAGGAATCCAGTAGAATAAGCTTTCAGCTCCAGACACCATGATTCGGCGAATGGCACTGAGCGCTTATCGCTGCAAGAATTCTTGGGAGGCGGGAATAGCTCAGTCGGCTAGAGCATCAGCCTTCCAAGCTGAGGGTCGCGGGTTCGAATCCCGTTTCCCGCTCCACAAGAATTCGAAAGTTAACCGCCGAGTACGCAGAGGACGCAGAGAAGATAGGACTTTTACTCTGTGTTCTCTGCGTTCTCTGCGGTAAAAACGGATTGCCGAAACATCTGCGAGCTTCGCTCCATACGAGGGCCATCCACAACGATTTCAGATTGCAGATTTTAGATTGTAGATTGAATTGCCTTCGGCAGAACTGTCCTGCAGGGTTCAATCTCAAATCTGAAATCCTAAATCTGAAATCTTTTTTTGCCCATGTAGCTCAGTGGTAGAGCACTTCCTTGGTAAGGAAGGGGTCACCGGTTCAATCCCGGTCATGGGCTTAGAAAATTGCAGATTTCAGATGTGAGATTTCAGATTGAACCGGCCCAGACGAACACGGTTCAAGCTGAAATCTAATATCTGAAATCTTAAATCTTTGGATGGGATGGGCGATGCAAGACATCATTCAATTGCAATGTGGCGAATGCAAACGCCGCAATTACAGTACGACGAAAAACAAAAAAAATACGCCGGATAAACTCGAACGGAAGAAGTATTGTCCCTGGTGCCGGCATCATACGCTTCATAAAGAAGTGAAATGAAGAGGAGGACAGGCCAGTAGCTCGAACGGCTAGAGCGCCGGTCTCCAAAACCGGATGTTGGGGGTTCGAATCCCTCCTGGCCTGCCATATCACCGGATTATGCAAACGACAGGAAAACTCGTTATGGTGAATAAACTGCAGCAAGGCCTCGACAAAATAAAGGATACATGGGTCAGGATCAAAACATTTTTCATCGAGGTCAACGCCGAAGTTCGCAAAGTAACATGGCCGACTTTCAAAGAAGTACGGGATACAACAATCGTTGTCATTCTCGCTGTGTTTATATTTGGAATTTTTCTTTATCTGGTGGACATGGCCCTACACCGAGCGATGGAACATCTCTTTAAAGTTGTTGGTTAGGAAGTGACTTTATATGGCTAAGAAATGGTTTGTCATCCACACCTATTCGGGTTACGAAAACAAAGTCGTGGAGGCTCTAAAGAAACGTGTGGAAGTCTTTGGCCTCGTTGATCAGGTAGGTCAAGTCCTGATTCCGACGCAGAAAGTTCTGGAAATGAAAAGCGGCAAGAAAGTAGAAACGGAAAAGAAATTTTATCCCGGCTACATTCTTGTTGAAATGGAAATGTCAGACGATGTCTGGCATGTGATCGTGAATACTCCAAAGGTTTCCGGATTTGTGGGTTCCGGAAAAACACCGACTCCTCTTTCGGAAGGTGAAGTGGAACAAATTGTGCATCAGATCACAACGGCTGCCGAAAAACCTGTTCCGAAGTACATGTTTGATAAGGGAGAAACCATCAAGATCATCGATGGTCCATTCAGCAATTTCACAGGACAGGTGGAGGAGATTAATCCGGTCAGAAACACGTTAAAAGTGATGGTGACGATCTTTGGACGCGCGACTCCCGTAGAACTCGATTTCTTGCAGGTGGAGAAAATATCTTAGAAACTATGAGCAACGAGATGAACAAGGTTAACAGACGTTTAAGGTGTTTGAACTCTTTGAACTCATTGATCACTTTGACTTAAACGAAAGGTGAAATATGGCAAAGAAAGTAACAGGACAAATTAAGTTGCAAATTCCAGGAGGAAAGGCGACTCCTGCTCCACCGGTGGGCCCGGCTCTGGGTCAGCACGGGTTAAACATCATGGAATTCTGCAAAACATTTAACGAACGCACGAAAACAATGGAAGGCTCGATCATTCCGGTCATCATTACGGTTTATGCCGATCGCACTTATACGTTTATTACCAAGACGCCCCCTGCTTCGGAGATGTTGAAGAAAGCAGCCGGAATCATCAAAGGTTCCGGTGAACCGAACCGGAATAAGGTGGGCAAGGTAACAGAAAAACAAATCGAAGAAATTGCCAAAACGAAATTACCAGACCTCAATGCCAACTCACTGGATGCCGCTGTTCAAATCATTCGAGGAACTGCGCGCAGCATGGGGTTGGAAATCGTTTCTTAAAGGAGGGAGTTGATGGCAGGCAAAAAGTTTTTAAAAGCGAAGGAACAGATTGAGGACCGCGACTATTCTGTTCCCGAAGCGATTGAGCTTTTGCAGAAAGTAAAATTTGCAAAGTTCGATGAAACACTCGAAGGGCATTTGCGTCTGGGAGTGGATCCGAAGCATGCGGATCAAATGGTGCGCGGTACGGTTGTTTTGCCGCACGGAACAGGAAAATCGAAGAAAGTGCTCGTGATTGCCACGGGCGAGAAAGTTCACGAAGCCGAACAGGCCGGTGCTGATTTTGCCGGCGGCGAAGAAATGGTGGAGAAGATTGCCGGTGGTTGGATGGATTTTGAAGCGGTGATTTCCACGCCGGACATGATGAAAAGCGTTGCCAAACTTGGAAAAGTTCTTGGTCCTCGTGGTCTGATGCCGAATCCGAAATCGGGTTCGGTCACTTTCGATGTTGCCAGAGCGGTGCAGGAAGTCAAAGCGGGAAAAGTGGAATTTCGCGTAGACAAAACATCGAATGTGCACGTTCAACTCGGGAAAATGTCTTTCAGCAAGGACAAACTTGGTGGAGAATACACGGACCCTTGTGGATGCGATTCTGAAAGCAAAACCACCCGCGGCGAAAGGCAAATACATTCAGAAATTTTACTTGACGGCTACGATGAGTCCGAGCGTCAGAATCGATACAGCGACGCTTGACACGAAACCGGCGTCCTAGGAGACATTCATGAATCGCCAAGAGAAGAATCAAGAAGTAGAAAAGTTAAAACAGGATTTTCAAAAAATTACGAGCGCCTTCCTGGTCGATTTTCGTGGAATGAAAGTCGTGGATGCAACCGATCTTCGGCGTCAAATTCGCAAATCACATGGAAATTTTAAAGTTATTAAAAATACCCTGGCAGCATTGGCGGCCCAGGATCTGCCACTCAAAGTACTGGAAAATTATTTTGAAGGTCCGACCGGTATTGCGTTTACCGATCAGGATGCGGCGGCTCTGGCAAAAGTGCTGAACACCATCTCCAAAGATAATCCGAACCTTGTTATCAAGGCCGGTTATCTGGAAGGAACCTTGATCGAAGGAAAGCGGATCGGTGAAATCGCGAATATGCCTTCGCGATCGCAGTTGCAAGCTCAATTCGTCGGGTTGCTGGCATCACCGATTCGACGGTTGATGTGGGTATTAAACGGAAATCTTCAAAAATTCCTGGTTGTTCTGTCCGAAATTCAGAAAACCAGACCAGAATCCTCAGGAGGAGAAATGAACACGGAAGAGATTATCAAATCAATTGAAGACATGAGCGTCCTTCAATTGTCCCAGTTGATTAAAGCACTGGAAGAAAAATTCGGAGTATCTGCTGCCATGGCTGCGCCGGTTGCTGCCGCTGCCGGTCCGGGCGCCGGAGCTGCTGAAGCAGAAAAGAAAGAAGAAAAGACTCAGTTTGATGTTGTGCTGAAAGCCTTTCCTGCAGATAAAAAGATCAACATCATCAAAGTGGTTCGTGAAGTCACCAATCTCGGCTTGAAAGAAGCGAAAGACCTTGTAGAAGGCGTTCCCAAACCATTGAAAGAAGCCGTATCGAAAGATGAAGCAGAAAGCATTAAGAAGAAGTTTGCTGAAGCTGGTGCTGAAGTCGAAGTGAAGTAAGTAGCGATGTAGCGCCGCCGGCTCGGCGGCATCGGATGATTAAAAGGGCTGCTCGGCGAGCCGCCGGCGGATATCAAAATGAGGAAAGTGAAAAAATTATGAAGGAAACTACAACACCCGGTTCTCGCGAACGCGTTAGTTTTTCTAAGATTCCCGAGGCGTTTCAGATTCCGAATCTGATTGAAATTCAGAAGAGGTCCTATGAAGAATTTCTTCAGATGAATCTGATGCCGAGTGAACGGAAAGACACCGGTTTGCAGGCTGTTTTCAACAGCGTGTTTCCGATTACGGATTACAGAGATATTTGCACTTTGCAGTTTGTCGATTATTCCATCGGCAACTGGCAGTGCAAATGCGGCAAGATGAAAGGCGTACAAAACCTTCGGGTGAATTGCACGAAGTGCAATTACAGGATCATCATTGATCCGCGCGGCGGAAGCGATGTGGTGTGTCCTCAATGCGCTTTTGTGAACGAGGATGCATTGCCTCTTTGCGATTCCTGTGGAACTTACGTCGAGTTAAATCTGAAGTACAGCGTAACCGAATGTAAGGAACGCGGAATGACTTATGCCGCACCTTTGAAAGTGACGCTGCGGCTTGCCGTTTATGACAAGGATCCGGAAACCGGCACGAAGACGATTCGCGATGTGAAGGAGCAAGAGGCCTATTTTGGGGAAATTCCGCTGATGACGGACACAGGCACTTTTGTCATCAATGGTACCGAACGCGTCATTGTAAGCCAGTTGCACCGTTCCGCTGGAGTCTTTTTCCATGAAAATGGAAAGAATGCTTTTACAGCTCAGATCATTCCTTATTACGGTTCATGGGTCGAGTTTGAGCTGGATGCAAAGGATCTGCTTTATGTGCGAATCGATCGCAAGCGGAAATTCCTGGGAACTGTTTTCCTTCGCGCGTTGATCGGATTTCACAAACAGCAGCTGCTGAAAAAGAATGCGCCGGAAAGACAGGAAGGAAAGAAAGCGGAACGTTTAGAAAACGTGTCTGTAAGCAACTCAGATATCATTCCGTTGTTTTATCCGACTGAAAAGGTTGTCCGGGAAAACGATCAGCTCTGGCTGTCGGTTTCGGAACGATTGATCGGATTGAAGGTTTCGCGCGATCTTGTCGACCCGAAATCCAGAGAAGTTCTGGTTTCTGCCGGAAAGAAAATCAGCAAGAACCATTATCACGAGCTGGAGAATCGCAAAATCGAATTTATTGCCGTCACTCTCGAAGAACTGGAAGGCGGATACTTTGCGACTGATCTGATCAACGAAGAAACGGGTGAAGTCCTTGCGCAGGCAAATCAGGAGTTCACAAAATCTGTTGGTGAGCAAATCCTGCTGCACAACATCAAGACGTTTGATATCTTTTTCCCGGACCGAACGGAAATTGGTATCACGCTCAGCAACACGCTGAAGAAAGACCCGATTGCAACCGCGGATGACGCATACAAAGAGATCTACCGCAGATTGCGTCCGGGCGATCCGCCGACCACAGAAACTTCGCGGACTTTTTTTGAAGACATGTTCTTCAATCCCAAGAAGTATGACTTCTCGCGTGTCGGCCGGTTAAAGCTCAATACGCGCTTGAATCTGACTACGAATCTGGATTCAAAGCTCCTGAGCAAGGACGATTACGTTGCGGTGATCAGCTATGTGCTGCGCTTGAAAAAGAACATCGGAACGATTGATGACATCGATCATCTTGGCAACAGACGCGTTCGATCGGTCGGCGAGCTGTTGCAGAACCAGTTCCGTTTGGGACTTCTGCGTATGGAACGGGCGATCAAGGAACGCATGAGCGTTTATCAGGAAATCGCTACAGCGATGCCGAACGACGTCATCAATGCGAAACCTGTTGTTGCAGCGATCCGCGAATTCTTCGGAAGCAGCCAGCTTTCACAATTCATGGATCAAACAAACCCGATTTCAGAGATTACTCACAAGCGCCGTCTCAGCGCGCTGGGACCTGGCGGTTTGAGCCGCGAACGAGCCGGATTTGAAGTCCGTGACGTCCATCCGACTCACTATGGACGGATCTGTCCGATTGAAACGCCGGAAGGACCGAACATCGGTTTGATCTCCTCCTTGAGCTGTTTTGCGCGAATCAATGATTTCGGATTCATTGAATCTCCTTACCGGAAAGTGAAGGAAGGTCGCATTATTGATTACGGCCGCATCATCCATGAAGGTGATTCCGATTACAAACGGGAAGAAATCGTTGAATTGAGTGAGATCAAAAAAGCGAATACTGCTTTGAGACGCGAGGGAAAGCGTCCAATCAATTTTGAATCGTACGTGTTCTATCTGACAGCCTGGGAAGAGGACAAGTACATCATTGCACAGGCAAACGCGGAAGTGGACGAACAGGGCCGTCTTGTTCAGGAACGAATGAATGCGCGCGCTGCGGGAGATTTCATTCTCGCACACCGTGAACAGATCGATTTCATCGATGTTTCACCCAAACAACTGGTGAGCGTGGCTGCATCCTTGATTCCGTTTCTGGAACATGATGATGCGAACCGCGCGCTGATGGGCTCGAACATGCAGCGGCAGGCTGTTCCATTGATCCGTCCGAATTCGCCACTCGTGGGCACCGGCATGGAAGGCATTGCAGCCAAGGATTCCGGGTCCGTCATTCGAACCAAGCGGGATGGAATTGTCGACTCCCTGGACGCGAACAGAATCATTGTTCGCGTGGATAGCGAAACAAAAGGTGATCGCTTCATGGGAGATTCCGGAGCCGACATTTATGAACTCACAAAGTTCAAACGCTCCAATCAGAATACCTGCATCAATCAGAAGCCGATTGCGCTTCGCGGCCAACGTGTCAAGAAAGGGGACATCATTGCGGATGGTCCTTGCACCGATCAGGGTGAACTGGCCCTGGGTCAAAATATTCTTGTCGCGTTCATGCCCTGGCGCGGATACAACTTTGAGGACGCGATCGTTATCAGTGAAAGGCTTGTGAAGACCGATGCCTTCACATCCATCCATATTGAAGAATTTGAAACCGCTGCCCGCGATACGAAGCTGGGACCGGAGGACATCACACGCGACATTCCGAATCCGGATGAAGATGCGCTCGCGCAACTGGACGAATCCGGAATCATTCGTATCGGCGCCTACGTGAAACCCGGAGATATTCTGGTTGGCAAAATCACACCGAAAGGAGAAAGCGTGCTTTCTCCGGAAGAAAAATTGCTTCGCGCAATCTTCGGTGAAAAGGCCGGCGATTTCAAAGACGCTTCACTCGTCTGTCCTCCAGGAATCGAAGGCATCGTGGTCGACGTGAAAATCTTCACACGAAGAGGGCAGGAGAAAGACGAAAAAACAAAATCCATCGAAGCAGAAGAGATGGCCCGTCTGAAGAAAAATTTGGATGATGAAATACGAATCCTGAGTGATTCCGTAAAAGTTCACATCGTGCAAATCCTCGATGGTTACATCGTTGCGGATGATTTGATCGATTCGGACGGCACAAAACTTCTTGAGAAAAATAACCGGGTCACATTCGATGATATTCGTGACATCCAAATTGAGAAGCTGAAAGAAGCTCAAAGTACGGCCTCGCAAAGAATCAGTGATCGAAAAGCTCGAAGACCTGTTCATGAAGTATGAACGACGGGTTGAAGTATTGAAGCAGACGTATCAGGAAAAGTTCGGCCGGTTTGAAAAAGGAGATGATCTGCCGCCGGGAGTGATCAAGCTGGTCAAGGTTTACATTGCAATGAAGCGCAAGCTTTCGGTTGGAGATAAGATGGCGGGACGTCATGGAAACAAGGGTGTCATCGCTGTCATTCTTCCGGAAGAAGATATGCCGTTCTTGCCGGATGGTACACCGGTGGAGATCGTATTGAATCCACTCGGAGTTCCTTCGCGAATGAACGTAGGTCAGATTCTGGAAACCCACCTTGGTTGGGCCGGGAAGAGCGCTAGGAATGCGTTTCGCAACCCCGGTTTTTGATGGCGCATCAGAGCAGGAAATCAAAGACCTGTTGAGAAAAGCTGGATTGCCGTTGATTGGAAAAACTGTCTTGCATGACGGAATTTCCGGTGAACCTTTCGAACAACAAATTACTGTTGGATACATTTACATGTTGAAACTGGCGCATCTGGTGGATGACAAGATCCATGCCCGTTCGATTGGTCCTTACTCATTGATTACACAGCAACCTCTCGGCGGAAAAGCACAGTTCGGTGGACAGCGTTTTGGAGAAATGGAAGTGTGGGCGCTTGAAGCTTACGGCGCATCCCATACGCTGCAGGAACTGCTGACCGCCAAATCGGATGATGTTTACGGACGCAGCAAGATTTACGAAACAGTGGTTCGCGGAGAACCATTTTACGAACCGGGATTACCCGAATCCTTCAATGTTCTTGTCAAGGAATTGCAATCCCTGGCACTCGATGTTGAAATGCGCGTCGAACAAAAATTCGATGAGACGGAGAAGATGAGGAATAGAAGTAGGGGTGTGATTTATCACGCCCGCGGGCGCAATGAATTGCGCCCCTACGGAGGAAGAATAAATTGAATATAGTAGAACGACAAAAACAAAGACCCGTAAATATCAACGACTTTAGCAGTATCCGGATTTCACTTGCGTCACCCGAAAAAATCCGTTCCTGGTCTCACGGCGAAGTAAAAAAACCGGAAACGATCAATTACCGTACTTTCAAACCAGAAAAGGACGGTCTTTTTTGCGCCAAGATCTTCGGCCCTGTCAACGACTGGGAATGTTTGTGCGGAAAGTACAAGAAGATGAAGCACAAAGGAGTGATCTGTGAAAAATGCGGAGTGGAAGTCACTCTGGCAAAGGTGCGACGCGAACGGTTAGGTCATATCGAACTGGTCAGTCCCGTTTCGCACGTCTGGTTTTTCAAGGGCTTGCCCAGCCGAATCGGACAATTGCTGAATCTCTCCTTGAAGGATCTGGAGAGGATTCTTTACTTTGAGTCTTACGTCGTTGTTGATCCGGGCAAGTCGAAAGAGGTCAAAGAAAAAGAACTGATTTCCGTGGAAGAGTACTACCAGATACGCGCGGAGCATTCCGATATCGTGGCCATGATGGGTGCGGAAGCAATTAAGGAGCTTCTGAAGCGTTTGGATATCGAAAAGCATAGCCGCGAACTTCGAAAAAGAATGAGGGAAGAAAATTCCATTCAGAAGAAGATGAAGTTTGCGAAACAACTGCGCGTCGTAGAAGCCTTCCGCAAATCCGGTAACAAGCCGGAGTGGATGATACTGGACGTAATTCCGGTGCTTCCTCCTGATTTGCGTCCGCTCGTTCCTTTGGATGGTGGTCGTTTTGCGACCTCCGATTTGAACGATCTCTACCGTCGCGTGATCAACCGGAACAACCGGTTGAAAAAGTTGCTGGAACTGAAAGCACCCGATGTCATCATCCGGAATGAAAAGCGCATGCTGCAAGAAGCCGTGGATGCGTTATTTGACAACGGTCGACGCGGAAAGATTTTGCGTGGCACCAACAACCGTCCGTTGAAATCTTTGAGCGATGCGCTGAAAGGAAAACAGGGACGCTTCCGCCAGAACCTTCTGGGAAAGCGCGTCGACTACTCCGGACGTTCGGTCATTGTTGTCGGTCCCGAATTGCTGCTGCATCAGTGCGGTCTTCCGAAAAAGATGGCCATTGAGCTTTTCAAGCCGTTCATTTTCCAAAAGCTGGAAGAGACAGGTGCATCGGACACAATCAAGCGTTCGAAAGAAATGGTGGAACAGGAAGAGCCGATCGTGTGGGAAGTTCTGGAAGACGTCATTAAGGATCATCCTGTTCTTTTGAACCGCGCTCCAACGTTGCACCGTTTGGGAATTCAGGCGTTTCAACCTGTGCTGGTGGATGGCAAGGCGATCAAGATTCATCCACTCGTTTGCGCGGCATTCAACGCGGATTTTGACGGCGATCAAATGGCTGTCCATGTTCCTCTTTCTGTTGCCTCACAGATTGAAGCCGGCGTTCTAATGATTGCAACCAACAATTTGCTCTCTCCGGCACATGGATCGCCTCTGGCTGTTCCGAGCCAGGATATGGTTCTGGGAATCTACTATCTGACGAACGAGAAAGAATTCGATGACACCTTACGGAAGAAAAATTTCAGGTCATTCGGCACTGAGGAAGAGGTCATTCTCGCTTACGAAAACGGATTGGTGAGAACTCACGAAACAGTCGATCTTCGGATCACAAACCGGCGGTACATCAATCTTTTGAATAATGATCAGGATGTACTGCACGCGGATATTCAGGAAGCCGATGAGAAGGGAGTCCGCCTTCGCACAACAGTGGGCCGCGTGATTTTCAACAATCATCTTCCTTCGCACGTTCCATTCATGAATGGAACTTTGAAGAAGAAAGGCCTCGCGCAGCTTGTTCATTATTGTTTCTTGAATGAAGGCAACCAGGCGACTGTTGAAATGCTGGATGCTCTGAAAGAGCTTGGTTTCCTCTACGCAACGAAGGCTGGAATCTCGATCGGTATCGAAGATCTCGAAATTCCAACAGCGAAGAATACACTGGTCGCGAATGCTCATCGGGAAGTTGGAGCTGTCGAACAGCAGTATCTTGAAGGCGCGATCACCAAAGGTGAAAAATACAACAAGGTGGTCGACATCTGGACAAACGTGACGGAGAAGATTGCCATCGAAATGTTCACCGGCATGAAACGTGGAAAAGGCACTGAGTTCAATTCGATTTACTTGATGGCTGATTCGGGCGCTCGTGGAAGTTCACTTGCAGATTCGTCAGCTTGCCGGCATGCGCGGTTTGATGGCGAAGCCTTCCGGAGAAATCATTGAAACTCCGATCACGACAAACTTCCGCGAAGGATTGAGCGTGTTGCAGTACTTCATTTCCACGCACGGTGCTCGCAAGGGTTTGGCGGATACAGCTTTGAAAACGGCTGATTCGGGTTACCTGACCCGGCGTCTGGTAGATGTTGCGCAAGACGTGATCATCAATGAGCAGGATTGCGGAACCATCAAGGGCATCTATGTAGGAGCGATCGTCGAAGGCGGAGAGATCATCGAGCCGCTTCGCGACCGGATTGTCGGTCGTATTGCACAGGAAAACGTACGCGATCCGTTCACGGGTGAAAAATATTCATCTGTGAATCAGGAAATCGATGAAGAAGTTTCCAGCAATATCCAGAACGCTGGTATAGAACGTGTCAAGATTCGGTCCGTGTTGACATGCGAATCCCGTCGCGGTGTGTGCGTGATGTGCTACGGCCGTAACCTTGCAACCGGTCACCGTGTAGAACTCGGAGAAGCCGTCGGAATTCTTGCTGCTCAATCAATCGGTGAACCGGGAACCCAGTTGACGATGAGAACGTTCCACATCGGCGGAACGGCAAGCCGAATCGTTGAACAATCCGTACTCGAATCCAGAACCAATGGAATTGTGCGATTCAGGCATTTGCAGACTGTGAAAAATAAGGCTGGAGTCCTGGTTGTTATCAACCGTAACGGTTCGATCGTTATTCAGGATGAAGAAGGTCGCGATCGTGAAAAATATCCGATCGTTTACGGCGCAAAGCTGAAAATTTCGGATGGTGAACCGATCAATAAAGGTCAAGTGTTTGCGGAGTGGGATCCGTATTCGAATGTCATCCTGTCCGATGAAGTCGGTACCGTGGAATACAAAGACATCCTTTTCGGAATCACTTTGCATGAAGAAGTCGATGAAGTTTCAGGACACCGGCAGAACGTGATTGTCGAATCACCGGATGAAAAGATGCAGCCCACGATCGTTATGCGAAACGAGGAGGGTAAAATTACTCAAAAGTATCCGATGCCTTCACGCGCGCACTTGATGGTCAAGGATAAGGATAAAGTGCATCCCGGAGATATTCTTGCGAAGATCCCGCGCGAAACGACCAAGACAAAGGACATCACCGGAGGATTACCGCGTGTCATCGAGCTGTTCGAAGCAAGACGTCCCAAAGAGCCCGCTGTGATCAGCGAGATCGATGGCGTCGTGAAGTACGGCGGTATCGTTAAAGGGCAGCGCAAAATCATGGTCACCAGCGACAACGAACAACGCGAGTACGCTTTGCCTCGTGGTGCGAACATGAACGTGCGCGAAAACGAACGCGTTCGTGCAGGCCAGGCGCTGATGGATGGTGCAATCAATCCCGCACGACATCCTGTCGGTTATGGGTGAAGAGGAATTACAGAAGTACCTTGTCAACGAAATTCAGCAAGTCTACAGATTGCAGAACGTGACGATCAATGACAAACACATTGAAGTCATCTCGCGCCAGATGATGCGCTGGGTTCGCGTCGAAGATGTTGGCGATACAGAATTTCTGTACGACGAGATCGTGGACAGGTTCCTTTTCCAGGAAGAGAATGAGCGTGTAAGATCAGATGGCGGTCATCCGGCAAAAGGAAAACCGGTTCTTCTTGGAATTACAAAAGCATCTCTCAGCACGGAGAGTTTTATCTCCGCGGCGTCGTTCCAGGAAACAACACGTGTTCTCACAGAAGCCAGCATTCAGGGAAGCGAAGACTTCTTGAGAGGCTTGAAAGAAAATGTAATCATGGGACGGTTGATTCCTGCTGGAACAGGAATGCCGGTTTACAGATCCGTGAGGATTCCTGATGATCCGACCATCCCGGAATTTGGACTACCTTCATCGGAAGATCACGAGCCGGAAGGCGCGATTGTCACTTCGGTGAAGGAACAGCTGGGCTGGACGGACGAAGAATAAAGATATTGCGGTGCCGGTCTTACCCCCGGCGCTGTCTTTTTCTCAACTGGCGGGCGCCCGAACATCGACGAGAAGAAGGGCTCCTGCGAGAGAATGTCGAAGACCAAGTATTGTTGTTGACACCTGTTTGGGTTTTCCCTATAATTTAGCAGCTTACTTTGCGCGAGCAAGGGAAGTTTTGTCTAAAACAATGTTTTCAGAAAACGCGTGTTGACCTGTGCCCCTTCGCACAGGGAGAAGCGAATTTTGAAATTTCAGGCTTTGGATTTTAGGAAAGGAGTTTACTTTGCCAACAATTAGTCAGTTGGTTTCTCAAGGGAGGAAGAAAGTTCAGGAGAAATCGGAAAGCCCTGCTTTGCAGGGATCGCCGCAGAAGCGCGGAGTTTGCGTGCGTGTATACACAACAACTCCCAAGAAGCCCAATTCAGCTCTGCGGAAAGTGGCTCGTGTGAGACTGACAAACGGGTATGAAATAACAACCTACATACCAGGAATTGGGCACAACCTCCAGGAACACTCCATAGTTCTCGTGCGCGGAGGCAGAGTCAAGGATCTGCCCGGTGTACGGTACCATATCGTGCGCGGTACTTTGGATGCGTCCGGTGTAGCAGACCGGAAGAAGTCGCGGTCCAAGTACGGTGCTAAACGACCTAAAGCCTGAGGCGTGCTGATAATACGCCTTAAATAGTTAGTGATTGTTCGATTGATGTAATGGATGCGTGGGATGTGTCTCACGTGATTTCAGCGTGATCGTGTTCGTAAATTCGATCGATCACGATAGAAAATAGGAGAGATAGCCGTGCCAAGACGAGGCCAAATTAAACAACGGGAAATACTTCCCGATCCGGTTTTTCAGAGCGTGCTGGTGCACAAATTCATAAACGGTTTATTGAGACGGGGCAAAAAGTCGACAGCCAGCAGGATCTTTTATCGCACACTCGACATACTGGGGCAAAAAACGAATGATGAGCCGCTAAAGGTATTCAAGCAAGCAATCGAGAACGTTAAACCGGTTTTGGAAGTGCGCTCCAAACGTGTGGGGGGCGCCAACTATCAGATTCCGATCGAGGTTCCGCCCAACAGAAGGATTGCTCTCAGCATACGTTGGATCGTCGGATCGGCAAAAAGCCGAAGCGAAAAAAGTATGGAACAGAAACTGGCCGGCGAACTGCTCGAAGCGGCGGCAAACAGAGGTTCGGCAGTAAAGAAGAAGGAAGATGTGCACAGAATGGCAGACGCCAATAAGGCGTTCGCCCATCTGCGCTGGTAAGGATTATTCAACCACGGAGCCACGGAGACCACAGAGTAAAGAAAATGATTTTGATTAGCTCCGTGAACTCTGTGACTCCGTGGTGAAGAAAAAGAGTTATGCCAAGACAAGTACCATTACAGAAAATTAGAAATATCGGGATCATGGCCCATATCGATGCGGGCAAAACCACGACCACCGAGCGAATTCTGTTTTACACCGGAATGACGCATCGGATTGGCGAAGTGGATGAAGGTACCGCAACGATGGACTGGATGGAACAGGAGCGTGAGCGCGGAATCACCATTACTTCCGCCGCTACGACTGCTTCCTGGAAGGAGCATCGTATCAATATTATTGATACGCCTGGCCACGTGGATTTCACCGTTGAGGTGGAACGTTCCCTTCGAGTGCTGGATGGTGCTGTTGCTGTATTTTGCGGTGTGGCCGGTGTGCAGCCCCAATCTGAAACAGTCTGGAGACAGGCCGATAAGTACAAAGTTCCACGCATTTCCTTTATCAACAAGCTAGACCGGCAGGGTGCCGATTTTAAACGCGCAGTCGAATCTATGAAGGAGCGATTGAGCGCGGTCGCGATCCCAATCCAGATTCCCCTTGGATTGGAGGACAAGTTGCGTGGTGTTATCGATCTGGTCGAAATGAAGGCTTACGTCTATAAGGATGAAACCCTTGGTGCGGAATATACAGTGGAAGAAATACCGGAGGAATATAAAGCGGAAGCACAGCAGTATCGCGCCGAAATGATCGAAAAAGTGGCGGAGCTGGATGATGAACTGCTCCATAAGTATGTATCGGAAGAGCCAATTAGTATTGATGAATTTCGCGCCGCATTGCGCCGGGCGACGATCCTGAATAAATGCACACCCGTTATTTGCGGTTCTGCATTTAAGAACAAAGGTGTGCAGCCGCTCCTGGATGCAGTGATCTTTTATTTGCCTGCTCCAACGGACATTCCACCGATGCATGGGATTAATCCGATTACAAAAGCAGAAGAAGTCAGAAAGGCTTCTGATGATGAACCGTTTGCCGGACTTGTTTTCAAAATCATGACCGATCCATATGTCGGACAACTCGCATTTTTCCGCTCTTATTCAGGAATTTTGAAAACAGGCACCAGTGTTTACGTTTCAAGCAGAGACCGAGAAGAACGAATCGGACGAATCGTGAAAATGCATGCCAATAAGCGCGAAGATGTTGATGAAGTTTACGCAGGTGACATTGCGGCAGCCGTTGGTTTGAAAAACGTCACCACGGGAGATACCATCTGTTCAAAGAAAGACCCCATCATTCTGGAATCGATGGAATTTCCGGCTCCTGTAATCAGTGTTGCCATTGAGCCGAAAACGAAAGCCGATTCCGAAAGACTCGGAACAGCTCTGAATAAGTTGAGTCAGGAAGATCCTTCCTTCAAGGTCCATGTGGACCACGAAACAGGGCAAACGATCATTTCCGGAATGGGGGAGCTTCACCTAGAAATTCTGGTGGATCGCATGATGAGGGAATTCAGTGTGCAGTCGAATGTCGGCAAGCCTCAGGTGGCCTACAAAGAGACGATTAAACGCGCCGCGGAAGGAGAAGGTAAGTACATTCGTCAGACCGGTGGACATGGACAATACGGGCACGCCCGAATCAGGATTGAACCTTTGCCGCCAGGAAGCGGATTCCATTTTGTAAATGAGATCAAAGGTGGCGCAATTCCACGCGAATTTATTAAACCCATACAGGAGGGAATCCACGAGGCGATGGAAGGCGGAGTTCTCGCCGGCTATCCGCTCGACGATATCAAGGCTGTCCTTTGGGATGGCTCCTCTCACGATGTGGATTCGTCCGAACTTGCTTACAAGATCGCCGGTTCGATGGCTTTCAAGGACGCAGCAGACCGTGCAAACCCTGTGCTACTCGAACCGATTATGAAAGTCGAGATTGTTTGTCCAGAAGAATATATGGGTGAAGTGATTGGCGATCTGAATGGTCGTCGCGGCAAGATTGAAACGATTCAAACTCCGCGCGCCGGAATTCGTGTCATCGGCGCCCATGTTCCGCTTTCAGATATGTTTGGATACGCCACAGACATGCGTTCCCTGACTCAAGGACGCGCAGTTTATTCGATGCACTTTTTCCGATATGAAGAGGCTCCTAAGAACATTCAGGAGCAGATTATTGCAAAGTTTAAAGGGAAATAATGAAACGCTTAAAGTTCAACGTTCAAAGTTCAAAGAGATCGCTGCGAATCCTCTCTTTGAACTTTTAACTTTGAACTCTTTATAGCTAACGGAGGTAAGACAATGGCTAAACAGAAATTTGATCGTACCAAGCCGCATTTGAATATCGGTACGATCGGTCACGTTGATCATGGTAAAACCACGCTCACTGCAGCGATTACAAAAGTGCTGTCGCTGGCCAATCCGAAAGTTTCTTTCCGGTCTTTCGATTCGATCGATAAAGCTCCGGAAGAAAAGGAACGCGGAATCACAATTGCTATTGCGCACGTTGAGTACGAAACCGAAAATCGCCATTACGCTCACGTCGATTGTCCGGGTCACGCTGATTACATCAAAAATATGATTACCGGCGCAGCTCAAATGGACGGCGCGATTCTGGTTGTGTCTGCCGCGGATGGTCCGATGCCTCAGACTCGCGAACATATCCTGTTGGCGCGTCAGGTCGGCGTTCCCTACATCGTTGTTTTCATGAATAAAGTGGATATGGTCGATGATCCCGAACTACTCGATCTTGTCGAACTCGAAGTTCGTGAATTGCTGAGCAAGTACGAATTTCCCGGCGACCAGATCCCTGTTGTTCGCGGATCTGCCTTAAATGCTCTGAACAACGGTACCGGCAAGAAAGACGATGAAGCATCAAAATGCATTTTCGAATTGATGAACGCTGTCGATACATACATTCCTTTGCCACAGCGCGCGATCGACAAACCATTCCTGATGCCAATCGAAGATATTTTCACGATTTCCGGCCGTGGAACTGTGGTAACAGGCCGCATTGAACGTGGAACAGTCAAGGTGGAAGACGAAATTGAAATCATCGGAATGCGTCCTACGGTCTCCCGCGTCGTAACCGGTATTGAAATGTTCAACAAAGAACTGGACTCGGGTATGGCAGGAGACAATGTTGGGATTCTCCTTCGAGGAACAAAGAAGGAAGAAGTGGAACGTGGACAGGTTTTAGCGGCAAAAGGCTCCATCACACCACATAGAAAATACAAATCGCAAGTGTACATTTTAACGAAAGAAGAAGGTGGACGTCATACGCCGTTTGTGGCCGGTTATCGTCCGCAATTCTACTTCCGTACAACAGACGTTACAGGTGTTGTGACTCTGCCTGAAGGTGTCGAAATCGTTATGCCGGGTGATAACGTGATATTCGAAATCGAATTGATCGTGCCGATCGCCATGGAAAAAGGACTTCGATTCGCAATTCGTGAAGGCGGAAGAACGGTTGGAGCAGGTACCGTAACTGAAATCGTCGAATAGCGGAGAAAGTATGACCAGAGAACGAGTGCGGATCCGTCTGAAAGCCTTCGATCATCGGTTGCTGGATCAGGCAAGCAAGGACATTGTCAGTACGGCAAAGCGTACCGGTGCGCAAGTCGCCGGCCCGATTCCATTGCCAACCATGATCAATCGTTTCACAGTATTGCGCTCCCCGCACGTTGACAAAAAAAGCCGTGAACAGTTTGAGATTCGGACGCACAAGAGGATCATTGATATTCTCGCTCCGACCCCTCAAACCATTGATGCGCTGAGTAAGTTGCAGCTTGCAGCCGGTGTGGACGTAGAGATTCAGGCTTTGATGGGCGGAAAATAGTTGTAGAAGCCGCCGGCGTGGCGGCATTGGTCTCAGGAGAAAGGAAGCCGGCGAGCGGCCGGCGACACGAGGAAGATATGATAAACGGTTTAATCGGAAAAAAGCTTGGGATGACTCAGGTCTTCAGTTCTGACGGTCGAGTTGTGCCGGTGACCATTTTACAAGTCGGACCCTGTCTCGTGACGCAGGTGAAGACGAAGGATAAAGATGGATACTCAGCCGTTCAACTGGGTTTCGTAGAGCCAACCTCCAACAAGCGAGTGACCAAAGCTTTGCTGAAACATCTTGAAAAAGCCAGCGTACCTCCGTTGCGCTATTTACGTGAATTTTCCATCCAGGATGATAAAGCGAGTATTGAGCCCGGTCATCGTTTCAAAGTGGATTTGTTCGAAGGTCAAAAGACTGTTGATATCATCGGCATCAGTAGAGGAAAAGGTTTTGCGGGAGTCATAAAACGTCATCATTTCCGTGGTGGTGCGGCGACTCACGGTTCGATGTTTCATCGTGCTCCCGGTTCCATTGGAGGATCATCTTTTCCTTCCCGGGTCTTTCCCGGTATGCGAGCCGCCGGACAGATGGGAAATCAGCAGGTGACAATGCGAAATCTCACTGTTGTTGAAATTGATCCGGAAAACAATTTGATGCTGGTGCAGGGCGCCGTTCCCGGTGTAACCGGCAGTTACATCATGGTCAGAAAGGCAAAATCTGGACACGGAGCGAGATCGACTCACAAAAAATGATATTTTTACCGGACAGCAGAAGTCCAGGAATAGTCTGTTTTTGATTCGGCGACCTCAGCGGTGAACTGGAAGGCAGATATGGAAATCAATGTAATTAACATGAAAAACGAGCCGGTAGAAAAACTAGAATTGCCGGACGTGATTGCTTCTGCGGAGCCGAACCCAACTCTCATTTTTGAGCTTGTGCGGCAGTATCAGGCTGGCGGAAGACAGGGTACGCATGCGACCAAAACTCGCGGTCTGGTCAGCGGGAGCGGACGTAAACTGTGGAAGCAGAAAGGGGACCGGACGCGCGCGGATCGGATCCATCCGTTCTCCATTGTGGCGCCATGGCGGCACCGTCCACGGACCGCAACCCCGCGATTATTCTTATTCAATGCCGGCAAAAAAAAGGCTCGCCGCTTTGCGAACGCTCCTCGCTGAAAAGGTGAAAAACAATTCTGTTTTTATTGTGGATCAAATCATCTTCGAAAACTCAAAATCCAAGTCGGCTCTGGAATTCTTAAAAACGCTTCAAGTCACAAATCGTACCCTGTTTATTGATTCTCGAAATAACAAAAATCTGCAGCTGTCTGTTCAGAAATCTAGCCAATGCAAAATTCTCCAGCGTTGCAGCATTGAATGTGGTCGATGCATTGAAGTATAGAAACCTGGTAATTTCAAAGCCTGCTTTTACCCAGCTTACGAAGATCTTGACGCCATGAATATTACACAAGTTTTGCGAAAACCTCTTCTTACTGAAAAGAGCAACAACATGAAAGCAGACAAGAACATTGTCTGTTTTGAAGTGGATCGGCACGCCAACAAAATTCAGATCAAGGACGCCGTAGAAAAAATGTTCGGTGTCAAAGTGATTAGCGTTAGTACAGCGAATGTTCATGGCAAGAACCGACGCGTGGGACGTTCGCTGGGCAAAAAACCGGATTGGAAAAAAGCATACGTAAAGATTAAAGAAGGCGAAAAGAAGATCGAATTCTTTGAGGGAATGTAAATATGGCTATCAAAGGCTTTAAACCAACTTCACCGGGTCGAAGGGGAATGACCGTTGTTACTTTCGATGAGTTGACAACCGATCAACCCCACAAACCGTTGACGGAGGGCAAAACTAGGATCAGTGGCCGCAATAATAGAGGCCGCATCACAATCTGGTGGCGTGGCCGCGGTCATAAACGACGCTATCGAATCATCGATTTCCGGCGCGATAAGATCGGAGTTCCTGGCAAAGTCGCTTCGGTGGAATACGATCCGAACCGGTCCGCAAATATCGCGCTGATTCATTACGCAGATGGAGAAAAACGATACATTCTTCAGCCGATCGGATTGAAGGTTGGTGATCCCGTTCTTACATCACCCGAAGCAGATATCCTGACAGGGAATGCGCTGCCACTGAAGAATATTCCACTCGGTACGATGATTCACAACATCGAAATGAGACCGGGTAAAGGCGGACAAATGGTTCGCAGCGCCGGTTCAGTTGCGCAGTTAATGGCGAAGGAAGGAAGCTACGCACAGATAAAAATGCCTTCCGGTGAAATCCGAAAGATTCTTCTGGAATGCTATGCCACGATTGGTCAAGTTGGAAACATGGATCACAATAATGTTTCGATCGGGAAAGCCGGCCGCTCCCGATGGCTTGGACGACGGCCGCACGTCCGTGGCGTCGCAATGAATCCTGTTGATCATCCCCTCGGCGGTGGTGAGGGTAAGACTTCGGGTGGACGTCATCCCGTTACACCCTGGGGACAGCCCACAAAAGGGTACAAAACAAGACTGAATAAACGCACCAGTTCTTTCATTGTGAAACGCAGAGGTAAGAAATGAGCCGCTCGCTGAAAAAGGGTCCATTCGTAGATCATCATCTGATGAAAAAAATTGCTGGGATGAATGAAAAGAACGAAAAGAAAGTTCTTCAAACATGGTCTCGCAGGTCAACCGTAATTCCCGATATGGTCGGTCATACGATTGCTGTTCATAACGGCAAGAAATTTGTTCCCGTTTTTATTACTGAAAATATGGTAGGTCATAAACTTGGTGAATTTGCGCCGACTCGGATATTCCATGGGCATCCGGCAAAATCGGAAAAGGCTGCAACCAAGGCGCCTGCGCCTAAGTAGGAGTGTTTTATGCCAGAAGAAATCAGTGAAATCAGCAAAGCAAAAGGAAAATACTTTAAGCTATCTCCTCAGAAGGCGCGCCTTGTGATCAATTTGATCCGCGGCCAGAACGTAGTGAAAGCTCTTGGAATTTTAAAAGTAACACCGAAAAGGGCATGCAGATCTATTGAAAAAGTGTTGAAGTCTGCGATTGCAAACGCAAAAGAAAAACAGCCGACAGTGGATGTGGACCGTCTTTACGTCTACAGAGCATATGTCGATTCCGGTCCCACAAAGCAATGGAAACGCATTCGTCCGACATCCATGCTAAAGGTGATGCGGATTGTCCGACGGCATGCTCACATCAGTATCCATCTGGCTGAGAGACAGAAATAATGTTTTTGCCACGGAGCCACAGAGAACACGGAGAAGAAATAGAACATTTTCTTATCTCCGTGGCCTCCGTGACTCTGTGGTGCAATTAGGAGGATCGTTTGGGACAGAAAGTACATCCGTATGGGTTTCGAATTGGAGTCAACCGAACGTGGCATTCACGCTGGTTTGCAGAAAAGAATTATTCCAATCTTCTTCATGAAGATTTACGAATCCGCCGCGAACTGAAAAAGATGTTTCTTCAGGCAGGAATCTCCAAATTGGAAATTGACCGTTTGCCGAACCAGCTGAAAGTCCGGATTCATACATCGAAACCGGGGCTTGTCATTGGAAAGAAAGGCGCAGGCGTCGATGCATTGAAGAAGAAACTGGAGGCAGAAGTCGGACGGGAAGTCGTTGTAAATATAGAAGAGGTGGTCCGGCCGGAACTCGATGCTCAACTTGTGGCAGAAACGATATCGTTTCAGCTGGAAAAACGAGTTGCCTTCCGTCGGGCTATGAGACGGGCTGTAGAATCGTGCAAGAAATTCGGCGGAAAAGGAATCAAAGTTCGGTGTAAGGGAAGGTTGAATGGAGCGGAAATTGCACGAGCTGAATGGTATCTATTTGGACGATTGCCGTTGACAACCCTTTCCGCGGATATTGATTACGGATTCTCCGAAGCAAAAACTGCCTACGGTGTGGTTGGTGTAAAGGTTTGGCTTTACAAAGGCGATAAGCATAGCTATTTGCCTCGCCACGATATGGATAGAAATAGATAAATGTATTTACCACGGAGTCACGGAGAGTGCAGAGATAGGAAAAATGTGGTTCTTTTCCGTGTGCTCCGTGACTCTGTGGTAAGTGAAGAGGTTGGTTCGTCATGTTAATGCCGAAAAAAGTTAAGTATTTGAAAATGCAGCGTGGTCGCCGAAAAGGCAAATCGTGGCGTGGTCACGAGGTGGTCTTTGGCGATTATGGTCTGAAGTCGCTGGAATCTGCATGGCTTTCGAGCCGGCAGATAGAGGCCGCCCGCGTTGCAATGACACGTTTTGTGAAGCGTGGTGGGAAGATTTGGATTCGCGTATTTCCGGATAAGCCGATCACAAAAAAGCCGGCTGAAACTCGTATGGGAAAAGGAAAAGGACCTCGCGTCGGCTGGGTAGCTGTGATCAAACCGGGCCGCGTTCTCTTTGAAATGATAGGCGTTACGGAAGAAACCGCACGCGAAGCCATGCGTCTTGCTGCGCACAAACTTCCATTTAAAACGCGTTTTACTGCAAGGATGGGTCAGTAATGAAAGCAAAAGAACTGAGAGAACAGACCGCGGATGAATTGCGCGTGAAAGAATCCGAGCTTTATGATCAGTTGTTTAAGCTTCGTTTTCAAGCGGCAACAGCTCAACTCGAAAAACCGGCGAAGATCCGGCAGGTCAAACGCGATCTGGCTCGAATTAAAACAGTCCTTAGACAAAAAGAATTGACAAAAAATTAGGTGCAATATGGCGGAAAAATCAGAGAAGAAGAGAGGGTTACGAAAAGAACTCGAAGGTACTGTGATCAGCAATCGAATGCAGAAATCGGTTGTGGTTCGAGTCGACCGTCAGGTTCGTCATCCTTTGTATCAGAAAATTGTTCAAAGAAGCTCAAAATTTATGGCTCATGATGAAGAAAATAAATGTCGCGTCGGTGATCGTGTGGTGATTCGTGAAACGAGACCACTCAGCAAAAACAAATGTTGGATGGTTGTATCAATCGTAAGCACGGTACAGCAATGAAATTGAACCGCAGAGAACGTAGAGAAGTGAAACAAGAATTGTTTTGCTCACCGTCCCCTGCGGTAAAAAGCAGGAGATTGCCATGATACAGATGAGAACAATTTTGACGGTTGCCGATAATTCCGGCGCCAAAAGGATAAGCTGCATCCTGCCGCTTGGCGGCTCCACAGGCCGTTACGCGGGACTGGGGGATATCATAACGGCCAATGTTAAAGAGGCCGTGCCGGAAGGGAACGTAAAGAAAGGTGAAGTGGTTCGCGCGGTCGTTGTTCGTGTTCGAAAAGAAACAAGAAGAAAGGATGGATCCTACATCCGCTTTGATGATAATGCTGCGGTGCTGATTAACCAGGCGAATGAACCGATTGGAACTCGCGTATTCGGGCCTGTTGCCCGGGAGCTTCGGGATCGCAAATTCATGAAGATCATCTCACTGGCTCCGGAGGTGATCTAGTGCAAGCTAAAATTCACGTGAAAAAAAATGATCAGGTAAAAGTGATTGCTGGAAAAGATCGCGGAAAATTAGGCAAAGTCCTGCGGGTACAGGCTGAAAAAGGGACTGCAATTGTAGAAGGAATCAATTTTAGAAAGAAGCATACGAAGGCGAACCCCGCAAAAGGAGTTCAAGCCGGGATTACACAACAGGAAACGCCGATCCGTGCATCCAATTTGATGATCGTTTGTCCGGAATGCGGCAAACAAACACGCGTCAAACACCGGTTATTAGAAGATGGCAGCAGACAGCGTGTTTGCGCTAAGTGTGCTGGAAGTTTGGAAAAGTAATGCATCGCGGGCGGCTCGCCCGGATAGGTGAAATATGGCTAAAGAAGTAAAGGAAGTAAAAGAGAAAAAGGTAAAGAAAGAGGAAAAGAAGGAGGTAAAGCAGGAACAAGCTGAAGTTTCGCGAAAAGGCCCTGTACCTCGCTTGAAAGAAAAGTTTAAAGGCGAAATCTTGCCCTTATTTCTGAAACGGGAACAATACAAGAACACAATGGCGGTTCCCCGGTTGCAGAAAATTATTGTGAATATGGGTGTCGGCGAAGCTTCCAAGAACATCAAGGTGCTTGATTATGCAGTCGACGAGATTGGAAGGATCACTGGACAAAAACCTGTGATCCGCAGGGCCCGAAAGGCAATTTCATCCTTCAAGATTCGTCAGGGGATGCCGATTGGGGCTTCTGTGACTCTCCGGGGCAACATGATGTACGAGTTTCTTGATCGCCTTGTCAGCGTTGCGCTGCCTCGTGTTCGCGATTTTAGAGGTTTGAACCCGCACGGCTTCGATGGACGCGGGAATTACACGCTCGGGTTAAAAGATCAGCTCATTTTTCCTGAAATCGATTATACAAAGGTCGATAAGCAGAGAGGAATGAACATAACGTTTGTTACATCGGCCGGGTCGGATGAGGAAGCGAGGACGTTGCTTGCTCATTTTGGCCTGCCCTTTAGAAAATAATGATTGAATTTACCGCAGAGTACACAGAGAACGCCGAGATGGAAAGAGACGCCTTAAACTCGGCGATCTCCGCGTTCTCTGCGGTGGAAGAAGGGAGTTTATGGCAAGACTTGCATTAAAGGTAAAAAGCCGAAAGGAGCCAAAGTTTTCGGCGCGCAGATATCATAGATGTCCGTTGTGCGGACGTCCGCGTGCATACTCTGCGCAAATTTGATTTGTGCAGAATCTGTTTTAGGAAACTGGCTTTGCAGGGCGAAATCCCTGGCGTAACGAAAGCTAGCTGGTAGAAGAGTGCCAAAGTCATGAGCAATGAGTTATGAGACCTGCTCCTGAGGCAATCAAACAAAGAGAGGTAAGTTATGAGTGTTAGCGATCCGGTTGCGGATTACCTGAGTCGTATCCGTAATGCAATTTCAGCAGGGCATGAAAAAGTCGATATTCCTGCATCGAAATTGAAAATTGAAATGACGAAGAATTCTGAAAGAAGAAGGATTCATTTCCAATTACAAAATGCAGGAAGATTCAAAGCAGGGCAGCATTCGAATTTTCCTGAAGTTTGCCGAAGGAACGTCCGTTATTACCGGACTAAAGCAGGTAAGCCGCCCCGGCTGCAGGATCTATTCGGTGAAAGAGAAAGTTCCAAAAGTCATGGGCGGACTCGGAGTTGCTATCGTTTCCACGTCAAAAGGTCTCATGACCGGTCAGAATTCGTTCAAACAGGGAATCGGAGGCGAGGTCCTCTGCGAAATTTGGTGAAAAATAAAGGTGAATTATGTCTCGAATTGGTAACAAAATCATTTCGGTTCCAACGGGAGTTCAGGTCCAGATTAAAGACTCCCACATCGATGTTAAAGGACCGAAGGGACTCATCATCATTCCTTTGAATCCACGAATTAAAATCGAAAAAGGATCTGATGGTCTTGTGTGCAAGAGATCTTCCGAGCTAAAGACAGATCGTGCCCTGCATGGGACGATGCGCGCTTTGATTGCCAACGCGGTCAAAGGCGTAACAGATGGCTTCAAGAAGGAATTTGAAATTGTAGGAATCGGTTATCGGGCGGCAGTGGATAAGAAAAAATTGGTTTTCACAGTTGGGTATTCGCATCCCGTAGAGATTGAGTTGCCTGAAGATCTGCAGGTCACCTTCGATGAGAAGAACAAAAATAAATTCACGCTTCATGGTGTAGATAAGCAGAAAGTCGGCCAGTATGCTGCACATATTCGTAACGTTCGGCCACCTGATCCTTACAAGGGAAAAGGAATCAAATATGCCGATGAGCGCTTGAAATTGAAAGAGGGCAAGAAGAAAGCCTGACACAGGAGTGATGTATGCCTAAGATTAAGACCAAAGAAGATGGCCGCTTAAGACGGAAAAGGAGACTGAGAAAAAAAGTTTCCGGATCTGCAGACCTTCCTCGGCTGGCTGTGTACCGCAGTCTGAATCATATCTACGTTCAGGCGATCGATGATAAGACCGGAAAGACATTGTTGTCTGCATCCAGTTTGGAAGTTAAAGAAAAGGCAAAGAAAACGGGAAATAAAGAAGCAGCCAAGATGGTTGGAGAATTGATAGCGGAAAAGTGCAAGCAAAAAGGAATCGATACCGTGGTTTTTGACCGTGGTGGTTATGTGTATCACGGCCGGATCAAAGCATTGGCTGAAGCAGCCCGTGCAGCAGGATTGAAATTTTAATGAAGGATTTAACGCAAAGTCGCAAGGACACAATGAAAAGAAGTTTAATCTTTGCGACTTGGCGTCTTTGCGTTAATGAGCTAGGAGGTTGGCTTGGAGGATAAAAACTCGGAATTTAGAGATCAGGTTGTTCATATCAACCGGGTCACCAAAGTCGTCAAAGGTGGAAAGAATCTGAATTTCAGTGCGCTTGTTGTCGTTGGAGACGGAAAAGGACGTGTCGGATATGGAAAAGGTAAGGCAAAAGAAGTGCCTCTTGCCATCGAAAAGGCGACGAAGGACGCGCGGAAAAACATGATCAACGTTCCTCTCAAAGGACATACGATCCCGCACGAAGTGCTGGGGCGTTTCGGCGCCGGGCGTGTCTTTTTAAGACCGGCAGGTCCGGGAACTGGAGTGATTGCCGGTGGAGCCGTGCGAGCCGTTTTGGAGCTCGCGGGGATTCAGGATATCTTGACGAAGTCTCTTCGTTCCTCCAACCCGTACAACGTCGTAAAAGCGACTTTTGATGGATTGATGAGATTGAAATCAGCCGAAAAAGTGGCGGCAATTCGCAATAGGGAGTTGGCGTAATCATTATGGCCAAGAAAATCGTACGTTATCCGAAAATCCGAATCCGGCAGGTTCGCAGCGCGATCGGAAGCACGGAAAAACAAAAAGCAGTGTTGAAGAGTCTGGGTTTGCGTAAGATGAATCATGAAGTGGTGAAAGATGCAAATCCTGCGATCAAAGGAATGGTAAAGGCGATTCCTCACCTTCTAGAGGTCAAGGAGGAATAATCATGGAACTTCATCAATTAAAACCGGCAAAGGGCGCAACTCATAAAAGAAAAAGAGTTGGTCGTGGTCCTGGATCCGGTCACGGTAAAACTGCGTGCCGTGGCCACAAGGGTCAAGGATCCCGTGCGGGAACTTCGCAAAAACGTGGTTTTGAAGGAGGCCAGATGCCTTTGCATCGACGACTCCCGAAGCGCGGGTTTAACAATTCGATTTTTCGGCGTGAATTTGCGGCCATTAACGTAGGTCAACTCGCGAGTTTCAAGTCGGGTAGCACCGTGACACCGGAAGAACTGGTTCGTCAAGGTCTTGTGAAAAAAGCAGTGCACGGAGTAAAAATTCTAGCCGATGGCGATCTGAAAGTTTCACTGGTGGTGAAAGCGCACAAGTTCAGTGCAGGCGCCGAAAAGAAAATTAAAGCGGCGGGAGGCACTGTGGAGGTTATAGGTGGCACTGGTAGCAGATAGTGTCAAGAACATGATGAGCATTCCGGACCTCCGGAAGCGCATCTTCTACACTCTGGCGTTGCTCGCTGTTTACAGAATCGGCGCAACGATCCCGACTCCAGGAGTAGATCCGAAGGCAATGGAAGCCTTTTTCAAGGGCGCTCAAGGTTCCGTTCTGGGATTTCTCGATCTATTTTCCGGAGGCGCCTTCCGGCGTGTCTCCATTTTTTCATTGGGGATTATGCCGTACATCAGTGCTTCTATTATTTTGCAGCTTTTAACTGTCGTTTGGCCGTATCTTGAAAAACTTTCAAAAGAGGGTGAACTTGGCCGTCGTAAGATCACGCAATATACACGCTATCTGACAATTGTTCTGGCGCTTGTGCAGTCTTTTGGTATTGCTTTGACGCTGGAAAGCATGTCTCCGAGCCGGGATGCAGCTTGTCGCAAATCCGGGCTTGGGGTTCCGGCTCCTGACGATGCTCACGCTCACTACAGGTACCGCATTTTTGATGTGGCTGGGAGAACAGATCACCGAACGCGGTATTGGAAATGGCATATCCTTGATCATCTTCGCCGGAATCGTTGTGGCACTGCCGGGCGCAATTATACAGGTGATTGTAAACCTGCAGACGAAAACAATGGGCTTGCTCACAATCCTGTTGTTGGCTGCGTTCATGGTTGTGGTTGTTGGCGTGATTATTTATGTTGAACGTGCACAACGGCGGATCCCGATACAATATCCGAAACGGGTTATGGGGCGCCGTGTTGTGGGTGGCACAACCAATCATCTGCCTTTGCGTGTCAACACGGGTGGAGTGATTCCAGTTATCTTTGCCTCATCGATTCTGGCGTTTCCGCAAACCTTGAAATATTTTACAGGCAGCAAGGTCGTCGATAATATCGTCACGCAACTTTCTTACGGCATGCCGCTGTACAACCTGCTGTATGTCGGTCTGATTATCTTCTTTTGCTATTTCTATACGGCCATTGTTTTCAATCCGACAAACGTTGCGGATGAAATCAAGAAGCATGGTGGATACGTCCCGGGTTATCGTCCAGGTAAGAGAACGGCTGATTTTATTGAACGGATACTGACTCGAATTACTCTGGTCGGGGCGTTGTATCTTGCATTAATTGCAATTTTGCCCGAATTTTTAACACAGGGCTTTAAGGTTGAACCGATTCCCTGGATCGGCCCGAAACTCAACGACATTCTGCCTCAGTGGATGACTCGCGGCTTGAACGTGCCATTTTATTTCGGCGGTACTTCATTGCTGATCGTTGTTGGTGTTGGAATGGATACACTTCAGCAGATCGAAAGCCAGTTGATCATGAGGCATTACGAAGGTTTTGTTAAGAAAGGCAGAATTCGTGGGAGACGAGGCTAATTACAGATCTTTGAAAATATGAATTCGATTCCGGTAATCATTTTTCTTGGTGCTCCCGGAGCGGGAAAGGGTACGCAAGCAGCGCATCTTTCCCGAATGAAATCGATTCCGAAGATTTCGACCGGAGACATGCTTCGTTCAGCGGTTCATGAAGATTCACCATTGGGACGCAAGGTGCAGTCGATTATGAAGGACGGTGGACTGGTGGATGATGAAACGATGTTGAACCTGGTCAAAGAGAGGATTTCCAAGCCGGACATCAGGAATGGATTTATCCTGGATGGTTATCCGCGGAACCTCAAACAGGCTGCGCAATTGGAAGAAGTGCTTCCACCGGATAGGAATTTGATTGTGATTAATATTCAGGCTTCCGAGGATGAAGTGGTCAAGCGGATTGCCGGACGTCGGACATGCCCGAAATGCGGTCATGTATACAATGTTCATTTGCATCCTCCGGCAAACGATGAGAAGTGCGATGTGGATGGCTCCGATCTTTTCAGGCGTCCCGATGATTCGGAACAGGTGGTTAGGAAAAGAATTGCAACATACAAGAAAGATACGCTTCCTTTGATCGATTATTACAAGAAGCAGGGAGTGTTGAAGGCCATTCAATGGAATTCATTCAGAAGATGTTGTGACCAAGAAAATTCTGGAAGCAATTGATAACAGAGGAATAAAAGTTAAAAGTTAAAAGTTAAAGGCGTTTGCGCTACACACACTTTTAACCTTGAACTTGTAACTTTAATAAAATCAATATGGTTCACATTAAATCGTTTGAAGACATCGACAAGATCCGAATAGCAAGCCAGATTGTGGCCCGGACGCTCCAAGTGCTCAGTCAGTATGTTCAAACAGGAATAACGACCCTGGAACTGGACGCCATTGCCGAATCGGAGATTCGGAAAGCGGGAGCCCGTCCGGCATTTAAAGGCTACGGGGTTTTCCCAGAACGCTTTGTGTTTCTATTAATGAAGAAATTGTTCACGGCATTCCGTCAAAACGAAAGTTGAAGGATGGAGACCTCGTGAGTTTGGATCTGGGAGCAATTTGGGATGGTTTCTACGGCGATGCAGCGCGAACCTTTGCGGTAGGAACGATAACCAAAGAAGCAGAACAGTTGATGAGCATCACGCGTGAATCGTTGAGAATTGCGATTGAACAAGCCCGGGAAGGAAATCGAATCGGCGACATCGGATTCGCTGTACAGAAGTTCGTTGAAGGGTATGGTTACTCTGTCGTACGAGAATTTGTGGGACATGGAATTGGCAGAAATCTGCATGAAGATCCGCAAATTCCGAATTACGGAAAACCGGGTCAGGGTCCGCGAATCAAATCCGGGATGGTTTTTGCGATCGAGCCGATGGTATGTCAGGGAGGTCCGGAGGTTGAAATTCTTCAGGATAACTGGACGGCCATCACACGCGATCGCTCCCTGGCTGCACATTTTGAACACACGCTGGCAATCCTGGAGGATGGGCCTGTCGTTTTGTCGGAAATTCCTGAAGTGGAACCGGTTTTCACTGCAGAGGTCGCAGAGAACGCGGAGAATAAGAATGTTATCTCCTGATTTTTCTCTGAGTCCTCGGCGTACTCTGCGGTCAATAGGAGCTTATGCCTAAAGAAGAAGCAATTGAAGTCACTGGAACAGTAACGGAAACCTTGCCAAATGCAATGTTTCGCGTGAGGCTGGATGGCAAGGAACATATGGTCCTTGCCCATATTTCAGGAAAAATGAGGAAGAATTTTATCCGGATTTTGCCGGGAGATAAGGTGAAAGTCGAACTGACACCTTACGATTTAACCCGCGGCCGGATTACTTATCGGTTTAAGTAAAAAGTTATGAAGATTAGAGCATCGGTAAAACGAATTTGTGATAAATGCAAAATCATCATTCGTCGCGGCAGGGTTCACGTCATTTGCGAGAATCCAAAGCATAAGCAACGACAAGGATGAGATTTAATTGCAATATTGCAGATTGCAGATTGAACGGCGCCTGTCTGGCGGATTTTCAACTCGAAATCAGCAGTCCTGAAATCTGAAATAGGAGAAGGATATGGCACGTATAGCTGGTGTGGATTTACCACCGAACAAAAGAATCGAAATCGCCCTGACCTACATTTTTGGAATCGGACGAACAAGAGCCAGAGAAATCGTAAAGAAGGCTCAAGTCGCTGAAGGCGTAAAAGTGCGAGATTTAACGGAAGAATACGTCAGTAACATTCGTAAAGTCATCGATCAAGAAGGCCGGGTGGAAGGCGATTTGAAGAAAGAAATCTCGATGAACATCAAGCGATTGATGGATATCGGTTGTTATCGCGGTATCCGTCATCGTCGCGGTTTGCCCGTTCGCGGACAACGAACTCACACGAATGCGCGAACAAGAAAAGGCCCGCGTGGCAAATTGATGACAGTGCGAAAACCAGCAGCCGCTCCAAAGGCAGCACCCGCGGCTCCTGCAGCTCCGAAAGTCTTAAGAGGTTGATTCATGGCGAAAACAACAAAAGCGAAAAGGAAAGATCTGAAGGTTCCCATGGGCGTTGTCCATATTCAGGCAAGTTTCAATAATGCAATCATCACGATCACGGATTTGCAAGGGAACGTGGTGAGCTGGGCCAGCGCAGGCACGCTGGGCTTCAAAGGCTCCCGAAAAGGAACTCCGTTTGCAGCTCAGCAAGCAGCTGTCAACTGCGGACAGGAAGCCGTGAAACATGGAATGAAGCGCGTACACGTTCGCGTAAAAGGACCCGGCGCCGGACGCGAAAGTGCTATCCGGGCGCTTCAATCCGTAGGTTTAGAAATTAAATCAATCAAAGACGTAACGCCGATTCCCCACAACGGATGTCGGCCACCGAAAAGAAGAAGAGTTTAATCGAAGATGTTCAAAGGGTTAAAAGTGTTAAAGGAGTTCAAAGTGTTTTCAATGATCACCTTGAACCCTTTGAACCTTTTGAACACTTTTAACAAAAGTTTTAGTTAGGAGGAGTAACTTGGCTAGATATATTGGGCCAGTTTGTAGACTGTGCCGGCGTGAAGGTGAAAAACTTTTCTTAAAAGGAGAAAAGTGCTTTACCAAATGCATCCTGGAAAAACGTCCGACTGTTCCGGGGCAGCATGGAAGAAATAGAAGAGCCAAGCTGCTCGGTTACGGTTTGCAACTGCGAGAAAAACAGAAAGTGAAAAGAATCTATGGATTGCTGGAAAAGCAATTCCGGTTGACTTTTCAAAAAGCGGACAAATCAAAAGGAATCACAGGCGAATCTTTATTGGTTCTTCTCGAACGCCGCCTGGATAACATTTTGTATCGATTGGGTGTGGCCGCTTCCCGCAAACAAGGACGCCAATTCATACAGCATGGACACGTCACCGTAAATGGCAAGAAGGTGACCATTCCATCCTACACGGTATCGACCGGGGATGTGGTTGGATTCAAAGAATCATTCATGCAGAACGCTCATATGCAGCAGGCTTTAGCGATTGCTAGAAGTCGCGGCGTTCCGGTCTGGTTGGAACTGGATCCGGAGAAACCACAAGGGAAAGTCCTGGCGTTGCCCTCCAGGCAGGATCTCACGATGCCGATTCAAGAAAATCTCATCGTTGAGCTCTATTCCAAGTAATTGTTTACCACGATTCGTTCGTGGAATTAAGAAACCTGGAACGAAACAGCAAACACGCAGCCGCGCACTTGCGCGACTCGTAGACGCAGAGGTTCCAGGATTTAGGAGGAAGTCCGATAATGGTTATAGAAGGTTTCCAGAAACCTGCTCGTTTGAACATAAATAGAGAAACACTGACCGACACGTATGGCATGTTCTATGCTCAGCCATTCGAAAAGGGTTTCGGGATCACAGTCGGAAATGCGCTTCGAAGAGTGCTGATTTCGTCGATCGAAGGAGCCGCGATTACTGCGGTTAAGATCGGCGGAGTGCTGCATGAATTTACGACTATTCCGGGTGTTGTAGAAGATGTAACGGACATCATTTTGAATTTAAAACAAGTACCAATTCAATTGATGACGGACCATCAGAAAATCATGACACTTCATTCCACTGAGATGGGACCCGTCACGGCCGGGATGGTGAAGCATGATGCCGACATTAAGATTTTGAATCCTGATCTGCACATCTGTACGGTTGGCGATCGCGGAAAGCTTGAAATGGAAATGGTTGTCCAGAAAGGGAAAGGATATATTTCAGCAGAACGCAATGTACAGAAGGATTTAGGAATCGGGTATATTCCACTCGATTCTGTGCATTCTCCGGTTTTAAAGGTGAAATATCACGTAGAGCCGGCCAGAATAGGGCAATCCAGCCAGTATGAGAAGCTTACGCTGGAGATCTGGACAAACGGGACTGTAACTCCGACAGATGCTCTTTCAATGGCTGCTGATATTCTAGCCGATCATCTTGACATCTTTATTGCTCTGGATGAAGGAAAGGCTGCCATCGGTGCGGACGATGCAACGCGAAAGCTTGGATCTGCCACACAGGTCAAGGATGCTCTTGATAAGAGCATAGAAGAGCTGGAACTCGGAGTGCGCGCTTACAATTGTTTAAAAAATGCGAATATCTACACATTGAAAGATCTGGTAACGAAAACCGAATCGGATCTTCTGAAAACAAAACATTTCGGACGAAAATCCCTGCAGCAGGTAAAGCACGTTTTGGAAAGCATGGGATTGTCGCTGGGAATGGAAGTATAGGAGTTCAGTCATGCGGCACCGAAACAGGCGAGGGAAACTGGGGCGCACATCTGCCCACCGAATGATGATGTTGCGAAATATGGCAACTTCATTATTTGATAAGGAGCGCATACAAACAACATTGCCGAAAGCAAAACAACTGCGTCCTTATGCGGAAAAACTGATCACTCTCGCGCGTAAAGGAGATTTGCATTCCCGCAGACTGGTTCTTGAACAGATTTTGAAGAAGGACGTAGTAAAAAAGTTGTTCGACGATATTGCAAAGCGCTATGAGAACGGCCATGGCGGATATTTAAGAATTATCCACTACAGTGCACGATGGGGGGACGGCGCACAACGCGCTTTCATTGAATTGATAACGAAAGCGGTTGTAGAAGAAGAAAAGAAACCGGCAAAAGGCTCAAAAAAGAAAGCAGCAAAAGAGAAAGCGACCAAAGAGAAGGAAACTGCGCCGGCCTGAGAAGAAAACTCGAAAAAAACGGCTAAAGCAAAAGAAACCGAGGAATAAATTAGTAGGGGCGCGATGAATCGCGCCCGATTGCCGGGCGACAATAATTGCGCCCCTACTTTTAAATTCTATGAAATGTCCTTACTGTGGCTCCAAGCAGAACCGCGTAATCGATTCGCGGGAATCCAAAGGCGGGGAATCCATTCGTCGGCGGCGGGAATGTGAAGATTGCCAGAAACGCTTTACCAGTTATGAGCGTGTCGAAGAAATTCTGTACATGGTCGTCAAAAAGGACGGTCGGCGCGAGCGCTATGATCGTGGAAAAATTCTCGCTGGTCTGTTAAAGGCTGCCGAGAAACGTCCGATCGCGATCACAGAATTGGAGATGATTGCTGACGAAATCGAATCCATGCTGGCAGATCGGCCTGAAAAAGAAATCTCTACGAAGGAAGTCGGCACATACATCATGGATTCGCTTCGGCGCCTGGATAAGGTTGCTTTCGTTCGGTTTGCGTCTGTTTACAGGGAGTTCAAGGACATCAGCGAGTTCATGGATGAACTGAAAACATTACTCAATGATCGATAGCGGGCTCAATGAATTACGCTCCTGCATTTGAAAGTAGGGTGACCATTGATGGCGGCCGCTAACCTCGATATCCAACGACTACGCACCGAAACACCTGGTTGTCAGGAAGTTATTCATTTTAATAATGCCGGTTCGGCGCTCCCTCCAGGTCCTGTATTGGATTCAGTCCTTTCCCATCTCCAACTGGAAGCAACAATTGGCGGCTATGAAGCTGAGTATCGTGAGCATGAAACGATTGAGCGTGTCTACGACTCGGTTGCATCGTTACTTGGATGTCATCGCAATGAAGTGGCGATCCTGGAAAATGCAACTCGCGCATGGGACATGGCATTCTATTCCATCGTATTCAAGCCGGGCGATCGCATTTTAACTGCAAAAGCCGAATACGCCAGCAACTACATTGCTTATTTGCAGATCGCAAAGAGAGCAAGCGTGAAGGTGGAAGTGATTCCTAACGACGAACACGGACAAGTTTCCGTTAATGCCTTGAAAAACATGCTGGATGACCGTGTCCGTTTGATCTCCATCACGCACGTTCCAACCAATAGCGGATTGGTGAATCCTGCGGAGGAAATTGGCAAAGTTGCAAGAGATGCCGGTATTCTATATTTGTTGGATGCGTGTCAGTCTGTTGGCCAGATGCCGACACCGGTCGATCAAATTCAATGTGATATGTTGTCTGCCACGGGACGGAAATACCTTCGCGGGCCCCGTGGAACAGGCTTCCTTTACGTTCGTCAATCGGTTTTTTCAAAGCTGGAACCTGTTTTTCTGGATTTGCACTCCGCAGAATGGACATCGCGAAACGAATACAAAGTTCGGGACGATGCGAGACGGTTTGAAAATTGGGAGTGCAATGTTGCTGGTAAGATCGGGCTTGGAACGGCGATCGATTACGCGATGAATGTCGGTTTGGAAGCAATTCAGAACCGGGTCGAATTTCTTGCCGAAAAACTGCGTGGCGGTCTGCAGAACATTTCGGGAATCACTGTACGCGACCCGGGTATCAGACGATGCGGTATTGTCTCATTTACTGTGGAAGACATCGAGCCCGAAATGATCCGACAGGAGCTTTGGAAAAGCAAAATGAATGTCTGGCGATCGCCTGTCGAATACACTCGAATAGAAATGGAAGAGCGAGGCTTGAACACTGTCGTGCGCGCTTCCGTGCATTATTACAATACTGAAGAGGAAATCCACAAACTACTGTCCGCTTTAACCGATTTAGTATGATGTCTCTTGTTCTGCCGGAGTTTTATTCTCCGTCATCTTTTGAATCTTCACGGTGTTTAATCCTTCCTGCCATAAATACACCATGCCTAGAATCGTCACTGGAATGAATACGAGTGCATGCGAGACCAGCGCAACGGCACCCGCTTTGGCTTCCGGCACATTAAAAAAGAGAGTTAAGCCTAGTTGACAGGCGAAATGATAGCTTCCGATTCCGCCCGGTGTGGGCACTGCTATTCCGATGGCAAGCAACGTAACGAGGAGAAATGTTCCAAAAAAATCAAAGTGGGGAACGTAAGCGCGCACGGCTGCCCAGCTACCGGCACAAATCAGAAGCCAGAAAAAGATGGACCAGTATGTAATCTTCAAAAGGATCTTCGGATCATGAAGAATGGAGAGTCCCTGGATAAAAGAGTCGAGAATGTCATCGATCGAATGCGCGATTTTGGAAGGTAAGAATCTCTCGATTTTGCGTATCAAATTTTTGACCGTCACAGGTCTGGTTTTCAAGTAGTATAGAAAAACAACCAAACCCAGAAGGGCTGCGAACAGTAGAAATCCCGCACGATTCAATTCTGAAAGGGAGGATTGCGCCTGCAGGCTGAGCTGCTTTGGCTTTACAAGAAAAACAAGATAGATCATAAGAAAAAAGAGAATTGTTGCGGAATCGAACACCCGCTCCACAACAACGGTTGCCATCGCAGTAGATTTGCTGATGTTCTCTTTCATGCCGAGGAGATAAGGTCGAACAACTTCTCCAATTTTTGCGGGAAATATTGTGCTCACCGCGAATCCGATAATCGTTGTTCTAAATAGATTATTAATACTGGTTTTCTTGATTGGATCGAAAAAGAAACGCCATCGAACCGCGCGAACCAAATAATTAAAGAATGAAAGAACGGCGGACAGGATCAACCAGTTGGAATTACCTTCTCTGACAGCTTTCCATAACTCATGCAGATCCACGTTTCTAAGGAATAAATAAAGAAAGAACGCGGCTAACAGAAACCCCAGGAGCATCCGTTTTCTGTTCATGAGTCGCGTCATTTTAGCGCAAAGAGGCCCAGCCTCAAAGTTTCGCCTCCTTTCTCTTTGCGACTGGAGGACTTTGCGTTAAATTGAACGTATGAGACTTTCTGGTAAGACCGCGCTGGTAACAGGCGCGAATCGAGGGATTGGATTAGAACTATGCCGGCAACTCGGAAATGAAGGGGTGAGGGTACTGGCAGGTGTTCGAAAGGTATCGACAGAGACCCTGAACACGCTTTCAATTGAAGGTTTTGATGTTTCCATCGTAGTTCTGGATACATCCAATCCCGCCTCAATCCAATCCGCGTTGAAGGAGCTTCGGGAACCGGTAGATATTTTAATCAATAACGCTGCTGTTTTGGATCGCGGAAGCATTTTTTCACTCAACGATGAGGAAGTCGTGAACGTGGTGCGTACGAATCTCCTCGGTCCCATGCTGCTTTCAAGGTATTTGGCGGATGGTATGCGACAGAGAAGGTGGGGGCGCATTGTGAATGTGTCATCCGGCATGGGAGCGATCAGTCGCGGGCTGGGAGCAGACTCCATCGTTTACCGTGTCACAAAGCTCGCGTTAAATGGTTTTACGATGTGTCTCGCAGATGCTCTTCGAAATACGGGCGTGCTTGTAAACGCCGTGGATCCTGGGTGGGTCCGCACTGCAATGGGCGGGTCCATTGCCCATCGAACGCCAGAAGAAGGAGCTCGTTCCATCCTGCATGCCGTTCTCCTTCCGGATCGCGGTCCCAGTGGCCTATTTTTTCGCGATGGGCGCAAAGTGGATTGGTAAGAAAATGCGGCGCCCTACAATGATTTTGATTCTTTTAGTTTTTGAATGACTTCCAGCCAGTGATTTCTTTCTTCATCCGTTTCAGCAGCTGCCATCAAACCCTCGGCCGCTTTTATTCCATAGTTCAACTGGTTCTGATAAAGCCGCTCAAGCCTTTCAGATCCGAGCCCGCCTGAGCGGACCGCTGTAACAAATTCCTGGATTTCCGGTGGCCACAAGGCTCCGGGCTCATCCATGAGTTCAAGTTCCACCGCGACTTCGTCAAGCTTTTGAGTCGCCACTTCAAGGATTGCTGAGGCGGATATTACACCCTCCGAAAATTGTCTGGTAAGACTCTTGATGGTCTCACTCACTTCCTTAATTTTTTCAATATTGAATCGGGGCGTCGTCATGATCAATGATTTTATTACAATACTGTGCGGAACGTGATGCAATAAGGAAGCATTTTCACTCCGGAATGGAATGCTCCCAATCAGATCTTATTTTCGCTAAGAAAAGAGGTGGGCGGAGAGTTCCTGTGGAAAATTGATTCTCTATCTTCAAGCGCTTGATTCGATTAACGTTACTTTGTGCCGACAATCATTTCGCCGCCATCAACATTGATTGTGTTGCCCGTCATCCAGTAAGTATTCGGATGGGAAAGGACGGCGATCGTTCTTGCGACATCCGCAGGAGTGGTTAACCTTCCACGCGGATTTTTTTTCAACGCTGCTTCAATCAGATTCTCGTGTCCTGGAATCTTTTGCAGACTTGGTGTGTCGGTGACTCCGGCTCTGATTGCGTTTGCTGTAATTCCAGCAGAGGCAAGCTCCAGCGACAACTGGCGTATGTGCGATTCGAGGGCCGATTTTGCAGCCGAGACTGCACCGTAAGATTTGGTCGCCAGCTGGCTGCCAAGACTGGTCATGGCAAAGATGCGAGAGCCCTCTCGAAGTAATCCATTCCTGTTCAGGTCCTGGACCCAGTAGATAAGAGAATGTGCCATCACGTCTAGAGTCATGTTCATTTGGGCGGGACTGATCTGCTCTTCGTCCGTTTCGGCAATCATCGGCTTCAATGTGCCGAACGCAAGCGAATGCAACAAAACCCGCACGAAAGCATCGCCGATCTGGCTCTTCAGGTTCGCGATTGTTTCGCGTCGTTTTTCTTCATCTGCAGCGTTTACGTTAAAGAACAGGGCATTTCTGCCTGTCGATTGAATCGTCTGGATGACCTCTTGAACATGAGGCAGAGTACCGCGACGGTCGAGATGAACTCCGCATATATGCAACCCGCCCCGCGCAAGCTCGAGACCCGTGGCTTCACCAAAGCCACTTGATGCACCAAGAATGACGGCCCAATCGTTTGGACCAAACCCTGTGTTCATGGCCTTTCACGTTAACATAAGAGAACCCAAAGCTCAATGAAAAGAAACCTAGCGGCCGGTATTTATTGATTTTTTATCGCCACTTCGGGAGCCGCGATATTCCTTTTCGCAGCCAGGAGGACAATCGCGGAAACAATTAACGCAGCCCCTATCATCTGTCCGGTGGTCAAACTTTCTCCAAGAAACAGGTATGCAAAACCAGTTGCTGCAATCGTCTCGCTGGTTGAGGCAATTGTGGCACCTGTCGGTGTGACCCTGCGCAGGCCATTGAGAAACAATGTAAATGGTATGAGCGTAGAAAGCAGGCTGAATAAAAATGCCTCCTTCCAAAGATGTTTATTCGTTAGAATGGCCCCAGTTTCAACCGGGGTTTGGACGAGACACCAGAAAAGCCCCGCGATTGTATATCCATAGAAGATGAGCGTCCACGGAGAATACTTCTTTCCCAATTCATGCGAAACAATCACGTAGAATGCAAAAGCAAAAGTGGAGACAATCGCGCTAACCACTCCGATCCAGGACACGGTACCAGAGCGGCCTCCATAGAGTCGCATCATGAGGTAAGTGCCGGCAAGAGAAAAGAGGAGCGCCAGCATCTTATCCTTGGATACTTTTTCTTTGCCTGTGGCCCAACCATACAGGAACACGAGCACCGGAGCCGTGAATTGCAGAAAAACTGCGAGCGCAATGGTTAATACTTTTACAGCGTAATAATACGATGCATTCACAAGTGCAATTCCTGGTATTCCCAGCAGAATGAATGACGGCCATTCCTTACGATCGATTCGCAAATGATTTCTTCCAACAAGTAGGAGCGCGGGCAATAGAAGGAGGCTCGTTATGATCGAGCGGGTTTCCATCAACATAATGGTCGAAACGCCATTGTTCATTAGCGACTTCCCGAGGCTCGCGGAAGCTCCAAAAAAGCAAGAGGCCAGGATGATGAATACGTACCCTATGGTTTCGCGCCAGTCAATTTTCACGGGAGAAGGATACCAGATGAGAGTAAGAGTTTCAGCCTACAGATCGTCGATTGAGTGTCCATTACAATTACAATTACAAAAGTTAAACGTTCAGATGAGCAAACACCTTTAACCTTTAACTTCTAACTTGTAACTTCTGATGGCGCTTCCTAACGACGGAAGAAATCCTTATAGGTGGCTTCGATTTTTCGCTCCTCCGTTTTGACAAGAGCAACACGAGCTTTGAAGTGAAGGTAGAAATAGGATGGAACGCGGATCTGCTGAAAGTCCTGTTGTTCGAATTTCACTTCCAGTTTTTCCAGGTTCCCCAGTATTCCAAGACCGAATCGAACATTCTCCATAAGTTGTGCTTCTGCCCGCACGATGTTGAAATTTTCGTCGACCCAGAATTTACCGGTAACGTGATTCAATACTTTCTCCATTTTGGACCGTTCAAGCAGACGGCCCGCTTTAGGTTTGAAGGAGAATGCATATTGCCCAATGGAATCGGAAGGCATAGCATGGAAGTCATATTTGGAATACATTTCCTCCCATGTGACGTTTTCAGGATCGTCCTTCGATTTTTTTCGTAATGATTTCAAAAACTCATCCTTTTTTTTTGCCTCTTCCTTTTTTTCTTTTGCGCTCAGTTCCATTCCATTTACCTTGAGCAACTCCAAATAAGGCTTATTTTCCACCCACGTGATCCGGTGCAATCGAACTTTTTCATCGGAGACCTTTCCATCATTCAATTTTTTTGTTGCTGTAATCTGATGAAAACCTATTTCGTTTGACAGTTCCTCGTTTTGTTTGGCCTTTTCGACAATTCGCCTGAGGACTTCTTCCTGAGTAAGGGAATCATTTGCTGAAATCGAGCCTATCGCTAAAAAAAAGGCCAGAACGATCAGGAGCGGAGCGTTTTTTCTATCCATTGTAAATATCCTTCAAAACCATTGTCGAGAGACAAACTGATGACTTCAGGGACCTCATAACTGTGCAGAGAACGGATTGCGAGCTGTACTTCCTCAAATTTTGAACGTTCCGTTTTCATGATCATCAGGACTTCACTGTCTCTTTGGACGGCATCATTCCACCAGTATATCGACTGAATGCCGGGAACAATATTGACGCACGCCACAAGGCGGTCCCTGACAAGTGTTTCAGCGATCTTTTCCGCTTCTTGCGCACTTCCCGCTGTGCTTAAGATAAGTATGAATTGTGATCCAGGCAAAGTTTCTAGTCCTCCAGCGATTCGATTCTGGCTCCTTCCGAATCGATCATAACATTGCACAATTCATAGGGGATTTGATGGACGGCCATGATTTCCTGAATAATGGAACGAATTCGTTGCTGGTGTATCCGGTAGAGAATAGCAAATGTAGGCCCTGAGCCGCTAATCATGACGGCCGTTTCGTTTCCAAAATCTCTTTCAAGCAGATCACGCGCGAAGGGCATGAGCGGGGCTCGATAAGGTTGGTGAATCTGGTCCTTTACGCTCTCGCTTAAAGCGCAAAAATCGTCTTTTTGAATGCAACCCATAAAAAAAGCAAGCCTTTGTAAATTATGTACAACGGTTTCTTGCGAATAAAGTTGAGGCAACAGCTGCCTTGCTTCTTCCGTAGAAATCTCCCACTCAGGGATCATAAGCATCAGACGAAGAGAGCGCGGAAAATAAAGCTTTTGATAGTGCAAAACTCCGGAATCGCTTTTCATGGCCACAGTAAAGCCTCCAAGGACGGAGGCACAAAGATTGTCAGGGTGCGGCTCCCATTGGGCTGCTGTGGAGAGCACTTGACGCGCTTCGTGCTTCAAGTTCATTAAACGGGCCACGGTTAGCAGCGCGCTGATCACAGAGCATGCAGAACTTCCCAGCCCACGTTTGGGAGGAATTTCGGTTTCAATCTTCACATGAAACCGCCATTCATCCGGGGAAACCGGGTAGCAGTTACGCAATACTTTGAGATAGAGATTCTCTTCCAGAGGGAGGTCCAGCGGTTTGCCGTTACATTTCATTTGAAATTGAAAATCAGGAGCTGAATAAACCGAAGTTTTAAAGTAAAGTGAGACGGCCAAGCCGAGCGTATCAAATCCACAACCAAGGTTACTCAAACTTCCCGGCACAAGAATCTGAAAACCCTTAAATGCTTTAGTCCATTTTCGAAAAACATCCTGTTTGTTTGACTGGCTTGTGTTCCCGGTATAGTTTTTAGTCATAGGAGTGTCACAGTCTAATACAAGGAGGTAAGCTCATGATCACGCGCGAAACACTCTCCGACCTGATATCTTTTGATTCTGAAGACTATCTTACAACAACTCTTTATCTCGCTATTGACGGAGGGCCGAATTCGAACTATCAGATTGAACTCAAAGACCTTATAAAGAAGCGACAAAAAGAATTGAATGATCAAACGCTAAGCGCGGAGGTTCGAAAACCGATTCATTCGGATCTTCGGAAAATTCGGAATTTCGTGAATTTGAAGTTTGAAAGGAATGGGGTACGAACGCTGATCATCTTCAGCTGTTCCGCCAGGAGGTACTGGCAGGTGCTTACCCTCCAACTTTCGCTGCAAAGCCAGATTCATGTCGGGCCAAAGCCGTATGTTCGGCCGTTGACTTTATTACTGGATGAATACCGCAGGTTTCTAGTCATTCTAGTAGAGCGCTCTAAAGCCCGCTTATTTGAAGTTTATGCGGGCGAGATTCAAGAATACATTGATCTTTTTGATGATGTGCCTGGAAGGGTCAAAATGGGGGGATATGGAGGCTATGAAGAAAAGAGAATTCAGAGACATATAGAGGATCATGTTCGGCGGCACTTTAAGCATGTCGCAGACGTCGCTTTTGACATATCGAAGCGGCATTCGCACGACGCTGTGATTTTACTTGGCTCCGATCAAAACACGAAAGACTTTCGTCATTACCTGCATACGACTCTTCAGGACCGTATTGCAGGCATCGAAGTGGAAGAGATTGGTGCGAGTGATAAGGATATTTTGACTCGTGTCATGCGGATGGAGCGTGAGAATAAGGCTCGCGGTGACAGGCACCTTTTGGAGCGTTTGTTCAATCAGGTCAATTCCGGTGGTTTGGGGATCGTAGGTCTCGATTCAACCATCCGCGCCTTACAACAGGGACAGGTAAACTTTCTTGTTGTGGAGGAGGGCTACGAGAAGGAGGGTTATCGCTGTACGAAATGTGAAAGACTACTGATCCGCAATGGCTTGTGCGATTACTGCGGCGGCAATACTCAACAGATTCCGGACATTGTGGGGGAGGCCGTTCAGGAATGTCTCACCCAGGGTTGTCAGGTCAAGTTCATCAATTTCCCGGGTTCAGAACTATCGGCAGCGGGGAAAATTGGTGCGATGTTGAGGTTTAAAATTTAGATGACCAACCGTCCCTGGGGACTTGTCCTCGTTGCCGTTTGCCTGTTCATGGTTGGATCGAGGTTATCCGGATCGGGCGATATTATGATCACCGTCAATCCCAAAATCAAGTATCAAACAATGACCGGCTGGGGAGCCGTTTGGCAAGCCGGGGAGGACGAGCCTTCATTCCCGCTTTTTGCCGACAGGCTTTTCACCTTTGCTGTCGTGGATCTTGGAATCAATCGCCTGACCGTTGGTCTTCGAAGCGGCTTAGAAAACAGAGTTGATTATTGGAATTTATTACGGCTGAATAGAATCACGCGGGAGCAATTTCGATGTTACCGGTATTTCACGATCAACGACAACTCTGATCCGAAAACAGCCGATCGCACCGGATTTCAATTCTCCGAGTTGGATTGGAGAATGGAAAAGGTGGTTCTTCCCTACAAGAAAAAGCTTATTTCCCACGGGAAAAAGCTGCACTTGAATTTGCAATACGTAGCGTTCACTTCTCAAATGACAGAAAAAGGATGCCCCGACGGGCTTCAGTATCACCAGAACGATCCAGAGGAATACGCCGAATTCATAGATGCAGCCTTTCATCACTTGAAATCCAAATATGGAGTGGTTCCAACGTCCCTGGAAGTAATCCTGGAACCGAACAACACCTCCTATTGGAAAGGGGAAGAAATCGGCCATGCACTGATTGCGGTCTCGAAACGTTTGAACAGATCCGGCTTCTATCCACAGTTCATTGCTCCATCCGCTTCTAGTATGGGATATGCGCTGCCCTATATGGAAGGAATTTCTAAAGTGGAGGGAGCCAGCGCTTTGATTTCTGAATTTTCATACCATCGGTACGGTAAACAATTCAAGGAATATGCCGCCGGCATCGCGGAAAGGGCTAAAAGGCTGGGTGTCAAGACGTCCATGTTGGAGAAAATTGGTGCTGACTATCACACGCTTCACGAAGATCTGAAAGTGGGTAACGTATCATCGTGGTTGCAATATACGCTGGCTTATCCGCTGTTGAATGACGATGGAGGAAAACTCTATATCATTGATACAACCAATCCCGCCAGTCCTGGAATTACTCTAAGCCAGACGGCCCGATTCCTCAGACAATATTTTAAATTCATCGGGTATGGCGCTGTGAGAATTGACGCGACAAGCAATGAGTCTGTTGTTGATCCTGTGGCTTTCATGAACAGGGATGGCAAGGCTGTAGTCGTGGTGAAGGCAAGAAATGCTTCACGTTTCGTCGTTCAGGGAATTCCAGGTGGGAAGTACGGCATCAAATACACGACCGTCAAGAGTTATGATCAGGATCTGCCGGACGTTTTCTGCGTTCAACGGTGCTCTGTCCGTGCTTCCATTCCCGAAGCAGGCGTATTGACGATTTACGGAAAATAGCTTCAGGCAGCCTTCTGAGCCGGATAGCGTAATCGTTCGATTGCTCGATTGAGCAGTCGATCTTCCCCTTCTTCTTGATCGGCGCTTTTCACATCTTCTTTGTACGGAACCGCGGGCTCGATTCCATTTGTTAAAATGACTTTGCCTTTGGGGGTCAGATACTTCTGTGTCGTTAAAACGACCCAGTTTTCGCCGGCGGGCAATAATGTTTGAATACCACCTCTGCCGAATGATCGGGTACCGAAAGCCTTTCCGATCTCCGCATCTTGAACAGCCCCGGCAATAATTTCAGCGCCGCCTGCTGTAGTGTAATCGATCAGAACCAGCAATTCGCCTGTAAAGAGCTTCTTCGGTTCGCCGGTGATTTTCCGTAACGACTCCTTGCCGGCCTGCAATTTGAACGATTGGAACCGCAGGAATAAAGAGATCGCTCACTTTTATTGCAACGTCCTGATCCTCTTCTGTGCAGCCTCTTAAGTCCAGAATCAGTTTTTGTACACCTTGTCGTTGAAAAACGTCCAGCTTCTTTTCAATCTCGGTTTCCACACCGGGTAGAAGATGTCGCACACCGATGTATCCGATCTTTTGTTGAACAATGTAACTCTCGGTATACGGTTTCGAAACTCCGCGTCTGACAAGAACATAATCTTCCGGCTTTTCCAGCGACCCACGGAAGACAGACATCTTTACCTCTGTGCCTGGATTTCCTTTCATCTGCTGATAAATGCGGTAGAGGGGAATGCCCTGAACATATTGGCCATCGATACTGCGGATAAAATCGCCGGCCTTGATCTTCTTTTCCTCAGCCGAAGATCCTTTTTCCACAGCCACAACAACGACCATTCCGAAACGGCGTGCAATTGTAAGTCCCACGCCGGCTTGACTCGCAAGAGCTTCGATCTCTTTCTTGTACTGATCAATCTCCTTACCTTTGATGAAATACGATTCTGAATCCAGGCTCTCTACCATTCCATACATTGCTGAATCCATAACTTTGTTGAAATCAACTTCCTCAACATAATTTGAGTCAACGAGATGAATTACATTCGTGAAAATGGTCAGGTAACTGTATGGGCTGCTATTGGGCGCACTACGCGCCAGCAAAGCGCCGACCGATGTAAACAATACAACGGCTCCGGAGAGGACCATCAAAAGAGATTTTCTGTTCAAAAGAAGCTCCTAAAGGACAATCACTTACTGAATTGGATTATAGGGAGCAGCGTCTGGAGTGTCAAGAAAATAGTGCCTCACCGCAGGCCGTATGAATCAAAGCTTCAAGATACTCGCATCATCAAATCAGTTTTGATCAGGCACACATGGCTTGTCTTCCATTCTTCGCTATGGCATAATCACAAAAGTTCCAGCTATTTCATTGTAAAAAATAGAGTTATGAGAGTTCTTGTTGTCGGATATGGTGGTCGTGAGCATGCTCTTGTTTGGAAGCTCACCCGATCCACTCAGGTCAAGGAGATATTCTGCGCAGCCGGTAATCCGGGCATCGCTGAACTGGCAAGTGTGGTCCCGATTGATGCGTCCAACATTGTTGAACTTGCCGAATTTGCCGCGAGCGTGAATATTGATTTGACTGTGGTCGGTCCGGAGATTGCTTTAGACCTCGGGATCGTTGACGAATTTCAGAAAAGAGACCTTCGCATTTTTGGTCCTACCAACTCCGCCGCCGTTCTGGAGAGTAGCAAAGTTTTTGCAAAAGAATTCATGCAGCAGCGCGGCATTCCGACTGCGCGGTTCCGCATTGCGAATACGCCGGAAGAGGCTCTGAGCATCATTAAAAAGGGTGAATTCTCTTTTCCCGTTGTTTTGAAGGCCGACGGACTTGCTTCCGGAAAAGGTGTTATGATTTGCGACGACCAAAAGCAGATTCAACAGGCAATCGAAACACTGATGTTGAATCGCAAGTTCGGGAAATCGGGTGACCGTATCGTAATGGAAGAGTTTCTGGAAGGCGATGAGATTTCTTTTCACGTGATCTCCGATGGGAAAAAAGTTCTGCCTCTTGCGACAAGCCAGGACCATAAGAGGCTTCTGGACGGTGAATCGTGGACCCAACACAGGTGGAATGGGCGCCTATTCGCCGACAGTGGCGATCACGAAAGAAATTCATCAGAAGGTTATGAACGAAGTGATTCTACCGACCATTTCCGGCATGGCTGAGGATGGAAGGTTCTATCAGGGTGTCCTGTATGCGGGCCTTATGCTGACAAAGGACGGTCCCCGCGTGCTTGAATTTAATTCGCGTTTTGGCGATCCTGAAACTCAGGTCTTGATGACCAGGATCGATTGTGATCTTGGTGAGGTTTTAATGCTTGCGGCGCAGGGAAGATTGGATGAAGCACACGTCGAGTGGAAGAAGGAAGCAAGCATTTGTGTGGTGCTTTGCTCCAAGGGTTATCCTGAGCATCCGGAATCTGGAGTGCAAATCACCGGGATTGAAGACACAAAAGCAATGGATAACGTATTGGTGTTTCACGCCGGCACAACTTTGGAAAATGATAAGATTGTCACTGCAGGTGGTCGCGTTCTGGGTGTCACGGCAACAGCTCCTCATCTATCAACGGCGTACGATCTGGTCTACAATGCCGTTTCAAAAATCCATTTTGATGGGATGCACTACAGAAAAGATATCGGCCGAAAGGCGCTGGAACAATTCAAACACTGATTCACCACGGAGCCACGGAGATCACTGAGCTTAAGATATATTTCTCCGTGCTCTTCGTGACTCTGTGGTTAAAAATTTATGATTGAAGTTGCAATTTTTATGGGCAGTAAATCCGATCTGGAAAAACTATCCGATGCGGTCACTATTTTGAAGGATTTTGGCGTAAGCTGCGAGGTCCACGTTTGCTCGGCTCACCGATCACCGGGTTATCTTCTTAAGACTTTGCAGCGGTTGGAACAGGATGGTTTGCGTATTGTGATTGCCGCGGCCGGAGGGGCCGCGCACCTGGCAGGTGTTTGTGCGGCCCACACGCTGCTTCCGGTAATCGGCGTTCCGGTGGACATTCCTCCTTTAAATGGACTCGATTCCCTGCTGTCTACAGTACAGATGCCGGGCGGAATTCCCGTCGCAACGGTCAGTATCGGGAAGGCAGGAGCAAAAAACGCTGCTCTGCTTGCAGTTGCCATTCTGGCCCTCACAGAACGATGATTTGCGTCAACGGCTCCGTAAGTACAGGGATGATATGGCCGCATCGATTGAAAAACAGGACCGCGAATTGAATTCAAAATGATTTTACAGAAAGTCAGCAAAGATAGCGAAGAAAATATTTTTTGCTCTTTGCTACCTTTGCTATCTTCTGTAAGAAATAGCTGAAAAAAATGGGAACGTATCAAGTTCATTTTTTAGGATGTAAATCCAGCCAGGCTGATGCCATGGGTTACGCGGGTATTCTTCAAAGAGCGGGGTGGAAAGAAGCTGTCGCTGGAGAAGAGGTTTCGCTTGTTCTTGTTCAAACTTGTACGGTTACGATGTCGGCTGACGCGCAGGGCAGACAGATGGTACGAAAATTGAAAAATCAGCATCCTTCGGCGAAGATTCTTCTCACCGGCTGCTACGCACAGCGAGCGGAGAAGGAGCTTACTGCTATGCCCGAAGTGGATTACGTGATTGGAAATTTGAACCCGGAAAAGGATGTACTGCTTTCCAGAATTCTAAAGACAGGAATTGCGGAAGATACGGATTTCCCGCTCCCCGGTGAATTCTCCCGCACACGTCCGTTCATCAAAATTCAAGATGGTTGCGATGCGCGTTGCTCCTATTGCATCATTCCATCCGTTCGCGGAAAAAGCAGGAGCCTTCCAGTCGAGGAAGTGGTCAGGCGGGTTGAGCTTTTTCGCGATCGCGGATACAAAGAAATGATTCTGACTGGCATCAGCATGGGTGGATACGGCAAAGATCTGTATCCCAGAACCAGTTTGAGTTTTCTTTTAAGCAAGCTTCATTCTCTTTCAGGCGACTTCAAAATTCGTTTAAGTTCCGTAGAACCGGAGGAGATCGATCAGCCTTTTTTGGATGTTTTTACATCGACCGATCGTTTTCAACCTCATCTGCATTTGCCGCTTCAAAGCGCATCGGATAAAGTTCTGAGAAAAATGCGAAGACAATATCCTTTTCACCGCTACGATTGGATCGTGAAGCAAATTGTTTCAGGCCAATCCGAGAATGAATCTTGGTACCGATCTGCTTGTGGGTTTTCCGGAGGAAGATCATGAAGCCTTCGAGGAAACGTACCGTTATGTTGCAGATGCTCCCTTTTCGTATTGTCACGTATTCCCGTTTTCTCCCCGACCAGACACGCCGGCAGCTTCTTATCTTCGAAGCGCTGGCCATTCAGAAGTCACCGAAAGAGCCGCCAGACTGCGCGAATTGGCTAAAACAAAGAATCTGATTTATCGAAACAGTTTCGTTGGCGAAAATTTACCGGCATTGTTGCTGCACGGCACAAGAGAAGCTTTGACAGATAATTACATCCGCGTAGACGTTGGCGAGGTTCATAAAAAATCTGAGTTCGTATCGATTAGAATTCATTCAGTAGATGGTGATGGTACACGGGGCACCATCGTCCAGTAGGAGGTTTTTAAAATGCCCGGTTTTATCAAAACAAAGAAGTTTTTGGCGTTGCTGGCTCTGATTGCCGCAGGGGCTCTATTTCTGAATTTTTCGAAATGGTCCCATCCCAAGATGCGGGATTTCAAAGAAAAGGTGATCATCATTGGGTTTGACGGTATGGATCCCGATTTGGTTCAACAATACCTGGGTGAAGGTGTTCTTCCGAACTTTAAGAAGTTGGCTGACCAGGGCACATTTACGTCACTGGCAACGACCAATCCGCCTGAATCTCCGGTAGCCTGGGCTTCGTTTCAGACCGGGCTCAATCCGGGCGGACACAACATTTACGATTTTCTGACGCGCAGCACCGAAACCTATTTGCCGAACCTTGGAATGGTCAGCGTAGAACCTCCGGAGTTTCTCTGGAAATTGATTCCCATTAAAATGCCCAAAGTGGAAACCATCCGCAAAGGGACGCCTTTCTGGGTTCATGCCGGTCAAAATGGAATTCGCACAACCGTTTTGACGGTGCCTCTCTCTTATCCCCCTGATGAAATCCCGGGAGGCTTCATGCTTGCGGGACTGCCGTTGCCCGATATTCGCGGCACAACCGGAACCTTTTACTACTGGGCGACCGATCTTTCGGACTTTGAAGTGGGTGATGCTGAGATGGGCGGGAAAATCGGCCGATTGGAATTCAACGGGGAGAAAGCTACAGCAGTCATAATGGGACCCTCCAATCCAATCCTGAAAGCCGAACAGGAAGAACTGAAAGCGATCGCTAAGGACCAAAGAACGATTGAACAACAGGCACGGTATGAACAGCTCATGGAAAGCGGTTACAAAGATGTAAAAGCAGAAATGGAACTTGCAGAAAGTTGGTGGAGGATTAAAGGTACACGTTCAGGATCAAGAGCTCGACTTGAAGAAAGGGGAGTGGAGTGAGTGGGTTCCTCTTTCATTCAAAATTACTCCGATTGTAAAAATGCGCGGCATGTCGCAATTCCTGTTGCTGGAAACGGAACCGGACGTGAAGCTGTACATGTCTCCTGTCAACTGGGATCCCCGAAATCCGCCTCTCCCGATTACGAAGCCGAACGATTGGTCGAAGAAACTCGTAAAGGAAGTCGGCATTTACAGAACGCTCGGTTGGGCGGAAGCAACCTGGCCGTTGAATGAAGAACGAATCGATGAAGCCACTTTCATTGCGGATGCAAATCTTGCGATGAAAGACCGCATGAAGATCATGGAAAATGAACTGAAAAAAAGGAATTGGAATCTGTTCGTTTCTGTCTATGAGACGACCGACCGTTTTCAGCACATGTTCTATCGTTTGATTGATAAAAGGCATCCGTACTACGATGAGGAACTGGCTGCAAAGTATTCCAATGCGATCCGGGACGTTTATATTCAGGCCGACAAAATTGTGGGTAAAGCGATGGAATACGTCGACGGCAACACAACCATCATGGTTCTGTCCGATCACGGATTCCATTCGTTTCGCAAGAGCGTGAACGTCAATACCTGGCTGGTTAAAGAACGGATACATGTATCTGCACGGCATGGAGGACAAGAATTACACGCTGAATGACCTGTTTGATAAAGGACAGTTCTGGGTGAACACGGACTGGACCAAAACAAAAGCATACGCAATGGGATTGGGACAGATTTATATCAATCTTCAGGGCCGTGAGAAGAACGGTATTGTCGCGCCCGGTGAGGAATATGCGAAGTTGCAGGATGAACTGATCTCGAAGCTGAAAGAAATTAAAGATGATGAAACAGGAGAGTCTGTTATTCTGGATGTGTACAGGCGCGACGATATTTACCATGGTGAGTACATCGGTAATGCACCGGATCTAATGATCGGCTTCAACGAAGGATATCGCGTGTCCTGGCAGACTACTCTTGGTGGTATTCCGAAAGACTTGCTGGAAAACAATATGAAAAAATGGAGCGGAGATCATTGCTCTTACGATTACAAAATCACCGCCGGAGTTCTCCTTTCTAACAGGAAGATTGCGAAATCCGATCCGCATCTCGTTGATATCGCTCCAACAATCTTTAAGACCTTCAGGGTATCCACTCTGCCGAATCAGGATGGGAAACCGCTTTTTTAGGATCGATTTTTGCCGTGGCAGCCGTTCTGGCTGCTGCGGCTCTCTCTCGCTCAAGAGGCTCGAAAATCTCAGTCTGCCTCGCCGGATTCAGAAGAGATCAAACGGCAAAAACTGGAAACCATTCAAAAAGAGATTGCTGCGTTGCGTCAGGAAGCTGCTCGATTAAACGAACAGGAAAATTCCGTGCTTTTGCAACTTTCGCAATATGAAGTCCAGTCTCAAATCCAGACCCGCGAGATTTCGGTTTTTCAGTTGAAGCAGGAAAAAACGGAACGGGATATCGGGAGTTTACAAAAGGAATATGAATATCTGAAAAAAAATCTTGGAAAACAAAAGCAATATTTAACGCACCGCCTCGTGGAAGCTTATAAGCTGGGTGAGCTGAACTATATCAAGCTTGTTGATGAAAGTGAATCAATCCGCGGACCTTATGCGGAGCTATCAGTACATTACGTATCTTGCAAAGGATGATGCGCGCAAGGTCCAAAATTATCGCATTTCGATTGTTGATCTGGAACGGACCCAACTGCGCTGGAGCAGGAAAGGCGCAATCTTGGGCTCGCTCAAGCAAGGATTACAGCGCACGAATACGTCTTTGAGCAACAACCGCCAGGAGAAACTGAAGTTGTTGTCATCTATTCGAGGTGAAAGGTCGATGCATATGAATGCCTTGACAGATTTGCGTGCCGCTGCCAATCAACTGCAACAGTTTTTTACGGTGGTGAAGCCCGCACCCACTGCTCCATCCCGTGAAAATAAGCCATCCATTGCCAGCCTCAAAGGAAACCTGGATTGGCCTGTTTCAGGAAGAATCACACGTCAATTCGGCGTCTATAAGCATCCTCGATTTGGAACGACTACAATGAGCAATGGTGTTGAGATCTCTGCCCCACAGGGCGCCGATGTGCGGGCTGTGTATGATGGCCAGGTTGTTTTTGCCGAATGGTTTAAAGGTTACGGACAATCGGTGATTTTATCTCATCCCGATGGGTACTACACCCTTTATGCGCATAACTCTGAATTACTTGTGCGGAGAGGTGAGTCTGTCCAAAGGGCTCAAACGATTGCAAAAGTGGGCTCCACGGGAGCCCTCGAAGGTAAACCTTCGTTGTATTTTGAAGTTCGCAAGAAAGATCAGCCCGTAAATCCAGTCGAATGGTTACGCCGAAGATAGGTCATTAACGCAAAGTCGCGAAGCCGCAAAGAAAAATCATACTAAGGGCAGAAAAAGAATCATGGAATCGTGGCGCCATTGCGGCTTTGCGTCAAAGAGCTCGGATTTCCGGCACTTCGATAATACGCACGCCGGTTGCTGGATTCTCGACTGCATGCACCAGACGCGGCCAGCATTTGTTTCAATGTAACCAGCCCGCATCGCAATGCGCTATCCCGTGTGGCGGGGATCATCTCGGCGAGCTTATAAAATGGGATCAGCGCGTAGGCCCAGCGATGTCCCGGGCCAATCACATACCAGGGTCGCAGAATGGTTGTATTGAGGCCCGAATCCCGAAGTTTCGCTTCTGCCTCCATTCTTGTTTGAACGTACGCTTTCATAGCCGGAGCAGGATGGGCGACACTCACATACACGAAGTGTTTGACCCCGTTGTAGATCGCGGCATCAATGGATGCGATGGCTGCCGGTAGATCGATGTTACGGAAAAGCCCCGCTTTTGCAGGGCTTGGATTCGCAACTCCTACCATGTGAATGAAAGTGTCACTTGATAGAGATTGTTTATAGCTGTCGGAATTCAGGGCATCGCCTGTGATAGCCTTGCAACCCACCGGCGCTTTTGATTCGGATCCTTTTCGAACAAGAGCTTCAACCGCATATCCTTTTTGCAACAGATGCGGCTGCAAGACGGCTTCCAAGATAGCCCGTGCTACCAGCGATAAATGCGGATTTCAAGTTTGTATCGTTGCAGGTTTCACTTTTGGAGCAGAAATTCGGCTGTATGTCGCGATTCCTAATGCGACCAACCGGTCATCTCGTGAAGTATGAACTTTTAATTCACAAACGATCAGCTGGCGTCCTTTTTTCACTACACGACCGATCGCATACAAATCGTCGCGATAGACCGGCGCCACAAAATTGATTTTGATTTCAGCTGTTGCCAGTGGAATTTCACCTGCAAGAGTTGCAGCAGCAAAATAACCGGCCGTATCGGCAATCAAGCTGATAAAGCCTCCATGGACCACGCCAAATAACTGCTCAAAATCATCCCGGAAAGGAAGAGTGATTTTGCAAACACCCTCTTCCAAAACCTCGAGCCTTTGGCCAATAAATCGCGAGATTTTTGCTATCTTGGCTCGCTCTTCCCAAACTTCAAAGGCAGAATTCTTGTTACGCAATCTTTTTACCGGAATTCATCTTTTGTTCGTTTTACCTCACCGCGTATTTTCAGCAATGCTTCTTCCGCTGTGGTTGCGGTGATCGTATCTTTATCCCGTTGCGCCGTGATGAGAGGACCCATGATAATATCGTCGTTTGGCGCAAACAGCGAGGGATTGTCGGCGATGTACTGGACAACTCTTCGCCGCTCATCCAAAATTCCCTTGTTCAGAAATCTCCCCATCATGCGCAGAAATTCCGTCCGCTTGGGATGTGCTTTGAAGTATCTGGCTTGCAGCAGCTGGTCCAGAACAAGGCTGCGACCTTCCAGATGATTATCCTTGATCAACACATCAGAGATCTTAAACCATTGTTCATCACCGGGTTTTGTAGCAAACAGGAATTCAGGTTTGGCCACTCCCATTCCTTTCTGATAAAAAAACCATGCGATCTTTTGTCCCAGGGACAACTCAGACATCTAATTGACCCTCCCGAAATTGCTATTTCAACACAAGCGAAGGGGCAGAGCAAGTTGTCTGAACAAATGATTCGATGTCGAAAGGCTCCACAAATCGCGGAGCGCTACTATTTGGTCGACGAGAGCGACTGCCGGATCGTGCTGCTGTTCAGGAACTGGTCGGAACACTTCAGAACGATGTAGTCCGCATTCGCCGGAACCTCTTTGATTTCGATCATGTAAGTTTCGATCGGGGAGTCATCAATGGCATCGACTGGAAAAACAGAAACCCATGTGCCCGGCGTAACAGAGTATTGCAACTGTTTGATTGGGCTGAATTGATCCTGTGCTTTCACCTGAATCACAGCTGATTGACTCGATCTTGAAACTCCGGTTACTTCCAACCGAGGTGCGGAATTATCCACGTCAAAAGGTGCACTTTCCTTGGTATTACTCAACGCCAGTTGTCCGGGATTACTTAAACGGTCAGTGACGGTAACCTGAATCAGATAAGTTCCGTCCGGAATCGTTTGTGTATCCCACGCAAAAATATTCTCTTTGATATCCTTTGCCAGTAATTTCCAGTTCTTATCGTTGCTTGGTCTGTAATAAATGTCGAAAAGTAATGAATCCTGATTGGCATCCGATCCTGTCCAGGTGATGGTTTGATAGCTCTTGCGGAATTCGGATTTCCCGAGAAACGATGAGGACATCGCCTGCTGGTTTTGTTGGAATTCGGGTTGCTGAGTACTCGGTTCCATCGACCGGTTCAGTGGAGCCGGCAATACTGTCCTGAGCGTAAATCGTATTTTTCTTGTACACAGCGCCCGGCGGATGGTGTAACAATCGAATCAATTTCAGGCCGGATATTCTGCTGCAAGTAGGCAACGCGGACGCTTCGAAGCACGGGGGTAACCTTGCTGTTCGAAGTGTGGAGTTCGGCCCTCCATTGAATGAATCTACCTTTCGGACTGCTGATTTGTTGTCCCGAAGGGTCGTTTCCCGCGTTCGCCCAGACGGACCATGTCTCATCCGGCGTCTTTGTATTTCCCGATCTTGTGGACAGAGTGATTGTTGTTCCTGCGGGAGTCTCACCTTTCCATGTCACTCGTCCCCAGGAAGAGGGTGTTGCAGTGTCTTTGATATCCGAAAAATAAGTGCCCTGTGCGGAATGATTGTGAACCAATTCATAGATATGACCGGGGTTCGCTGTAGCGATAAAAATTCTCTCTCCGCCGAGCAGGCTCGTAATTTGGTCTTCGGCTGTTTTTAAGAGTATGGTGCTCTTCTTGTTTTGAGTAAGCATGATCAACTTTGATTTTTTTCCCGTAGATAGAATCAACGAGTCGCTCTTCGCCGGCAGCGGATCGGACATCCAGAATATGATCCTCCGACGAATGCATCAGCTCGGACGTGCCGTCCGGATTGATCCGATACAACTGTGATGCTGTAGGCCGCACAGGGGTTGTTACTGTGGGAGTCGTAGGAAAAGGCGTAATCTCTACTGACGTCACGACCGTTCCTTCGGGTTCATCACCGGTTAAATCAGGAGCGGGCTGCGGACTTGTCGTAGGTGCGATCAGAGGTGGCTGAAGGCTACGAGGTTCCTGAGGCACCGAAAGTCCGCTGATCGCCGCAAAATAGATCTCACCGCTCTCCGTGCGATAAATTGTAGTGATCTGTTGCAGATCAGAATCGTAAAGGACTGAAGCTTTGCCGTTCGGTTCGATCGCATACAGAATTCCATTTCTATCCGAACCCGCCAGCAATCCCTTGTCTTTATCCCAGAGTAATACGGTGATATTGGATTCATTTGTATCGACCAGTACCGCACCCTTTCCATTTTTATCCACACGGTAGATCTTTCCCTGATCACCGGTTGCGACATAAAGATTACCGGTTGCATCCAGAGTTAGATGCCATATGTATTTGTCGGCAGGATCAAAAAATATCTGCGAAGTACCATCTTTTTTGATCTTATAGACCTTGCCATCGGGCGATGTAGCGGCATACAGGTTCCCATCACCATCAAGAACAATGTTTTGAACTTCCAGCTCCGGAGTGTCGAGAAGCGTCGATGCTTTTCCTGCGGAATCAATTTTTATGACTCTTCCTTCATTGCCCGTAGCGGCGTAAAGCGTTTGCCCGTCATTGACAATTTTCCAGATAATCGGATCGGTGCTCTCATAAATTTTCTTGAGCTGCGGGGCGAGCATTAACTCACCATCGCTCGTGATAGAGACGGATTGAGGATCGCCCGCTGAAAATTGTTGCTGCGTATTCTCTTCCCAGAACTGTGCGGTTACTGCGAAGCATAAATAAGGCACACAAAAAACCACAAGAAAAATTGTTGCTTTCATAGATGTTTTGAGATCAGTTTTGTCTCGGCAAAACCTTGACAGCAAAGTATTTTGTCCCGGTTAGAAAATAGTCAATCGGTCGACTATCCTCCGAAAGGACCAGACTGTTCACTCTTTGTGAACTTCCAATCGTTTGTGATGAGGACAGAATGGAATATGCTGAAGACGGTAGTTTATAAAGACTGCGGCCCTTCATAACAAGTGTTGGTTCCGTCAAAAACGTCTTTACATAAATCCTATCGTTGGAACGCAGGTTATTCAGTAGGGAAACGATCTGTTCCAGACTATCCGGTTTGTAAGCTTTACCATATTGAGCGTATTCCTGGCGACTGATTTCTTGACCACTTCCAACGATGAAATGCAGAACTTGAGCGTCCAAATCTTCAGGGATTGTTAAATCAAATTCTTCAGCCTGTCGGTGGCCTTGAAACGTCTTATATACCGCTTTGACCTTGATTTGATCTCCGGGTCGCACTTCATTACGGTCCAGCCAAACTTCCAGTAGCTCGGCCTCCTTTCGCTTCATCGAAAGGTCTACGTTCAACGCGACGCCTTTGACGTCAATTCGTCGGAATTCGTTCGACATCAATGTGTATAAAACAGAGGCGAGGTACTGCGAGGCATTGGAAAAGCTTGCCATGCCGCTGAAAATGTTGTTGAACTCTATGGTGGATGAATCCTTCAGATTAATGGCACCCGTGATTCTTAAAGTGCTGTCGCCATACCCGAGCTGTGTTGCAAGGATCGTATTTTGAAATGCAAAATCCAGAAGAAGAGGAGCCAGAAGATTGTGGTTTACGACTTCGAAATTGAACTCTCTTTTCTTTTTTGCTTCATCATTCAATATAACGCTAACAGGGATCATGGGAGACTTCTCGCCAACAACACCATATACGGCAGAACGGAAATCCTGTTTAACGGCTCCGACAATCGGACCGCCCGAACCGATTTTAAAGGATGAAAACAAGCTTGGCACCACCGCGAAGATCCGGGCCGTAGCCATCGGAAAATCAATGGGGCCGAGGTTGAAGAACGGGTGACCGAAAGCGAGAATTTTTTCGTTGTCACGATATGTCACTGTGCCGATCGCTCCGATATCCAGGTCACCCCGCACCAGTTGAACGCTGATCGGCGAACCAGGTTCCAATTCACCGGCGGGTAAGGAAGCCTCCGCCTGACCCATGACTCCCGCCTGCATCGGTTGCATTCCAAAAGAGGAAAAAAGCGGACGGAACCGTTCGACCAATTTTGCATCGAAACCCGAGACCATTAAAGGCGTTGCAATCGGAGTGAGCTCAACGTTTCCCACACCTGGAAGATTTGTGCTCATTTTAGGGATATCCGGCATGTGATTGGCCAATAAACTTTCGAAATTATAGTACTGTGCAATCTCCACCGGTGGTTGTATCGGTACCTGATCCGATACCGGCGTTTGCGCCTCCATCATCGATTCGATGGGCGTGATTCCGGCAATCGGAGTTTTTGAAAATGGCCACGAATAGGCCACGGCTCCGATCATCTTTCCGTTCACGTAAACGGGGCTTCCGCTCATCCCAGCGATCACCCCTGTATCCGCGAGGTTGCCACCTTTCAAAAGACCAAGGATCATGCTGTGTTGTGGAAAAAAATTCTGCAAAACACCGAGAATCTCAACTTCAAATTCTTCTATGTCGGTTCCTCTGAAAACGGTTCTTCCTTTTCCGATCATCCCCTCTTTTACTTCTGATAAACGCATGATTTCAGCAGCGCTTAGATTATTTGTGATAAGAAGGATGGCTGAAATGAAAAGGAAAAACTTAAATCGTTTCATAGTTGTTTTTGATGGCCTCAACTCTCCATTTTACTCTAGATAACACTAATGTAAGCATTCCTAAAATTCCTGCAACATCCGCAAACCAATCACGGATCGAGGCAGATCTGCCTGGAACAAACATCTGGTGGAATTCGTCGGATGCGCCATAGGCGGAGGCGATCAAGGCTACACCAATAGCTGTACGAGCCTTAAACGACCAGAAACACTCCCTTGCAATGGCCCTCCACAATAAGAATGCAAAGATAAAATATTCGATAAAGTGAAGGATTTTATCTAAATGTCCGGGCATTTCAAGGACAGCCGTGCGCGATGAGAGCCAGAAAATGATTGCAGAGTAGAAGACAATGGGGACCCAGTAGAAGAGGTAAATCTTGATTTTGGAGCGGGTACGCTTCACCTGGCCGGGAATGGGTACATGACCCACGCTAGAAGAAGAGCGATTACAACAAGGGAGGCAAAGAATTTCCAAAAATAGAGCCACTGATCTTTCGGGGTTTTTTTTGTGATCAATGAAATAACTATTGATGTAAGAAGAGCAAATGCCACCATTAATAGAAAATGACTGGCCACTTAATTTTTTCTCCTTAAGGCGATGTCGTAAGCATCCAGTATTACCAGAAAATTCAGGAGCCCTGCCACCCATGTAAAGGTATTGCCATATTCAAACGTAACGGCCTTGATGTTCCCCTCACCGAAATTAAAACGGTTGGCGAACCCATAAAATGTCGATGATGGAGCGTTGCGCGCGTAATGAGTGATGGCCCTGGACGCAAAATAGGGAAGGCCCACACCGGTTTGCGATACCATTGCAAAAAAAGTCAGCGGTTGTTGGGGTTCATAGTTCCAGATTCTTGCTCCAAGATTCAATCCCCAAACAAAGAGAATGACGATGCAAAAGAAAAAGGTAATGGCTCTCTTCGGCCGTTTGAGCATGAGGTGGGCAGCTCCTGGTATCATCCATCCAAGCAGGCAGAGCACGGACAAATTCCACAGATTCGTCGCTACTTGAGGCGCTTCGGCTTTTTGTGCTGTTTCCGTCATGATGAATAAAGGGACTATTCTATGAGTCTGACATCGAACAGTCAACCTAAACCGCCAAAAACCTTTTTCTATTTTCCCTGGTGATCTTGGCGAACTTGGAGTCTTGGTGGTTACAAAACTAGCCCTAGAACGACGGGGGAATGTAACTGATGTACGCCGTCATGATTTTGATTTCCTGGTCTTTTTCGTTCAGATCGGCTTGCAGTAGATCTCTGAATGAGATGATCCCCACGAGCTTGCCTTCGTCAATAATCGGAAGGTGCCGAATGTTGGCCTGTTTCATTCGTGTCAGGATCTGCCCGATGTCTTCGTTTGGATGACCAACGATCAAATCTTTTGTCATGACCTGATCCAGGGTAGTTTTTTGAGGATCTATGTTTTTCGCAACAACGCGGTTCATGATATCGCGCTCGGAAAAAATCCCAACAACCCTGCCACCTTCCACAACAGGGACCGCTCCAATGTTTTTCTCCGCCATGATTCTAGCGGCGTCATAAACGGTTTCGGTTTTTGAAACGACGGTCAGTTCCTGGCCGCTGTAAAGGTCTCGGGCTGTCTTCATGGACCCTCCCGCTCTGCGAAAATGATCTATTTAAACGACTATACCACATTTCTTTTAGGGTTTTCTTCCTTTATATATAGAAGTGGAAAGTGGGGCGCATAAAGTGAAAGAAAGTGATTCCTCTATGGAACTTTCTCCTGAATCCGTGCGGTTCCTTCCACTCGTGAAGAGCATCGTTTCACAGATTCGTCGAGAACTTGTTCCCGATATCAATCCCGAAGCGTTGATGCAACTCGGTTTGAACGGATTGTCGGACGGCTTTGCACAATACAAATCCAGGCAGGGTCTCACTCTACGCGCATATCTGATCTATCGCATTCGATCAGCCGTTTATGCCGGGCTTCGCGGGTACCAATGGAAACAGGAGGATACCCGTCGATTTTATGTTTTCTTGAAGAAAACGAATGAGTTGCTGCTGAATTTCCATCTATCCGCGGAAGGAGCAATCAAACGCAGCATTGAAGCGGAGGAAGAAGATCTGCTGCATTTGCTGAGTATCCTAGCGGTTGTAGCACTGCTTTCCGGAAGCAAAACCTGTGAGCTTGAAATGAATGATTGCATTCGGCAATTAGACTCAAAAGATCAGAATTTCATCCGCTACTATTACGATCAGGATTATGATCTTGTCGTTGTTTCAGAAAAGATTGGGATTTCTCATTCAACGGCATCTCGGTTTCATTTGCAAGTTCTCGAAAAACTTGCACGATCCACGCTGAAGCATGGTCTGAAGGAAGTGGCACGCTCCGTGAAAGCAGAAGGATTGAAAGGTGAAGCGTTAACTGCAAAGGTTGTTGATACGGTTTTGACTCAGATGTTCGGTAAGGATTTCCTTTCGAGCCCCGACGCCGCTGCGTTAAGAGAAACGATTACTCGGTTTCTCGCACAGGACGAGCATTTATCCACGAGAATCAACAATTTGATTACTCGCCTGGGAAATAAGTCATGAAATCATTAATGCCGCCCAGGAATTCAACACAGAGTCACAGAGACACAGAGTTAAAACTATTTCTTTCTCTGTATGTCCGTGTCTCTGTGTAACACCACAAAAGTTATGGTGGAAGGCCAAGTTTTGAGTTTCACTTTGACAGCGCCTAAGCGTGACTCCTCGCAGTCCTGGGAAATTGTTATACCTGGATATGTTTCTCTCCATCTTGGGGATGTTATGCGGCGCTATGCGTTTGAATTCAACCAGGAATTGGAGTTGATGAGAAAGAATTCGCTTCCGCTGGTGTTTACGTAAGATCTTAAATTCTATTCTTCCACAATGCCTATGGTGTCGCCGGTTACGAAAGCTCGAAGACGCGTCGTTTTGTTTTCGAGGACTTCGATCGTGATCTCATCCTCGATTTCCAACGAGCGCCATTCGACGAAAATGCGATGCTTTCCAGCCAGAATCGGCAAATCAATCATAGGAGGGACATCCTGGTAGCCTTCGTCAATCGTAATTCTGCAATTGCTCGGGTTGGCGCGAAGGGAAAGATATCCTGTGGCCGGGGCCGGTATGATTGTATTTTCACCCGCTTTGACTTCTAAAGTATGACGGAAGCTTCCGATGAGTGCTTTATTTTCAACTGTCAAAGTGATGTTGTACTTACCGGGTTTCAGACTCTGAGATTTGTTGATCGCCGTATCCATGACAAGATTTTTTCCGTTGAACACCTTCACAGGGAACGGCGCTTCAAAAGATATCGTTCCATCCATTGGAGCTCCCGGCTGAACGGGCAGAACCGCGGGAGCGGAAGTTTTACTTTCAGTTACAGGCGTTTCGGTCGAAGGAGGTTTGGCCAACGTGACGACCCAGGGTTCTACCTGAAGCTCTTTCTTCAGTCGAACAGACATTTCTTTCGCTGCGGCGTAATCATTGAATCGACCGACACGAACCCTGTATTTGCTGGAGCTTTCAGTATTCTCTCCCAGGAAGGACGAATAACCGTTTTGATTCAACTGCGAGATTTTTTCTTCTGCTCTGTTCTTCCAGGAGGTTGCCATCACTTCTACTGTATATTCCGTCCGCCCTGGAGTGGGAGCAACCGTTTCAATGGCCGGCGTTTGTATGGCCGGCGGTTCAATTTTGGGAGTTTCAACGGAAGGTGTCTCAGTCAATGGCGGTTGGGATTCGGCTTTCTGCTCTACAGGTGGAGGCACAGTTTCTGTGCGAACTTCCTGAGCCGGAGGCAGGGTCGTTCTTGCAGGTTGTTGAATCACTTGCGGTGCAGCATGTGGTGCTGCAGTTTTCTCGACGACTTGTTCCGTTTTTGTATCCTTTGTGTCTGAGCCGGCCAGAAGCCAGATAAGAATCGCGATCACAATGCTTGCAGCGGCCGCCCCGCCAATCAAAAGCTTCTGCTTTGATTTTTTGGATTCCTCTAACGTACCGGATCTGTCGGTGATCACACCCACACCGATGGCTTCGGGTTTTCTGGCGGAAGGATCGGTTGCCGCATCTACAGGAATTGCTTCAGGCGCTTTAACCGATGGTTGTGTCGGCACCTCAACAGGGATGGTCCGAAGAACGACGGGAGGCTCTCTCATCGGTGGAGGCGGCTGATGTTCGGTTACGGACTCGCCTGTATCCGTGATCCTGGTTGAGTCAGGAGTTGAATGAGTTTGCAGGAGCGTAGGAATAGAAGACGCAACAGGTCTGAGAAAAGGTTCCAGAGCGTTACGAAACTCCGTAATGGATTGAAATCGATTCGCGGGATCTTTTTCCAGCGCTTTTAGAATAATATTTTCCAGTTCCCATGGAAGATCAGAAATGAGTTCAGTTGGTTTCTTTGGCGGGGAATGCAGATGCGCATACATGACGGTTGCAGGAGTGTTCGCTTCATATGGAAGCGCCCCTGTAATCATTTCAAACATGATGATGCCGATGGAATACATGTCAGCGCGATGATCTACCTTTGAACCACCAAATTGCTCAGGTGCCATATACCTCGGAGTCCCAACAAGTCCACCGGTCTGGGTAAGACGGGAAACATCGGCGGACGTTGAAATACCAAAGTCCATGATGTGAGTTCGCCCTTTAGGATCAATAATAATATTTTGAGGTTTCAGATCCCTGTGAAAAACGCCTGCAGCATGGGCTGCATCGACTGCATCGAGAATCTGTTTGATTGCGGAAAGGGCCTCTGGAACGGTCATCGCTCCATCTTTCAACAAAATATCTGCTAAGGACCGACCTTGCAGCAGTTCCATCGATACATAGTGAACCCCTTCGCTTTCGCCGATATCGTAAATTCGGCAGACGTTGGGATGCGAAATTTTGCGAGCAAGAATGACTTCTCTTTTCAATCGATTGAGAGTCCGTTGATCATCCGCGATATCAGAATTCATCGTCTTTAGAGCAACAGGAATGTCCAGAATCTTATCGATAGCTTTATAAACGACGCCCATTCCGCCGCGGCCGATTTTTTTCTCGATTTCATAGCGACGAGCAAAAAGTGAACCTATGTTGAATTCTCCGGTCGTCACCTTCGTCGGTAGGATGCTCGCGGCTGCTGCGGAAAGATTCTGAATCCGGTCAATTTCCTCTGCAAATTCCGCCATGGAGGACTGTCGCTGGTCCCTTTTCTTGGAAAGAGCCTTGGCAATGAGTTTCTCTACCTCTTCAGGCAATTCGCCGGGCCCAAAGTGAGTCGAGAGGGGTTTCGGAGGTTCACTTGCGTGCTTTACAAGATATCCCTGCGGGGTCGCGGAGAAAAAGGGAAGTTTACCGCTCAACATGTAATACAGCGTAACCGCAAGCGAGTAGATATCAGCCCGCTTGTCAATTTCTTCTCCTTCTTCATGAAACCCACATTGCTCAGGACTGGAGAACTGCGGTTTTCCCATAAACATTTCGCCAATGGTGTAACGATGGGTTTCCTGGTATGTGGGCTTGGCAATCCCAAAATCGATGACCTTGGTGATCTCCGTTCCATTCTCCAGCTTTAATAACATCAAGTTATCGGGACTGATGTCTCTATGAACGATTCCTCTTTGGTGAGCAACATGCAAACCATTCGCAGCTTCGCGAATGATTCGAAGCGAGTCATCGAGCGGGATCCGTCCTAACTTCTTGATCCTTTCCTGGACGCTTTCCCCCTTCATCAGCTCCATGACCATGAAGAACATTTTTTCATCCAGGCGACCAAACTCATAGAGCTCGACAAGATCCGGATGACGCAGTTTCGTTAGAATCTTTGCTTCACGGATGAAGCGGTCAATGAAAGGAGAGTCCTGATCCGCCAGAGGCGCATGAATGACTTTGATGGCCCGCTCTTCATCAAGATAAACGTGTCGTGCTCGATAGACCGCGCCCATTCCGCCTTTTCCGATTACATCGAGAATCTCATATTCCCGGATGCGAGTACCAACAAGAGAATCTTTAGGGTCGTTCTTCATGAATGAGTTGGAGACATTATATACGATTCAAGCTCAAAATGTATTCTCATGTTGAGGATCTTTCCTCTCGAGGTTATAATCAATGTAATTACCATGGCAGCTGCTTCAAGTGATCCATATGTAGGAACTCGTATTCGTGAATACGAGATTCTGGATGTAATTGGAAAAGGTGGAATGGGCGCGGTCTATCGAGCGCGACACGTTTATCTTGATGAAGAGCGGGCCATTAAAGTGGTTCACAGTGAATTTGCTGAAGATGAAGCCTTTCTGCAACGGTTTATTCGCGAAGCAAAAATGCTTGTTAAGCTGCGTCACCGGAATCTGGTTCAGTTATTTGAATTCGGTACACTGAAAGAAGATACTTTTTTTATGGTCCTGGAATTGATTCGTGGAGATTCGCTTTTAGATCGTGTTTCCAAACTGACCAGAGTTCCCATTCATGAGGCGTTAAAAATCATACGAGAAGCAGCTTTAGGGCTCCATATGGCTCATCAAAAGGGGATCGTGCATCGGGATATTTCTCCCGACAATATTCTTGTGGTCAAGGATGAAGAGGGGAATGATGTCACGAAAGTGATCGATTTCGGAATCGCAAAGCCGCTTGCGGACCAATCCAGAATTTTCACACGGACCAACATGTTTCTAGGAAAACCGGAATTTTGCAGCCCCGAACAGTGCGGCCGTTTGGAGGAAGGAGAAGTCATTGATCACCGGTCTGATATTTATTCACTGGGGATTACGTTCTATTATGCTCTGACAGGAAAGCTCCCCTTTTACTCACCCACCTCGCAGGGATATCTGGTTAAGCATGTAACCGAGGCTCCGAAATCCATTTCGTTGCACTTTCCATCAGGTCATTTTCCTGTACAACTCGAGCACATCATTGTCAAGATGCTTGCCAAAGACAGAGATGAAAGGTATGCAACGATGGATGAACTGGCGAAAGCTCTGCAAGAATTTACGTCACCTTCACCGCCCCCCCAGCCGGTCAAGCCGAGCGCCAAAAGTGAAATCCGATCCTCGGAACTTGCCCCCGGCTCTGTGTTTGAACGTCGTTACGTGATTGAAAAGTTGTTGCGCAAAGGTACCAAAGGTATTTTTTACAAGGCCATCGATAACATTCTCGATGTACCCATCGTGCTGAAGTTGATTACAACAGAAATGCTCGCGGACGCGAAAGCCAAGGAGCGGTTTAAGCGTGCCATTCTCCTCTCTCATAAGCTGCGGCATCCGAATGTGTGCAGAATTTTCGATGTTGGAGAGAGCGATGACGGCCTGTTTATTTCCATGGAATATGTGGAAGGTCAGTCACTTTCTGATCTCGTTCGTTCGGAAAAAAAGCTAAAAAACGACGTTGCGTTCCAGATTGTGAAAGATTTGCTTAGCGCGATTAAAGAAGCAAATCATTTGGGCATCATCCACCGCAACCTGAAACCGCAAAACATCATGATTGATTCCAAATTTCATGCTCACATCCTTGACTTTGGAAGCGCGATCACCGCGCTGGCGCTCCCCCACACAGAACCGAGCCAATACTTCGGTGCCTCTGTTTATACAGCACCGGAAATGTTGATCAGCAATACAACCGATCATCGCAGTGACCTCTACTCCATAGGCGTGATTCTGTACGAGCTGATTACAGGCGTGAAGCCTTTTGTTGCACAGACCCTTCCTGCCTTGATTTTTTCACACATGAACAATCCTCCTAAAAAACCGTCCGAAGTGGCGCCGGAAATACATCCCGCGCTTGAGGCCATGATTCTTAAATCGATTGAAAAAGATCTGGCATTACGATATCAAACGGCAGAGGAAATGTTATCTGAGCTTGAAAGAATAAAGATTCTGATGGCTGCTCCAAAAGAAGAAATAAAGGATCTAACCCTGGGTAAAGATGCAACAAAAAAATTAAAGAATCTTTTTGAGAAAGGGAAAGAGTTTTATGATCAGTTGCGTCTCGAAGAAGCTCTTGAAACCTGGCGACAGGCACTGGCAATCAAACCGCACGACGCAATGGTGAAAAAATGTATTGCCGCAGCCGAAAATCGAATCGTAAAGGAAACCCAGATCCGCAGTGAAGTTAAGGCACTGATTGCTGAGTGCGAAAAATATCTCGACGCAAAGAATTTTCAAGAAGCGAAGAAGACTTTGGATGCGTGTGAAAGGAAGATCACCGGCGGCCCGAGGTTTAAAGATGTTCGGGATCGAATCTATATACTCTGGCAAAGAATGGATGTAATGCCGGAACGGAAACCGTCAGGAAATTTTGGTTCGGGATCTTTTTCAACCACAGATCCCAACAAGAAATAAAGCTTGTTACGGAAGAGGCTGCGCGGGTGCGGGGCAAGTGGTCCCAATCTCGGCGTTAGAGATTCGGATGCCTTGGAAATTTCACATAAGGTAAACGGACATCTCTCACGAACACACGATCGGATCTGATATCCGGCGGGGCTTCGAATCCTGCGCTTCCCATTGCTGCGATAATGTCATCTTGATCCACGCCATCTCCGCTGACTCCAATGGCTCCCACCAAACGGCCATCTTTATACAGCGGTACACTCCCTGGAAAAATTTGAATGCCGTTTCCCAGCTCTGTTCCCAGCGGCGTGCATTTTCCGGACAGGTTCGGTAAATCTTCCAGCTTTGTGTTGGTCAAGATTGTGGCCAGTCCATCAGCAATCAAGTCAATTTGTAGTCCGGTATTGAACGGACTGAACTGCTCTATCGAAACGGAGAAAGGACCGTGCTCTGTGTCTTCTATGTCATCTGGAAAAAAAGGTCGGGAAAGAAAACCTACTGCGCGATCGCTGAACGCAACAGAACCATCAAGGCCGATTCCATCATTTGCTGCCGCATCCACGTATTCTGCAAAGCCCGCGGCACGTAGCTTTTGTCCGGCATTGGGTTTGCTGAAGAAAGCGGCCGTTCGAGCTTTCTGCGCCGATACGTCAAAACCGAATTGCGGAGCATCAGGCGTGCTGACAATGCCAAGCACCGATCCATCAACATCTACGACTGTTAAATTTACTTCAGCAGCACTTCCGAGTGGCCGGCGAATTGCGGCACGGGTGATGTTTGCTTGCCTGACTCCTTGAACAAGAATCGTTTGCACTTCGGCAGCGGTAAGTCCGCCGACCCGACCTGCTTTCGGAGGAAAGAATTCGGGCTGGACCTTCACTTGTACTCCGTCCAATTCGATATTCTGGTAAGAAGATGGCTTGCCATCGGACGGCGGAATCACGATGGTGCCGCTGAGCTGATCAAAGGGCCGAACAGGTGGAGCGGCCGGCATCGGGGTGTTCACAAATGGAAAACGAAGGCCGTTGACGATGATATTTTCACCGCGGATATCGGGCGGCGGCTCGAATCCGCGCGATGCGCTTACTGCGATCAGTTCTTCCACCGGCTGATCAAAATCTCTTGGATCCGAATCGGCATCGTAAATGCCATCCACTTCAATCCCGATTCCACCCGCAAGCAATCCATCCTTATATAAAGGAATGCCGCCAGGATCCGCCGAAAGACCAAGAGGCAGACCCAGAGAGACTGTTGTGATGACATCACTACACAGAAGCTGGCTAAATTGAACTCCAAAGAGGGGACCGCTCCCAGTAAAAGTGATTCCTGGTGGAAAATGTTCCTGGACAATAAAACTGGCGGTGCGGGTGCTGAAAGCCATTCCCTGTGTGCTGAGAAAGGACCCGGTGCCTGCTTTGGATAGGGCTGCAAGCACAGTGCCCGGTGGCAGGTTTTGAAGATTCACAGGCAGCGGACCGCACGGAGGTTGTTGATTTCCGCTAAAACAAAGCGGACCAGGGCGCAGAATGCGAAGATCTTTTTCGGCCCCTCTCATCTGAAAAGCGCCTATAAAATTACCTTCCTTATCAACAACAGCGATTGTCGCCTTCACATCGCTGGCTTCGGCCTGGGCAGCAGCCTGCGCGATGATTTGCTTTACATCATTCGCCGTTAAGACTCCCGCGGCGACAGGTTTGTTTGTCTTTTTTTTGCGCTGCTTTTTCGCTGCTACTGCATCGGAAGGATACAGGGCCAACGCCAACATAGACAGGATCAAAAATGCAATCAGGTTAAAACGAAATCGCTTTTCCATTGCCTTTTCCACCTTACTACACAGACACCTTACTACTTCTCAAAAACAAGATCAATAGTAAATAACAAAAGCTGTCAGCTTTTATCCGGAAGCCATCATATATAAGGATGTGTTTGTGCGTGGTACAGCTTCGGCCATGTAAGTATCCACAACATCGAATCTCCGAATCGTTGGTATCTTTCCGTTAGAATTTCCATTAGAATTTGAATTGACACGGAATAAGAACAATAGTACGATCCCGTCAGACGGTAATTGGCCGTCTGAGATCTGAGTTTCCTGGGAATCCAATTTTAAAAAAAGAAGGGGCTGTGGGACACTCAAGAAACGCATTATTTCTTCTTTTCACTTTCGCTGCGATCTGCAGCGCTGCTTCCAATCGAATCGAACCACTCAAGAGTACGGATGAAAGAATCGCGGTTCGCATGGACATCCAGGGGGAACGCGGGCTCGTCGTTTTTGATCACAAACGTCACGAAGCTTTCATAAATACGGATCCGAATAATCCCCACAAAGCCTCCACTGGTATCGCGTGTATCGGTTGTCATCATACAGTCAAGAACGTCACAAACCGATCCGAGTTTCAGAAGTGCAGAGATTGTCATAAATTGGAAGGAGATCCAACCAATCCTGATGATCCCGAAGGCTACGATCTGAACTATAGAGAAATATTCCACCGAAGCTGCGTTGGTTGCCATCGATCACTATCAGTGAAAGCTTCCAATGAGCGGTTTCAGAACGTCACCTTTACAAAGTGTTCGGAGTGCCACTACAAAGGGGAGACCTATATTGCCAAAGCGGAGGAGCCGGAGCCGCAAGCGCCTCCTCTGGTCGCGAAGGCTTTGCCTTCCCATGTGCCCTTTACGCCTCCGATTCTCGATAAGCCGCTTGGATTTGCGGGCCGTTCAGCAGCGGATCAGCCGAAGCCTGGCTCGAACGATTTTGTGCCGGTGCCGGATCGGTGGCGGATCGGATTTCCGGATGATCCGCGATACAAAAAGGGAAGCGTCTGGAATCCGTACGGACAGAATGTGTTAAAAGGTGATTATCCGATCATAGGTCAACACACTTTCCTGGTGTTGAACCTCGAATCACAAACTTTCTTTTTCACGCGGCGTATTCCCGTTCCCAGTGATGTGAGCAGCAAGAATCCTGATAGCGCAGAATTCTTTGGCCGGGGCAGATTGGTCGCTCCACGGCAAAATTTTGTTGTATCCTTCGAATTGTTCCACGGCGATACTGCGTACAAGCCGGTGGATTGGCGATTGCATATCACTCCCAACTTCAACGTCAATTATCTGAACACTCAGGAAAACGGAATTGTAAACATTGATGTGCGTAAAGGCACAAACCGTACCGATGACAAAATCGCGTTGCAGGAAGCTTTTGGCGAAGTCAGGCTCTGGAGTACGGATCCATACTATGACACGACTTCGGTCCGCGGTGGAATTCAACCATTCATCAGCGATTTTCGCGGCATGATTTTTAAAGACACAAATTTGGGCGTCCGACTCTTTGGAAATTTCGGTAATAATCGTTATCAATACAACGTCGCCGTTTTTGATCAACTGGAAAAGGACACGAACAGCGAGCTGAATCGCTTGAAGTTCCGGGATCAGCGCGTGTTTATCGCCAACCTCTTCCGTCAAGACACGAAATGGAAGGGCTATACCACACAATTCAGTTATCACTACAACCATGACGAACCGCTTCTACATACCGATGAGGAGCTGGTCTTCGATAAGAATGGATTTCTGGTTCGTCCGGCTCTAATCGGTTCCGCCGTTCCTCATGAAATCAAAGCTCACTATGTCGGCTGGGCAGGTGATGGCCACATCGGACGACTCAATATAGACCACTCTTTTTATTACGTTCTTGGAAACGACGAATTCAATGGGATTGCCGGTCAGGAAGTAGATATCAGGGCAATGATGGCAGCGCTTGAATTATCAATAGATAAGGACTGGCAACGTTACAGGACCTCTTTTTTCTTCACTTCCGGCGATGACGATCCACTCGATGACGAAGCTACCGGCTTTGATGCGATTTTCGATGCGCCGGAATTCGCAGGAGGATTCTTTAGTTTTTGGAATAGCGCCGGCATTCGTCTTACGCAAACTGGCGTGGCACTCGTAAATCCAGAAAGCCTGATACCCAGTCTCCGCAGTAGTAAAACCGAGGGTCAGGCAAACTTCGTCAATCCGGGTATTCTACTATTCAATCTTGGTTACGAAGCCGAGGTCACTCCCAAAGTGAGGCTTATTCTGAACGGCAATTACTTGCGGTTTCACCAAACGTCTACGCTCGAAGCCGTTCTGTTTCAACCTAGTATTGGAAAAGATATAGGCTTTGATTTTGGCGGTGGATTTCTATGGCGCCCTTATCTGAATGAGAATTGGATTATTCTGACTGGCGCTTCGGTGTTCATTCCCGGTGGTGGCTTTAAAGACATATACTCATCTAACTGTTCGGATCTGGGCTGCGGCAAAGATCCGGAAACCCTTTGGAATGTTTTTGCAAATGTAAAGTTTGTGTACTAATGGCTAAATACATCATTCCGTCATGCGTTTTGGTTCTCTGTGTAGCGCTCTTCATTCAGGCTGCGCCGCAAGAGAAGAGTCAAGAGCAAGAATTTGGTCTATTCGGTTTGACCGCCGAACAAGCGAAGGCTCGGAGCGGCGGGTGTTTGGATTGTCACACCGGCATCGAAGATATGCACAACGGACGCATCAGCATTGGCTGCACCGATTGTCACGGCGGGAATGCGGACATTCGACTCTCTGCCGGAACTGATCAAGGCTCCAAACCTTACGCGGACCTGATGAATAAGGCGCATGTTCTACCAAGTCATCCGGATGCCTGGAAAACTTCGGGAAATCCCGAGCGATCCAATACTTTGTTGAATAAGGAAAACGCTGAGTTCATCCGCTTTGTAAATCCAGGTGATTTTCGCGTTGTCGATAAGAGCTGTGGAAATAAATACTGCCATCCCAGCGAATCGCTTCATGTGCGAAAAAGTATGATGAACACGGGAGCGATGCTCTGGGGAGCTGCAATGTATAACAACGGCGCGTATCCCTTCAAGGATCCGCACTTTGGCGAAAGTTACGGCCCTGATGGGATTCCGCAGCGCATTCAAACAGTTCCTGCTCCCACTCCGGAAGAAACAAGGTTAAAAGGAATACTCCCTTATCTGCAGCCGCTGCCCCGCTGGGAAATATCGCAGATGGGAAATATTCTTCGTACATTTGAAAGAGGCGGCCGGAAAGTCCCGGAAGTCGGTCTGCCGATTCCGGAAGAACCGCCTGGACGTCCGACTCAGAACCTGCTCAGTCCCAGGCAACTCGGCACATTGCTTCGCACCGACCCTGTTTACATCGGCTTGCAAAAAACACGCTTGCTGGATCCGCTCCTTTCTTTCCTTGGCACGAACGATCAGCCGGGCGATTATCGTTCCAGTGGCTGTACGGCCTGTCACGTCGTTTATGCAAATGATCGTGATCCGTTCCATTCCGGTCCCTATGCACAATACGGACACACCGGATTCAGCTTTAGCAAGGATCCCACAATTCCAAAGCAGCAACCCGGCCATCCGATCAAACATCAGCTAACTCGCGCGATTCCTTCCAGCCAGTGTGTTGTCTGTCATATGCATCCCGGTACCCTTGTGCTCAATACTTACTACGGGTATACATGGTGGGATTTGGAAACGGACGGGGATTTGATGTATCCGAAACGTTCCAAACAGCTAACCCCTAAACAGAAACAGGAGATTCAAGAAAGGAATCCTGAAGGATCCGCTATGCGCGGACTCTGGAGCGATCCAGAATTCTTAAAAAATGTTTGGGATTTGAATTCTAAACTGAAGCATACTCAATTTGCAGACTTCCATGGCCACGGTTGGATTTTCCGCGCGGTCTTCGCGAAAGACAGAAAAGGCAATCTGCTGGATGCGGAAGGAAAGATTGTTGAGAACCTCAATAATGAAAAGCTGCGAAGATCCGTCAAAGAAACTACGGAAAATCCTGGCGCGCGCGATTCCGTTCCTGTCCATTTAAAGGACATCCATCTGGAAAAGGGAATGCACTGCGTTGACTGTCATTTCCTCCAGGATAGTCATGGCAACGGCAAACTATACGGAGAATCACGCAATGCTGTAGAAATTGATTGTGTTGATTGTCACGGCACAATTGAAAAGAGAGCAGATCCAACCCAACCTTCTGCACGGACTTCGGCAGCAGCAGGCGGAAATAGAATGGTGGATTATCGCAATACACCGCAGGATCAGGAAAGATTCTTCAAAAAGGAGGGAAAACTATTCCAACGTTCCGCACTGGAGAAAGACAAGATCTGGGAAGTCGTACAGGTTATTGATACGATTACACCCGGCAATTCTCACTTCAGCGAAAAAGCGCGTCTTGCGAAGACAATTCAAAAGGACGGAAAAACGTGGGGCCTCGTACCGGGAAGCAAGGATCAGCTGGCGCATGGCAACAGCAATATGACTTGTTTTGCCTGCCATTCATCCTGGGTCCCGAGTTGCTTCGGCTGTCACCTTTCGCAGCAGGCGAATCAAAAGAAGCCAATGCTTCATAATGAGGGAGAAACGCTGCGAAATTGGTCCTCCTACAATTTTCAAACTCTACGCGATGATGTGTTTATGCTCGGAAAGGACGGCACTGTTACAGGTAGAAGAATTGCCCCGATCCGTTCCGCTTGCGCCGTGCTCGTCAGTTCCCAGAATGCCAACCGGGAATGGTTTTATTCGCAACAGCAGACCGTATCAGCCGAGGGCTACAGCGGTCAGGCATTCAGCCCGCATTTTCCGCATACGGTTCGCGGAAGAGAAACAAAGATGTGTACCGACTGTCACATATCGAACAGCAATAATAACAACGCTGTCATGGCTCAAACTCTAATGCAAGGCACGAACTTCTATAATTTTATTGGTCGATACGTTTATCTTGGATTGGAAGCGGGTATTGAAGCCGTGGTGGCTACCGAAAGAGAAGAGCCGCAGGCGGTGATCGGCAGCACTCTTCACCGGATTGCCTATCCGGAGAACTTTGAAAAACATGTCACACATGGAAAGGAGCTGAAAGAGGTTTACGAACATCCCGGAAAAGAAATCCACAGTCTTCAATTGAGAGGCGAATATTTGTATACAGCCTCCGGACCGGGCGGCCTCGTGATCTATGATGTTGCCAATATCGATCAGAAAGGGTTTTCCGAAAGAATTACCACTGCACCTGTATCTCCGATTGGACAGAAGTTCAAAGTGAAAACAAAATATGCAATGGCGGTCGCTTCCCCTTCCACTCTTGCTGTTGATCCCACAAGAAATCACCGCCCCGAAAATGAAGAGGCGCAATATAGAGATGATAAACAACCAATCCATCTTTTGTATGCCTACTTGTATGTAGCCGATAAATATGAAGGATTGATCCTGGTCAATGTTGCTACTTTATTAGATGGGGATCCAACGAATAACTTCTTGAAACGGGCGCTAACCTGGAATCCGAATGGAATCCTGAATGGAGCTAATAATATCGTCATTGCTGGAACGCAGGCTTATATAACCAGCGATCACGGTCTTGTGATAGTCGACATTAATGAACCATTGAAGCCACGTGTGGTAAGCGAAATCGGCGAGCCATTTTTGAAGAAACCGCACGCGGTCCAGGTGCAATTCCGTTATGCCTTCGTAACGGATGAAGAAGGAATGAAGGTCATTGATGTTACGGATCCGGGTAAAGCCCGCGCGATCGAAGGGGCTGTTGTACCGCTCAAGGAAGCTCACAATCTATATTTGGTCCGTACTTATGCTTATGTAGCGGCAGGAAAAGAAGGTCTTGCTATTATCGATATTGAAAGTCCGGAGAAACCGAGGCTCGATCAGATTTTCAATGGAGAAGGAGAGATTAAGGACGCGCATGATGTAAAAGTGGGGATGACAAATGTTAGCCTGTTCGCTTATATTGCCGATGGTGAACATGGTCTGAAAATCGTTCAGCTCACTTCACCCGAAACGGTGCCCGGCAATTATGGATTCAGTCCGCGTCCATCACCGGAATTAATCGCTGAATTCCATACGCATCACCCGGCTTTGGCTGTTTCTGAGGGTTTGGACCGGGATCGCGCGGTTGATGAGAGCGGGAATCAACTCGCCGTATTTGGCCGCCGCGGAGCCCGTCCCTTCAATCTCGCTGAAATGCAGCGCCTTTTTATGATCAATGGAATGTTGTTTACTGTGCCTGATATGAACAACGATGAAGATGTAAGGAAACATTTCGGACAACAGACCAGTAAAAAATGAAAAAATATTTTTTGAACAGACGGCAGCAAAGCAAGCGAAGGGTTTTACCTTCTTTGCTCGTTTTGCTACCTTCTGTGAGAAAGAGAGTTTTCCTGAGCCTCTTGATTACCTCCGTCGCAATCGTCGCCTATGCAACGGAACAAAAGTTGATCACTCTGGATCAGTATGGTACACGAGGGGTCGTATATTTCGATCATAAATCGCACGAGATGCTGGTTTCTCCGGATCCGAATTACCCTTTTAAAGCCCAGCGGTCTGCTGCTTGTTCCGGTTGTCATCATTCGACGAATTCAAAAGGCATTACTCAGTTGGTGGCATGCCGTGCCTGCCATCTGGAAGAAGGAAATCCAAAAAATCCAAAAAGTAGTCGTGACATTGTTGAAATCACAACTGACGAGGCTTTTCATCGTAATTGTATCGGATGTCATAGAGCGGCTGAGAAGGGACCCCGTTTGTGTTCTGGTTGTCATAAAATGGTTCTAACTGAATAAAAATGAAGCTTTTTCTTTCGTTTTGCATCTTTTTGCTTCTATTTGTTTGCACCGATGGGTCGACTGCGACTTTCGGGCATGGTAGAAAGAGCCATCGCCCGATTCCTTGCTCATCCTGTCACACGGTGACGGTTGCCAGACAAAACGTTACGCGTTTTCCCGGCCATAGTACTTGTACTTCGTGCCACAATTTTGCAGAAATGGCCAGCGTAGCTTTTTCTACTTTCTGCGGAATTTGTCATGCCGGAACACCACAATCTGCGGCACGCCCCGCTTTATTTTCATTTCCACCCCGAAAACGTTCCAGTGAATTTGGGATCAGTTTTTCGCACTCTAGTCACCTGAAAGCTGTCATAAAGTCTACCGGAACGACGAGCGCTGTGAAATGCAGGGACTGTCATTCTGTGGTTGAGTCCGTTGGAGGAAGAGTTCCTGCAAAAGAAGTGATCATCGGCGACGCGCACGAAAACTGTTTTCGATGCCACGGTATGAAGCCTGAGAAACCACCGGCAATGAACCAATGCGCGGGGTGTCATAAAATGGGTGGTCCGAAATCACCCGAGCTTCATGGAATTGTTCCGAAGTTCGCCCATTTGGATCATATGTACGACATTCGCCCCAAAAAGAAAGCTGAATATGCAATCAAGACCGATCTCTGTGTTGAATGTCATGCCAATGTCGCCGGTACTGCCTCGTTGCAAGAAATTCGCCTGCCGGAAACTACATTTTGTTCACAATGTCACAGCGGCAGATTTGGTCTGCCCGAGCGGTTGCCAAAAGAGGTCTTAAACACGCTTGCCTACATCAAAATTCCGAATGCAGATTTATTCGCTCGTAAGGGTCGCTAAAGGCTGGCTGGTCACACTTATTCTAATTCCGGTAATTCTCAGCATTTCAGCGAGCGAAACAATCTATAAACAAGCGAAACCTGTACAGAAAGCTTCCCCTTTTAACCATTCCAGGACCGAACACAAGCTCGATTGCAAGTTCTGTCATGCAAGACCGGACAATAACGCAGTCCCCAGGGTTCCTTATCATTCGGCATGCATGAATTGTCATGTTTCGGATTTCACTTCCACCGCGAGTCAATTGTGTGCTACCTGTCATCGGATGCCGTTGGAAGCAAAGGTCAAAACATACAATTTTCCAGCAAAACTGCAAGCGTTTGGATTGAAGTCCTTTTCACACAGGGATCACACGAATCCAGAAAAACTCAAACCGGAGAAAATTCCAGACTGCAAGAGCTGCCATCCGTTTGAACCCGGACAAATTGCAGCAGGGTTTCCGGGACACCCGGAGTGCTACAGTTGTCATGTCCATCAGAGAAAAGAAAAACTCGCGGCCTGTGGCGTGTGTCACGCTTTTAGTTTGGATGCGATGAAATATCAAAAAACTTCGGGAGAGGCGAATGCTAAATACAATTTTACTCATCAATCGCATTTAAAGCAGCCAACTGTTGGTTTTCGGTGTGAGAAGTGCCACAAGCTGGAGCCGGCGGCAGAAGGAACGGTTCAGCCCGATATTGCAACAATCAGTACCGCGCGCGGACAAAGGCATAAGTCGGAGTGTTGGGCGTGCCATGACAGAAAAACGGAAAGTCTCTGTAGAAAATGTCACGTTGGCGGCCCCCCACTTGGAAGTTTGTAGTCATGATTTTGTTGGCCTTTTTACGATAGTTACCAAAGAAACGGTCGCAATCTGTTTTTGCGACAATAGTAAATGTTAAAATCAGAAGAAAGTACGAACTAGTGCAATAAAATGTCCAAAGAACATTCCAGTCGACGCGAAGTCCTGGATGCGATCAAGGCGATCCCATCTATGGCAGATCTGCTTGTGATGCATGAAGGCCACTTTGATCATGAGCTGGATCTTGAAGTGATCGTTTATGGCCGCAATTACGGAGGCAACAAAGTCGGTCCTTACGTCCGCCTTTTAACCTACGAGCCGGGTGAGACCATTATCAATGAGGGAGATTGGGGAGGTAACACTTTTTTCATTGTGGTCAACGGCAAAGCAGAAATCTTTGTGAGAACAAAGAATAACGATATGGCGAAAGTTTCTGAACTCCCGCGCGGGATGCAATTTGGAGAAATGTCTGTACTGGCCGGTATTCCACGAACAGCCACTGTAAAAGCTTCCGTTGATAAATCCATCGATGTGCTTGAGATACAACGTCCAGCCTTGCGGCTTCTTCGTAAACTTCCAAAGGCGAGTGAGCTTCTGGATCGAACATACCGTACTCACGGAAAAAAGGCCTTTGTGGAAGAATTGAGAACTCCAATGGGCCTCGATGCGGATATGATTCAGAAATTGGAATCGGCGTCGCGATTTCGTGTCTTTAGCAAGAATCATGAATTGGCAAGGCAAGGGAAAGCAATCGAGAAGATGTACTTGATTCGCGAAGGATGGGTCTCGCGCAGCAAGGAGCCTGCCGGGGATGTGGCCGTGCGATGTCGAAAATGCGGAGTGTCGCGAACTCCGGGAGCGATGTTTTGTTTTGAATGTGGAGAGCGGATTACTTATCAGGATTTCCTCGGAAAAGGATATGCTTTCGGACTGGACGGAGTGTCGTCAAAGGCGCGTTGGCCCGTTTCAATTGTTGTCCTGGGGAGGACAGAAGTTCTCGAAATAGAGGTCACAAGATTGGAACGAAGGTTTGAACGGAGAAACGACTTCGAAGAGCTCATTTCGCGAATGAAGATTTTCGAACCTCCTCCGCCACTGGAGGCTGACCCGACACCGGCTTCCCAAAAAACCCTTATTGCTCAGGAGCGGTTGATTACTACTGGATTAGTAGATGGCACAAATCTGCTTGTAATGGATATGGATTTGTGCGTTCGCTGCGGAAATTGTTCCCTAGCGTGTCACAAAGTTCACGGCCAATCACGGCTCCTGCGTGAAGGAATTCATGTCAGCCGTGCCATGCCAAACGGTCACAAACAAAGCCTCCTTTCTCCTGCTGTTTGCATGCATTGCAAAGACCCCGAATGTCTAACCGGATGTCCCACAGGTGCTATCGGCCGCTTCCCCGGCGGACAGATCGATGTGAACCCGAAAACCTGTATTGGATGTGGTGATTGTGCAACACAGTGCCCTTATGACGCTATTTCTATGATCCCCAAAAGGAGACCGGAAGCAGCTGCGGCTCGAACACTGAAAGAGAAACTTCTGGATACTCTTCGAATTCGCCTCGATCCGCTTCCACCGCCGGTTCAAGACACAAAAGATCTTCTTGCGGTGAAATGCAATCTATGCGCGGGCACACCATTGAATCCTCCCGGCGCAAAAACTCCCGTATACAGCTGTGAATTAAATTGCCCGACAGGCGCACTCACTCGCATCAATCCGAGACAGTACTTTCAGGAAATCGGAAAAATCGAAGGATTCACCGTGCTCGACCGTACACACGCCGTGGGCCGCAATATTCATGTTTCTGATCCCTCCAAAGGAGTCATCCACACCGCAAGTATCGTTCTGACTCTTTTATTGCTCGGTCTGACAATCGTTGGATTTCAAGTTTATGGAATGGGTGGAAAGATCGTCGGGTTTCTGAACATGCGGTGGGCGACAGGAATCTTCGGATTGGTTGTGATAGCTCTAGCGATGGCATATCCCTTCCGGAGACAAGTATACAGAAAACGGATGACGCCGCTCCGCTACTGGATGTGGATTCATGCTTACGCAGGATTCCTTGGAGCAATTATGATCGTACTGCATGGAGGAACTGATGCCGGCGGAGTGTTGACTACGGCATTGATGCTTTCCTTTGATTTTGTCATTTTAACGGGCCTTTTCGGAATTGCATGCTATTGGATTGTTCCTCGCCTGTTGACCCGGATGGAAGGGGAGCCTTTGCTCCTGGACAGCTTGATCCTGAGGCGTAAGGAGCTTCAGGATGAGCTGGGAGAATTGCTCGGATCCTCATCAGAGGGCTTTCGCATTTTGATCCGAACCAAGGTCATCCCCAGCTACACTTCTGTCAGTTATCTTTTGCGCCAGTATTTCAAGCGAGAGGACCTGAATGCTCTACTTGAAGATGCTGCTGTCCAGTTTCAGTCGGAAGCCACCGCTGCAAGAGGGGAACAAGAGGAATTCTCACGCGCTGTTGAAACCGTTGTAAAGCTGCGACGCCTGGATGCTCTGATTTACCTGCATCGTCTGTTGAAAGCCTGGCTCGCGCCGCACGTGGTTTTCACATCTTTGATGCTGGCTTTGATGATCATTCACATTTTTCAAGTCACATATTTTGCATGGCGATGAATAAAACCCTCGGTTAGTTATGGCAAGATTCGTTATCAAAAGAAAGGACCTTGATGTTGATGAAATCAGCATCGTCAGTGAAGGTTTAACCCTCGGACGCACGCCTGGCAATAATGTTGTTTTGAACAACCCCACCGTTTCCCGGACACACGCAGGAATTACGCAAGTCGGCAATGAGTTTATTGTCTTTAATCTTGCCCCGCAGAATCGAACATTGGTGAACGGCGAGCAGGTTGACAAGTTTCCTGTAGGCGATGGAGATGTCATTCAGATTGGACCTTTTTTCCTGATAGCTGGGCTGACAGGTCCGGATCTCGAGCTTACTGTGCAGATGGAGATTGCTTCCAAACCTGTAACCATCGAGGAAGGCCAGAAGGATGTTCCTGTGCTTTTCAGCAAGAGCGTTGCGCTGGAAGTAAAAAGGAAAACCAGCTTCGGGCTATCGCGTGTTGCGGGAACGGGATTTCTAACGAAATTCCTGCCGCCTGATGAAGAACAGGCATTGAAAGTGTTTTGGGACAAACGGAAAAGAGAAGCAGGGAAGATCGAAAGCCGCTTTGCGCTGATGCCGAAAAGCACGGAGAAAGTTGGAAAGATACAATTCAACTGGCGTCCCACCACGGATTTGCGCCGTATCTGGAGAAAATCTTACTTCGCTTGGGGGATCATTATTTCCTGTTCACTTTCGCTTCTTGGTTTGGCCCTGTGGCCGCAGTCGTTTTCACCCGGCAAAATCTCAAGTGCTCATGCCGCAAGCATTCCATCTCCACGCAAGATTGCACTTCGGGCGAACGAAAACTCTTGCTCCAATTGCCACAGTCTCAAAGCAATGCAGCAAAATTGCGTTTCGTGTCATTCGACTCCGAAATTTGATCCAAGCATTTCGAAAGCGCACGTAAGGGCCGAAATTGGCTGCATCGGGTGTCACGGCGAACACCAGGGAGAAGATTTTAAGCCCGGCTTTGTTACCTCCACACTCTGCATTAGCTGTCACAATGATTCTTTTCAGTTTCAGGGAAAACCGCTTGGAACACCGCATGGCGGAACTGTGGGGTATCCGATTGAAAATGGAAAATGGGTCTGGGCCGGCGTTGAAGAAGCAAGATGGAAGAATAACCAACTGCCTGGAAAACCATCAGACTTCTCGTTGACCAATCAATTTCATCTGGTGCATTTCCATCTGAAGAAAGAGGAAGAGCGCGAAGTATTCACAAGATGCATTGACTGCCACGAAACGGGAGATCGAAATGCGAAAAGGTTTGTTGAGGCTCCAAAGGCGGCTTGCGCCACGTGCCATGCGACCTCTTTCAGCGCGCAGAACGTTCTGGCCGTCGGTCCAAACTGCGCGACCTGCCACGAACAGCATGGCGGTTACAAAGAACTAATTGCATCGCCACGCAATATCGATCTGCAACCACCTTCGGGCGGAGGTCCATCCGGTCAGGCGCTGGCCGCAAGTGTAAAAAACATTCCGATGGGAGGCAAAGGAGGGGCGGAACTAAACCGGCAAAATCAAACCGCTCCACGATTGAACTCCATTCTCAGCAACTTCGGAGGATTGCCGGTGGTCGTGTGGATCCTGCTGCTGACTGTCCTTCCTGGCGCTGCAATCGTCAGTGTTGCAGTCGATGCGATTCGCCGAAAATCATTTTTGACTACTTACCTGATCAAACCAAAGGAAGAAGAAAAGGAATTTAAACTTGGCACTCGATCCATTAATCTTGCTCAGATCAGGGCAGAGGGCCCGAAGTATCCCTATCCTGTTATCGATCCGGTTCTCTGCATCGGATGCCATGCCTGTGTCGAGGCTTGTCCGCATGATGTGCTCGCGATGGTGAATGGAATTTCAACAGCCGTGGCGCCCGCGCAGTGTATGGAAGATACGAGTTGCCAGGCTGAATGTCCCACACAACCGAAAGCATGCATCGTCCTGAATACAAACAAGGTCATTCCACCGCGGAAAGTTCCCAAACGAGATCAGACCTTCATGACAAATGTGCCGGGCATATACATCATAGGCGATGTATCCGGGGTGCCTTTGATCAAAATGGCAATTAATGAAGGTACAAAGGTCATTGACTCTATTGCCTCTGCGCTCCAACAGGAAGGAGCTAAGCCCGGCACCGACTGTGATGTTGCCATCATTGGAGTCGGTCCGGGAGGTTTGGCAGCCGCTGCTACGGCAAGCGAGAAAGGGCTTCGGTATGTTGCCCTGGAACAGGAAAAAATTGTCAGCACAATTCAAGCCTATCCGGCTGGAAAATATGTTTTCTTCAAGCCCGACTCGGTGGAGACGAAGGGAGTCGTGCCACTGCCGGGAGTTGGCCTTCAGAAAGAAACCATTCTGGAATCCTGGATGGATGTGATCCGGAAGTTTTCGTTGAAAATTAACGAGGAAGAGACCTGCAAAAACATCAAGCAGGAAGATGGAATATTTCTCATTACAACTGAAAAGGGGCCACAATCCCTTTCCTACAAGTCTCGTAAAGTCATCGTCGCCGTTGGAAATCGTGGCGCTCCGATGAGACTCGGAGTCCCCGGTGAGGACTTGACGATTCCGATCGATTCGATCATGCCGATGGAAGCCATTTGCCCGAATTGCAACAAGTCATCGGCAACCGGCGGCAAGTTCTGCATGAGTTGCGGTACAAGAATGCCGGAGGTTGTCCAGCAACAGCCGGGAAATGATCCCAAGGTGAAATATAAACTTTCGAATCCCGATGACTATGTAAACAAACATTGCATTGTTGTCGGCGGTGGTAATTCGGCGATTGAAGCCGCCGTGGATTTATGCGGCTTCAAACGAGAAGGAGAAGAGATCCGTTTCACCCGCAATAATATTGTGACGCTTCTTGTGCGAAGCGACTTTAAAGGCGATTTGAAACTCGGCAACAAGATCAACATCTATGACTGCATGGATGCCGGAAAAGTGAAAGTCTATTTTGGGGCGGCCATCAATGAAGATCAAAGAAAGGGAAGTGAGCGTGGTTGACGCGAGAAGTAAAAAGGAAATTGTTGTGCTTCCGAATGATTACATATTTGCACTGATCGGTACCGAACGACCTACCAAATTTCTGGAGAGCGCTGGTATCAAAGTCGGTTAAGGCAGGTGGTGCCGGTTCCCACCCGCGCCACTTTGATGCAACATCTCTTCAAACGGGGATCAGTTTCCTTTATACTTCAATTCCACATTGATCAATACCGTGTCGCCTGATTTCGTATTGTTAATGTAGAAAAGTGATTGGGGCCGCGGATCGACACCCTCCAGTTGAATGGTTCCGGCAGCTGCATCCTTTTCCACTTTGGTCCACGCTTGTCCTTCTCCACCTTCCAACTCCAGATGTCCACCCTCTTTGCCGTACATTTTTTCCCATTCTGCAACCTGATCTTTGGAAAGAAGAATCGGTTCGCTCCCTGTTTGCATTCCTTCAATCGGCTCTGGTGTGATTAAAATGCTCAGCACCTCACCTTTTTGATCGGGCCGGCTTGGTTTCACTGTGAAATAAGGCGGTTTATCTACCTGAGATGGAATTTCAACCGGTCGTCCCATCTTAATCCGGTTATTTCCACCGGCGGTGCGAGTGGTTGGAAAGATAAGGTAAGGTTCGCCAAGCGTTCCGTCAGCATATTGTTCGCGATCAATCACGTAAAGATGCCCTTCGCGCGCAGCCTCAATACTGAGACGAACGCGGTCTCCTTGGGAAAATACGGTGTCGGCTTCAACTCGTTGAGGTGTCCATTCAACCGTCTCATCCTTCTCCTGCACGAGCAATCTCGCTCCCTGATCCGTTGAGGATGATTGCCTTAACCGCCAAACGGAAATTCCCACAACAGTATCCGGCGCAACTTCCATTGGAGCAGCTTTCGGGGTAGCAACTTTGTACCGGCGTTTGGAAGGCTTTTTAGGCGTGGCAGGTTCTGCGGGAGCCGTTTCAACGAATTGTGTGTCCCATAACTGCCGGGTCGTCTCTTTCTCTTCTGCAGTGATCCGAAGCTGAACGCCTGGAATAATAGCGATAGCAATTAAAATGCGGAATATCTGTCGCACGTGATCCTCCCACTTCATTAGTAGTGCTGTAACTTAAGCAGGTTTACAAGGATGTGTTCCTTACTTTTAACAACTGTATTTTCTTCGTTTTTCTTCTACCGTTGGTTTGTGAACAGAATGTTGAACAAAGAAATTCTTCAGGGCATTCAAGTGTTCTATATTACTGACAACGCCTTTCTCTGTTGGATTGGCTACACTTTTGATCGTCTCAAGATCAGGAACAGCTTGCTCAGCCCAAATCATCCATAATTTTTCAGTTCCTGCTTCTGAGTCAAACTTAAACCAGCCAGAGGGTACCTGGATCACTTGATTGGCTGCCAATTGAGCAGATCCATTGTTCGTTGAAGTCGTGGGAAAGAGCACATTGTAGCTTGGGCCGCCATATCTTTGGATGGGGCCCTCGTTAAGCAGGTAAAGATAACCTGTTTCCGGACTGCTAAAGAACAGGCGCACTCTGTAGTCTTTTTCAAAAATGACTTCTCCTGCTAACTTGATCGGCTGTTCAAACTCTTTTCCATCTCGATACTTTTGCATTTCTACGTAGTAATTGATGGCGCGTTCTTTGACAGGTGCCGGTGTTGGGATGTCGACAACTGTTGGCGGAGCTGAGGGTTGGAGATTTTTCCAAATTGCATAACCGCCGATCAATATGGCAATCAAGAAGGGAATTATGATCAGAGCAGGATGGAACTTACGCTTTTCGATTGTAAGCGCAGTCCCTAATTTAGCAGGCCTTCGCGGATTGCCGATTTCCCTGTTATGAAGATTGAATAGCTGAATCGGGTTTCCGGCCCGAATCTGAGCTTCTCCAAGATCATGAACACTACTTACCCAGTCAGCAAGTTGTCTCAGTGTTTCCGCAACCGGTTTGGTGAGAAGGATGTGGCCGGAATCACCGCAATCCATGACCCTTTCCGATCCGCTCAACCCACCGCCGGCGACATTTCTATTTGTTTCCAAATCTCCATTCCGGAAAACAGGTCCTTTATCGATTCCCATCCGGACTTCCATGGATGACTGCTTTAGCGCTTGCGCCGTTTCGATCGCACAGAGCGCGGCGGTAGGGGAATCTTCAAAGAATTCCAGTGCGATGCCGTCCTCTCTTAAGATTGGGATGAGTTGATGATTGGAGACTGCGCGGCCGTATTCGGTCGTACCTGCTATAACCTCTTGAAGTTGTTTCAAAACCCGCTTTTTCTCATTCGATGGAAGAATGGAGTACCCCACGATATCAATGGACAGTACATATGCGGTTTCAGTCAGGGGGGCACTTTTCTGAGCGGCTAATTTGTCCGTTTGTAGATTCGATACCAGGGCTTTCGATAGATCGTCCGTAAAATCTCGTGCACGGTGATAACGAACATCCGGGTCAAAAGAGAGTGTTCGGAGAATCGCCTCTTCTGCCGCTTGCGGCAAATCAGGACGTAATTGCCCCGGGTTAACCTGTACGCCTGCACGCTGCAATTCATATAGATGGGCGACTGTGCGAGCAGGGAAAGGGCCCTTTTGAGTCAGCATTTCATAAACGATCACACCCAATGCATAAATATCGCTTAAGGCGGATGGAACTCCCATGAGCTGTTCCGGCGCCATATACAGAAATGTACCGGCGATTCTTGTTTCCGTTAGCGAGGCAACCAGCGAATCCTTGACCTTGGCAACTCCAAAGTCGATCAACTTAACAAGCTCGTCTCCCTGTTTCGAAGTCAGAAGCATGATGTTCTCTGGTTTCAAGTCACAATGGAAAATGCCTTCGTCATGTGCGGCCGTCAGAGCCGGGCCAATTTGCCGAATGATATTGGCTGCACGTTCAAGGCCCATCCCGGCTCCGAGTCCCTTCAGTACGGAGCGCAAGTCCATACCTTCCACAAACTCCATCACAACAAAGAGTTTGGCATCCGGAGTTTGCCCGGCATCAAATACTCCAACCACACCGGTATGTTTGATTCGGACGAGGGCCTCGATCTCCTGGCGGAATTTTTTTTGCAGCCAGCTGCTGTCCTCCGATTTTTCATGTAATACCTTAACGACCACAGGCCGGTCATAGAGTTGCGTATCTTTCGCCAGGAAAACCATCCCGATCCCGCCCGCGCCTAACTCCTTCTCAATCCGATATCGTTCTTTGAGAAGTGTGCCCGGTTGCAGCCCGGGTTTCGGAAATTCGAAGGTCTTTTCAGAATCGTTCATTTGGGGTCATTCTAGCATGGCGGTCTAGGAATGAGGGGCGGGTCTCAGACCCGCTCGATAGACGTTTTGTTTCGAGAAGCAGGTCGGTCCCAGACCCAGCTGCAAAGGGAACGTCGATCAGCGATTTTCCAGAAAGAATCGGGAAGCTGTGGCAACATCCTGAGTGCTTCCGATGATGAGCGGTGATCGTTGGTGTATGTCCGTTGGCTGTAGGGTCAAAATCTGTTCGGTTCCGTTTGTGGCGCTTCCGCCGGCTTTTTCCACCAGGAAAGCTAAAGGAGCGCATTCATACAAAAGCCGAAGCTTCCCCTGTTGTCTCTTCTTGTCACCAGGATACATGTAAATTCCCCCTTCCAACAATGTTCGGTGAAAATCGGCAACAAGAGATCCTACATACCGCATAGAGTAAGGGCGATCCGTGTCAGGATCCTTTTGATTGAAATAATCAACCAGTTTTTGTGTCGAGGGGAACCAATTTGAACAGTTTCCATAATTAATCGCGTAGGTCTTCCCGCGTTGAGGTATTTTCATATCATCATGGGACAAAATAAATTCTCCAATGCCTGGATCCAGCGTAAATCCATGCACTCCTTTTCCTGTGCTGAAAACGAAAATGGTACTGGGGCCGTACATGACATAACCTGCCGCTATTTGCTTGGATCCCAGCTGGAGCAAATCCTCTTCGGGTGTTTCGTCTGCCATCTCATCTTTGCGTCTGGTTACGGAGAAAATCGAGCCGACGGTTCCATTGATATCAATGTTCGACGAACCATCCAGGGGATCGATGAGCAAAGAATACTTTCGTCCCCTGCACTGTTTGGTTAGCCGAGTGACTCCGTCCACTTCTTCGGAAACGATTTCACAAACAATTCGGCTGTATTCCATGACACCTGTGAATATAGAGTTGGCGATTTCATCCAGCTTGCGAACAGCCTCTCCCTGCACATTCACAGCCCCTGTGTATCCCAGAATTCCCAGCAGTCCCGCACGGCGCATTTCATTTGTAACTATTTTTGACGCCGTTGCGATCTGGGATAGCAGAACCGACAATTCACCGGTGGAGTCATGCCCCGGCTGGCGTTCGATCAGAAACCGTGTAAGAGTCATTCCTGGTGCGTACATCATCCCTCCAAGTCATGTTTTCGCCGGCGACTTGCGGTACCGGCATCGCTACAAGTGTAATTCCTTCGAAGCTTCTTCATCCAAAAAAAATAGAAGATTTCCGTGAACCGGCTGAATGAGCTGCGAAGGAAGACGATAGGAATCTGCTGGTCCTTCCAACACCTCTTTCAAAACCTGGGCCTTGGAACGACCCGAGATCAGAAAAACTACGTTGGCTGCATGATTAATAACCGGAACCGTAAGCGTAATGCGGTAGGACTGAAACTTTTCCACATAGTTATCTGCAACCCATCGCGTTGTTTCTTTCAGCGCGTCAGTGAAAGGGAAAAGAGACGCGGTATGACCGTCATCACCCATTCCCAGAAAAATTAAATCGAATACCGGAAATCCTTCCGGAGTTCCAAAAAACTTTCGGAGCGTATTCTCATATTGCAATGCTGCTTCGGCAGGCATAGGATTCTCCGCGGCAATACGAAAAATGTTGTTTTGCGGAATAGGAACTTTTTCCAACAGTGTCTCACGCGCCATTCGGTAGTTGCTGTCCCGATGATCAGGCGGAACACATCGCTCATCTCCCCAGAACAAATAAACAGAAGCCCATGGAACTCGTTCTCGAAAAGAAGGACTCGCGAGCACTTCGAATAGTGCCCTGGGTGTTGAACCGCCGGAAAGTGCCACGCTGAACCGATTCCGCTTTTGAGCGCATTCTTCCGCTAAGGAAACAAATAATTCCGCGGCCTGCAGGCTAACTTCTTCCCCGCGAAGAACCCGGATTTTATGCTTGCTCATTTCTTATTTCAAATTGACGTAGAAGTTCAGCGCCTGCTCGTAAAGCACATCGTGACCCAGTATCTCCAACTCTCTGCAAAGAAGTTCTGCTTCACTCGCGTTCTGATAGGCTGTAACGTAGGGCGCCGAGTCTGATCCGCTTAAGCAAACAGAACCTGTCAGGTGCGCGCCATCAGAAGCAATCGATATCTCAAAATGTCCTGCAGGTTCGCTATCCGCCCATAAACGGATGCCTGTGATGCCTGCGTACTTGCCTTCACCGGAGACGATCTTGATCTCGACATTGCGATTCTGGGCTTTCATCTGAACTTCCCACGCAGAGCTTGTAGAATGGGGCGGGGCTGCGGGATTCCATTTCAATCGACTGGCCAACCAGCCGACTAGTAACAGGGATTGCGTGGAAGCAGAAGATCGTGCCGGATCAAATCCGACGATTTCGATCCGATTGATTCTGGATAGATAGGGTCGATAATCCGGAACATCGTACAGTCTGGCAGTCAACAGTCGCCATGGGTTTAATCTGGCCCAGTTTAAGTCACTAAAAGCTGTTCTATCATCAGCGATCAGACTTGCCAGCAGGACCAACTGTTTCTGCGGGTTGGCAAGTCGGGCCGAATCAATGACAACTCGATCTGCAGTATTCAATAAATCTTGGAATAATTCATCTTCAAATGGAATGTGATCGCGCCACCATAAAACGGATGGGAGCTCTGGAATGAGCAACGCGCGAAGCAGACTTGGTACTTGCGAAAGCCGGTCTCCCTCTGCGCGCAAAACAATCTGTTCGCAGCAAACCTGTCGGCGGCCACTGGACATATGGCAAAGTGCTGTCACCCATGCATTTAAAGAAGGTTCCATCGCATCAGGTCTGGGTAGAAGAATAATCATGCGACTCGGATGTTCTTCTGAAACATCTGCCAACAATTGGCTGACCTCGTTACCGCTTACATCACCAGGAGCAAAGACAATCAAGTTCAATACGCAAGCCCGCAACACGGCCTGTTCTCCGTCCTTTTGATTCCCTTCCGCCATTTGTTTCCACAGGTCTTTCAGATCCCGCTCAATATTACCTATGCTCACTTCGTTCATAAAGAACCCTTAACTATTGCAAATTGTAGATTGTAGATTACATAGTTCATAATTGAGGTCCAAAATGCATTTTGCAATCTACAATTTTCAATATTCAATGACTTATGGTCTTCGCCAGCGACGGCCGTCCCGTTCCAGAAAATCGTCGGCTTCTTTTGGTCCCCATTCTCCCGCTTCATAATTGGGGAAATGACCCGTTGTTTCCGTCCATTTCTGCAAGATCGGCATCACCAATTCCCATGACAATTCCACCATATCGCCCCGCGCAAAAAGAGTTGAGTCACCCAGCATCGCATCCAGTAGAAGGCGTTCGTATGCTTCCGGTGATTTTTTGCCAAACGAAGTTCCATACTGAAAATCCATATTTACTGTGCGGATTTGAATGGCCTGTCCTGGTAGCTTCGCTCCGAATTTTAGCGATATGCCTTCGTCCGGTTGAATCCGAACGACAAGGAAGTTCGGTTCAAGATCTCCGCTTTTGGTGCCTTTGAACAGAAGATGAGGCGGGCGCTTGAATTGAATTGCAATCTCTGTTACTCGTTTCGGCAAACGCTTTCCGGAACGCAGATAAAAGGGGACATCAGACCAGCGAGAGTTATCGATTAGAAGCTTAAAAGCGGCGTAAGTTTCAGTTGAAGATTTTGGATTTACGTTGGATTCCTGCCTGTATCCGATTACTTTTTGCCCGCCGACGGCCCCTTCTCCATATTGGCCTCGAACGGCATACTGGTCCACTTCATCAATTGTGAAATCGCGAATCGCGCGTGTCACTTTTGTTTTTTCGTCACGAACTGCATTCGCTTCCAGAGCTACTGGTGGTTCCATAGCAACAAGTGCCATTAACTGCATCATGTGATTCTGAATCATGTCGCGGAAAGCTCCCGATTGCTCGTAGTAACCTCCGCGATTCTCAATGCCGATGCTCTCCGCCGCCGTAATTTGTATATGATCGATAAAGTACCGGTTCCAAACAGGCTCAAAGATTCCGTTCGAGAACCGAAGAACGATGATGTTTTGAACGGTTTCTTTTCCCAGGTAATGATCGATGCGATAAATTTGATCTTCCTGAAAAACAGCAAGGGCTTCGCGATTCAGGATTCTTGCGCTTTCTAAATCCCTTCCAAAAGGCTTTTCAATAATAATACGCCGCCAACCTCCATGGTCCGCCTGATTCTGACCTGCCGCACCCAGGCTTCGAATAATGTCGATGTAAAGACTCGGAGGCGTGGAAAGATAGAAGAGGCGATTCCCGGATGTTCCTCGTTGCCGATCGATTTGTTGGAGAAGATCAGAAAGATTTTTATAACTGCCTTGATCTTTGGGATCTGTAGCCACATAGAAGAGTCCGGAGGCGAAACTGTTCCATTCGGTTTCGTCCACAGGTCGATGTTCTGAAAACTCTGTAAGAGCGCTTTTCGTCGATGCTCTGAATTCATCATGAGTCATCGGCGTTCGGGCTGTTCCCACTATCGAGAAGCCGGAAGCGACAAGATTCTGTTGCACAAGACTGTACAGGGCAGGAAGAAGCTTCCGTTTAGTAAGATCTCCCGAAGCGCCAAAGATGACCACGACGCATGGTTCCGCGCTTCTTTGAATGCGTAACCCGGCGCTAAGTGGATTGTCGAATGTTACAGATTCCATTGAGAGTTACTCCCATGCGGAGAAGCCGCAACGAGACAAGAATGCAGGCACAATGCCTGCGCGCCTTCATGCAGGTTGGAAGCCTGCGGTCCTTTAATGTTTCATGTCCACACCGGTGATTCCGACCCAATCGGTGTGAATCATACCGAGTTCAGGTTTATCGGTGCGTTCGTATAGATGCGAGCCAAAAAAATCACGCTGCGCTTGAGTAAGATTTTGCGGCAAATCTGCAGTGCGGTACATGTCGAAATAGTTGAGGCTGGCAGCCATAGCCAGAAGAGGAATTCCAGTGCTCTGACCGATTGCCACTGCTTGACGCCAACGAGGCTGTGCATCGATCACCCAGGATTTGAAATCCGGGTCCATCAAGAGGTTCGGCAAATCTTGATTGCGTCTGTAGGCTTGCTTGATCTTGTCCAGAAATTGTGCCCGAATAATACAACCACCTTTCCAGATACGGCTCAGTTCTCCCAGGTCAATATTCCATTTGTATTCATCGGAGCCCGCACGGATGAGCGCCATCCCTTGAGCATACGAACAGATTTTGCTTGCATACAGCGCATCATGCACGGATCGAATCAGTTCCTCCTTGCTTCCGTTATAGGAACTGACCACTGCTGCCGGAATTTGGCGACTCGCATTGACTCTTTCGTCCTTTAAACTCGAAAGAACCCGGGCTTCTATGGCTGCATGGATTGTAGGAATCGCAATGCCTAAGTCGAGAGCGACCCAGGATGTCCATCGACCCGTTCCTTTCTGCCCCGCTTTATCCATAACAAGATCCACCAGCGGCTTTCCTGTAATGTCATCTTTCACTGTAAAAATCTGTGATGTGATTTCGATCAGGAAGGAGCTAAGGACCCCTTCATTCCATTTTGCGAAGATATCGGCAAGTTCGTTGGCTTCCAGTTTCAATACTCTGCGAAGGATGTCATACGCTTCTGCAATCAGCTGCATATCGCCATATTCGATACCGTTATGCACCATTTTTACAAAATGTCCGGCACCATCAGGTCCGATGTAGGTCACACAAGGTCCATCTTCGACTTTCGCTGCAATGGCTTCGAAAATCGGACGCAGTTCCTGCCACGCTTCCTTCGTGCCGCCTGGCATAATGGAGGGACCCCAGAGCGCGCCTGTCTCACCACCGGAGACTCCTGTGCCGACGAAACGAAAACCTTGTCCCGCCAAATCCTTTTCGCGACGCCGGGTATCCTGGAAATAAGAATTACCTCCATCCAGAAAGATGTCTCCAGGATCGAGATAAGGCTTCACCTGATTAACGGTCCAATCTACAGGATCTCCCGCTTTCACCATCATCATGATGCGGCGAGGCCTTTCAAGAGCCTGCACAAATTCCTGGATTGTGTGCGCTCCGATTATTTTCTTTCCTGGATGCTTGGCAAGAAATTCATCAACTGCTCCGGGGGCGCGATTCCAAATCGCGATTGGGAAACCATTCCGTTCCATATTTAAGATCAGGTTTTGTCCCATGACTCCTAATCCCATCATGCCGAATTTTGCGGTTCCTGATGCCATATTGCTACTCCTTTTTATTAAATTCTTAACCGCGTCCTTGGCGGTTGAACATTAGTTTTTCATGAGTTTACCGGTTTCGCCTCGGAATCGCACTCTGCATAGCATTCAGCAGAGTGTTCAGCCCTGCCTTTGTGTCCTTACCCAGGTGGAAACGGATCGCTCGTCTGTTACGATTTGACAGCGATTGAAAGTCACCGAGAGCCTGAGCTTGTTTCAACACACCAAAACCGTAAGCTTCGCCGGGAATCGGTAGATCTTCGATTTCATCCTGCGTGATCTGAATGAAGACGCCATCATCGCTTCCCCCTTTATGCAATTGACCTGTTGAATGCAAAAAGCGTGGACCGTAGCCGACTGTTGTGGCAACGCGAAGCGAATCACGCACGTGGGTTCGCAAGGCTTGCAAAAGCTTGCCATGTTCTTCGTTCTCCATGATGTAAGCCGTAAACGCCACATAATCGCCTTCTTTGCATCGGTTCATATGAGCGGCGATGAAATCTTCCAGAGATCCGGTCCCTTTTTTCTGTGCAACGATCTGTTGAAGCGCTGACTTTGTCTTGCCGTCCGCATAGATTCGTAAACCGTTCTGTTCCCAAACCACATCCTGCACGGGCAGCCGGCCATCCTTCTTATAGACTTCCAGCATCGCCTTCGTGTTGTCTTTACTCTCCTGGACGTTCGGTTGATCAAACGGATTGATTCCCATTAAGGAACCGGCAAGAGCTGTGGCCGTTTCCCATAGAAAGAATTCACGTCCCAAACTCAAGCTGTCTCTTATCTCATGGCGAACCACAGGGTGCCCCGACTCTTCAAGATCTTTCAGTTTAGCGTTGATATCGTTGCTATCAACCGACTGGGTTCGGATGTACACAAAGATCCGGTCATTGTCGTAAACTTCCGGGCCACCCAGCGGCTCCTCTGCCACCGGCAGAATTCCAATTCCTTCCTTACCTGTGCTTTCAGCAATTAACTGCTCTATCCATAATCCCAGCGAATCAATTGGAGGAGGTATAACAAAGGTCACTTTGTCCCTGCCATGACTTGCCAGTGATCCAAGAATGGCGCCCATTCTCGCGCCGGGATTTTCTTCAACCGGAATGAAGCGCTCACATGCATTGGCGGCTCGGACCGCGCGCTCCAAAAGTTCCTCAATATCTACACCCATGAGGGCCGCAGGAACAATGCCAAAATAGGAAAGTGCTGAGTAGCGGCCTCCGATATCGGCAGGATTTTGAAAAATACGCCGGAATCGCAGCTCGGTCCCCATTTGCTCCAATAGTGAGCCGGGATCGGTGATTGCAACAAAATTTGCACCGGGGCGGTCCTGCCTTACTTTCGAAACACGATCAAAAAAGTACTGGCAGAAAACATGTGGTTCTGTCGTCGTTCCCGACTTGCTGGCTACAATGAACAAAGTCTTCGCGACATCCACAGATTTTTCCATATGTCGTACCGTCTCAGGATCTGTGCTGTCCAATACGAGCAGTCTCGGGTATCCGTGAATCTGACCAAACGTTCTGCGAAATACTTCTGGGCACAAACTGCTTCCGCCCATTCCAAGCAACATAACATCCTGGAATCCGTCATTTCGAACGCGCTCCGCGAAAGCCTTCAGATCTTTTGCCTGCTCCAGCATCGTTTCAGCCACAGTCAGCCATCCGAGTGCATTCTGGATGATCTTTTGATGGGACGGATCTTCCTTCCAAACAGTGGGGTCCTTTCGCCACATGCGTCGAACGTAATCCCGATCCTTGATCAGCTTCAGCGCTTTATCCACGGTTGGAGAAAAATTCCCAAGTGACACAATTTGACGGTCCACAATACTACTGGCGGCGGCAATCCGTTTTTCCTCGACGGCCTGCAGTAGTTTGTTAAAAGGATCGACGAAAGCTTTGACTGCTTCATCCAATAACTGCGAAGTAACCTGTGAAAAATTGATTCCGGTCTGTTCCAGTGAACGTAAAGCGGAACGTGCATCATCCAGGTTCTCTTCCAGTGTGAGACGAGGACGACCGTGATCGCGATACGCTGTATAGGTCGCGGGAGGAACGGTGTTGACAGTATCCGGTCCAATCAAATTGTCGACATAAAGCACATCACTGTAATTCGGGTCCTTGGTGCCGGTCGAAGCCCATAGCGGTCTCTGCATCCGCGCACCTTTTGCGCGTAAGGCTTTGAAGTCCGATTTATTGAAAATCTCCTTGAATGTTTGATAAGCATTCTTTGCATTCGCAATTGCAATCTTGCCCAACAGCGAGGTAAGCAAACCAATTTCTGCAGTATTGGTAGAGCGTCGAATTTTAAAGGACAACTGGTTATCAACCGCTGTATCGATACGGCTCACAAAAAAACTTGCGACTGAGGCAATATGATCCAGTGGCTTTCCTTCTGAAGCGCGCTTTTGCAACCCTTGGATGTAGGCACGAGCTACTTTCTCATAGGCGTCCTGCGAAAAAATAAGAGTTACGTTTACATTGATTCCATCGGCAATCAATTGCTCAACCGCGGGAACTCCTTCCGGTGTTGCCGGGACTTTGATCATCACGTTCTTACGATCCAACCGTTTCCATAGCCTTCGAGCTTCTGCAATTGTTCCCGGTGTATCGGTTGCTAAAAGTGGTGAAACTTCCAGGCTGATGTATCCATCCAGGCCTGCCGTCTTGTCGTACACCGGGAGAAAGAGGTCCGCGGCCATTTGAACATCTTCCACCGCCAGATCTTCGTAGATGTCCATCGAACTCTTGCCTTTGGCGGCTAGCGACTGCAGGGCATCCTTGTAATCGGTGCTTCCAGCTATCGCTTTCTCAAAAATCGCCGGATTCGACGTGACGCCGCGTAAATCATCCTGTTCGATTTTTTGTTTCAGATCTCCGGTCAGGATCAACGCGCGGCGAATGTTGTCATACCAGATGCTTTGACCGAGTTTTTGCAGATCTACCAGGGGATTGGACACCATAAGTCCTCCTTTAAAATTCGCTGCCTGTGGGGCGTGCCTCTGTGCCCGCCTTAAACAACCGTCCGGCAGGCAGGGACGTCTGCCCTACAAAGTTTGTTTGTCCGATAAAAGTTTTTTCGCTGTTGCGACCACATTTTGAGTTGTAAATCCAAATTGTTTTAACAGCTCCTTTAATGGAGCTGAAGCGCCGAAGTGCCTGCGAGCAATGATGGCTCCATCAATTCCTACATACCGTCTCCACCCTAACGAAGAGCCTGCTTCAATCGCCAGTCGTTTTCTCACGGACGAAGGGAGAACTTGCTCGCGATATTCCCTGGGCTGTCTTTCGAAAAGTTCGTAAGACGGCATGCTAACAACCCGGGCTTTGATTCCTTCTTGCTTTAATTGATCATACGCTTCTACACACCATTGTAACTCTGAACCGGTACCGAGAAGGATTAAATCGGGTATTCCATCGCTATCGGCGAGGATGTAACCTCCTTTGCGCAGGTTGGAAGCAGGTGCGAACTTTGTACGGTCCAGAGTCGGCATCGGCTGGCGACTTAGTATTAAAGCTACCGGATGCTTCTTCGATTCAAGAATGACACGCCATGCTTCAGCCACTTCGTTTGCGTCCGCAGGCCGTATTACGATCAGTTGTGGGATCGCGCGCAATGAGACCAGTTGCTCAATTGGTTGGTGTGTGGGCCCGTCTTCCCCGACTCCGATGCTGTCGTGCGTGAAAATATAGATCGCCGGTAATTCCATCAGTGCAGATAACCTTAGTGTGGGCCTCTGATAATCCGAAAAAATCAGAAAGCCCGAACCGTAAGCTCGCAATTTGGAAAGAACCATTCCATTTAGAATCGCGCCCATGGCATGTTCACGGATTCCAAAATGCAAGTTTCTACCCTCATAGGAGCCGGCCAGAAAATCACCGCCGTCGTTGATCCGTGTTTTGGTAGAGGGAGTCAAATCAGCTGAACCACCGATGAACCAGGGAATATTTTTTGCAATCGAATTCATTACTTTGTTTCCGGCGTCACGGCCCGCGACTCCCTTCGAATCCGGTGGAAACGTCGGAACATCTTTGTCCCAACCCTTGGGTAGCTCTCCAGCCTGCATTGTTCGCCATTCGTCGGCCAGAGAAGGATGTTCTTTGGCGTAGGATTCGAAGGCCTTGTTCCATTCATCTTCCCATTGTTTACCACGCTCAATTAGGGAGGACCGATAATTCTTCACTTCTTCCGGAACAAGAAAGTGCTCATCCGCAGGCCATCCATAGGCGATCTTGGTTTGACGAATTTCATCTTCGCCCAGCGGCTCACCGTGCGCTCCGGATGTGTCCTGTTTGGTCGGTGCGCCATAGGCAATGTGACTGTCGACAATGATCAACGAAGGGCATTCGGTTTGCGATATTGCTATCTTCAAGGCGCGCGTCAGCATTTCCAGATCGTTAGCGTCCCCCACACGTTGAACCATCCAGTGAAGGGCCTCAAAGCGTGCCGCGACATCGTCCGTGAATGCGAGAGAGGTATTCCCTTCAATCGTGATGTGGTTGTTGTCATAAATCCAAATCAATTTATTTAATGCTAAATGGCCGGCCAACGAAGAAGCTTCTGAAGAAATGCCTTCCATCAGATCACCATCTCCGCAAATTGCGAAGGTACGATAATCGACCACTTTATGTCCCGGGCGATTGAAATGAGATGCCAGCCACTTCTCGGCGATCGCCATACCGACGCTGTTCGCGATTCCTTGTCCTAACGGACCGGTCGTCGTTTCGACACCCGCAGTCAACCCGTATTCCGGATGTCCCGGACATTTACTGTCCCACTGTCTAAAATTCTTAAGATCTTCCAGCGACAGGTCATAGCCAAACAAATGCAAGACGCTATACAACAACATCGAGGCATGACCGGCCGACAATACAAACCTGTCGCGGTTTGGCCATTGCGGATTGCAAGGGTTCTGGCGAAGAAAGCGATTCCAAAGTGCGTATGCCACCGGAGCAAGAGCCATTGGCGTACCAGGATGCCCGGAGTGAGCCTTTTGCACTGCATCCATAGATAAAGTGCGGATGGTGTTAATACATAATTGATCAAGACCCTGACTGGTTTGTAAATTCATCACGACCTCCAAACTTCTTTTAGTTTCAGTAGGGCACGATTTATCGCGTCCTACACTTTCAATCCTAATTTCATAATGGGATCCTGGTCCTTGGGACCGGCTACTCTTCCAGACGCTTGTTGTCTTCTCAAAGTAACCATGCCGACTAGTAGAAGGCCCGCATAATAAAGGAGACCGAACAGAATGATGATTTGTCCGGGCAAAGGTCCCACCGAAGCTCTTCTCCAAAATTCCTCGGTTCCTGATAAAGGGATTGGATGGATGGCAATTTTTGCGAAAAAGCTGATTCCCAAAATTCCAAAAATCCATGCGTAATTGCGACGCAATCTCCGTCCAAAGGCCTCCCAAAAACCAATATGAAAACGGAGTGTATCGTAATCCCGCGCAAGAGCCAGATTCCAATCGTTCTCAGCGCGGACTCCTTGTCCTCGAAGGATTGGGCCATAAAAGCAAACTTCCATCAGCCGGACTCTCGTGCGCCAGATATCAAAGTAACGATATCGCCTTGTCTCAATGAGGAGAAACACCAACACAAGGAATCCAACCAGAAGGAGAGTTAACGGCGAATTTACAGGGTTGCTGAATGCAACAGACAATCCGATGCCGGTCGTTCCAACAGCCCAGTTTGTTGTCCCATCCAATCTGGAACGCCAAACTTTACTCCGGTACATTTCACCACGATAGAGATGTGCCAGAACTCCCAATTCAGCAGCATTAAACTGCAGATGCTTCGGTTCCTGTGATACTGAGTCCATTGGTTAATGCAGGCCAGACGCCTGCGCTCCTAGCTAACCGCCACTTTGATCCAATAATTTTGCCACGAGTCCGGTCCAACCGGTTTGGTGACTGGCTCCGATTCCTGCCCCATTGTCACCATGGAAAAACTCATAAAAAAGGATCAGGTCTCGCCAGTGTGGATCCGATTGAAATTTTTCGGCACCACCGTAAACGGGCCGTTTTCCGTTGGCGTCCTGTAAAAAAATGCGTGTTAATCGGCGGGAGATCTCTGCTGCTACATCCCAGAGAGTAAGGAATTGTCCCGATCCTGTTGGAAATTCCACCTTGTAACGATCGCCAAGATAATAGTGAAACTTTTGCAATGCCTCGATGAGGAGAAAATTTACAGGGAACCAGATCGGTCCTCGCCAATTGGAATTTCCGCCAAAAACTCCCGTTGTGGACTCTGCCGGTTCATAATCCACCCGGTATTCATTTCCCCCAACAAAGGCAATATAGGGATTCGTGCCGTGACATCGTGACAGTGAGCGAATCCCGTGAGGCGAGAGAAATTCGTTTTCATCCAGCATGTATTTCAGTACCTGTTTCAACCGCACTCGGTTGACCAAAGAAAGCAATCGTCGAACATGACCTTCTTCTGTTTTCGTTTCAATGTGTGAGCTTAGGTCTCTCCGGTTTTCGATGAACCACTGCATTCGTTTGGCAAAACCGGGTAGCCGATCCAGAATTTCTGTGTCCAGAGTCTCAACAGCCAGGAGCGGAATCAAACCGACCATCGATCGAATTTTGATCGGAATCCGTCGGCCTCGCGGTGTGAGAAGAACATCGTAATAAAAAGCGTCAAAATCGTCCCAAAGCGCAATATGTTCACCGGCGATATTGTTAATGGCTTCACAGATCAGCACAAAATGTTCGAAGAACTTGCTGGCTACATCTTCATAAACCGGTCTTTCCCGTGCGAGTTCTAATGCGATCGCCATCATGTTCAAACAGTACATTCCCATCCAACTCGTGGCATCGGATTGTTCTATGTGTCCTCCGGTCGGTAGTGGCGCGCTTCTATCAAATATTCCGATGTTATCGAGCCCAAGGAAGCCTCCCTGAAAGACATTTCTTCCTGCTGCGTCTTTGCGATTGACCCACCAGCTGAAATTCAACAACAGTTTGTGAAAAACCCGTTCCAGAAACGCAACATCTCCTTTACCGTAACGCTTCTTTTCGATCTTGTATAGACGCCATGCGGCCCAGGCGTGAACGGGCGGATTGACATCATCAAATGCCCATTCATACGCGGGAAGCTGGCCACTGGGATGCATGTACCACTCGCGAAGAAAAAGAATCAGCTGGTTCTTGGCAAACTCCATGTCCACCAGCGAAAGGGGAATACAGTGAAAAGCAAGATCCCAGGCTGCATACCAAGGATATTCCCATTTATCAGGCATCGAAATTACGTCTGCGTTGTAAAGATGAGTCCAATTTTTGTTCCTACCTTGCTTCCTGTCGGAAGGAGCAGGAGACGCCGGATCGCCCTTCAACCATCTGTCCACGTCGTAATGATAAAATTGCTTTGTCCATAGGAGTCCTCCAAACGCCTGCCTCATCACATTCTTTGCATCAGCAGAAAGATCCTCATGGATCAAGGATGAATAGAAAACATCGGCCTCTTTCTGCCGATTCTCAAACGTTCGCTCGAAATTGATGCCAAATGGTCTTTGGTTGGTTCGCTCCAGATCCTGGTTTGTCAGCCTAAGACGAATTTCCTTTTCCTCTCCCGGAGCTAAAGTAAGGATGTAATAGGCTGAGGCTTTGGTTCCTGCATATTCGGGGTTCACCAAATGTTTTTGCCCATGAACGACATAATTATTGATTCCATCTTTTACAAAAGGACAATCATTCGGGGTTCCTGAAAGTCTTTCTTTGTTGGTTTCGTTTTCCGTAAAAAGGAGTTCTGGAGCTCCATCGCAATAGAGCCAGCGAAAACGATAATAGGGTGTGTGGTTTAAACGAATCACTTGGCTGCCGTCGTATGGGTCTCGTCTGTGAAGGCCAGGTTTATGCGGATCGATTCCCCAGGACCATGTGTTCCGAAACCAGATCGTAGGGAGCAAATGCAAGGGAGCCGGATCCGGTCCGCGATTCACGATCCGAAAACGGATTAAAACATCTTCCGGTGCGACCTTGGCGTATTCGACAAAGACATCGAAGTATCGGTTTTCTTCAAATACTCCTGTATCGATCAACTCGAATTCCATAGCCTGCCGGTTCCGACGCTTGTTTTCCTCCACAATCCAGCTATAGGGATATGCTAGCTGCGGATATTTATAGAGATACTTCATATAAGAATGAGTGGGCGTGGAATCCAGGTAGAAATAGTATTCTTTTACATCTTCTCCATGATTGCCTTCATTTCCAGTTAAACCAAAGAGACGTTCTTTCAGGATGGGATCATTACCGTTCCAAAGTGCCATGGCAAAACAAATGAATTGATGACGATCGCAAATGCCGGCTAGTCCGTCTTCTCCCCAGCGGAAAGCTTTCGAGCGGGCATGATCGTGAGGACAAAAATCCCAGGCGGTCCCATGCGCGCTGTAATCCTCACGCACGGTACCCCAGGCACGTTCGCTCAGGTAAGGGCCCCATCTTTTCCAGTGTTCCGTTCGAGCATCGTCCGCGGCCAATCGCAATCTTTCCGGATCAAACCCGGTGCTGTCCATTTGCTTCATCGTCCCCTTCCGAATGAATAAATTCTAACGAATTAGTTTGTAAAGATCCGACAGTTCGGTTCTTCGAGTTAAAAACGGATTGTCCAAAATTAGTATACTCCCTCTTTTTGGAGTCCACGGATATGCGATTCACGCTATTGGTGGGTCCGAGGTTCACGCTCCCGCGTTCAACCTTTCCCCGGAAGCCTTCGGGTAGTGGCGCGATTCATCGAGCCAACGTGTTGATTTTCGCAGAAACCGCTTGCCGCTCAGATCCTGTGGTATTATCCGATTAACCATGAAAATAGCTATTGGATCAGATCATGCCGGTTTTGACCTCAAAAGTTTGATAGTGGAGTTTGTGCGGGAACTGGGCCATGATCCGGTGGATTTAGGAACGTACAACACAGATCCCGTGGACTATCCTGATTATTCCGAGAAGGTGGGGGTTGCCGTTCGGGATGGACAGGCGGAAAGGGGTATCGTAATCTGCGGAAGCGGTGTCGGCGCCTCCGTTGCAGCAAACAAGATTAACGGAGTTCGCGCAGGCCTTTGTCATGATACTTATTCCGCTCATCAGGGCGTAGAACACGATGACATGAACGTTCTGGTGCTGGGCGGTCGTGTGATCGGACCGGAAATGGCGAAAGAACTTGTCCGTGCTTACGTTTCCGCAGTCTTCACCGGAGAAGAACGTCACATTCGGCGCCTCAAGAAGTTGAATCTATTAGAACGAAAATATTAGTTAACAACCAGGAGAGCATGTATGGTATCCGCACCTGATAAGAAATCACCAAAGATTCTCGTACTAGATATTGGCGGGACAAACATAAAAATTCTCGCAACAGGACAAAGCGAGGTCCGGAAGATTCCTTCCGGCCCTACGTTGACACCGGGACGAATGGTTAGCACTGTAAAGAAAGCAATCGCGGATTGGAAATATGATGCTGTTTCCATCGGTTATCCCGGAGCCACAATTGATGGTCGTGCGTTGAAAGAGCCCAAAAACCTTGCAAGCGGTTGGATGCGTTTCGATTTTCAGAAGGCTTTTGGGTGTCCTGTGAAACTGATCAACGATGCGGCAATGCAAGCCCTGGGCAGTTATAAAGGAGGCCGCATGTTGTTCCTGGGACTCGGCACCGGACTTGGGTCTGCGCTGATCATGGAAGGACACCTGGAACCAATGGAGCTTGCTCATTTACCTTATAGAAGAGGTAAAACTTTCGAAGATTATGTCGGCAAGCGAGGCCTGGAACGACTCGGGAAGAGTAAATGGCGGAATCACGTTGGGAAAGTTGCAACCTTATTAATGAATGCACTCTCAGCCGAGTACGTTGTTTTAGGCGGTGGAAATGCAAAGCTACTGAAAAAGCTGCCACCGAAATGTCATCTGGGAAACAACATCAATGCTTTCGAGGGCGGCTATCGAATATGGTCAGAAGAACATTTACGTCATGAGAAAGAGAAATAGGATGGCACATTGAGGAAGTTCATCCAGCGAATGAGTTGATCGTTCCTGAATGAATTTCTCGGATCTTCAACGGAATTCAAATCTGCAGGTAAACAACGTTGAAACAATCGCCGAATATTCACCAACACGTTTTCTTGGAACAAGCGCTTTGACGCTCTGTCCTTCCGTTTCCCCTGCCTGTTGGGAGACGAGATCGCTGATCTGTTGCCCAACATCCGGGTAATCAACTCCATCGACTGATCGACCGGCTTTCATAATTCCCTCCGATTGATTATCGGCTTTCGGGTGCGAATATTGCTTTTTGATTATTTCAAAATAATATCCCCGTAGGGGTGTCTTGTATTTACAGAAGCAAGCGAAGATAGCGAAAGGATTCTGATTCTTCGTTACCTTCGCTATCTTCTGTAAAAAAATTTCGTGTTCCTCTATATAGGAATGGAGAAGATATGAAAAATCTGATTGTGGCTTTGATTTTGTGTATCACGCTTCCTGCGTTTGCTTCGAAAAGGGATCAAATCGAGCGTCTTCAGAACGCGACGGAAGTTCTGGAGGAGATTTTGAACATTCCGGAAGGCATACCACAGGACCTTCTGGAGGATGCGGAATGCGTGGTGATTATTCCCTCCATGAAAAAAGCGGCGCTTGGAATTGGCGGAAATTACGGCAAAGGACCGATCGTGTGCCGTTTGGACCGTGGCTGGTCTCCACCGATCATGGCTTCTATTAAAGGAGGAAGCTGGGGACTGCAGGCGGGTGGCTCTGCAACAGATCTTGTCTTGTTGATTATGAACAAGAAGGGGATTGAAAAATTGCTGGAGAGCAAATTCACTATTGGTGTGGATGGTTCAGCGGCAGCCGGACCAAAAGGGCGAACGGCCACCGCTGCAACGGACGCGAAAATGCGCGCGGAAATTCTTTCTTATGCCCGAAGCCGGGGCCTTTTTGCGGGCGTCTCGATCAACGGTTCTGTTTTGAAGCCGGATCGCGGTGATAATGAAGATCTGTACGGGCGCAGAGTGAATGAAAAGAAATTGTTGCTGGAAGGCGGACCGGTTCCCGCTTCTGCGAGAGCGCTTCTCAACCTCCTCAAGCGTTTCCCGCGCGACTAATCCTTGACCCTTGCTTCAGAACCTTTTCCGGTCTACAATCGTATTGTATTAAGACATTAGTACAAAAGGAGTCGAGATGTTCCAGGTTCGAACCGGTTCGGGCGAGCCGATTTACGAGCAGCTGGTGAGGCAGATCAAACACGCGATTACAACAGGGGTTTTAAAACCGGGCGATCAATTGCCCACGGTCCGCGATCTGGCGGTGAAATTGGTAATCAATCCGAACACAGTAGCGCGCGCCTACAGGGAACTGGAACAGAACGGACTTGTAGACGGCAATTCAAGACGTGGAACTGTTGTGAAAGTATCTCCTCCAGGCATGCTGCTATCGGAAAGGAGAAAGCGATTGCAACCATTCATCGATCAGATTTTAACCGAAGCGCGTGTCCTGAATTTCACTGAAGATGAGGTGTTCGACTTGATTCGAGAGGCAATGAAAAAATACAGAAAACACAGGGAGGTGTGAGCGATGGATTTGATACGCACGCAAGATCTCACCAAACGATTCGCAGATCAAACGGCCGTTGACCATCTGAGTTGGTCTGTTCCCGAAGGTTCCCTGTGCGGACTGCTTGGCCCGAACGGAGCAGGAAAGACAACCACATTGAAGATGCTGCTCGGCATAACGCGTCCGACGTCGGGAACCGCTGAAGTTCTAGGCCTCGATATTCAAAACAGGTCTGTTGAAATCAGAGGCCAGGTCGCTTTCGTTTCGGAAGACAAGTTTTTATACAACGACATGACTGTCGGTCGATTGATTCGTTTTTACTCCAGTTTTTTCCCAAATTGGTCGGAAAAACTCCTGAATGAAATCTTGCGAGTTTGGCAACTCCCGATGGAGCAAAAAATCCGGCAACTTTCTAAAGGAACCCGCGCGAAGTTGTGGCTTGCAGTATCTTTTGCGAGCAACCCGCGCATTCTTTTCCTGGATGAACCGACGGAAGGATTGGATCCGGTAAGCCAGGAGGAAATCCTGGGGTTGCTCACACACTGGCTCAGCCGGGGCGAAAGAAGCGCCGTGATCGCGTCCCACCGGCTGGACGAAGTAGAAAGAATTTGTGACGGCGTGACGATTATGAACCATGGGAAATTGCTCCTCAGCGGCGATCTGGATGAGATGCGAAGAAATTGGAAAATCATTGAGATCACCGGTCACGATGCATCGGATCCGTATGCGGAAGGAGTCGTTGATGTAACCCGAAGCGGACTGGTGTCGCGGATTGTTACAAGCCAATTTCCCGCATGGAATGAAAGATTCAAAAAGACCGGACAGACACCGCTTCACGTTTACGACATGAATTTGCGGGAAATTTATCTGGCAGCAGTTCGGAAGCAAGGAGGCATTGATTATGATTCTCTGGAAGATCTGGTTTGATCTGCGCGTACGATTCTTTCTGTGCTTAAGCCTCATGATTCTGACAGTGCTGGCGCTAATTCTTTTCTTCCCTCTGACAGGAACGCTTCTGTCCTGGCTCAAACCGGAATTACCCGCAGAAGAATGGAAACGGCTTCAGGCATATGCATCCGATTACCGCTTATTTATGGATGAAGGTTGGTTTCGTGAAGTGCAATTCGTCGCCGCTTTTGCTGTCGTTTTTGCGCTGGGAGGTGTGATGACGGAGCAGAAATCCCGCACAATTTTTCTAACCTTGAGTCTTCCGGTCGAACGCCGGCGCTGGATTCTTTATCAAGCCGGTCTTGCTTTGTTCCTTGTTATGGTGCTTTCCAGCGTCGCCTCAGTTCTCATCATGCTGGGCGGACTCGTATTTGGTCACACCTATCCGATAACGCGAGCGGTGGCTGGAACCCTGCTGTTAGGACTACTCACTTTTCCGTGGGTTGGCGCTACGCTTGCCGTAACCGCTTTCATACAGGACAAATTGAGGACAGCCGTTCTGGTTTTCAGTCTCTGGTTTGTAACTGGCCTCCTGGAAAAGGTCCGATTCATCCGGTTCTGGTTACCACAGCATCTAATCGATGCATTAGAGACAGGTTCATTCCCATGGAGATCACTGATCATAATTTTGACAATCGGTATCGGAGGGCTTTTTGTTGCCATTCGGCGATTTGAAGAATCGGATTATTAAGAAAAGAAACATGCGAGACCTATTACTATTACTGATGCTTTCTTCGATGCCGGTCACACTCTGGGCATATCCAAACGAATTAAAGCCATGCGAGCTGAAGGATGTTGCGGGTGAAAATCTTTGCGGTATATTTTCCGTTCTTGAGAATCGCGAATTGAAAGATGGTAGAAGAATCGATTTGAACATAGCAATACTTCCTGCTGTGAATCGGCAAAATGTCCAGGAGCCTTTATTCATATTACAGGGTGGGCCGGGACAGGCAGCAACGCGTCTCGCAGAGTTCTACTCCACAACTTTCGCGAAGATCCGGGATCATAGGGATATCGTTCTCGTTGATCAGCGAGGAACGGGGAAATCAAACGGATTGTATTGCAATTGGATTGATCCGTCGAAAGGCATCGGAGAATATTTTAACCAACTCTTTCCTGTGGAAAAGGTGCGGGAATGCAGGCGGGGTCTGGAAAAAAGAGCAGATCTTCGAATGTATACAACGGAACAGGCCGTTCTTGATCTGGAAGAAGTGCGGAAGTGGTTGGGGCATGAAAAGATTAATCTTTACGGGACTTCTTATGGCTCGATAGTGGCTTTGCAATATCTCCGGATGCGCCCCGAGTCCCTTCGTGCGATTGTGCTGAAAGGCGTTGTACCACCAACAGCGCGGATCTCCATAACAACAGCAAAAGACGCCGAAGGATCTTTGCAATCAACCATTCATGCTTGTGCCGAGCAGAAGGAATGTGCCGATGCTTTTCCTCAATTGCCAAAGGAGTATGAAACAGTGATTAAAAAAGTGAGCCAGGCGCCCATGTCTGTTCAGTTGTCCGACCCGGCGGTCGAAGTACTTTTATCGCACGAAAATATTTCCTTTGCGTTGCGATCTCTCCTGCATGCACCCGTTGCAATGACTCAACTTCCTCTGATGATTCATCGCGCCTATCAGGGTGATTATATTCCCTTCGCGCAAACTGCGTTCAAGATTCGGCAAGGATTGAATGAAGAAATCAGCTTAGGAATGTTTTTTACAATTTATTGCAGCGAAGAAATCCCATTTGTGACAAGGGAAGCCGCGCAGAGAGAAACAGCAGGCACTTTCCACGGAATAACCTGGTTTCGTGCAATCGAAAAAGCATGCGAAGTCTGGCCACGCGGTCAGATTCCAAAAAACTACCACGAGCCGGTTCGTTCAGATCTCCCGATTCTGCTCATTTCCGGCGGGTTGGATCCTGTAACGCCTCCAAGACTTGCGCAGGAAGCCGCGTTGACTCTTCCTAACTCTCTTCCGGTCACAGCAGAGGAAGCAAGCCATTCTTTTAATGGAATGACGGGATGCATCGAAAATATTATTGCCGGCTATATCCAGACTGCCTCCGTAAAGAATCTTGACATTTCCTGCGCCAGGAAAATTCGACGCCCTCCATTCGTCACACATTGATGGCGTGATGATTCTGGTCGTCTAAGCTCATCGCGTTGTCCAATTACTTTTGAAATTTCGGTAGAATGCTAAAGCAGGAGGAGCGAATGAAAAAGTCTTATTGGATACTGGTTCTGTTTCTTATTCTTACCAACAGTGTGTTCGTCTATTCACAGAAAGACGGGATGAACCGCTTTATCAATCTACCGAACAAGAATCCTCAGCTGCCGTTCAGCGACGGAGTTCTGGCAGGAGACACACTGTATCTGGCCGGGCGTCTTGGCGTGAATCCGGCAACGGGCAAGGTCCCGGAAGATGTCGAGGCGGAAATTCGACTCATTTTGGACGGAATGAAAGCGACTTTGCAGGCTGCAGGGATGAGTATGGACGACCTTGTTTCCGTTCAAGTGTTTTGTCCAAATCTGGATCTATACGACCAATTTAACGGCGTTTACCGGACCTATTTTTCCAAGAATTTTCCCGCTCGAGCTTTTATCGGGTCGGGACCTCTGTTACGGAACGCCAGGTTCGAAGTCATGGGAATTGCAGTCAAACGCTAGAAGAATTATGCTAGTTTTATGTTAAATAGAACCATTTCCCGTTCACTGATCCTGATTCTTCTTCTTGCTATTCCACTTCTTTGTTTTGCAGAGTTCAAAGTGGTGGTTAAGAAGAATGGAAAAATCATAGAAGGTAAACTGGTCGCTGAAGATGAAACCTCCGTAACGATCATCAGTAGCGGGGCGAGACTCCTGTACAAGAAAGAGACGCTGGATCTCGAACGCATGAAGCAACTGAATGCCGATTACCTGTCGAAGGATGACGTCCGAACCATGGATCGGCCGGGTCCTGCTACCAGCAAGAGGACTGGAACAGAGCCTTCAGCTTTGGCGGACGTAGCAAAACAAAACCGCAATGCCCAAACGGCTTCCCAGCCCCCCTCTTCGGATCCGACAGAACAGGCGTTTGATGCGTGGATTTCAGCTTTGCATGACAAGAACCAGGTTAGCCCTTCTCAAGAAACCCAAATCGAACTGTCGAAGGCAAAAAAGGCGTTGTCTCATTACCGTTCGAAGGGCACGAAGCAGCTTTCGAACAACGACGAAAGATTGATGCTCGAACAGCTCGTTAAGGCTTGGGATGCTAAATATCGAAAGGAGTTGGAAGCAGGCGCTCCTGATGATAAGCTCGCCGCCACAAAGAAAAAGATAGCTGATGCGAAGGAGAAACTGGAGAAACTGCAGTAGATAGCCGTATCAACGATACGCGATGTTGCGGATCTTGAGTTCGCCGCTAGCCGGCGGGGTCCAGTAGATTTTCTTTGAGACGATGTATACGTCGTCATAAATCAAAAGGGGTAAGTAAGGAATTTCCGCGCTTACGGTTCGCATCGCACGCTGGATCATATCGAGTCTCGCTTTTGCATCCAGAACTCGCAGATTCTCCTCAATAATGCGATCCACTTCAGGGTTGCTGTAATGAGCATAATTACCCTTTCCGTAACTACCCCGTTCGGTCCGCGTGTGCAAGCCAAAAGTCAATAATTCTCCGGCATCACCGCTCGTGCAAACATAGCCGCCAAGGGCCAACACAAAGTCTCCGGCGTTTAAAGCATGGTTCATTTCATTCGCATCTTTCCAGATCCGGAGGGAAGGCTTCACTCCGATCTCACTCCAATATCGAATGAGTAAATTTTCAAACCTGTAACTGCCCCCCTTCAGGGTGTAGATGGGAACTTCCAGACCGCTGTATCCGCCTTCCTGGATGAGCCGCTTCGCTTCCACAGGATTATATTCCGGCGGTCGAATGTTTGAATCGTATCCGAAAACTTCGGGTGCAATTAATTGAGTCGCAAGACGTCCGAAACCCTTAAAAATGGTTTGAACAATTTCCGCGCGGTCGATCCCTTGCGCCAGAGCCTTTCGGAGGTTGATGTCCAGCAACGGATTCTTCTCAAATCCGGGTATTGAAGGTTTCAGGTTGTAGATCAGATACTCGACAGTAATGCCATTTGATCTCAACAATTTCAGGTCAGGGGGATTCTGCTTTTGGAATTCTTCAATTTTACGAAAGGGAAGAGTAAGCGTGACATCTGGTTTCATTGTGAGCACATTTTCGAGTACTCGTTCGACATCACTGCTGATGACAAATTCAACCGTGTCGATTTCCGGTTTTGGTTTGTAAAATTCATTGACGGCCAGGGTAATTTTTTTGCCCTTTACCCGTGATGCTAACTTATAAGGGCCGGTGCCGACAGGGCGTTCATTCATTTGGTCACCTGCTGCCTTTACATTCTTTTCGGAAAGAATTGGAATGAAAACGAGATTACTTAGAATGCTGAACGGGCGATCGGTTTTGATGTCGATGGTGTGATCATTTAAAATGCGGATCTCGCTAATGTGTTCAGCGAAGCCGCGCAAGTCAGAGTTTTTCAGCGATTTTATTCTTTCAATGCTGAATTTCACATCGGAACCCTTCAGGGGAGTTCCATCAGAAAAGCTGGCTTGTTCATTCAAATAAAATCGCCAGGTTCGATCATCCGGATTGGTCCATCGCTTTGCGAGCCCCGGAGAAAGTCGAAAAGAAGCATCAAATTCCACCAATGAGTCAAATATGTTTACCAAAACGTAACTGCTGTCGACTTCGAAAGAAATTTGTGGATCGAAAGTCGACAGATCGGTACCAACAAGGATAACCAGTGGTTTTTTTTGTGAGACCGCAGGCGGAGCCGGATCCTTGCACGCTGAAAAAAGGCCCCCGAGCAGTACGAGAACTATGACGAGCCTTACGTACATGTGAAATCATTGTATCTTTCACTGAAACCTTTCACAATAGTAACGCCTAGTCGGGCAAGATGCCTGCGGCCCTTAATGCAGGCGGGACGCCCGCGCTCCTTAAGGAGGTTGAATGAGCCTGAACAAAATTGTAGAGTCTGTGCCGAATATAAGCGAAGCGAAAAGAACGGACGTCCTCCAAAGAATTTTAAAAGAGATTCAGGGCATCGCCGATACTCGCATTCTGGATGTTAAGCCGGATCTGGATCATAACCGCACCGTGATCAGTCTGGCCGGATCACCGGAAGGATTAAGAGAGCAGCTCTTAAAACTTTACGAAGTTTGCCTGCGTGAAATCGATCTTCGCGAGCATCGGGGCGAGCACCCGCGTGCCGGAGCGGTGGATGTTACTCCTTTCATACCGATCAAGAATATGACAATGGAGGATTGTGTGGGGCTCGCAAAAGATCTGGGCAGAGAAGTCGCAGGACGATTCAAAATTCCGGTTTATTTTTATGAATTTGCGGCATCCACAGAAGCGCGTCGCGATCTCGCAAACATCAGGAAAGGGGAGTTTGAGGGTTTCGCGGAAAAAATTCAGAAAGAGGAATGGAAGCCTGACGCCGGACCAGCACAGCTGCATCCAACATTCGGTGTTACTGTGATCGGAGCACGCATGCCTCTGATTGCATTTAACGTCAACCTGGGTACGCCGGACTTAGAGATCGCTAATAAAATTGCAAAAGCGGTCCGGCATTCGAGCGGCGGTTTACGCTTTGTAAAGGCTATGGGCGTCATATTGCACGATCGCAATATTGCACAGGTTTCAATGAACCTGACCGATTACAAAAAGACTCCTGTATTTCGGGCTGTTGAGATGGTCCGGCGCGAAGCTGCGCGTTACGGGGTGAATATCGTGGGAACGGAATTGATCGGATTGATTCCTGCGCAGGCTCTTTATGATGCGGCGGACTATTATCTACAGATGGAAGGTTTCAGTCCTTCACAAATTCTTGAGAACAAATTGTTGGAAGAATGAAAAAGAAATTACCGGAATACAGATGGATGAGTCTCTGGCGCCATTTTTACAACCGCGAGCAAACAGTCGATCAGCTTACTTCTTCCATGATTCACTGGCAGGAAAAATGGAAGTGGGACTTTCTGAAATTGAATCCTCCTGCGTGTTATCACGTTCTGGATTGGGGTGCGGAATACGAGTTTTTTGATGATGAGCGTCGTGAGCCCGAACTGCGATTAACGGTTGTGACGCGAGCTGAAGACGTGGACCGAATCACGATTCTGGACCCTGCAAAAGGGGCTCTGGGTGAACAGCTACAGGTTACGCGGAATCTGCGGCAGTACTTCGGGCCAGACTTGCCGATTGTGCAAACCATATTCTCCCCGATTGAAATTGCCCACCGGTTGATGACCGGACGTGAGTCTTTCAATGCTTTGAGGAAAAGCGCTCCAGCAGCAATTCATAGTCTTTTAGGTAAGATTCAAAAAACGTTCCTGCATTTTGCGTTGCATTCTCTGGCCGCCGGTGCTGATGGATTTTTTTTTGCTACGAAGTGGGCCAACTCTGATTGGATGACGTGGAGCGAATACGAAGAATTCGGCAGTGCATACGAATTGCCGATTCTAAGTCCATTGCAGGAACGGAATGCACTTTTAATTTTACACATCTGCGGTGAGCATACCCATTTAGACCGGATGCTAAATTATCCCGTCGATATATATAGCTATGATTTTTTCGCCGATGGCGTTCCTTCACCGGCTCAGGTCGCGCACCAGACTGGAAAATTCGTTCTGGGGGGCGTGGATCCCGTCAAGCTTGCGGTGGATTGGAAACGCGTTGCCGAAGATTGCCGCCCACTTGCTTCAATCAACAAATGGCTGATCGGTCCATCCTGCGTGATCACTCACGAAGCAAGCGACGAAGCGATTCTAAGTGTTATCAAAAACGTGGGTCGGGCGTCCCTGCCCGACAACTCTGCATCATCGGCGGGCACGGAGGCCCACCCCACAAAACCGATGGACTAGCTTTCACCTTTGCTTGCTAATTCCTTGATCAAAGTCCTTGCGATTACGAGCCGCTGGATCTGATTGGTTCCTTCATAGATCTGCGTGATCTTCGCATCCCTCATGTACTTTTCAATCGGATAATCTCTGCAGTAGCCATAACCTCCGAAGATTTGAACCGCATCTGTGGTGACTTTCATCGCAACATCGCTGGCAAAGAGTTTTCCCATTGCGGATAGCTTTGAAAATCCTTTGATGCCGGAATCAACAGCACGCGCGGAAGCATACACGAGCTGGCGTGCGGCTTCTAATTCTGTAGCGTGATCTGCAAGCATGAATTGAATGGCTTGAAAACCGAGCAAGTTCTGTCCGAATTGTTTGCGCTTCGACGCATAATCCAATGCAAGATCGAGCGCACCTTGACCCAGTCCGAGAGCCTGAGCTGCAACTCCCGGACGGGCTCTGTCCAGAGTTGCCATCGCCAGCATGAATCCCATTCCTTCCTTGCCAAGCATTTGGGAAGCAGGGACACGGCATTGATTGAAATGTGTTTCGTGAACTGGGACGCACCGGATCCCCATCTTATCTTCTTCTTTTCCGATCGTAAATCCGGGATGACCTTTCTCAACAAGAAATGCGGAAATGCCCCGCATCCCTTTCTCCGGATTGAAATTGGCAAAGACGGTGTACAGCTCTGCAGCGTTTGCATTGGTTGTCCATTTCTTATCGCCATGAATGATGTAAGAATCCCCATCACGAGTGGCAGTTGTTTTCAAACTGCCCGCATCGCTGCCGGATTCTTTTTCGGACAAACAAAACGCAATGTACTTTTTACCGGTTGCAACATCGCGAAGATAAGTATTTTTTTGTTCCTCGTTCCCCCCAATCATGATCGGAAAAGAGCCTAACGCGTTTACAGCATATGCAACTCCAACGCCTCCACACGCTTTGCTGAGTTCTTCAACCACGAGACAGAGTTCCATAACTCCGCCGCCACCGCCGCCATATTCTTTAGGAACCCAAACGCCCATCAATCCATATTCACCGATCTTTTGCATGATTTCCCAGGGGTATTTTCCTTCCCGGTCTAATTGTGCTGCCTGCGGTCGGACATATTTCTCCGCCACTTCGCGTGCCCGGTATTTCAAGTCACGCTGATCCTGCGCTAACAATTCATCCATTCGCTACTCCTTTATTCAGTGCCAAAGCAATGAGCTATGAGCAATGAGAATTACCGTCTATCATTGGTAGGACTCATGACTCATCGCTCATAACTCATGACTGACTGCTTTATACAGTATCTGCCAATTCTCTTCAAGTTTGCGTATAATATCGGCGATATGAAATTGTCCGAACGGATGTCTCGTCTCGGCACAGAGACGGCTTTTGATGTTCTTGTTCGCGCTCGCCAACTCGAAGCGCAAGGCAAGGACATCGTTCATCTGGAGATCGGGGAGCCGGATTTCGACACACCTGATAACATTGTCGATGCTGCCGTACATGCGCTCCGTCATGGCGCCCATCATTATGGACCTTCGGCAGGATTACCGGAAGTTCGCCAGGCAATCGCCGAGGATACAGCCCGTACCCGGGGCATTCAAGTCGATCCGGCGGAAGTGGTTGTTACACCCGGCGCAAAGCCAATCATTTTTTTTACAATTCTCGCGCTTGTCGATCCGGGAGATGAAGTCCTTTATCCAAATCCCGGCTTTCCTATTTACGAATCCATGATTCAGTACCTTGGCGCCAAAGCGATTCCGATTTCGCTGAAGGAGGAAAACAATTGGAGTCTGGATGTTGATGAGCTGGAGAAAAGAATCAGCTCGAAAACCAAGCTTCTCATTCTGAATTCCCCTCACAATCCGACGGGTGGAGTGATTCCGCGTTCCGACATTCAGCGAATCGCCGATCTGGTAAAGAATCACGATTTCATGATCCTGTCCGATGAAATTTACAGGAGAATTCTTTACACCTCTGAGTATCATTCAATCGCTTCTCTTCCAGGGATGAAGGAACGAACGATCATTCTGGATGGATTTTCAAAAATTTTTGCGATGACAGGTTGGCGTCTGGGTTATGGAGTCATGCGTCAAGACCTTGCGCAGCAGGTTTGCAAACTTCAAACAAATGCAACTTCTTGCACGTCTACGTTTACTCAATTAGCCGGTCTGGAGGCTTTGCGCGGGGATCAATCGAAACCGGAAGAGATGATCGAAGTTTTCCGAGAGCGGCGCGATTTTATCGTCAAAGGATTGAATGATGTGCCCGGCTTCAGTTGCAAGACTCCTGATGGAGCCTTCTATGCTTTTCCAAATGTAAAGAAACTCGGTATTCCTTCCAAGAAGCTTGCGGACTTGATTCTGGAAGAAGGGGGAGTGGCTTGTCTTTCCGGAACAGCGTTCGGCGCAAATGGCGAGGGATATTTACGGTTTTCCTATGCAAATTCCAGAGAAAAAATTGCAGAAGCTCTGGCTCGTATTCACAAAACTCTACGCAGTCATAAACTGATCCCTGTGTGATTTTTCACCACGGAGTCACAGAGAACACGGAGAAAATCGGTTTTATATCACAGTGATCTCCGTGACTCCGTGGTAAAAAATATGGGTGAAAAAATCAGAATCTTTGCTACTGCCGATATCGGGAAAGAACCGCTCGAAGTTTTGCGCAGCCGTGGGTATGATCTTGAAGTTTACGACAAGGTCGAAGCTCCGCCAAAGAGTTTGATCCTTGAAAAAGTGCGATCCGGCATCGATGCACTCATCACAACATTGCGTGATCCTATCGATGAAGAAGTTTTTGCAGCGGGCAAGGATACTTTGAAAATTGTGGCTCAAGATGCAGTCGGGTTTAATAATATCGATCGCAATGCCGCAAACAAGTACAAGATCCCTTTTAGCAACACGGCAGATGTTTTAACCGACGCGACTGCCGAATTCGCATTCTTTATCATGGGGGCCGTAGCCCGCAAGCTTTATCCTTCCGAACGCCTGGTTGAAGAAGGGAAATGGCCGTCGTGGCATCCGTATGAACCGTTTCTTGGTGATGAAGTAACCGGACGTACGGTTGCTGTGATAGGGACAGGTCGAATCGGAAAATCCTTTATCAAGAAGGCAGTAGGATTTGACATGAATGTGCTTTGCTTTGATTCGGACTATCAGGATCACTCATTTGTAGAGACGGTTCAAAAAATGATGGATCAGCGCGCGGAGGCAAAATTCGTAATGAACCGCCAGACAATTCGGTATGTTTCCTTTGAAGAGGCTCTGCAAAATGCGGATTATGTGACTTTGCATGTTCCCTTATTGATGCCGAACGAAAGTAAAAATCCCACCTATCATTTGATGAGCGAACCACAGTTCAAGATGATGAAAAACACTGCTTACGTGATCAACACCTCGCGCGGACCGATTGTAGATGAGAAGGCCCTGTACAAGGCATTGATGGAGGATTGGATCGCTGGGGCAGCGCTCGATGTGTTTGAAGTCGAGCCGCTGCCAATGGATAGCCCGCTACGGGATACACGCTTGAATTTGAAGCTTCGAAAGTTTCATCACTTTGCAAGCGGAGCACGCCAGACACGACTCAGTCCTGATCCGAATGTAGGAATGGGCGGACGAACCGCTCAGGCTGTCGTGGACCTTCTCGAACGCAGATATGATGGCGACCCTAAAAAGATGCCGTATATCGTCAATAAAGAAGCCTTTTAGTAACCGCCAAGACACTAAATACGCCAAGACGCCAAGACTTTCAAAAAAAACTCTCTGGGTTTTTGGCGTCCTCCGCGTCTTGGCGGTTCTCCTGACCTTAGATCGCTTCTGCCATTAACGCGTCGGAGACTTCTTCCACTTTGATACCCAAGAACTCATCAATCAGCCGGCGCGATTCACTATCATCCATTTGAATTGGAGGATGTTTCATCAAGTAAGCCGATGATGGGTAAAGTGGACCGGAAATTTTTCTGTCGCGCGCAACCTTGATCAGCCGAATTGCGTCGATAGCTGTGCCTGCGCTGTTCGGTGAATCTTCCACCGAAAGTCTCAATTCCATGTGCATCGGAACTTCGCCAAAACCGCGCCCTTCAATTCGGATGAAACAAACTTTGTTGTCATTTTGCCAGGGCACATAATCGGAAGGACCAATATGTATGTTTTCATCCTTCAACCGGTTTTCCATTGTTGATTGAACCGCTTCGGTTTTGGAAATTTTCTTCGATTTCAACCTGTGCCGGTTTAACATATTCAGGAAATCGGTGTTCCCGCCTGTATTCAACTGATACGTACGTTCAATTCGAATTCCGCGTTCCTGGAAGATTTTCATCAGGGTGCGATGAAGAATGGTCGCTCCAAGCTGCGATTTCACATCATCTCCAATAACAGGGATTCCGGCTTTATTAAAATTTTCAGCCCATTCCTTATTGGAAACGATGAAGACCGGGATGCAGTTGATGAAGCTTACGCCCGTATTTAAACAGGCTTTTGCATAGTACCGCGCCGCATGTTCCGAACCGACCGGCAGATAGCAAAGCAAAACATCCGGTTGAGTTTCGCGTAGAATTGATTCGACGTCAGAGGGGGGCAGATTTGCGGGAACAAAACTGCGTTCTTCCGGATAATCACGCATATGATCCGCAACGCCATCCAGAATTTTTCCCATTTGAACAGTTACACCGTTATCAGAAACATCGGCGCAAAAAACCTGCGTGCAGTTTGGCTTTGCGAAAATGGCTTGCGAAAGAGGACGGCCTACCTTTCGGGCGTCTATATCAAAAGCGGCCACAAAATCGATATCATATGGTTTGTAACCGCACATCTCGTAGTGCATAAGTCCGAGATCATTTGGCGCTGTTAACTTATAGTATTCCACTCCCTGTACCAATGAACTGGCACAGTTTCCTACACCTGCGATTGCTACGCGAATTTTATCCATGTTTGTCTCCTTCGTTCGACGTACTGTCCGCGAAATGCACCTATCGCGCGATTCAGAACACTCCAAGAACAATGCCAGGAATCATGCAAAAATTAAAGTCTTGTTACCCAGTCACTTGCACAATACTGCACCGGGCTTAATGTTTGAAAGTGCAACAATGAGATGGCGTTATCTGCCAGTCCACTGTGGCGTTTGCGACATGTATAATCGAGCAGGTTCATGTTAAAGATTGCGATCGTTTCATCGGAAGCCGTTCCTTTTGGGAAGACCGGCGGTCTCGGGGACATGGTTACTTCGTTAGCGAAGGCGCTCGTTAAGCTGGGTAATCAGGTCACTTTGATGATACCGCTGTACGGATATGCACCCATGCTTCCGACAGGCTTAATCAGTCCTCTGCGACTTCAGTTTGCCGGAAGGCAGGTGACATATTCGATCATTGAGGGACTTCATGAAGGAGTCCAGTTCGTATTCATTGATTCGCCGCAGTATTTTCAAAGAGGAGGAATTTATGGCGATTCTTCCGGTAGTTACGACGACAATGACGAACGTTTTGTATTTTTTACACGTGCCTGCCTCGAATATTTTAAAAGGAAAGGAAAGCGCCCGGACGTCTTACATTGCAACGATTGGCCTACAGCACTTTTTCCATTGTTTCTTCGGACTCATTATTATCACGACCCCTTGACGAAAACACCCGTGCTTTTCACAATTCATAACCTTGCGTACCAGGGTAATTTTCCCCGGGAAAGTTTTTCACTCTTAGAATTGGGTCCTGAATATTTCACTCCCGACAGCCTGGAATTTTATGGCACGCTAAGTTTCATAAAAGCAGGGTTATTGTACTCGGATATCCTGACCACTGTCAGTCACCGTTACAGTCAGGAAATCCAAACGGATGAATTCGGTTGCAAGCTGCAGGGTGTTTTAAGCAGCCGCAAGGAGAGGTTATTCGGGGTGTTAAATGGAATCGATGAAGATCTTTGGAATCCTGAAACGGACGAACACATTGTAAGGAAATACAGTTTTCGCGACTTATCAGGGAAGTCAGAGTGCCGCCGTCATCTGCTGTCGATGAACGGCTTTGAAACGGAGAGTGACAGTCCCGTTCTTGCGATGATTACCCGCTTTGCAATGCAAAAGGGTTTAGATTTAGTGGAAGAAGTGGCCGATGCGATTCTCGATATGAAAACTTTTCTGATGGTACTCGGAACAGGAGGTTCTCGATACGAAAGATTTTTCCAGAAGTTAGAGGCAAGGCATCCGGACCAGGTGAGCGTGGTCTTGAGCTTTGACGAACCCTACGCCCACCAGCTGGAAGCTGGGGCTGATCTATTTTTAATGCCGAGCCGTTACGAGCCTTGTGGATTGAATCAGATGTATAGCTTGAAATATGGAACTATTCCTGTCGTTCGCGCCACAGGCGGTCTGGATGATACTGTGGAAGAATGGAGCGATCAAAGTCAAACCGGGAATGGTTTCAAATTTGAATCTTACACATCCGATGCATTTTTGGAAGCGATCAAAAGGGCAAGAGGAAAATTCGAGGACAAACACGCGTGGAATGCATTGATTCAGAATGGTATGCGCTCGAATTTTTCGTGGAAAAGCTCTGCTTTGAGGTACCTGTCCCTTTATGATCAGGCGATTCAGTTGAAATCTTAGATCGTCAAGCGTAAACTTTGGAGCTTTGAACTTATTTTATTGCCGAGACGGTGGAGTCTCAGGAGGAAATTATGGCTGAGAATATCAAAGAAGTTACAGATGCGAATTGGGAGCAGGAAGTATTGAAATCAGAAACGCCGGTTCTTATTGATTTCTGGGCGGAATGGTGCGGGCCTTGCCATGCGCTTGCGCCTACAGTTGCCAGCATTGCGGACAGCTACTCGGGGCGCTTGAAAGTCGGAAAGCTGAATGTCGATGAAAACGAACGAACGGCAGCCAAATACGGAGTTCGATCGATTCCCACCTTAATCCTATTCAGCAACGGCGAAATCAAAACCGTTTTGATCGGAAATCGTCCCAAGAACGAAATCGTGCAAGTACTGAATCAGAATTTAGGATAATGGTATCGCCGCCTGGCCGGCGAGCCCGCCGGCGCTACAGAATCTTTCCGCGCGCTTTCAATTCAGAAGGAAGCAGGCAGTAATAGATAAACGTGTGAACCGGTGTTGGCACATTTTTTTCTTTTCCTAATCTTACGACCGCTCCATTCTGCGAATCCAGTTCGGAGGGCTTTCCGTCTGCGATATCTCTTTGCATAGAAGCTGTTCCAGAAGCCGGGAGCTGATCGACAAATCCCATCGTCTTGGAAATCACTGAATCCTTCAGATGAATTCCATTCGCCAGAGCAACGTTATAAATCTCCTTCATCGCTTGTTCCACCATGGAACGAGTTTCAGGAATGGACCGTAAAACACCGATCGGCGCCCTTGTGACAGCGCCCATTCCGCTGATGGATGCAATAAACAGGAATTTTTCCCAGATTGCCGCGTGAATATCTTCCGGAATTTTCGAAGCGACTCCGGCTCTTTGAAAGGCTTGCAAAAGTTTTTGAGTCCTTTCACTCCGGCTGTTGTCCAATTCCCCGAACGCAATGAATGGTTCTGCGCCGGCATGCTTGATCTTCCCTGGTGCTTCTATGTAACTGATGATTTTACACAGCCCGCCAACCACCCTTTCTTTTCCAATTACGGAAACGAGTTGATCGGCGGACTCCACTCCATTTTCCAGGGGAACCACAAACGTATCGGGGCCAAGTAAAGGCTGCAATTCCGGTGCGATTTCAGGAACTTGCCAGGCTTTAACAGCAACCAGTACGATGTCGACTACTCCAATCTCTGAAGGCTTTTCATCTGCAAGAGCATTCAGAATGTGAAAATCACCTTTTGTGCTCGCAACATGAAGTCCTTTTTCGCGGATCGCTTGTAGATGTTCTCCGCGCGCAATGAAAAAAACCTGTTCACCTGCCAACGCGAGTTGTCCGCCAAAGTAACCACCAACGCCTCCGGTACCGTAAACTGCAATCCTCATGTGTATGGACCTCTTTTTGCCAGCCCAAAGTAGTGGTGCGATTGATCGCGCCCCGGCGCAATGAATTGCGCCCCTACAACAATATGCTTAGAATTATACCTTGTTCGAGGAGAGCGAATCGAATGAGCAATAAGCCATGAGTCATCAACCCCAAACGTTAGCCGATCTAAAAAAGACGGAATGGAGTGAATCACGCATCAAAAATCGTTCAGTCAAAGATGAGATGCGTGACAATCTAATTAAGAAACTACAACAGAAGGATGTGCTCTTTCCGGGGATTGTCGGCTACGACGATACGGTGATTCCGGAGATTATGAATGCGATCCTTTCGCGTCACAACATCATATTCCTCGGTTTGCGTGGTCAGGCTAAGAGCCGGATTATGCGACAGATGGTAAATTTGCTTGACGAGTTTATGCCGGTGATCGCGGGCTGTGAAATTAACGATCACCCTTACAGGCCTATTTGCCGCAGTTGTTGTGACCTCGTGCAATCCATGGGGGACCAAACCCCGATCCGTTTTATCCATCGAGCAAACCGTTTTGTTGAAAAACTTTCCACACCGGATGTCACGGTCGCAGATATGATCGGTGATGTCGACCCGATTAAAGCAGCGCGAAGCGGCCTGCAGCTTTCCAACGAACTGACGATTCACTACGGGCTAGTTCCTCGCGCAAATCGTTGTATTTTTGCCATTAACGAGCTTCCCGACCTTGCCGGCAAAGTTCAAGTGGGACTTTTTAACATTCTTCAAGAAGGGGATATCCAGGTCAAAGGCTATCCGATTCGACTTAAGCTGGATATTATGATGGTCTTTTCTGCGAATCCTGAAGATTATACGGCACGCGGGAAAATCATTACTCCTTTAAAAGACCGTATCGGATCTGAAATTCACACGCATTACCCCGCCAGCATTGATGAAGGAATCAAGATCACGGAACAGGAAGCATGGACCCAACGGAGCCAGGATGGGCCGCAGCTTCCGATCTTCGTTCGGGAGATCGTTGAAGAGGTGGCTTTTCAGGCTCGCAAGGATAAGCGAGTCGACAAGAGATCGGGAGTTTCGCAACGGTTGCCGATTACATGTTTGGAAAACGTCGTGAGTAATGCAGAACGCCGGGGCATCGTCAATAAAGAAAAGCCAGTGGCCAAGGTCACAGATGTTTATCAGGCACTCCCTTCCATTACAGGGAAACTGGAGCTTGAATATGAAGGAGAGCTGCGTGGTGCGGAACAGGTTGCTCGCGACATCATACGGTCTGCCATTGGTCAAACGTTCATCAAGTATTTTGGCCCGGGTGAAGAGCTCAGCGAAATCATCCTCTGGTTTGAAAATGGTGGCACTTTGCGCGTGAAACAGAGCGCTTCGAACGATGAGTGTCTAAAAGATTTTAAACGGGTGCCTACTCTAGTTGATAAAGTTTCATCGCTGGGGCTGGATGGCCATGGTGAAAAGGGTGTGCTGGTTGCGGGTTGCGAGTTCATCCTGGAAGGTTTGTGTTCGCAGAAAAAAATCAGTCGCAGTGAAGAGAAGGGAATCTATACTGCCGCAAAGAAAAGCCAGGAACAGATTTTTCAACAAAATTACGACCGTGTGAAGAAGCACTACAATTAAGTGAAAGTGGAAAGTAGGGGCGCAATTCATCGCGCCCGGTGGGGTGTGTTGCATGGCGAAGTACACCAATTACACAAAGTTCTTTGAAGATTGGTCTGAATTATCCCTGGAAGATCTGCTGGAAAAACTTTCTAATCACCTGCTTCAATCCGGTTTTCAAGATTTCTACAGCCGCTTCAATCCAACAAATGAAGATCTGACAATGCAAGATCTGTATGACATGTTGATGGATGAAATGTCGCAATGGGATAACACGCAATCCATGACGGACGAGCAGCTTCAGCAATTGATTCACTATATTTTGCAAAGGATGGAAGAAGAAGGATTTATCAGGCAGGATGGTTCCGACTGGTCCGACGAGCCGGGCGAAATTGTTCCACAGTCGGATCACTCACAACAGAATCCGATGGATGCGCGAATTGAACTCACGGACAAAAGCATTGACTTTCTGGGTTTCAAGAAACTAAAAGATTTACTCGGTGCGGTCGGCCGAAGCAGCATCGGCAGGCACGATACTCACCATTTATCGACAGGAGTAGAAGCATCCGAAGCTCCCAAGCAGTACGAGTTCGGCGATACTTTGAATCTGGACATCAGTTCCACTTTTCTGAAATGCATTCAGAGAGCCGGACTACAGATTCCTTTTCCCTTGGAAAAGGAAGATTTGATGGTGCAACAGGCTGAATATCAGAGCTCGTGCGCGACTGTTCTGTTGCTCGACTGCAGCCACAGCATGATTTTGTATGGTGAGGATCGATTTACACCGGCAAAACAAGTTGCCCTGGCGCTTGCTCATTTAATACGGACACAATATCCGGGCGACAGTTTTCATGTGGTTCTGTTTCATGATGGCGCTGAAGAAATCCCCTTGAAGAAACTCGCGACAGTCAAAGTCGGCCCATTTTACACAAATACAAGAGATGGTTTGCGATTGGCGCAGCGAATCCTGTCACGTGAACGCAAAGATATGAAGCAAATTATCATGATCACAGACGGAAAACCCTCTGCGATGACACTGGAAAATGGTCAGGTCTACCGGAATGCGTTCGGTCTTGATCCGATGATCGTCAGCCATACTTTCGACGAAGCGTCCAAATGCCGGAAAGGGGGTATTCTCATCAACACATTTATGCTTGCGTCCGATTATGATCTCGTTGCTTTTGTAAAAAAATTGACGCAAATGTGTCGGGGCAAAGCCTACTTCACCTCTCCTTACAACCTCGGTGAATACATTCTTTTTGACTACCTCAACCGGAAAACTCAAACCAAATACAAACAATAGCGTGGGCGACTCTTTTCTTCGATCTTGCAAGGCCGTGCTGTTTGACCTCGATGGTGTGCTTGTTGATTCCTACGATTGCTGGTTCCATATGTTGCAGGATGCCATGCGGGAGCAAGGGAAAACACCCGTGTCAGCGGAAGAATTCCACAAACGATGGGGACAAGGATCGGAAGCGGACCGGGATGCTTTTTTTCCCGAATGGAGCCTGGAACAGTTGAATTCTTTTTACGAAAGGAGGTTTCCGGAATATACCAGGTGGGCTCGAAACGAACCGGGGTCTGATCTCCTGTTGAAAGGCCTTCGTCAATCGTCGAGAAAGATTGCCGTTGCGAGCAATTCACCAACAATGGTTGTGCGGGATCTTTTGAATTACGCCGGTTTGATGGAGTATCCGGATGCAGTGATTGGTGCGGATCAGGTTGTTGAATCAAAGCCGGCGCCGGATCTGTTATTCAAGGCAGTCGAGCTTCTCTCTCTCAAGAAAGAGGATGTTTGTTACGTGGGAGATTCGATCTACGATGCAAAAGCTGCTGAAGCCGCCGGTATTTTCTTTGTAGGTTATAAAAGGCCCGGCCGGATCTCGGTGCAAAATTTTCAAGAATTAGTCAAGTTTTTTTAACCACCATTACGGGAAAAGTTCTTTTTTTAACGTGCCATTCAGATTCACGTGGGCCCCGATCCGCAGAATTTTGTTCCCTGAATACACAGTTTTGTGATCTCTTTCAGGGCGGGTCAGATCGAGAGCAGAAGCACCATCGCTCCAGGGAGTCTCGCCATTCAGGATTTGAGCAATCGTGGGAACGATATCCACTGTTTCGATATTTCGATCCATCCTCTTTCCGGATTTTTGATGCGGAAGTTTGATAAAAAGCGGAACCAGCATAATATCGCGAAGGTTCTCATCCGTGATGGTGCGATCAATTTTCTTGCGGCTGATACCGATTCCGTGATCGGCTGTGATCAAAATCAAAGATCGATCATATAAACCTGCACGGTGCAATTTCTCAATTAGCCTGCCAATCAGTTCATCGACAAACGAAACTTGCAAAAGATGTGCTTGAAAATCTAACAGGTTTTCGTTCTTTCTTTCGGCCACCGGCATGGTTTGCAAAACGTATTTTTGAACCTCTGAGGAGGGCAAATAAGTCCAGGGAGCATGAGGAAGACCTGAGTGGATGAAAAAGAGTGTCGGAGTTTCTGTCCGATCGATGGAATCAAGAAAGATTTGAAATTCCGTATGACGATCTTCCTCCTTCATCCAGAAATCCGCCCAGTCTTTCGATATGTCCGGCAATGATTCTTCAAAGGCCTGCGGCAAAACGATGTGAAGGAACACTGCCGAAGCATCTTCAACCGTCCTACGCATTCTGAGCAAAAAACCTGGCTTGACCCACTGTTCATTGCATAAATCGGTAGGACATAATCTCGTTTGTCGTTCAATAACTTTGAAGGTGTAGGCCCCCTCTAACATTGTGAATAGATTTTTCGGGTGATCGTAGAACGTTGGCAGAGTGTCGGACTTGGGATAGTTGCCGGTTAAGATCGTGGTAACTGCGGGGCCCGTCCACGGCGAGATTGTGCTTGCATTCGTAAACCAATATGAGTTCTTCGAAAGAGATGACAGATTCGGATAGAGATTGGCATCAATCTGGTTTTCTTTATCCAGCAAAGAAACAAGGGGGAATTCATCCCAGAGAACCATAACGATAGGGATATCGGAGGAGATTCGGGGCAATGATTCGCGAACGATGTTTGGTGGGACTAAAAACTTTCGGATCGAAGGGTTGCTCAGAAAAAAAGCAGGCACCAGAAGAATTGCAATGCCGATGTATGGAAAACTGGATCGAATCGACCGGAACCGTAAATAGCCAAACAGAATCAGAGCAGCTAAAAACGAACTGATGACGAGTTGCAAAACAGCAGGCATTGGAAACACCCGGTTCAGAGCCGTCGATGTCATGACCATCAATAAAAGAAACAGTACACAAAAAAAGGCCGGCCGTTTCGCCTTCCTTTGAATCAGACCCGCCCATGAAATCAAACCAATAAACATCAGAGGCAGCAGCAAACCTAAAATCAATGTGAGGGCAATTATGTCAATAGCTTCGCTATGTTTAACAATGAAGAATTCCGGATTACCGGCAAGCTGTTCCTGAAGCGGATGAGCAATTCCGATCGCCGTTAAAGAAAAAATGTCCAGGAAACGAATAGATTTCTCATCAATCGAGGAAAACGCTTGTGCAAACGCTTTCACTGTTTTCTTGCGGCAACAAGCTGATTCAGGAGAATGGCGCGCAACCCAATCTTCTTTATCATGCGCTCGATGCGCAGTTCAGCTGGAAAACCGACCGGGGACATCATGAATTTTTCTGCTTCCAGGATTTCGAAATGTTTTCCGGCAATCAGAGCAGTCAATTTCTTCAAGTCAAAAGTTTCCTGGTGATCATCTTCTTTTAAAAACCCGAGTTTTGAAGCGACTTCTTCAAATAGCGGTACAGGAGTTGTCACGACACAAACTCCACCGGGTTTCAAAATTCTCTTGATCTCTTCCATGAAAACATCCGGATGCGGGACATGTTCAATAATCGCAGTGGCGATAGCAGCATCAAAGGATGCATTCGGGAACGGAAGCTTTTCCGCGTCTGCCTGAAGGATTGGATTCTTACGTGTATTCGCTTTCAATAGTCCCCAGGAACGATCCAGCCCGACCGCAATCAACGGTTTTGCCTCTGAACAGACCAGATCCAGGAGCAGGCCGTCTGCAGTGCCAATGTCCAGGATGGATGGATTTTTTATAGCAAATGTTTTTAAAATACGTACGACTTCCGCCCCTCGACGTTTAAATCGGTAACGGGGTCCCGGACTCTTCAGGCGATCCTGATGATAGCCGGCGTCCATAACGCCGCGAGGATGCTTCTGTTCTACGTGTTCCGTCTCTTCCATATCGTTTCCGGCGAATTCGAATGCTGGTTTTCCGATCGTGCAAGGACGAATAAGAGGTCGGATAAGCGATTCAGATAACGAATAATTTCCGGGTTGATCTGCTGTTCCTGTGCAAGACGTGTCGTGCTCCGTTCAGCTCTACGGCACACGGTTCTTGCGTGATGAATAGACGCGCCGGCGAGCGACCCGCCGGGTAGAATAAAATTCATCAATGCGGGCAGCTGTGCCTCAAAATGATCGATGCTTTTCTCCAGCCGCGCTGTCATTTCCGCATCGATCCGCCATTGCAAATCATCCTGTTGTTGGGCGGGTGTTGCAAGGTCGGCCCCGACCTCAAACAATTCATGTTGTATGGAAGAGAGGATTTGTCTGATTTCCAGATGTTGGACGTAACACAAACACAAGCCAAGCAGGGCATTGCATTCATCAACATTGCCGTAAGCTTCGACGCGCAAATCATGTTTCGGTACACGTGGGCCCTTAAACAACCCCGTTTCACCACCATCTCCGGTTTTTGTATAAATCTTCATTGTTTTTTACAGAAGGAAGCGAAGATAGCAAAGATTTTTAAATCTTCGCTCCCTTTGCTATCTTTTGTTTCAAAGTTATTCTTGCGCTGCTTCCGGGTGGATTTTGCCATACAACCGCTCTCCTTGCACGGGACCGAGCTGTTTCTGCAATTCTTCTTTCGTCGCCATTCGAACCATTTCAAGACTTCCAAAGTGCTGCAGTAAAATTTGTTTTCGTTTCGGTCCGATTCCGTGAATCTCATCAAAGGCCATTTCCATCGAATGTTTGCTTCGAAGCTGCCGGTGGAAGGTAATGGCGAACCGATGCGCTTCATTTCGAACCTGCTGAATGAACTTTAATACCGGTGAACGATCCTCTAATCGGATCGATTCAGAACGCCCCGGCAAAAATATTTCCTCTTCCCGCTTCGCCAGTCCCATAATCGGCTGATCGCTCATGCCATATCGTTGCAAAACATCCAGAGCCGCATTCAATTGTCCCTTCCCACCATCGATGATCATCAGATCCGGCATCGGCCATTCCTTCTCCTCAGCCCGTTTTACGCGTCGTTCAACCACTTCTGCCATCGAGCGGAAATCATCCGGTCCGACAACACCACGGATTTTGAATTTCCGGTAATCGCTCTTTTTCGGACGCCCCGCTTCCCAAACAACCATCGAAGCAACCGAATTTGTTCCCTGGATATTGGAAATATCAAAAGCTTCAACGCGATAAGGCAGCGTGCTCATGTTAATAGTTTCTTGAAGAGCTTTCAAGGTTTCATGGCTACGTACCCTTCCCGCGCTCGAATTGACTTCCAGAGCAATCTGAGCGTTCTTAATCACAAGCTGGAGTAATTTTTTCTTTTTACCTCGCGCAGGCACATACACCTTAACTTTGCTCCCTTTTTTCTCGGTCAACAATTGTTCGATTGCTTCGCGATCCGGAAAGTTGTGCTGAACGTAGATGTTTTTCGGCAGGAAACGTTGCAAGCTGTAGAACTGCATGAGCACATGAGACAGCAAGCTTCCGCTGTCTGTGACGAGCTTACTCTCAAAAAAGAATTCATGTCGTCCGACAATCTGGCCATTCCTCATGAAGAAGATTTGCACGGCTATATTGTCCGCTGAACGCGCATACCCGAAAATATCTGCATCCTCCAATTCATACGAAATGAGTTTGGGGCGGGTGTTCAATTCCTCTACAGTATTCGCAAGATCGCGATAATTCGCTGCGAGCTCATACTGCCGGCGTTCCGAATATTCGTACATTTTTTGTCGGAGTCGCGCGAGAAGATCATCCTTTTTCCCTTCCAGGAAAATTCGCACGTCCGCAACTGCGCGGTCATACTCTTCTTTTGGCGCCATTTGCGCACAAGGACCAAGACAGCGATGCATGTGATAAAGCAAACAAAGGCGTTGAGGTTCATCCGTAATCTTGATATGGCACTGCCTTAAGAGAAAATATCTGTAGATTAGATTTAGCGTTTTTTTGGCCAGTGAGGCGGGAATAAAGGGACCAAAATAAGCAGCTCCATCTTTGCGGACACGCCTGACAATGTAAGCACGCGGAAATGCCTCGTGCACAGTTAGTTTTATATATGGATGCGTTTTGTCGTCTCTTAGCAGGATGTTGTAGCGCGGCTGGTTTTTTTTGATGAGATTGTTTTCGAGTATCAATGCTTCGACAGGCGAATCGGTCACAATGAAATCCAGGTCGGCTGCATCGGCAACCATCCAATATGTGAGCGGCCCTCCCGTGACATCGTAGAAGTAGGATCGCACTCGATGTTTTAACGATTTTGCTTTGCCGACATAGATCACCCGGCCTTTCTTATTTTTGAACAGGTACACTCCGGGCTTGTTCGGGAGTTGCTTCACCCGTTCGAGCAATTTTTCTCGAGTCCGTTCCATACGATTCGTCTTTTTTTACCGCAGAGGACGCGGAGATCGCGGAGGAAATCTTCTTGTCTCGGCGTTCTCTGCGTTCTCCGCGGTGAATTACTGGAGAATACCGATTTCGCGTTCCTTGAGCCTTTTGATTTTATCGCGAAGCGTTGCCGCGCGTTCAAAATCCAGTTTTTCCGCTGCTGTGAGCATTTCCTTCTCGGCTTCCGTGATCATGTCATGGATCTGCGAGATGGATCGCACATCCTTGAGCTCGGGATCCTCCGAGACCGGCACCGTAAAATAATCTGCCTCTTCCGGTCCCCCCATTCCATCATCGATTCGTTTGATGATCGATTGAGGCGTAATCCCGTTCTCCTGATTATATTGAACCTGTAACGTGCGTCTTCGTTCGGTTTCTGAGATCGCCTCTCTCATGGAGCCGGTGATGATGTCCGCATACATGATCACTTGACCGTTTAGATTCCGTGCCGCCCGGCCGGACGTTTGAATCAGGCTGTTTGCGGATCGCAGGAAGCCTTCCTTATCTGCATCTAAAATCGCGACTAAACTGACTTCAGGCAAGTCGAGCCCCTCTCTGAGCAAATTGACTCCAACGAGGGCATCAAAGATCCCACGCCTCAGATCTCGCAAGATCACCACTCTTTCAAGAGTATCAATTTCAGAATGAAGATAGCGGACTCGCACACCGTATTCAGAAAGAAATTCCGTGAGATCTTCGGCCATCTTTTTGGTGAGGGTCGTAACGAGAACACGTTCGCTTCGCGCCGCCCGGGCCTTGATCTCATGAAGCAGATCGTCCATTTGCCCTTTGATCGGTTTGATTACAATTTCAGGATCTGTCAGCCCGGTGGGCCGAACAATCTGCTCAACGACAACGCCGCCGCTCTTTTGCAGCTCATAAGGTCCCGGTGTTGCTGAAACATAAATCACTTGATTCACGCGTGCTTCGAATTCCTGAAAATTCAACGGTCGGTTATCGAGCGCAGACGGAAGCCGGAATCCGTGCTCCACAAGCACTCGTTTTCTGGATTGATCCCCCGCGAACATTCCTCGCACCTGGGGAATTGTCACATGGCTTTCATCAATGATGACCAGGTAATCCTTCGGGAAATAGTCTGTCAGTGTGGCCGGAGGGGACCCGGCGGTCCGACCGTCCAAATGCCGCGAGTAATTTTCAATTCCATGGCAAAAGCCGGTCGCCTTCAACATCGCAAGATCGTACATTGTGCGCTGATGAAGTCTCTGGGCTTCCACCAACTTGCCTTCCTGATCCAGTTGGGCCGTTCGCTCCTTTAACTCCACAAGAACGGATTCCATAGCACGCTTCAGCCGGTGTTGCGGAGTGACGTAGTGACTCTTTGGGAAAACGATGGTCCGCCGAAGCTGCCGGATCTTGCGGTTGATGACAGGATCGAACTCTATAATACTTTCGACTTTATCTTCAAATAATTCGATACGGATTGCTTTGTCATCATAGGAAGGAAAAATCTCAACCATATCACCGCGAACGCGAAAACGGCCGCGGCTCAGTTCCCCCTGGGTTCGTTGATATTGAAGTTCACCCAAACGTTCCAGGATCTTCCGCATGGAATATTCCGAGCCGGTGTCCACGGAAAGAAGCATAGAAAAAAAGGAATCGGGCGAGCCGAGACCGTAGATGCATGAAACGCTCGCAACGATGATGGTATCTCTCCTTTCAAAAAGAGCCCGCGTGGCCGAGAGCCGCATCCTGTCGATTTCTTCGTTGATCAAAACTTCTTTTTCGATGTACGTGTCGGTCGAAGGGACATAAGCCTCGGGCTGATAGTAATCGTAATAACTCACGAAATATTCCACCGCATTGTCAGGAAAGAAGTGCTTGAATTCCTGATAAAGCTGCGCCGCAAGGGTTTTGTTGTGCGCGATGACAAGCGTCGGCCTTTCTACTTTCTGGATAACTGAAGCAACCGTAAAAGTTTTCCCCGATCCGGTAACGCCTAAAAGCGTTTGATGTTTTTCACCGGCCAGGACCCCGCCGGTCAACTGTTCAATCGCCTGCTGCTGATCTCCGCGTGGTGAGAACTCGGTTTTTAGCTGAAATGACATAGTTATTTGGATTTGTAACGCCCTCCGCCGGGCTCTTAAGCTCGAACTCGCCCCGCGAGACGCGGTCGTTACAAACTGCCACTACGATTCATAAGATAATGCGTTGGCCAATTTCGTACAAACTCTTAAATTTCCGATAAGATCTTATCCATGATGAATCTGGATGTCCTCTATGAGGATGAAAATCTTATAGCGGTCAACAAACCGGCCGGCCTGCTCGTGACTCCCGACCGCTGGAATCCGAGCATCCCAACCATTCAGGACATGATTCGTGAATACATACGCCGGCAGGTAGGCGGCGGACATCCTAATATACGTGTGGTCCATCGCCTGGACAAGGATACTAGCGGCGTAACGATTCTGGCGAAAAATGTAAAAACTCAAACCTATCTCAGCCGCCAATTTGAAAAGGGGGAAGTCAACAAAACCTATTACGCCCTCGTGAAAGGGGTCATGTCAAAAGACGAAGGCATAGTCAACTTTTCCCTTTTAGAATCATCCAAAAAACCGGGAACGATGACTGTAAATGCGAAGGGAAAGCAAAGTATTTCGGTTTACAAAGTGCTGGAAAGATTTAAAAACAGTACTCTGGTGGAAGTCAATCCATTAACCGGCCGTACCCATCAAGTGAGGGTTCATTTAATGGCCATCGGCCATCCGTTGCTGTTTGATCCTGTCTATGGAGATGCAAATCCGATTTACTTATCTCAGTTGAAAAAGAACTATAAGGAAAAGGAAGGCAAAGAAAAGCCATTTTTGTCTCGTTTGACCTTGCACGCTTTTCGACTCTCGTTCCGCGAACCGGCCGAAGGGAAAACGCTGGTTCTGGAAGCTCCTTTGCCGGATGATCTGGCTCGCACCTTGAAATATTTCCGTAAATACGAGAAAGCTTGAATTTCCACAGAAGATAGGCACGGTAGCGAAGAATAATTTAACCTTTGCTCCCTTTGCTATCTTCTGTAAGAAATTCTTTTATTTCTGGCCGACCACCATTGCATACCATGCTTCCTCCGCACGGCCTTTTCGGACCCTGCGCAGAATACCATTTCCCATGTTTGTTCTCGTGTCAGTGCCTTCCCAGAGCACATGAATATTCCTGAAACCGGCTGTTTCAAACAATTCTCGCAATTCAGGCAGAGTCCACAGCCGCCAATCGTAGACAAAAGCATTTTGCAAACGTGTCCCATCTGGAAGCAGAAAATGAATTTTGCAAACGATACGATGTGTTATCGGATCGAACTTACTAACCTCCCAGACATAGCTAAACTGCTTTAAATCCCAGACCTCCTGGTCCTCAATGGGGACGGAGCTGCCTCCATGGACATCCAGAATAAAGATTCCTCGAGGCAAGAGAGCTTTCCTGGCAGCTCTCAGGTATCGCAGCATTTCAGCGCGTGTGTGAAAAACCGAATAGCTGTAATTGAGAGCAACGATCATATCGACCTCGGCGGTTCGTGCTTTTAAAACGTCAGCCTGAAGAAGTGAAACCCGTCTCTGCTGGTCGCGGCTCATTTGTTTAAAATTGTTTTTCTTGCACCAGCCCAACGGCCGGGTGTCCGAATCAATCCCAATTCCGTGATTCTTCGAATGAATTCGTACGAATTCGCAGATGAGGTTCGCCGTTCCACAGAAATCCTCCCGAAGCGTTCGGAGCGGACGGCCGGAAACCTTTTTGAAACGGCGGTAGAGAAATTTCGCGTCCTCTTTCGGCGTTTGAACGCTTTTCAAATAAAGATTGAATTTGTCTTTGTTCATCTGTAAAGAAGTGTAACCCAGAACATTCAACCTTGAACTTTAGGCCACCGGCCTTTTATGATATTGTGAAGTGATTTTTCGCAACGGGAGTTGAACCCCAAATGAAACGAGTTTTGCCAATTTTCATCGTTCTGCTGTTCGTTCTGACACTTTCCTTCGCTCAAGATGGAAAGCCGAGCATGGTTATCGATCAGGAGATCTATGATGCGGGCGTTGTGGTTCGAACAGGTGCACCTCTTGAACACGTTTTTGTGATCAAGAATACAGGGAACGGAGAACTACGGATTTTTGATGTAAAACCCGGGTGAGGCTGCACCGTGACCAGATTTGACAAGGTCATACCTCCCGGTTCGGAAGGTAAAATTTACGCAAGCGTCGATATTGGGCATTCGAAAGGTCCTGTTCAGAAATTGGTTGACATAAAAACGAATGATCCGAAACGTCCCGACGCAAAAGTGGTTATCAAAGCAACAATAAAGACACTGGTGGATGTTCAACCAACCGAGCAAATACGTTTTTCGGTCAGCAAAGGTACTCTGAAAACTATGGATTTATTCCTGATGCCGGATCCTTCCGTGAAACTCTTGCCTCCTGTTGTAAGGTCCGAATTGATTTCCGCAAAGTTAACGCCGGACAAAAACGGACGACAAAAATTAACTGTTGATCTCAAAAAGTCCGACATCATCGGGACGCACGCCACGGAAATCCAAATCCCTGTCGAAGGTCCGATCAAGGAAGTTATCGTACCCGTGATCATCATGGTTCAAGGACCGCTACAGGTGACTCCAAGAATTATTTCCTTCGTTTTGAAGGGATATCCGGAAGAAGTACTGGTAAACGAGTCAGTGAATGTTATGCAGGCAGCCGATCCGGCCGCGGCAGTAGTGGAAAAAGTGGCAGCGGGGCGCAAACTCAAAGTGATTAATGAATCGAAAGGCTGGTTGCAGGTGATCACTTTTCAGAAAGAAGGTACGGCTCAATCGGTTCCGGTTCAGCGCATCGGCTGGGTGCAATCTACAGCCGTTAAACCTTTGAAACTTGCAGATCTGCCGGATCCGCAGGAGATTTCCATTCAAATTTCAAACGGTAAGACTTTTCATGTCCTCGATCTTCGTTCCACTTTGCCCTCCGTCAAAGTGGACAAGAAAGCAGCTGGTTCTAATCCAGGCACATATCAATTGACCGTTCGCTTGCTCGATATGGACAGAAACAAGAAAGGCAATACCAGAGGCGAGATTGTTGTGAACACCGATAACGTGGACCAACCGCAGTTGAAGATTCCGGTGTTCATCAACGTCATGTAGAGGAGTTTTGTGGATTTTACTTTTAGCGAAGATCAGGAATTAACCCGCCAGATGGTGCGGGAGTTTGCCGAAAACGAAATAGCTCCGAAAGTCCGATACTTTGATGAAACGCAGGAATTCCCGCTCGAAATCATGACCAAGCTCGGGCAACTGGGCCTGCTCGGGGTTGTCTTCCCCCACGAATACGGCGGCGCCGGAATGACGTATCTGGATTATGCTTGCGTCATCGAAGAACTGGGACGCGTTGATCCTTCCATTGGTTTGGGAGTGGCGGCGCACAACGGACTCTGCTCGAATCATATTTTTCTTTTTGGAAATGAAGAGCAAAAGAAAAAATACCTGACCCAGCTTGCCTCTGGTCAAAAGATCGGCGCGTGGGCTTTGACAGAACCGAATGCGGGCAGTGACGCTAAGGGGCTTCAGACCGTTGCGCATAAGAAGAACGGCGGTTGGATTTTGAATGGAACGAAAAATTTCATTACGCATGGGACCGTGGGGGATATCGCTGTTGTTATGGCGGTGACGGATCGGAGCAACCCCAAGGACGGAATTACTGCATTCATTATAGAGAAGGGCACGCCCGGCTTTCGAGCATCCAAAAAGGAAGATAAATTAGGACATCGCGCAAGCGATACATCTTCGCTGAATTTCGAAGACTGCGAAGTGCCTGATGAAAACGTGATCGGTAAAGCAGGAATGGGTTTTAGGCAAAGTATGCAAATTCTGGAAGGTGGGCGGATTGCAATCGCCGCCCTATCCGTTGGCCTTGCGCAGGGAGCGTTGGAATTAGCTCTAAAGTATTCGAAACAACGAAGGCAATTCGGTCACCCCATTGCCGATTATCAAGCCATTCAATGGATGCTCGCTGATATGGCCACTGAAATTGAGGCGGCACGTTTGTTAACTTATCGTGCCGCATGGCTTCGTCAAAACGGGCATAAGTTTGCCAAAGAAGCATTCATGGCCAAACTTTATGCGAGTGAAGCTGCCGTCCGTGCCGCGGACCGGTGCGTTCAAATCCACGGCGGTTACGGGTACATTAAAGAGTTTCTTGCTGAAAAATACTACAGAGATGCAAAACTTCTTACGATCGGGGAAGGCACCTCCGAGATTCAAAGGATCGCCATTGCGAAGCAAATCCTGAAGTAGATCTTTAACGCAAAGACGCAAAATCGCAAGGCCGGGAGTGTAAGATGGGGGATCGAGGAGATGATGGGGATCAGGAGATAAGCTTTATTAAATTTACAACTGGAAACATCTCCTCATCTCAAATATCCCCACATCCCCCTTTTTACACATAAAAATATAGATTTGACGTACTGTAATGCAAAGTCGCAAGGAAAGTAGAATTAAGCCGCAGAGAATTCAGTCTATGTCTGTTGATCATCTTATTGAAGGGTTACTGAAAGGTGATGCAAAGGCTCTTTCTCGTGCGATTACTCTGGTAGAGAACAGAGATCCCCGAGCTTATGAAATTTTGAAATCGGTTTACACCAGAGGTCGAGATATCCTTTTGATCGGCATTACCGGTCCTGCCGGTGTGGGAAAAAGCTCCATCGTGGACCGGTTGATCTCGATCTATCGGGGTCAGGGAAAGACCGTCGGGGTGATTGCAGTCGATCCGAGCAGTCCATTCACGGGTGGAGCTATTCTCGGAGACCGGATCCGGATGCAACAACACTACACGGATCCGGGAGTCTTTATCCGCAGTATGGCAACGCGCGGGAAGCTGGGCGGAATCGCTGCCGCCACGTTCGATGTCATGGATCTGATGAATGCTTCAGGCAAAGACGTGATTCTCGTGGAAACGGTCGGTGTCGGGCCAGGACGAAATCGACATCGTGAAGCTTGTAAATACTACGGTTGTAGTATTAATGCCTGGTCTTGGAGATGAGGTGCAGGCCATGAAAGCAGGTCTGATGGAGATCGCTGATTTGCTTGTTGTCAATAAGTCCGACCGGGCGGATGCGGATAAGATGGAAATGGAACTTCAGAATTCGCTATCCTATTTTCAAGCGGTTTCGGATGAAGACTGGCGGCCGCGCATCCTGAAAACTCAAGCCACGAACAATATTGGCATCGATGTCCTTGCCGGCGTCATCGCTGAGCACGGTGTGTATTTGAAAAAAAGCGGAAAACTTCAGGGTAAAATCCTTTTGCAGAATCGCCAACGTCTTATTGATGCACTGGAGTCGGAAATCCTTACCCAAATTGTTGACAGGGGATTTGAACGATTCGGAATCTCGCAAAGGATTGAGGATATCGCATTGCGTCGCGTCGACCCGTACACAGTCGTTCGCGAACTTCTCGAGAAGTTAAAGGTTAAAGGTTAAAGGAAGCGCGCACACTTTTAATTTTTAACTTTTAACTTATGAGAGACATCGATCACATTGCTATAGTTGTTGCAAAAATTGAAGATCGATTACCCTTCTACACGGACGTATTACAATTTCGTTTGAAGAATATTGAAGAGGTCCCACACATGTTTGTCCGCGTGGCAATGCTCGAAAGTGCGGATGGTACGACCCATATTGAACTGATTGAGCCGACTGTTGCCGATAGCGGAGTTGCACGGTTCCTGGAAAAGAAAGGAGAATCCATCCATCATCTTTGTTTTCTGGTTGAGGACCTTCAGGCGGAATTGGATCGGCTGAAAGCTCAAGGTGTACGGCTCATCGATGAATCTCCGCGTAAAGGAGAAGGCGGTTCGCTTGTCGCATTTCTCCATCCGCAATCTTGCGGTGGATTGTTGATAGAATTAAAACAGGGGTGAGCATGAACAAAACAGTTGCGAACGCTCTCGATGCGATCCACGACATCAAAGATGGAGCAACTTTAATGGTTGGGGGCTTTGGTCTTTGTGGAATTCCTGAGAATCTCATTGCTGCGTTAAGGGAGAAGGGGGTCAGGGATCTTACTGTAATCAGTAATAATGCGGGCGTGAATGATTATGGTCTCGGATTACTGCTTCAGACCCGGCAGATCAGAAAAATGATTTCCACTTATGTTGGTGAAAATGAACTTTTTGAGCAGCAATGTCTGAATGGTGAGATCGAAGTGGATCTGGTACCGCAGGGAACATTTGCAGAAAGGATTCGAGCAGGAGGCGCCGGCATTGCTGCGTTCTTCACACCGACAGGAGTCGGAACACTTGTTGAAAAGGGCAAAGAGAAGCGCGCTTTCGATGGTCGTGAATTCATTCTTGAAAAAGCGCTGAAAGCCGATTTTGCTCTGGTCAAAGCCTGGAAAGGGGATGCGATGGGGAATCTCGTTTATCGCAAAACCGCGCGTAATTTTAATCCGATGATGGCGACAGCCGCTGGAATCACAATTGCAGAAGTCGAACAACTTGTTCCTGTTGGCTCGATCGATGGTGATCACGTCCATACACCGGGTATTTTTGTAAAAAGAATCTTTCAGGGAGTTCATTATGAAAAGCGTATCGAAAAGAGAACTTATCGTCCGAAGAGTGGCTAAAGAGCTGCAAGACGGATTTTATGTCAATCTCGGGATCGGGATGCCAACACTGGTCAGCAACTATATTCCTGAAGGAATCCATATCGTCTTGCAGTCGGAAAATGGCATGCTCGGCATCGGTCCCTATCCGGAAGAAGGAAAAGAAGATCCGGATCTGATCAACGCAGGGAAGGAAACGATCACAGAGCAACCGGGAACCAGCTATTTTTCAAGCTCCGACTCTTTCGCCATGATTCGCGGGAGTCACGTGGACATGTCGATTCTTGGCGCGATGCAGGTGGATGAAGAAGGGAATCTGGCAAACTGGATGATTCCTGGAAAAATGGTAAAGGGAATGGGCGGGGCTATGGATCTTGTATCCGGAGCAAAAAAGGTGGTCATCGCGATGGAGCACACGGCGAGAGACGGCGAAAAGAAAATTTTGAAGAAATGTAATCTTCCGTTGACCGGTGTGGGTGTGGTCGACTTGATTGTAACGGATCTTGCCGTGATTGAAGTTACCGAAGAAGGTTTGCTGTTGAGAGAAGTTGCGCCGGGTGTGACGGCTGATCAGGTCCAGGCGGCAACAGAACCAACATTGCGCGTTGCTGAAAACCTGAAGGAGTACGAGATTTAATCAGGAGATAGAAGGTGTTGACTGTGTCGACAGAGATCAAAGTGCTTGTACAAACAGTTTGATCCAATTCTATCATCTTCAACGCTTTCAACGCCCGGAGGGCATATGAGAATCGCAATTACATCTGCAGTCAGAACGGCGATCGGGAAATTCGGCGGCGCACTGGTTCAAACACCTGCCGTCGATCTCGCAGCCATCTGCATTCAGGAAGCATTGACCAGATCGACGGTTCGTCCTGATGAGGTCGATGAAGTTTTAATAGGAAATGTTTTACAAGCAGGACTCGGGCAAAATCCCGCACGGCAGGCTGCAATCAAGGCAAAGATTCCTGTGACCGTGCCTTCAACGACAATCAACAAAGTCTGTGGCTCGGGAATGAAAGCGATTACACTGGGGGCGCAGGCGATCCATTGCGGAGATGGACAAATCATCGTAGCGGGTGGCACCGAAAATATGAGCCGTGCTCCTTATTTATTGAAGGATGCCCGGTACGGCTATCGCCTGGGTCATGGCGAACTGATCGATTCCATGATCAGCGATGGATTATCCTGTGCGATGTGCGATGTACACATGGGCATCACAGCGGAAAATATTGCGGAGAAGTACGGAATCACGCAGGTCGGCACAAGATGAATTTGCGGCGTTAAGCCAGCGGCGCGCTGTTGCGGCCATCGCCGAAGGAAAATTTAAACGTGAAATTGTGCCTGTTCCGCATACCCCAAAAGAAAGGGGAGCCTAAAATGTTCGATACGGATGAATACCCGCGAGGCGAAACGAATGCAGAATCGCTTGCAAAACTCAAACCTGCGTTCAAGGAATCGGGCAGCGTAACAGCCGGCAATGCTTCCGGCATCAACGATGGGGCCGCAGCGATTGTTCTGATGACCGAAGCAAATGCGCAGGGATCGTGGAATCAAGCCGATGGCATACCTTCGCTCTTATGCATCCGCGGGTGTGGAGCCTTCCGTGATGGGGCTTGGTCCGATCCATGCAGTGCAGAAAGCATTGAAAAAGGCAAACCTGAAAATCTCTGATATCGATCTGTTTGAATTGAATGAAGCGTTTGCCGTTCAATCTCTGGCTGTTCTGTCGGAGTTGAAAATTGATCCGGAACGAGTCAATATACGCGGAGGAGCGATCGCATTGGGCCATCCCATCGGAGCAAGCGGAGCAAGAGTGCTGGTCACCTTGCTGCATGCAATGGAAGATCACAATTACAACCTGGGTGTCGCAGGTTTGTGCATCGGTGGGGGGCAGGGGATCGCTGCGGTGGTGGAACGTGCCTAAGAACCTAACAACCAGATCGGCTGTCATTCTGAGTCTTCAGAATCCTCGCGAGAAAATCTGGGGTGTTCTGCTTTCGATCAACAGCTTCGGCATCACTCTTCGCGGAATCGACATCAACTCCTTTCAGGACTGGATCCGTTCTGTTGCAAATAGTACGGAAAGCATGAGTCTCAGCACTATGTTTCTGCCCATGATGCGCGTTGAAAAAGTGACGCTTGATGAGAATTTCGGAATGTACAAATCTTTTTCTGAACAATTTCAAGAACGGGTCGGACATTCCGTGTTGGAATTCATGGATCTTCCCGATGAGGAAGATGTGCATTTCAGTTTTTAACGCATGCAACCCGAGGGTTTACATGCGCGACTTCGGAAGCCACAACACGAGCCAGCTCCCCGATAACGCCGGCTCGTAATTTGTTTCGATCGCTTCACGCAGTTCTTGATCGACAAAGGGCGCCCCATGCCAACGAACCTTCGATATCAACAAGCGGTTAGCGACAATGGCGTGATAATCGCCCCTCCGGATCCGTTCCGCTTCTGCTGTCAAACTGATTCGTCCGGCTGATGATAGCAGCGCGGCGTGATAACCGTCCGAATATAGAATCGGTAAACCACGAAGCATGCCGTAAAAGGGCTCGAGACCGAGCACTCGATTTGCGGGAAAGGATGTCACGGCTTGATCAATTTTCTCGATTTCCTGCCTCGACGGGACTCGAACCTCTCTCGCAATCACGCCTGCACGATTCGATCCCAGGAGAAGCAGAATAGTTAGAAGCGCTGCCCACGGCGTGACGAACCGCGGACGTAACACGCCATCGTCACCATCCAACGCCCATGCCTTTTGCAAAATTCCGGATGTGCCAACTGCCCAGATTGCGAGACTTCCTATCAAGTAGTTCACGTTGCTTCCCTGTTTGGTCATCAGCGTAAGGTCGAAACCGAGGCTAAGAAAAAATGCGATAAAGAGTGGTTCTCGCTTCCAATGAAATGCAGCAAACAAAACCAGTGCCGCGAGAGAAAGCATTCCCGTGCCTCGAAAATTCAAAAGACTTTCTCGAATGAATGAGATCGATGTGCTGCTGACGGTGTTTGCGTCGATTTGATTCATGCGCCATAACCCCGCTGTATGCCAGTTTAAGATCAATGCAACTGAGATCGAAACGACACCATAGGTTCCAAGTGAGAGTAGCGAAGTTCGCAATCGATCACCGAAGCGTCTCTTCCCCGCAAAAAGTTCAACGAGAAAAGCGATCTGTCCCGCTAGAATTGTCGGCTTAAAGAAGAAACCCAACGACCAGAGAATTCCGGCCCCGATCATCCATGTATAAGCCCTTCTGCTTGTCTGCAGGGCTCCCCGCCTGGCAAAAATCCAACCGGCCAGGCTGCAAAACAGAGCCGGTGCGTCAGGCGAAAATCTTACATTCCATTCGGTGATGTAAGGGAACCAAACTAGAGAGAGTGGCGCCGCAAGAACAATTGCTTTTGCGGTTCGCGGCCGCTGCGAAAGAAGAGCGATTGTAATAAAGGCGCCCACCATACAGATCAGAGTGAAGAATCGCCCCAGCCGGAGGACATCCAACGCATTCGTCTGGCCCATTACTCTTGCGATCCATCCGGGAATCCAGTAACAAAGCGGGCCGTACGCAAGAGGTACATGCGGAGTATGAGTTAAGTAATTTTCGTAAAGCGGAACCCCGGAAACCACTCGCATCGAACCGTACACCGGTTGCGGCTCAACACCGCTGAAAATATAGTGGCTCGTCAGCCGTACCCAATCAGCCCTCAAAGTCTCTGCGAAATAAAAAAGGGTGATTCCTAAAAGCGCAAGCAGAGCGGCTCGACAAAAATAAGTCCCGGTCACAATGGGATTGTAACATCGCAATGAAAACCGGCAGTCAGGAAAAACAATCGGTCCACCGGCAGTTGGGACGCCTGCGCTCCTTACAACGCTTCCGCACGCGTTCTGAGAAGATCCATAAATATTTCAATGTTGAAAAAGTTCTCTTCAAACGGCTCGCGCTTATCAAGAACCAAACTTCGTTTGATGGCGCGGCGATTTACGAACGAGGCGCCTTCGCGTTGCCCAGCCGGAAGCCATCCACTTTAAAGTATTCCACAGCAGTTTGAAATAGATGTCTCGATACGCTGCCGGGGAAAGATGTCGTTTCAGAAGCCGCCTGAGCGTCAGCATATTCATCGGCGAACGTCGGCTGAATAAAAAATGCCGCGCCCATTTGAGTGAGAATTGATCGGCGCTATCTTTATGTTTTGCGTTCGGCACATTCCATACAGAAGCATCACGGGCAAGATAATATTTGAAACCGGCTTTCATCGCTCGGTAGTGAAAATCAATGTCTGCATGATAATGCGGGAAGGTGCTTTGATCGACAAAACCAATTTCTCGAAAACATTGCGCCGGTATCAATACGCCGCGCCCTCCGGGTGGATGCTTTATTGCAATATCAGGCGAAGACAGAGCAGGCGGAACCCATTTGCCGGACTCCTCATGCCAAAACGGCGGATTGCCAACCCATTCCTTTATTTTTGTATCCGTCGATTTCGTTCGAGCGCAAATGACGCTGCGTTTGCCCATGCGATTGAAACTATCTACCATAAGCCTGAGGGTCTGAGGCTCAACATGGTTGTCATCATTGATCCAAACGATTATCTCCGCGCCTTTATTTAACGCATAATTTAAGCCTTTATTAATCGCGCCGCTCCACCAGAGATTACCTTCGCCGTGCAAAACAGTGAGACCGGGAAATTCTTTTTTGGAATTTTCAACCGTGTCATCGCTACAGCCATCTTCGATAAGAATGATCTCTAGATTTTCATAGTCGCTTTGCAACAGCAGAGAAAGCGTCACACGCGCCTCGTGCCAACGGTTGTACGTAGGGACCAGAACGGCTACCTGAGGCCTTGACATGGAGTTCGCTTTTTCAACAAATGCCGATTGCCTCTTCTGGTTGAGGTTATTCCGCCCAAAATAGGTTTCGAAGGTATGTTTATCCGCTTCTTTGTGCCTGAGGACAGATTGCGGGTGAACGATGTCCGCGATTTTTCCTCTAGGCATATCGGCTAGATACGTTCTTTCAAAAGGAGTATTTGTATGCGTGGCATCAGGGCGAAATCCAAGATTGGAAACAAGATTCACATGGGGGGTTATTGCCAAACCGCCTTTTGCCCAACAAGCATAGAACCATTGAAAATCCCAAGTATCGATCTCCCCGTTAAACGTTTTATTTAGCAATTTCTGCCAATAGTTTTGTTCATAAGGGTCTTCAAAAACCTTTTCAAGAAACTTTTTCTCCTTAGAATCTGGCCATGATTTCAAGTCTAAATCAATATTCTGCCAGGCTCTACTCCACGAAGCCCAACCGTAACCGCCAAAATTGTATCTGGAGAAATAGTAGCTATCTCCAATAGGGATTTGATTGAATAAGAAGTTGCCTCCGTTGATGTGCATTATGCGCTCGTCTTCACGATAATGCTTCAGTAATATTTGACAGAATTCAAAGAAAGAAGGGTCAGGCAGACAATCATCCTCCAAAATGATCGCTTCCTCTGTTTGCGAAAACACCCAATCGATGCCGCTTGCGACACGGCGTTTACACCCCAGATTCACTTCAGAAAAATTGCACAGAATTTCGCAGTCCCAATCCACACGCTCAATCACGGCTCTGGTTTGCAGGCATTTTTCAGCCTCTTCGGGCGAGCGCGGACCGTCGGCTACCACCAGCAATTGTTTCGGGCGAGCCTTTGCGATCGCTTTGAAGACAATCTCTGTTAAATCAGGACGATTAAAAATCAGAAAGGCTACAGGGGTTGAAAGTGACAATTAGATAAATTCCGATCCGTTTCGGCTTTCACGGGTCAAACAAGATCATAGTATATCGTCGCGATCTGGTTCAACATGCTGCGCAGTCCATGGCAGTAATTCCGGCGGACATCCGTATTCCTGTGGGTCGGCAGGACCTTATCACTCACAGATTTACTTCCCACCCGCTCGGTCCTGGCGGTTACAACGCTTCCGCACGCGCTCTGACAAGATCCATGAACATTTCAATGTTCTCACTGGACCCGGAGGACCTTTGCCAGTCCTGATTCGCGTAGGCAAAACGAACGTTTTCCAGAGAGGAATTGTAGTTGATGATCTGCGAAAGCAAACGCTCCTGCTGCATCAGTAAAGTCTCGTAATGTTCGAGCTGCTTCTCCTTGTTATGGAGCGCTTGTTCATACTGCATCCTCGTTGCAAAATCCTGTACCGACTGAAGTCTGTCCTTCAAAAAGGAAATCTGTTGTTCCAGCGAGTTCAGTGGAACATTCGAGATCTCGGTTGTGGTTTCCTGCAGCCGATAGCATTGATGAAGAACGCGTTCCGTGTAGTCTTCCAGATCCTGTTGGATCCTTACGTTGGGCTCTTTTGTCTTCATCATGGTTTTAATTTTCGTATAAAGAGCGACACTTTCTGTCGCAAGCCGGAGTGCATCGCCGGATGTTTTCCAGGCGTAATGGTCGAATGCTTCGATCACGGAATCCTTTCGGAGCTGAAAGGACAGCAAGGAAAATTGAATACAGAAGGCGAGCACCGCGGCGTGAATCAAATGAGTCAACGGAACCGGCAGAAGCTTTTGAAGCTCTGGAATTCCCTGCCAGGAATCCACGATTGGAAAAGTCAGGAAAAACAGGCTTGAAGACGCAAGCCATTTCCAGATTCTGAAATTTTCCGCAAACACAACCTTTCCAACCGCCAGAGTGAAAACTAAACAGAATAGAAACAGGTAATCAGGAACGAGCAAAAACGAGGCCGCCGCCATGCCCGGGACAATCAAGGCATTCCAGCGCGTTCGTTCCTTTTGCCACAGGAGCCACACGCACACAGCGAGCGCCGAAAATGTAGCCGGATGATACAGCCCGTTGCGTGAAAAGAAAGTCGCCAGGAGCAGAAATACTGCTCCCAGCGTAATCCAAAGGACTAAAAAAGGCTTCCTCAGATGAACTTCTGAAAGTGAATCAAGTATCCACATCGGCCCACCTCACTCATTGAGAAGTTGACTGCTGTGCGTTACGGTCTGCTGCTTTTTGTTTTTTCAGAATGTCCTTTTGACGACCCGGCGCCATGGGAGCCGGCGCACCAAGGTCATTCACGAAGGTGTCGTAACGCGTGATCTGTTTTTCATTACCCGCGTACCCCAACGCCTTTAGTTCGAAGAGAGTCTCCTGAGCGATTTCGTGCGCTCCGTCTTTGTCCCCTTCTTCCAGCCTGCGATAGGCCTCTTCCATTTTCTTGCTGGCTTCCACAGCCGCGACCTTGGATTGAACCTCGCGGTCGTAGTTGGCGGCAACAACCTTCCGGTCCTCGATGACTTCTATGGAAGGTGTGAATGACTGGGCAACCGTTTGCGGCTTATCCTGCGTGATGTCCGTATAAGTAAATTCGGCTTTGCCTAACGCCACCATACTCTTCACATTTGCCGGTGCGCGCAGATGGATGAGTATTCGTTTCGTTTCCCCACTGTAAATATCCGGAACCTGTATGCTCAGCTGTCCTCTTTGCCGCTCTCCACTGGAAGCCTGCCACGTCGGCCACTTCTACTCCGTTGGCGAGTTCGAGTGTTGCCAGAGCATTATTTGCGACCAGGCTTTGCATTAGATTCCATTCGCGGCGGAAGATGTCCGCCATATTGACTTCCTTACTAATGTAGTAGTAATTGCCGCCGCTATGATCGGCGACATTTGCCATTAAGGTCTCGTTAAAATCGATTCCAACTCCCATTGTGGAAATCGAGACGGAACGTTCCCGGATTCTCTGTGCCAGTGCCGCGATTTGTGCGGGATCGATGATGCCGACATTCGCGAGGCCATCTGAGAGTAAAATGACACGATTCACATGATCCGCGCGGAAGTTTTTGCGAGCTTCTTCAAATCCTTGCTGCAATCCACCCGCCAGATTTGTGCTGCCGCCGGGTGAGAGAGAGTACAGGAGTTCGCGGATCGTTTCCGTATTTTCGACAGCTGAAGAAGGAAGGATCGTGTTTACAACGTCGTCGTAAATTACAATCCCAAGCCTGTCTTTTGAGTTCATCTGGTTCACTATGGCCGCGGCTGCCTGTTTGACCTGTTCCAGTTTCCCTTCATCTGCCATCGAGCCGCTTCGATCGATGACAAGAACCAGGTTCATTGGTTTTCTTTCCGAACCGGCCATGTTCTTTCCTGTGACTCGCAAATCCAGAAAGGCATCCCCCAGTCCGTCCTGACGAAACATATACGGATTGGCCAACTTCCATTCGACTAAAACATTTCCATGAGTATTTGAATGTTTAGGAATGAACTTCTTCCCGATGACCGGACCTGACTTCAAGGAATTATTTTGGGTTGCATAAACAAGAGCAATTGTTGCAATTGCGATGAATAAACCGACGATCCATATTGGCTTTTTCATACGTTTGACCCTCCACTGGTTATAAACGGGCGGCCGAACGAAAAGATTTAAATCCAATCGCCAAAACGCCAAGAGTGTCACACTTACCAAAAATAAATTTCTTTCTTCTTGGTTTCTTCGGTGTCTTGGTGGTTTGAGTTAATCAGGGATGTAGATCAACCGCACAATGAGATCGCGGTTTTCCCGTACAATTCGGAATTCCGATGAGAGGCTCATGTCCGGCATTTGCTTATCGAGAAAACCTTTGAATAGACCCTCCAATGCGTTCACCGGTTTGGTATGAATATCCAACTCCAGGCGGTTTTGCCCTGGCGAAAGTGGCAACGGACTCTCCGATTCTCCATCCGCCACAACCTGATTTGCGAGTTTCACTTCGTACCGGAAGTCATGGATGATCAATGGAAACGAGAAGGGGTTGTTGAACCGCACTTTCAGCTTTCGATTGCGGATCATGGAGAGAAATTGTCGAGTCTCAAACCGGTCGAGGGAAAGGATGGCTGAAGCTGTCTTGTCCTGAAGAAAAATCTGTAAGCGATCCGGTGCTTTGATTCGATTTCGAATCTCAATCGGGAGCGTTCGAGGTCCGAATGGCTCTTCAAGAATCGCGGAACCTTGAAGGCGGTACGGAATCTCCGGTGAAAACAGGGAAGCGAAGTCTTGTTCTGTAACCTGCTTACATTGAAGCGCAAGCGGTACATCAAGAATCGCAACAGATCCAGCCTTCACTTCCGTAGAGGCGTTACGTTTTCCATAAGCGATGAAGCGATCCGTGAGTGCAAGATCGAAACTGATGTTTTTTAATCGGGCGGAAGAACCATAAGGATTCTTGATTGCGAGTTCTGCGCGCAACGTGACGATTTCCGGTGTAACCGAATCCAACCGCAAGTTTCCAATCCGAACGATCTCAAGCTTTTGGATTTTTGGCGTGCATCCGAAAAGAATGAGTAGGAATGCGAGGCAAACCCCAGATTTGCCAGCGAAGGGGTTACTCTTTCTCACCCACGTAGCCAAGCGACCGTAGTTGCTCTTCGGCTTCCTGCTTTTTTTGGAGGCGCTGAATCCGTTCCCGCGCTACTTTTTGCTGGTCGCGTGATACCTGGTTGTACGCTTTTACGGCATTATCAAATTGACCAACTTCAGCATAGGAATCACCGAGCCTTAGCAGCACGTCATCCATCTTTGCGTAATCTCTGTAATTGGTGGGAACCTGCTCATACTGCATGATGGCATTCACATACTCACCCTTATTTTGGTAGGAAATTCCTTTTTGATGAAGTTTCCCTGCTAAAGTTTTCTGTGGATCGTTAGAAATCGCCATGCGAAGAAGATCCTGACCCTCTTTCAGATCTTTGTTTTGAAGACTCTGCTGTGCCTGTTCAAAGGGCTCGTCCGCCGCATTCTTGGATACTGCCGAGATCCTTGCTGCCTTCTGCGAGGGCTCATTCTGGGCGACTTCATCCCGGTAGTCATTTTCCCGCGCTACTTCCTGGGGGGCGCTAGCCGATGGCGCGGATGGAGGGGCCGCTCCATAAGGACTGGCATAACCGACTGCATCCTTCTTCTTCTCTGCATCATCTTTATCCGATCGCTCCTCTTTCAAACGGGACGACAATGCATCGATGGAAACCGATTCCTGTTCCCTTCTTTTTGGCTCGGTTGCTTCGGAGTCGGCAAGCTCAGTTGATCTCAGACCGTCTAAACTCTGATTCGGTTGCGGTTTCGCTGCTGTCTCTTCAAATTTTTCGGTTTGGCTGACCGGTGCGGACGGCGCCACTTCCTTCTGCATTGCGAGATCCGTTCTCTTTTCTTTGGTATTCAAAAAAAGAACCAGAATAAAGATCGCTATCGGAACCGTTGCAATTTTGAGTCCCCACAGAAATCTCTCTCTCCAGGATGGAGCGCGTAAAAGTTCCTCTTCCGCCAGAGCAAGAATCTTTTGCTTCGTGTAAGGGGCAATCTGGGGCTCTTCCGCGCTGCGTTGATAAGCGCGGTGAATCGCGCGCCAGCTTTCCAGAGTGCTATTGCAATGACTGCAACCTCGAAGATGCTTCTCAATCTCCAGCGTTTTTTTAGCAGGAAGTTCCTGATAAAGATAATCGACCAGGTATTCTTCCGCTTTTTTACAATTCATGTTCATACAATATCTGCCAATGAGAACTTATTTTGCAACCTCTCCCGGATGCTTTGAAGAGCATACCTCATCCGGCTCTTTGCCGTGCTCGGTAAGCATCCAACAATTCGCGCGATTTCATCAAACGCGAGATTTTGTTGCTCTCTCAATAAGAATACTTCCCGCTGTTCCGGAGGCAAATCTTCGACGGCCTGGTGGAGCGCTTGTTCGAAGCTTTTTTGCTGAAAATCGCGCTGAGGATTCGCGCGTTCATCCTTCATAGTGTCCTCCAGAGTCATCTGGTTTTCCGCATCCACGTGATCGGATAGCGATACGGTGATTCTTCGTTTCTTGCGGCGAATATGATCGATGCATGCATTATGCGCGATCGTATAGAGATAGGTCGTAAATTTCGCCCGTGGTTCGTAATTTTTCGACATTTTAACCAATCGTAAAAAAACATCCTGAACAAGATCTTGAGCCTGATGATAATCATTGCAGAAGCGATAAACGAAGGAAAACAACGGCTGTTGATGCTTCTCGATGATGACTTCGAAAGCGCTCAAATCTCCATCTTTATAGCGCAACATCAATACTTCATCCGATGCAGGCTCGTTCATATGTTCAGTCTTATATAAACGAACGACGCTGTCAAAGGATTCAACCTTGCGCACTCTTGGCGCTGAGCGCCAATTTGCGTTGCGAGAGAGCCCTACACTTAACTCTACAAGCGATGGCCATCAACATGGGGTTTTGAAGGCTGAGTTGATATTCCAATGTGCGGAGCGTGTCTTTCTGCTCGATTTCGCTCGAGATCAGTTGATAGTCCGCGATCTTTTTGGCGTCTTCCTGCGATATTTCCACAGTTGGAAGTTTTTCTTGCGGATGCAAGAATTCCAGATCCGGCTGCTCATAGGTTAGCTTTAAGCCGACTGGACTTTTGGAGCCTAAATCCGCCTGAAAGGCGGCCACATAAAATCGAATCGCTTTGCCGTTGTCCGAACATGTGAGCAAGTCCTTGCGGGCTGCTGAAAAAGCCGCCTTTTCCTTTCCGTTCTGCAAGCTGCAAAGTGGAATCAAACGCCCAGAAGGGTAGGAAGGCTGAATCCGTCTTGACTTTTCTGGCAAAGTAAACCGGCGTCAAGACCAGCTCCTGCTGGCGGACGATCTCAAATCCTGTTCCGCAGGCAGAGCAATACAAAACGAGGCTTTTTTTGCCGCCGGAAAGCTGCTGACTGCATTTTGAACAGCGCAACGAAATGAGCTGGATCCCTTTGTTCATGATCGTTTGAGTCCGATTTTGACCTGGTCGAAAAGTTGAGAAGCCAGATCGGATTTCATCTTATCTTTTTGTTCAATTTTCATTTCTCCGCCATGGCGGTACTTACCATAACCGTACGCCATGATCAGGATGGCTCCAATGAAAAAGACCACGATGTTGTCATCAACCCCGCCCCGCAATCCGGTGGTTAAGAATAAAATCACCCGTAAAAATGCTTCCCATCAGCCATCCAACGCGATATAGATTGTTCCCGGGTGCTCTGACCGTACAATAATTGACCGCTTTCGGCATCTGCAGTGATCTGGTAAATCCTGTTCTTGTAATCATAGCGGGTGACCCACAACGGGTAATAAACAAGTTCGCAGTTCGAACCGATCTGGTGCAGACGGCTGAAAGTCTTTCGATCCACTCCTGCAGATTTTTCGCCCCATTCAATGAACGTGCTGTTCACAAAGTTTGATCGTTTCGGTGGGCGTTGTCATGACTCCAAACGTCATGCCATGACTTTGAACAGTTTCCAAATCAAAAGAGCGTATTTCATCTCCCTTCAGATCGACCCATTTGACTCCGAATTCACCAATGTCACACGCAGGAGTTGTGAATTCATAATCCTGGTGCACGTGACGTTCGACCGGCTTGTATGTTTTGTTCTTGCCCGATCCCTGTTTGACATCTCCAAGAACCCAGCCGATGACGGTTGCCCGGACTCGCCAGAATGGAATAAAAACCGGAAACATTTCTGTGATTTTTGCTTCTTTTCGCAAATCGGGAGCTTTGTCAATTTTACGGAACCATGCTTGAATCTTTTCCAAGACCTGTTCTTTCGCAATGGAGATCGGAACGTAATACCGCGATAACCCACGGTCGCCCAGGACCATCAATCCTGCACCGCAAAACTGGCAATTCAGAAGGGTTGTTCCCTCCGCAACTTCCAGGCTTCCGGCGCAGGAAGGGCAGCTAACGCCGCGTAAAATGATTTCACTCATCAGTATTTTTTCACAATCACGTAGCTAACAATTGAGAGCGGAACCACCGCAATCAGATAAAGGACAAATCGGATCCACACATTTGGAGCGATCCATCCCACTATTAAGAATACAAACGCGGACAATACGGCAATACCGATAAAAGGCAGCTCCGCCTTAGCGGGAAATATGGATGCCAGGACCCGTCCGGTCGTGCCGTCTATGACCGCCTGATAGTCCTTTCCGCCGAATTGATATTTGAAAATGTAGAAGGGAACATGGATCAAGTTCGTTTCCTTAATATTTTCCCGCGCCGCTCCTTTTTCCGTTTGTAACCACTGCGCTGCGGAATCGAGAAGAACATCCGGCTCTTTCAACGGCATTCCCTGGAATTGGGTTGGTGAGAAAAACTTCAGGTTGCCGCCTGAAAGAGGTAGTCTTCGTAAATCGGCAATGGAAGAGGAAGATGCCGGCTCGCTGAATTCGTGCTCTCCTGTATCGTCCCGGACAACAAAACGCCACATCGGAAAATACAGCAGTTCCTGATTTTGGATCGTTGCCAGTTTGTCCAGATCCTTCACGGTTTCATTACCCGCCATCCAGCGCCGAAGTTTCCCCAGCGCTTCATCCATTGCGATCGTTGGGCTGACAACAAAATGGAAAACGACTTTTGATTTGTCAAGATACAAAGCGGAACTGCAGTAGTTACAATTCAAAAAGGGAGTCGTTGGATCAACAGCAACAGAACCACCGCATTGCGTACAGGTCACATTCATGGTGAACTTGTAATTTAACGCAAAGACGCAAAGCGTCAAAGCCGCAATTGTAAGAAAGGGGATCAAGAAGATTATGGGGATCAGGAGATTAGCTCTTTTGATTTTTGACTGGAAACATCCCCTTATCTCAAATACCTCTGCATCTCCTTTCTTACACAAAAAACAAAGAGTTGACCAACAGTAATGAAAAAGCGCAAAGAAAAATCATTTTTACTTTGCATCCCGGGTTCTTTGCGTTAAATTGCATTCAGTTGAAAGTTTGAGATATGAAGAAAAAATCAGATCAGAACCCACTCGAAGAGCAGGTGATTCAGTTTCTATCTGCGCATCCCAATGCGCCTTACAGCTCCAAACAGCTGGCCAAACGGCTTCGAGTTAAAAAAAAGGATTTCAAGGATTTCCGCCGTTTTTTGAGACAGCTTTCCAACAAGGGTCAGGTAAAGCAGGTCCAGGAAGGCCTGTTTCAATTACGGCGATCGGAGAAAAAGCCATCCAGAAAAAAGGAAGCAAGACCTCACAGAGCGGAAGAAACCCGTTTGGAAGGGACGATGCAACAATACCGCGGCGGTTTTGCATTCGTTTTACCGACCGATAAGAACAAGGAAGATGTTTTCATTCCCCCCGGTGGAATGGGGGGCGCACTGCATGGCGACCGTGTTCTGGTCCGAATCGTCAAGCCGCAGGGGCAGCGAAAAGCCGAAGGTCAGGTCGTTCAGATCCTTGACCGCAAAACGAAAAATCTGGTTGGCATTTTTGAAACCGGCCGAAGCTACGGGCGGGTGATTCCCTGGGACAAGAAGCTGCAGCTTTCACCCATTGTCAGCACCAGGAATTTCAACGGCGCCACGGATGGAATGATGGTGGAGGCAGAATTGATTCCAGATACTTCGCCGCCGGAAGCCCGGATTGTTTCATTGCTCGGATTTCAAGGCGAGCCGGATCTGGATGCAAAAATCATTATCAGCAAATACCGGTTGCCCCGCGAATTTGCCGTTCCTGTGATTCAAGAGGCTGAAGAAGTAGCAGCAGTCCGTAAAGAAGATTACGAAGGGCGAAAAGATTTTCGCCAGTGGGATACTGTGACTATCGATGGCCAGAAAGCACGGGATTTTGATGACGCCATCAGTCTCACTGCATTTAAGAACGGGAATTTTTTGCTGGGTGTTCATATCGCAGATGTGGCTCATTACGTGCGCGAACATTCCGCGCTTGATGAGGAGGCGCTCGATCGGGGGAACTCCGTCTATTTCCCCGATGTTGTCATTCCAATGCTACCGGAGAAGCTCTCGAATGAAATCTGTAGCCTGAATCCGCAAGTCGATCGCCTGACAATGTCGGTCGTCATGCGGATCGACAGCAATGGCGATCTGATCGACTATCACATATATCCAAGCGTGATTAATAGTAACGAACGCATGACATATTCCGCCGTAAAAGGAATCGTTGAAGATCATGATCCCGAGTTGCTTCGTCGTTATGAACCAATTCTGGACATGTTTTTTTCTATGAAAACACTCGCCCTGCTTCTCATGCAGAATCGCCGGAAAAGGGGAAGCATCGATTTCGATTTACCCGAGCCGGAAATCATTATTGATTTAACAACAGGGCGGATGACGGGTGTTGTTAAAGCGGAGCGCAATATTGCTCATCGCATCATTGAAGAATTCATGCTGTTGACCAATGAGGTGGTGGCCACTCATATCAGCAAAAGCAAGTTTCCATCGATCTATCGTGTTCATGAGCTGCCACCTGCGGAAAAAATTATGGACTTCGCCGCGATCGCTGCATCCCTGGGTTATCAGCTGCCAACCGACCCAAAAAAGATTCAGCCGAAAGATCTTCAGAGATTGCTTAGCAGAGTGGAAGGAAAGCCCGAGGAAAGATTTGTCAACGTATTGTTATTGCGAAGCATGGCGCGTGCGCGTTACGATGCGCAAAACCTCGGTCATTTTGGTCTTGCCCTTGATAGCTATACACATTTCACATCACCCATCCGAAGATATCCCGACCTGATTGTTCATCGCATCTTAAAAGCGATTGTGACGAACAAAAAACCTGCCATGCAGCGGATACAGAAAATCGGACAGGCAATTCCTGAGATTTCAGAACATTGTTCGATCACAGAACGCCGCGCCGATGAGGCAGAACGAGAGTTCCTTCAGCTAAAGAAAGTCGAGTTCATGAAGGACAAGCTGGGAGATGTGTACGAAGGTTATATTTCAGGTATCGCGCCTTACGGGATGTTCGTAGAATTAAAGGATTATTTTATTGACGGCCTGATTCCGCTGAAATACATGGATGATGATCACTACGTTTACCACGATAAAAGGCATTTCTTTAAAGGGAAACGAACTGGAAAAGTTTATCGGCTCGGTGATCCGGTGAAGGTTCAGGTTGTACGAGTGGATCGCGATAAACGCGAAATCGATTTCCTCCTAACAGATTAAATTTAACCGCCAAGTAGGGGCGCGATTCATCGCGCCCGCATCTTATGAGCGCAATGAATTGCGTCGCTACATAACTCCGCGTACTCTGCGGTAAAATCGAACCCGCATGAAATTCTGGTCACAGATGCGAGGACTTCCGCGCGACTTGTGGGTCCTTTTCATCACAACTCTGATCAACCGTCTCGGCACAATGGTGCTGCCGTTTATGGTGTTGTACCTTACACGTGAGCTTCATTTCAGCGTTTCACAAGCCGGATTCATCATAGCGCTCTACGGAATCGGAGCAATGATCACAGCTCCCCTCTCCGGAATGCTTTGCGATCGCTTCGGCGCTGCCAGTATCCTGAAGCTTTCACTCTTTCTTTCCAGCATTTGCCTTTGTGCTTTTCCACTTGTCACAACTCTTGGTGGCGTCATCGTAATGACTCTTTTGCTGGCTATAACATCCGAGATGTTTCGGCCCGCAAGCGCAACACTGGTGACATCAACGGTTGCGCCGGAACAAAGAAAAACCGCTTTTGCATTCTTCCGGCAAGCCGTGAATATCGGTATGAGTGTGGGACCTGCTCTGGGTGGGTTTTTAGCGGAGGTTTCGTTTTTTTACATTTTTCTGGTTGATGGTTTAACCTCTTTAGCGGGGGGCATCATCGCGGTCGTCGCTCTGCGTGTAAGCAACCCGAAAAAGGCGGACCGGGAATTGAAGGATTATGTCCCCGCGATTTCTGCTCCTGCATGGAGTGACCGTGCGTTTGTTTATTTTTTGATCGCTTTACTGCCCGTTCTGATCACTTTTTTTCAGCATATTTCAACGATGCCCCTCTACATGGTGCGTGATTTAAAATTATCGGAATCAGCTTTTGGATTGTCTTTCACGTTCAATACGATTCTGGTGATTTTATTTGAGGTGCCATTAAATTTCTACACATCCCATTGGAGTTTTCGGCGAGCGCTGTCGATCGGATGCTTTCTAATTGGTCTTGGATTCGGGAGTATGGCATTGGCACGCGACTGGTGGTCAGTCCTTGCAACCGTCATCATATGGACTTTCGGCGAAATGATTTTCCTTCCCGGATGCTCCGCTTACGTTGCTGAAATTGCACCACCGAACCGGCAGGGTCAATACATGGGATTCTATACAATGGCTTTTAGCATTGCCTTTACGGTTGGACCATGGCTTGGTACCTTTTTGATGGAAGAATTCGGATCAGCTCCCATGTGGATTTTCATGTTTGCTACAGGTTTGGTTTCAACCTTCCTGCTTTTGCGGATTAGAGAGCCGAGGCCGATCCTGTCACAAGCCTGAGACATTCATTCGCGTTCTCGTAACGCTCGTAAGACACTTTTCCTGAAAGCAGCCTCGGTACAGGGGCGGACTAGCCGGGCATGCGTCTTGCTCCTTCGCCAACGGGGTATTTATATAAGCGAAGAAGCTCATTAACGCAAAGACGCCTTGTCGCGAAGTATAAAAAGTGTTTTTCCTTTGCGTCTTTGCGTTGAAGAGCTAATCGCCAAAGGAGATGCCGAGTGAACGCGTAATCCTGACAAGCTCACCGTCCGGTGGCACGGTTTTGGCTTTGCGGATTGCATGTGGGATCGGGACGGCAACGATTTCATTGCATTGCAACGCGCACATCATTCCGAATTTTTTTTCTGCCACAAAATGTGCAGCAGTAGACCCGAATCGTGTTGCCAGCCCACGGTCAAAGGGAGTTGGACTTCCGCCCCTTTGCAAATGACCAAGAACAGTAACACGCGATTCCTGCTGAATCAAACCGGCCACTTCCCCGCAAACCTGTTCCGCTACCCCGCCAAGACGTCCGCTTCCCAGACTCTTCTCCGGTTTTTCTGCATACACCTGCGTGCCACCCACAGGCCTAGCGCCTTCCGCCACAATAACGATGCTAAAATTTCTTCCCATCGCCATCCGTTCCTGTATCTTTTCGCAAATCCGGTCCATTCGAAAAGGAATTTCAGGGATCAAAATAACATCCGCTCCGCCGGCAAGTCCTGCGGAAACCGCAATCCAGCCGGAGTTGCGTCCCATCACTTCCAAATACATCACGCGATGATGGCTTTCAGCGGTTGTGTGAAGTTTATCAAGGGCTTCGGTCGCAGTGGCAACTGCAGTATCAAAACCGAAGGTGTATTCGGTTTCGGATATGTCGTTGTCAATTGTTTTCGGCACACCAACGACAGGAATTCCTTTTTCCATCAAAATATTTGCAAGTTTTAGACTTCCGTCTCCGCCTACAACGATCAATCCATCCAGCCGTAAACGTCTGTAATTCTCAAATAATTCTTCGGAACGATCACGAACTTCTATTTCACCCTGCTGATTTCTAACCCGAAATGCGAAAGGATTACCCCTGTTGCTGGTGCCTAGTATCGTTCCCCCGATTTGTAAAATTCCTTTGACATCCTCCAGACTCAAGGGGCGAACCTTCATCGGAGACAGCAATCCTTCGTAGCCATCTTCGATTCCCATTACATAAAAACCGTAATGCATCGTGGCGGTTCTCACCACAGCACGAATCACAGCGTTCAATCCCGGACTATCTCCACCTCCTGTTAAAAGTCCGATTTTCATGTACTTTATTATAATGATCTCATACTGGATGGTGCTTTTCCTCACACCAACCGCAGTTTTTTTGTCTCGATGGATCGGTTCACGCCTCGCATTACCTGTATTGACGGCAATCGCCGGATATTTTCCATTTCTACTGGAAGCACAATACTCTCTCCTTCGCGGATTCTTGATTCTCCTTTGGTGGACGATCGTGCTTTCGATTACAATCTTCCGTCTTTCGTTAAAACGGCCGGACCAAATGGTTTCCGTCATCTGGCGTGGCAGAGAGTACACAGAAAACATGTTTCGTTGGATCGAGACAGGTGATCTGCCTGAGGGGTCGGCAGGACACGTGTTTTTCTTTCATCTAAAACAAACTCTTATATATTGTGTTCTGGCGCTTTTTAGCGCGAACTTTCTGGCTCTTATACTTGGTTCCGCCTTATTGAATTACATGAACTTCTACGTAGCTTCTCTTGCGAGACGAAGCTCCCATCCGGGCAAGGCTCTTTGGATGGGTTGGAATCCGTGGAGCGTCATTCGGGTAATCGCTTTCTTATATCTTGGTATCGCAGCCGGCACACCGGCGCTCTGGTTGATTATCCCGGTCCCGTGGAAACTCAATTTCTCCTTGTTCATTCCCGGATTGGTGGGGCTCGTGCTGGATCTTGTATTGAAGATCACACTTTCCAGAAATTGGAGCAAACGGCTTTGTCCAATTTTCATTCCGCGAAGTGAAAATTGTGAGAAAATGACAATTGATGCGACCGAAAAGGGCGCTTGAAAAAAAGCTCCTAATTATCATGCAGTGGCCCGCATGTTAGTCGACTCATCGGACTTCAAATCAGGTCAGACCGTGGCCCACTACAAGATACTTTCGCTGCTACTGAAAGTGCTCTACCACTACAATTTTTGCATGATGTTCGCTGTTTGAGTTATCATAATCCCTCGTTTTAAAAGCCATGTTCAGCAAAAAAGACAAAGAAAAAGAGACGTTACATCCGCAGACCTTTCCTGGTGACTTTGCAGCTTTAAGCGAAGAGGCAAAGGAATTAAGGCGGCTGAACATCCTGCTGGATCTTCTGAAAGACTTGAACTCCACCACTGACATGCAGTCATTGTTGACACGAGTTGTGGACTCTGCTGTTGAAATCACCGGGGCCGAACGGGGATTTCTTATGCTGTTGGAGAACCCAATCAAGCTCGATCACAGACTTTACGATCCTGTAATCACGCCTCATCCTCACAAAAAGGCCACCATGGAGTTTCGGGTTGCCAGGTCGGCTGCGAAAAAAGATCTGGGACAGGAAAATTTCAAAATCAGCATGACTGTTGCAAATCGCGTTGCAGAAAGCGGACAACCTGCATGGGTGCGCGATGCTCAGGCTGAACAGCGTTTGAAAACGTCCGATAGCGTTACCAATCTCGACCTGCGAACGATTCTCTGCGTGCCCCTGAAAGAAGACAAGGTCGTTACCGGCATTATCTATGTGGACAGCCGTTTCGTTATGCGCACTTTTACAGAAGAAGACCTGATCACGTTTGAGGCCTTAGCGGAGCACGCGTCGCGTGCGATTTCGAAATCCAGATTGTATGAAGAGGCTCTTCAAAAGGAAAAGATCGAACGTGAGAATCAGGAACTGCGAGCTCTGGACCGCAAGAAATCAGATTTCATCAACATGATGGCCCACGAATTCCGTACACCTTTGACTGTGATTCAGGGATACTCGGAACGACTCAAAGGAGGAAAGGTGACTTCTCAGGACCAGGTCACAGGCCATGCGTCAATTATCCATGATGAAGCCGTACGCCTGGCCCGCCTTGTGACAGAACTCCTGGATCTCTCACGGGTTAAGTCCGGACAACAGCAGATCCATAAGACACAATGCGATCTGACGGCGATAATCGATAAGGCTGCCGAAACAATAAAACCCCGCGCCCAGGCAAAACAGCAACAACTACTGCTCGTTTTTGCGAAACGACCGATTCTAATGAGTCTCGATTCGGATAAGGTCTTTCAACTTGCACTAAATCTTCTCGATAATGCGATCAAATACACTCATGAAAAAGGTACGATACAGGTGCATGCCGATGAAATTCCTGCTTTGGAAGTTCAAGGGGAAACATTTGTAGCAAGCTTTGCGCAGGTCACTGTGAAGGACACGGGAATCGGAATAGCGGACGAGGATCGGGATAAGGTTTTTGATGAATTCTTCAGAACGGCAGGCGCGTCAAAGTTGAAAGAACCGGGAACCGGACTTGGTTTGAGTATTTGCCGCGGAATTGTTCAGGCCCACGGCGGAAGGATCTGGGTTGAAAGCCAGCTTGGCCGGGGCAGCAAATTCATTTTTACGCTTCCCAACTATCAGTCGATCGACAAATTGAGTGAATACAAGTTCAAGACTGAATGACTGGCTTTGAATTCGATGAAAACGTTGCGTCACAGCTAAAACGCCTTTTCCAAACAGAAGAGCTCCGCAAGCTTCGTCAAAAATACTTTGCACTATTCGATTTACAACCGGGCGAGAGTGTGCTGGATTTAGGCTGCGGAACCGGAGCGAACGCAGTAGCGCTCGCGGAATTCTTGAACGGGCGATGCCGGATCAACGGTATCGACGACAGCGAACCGATGCTGGCGATCGCGAGACATCAGCTTCAGAATTCTCCTTACAAGAACATCATTCAATACGAAGCGGGAGATGCTCATAATCTTCCATACGATGACAAAAGTTTTGACGCCGCTATGATCATTCAAGTTCTGGAATATTCCAGGGATCCAATTGGAATGCTTCGCGAAACAATGCGGGTAATCAAACCAGGCGGCAAATTATTCGTGGCTGATACAGATTGGGACACAATCGTCTGGAACAGCAATTTGAAAGATCGAACGCGAGAGATTGCTTTGTTGTGGTCCGATCATGAAGCGGACGGATGGGAAGGGCGGAAACTTCGTGAATTTCTGATCCGCGCCGGACTGAATCAAATCGATGGTGAGATCTTTCATATTACAGAAAATTCGTTCGCGGGCGACAGCTACAGTTTTCAACTGACAAACCTGATTACAGACTACCTGGTCCGATCCGAAAAAATGTCTGCAGCTGCGATAGAGGAATGGATCAAGGATCTTCAGGCCAAAGACGCTTCCGGACACTTCTATTTTTCACTCAACCGTTATGCGTTTGTGTCTCGCGTACCGCTTGAAGATCCTGCAGGCCATCGCCAAGAAAATTAAAACCGAGCACCGTCAGAAATAGAAAAACTCCAGGAGCCAGGATCCAGGTAAACTGCTCCAGCACTCGCAATTCCTGAGCGGCGCTCAGCATATTTCCCCAGCTTGCCGCGGGTTCTTGAATGCCGATGCCAAGATAACTGAGAGTCACTTCCGCGAGAATGTAAGCCGGAATCAGCAAAGTTGCGCGCACGATCACATACCCCAGCGTATTCGGGAGAATGTGCCGCAGCAGGATTCGACCGGAACTCGCACCAAGAGAGCGCGCAGCCAGAACATATTCCTGTTCGCGCAGGGAAAGCACCATTCCGCGGATCACACGCGCCATAGCTGCCCAACCGGTCAGGCTCAACACAACAATCACCAGCGCAAAGGTGACTTCCGATGCAAGGTCCACTGGAAAGGCATTGCGCACCGAAAGAATGAAATACAGAGCCGGGATCGACAGCACTACATCGGCGCCTCGCATGAGCCATGAGTCTGTTCTGCCTCCAAAATATCCTGCGATCGCTCCGATCCACATGCCAAGGATTGTGCTGATCAGAACGCCGATCAGTCCGACCGTCAGCGAAACTCGAGAGCCTTCCAGGACCCGTGAAAAAATATCACGTCCCGCTTGATCTGTTCCCATGAGAAACAGATGGCCGGGTAGATCCACACCAATCAGATGAATATCCGTCTCAAAGATCCCGAATAATTTGTAGTTTGCTCCGCGCGTGAACAATCGGAGCTTAAACATCTCCGCTGAAGGTTTATAAAAAGTTATTGTTCCTCCCGATCGGTTCAGCAGGAGGATTTCAGAATGATCTGATGGTGCAACGTATTGATCATTGTGGAAAACGAACGCCCTTTTTTTACCGTCGCTCTCTACAACAAATTCTTTTCCGGTGCGGTTTGGGTCGATTGTGGTAAAACCGGCAAAAAGACCGGTATTCTCTCCCGTTTCCTTTGCAGTCATGATTGTTCTTAGAATTTCGTTACGCGAATTCTTGATGATTGCAAACGGCTCTTCCGTTTCAATCGACTCGGCGATGTAAGGATTTTTGTTCATTTCATGCCGCACACGTCCAACCCACAGAGGGCTCCCTTCCTGGAAGAGATGTTTTCGCGAATCCACGAGATAGGTCTGTGCAACATACGGAGTAACGAATTGTCCGTCAGCATTTCGAAAATGAATGACGCTTGGGGGATGAAAGAAATGATCTCGAAATTCCGAATCAGCGGAATAAGGGCCCAGAAAGTTGGCGAAGAGAGCTGCTCCATAAAACAGAATCAAGAGGATTGCCCCTGCCGTTGCGAGAGGAGAGCGTTTCAATGTTTGACCGGCTTTACTCATAACGGATCCGCGGGTCGGAAAGAGCCAGCATGACATCGGCCAACAAATTCCCGATGACAAGCAAAATCGTTCCTGCAGTCAGGGAAGCCATTAACAGATAAAGATCCCTGGATAACATCGCATCATAAGCAAGCCGCCCGAGACCCGGCCAGCCCATGATGATTTCTACAATGAAAGAAGCGCTGAGCAGATTTGCAAAACTAAAACCAAAAAGTGTTAGAAGGGGATTGATTGCGTTCCGAAGAACATGTCTCCTGAGCAAACCATTTTCACTCCATCCTTTTGCCCTGGCCGTGCGTATGAAGTCTGCTGAAAGTGTATCCAGCATTCCTCTTCGGGCATAGCGAACCAGAACGGCAATCTCCGCAAAGGCTAAAACAACAGCCGGTAAAATCAGATGGTGCAGCAGATCACCAAAACGGTACCACAATGGTGCCATTTCGGTACCAAAATGGCGCATGCCTCCTACCGGGAACCAGCCGGTTCTCGCTGCAAAAACCAGCGCAAGAAGCGCCAGAAGGATCTGTGGGAACGATATGCCCAGAAAAAGAAAACTCGAACAAAAAGGGTCTAACCAGGTGTTTCTCCTTGCCACCAGAAAAAGGGCAAGAGGGATTGCAATCAGCCAGGTCAAGAACTCGGCACTGAAGGAGAGCAAAAGTGTGTTCCAAAACCTTTCCCCCATGAGAGTCAGGACCGGCATCCTGTTCGAAAATGAGTAACCGAAATCAGGCCACTTCAATCCGTATGGGAATTCGTAGGGACTCAATCGATAGAGCCAGAATCCATACTGAACGTACCAGGGTTTGTCCAATCCGAATTCAGTTCGCAGCTTTTCAATTCTTTCTGAAGAGACCGTAGGATTGAGTGACATCGTTGTCAGAAAATCGCCCGGGGAGAGCGTGATCAGCAGGAAAGATATGAACGTAACACCGAACAGGATGGGGATGAGAAGAACAAGACGCCGCAAAATGTACCTTCGCATCCCGCTCATCATCATAGCAAAAGGGGAGATCCATTTCAGATTGTAGTTCGCATACACCAAATTTCATATTAACCGCCTCGCAATCTCTTTCAAACACAAGTCATGTAGCTGCCTGTTTCCTCGTGCAAGTGAATTTTTCAATTTGATATCTAATCTACAACTGCAATAAAACGCGCACGCGCGGTTCTGTTACAATGGTTCCGGAGGTTTGAGAATGAAATATACACTGGTGATGATGATTTTTGTGGGTTTAGCCTTGCCTTGCATCGCCTCTGCGGATGAGCTCCAATTCGGTCTCGGGATTACAACAAGCGTGTTGAGTTATAACGAGGATGAAATCGATGAATCGCGCATGTTTTGGGGTGGGCAGGCACGGTTGCGCGTGATGAAATATATGATGGCCGAAGTGAGCTTACAAAAACGCGAGGACAACTTCAACGTTCGCGGCGGTTCCATCGAGCTTGATACTGTGCCACTTCAGTTTTCAGGGATTGTTTATCCTCTCGCCATGCTTCCCGTCTCCCCTTACGTGGTCGCAGGAACCGGTTGGTATTTTCTGACGGCCACTGTCACAGGCGATATCGATCTGCCATATGTCACAGGAAGTGGCACGATCAAACATACAGAACAGGCATTCCACATCGGTGTGGGCGTTGAAGCTTTCATCGGCAACCATGTTTCGATTGGTGGCGATATAAGAAAAGTATTTCTCGATTTTGAAACGGCTGTGATCCGATATGAATTTGATGCCTATCTTGTAAATGTCGGTGCTACTTTTTATTTTTAGAGCTTTTCGGGTATAGTTCTTTCTTGATTAAAAAGGAGGGGGACATGCGACAGTTCCTTCTAATTTTCACGTGCTGCGTCTTATTGTTTTCGTCTGATGTTTTTGCAATCACTGACGAAGAGATTTTTCGTAATTTTCAACTCTCAATTGTGAACCCCGGAGCGCGCTCCGGCGCGATGGGTCTCGCCTTTATTGGCCTTGCTGATGATGCAACTGCATCGGAAGCAAATCCGGCCGGACTCACAATTCTCACAAAACCCGAGGTTTCATTCGAATACCGAAACACAGAATTCGATGCGGATCGCTTGAACTCTTTTAACATCGTAGAAGGCGGCTTCGCAGGTCTGACAATCGGGTCCGATAACAGTTTGGACGAACTGAATCAACCTTCTTTTTTGAGTGTGGTTTATCCGATTGGTCGCACCACAGTGGCATTCTCGCGACATGAGGTCAGCAAGACAGAAGGTGGAATCGATGAAGTGTTCATTCTGAGTGTCCCCGGAGCGGCATCACAAGCCTTCGGAACCACGGCCACTCAAGACCAAACGATAGTCAACTACAACTTTTCATTTGGTGTTAAGCTGAGCGATCGCTTCTCGGTTGGAGCAACGGCGCGATACTCAGATCTCGATTGGCAAGCCAACGTTCAGAATGTTCTCATTGTTGATGCCGGACTCATACCCCTTTATCAGACCGACATCGATGATAGTGACAGCGCTTTTGCGTGGAACGCCGGCCTGATCTATACCGGAAGTCGCTTTTCGATCGGAGCCGTTTACAAAAAGAATCCCAAATTTGAGGTGGACGAGACTGAAAGCGGACCCGCATCAGCGCTGCCGGGTACGTTTGTCAATGTTTTGAAGCTTCCAGATACATTTGGGATGGGCTTCGCTGTGAAGCCAAATGACAACATTACGCTCGTTATGGATGTCGTTCGTGTTGAAAATTCTGATCTGGTTGAAGATATATCAGTCGGTAGAAATCTGATCACAGCGGGATCAACAAACGACGACATTGTCTACGACATAGACGACGCGTGGGATTTTCACGTAGGTACCGAGTTTGTTGTTTTCGCCGGGAAGGTGCCGATTGCGTTGAGAACGGGTTATTACCGTCGTTCGGCCAGCAGCCTGATTGTTGCCCAGGCTCCAGGATTCAACCAGTTTGGCCAGGATGTTCTGGCAACTATCTTTTCAGAGCGTGAAGACGAGAATCATTTCACTATGGGAAATGGTTTCGTATTCGGTTCGCATTTCCAGATCGACTGGGCCGTGGATCTGGCAAATCTTTCAGACCAATTCATTCTGTCGACGGTTGTGCGATTTTAATCACACGGCGGGCGGGTCTTAGACCTGCCCCTACTTTGTCCCGAGCAGCTCCAGAAATTCTTTTTCTTCGAGCACTTTTACGCCCAGTTTGCGCGCATTTTCCAACTTGGATCCGGGATCGTCGCCGCAGATGACGTAATCCGTTTTTTTGCTGACCGAGGATGTCACTTTGCCGCCTGATTCTTCGATCGCTGCTTTCGCCTGGTCCCGTGAAAAATTGTTCAACGTTCCAGTTATAACAAATGTCAATCCGGCGAGCTTTGTCCCGGCCTTTTTCCGGCGCTGCTGTTGGGGTTTGAATAAACCGTGCTTTTTCAACCGCTCCACCAGCTCCCGGTTTTGCGCAACCGAAAAGAAGTCTGCAATGCTCAGCGCAATTCGATCCCCGATTCCGGATATGTTCTGCAGCTCTTCAATCGAAGCGGCGGCAACTTCATCGATGCTCGAATAATGATCGGTGAGTATTTTTGCAACTGTTTCTCCTACAAAACGAATACCAAGCGCGTAGAGTTGCTGATCGAGAGTCCTGCTCTTTGAATTTTCAATTTCAGCAAGCAGATTCTCGGCTGACTTTTTTCCGAAACGTTCCAATTCTACGAGTTCATCCTCTTTCAGTTCATAAATCGAAACAAAATCCCGGACCAAACCTTTCGCCAGAAGTTGATCCACCAGCTTGTCACCAAGCCCTTCAATGTTCATTGCCTTACGTGATGCAAAATGACGGAGCGATTCGCGAACCTTTGCCGGACAGGAAAGATTTGGACATCGCGACACTGCTTCCCGTTCAACCCGTATCACAGGAGTGTGGCAAACAGGGCATTTTTTCGGCATCCGAAAGGACCGAACGCTATCGTCTCGTTTGGATTCAATCACTTTGACGACTTTGGGAATGACATCGCCCCCTCTTTCAATTAACACATAATCGCCTATGCGAATATCCTTCCTTCGGATTTCACCTTCATTGTGCAGAGTTGCATGCAAGATTGTTGTTCCTCCAAGCAAAACGGGATCCATCACGGCAACGGGCGTTAAGGCTCCGGTTCGGCCAACCTGAACGCGAATGTCAGTGATCCGGGTTGTTGCCTGTTTTGCCTGAAATTTTACTGCAATCGCCCAGCGAGGAAATTTCGAGGTCGATCCGAGATTCTTTCTCAACCTGAAATCGTTCACTTTCACCACAACGCCATCAATCTCATAGTCAAGAGAATCACGTTTTTCTTCCCAGATCTTGCAAAAGTCCTTGATCTCGTCCAGTGAGGTGCACAGTGCGATATTTGGATTTGCTTTGAAGCCGCTATCTTTCAAAATCTGCAGCGATTCCCAGTGAGTTTTTGTTAGATCTTCAGGTAACAGACTGTAAACAAATGTATCCAGTTTGCGTGCTGCAGCCAGTTTAGGATCTTTCAGGCGAAGCGAGCCGGCGGCTGAATTTCTCGGATTGGCAAAAGGTTCATGGCCTTCTTCTTCCAATGCTTGATTAATTTTTCCAAACGTTTTGCGGGAAAGGTACACTTCGCCGCGCGCTTCAAAATATGGAACACGACTCCATTGCTGGGGTAGAGTGAGCGGAATCGATCGGATTGTACGGATGTTTGTTGTGACGACGTCGCCTCGCGTGCCGTCTCCGCGGGTCACGGCGCGGGAAAGCTTCCCGTATTCATAAACAATTGAAACGGAGGTGCCATCAATCTTCAGTTCCGTTACATATTCGACAGGGCGATTTCCGAGGATCTTCATAACGCGTTCGTGAAACGCGTCAAGCTCGTCGAAATTGTACGCATTGTCAAGGCTGATCATCGGCCACCTGTGCATGGCAGTAGGAAATCCTTCCACCGGCAATTCACCGACTCTTTGTGTGGGGGAGTCAGGAGTCAAAAGCTCCGGATGATCTTCCTCGATTTTTCGAAGCTGGGTGATCAGCTGATCGAATTCATAATCGGATATCTCCGGATTGTTTTCGACATAGTACTTGCGCTCGTGATGGCGGATGAGGTCGCGCAGCCGGCGCGCCTCCTTTTCAAGAGTTGCTTTGCTCATGATCCTAGAACTTTAACGCAAAGGCGCGAAGACGCAAACTACTCATTATTGGAACGCGGGGGCCATAAATGTCGCCCCTACATTGCCTGGATGAGTTTGTAGGGGCGCGATTCATCGCGCCCACGTTCTAACTGGAGGTGTATGCTGAAGACCTCAGCGATTTCTTGCTCCTCACCCCGGTTTGATTTCTGGAACCTCAACAGAATCGAACACCTCGATTTGCGGACGCACGGATTTTTCTGCAAGGATGTCGGCTAGATTCAAAATATCTTGTTTCACGAAACCATAAGATGTGAAGAGTATCTTGGGGTTTGCATCCAAAAAAAAGATCGAAGGAACCGTATGAATTCCAAAAGCCCTGCTCACAGGATAAGGATTCATATCCAGGAGTATTGGAATCGTAATTCCCAGATCGTCACGAAAGTTTGCAGAAGCTTCCGCCTCATCCTGCGCAATGGCGGCAAAGTTCAGAGTATCTCCGTACGCCTCGTAAATCTTCTGCAGGAACGGAAACGTAAAACGGGAGGTTCCGCAGCTGAACTTATAAAAAATCAGTAATGAGTTCTTGGAAGCTGACTCATAAAATCGAAACTCCCCGTTACCTAATTGTGGCAATGAAAAATCCGGAGCAATTTGATTTACGTCCAACATCGTTTTCTATTATAGTGCGGGGGCGATTTCCCCTGCTAGATTCTGCGTGCCACGTCTGCAGCTTCCCAGATTGCGGCCTGAGCGTTTGTTTCTGACGCCAGTCGCGCGGCGCCGATCAAATAGCATTTCTCAAGATTTGGACGGAGCCGCTCATAAAGATCGGAATTAGGAACCTGTCCGACGGCGAAAATCATTTTGTCCGCGGACACAAAAATTTCTTTGCCGTTTCGTGCTAATGCGTGCAAGCCATTCTCCGTAATCGACTGATATTGAATTTGTGTCAACATCTGCACGCCCCGATTCTCAAGCAACTGGATTAGTGCCCAACGAGTGGTCGGCCCGAGCTTTTCGCCGATCCTTTTTCCGCGACGCATCAGAGTGATCTCGTGGTTTCGTGGAAGCGATTGCAAGTATTCTTCATAAAAAGCGACACGATTTGGGTCATCAAAAAAGGAAGAGGGCGGATAAGAATTTTCAGCATCCGCCATCAAATGGGCTACGTCGCAACCGATTCCACCAGCTCCTACGATTGCAATCGATCCGGCGGCATGAACGGACTCAGGATGATTAAAAAAATATTCATAGTTGATGCAGTTTGTCTGCTCTGAGCCTGGAATGTCCGGTGATTTCGGACGCGCGCCCGTTGCAATGATCACGGCGTCGAATTTCTGAAGCTCATCGTGCGAAGGCTCACAGCTTGTCCGGACATCCACGCCATACTCTTGCAGATAGCTCTGATAGTAACGGATTGTCTGCAAGAATTCCTGCTTTCCAGGGACCAGGATGGCGTGAAGGAGTTGTCCTCCAATTCTTGCTCCCCTTTCAAAAAGAGTGACGCGATGCCCGCGTTCGGCCAGAGCTTTGGATGCCTCCAGACCGGCCGGTCCGGCCCCAACAACGGCAACGTTCTTTTTATAGGCGGCCTCCTGTTTTGCCATCACTTTTTCCCGGCCGGCCTCCGGATTCAAGATGCAAGTCGTAGCTTCATTGCGAAAAGCATTGTCCAGGCAAGCTTGATTGCAAGCGATGCAGGTATTGATCAGATCGCTTCTCCCCGTTTCTGCTTTCACGGCGAAGTCAGGATCCGCGAGTAAAGGTCTGGCGAGACTCACAAGATCCGCTTTTCCCGCGGCGATCAAATCTTCCGCAACGTCCGGGTCATTGATTCGATTACTGCAGATGCACGGAATCGTTACGTGTTGCTTGATTCGCGCCACGGCAAAACTGTAATATGCGCGCGGGACCAGCATGGAGATTGTGGGAATCCGGGATTCGTGCCAGCCAATGCCGATGTTTAAGGCATTCGCGCCGCATTGCTGCATCCGCTTTGCAAAATAAAATGTTTCTTCCCATCCACTGCTTCCCGGGATCAAGTCAATTCCCGACATCCTGAAGATAACAGGAAAATCCCCTCCGCATGCTTTTCGGATGGCAAGCATGACTTCGACAGCAAAGCGGATCCGGTTTTCGAGATTGCCTCCCCACATGTCTTCTCGTTTGTTCGTGACCGGTGAAAAGAATTGATTGATCAAATATCCTTCTGATCCCATAACTTCGACACAATCAAAGCCAGCTTCACGCGCGCGTACCGCCGAGGTTGCAAAATCTGCAATCGTGCGTTGGATGTCCTGTTCGTCCATTGCCCGGGGCGTGGCCGGATGCAAACTGCTTCGTATTGCTGATGGAGCGACCGGTTGCAGCCCGGACAACCATTCACGTCCGGCATAGCGGCCCGCATGAAAAAGCTGCAACCCAATTTTTCCCCCTTCCTGATGAACTCGATCCGTTACACGGCTTAATGTTTGTAAATCCTCGGCGTTGTAGATACAGCTAAAACTTCCTCCGCCGATTGCTTCCGCGTTGATGGCACACCCACCGGTTATGATGAGCGCCGTTCCACCCCTTGCACGGGCCGCATAGAATTCCGCCATCCGCTCAGCGGAGTCCGGTTTGCCTTCATATCCAAGGTGCATGGATCCCATCATGATGCGATTTCGAAGCTTCAACGAACCGATTGAAATGGGCGAAAACAAAGTCGGGTAAGGCATGGCAGTATGATAAAAGTAAAAGGTTAAAAGTGAAAGGTCAACAAAAGTGAAAGGTTAAAAGCTACGTAAAGGTGATAGATTAGAACGGTGACATTAGAAAACAAATCCATATTAATCGCTGGAGCAACTGGCGGGCTCGGGCAGGAAATTGCTTCCGCCCTGGCCGAGCAAAAGTGCTCCCTGATGTTGATCCATCATAAAGAGGATGAAAAAGCAGCTCGGCTGAAAGCTCGCCTGAAAGGATCGAAGGCAACCTTTTACGAATGCGATTTTACGCAGGCGGAAGAGATACAGGACGCAACCAACACTTTCTTTGAACAGGAAAATGAGCCATACGCCCTTGTGAATTTGATTGGTGATCCTGCGCGTGTGGATTGGCAAAAAGGGCAAATCTCTCACATGCAAGACGCCTTTCTTCGTAATGCATCTTCTCCTCTGTACAGTGCAAAGGAATTTGCTTTAAAGATGCGCGGAGAATCGCGTCCGGGCGCCATTGTCCTCTTTTCATCGATGCAAGGAATCTATCCTTTCGAGGGATCGCTCTTTTATGGAATGTCCAAAGCCGCTTTGATTCATGGCGCTAAAATCCTCGCCAAAGAGTTTGGTGGCGATCCATTCCTGCGCATCAATGTCGTTGCTCCTGGTGTGAATCAAGCAGGAATGGCAGAAGAGAGTCTTCAAAAGGGAAAGTACTCGAAATTTGTGGAGCAAAAGATTATTCCGCGATACGGCAAGGCTTCCGATGTTGCTCAGCTGGTTCTGTTTTTGCTGGATCCCGATCTTTACATGACAGGTCAAACAATTCTCTATGATGGTGGTTTGACATTACGCCGCGATCTGCTGCGATGAAGTCCTGCGGAACTCGAACCGCCATGACGCCAAACTCGCCAACGGCGATTATCTTGTCGGGAATGATTCCGGGACATATAATGAAGCTTCGCCATCGGCAATGATGAGAAAGTTTCCCATTCTACTAATCCTCATTCTAACCATCAGCAGTCTTGCGTTCGCAGACGTTATGGTCCTCAGTACGGGAAAGAAATTGCGAATGAAGTCTTACAGGGTGGAAGGGGCGAATGTTGAGGTTGTAATCAGTGACCGTTCCGAAATCGTCATCCCGATTGAGTGGGTTCGTGAAATCCGGGACGAACCCGATCCGCCTCCCATGGCCATCGTGTCGGAGGAAGCGGTTCCAGCAAAAGCCGGTTTCCGTTTTGCCTACGCAGAACAGGTCCGTTCGGTTTCTGAAAAATATGAGCTGGATTGGAGATTGATTACCGCCGTTATGAAAGTTGAATCCAATTTTAATCCAATGGCCATATCCCGCAAAGGTGCGCAGGGATTGATGCAATTGATGCCGGATACCTCAAAAATGTATCGAGTGCGAAGACCGTATGATCCTGAACAAAACATTGATGCGGGCGCCAGGCATCTGAAGAATTTGATGCGGCGGTACAACAATCAATTGGATCTGGTACTTGCCGCCTACAACGCTGGCGAAAAGGCCGTCGACCGTTTTCAGGGGATCCCGCCTTTTAACGAAACGCAGCAATACGTAAAAAGAGTTTTGAACCTCTATCGTGACCTGTAGCCGAGCACGGTTTTGTAGCAATCCTCCGTTTTATCAATCATTGCCTGAACTGTAAATTCGCGCACGTGTTCTCTCGCCCCTTCCGCCAGCTCCGAACGAAGCTCGCCGCTTGCAAATAACTTCTCAATAGCCTCACGCCACTCCCGCGTATCTTCTGTGACAAGAATTCCCGATTTTACCTGCTCTTCGGTGCTTGGTTGGCGAACGGCAATCACCGGAATGCGGCAAGCCATCGCTTCGCGCAGCACGCCCGACCAGCCTTCATGACTCGATGATAAGAAGAAAATATCCATTGCAGGGTAAACCCTTTCCACATCGCTTCTGTAAGAGGTGAAAAGAACAAATTTCTCGCAGCCGAGCTGTTGAACGAGCTCCTCGCATTGCTGCTTTTTAGGTCCATCTCCCGCAAGCAACAGGTAGCCATCCGGATGATCCTTCGCAAATTCATGGAAGACCCGGATCAGCGTTTCCTGCCCTTTCTGCGCGTCAAAATGCGAGATATTCCCAATGACAAAAGCATTCTCCGGCAGACCCAGTTCCTTTCTCGCAACTGCACGCTCCGGAGCAGATTCAAAAAGGGAGAAGTCTGTTCCGCTTTCCGCGACAAAAATCTTTTCGGCAGGAATACCGGATTCTATCAGCTGGTTACGAACTGTTTTTGAAACAGCGAGCAGGGCATCCACGTTCTTCAATTTGCGCCTCAAAAGCGTTTTTCGCGCTGGAAACGCAACTCTTCGAGAAAAAACAATCGGCGGAGATTTATCCGGCCAGCGTGCCATCATTGCAATGGAACAGGCATGAGCCGTATGGGCATGCAGTAGATCAGGTTGTTGAACATGAACCAGCCTTCGCAGCGTGCGGCCGGAAATCACATCCCACTCTCCTCTCATCGGGAGCGTGAAACAGGGAATCTTCTTTTCTCGCGCTTCTTGCAAAATTCGTGATCCGGGTCGTGCGAAAATGCAGTTCTCGTGCCCCCGTTCCTGAAGACCACGAATCAAATGCAGAGTCTGGATTTCTCCACCTCGAAACCCCTTCTCCGTGTTAATGTGGAAAATGACCAGATGATCCTTCATCCTGGTGACCCTGGTGTCATTGGCGTCTTGGCGGTTTGTGTCAATTGTCATTCACTATTTGTGGCAAATGCTCATCGCGGGAGTTTTGTAATTCCCAAAGCTTGGCCATCTTCAGATAAACCGTATAGGCGGATAGCCACGCAATCACTAAACCGGGAACGCCATCCAGGACTCCGGCCTTGAAAATGTATGTTCTCACGAACCGCATCGAAGGAAAGATCCAGAGCGATAGCCAACCGGCCCGGTGCCCCTTTTGAAACGCCTCACGCGCTGCGAGTGATGTAAAAGAATGCACTTTCGGCAAATATTGCTCAAAAGAACGGAAGGTGTAATGTTCCAATGGATGACGAAGAGTGGCGATTCTGCCGTTACTCACGACAAGTTCTTCGTGGACAAGCTTTGCTGGATCGTAACGGGCTTTATTTTTCCTGAACAGGCGTGTCACTGATTTGCTGCTCCAACACCGGACCTTCCTGTCACGGTAGTATGCATCGCGTTTAATCCGAAACGCGTCAGCTTGCGGCGATTCAAGAACATTCTTGATTTCCTCCCGCAAGGCCGGGGTCAGACGCTCATCAGCGTCCAAAAGTAATATCCAGTCATGAGAGCTTTTTTCGATTGCCGCGTTTTTGTTTGCGGAGAAATTATCAAATTGCCTCTGAAATACACGCGCGTGAAGGGAACGGGCAATATCGGCCGTTCCATCCACGCTAAAATTGTCCATGACGATCACTTCCTCCGCCATGTTCTCAATCGACTGGATGCAAGCTTCGATATTTTGAGCTTCATTGAACGTCGGTATGACCACCGACAACGCCACACTCATGCGATATAATGACCTTTTCTCTTCTCGGGAAGTCTATAGTATGACGGGCTAACTGTGTCTGCAAGTCTGGAAGTTGCCGCTTCCGCCCGCGACGAACAAGAAGGAGATGAGTTTTGAAGAACGTTTTATTTCTTCTATTCGCTTTCATTTCGTTGCCTCTTTACGCCGCGCAATCGATTGTCATTTTGCCATTCAGCGATGAAAGCAAGAACCAGCAGGTCTACTGGCTGGGGGAAGGGTTTGCCGAGTCGTTGAGTGAGGAGATGTTTCTCACGAACGCCTACATCATCCAGAGGCCCGAGAGAAAAGCGGCATACGATGCTTTGCGTTTACCCTACATCGGTCATGTTAGCCGGGCCACAATGCTCAAGCTCGGGCAGAACCTTGGAGTCGATTACATTGTGTTTGGCGTCTACAGTCTGCAGGCAAAGAATCTTAAAGTGCAAGCAAGAGTGATCAAAACATCTTCGTCCATGTTAAGTGCTACGATTGAAGCTTCCGGTTTGCTGGATAACCTTTACAACATCCAGGGCTCTTTAAAGAAAGGGCTCAAAGACTATTTTGCTGCAGAAAAGCTGGCAGTTTCGGAAAACAATGCCGAATCATCGTCGGTTCCGTTGCATGCTTACGAGCTTTACATCAAGGGTTTACTCGAAACCTCCGATCAGGAAAAGGTTCAATTTTTTCAACGCGCGATCGCTGCACATGCGGATTACCCTCAAGCCATTTATCGTTTAGGGCTTGCGCTCTTTCGTTCGGGCAGATTCAAGGAATCGAACGAAGCTCTCGGCAGGATTCGAGTGGATGGAATTGCCAGGTTTCGCGCAGACTTTTTAACAGCGCTGAACATCTACTTCTTGCGCGACCTCACGGTCGCCGCCCAGAAGTGGTACCAGCTCTCACAGAGGACTCCTACACCCGAGATTTACAACAATATCGGAATATCTTTAGTGGGAAATAATGAAATTGAGAATGCCATCTCCTATCTAAGCAAGGCCGTTGAGTTGGATAGGGACAATCCGGACCTTCGATTTAACCTCGCGATTGGTTCTTTTCAGAAAGGAGCCTATGCCGATGCATCGCGGTTTTTTCGGGAAGCGGTTGAATTGCAACCATCCGATTATCAGGCTTATTACTGGCTTTCACGGAGTCTCGAACGCGCGCAAAAGCCTGAATCGAAACAGGTACTGGCAATGTTTCAGGAACGATTGCCGGGTGATCAGAAAGGAAAATTTCCGGAGCAGCATCCTGACGTTACTCCATTGCTGCGCCCTTCCTTAACGTATCTGGCCAAAGAAGAAAAAGATTACTTCATTGTGTCTCGTGTAAAATCCATAAAGCAAAGGGCTGATTACGTGAAAACCTATCAGGCAAGCGCCCGCAAACAAATCGATGAAGAACATCCTGAGAGGGCCATCCTCGAGGTCAAAAAGGGAATCTCTTTCTCACCATTTGATTGGTATCTACATCATCTATGGGGACTCGCTTTGAATGGGCAGGGTGCTTACACTGCGGCAATTGAACAACTCCAGTTTGCTCTATGGTGTATGGATAACGTCGAGAGCCATATTCTTCTTGCCGAAATTTACAAGGATACCGGGCAGTATGCCGAGTCCAAAAAACACATTCAACAAGTATTGGCCCTCGACCCAAAACATAAACGTGCCATTGAAATCTGGGGCAAGATACATAACAAAACCTAGCGAAACGTGCTAAAAGTGAGGAAAGGGTTAAAAGTGTTTTCACTCGATGAATCAAACGCCTTGAACCCCTTCAACACCTTTATCCCTTTTATCCCCTCTTTATGACCTTACGGAAACTTAGGCTATTGACTGCGGGGGAGAGCCATGGTCCGGCTTTGACTGCAGTTTTGGAGGGCTTGCCTGCCGGCCTGGTCATTTCTCACGAGAAACTTCAACATCAGATGAAGCGCCGGCAACTTGGACATGGCCGCGGTGGTCGCATGAAGATTGAAACGGATGAAGTTGAGATCACTGGAGGTTTGCGGTTTGGTAAAACTCTGGGCACACCGGTGAGTCTCATCATCCGGAATCGGGATTTTCACAACTGGGAAGAAATCATGAACGTCTGGCAGGAGCCTGCTCAGAACAAGCGTTCTGTTCACCGGCCGCGTCCCGGCCATGCAGACCTTGCCGGCGGATTGAAATATGGCGAGAAGGATCTGCGAAATATTTTAGAGCGGGCAAGCGCGAGAGAATCGGCCGCTCGCACGGCAGCCGGAACCCTCTGCCGGTTTCTTCTGGAGCATGCTGGAATTGAGATTGCGAGCCATGTCCTTCGAATCGGCTCGGTAGCTTTGCCGGATCAAAACGTGGAATGGGACAGAATCCTGAGTGTGCAGGATAGCGATCAACTCCGGTGCGTCGATTCCATGATCGAACAAAAGATGGTCGCAGAAGTCGATGCGGCACAACAGAACAAGGAAACACTCGGCGGCGAGTTTGAAGTTGTTGCGCGGAATGTCCCTCCGGGCCTTGGTTCACACATTCAGTGGGACCAAAAACTGGACGGAAGAATCGGACAGGCAATTCTTTCAGTTCCGGCCGTAAAGGCTGTTGCCATCGGTGCTGCGATCACTCAGGCGGCGTCCCCCGGAAGTCAGGCTCATGATGAAATCTATTACGATCAACAAAAAGGCTTTTATCGCAACACAAATCGCGCCGGCGGGTTGGAAGGCGGAATCACAAACGGCGAAGAGATTCGTGTGATCGGTTTCATGAAGCCGCTCTCTACGCTGATGAAGCCTCTTCAATCGGTGGATGTGATCTCGAAAAAATCGGAAGAGGCCGTGGTGGAACGTTCAGATACCTGCGCGGTTCCAGCAGCCGGCGTGGTTGCGGAAGCAATGATGGCGCTTGTGCTTGCCGATGCATTTCTGGAAAAATTCCCGGGGGATACACTCGAAGAATTATTGTCCGGATTGCAGCACTATCGAAAGAAGATTGAAGAGTACTGAACTTTAATAAGCCCAGCGTAAAACCATGCTGCCCACGGTGTATCCTGCTCCAACCGCTGCAAGCAGCAACAAAGTATCCTTCTTGAGTTTGTTCTCCTGAATCGCATCTTGCATGGCAAGGGGAATCGTAGCCGCCGTCGTGTTTCCGTATTTTTGAATATTGCGAATAACTTTGTCGGTTGAAAGACCTAGACGCTCCGCTGTTGCATTGATGATGCGGAGATTTGCCTGATGAGCAATGAATAAATCCACATTTTCAAACGGAATGTGATTCTTTTCCAGGATCCGCTGGCTATATTCACCCATTTTCTTTACAGCATACTTGAAGACCTGAGGTCCGGCTTGATGCACGTAATGCATTTTCTTTTCGACGGTTTCATGGGAGGCAGGATTCAGGCTGCCGCCGGCCGGCATGTTTAAAAATTCTCCGCCGGAACCATCAATTTCGTGAAGGTAATCGATGATCCCTTCTCCTTCTTCACAGGGTTCAAGCAAGACAGCGCCGGCTCCGTCGCCGAAAAGCACACAGGTGGTGCGGTCGGAATAATTAATGACACTCGACATCACATCGGCGCCGATGACAATCACACGCCGGTGCATCCCGCTATGAACAAACTGGGCCCCCGTTGAGAGAGCATAAACAAATCCGCAACAAGCGCCTGAAAGATCAAATCCCCACATCCGCGTCGCGCCGATCTTGTGTTGCACCAGACACGCTGTGGATGGAAAAAGCATGTCCGGCGTGACTGTCGCGACAATGATCAAATCAATATCATTCGGTGTAAGCTCTTTTTCCTTCAAGAGTTTCTTGACCGCTTCGGCTGCAAGATCGGAGGTTGCGACACCTTTATCAACAACATGTCTTTCTTCGATTCCAGTTCTTTCCAAAATCCACTGATTATCTGTGTCGACCAGCTTCTCCAGGTCGGAGTTACGCAATAACCTTGGCGGAACGTAAGTCGCCAGACCGGTAATTTTTGCCTTCATCGCTCCTCTAAACTAGCGTAAATGCTCAATCTATGCAAGTTGCCAGACCTACCTTTATTGTGTCTTTGGAATGAAATAAACTACCAGACTGATGCAAACCTTGATGAATTTCCGTGATGCGCAATGAAGAAAAAATCCGGAAAAATAAATCGCACGAAAGATGTTACTGCCGATGCCGATATGATTAAGCGTCTGAATCCTTCCGATTCTAAAATCCGTGACGAATTCTACAGAGAGTTGACTCGCACTCCGATTCCACCGAAAGAATTGATGAGCAGTCTGCCCTTGTTTCAGGACCGGCGAAATCTCTCCCGAATTCTTTTCATGAATGAAATCTATCAGAAAATTCTCCCGGTGCATGGAAACATCGTTGAATTCGGTGTGCGGTACGGGCCGAATCTGGCGCTATTTTCGAGTCTGCGCGCAGTTTACGAACCGCTCAATGTTAACCGCAGGATCATCGGCTTCGACACATTCGAAGGATTTGAGAGTGTCCACAAACAAAAGGATCTTGCACGCTACAAGGCCGGCAACTATACGGTTCCGGAAAGATATGAGGAGTATCTCACCGGAATTCTTGCATTGCACGAAAGGATGGCGCCCCTCCAAAACATCAGGCGGTTTGAGCTCGTCAAGGGAGATGCCACGAAGACGATCAAGCCATGGTTGAAGAACAATCCTTCTATGCTTATCTCACTCGCCTATTTTGATTTCGATATCTATGAGCCGACGCGTGTTTGTTTGGAGGAAATTCTTCCCTATCTGAACAAAGGCGCGGTGATTGCGTTTGACGAAATCAACCTGCCCGACTTTCCCGGAGAAACTGTTGCATTCCGGGAAATTCTTGGTGGAAAGTTCCGCCTGATTCATTCCCCTTTTCGTGGGGCGGCCGCTTATCTGATTTTTGATTGAGTGTAACATCTACGGATCTTTTTGCGCGGGAAAGCGTTATTATATTTATGATGATGCGAAAGTTGCTTGCTTTCCTTTTGCTCCTTGTCCCTCTCACCGTAGCGGCTCAAGAAGAGATACTGAGTTACCCGAAGATCAACGATTTGCCGCCAGCGCCGGACAGTGGGGAGCTATTGGTGGATTTTGAAAACGATGAGTCTCCTTCCAGAATCGCTGAAATTCTTACTTCGATGCAATTGGATAGTACCGAATACTCCTGGCTGTCACGAGATGAGAAATGGGTAAAAGTGTATAGCTTCGCGACCTTCCTGAATCAATTTCGAAAACATAAGGAAGTCGAGGTGGTCGAGCCGAATTATTACGCCGCTGCCTTCTACGCACCAAACGATCCGTACTACAAACATCAATGGCATCTGGACATCATCGGGATGAAAGAAGCGTGGGAATTTCCGCGAGGTAGCGAGGTGATCGTTGCGGTGATCGACACGGGCGTCGCTTTCGAAAAACATGGGGATCGTTTTCGCGTAGAAGATCTCGGTGATTCACAATTTGTTAGACCCCATAACTTTATTTCGGGCAATGAACACGCCAATGATGACCATGGCCACGGAACACACGTTGCCGGAACCATCGCACAGTTGACTAATAACGGGATCGGTGTCGCGGGCGTCGCTCCGAATGTGAAACTGATGCCGTTGAAGGTGTTGAATTCACGGGGTTTCGGCACATACGGAGATATAGCGGCAGCCATTCGCTATGCCGCAGATAACGGCGCAAAAGTGATCAACATGAGTCTGGGTGGTCCATTTCCAAGCTTTATTCTTCACAAAGCAATCAAATACGCGAAAGAAAAAGGAGTGACCATCGTTTGTGCGGCCGGCAATAGCGGACGCTCCGGGATTGGTTATCCGGCCCGGTACTCGGAATGCATTTCGGTTTCAGCCGTCCGATACGATCGCACCTTGAGCTGGTATTCGAGTTATGGAAAAGGCCTGACAATTGCCGCTCCGGGCGGAGATATGAATGTCGATCAAAACGGAGATGGTTTGAAAGATGGAGTCCTGCAAAACACGTTGAACCCGCAAGAACCCTTCAAGCAAGGTTATTTCCTTTTTCAGGGCACCTCCATGGCCACTCCGCATGTGGCTGCCGCAGCGGCCCTTTTGATCTCTCACGGTATCCAGGATCCGGATCGTGTTCGGGAATACCTGGTCTCCTCCGCATCCAGGGTTCAGAATGGATCCGAAGAAAAGTATGGAGCGGGTGTGCTGAATGTGAACGCAGCGCTCCGTTCTGCTGTCTCTTTCCGGAAAATCAAAGTCTTTGCGGTTGCAATTGTTCTCTTTTTCTTTTTGATCGCTCTGCTCAACCGGGGCCGTCGTTCCATCGAAAAAGTTTCTTTCGGCGTGGGTTCCCTGGCCGGGCTGTTGTTCGGGGCAACCGGACTCTTCTTTCTGGGCAAATGGTTGCCTGCCACAGGGTCCTTTTTCCTCGTAAATTCCGTGCTGCAGTGGCCGTCAGCTCTTACAGGCGCCGGCGCAGCCAATCCGCTGTTCTGGAGTGTGCTCCCCGCCTTCCTGCTTTCCTTGATCGCCTATCCCTGGAAAAAAATGGTCGGTGTTGCCATCGGGTTCGCGACAGGGTCCGCTGCGTTTCTGCTGATCCAGGCCCTCTCTCCCGTAGCTGATTTGCGATGGATTCCCGGGTGCCTGCTGGAATCGTCCTGGCTTGCCTTGAATGCCCTGTTTTGCCTCGCTGTTGCTGCAATGACCTCGTTCCGACTTCGTTAAGATTCATTCATTCTAATTCTGTAGTAATAGGCAAAAGTTGCATTCGCGGGATCGTGGACCGGATTTCGCTTTTGTGTTCAAACCTGCTGGCAAAAAAACCGAACTCTCGTCGAGAAATATCCGGTATGCTTTTGTTGACAAGTCACATTTTTTGTAGTTATACTGCCTTTTACTTTTTGCGGGCAACAGCAATGAGACATGAGCCATCAGATGCACTGTCGTAGTCTCATGACTCATTCCTCGTTGCTTTGGCACTGGTGATTAGAGAGGTGTGCGAATGAAGGAGCGTCTTTTTTATTTTGTGGATGCGAATGTTGCAATTCCTTTGCGGAATCCTTTTAAAATTCAAAAAAAGCTCGTTGAAACGAAGAACTTTGTACCTGAAGTATTGCCAAATCAAGTTTGTGAGACTGTCCTTATGAATCCAAATGGAATACCTACAAAAGGAGAAACGTGGATGCCTGAGCTCGATTTTCTTATGGAGAACGATTCGATTAGCCGTATGAAGTCTCCTTTTTCTCCTTCTGAATCCTTTCTTCGTTTGATGGACGATATCGATGAAGACAAAGACGACGATGAATGGGATGAAGACGAAGAAGATTTTGATGAAGACGAAGACGAGGACGATGAAGAGTGGGACGAAGATGATGAAGATTGGGATGAAGACGAAGACTGGGATGACGATGACGAGGAAGATGACGAAGATGATGAGGAGTGGGAAGAGGAAGAAGACGCAGAGTAGTCCAGCCGTTTGATGCATTTCTTTCAAAGACGGGCGAGGCAAGTTCTGCCTCGCCCTTTCTTTTCTTGACAAGCTCCTGACTCGGATATAAAATATGACCGTTGGTCATTTAATATGGCTGTAGCAGAACGTCGTCAAAGAGAGAAGGTGGCGCGCCGGCAACAGATTCTGGATGCTGCGCGAAATCTATTCTTTCAGAAAGGTTTTGAAGCCACAACTGTTGAGGAGATTGCGGCCCAAACCGAGTTATCCAAAGGGTCAATTTATCTACATTTTCGGAGCAAGGAAGAAATCTACATCACTTTGATGCTCGAAGGAAGCCAGATTCTTTACGAGATGCTGCGTGAATCGGTTGCGGTTGATCTTCCAGCCGATACTCTACTAAGACGACTTGGCCAGGCATACATTCGTTTCTATCGAGAATATACAGGCTATTTTCGCATGCTCTTTCTGTATTATTCCTCGCTCGAAATTCATCAGAAGATCACGTCTGATCTATGTGACCGCTGCGAGGCCTGTGCGAAGCAGTCCTTGGGTCTGGTCGCTTCGATCATTCAAAAAGGAACCGAACAGGGAATATTCAGACCATGCAATCCTTGGGAGGTCGCTATCATGCTCTGGACTTGCAAAAATGGGATCATTCTCCTTGGTGAAAGGGGCGATGATCAAGTGTTGCAGCTCCAAACGTCCATTGAAAAAATACACGATCTCTTCCAGGAATCGATGATCGTCTCCCTCAAAGCAGGTCGATGAGCATATATTTTTTGCCCATCTGTGAACATTGGTCATTTTATGACGGAAGGACATAATGTGCTTCAAAGCGTTGATCCTTTGGCAATCTTGAACACCTTGAACACTTTCATCCTTCGAGGAGCCCTCTGATGCCGATGTGGCGGCTGGCTATAAAAAATTTAATTCACGATAAAGTCCGTCTCGTGATTACTTTGACCGGGATCACGTTTTCTGTGGCGTTGATTCTGGTGCAGGTTGGAATGTTTCTCGGTATGACTTCCAATTCATCCACCGTGATTGAGCATTCCGAAGGGGATCTATGGATCATGGCACGCAATTCTCAAAATTTCGATATGGTCAATCCTTTTCCCGATACTCTCGTGACTGCAGCCCGTTCGGTGGAAGGGGTCGAATGGGCCGAGAATCTCATCCAACAATTCGCATTCATGAGACTGGAAAATGGCGGCACCGAACAAATTGAAATCATCGGATTTGATCTGAATGCAAGAGTGGGTCGCCCCTGGAACATTCTGGAAGGGAACATTCAAGATCTTAGAGGAAGTGACGCCATTTTCGTGGATCAAACAGCGATCGATCGCCTGGGCGAGATGAAACTGGGAGACACTCGTGAACTCGTACGGCGAAAAGTGCGGATTGCAGGGATCACGCAAGGAATCATGTCCTTCACGACCGCTCCATATATTTTCACAAGTTATGAAACGGCACAGCGAATCGTTCCGGAACAACTCGCGGGAAAGACCACTTACATCGTTGCAAAAGTCCTTCCCGGCGTTTCCATTGAACAAGTCAAAACCAGGATGCAAAAGCGGTTCAGAAATTACGATGTGCACACGAGTAAAGACTGGGCAAAAAAGACTCGAGATTACTGGACCTGGCAAACCGGGATCGGTGCAGGCTTTTTCGGGAATGCTCTGATGGGTTTCATTGTTGGTCTTGTCATCGTGAGTCAGACCATCTACTCGGCAACGATGGATCACATTCGCGAATATGGCACTTTAAAAGCGATCGGGGCCAGGAATTTCCATGTCTATTCCGTCATTCTGAAACAAGCCGGCATCTCTGCTATGGCGGGGTTTCTTCTGGCAGCCATACTGCAACGAGTTGTTTTGGTGATCAAACCTTTGACAGTGCAAATCGCTGCACCGATTGAGCTGTATGCCGGGACCTTTCTTCTCACGCTTTTCATGTGTGGCCTTGCCGCGCTTGTCTCCGTTCGCCGCGTCGCTTCGATCGATCCCGTTGAGGTGTTTAAAGGATAAGGAGTGTTTATGAAACCGTTATTACAGGCGCTTGCTCTTGACAAAATATACGGCGACCCGGAATCACCGGAGCGGGTTTTTGCCCTGCAGAATGCTTCTCTGGATCTGCATCCGGGAGAAGTGGTCAGCATCATGGGTCCGTCCGGTTCCGGTAAAACAACGCTCCTATCTATTCTTGGCTGCATTCTGCGTCCGACTGCCGGAGAACTTTTCATTGAAGGAAACCGGATCACGGCGCTCAACGAATCCTCATTACCGCAGATCCGCAGGAAATATATCGGGTTTGTTTTTCAAGCGTATAACCTTTTTCGATCACTGAGTGTGCAGGAAAATGTCGAACTGGCGCTGGAACTCAAAGGAATTCCGGATGCTCTCCTTTCCAGGCAGGCGTCCGATCTGTTGAGCCTGGTTGGTTTATCTCATCGCGCGCGTTTTGCACCCGCCGATATCAGCGGCGGCGAAAAACAACGCGTGGCGATTGCCCGCGCGCTGGCCGCGGATCCGCCTTTGATTCTGGCGGACGAACCGACGGCGAATCTGGATTCAAAAACCGGAGGCGAAATTCTAAGCCTGTTCGAAACTCTCGCGCTCGAGCGCAATAAGAGTGTTGTCATTGTCACTCATGATCCCCGCATCAATAAGATCCGGCATCGGCCGGTGCTGATTGAGGATGGCCGTATTCAGGAGGTGGTCCTTGCGTAAAATCATTGCTACAACAATAGTACTATTATTGATAGGCGGAGCCTGGCTTCTTGTGGTCGGATGAAGAGCAGCCTCCGTCTGAAAAAATCAAAGTCAGCCGCTACATTGCCGCTGAAGGCCGTGTGGCTGTGAAGCCGGATCAGCGGGCTGTGCTTTCTGCGGAAGTGGCCGGACGAATCGAAAAGATTTTTGTGGATAACCTCGCGCCCGTCCGGAAGGGGCAGTTGCTCGCAGTGCAATACAATGCCGATCTGCAGAACCGCATTCTTCAAACAGAAGAAGCTTACCGCATGGCTGAAGCGAGGTATCGCGAACTTGCTTCCGGCTATCGCAAAGAAGAAGTCGATGAAGCGGCCGCCGATGTGCGGCGGGCCGAATCGGAGCTGGAACTTGCCCGGCGGAACGAAGATAGAGACCACCAACTATTGATTCAACAGGTGGTCGCTCAATCCCGATATGATGCGACCGTCGCGGAGAGGAAAAAGTCGGAAGCTGGTCTGGCAGCGACACAGGAGCGGTTCAAGAAGTACAGCCGTGGTGAACGGAAAGAGACCGTGACGGCTGCTCATGCGGAGATGATGTCTCAGAAATTTGCGCTGGATTCTTTGAAAGCAACCTATGAAAAGACGTTTTTAAAGTCACCACTCGATGGAATTGTGATACGCAGGTATCTCAATGTGTCTGAATTCGCCGACATCGCAACGCCGGTGTTGGAAGTGGCAAACCTCTCCGAAATGATTGTGGAAGGTGAAATCAATGAGCTGGACGCGGGCCGTGCAAATGAAGGATTCAAGGCAATTGTAACTTCCGATGCGTTTCCGGAACGCCAGTTTCAAGCGCAAATCTATGAGGTCAGCGCTGCCTTGAAAGCACGAAACTCCGATCCTGAAAATCCCGCCGTGATTGTCGATCAGAAGATCCTTCCGGTGAAGATAAAATTTCTGGAGAAAGTCCCGTTGAAGCTCGGTATGCGTGTCGATATTAAAATCTTATTGTAAAATCGTAACGTTCCGGGCCATACTCATGACCCTTTGCTATGGCTCCAATCTTGTGGAGGACATTGTGCAAGAAGATCCCTTGAAAGTTTACGAAGAAGTAAAAGAAAAAATCTCACATCTCAGAGGTTATCTTTGAAATAGAAAAAATAGAGAAGGAGCTGCAAGAGATCGAAAGGACGATTTCTGAAGAAAATTTCTGGCAAGACCAGCAAAAAGCGCAAAGCGTGCTGCAACGGCGCGCTCGTTTGAGCGAAACCATTGAACAATTTCAGTCTATACAAACGAAGTGTCGATGATCTTGATGTTTGGTTTCAGCTTGCCGGGGAAGGTGAGTCGGTAGGGGAGGAGATCCAAAAGTCACTTGAGCAGTTGAGAACCAACTGTGGATGATGCGGAGGTCAAAGCACTGCTATCAGGTGAGAATGATCACCGAAACGCGATTGTTACGATTCATCCGGGAGCCGGCGGAACGGAATCTCAAGACTGGGCAGCCATGTTGCTTCGAATGTATTTAAGATGGGCCGATCTGAAAGGTTACCAGTCGCAGGTGCTGGACAGTAATCCCGGCGAAGAAGCCGGCATCAGCCGCGCAACCATTGCGATCAACGGACCCTATGCGTATGGTTATTTGAATGCGGAAGCAGGCGTGCACAGGCTTGTTCGTATTTCACCGTTTGATGCAAACAAAAGACGCCACACATCTTTTGCCTCCGTGTTTGTGTATCCCGATGTCGATGAAGACATTGAAATCAAAGTGGAAGAGAAAGGATCTGAAGATCGATACATATCGCGCGGGTGGGCCCGGTGGGCAGCATGTGAACGTGACCGATTCCGCCGTGCGAATCACGCATCTTCCGACCGGAATCGTCGTTCAATGTCAGAACGAACGATCGCAATTCCGCAATCGGGAAGTCGCAATGAAAGTCTTAAAGGCACGTCTTTACGAACATCACTTGAGTGAGCAAAAGGAAAAATTACAGGCGATCGAAGACAGCAAACGGGAAATCGGCTTTGGAAGCCAGATCCGTTCCTATGTGCTTCATCCCTATAAAATGGTGAAAGACCACCGCACCAAAGTGGAAAAAGGGGATGTTGATCGCGTTCTGGATGGAGATCTGGATGATTTCATCAAGGCTTATCTTGCTGTCGAAAAAAGGGGAGCCTGCATGATTTCCGGAATCGGAATTGATTTGGTTGAGGTCCGACGGATTCGGGAGGCGATTGAGAAATATGGCGATCGTTTCCTGAAACGCATTTATACGAGTGTTGAAATTGAGTATTGCTCGCCCAAGAAGAGCGCCGCGCTGCATTACGCTGGTCGTTTTGCCGCAAAGGAAGCGGCTTTTAAAGCAATGGAACGGGGCTGGGGTGGAGATATCAGCTGGAAGGAAATCGAAATGTATAACGAGCCTTCCGGAGCGCCGCGAATCGTTTTTTATGGAAAAGCGCTGGAGTTGATTCAACAGAAGAAGATCGTTCGAACGCATTTGTGACGATTTCACACATCGAAGAACACGCCACCGCAGTTGTCGTTTTGGAAACGTAGTGTCGGCATGTGCGTGCGGATGCTCCCTGGCGTTTGTAACGCCCGCCTCTGGCGGGCTCTTGAGCTAAAGCAACTTGTCAAATTTGAATGCGAGTTACTTACAAATTTGCGCCGGCCTCTACCGTTGCATATAATGGCATATTTATTTCTGGAGATAGAATGAAGAATTTCCGGCCTTTTCATCGCTCTTCTGGTTTTGACCTTTTGCCTGGCCGGAATGTTCGCCGGTTGTAACGCAAAAGGGGAACCTCACCGCGCACCGAAAAATTCAAAAAGTAATTCTGATTTCGATCGATACGCTTCGCGCTGATTTTCTCGGAACCTACAATTCTGAAATGAAAACATCTCCTAACGTCGATCGCTTTGCGAATGAGAACATCGTTTTTGACTTTGCTACATCGCAAGGGCCTTCAACCGCGATTTCGCACAAATCGATTTTGTATTCTGTCTATCCGGGCATTCACAAAACGACAAAAGAGTCCGTTCCGACAGAAACCGGCACGTCACCGCTGGAAATTTTGCAGTCGAAGGGATTCAAAACCGCCGCGTTTGTCGGTGGCGGCCAGCTGGGCAGGAAATTCGGATTTGCAAAAGGGTTCGATTCCTACTGGGAAGCGGCCGGGAAAGGGAAAGCGAAGCAAGGAACGTTACAACCTGGAATCCATTGAAGACTCAACGATGGAATGGTTGAATCGCAATAAGAAAGAGAATTTTTTCCTGTTCGTTCACACCTATGAAGTGCATTGTCCTTATAATCCTCCTCAGGAATATGCGGAGAAATTTGCCGGCTGGTATGAAGGATCGCTGAATCCTACTGGAAAGTGCGGCGACACTTATTACAATCAACAGAATCTCTCCGCGGAAGAAATTCGTTACATTCGCGATCTTTACGCAGGATCGGTCAATTTTGTCGATGATTTTCTGGGCCGCCTCTTTTCCAAATTGAAAGAGCTTGGAATTTACGATGATACGATGATCATTCTGTTGGCCGATCATGGTGAAAGTCTCGGGGAACGGGGTTATATCGGTCACAACTTTCTTTATGAAATCCAGCTCAGAATACCGCTGATCTTGCACATCCCCGGTTTCACAGCGAAGCGAACGGATGACCCGGTTCTTGCAATCGATGTAATGCCGACTGTATTTGAAGCGCTTGGTTTAGGCCGGGCTTTTCCATTTCAAGGGAGAAGCCTGTTCCCGGTCATCGAAGGGAAGAGTCAATTTGAGAAAGATCGGGTTTTGATCGCGGAACAAAATACACGGATGCGCGTTCGAAGAGGGGATTGGACCTGCATTTTTTCTCGAACAGGAGTTCCAAAAGAGGAGTTATACAATTTAGCAGATGATCCTGAGCAACGGAATGACGTTGCTTCGCAGAATCCGGACAAAGTGAAAGAGTTGAAACAGGTTTACGCTAAAATGCTCGATTCAAGCAAAGAACTCTCCGCAAAATTCATCCTCGGGCACACCAGCCGGCCGGAACTGGATGAAGCCACGAAAGAGCAATTGGAAGCTCTCGGCTACGTTGGCCAGTAAAGCCGCAACCGCCAGGTTGAGCTAAATCTGAAATTATTTGTTGCCATTGGTTTCTTCACCTGCAACATAGCCTAACGTTCTGAGCATTTCCTCTTCTTCTTCGCTTAAAGAGGGCGCCTCGCGATTCGAATGGGCTGCTTCTGCTTCACGGCGATGAGCTTCCACCAGAGCCCGGAGCATCGAGAAACTCTTGTATCGCTTGGGATCGGTGCGTACAAGATTTTTCTTCTCTACGGGATCTTGAATCAGGTCGTAAGCTTCCCATTGCGAGTGGCTTTTGGTCGGAGTGTGAATGACTTTTATGTCGCCGTTTGTAACGGAAAACGCATTGTGAGTGGCTTCGGGGCGGTACGTACTGGCAAATGTCCATTGCCGGTTCGGTTTCCCTGAAATCACCCAGTCGATGGGGGAACGACTCAAATAATAATTCAAACTGTTCCCGTGCATTCGTTTTTTGTTTCTTACGTTGGCAAGATCCAGAACTGTCGGCATGATGTCGAGCTGGTTCACAAGCGCATCCACTTTTTTCCCCTGTCTTCCCATCCATGGATAATAAATAATGAAGGGAATGTGCGTCGTTTCATTCCACAGTTTATCGACGTGGCCCAGGATCCCGTGGGTTTTTAACCCTTCTCCATGATCCGCCGTCACAATGACAATCGTTTTCTGCAGAAGGTTCCATTCCTCAAGCTTCTGCCATAACACACCGATGTGCTGATCAACAAACTGCACTTCCGTCGCGTAGTGTTTTCGAATTTCAGACGCACGATTCTCCCAAACCCCTCCGGATATACGAACCTGAACTTTTTCAGGTCCTGTTTTTTCATTTCGTAAAACAATGGAGGCGGTCTTTTCAAATACGCGAACGTCAGCTCCCGTTCGCAACTTCAAATCGCTCCATCCTTTTTCAAAAGTGAGAACCTTGCCTGAATCTGGCGTGATAAAAAGATTTGCATCCAGGAAGCGTCTGGATTGATTACTCCCTCCATCGGGGATCGGCCGTAATTCAATGCGGTTTTCCCCCGGCTCTGCGGTAAAATTCAACGCAATCTTTTCTTTTTTTGCCAGACAATACTTCCCAAACGTTTTTCCGTTAATCATGACTTCCGTATCGTCCGGCGCATCAAACGGAATGTATGGCTCATGCGGATCGGAATAATGAAGCCATGCGAAGAACTTGCGGTCTTTATTCTTTTCAATCCACGGAAGCGCTACTTGATTCACTTCCGATGCCCATCGATAGGAACGGCCATTGGTGTGATCGAAATCATCATCGTACTTATCAAAGCCTTGAGCCAATCCAAATGTCGCGCTCAAAACACCGAGTGAAACGAACCCCCCTGTTGTGTAACCTCTTCGCTCCAAAAGATCCGTAAACATCGGGTAATTGTGCGAGAACCTGTCCCCGTTATTGAACACCTTGAGCTCATGCGGCTGATGCGAAGTGAATATCGCCGTGTGGGCCGGCATTGTGATGGGTATCAAGCTGAATGCCCTTGTAAACATGACTCCATGCTGAGCAATCCGATCAATGTTCGGTGTGGCCGGAGTTTGCGGATTGTAACAGCTCAGATAATCCGGGCGCTGCGTATCGATTGTGATGAGAATGATATTGTAAGGACGATAAGAAAGATAAACGTGTATAAGGACCGCCACCGCAACCGTTATGCCGGAAAGGATAAGAATTCTTTTCTTCATTGGATTTTAATAAAAGGGATTCATCTTAAACGTATTTGCTTGCGATTTCAATATTTAAACTTATTATTTTCACTCTAAAGGAGGTCATTATGCGGCAAACAGCGCTCCTTGTATTGCTTTTATTCTTGCCCCTCGCGGCCATCCCGGCCCCCTCTGAATTCCGGCAGTACTGGTATCAGGGAAAAGGGGAGTTGACCCGATACTCTTTGCAGCAGGCAAGGTACGGAGAAATCCATCAAGGTGAAGCCGTTTTGGTTTTTGTTACAGAGCCTTTTCTCTCTGACAAACAGGTGAAACAGGAATCCGGCAAGTCTCCTTCGGCCCTCTCCGTATTGAAGTTGAATCTGACAAAAAAGTTTTTCACCGGTATCTATCCATACTCTTTGATGACTTCCGTATTTTCACCGGTTGATTTTGAAAAACACCGCACGTTGAAAGTATCCTCTTCCACGCAGGAGTGGTGTGGTCAAACATACACCCAGCTGAATTTTCGTAACAACGCCTACCACGCGCTGATGCATTCGTATTTTCAGGACGAAGCCGATCAGGATCTGACTTTGAAAAGCACATGGCTGGAGGATGAAATCTGGACCCGGATTCGGATGTCGCCTGAAACCTTGCCTGTCGGAGACATCGATGTGATTCCTGCATTGCAATTCGTGCGACTTGGTCACGTGGATCTCAAAGTGGAACCGGCATCCGCACAAAGAAAGAAGGAAGGGAAAACAGAAATCTACACTTTACAGTACAAGAATCTGAAACGGTCCCTGGTGATTCGTTTTGATACGGCCTTCCCGCACATGATTCAATCCTGGGAGGAAAAGACGCCGGGTGGTTTTGGTCCGGATGCGCCGATGCTTACAACACGCGCGGTAAAAACAAACAGCCTGATGCTCGATTACTGGAACAAGAATGGTGTTGCCGATGCGCCGTTCCGGAAACAACTTGGCCTCACGGAGCGATAGCTCTTTAACGCAAAGGTTCGCAAAGAGCCCCCGGACCTCGGCGACTTAGCGCCTTTGCGTTAAATGAGCTCCAGGTTTGTTTCGGGGATGAGTCCTTTGGCGTGGGCTTCCTGCAGCAGACGCCGGATCGCTTCAGTGCCTTTGTCCCCCAGATCGCGAGTGAAGTGATTCACATACATTCCAACAAAGCGATCGGCAAGGTTTTGATCGGTATTGCGAGCGTATTTCATCGCGTACTCCATCGCTTCAGCGCGATGATTGAGTCCGAAATCGATGCTCTGTTGCATAAAATCGGAGATCCGATTGCAAAGATCGGTGCCAAGATCACGGCGAACGCCATTGACGCCAAGCGGTAGAGGGAGAGCCGTTTTTTCGTACCACCACTGGCCGAGATCCAGGACTTTCGTGAATCCCAGTTGTGAGTAGGTCAATTGACCTTCGTGGATGATCAGGCCTGCGTCTGCTTTTCCCGTTTCAACGGCGCTGAAAATCTGATCAAACGGAACGACTTCGTATGGAAACTTTCCAATACATAATGCAAGGGCAAGGAAGGCTGTCGTCAGCTCACCTGGAATTGCTATCCGTTTTTCACACAAACGCTCCATCGGAATAGGTTCGCGCGCTACAACGATCGGGCCATACTTTTCGCCAATGCTCGCGCCATGTCTCAGCAGGACATAATCGTCAGCCACATGCGCATAAGCATGTACGGACAAAGCGGTGACTTCCAGTTTCTTTTCAAGCGCCCATCGATTGAGCGTTTCAATGTCACGAAGGATATGATCAAACTGTAAATCACCGGTGTTCAATTTGTTGTGAGCGAGCGCGTAAAACATGAATGCATCATCCGCATCCGGACTATGTCCCACCTGTATCTTCATAAAATCTTTTTACTCAACAAAGGGGCCATCTCACTCAGGAGCCTGTGAATCTCTTCAAATGCGTGAAAATCGATGCTTTGAGGGCCATCGCTTTTTGCGGCTTCTGCTCGATGATGAACTTCAATCAATAGCCCGTCCGCTCCTGCTGCCAGAGCCGCGCGGGATAAAGGTAGAATCAAACTCCTTTTGCCGGAAGCATGACTCGGGTCGACAAAGATCGGCAGGTGAGAGAGCTGTTTTACAAGCGGTACGGCGCTAATATCCAATGTGTTTCGTGTGGCCGTTTCAAAAGTGCGGATTCCACGTTCACAAAGAATCACGTACGGGTTGCCTGCTTGCAGGATGTATTCTGCTGCCAGTAGAAATTCATCGATCGTTGCGTTCATGCCTCTTTTCAGCAGGACAGGCTTTTTTTGTTTTCCTGCGGTCTTGAGCAGCTGGAAGTTTTGCATGTTTCGGGTGCCGATCTGGATAATGTCTGCGTACTCCGAAACCAGTGAAACATGAGTCGATGAAACGGCTTCTGTTACGACTTTCATTTGAAACTGGTCTGCAGCTTTTCGAATGAATCGCAAGCCGTCCTCTTCCAGTCCTTGAAAGGCGTACGGCGAAGTTCGCGGTTTGTACGCTCCGCCGCGCAGGAATCGTACTCCGTAACGGGACAATTGCTTTGCAATTCCGGAAATCTGTTCTTCGGACTCAACCGCACAAGGCCCGGCAATCAAAGTAAAGTGATGCTTTTGGATCGTAAGATCACCAACCGGAATCGGGGAATCCTGTTCCTGGTCCGTGCGCTTCACAAGCTCGTATGCCGGAGTGATCCGAAGCACGTCCTGCACTCCGGGCTGGCTTAAAAAGAAATCCTTGGAAAGCAAGGTTTGCTTGCTGAAAATTCGAATGATCGGCTCCCCATTTCCAATGACCTGGAACTGACAGTCCAGCTCGCGTAGTTTGTGCACGAGCTGCTCCGTTTCCATAGCGGTAATATTCTTCTTAAGTACTACAATCATTGAGGGTTACCCGGAGAGAAGCGTTATGATAACAGTTTCAGTTGACCTCGACAAGTACGAAAGTTAATCTCTTACAGAAGATAGCAAAGCAAGCGAAGGGCAATTTCTTTTCTTTGCTTCTTTTGCTATCTTTTGCAAAAAACATGAAAAACAGGATTTACCTCGACTATAACGCTTCAACGCCAATGGACCCGCGCGTTGCCGGCGAAATGATGGAGAAGATGGCGGTTTTTGGAAACCCATCGAGTGTACATGCGGAGGGAAGGGAAGCGCGGTCTCTTGTAGATGAAGCGCGAGTGAAGGTCGGCCGGCTCGTGCATTGCGATTACAGGCAGGTCCTCTTCACATCCGGTGGAACGGAAGCGAACAATCTTGCAATTCTGGGGACTGCTCGCGCGAATCGGGATCGCGGCAAGCACATCATCACTTCAGCGATCGAGCACTCCTCCGTAAGAAACGCGTGCCAGCAGCTTTCACGCGAAGGTTTTGATGTCACGTATGTGCCCCCCACCTCCCAGGGAATTGTAAGCGCAGAAGCCGTTGCTGCAGAAATCCGTCCGGACACAATTTTGATTACGATCATGCTTGCGAATAATGAAATTGGAACCATTCAACCGGTGGAGGAGATCGCCAGGATTGCCGGCAAGCGTGGAATTCTTGTTCATACAGATGCCGTGCAAGCCGTTGGAAAAATACACGTGGATCTCGAATCACTCGGTGTGGATCTCTTGAGTATTTCCGCGCACAAGATTTACGGACCGAAAGGAGCAGGCGCCCTTTATTTCTCTGAGCCGGTTGCGTTGGAGCCTTTGCTCAGAGGGGGCAGTCACGAAAAGGGGTTGCGGGCCGGTACTGAGAATGTCGCTGCAATCCATGCGCTCGGTCATGCTGCGCAATTGTTTGTGGATGAAGGCTTGCCCGCACTTTTACCGTTGCGTGAAAAGTTGGAACAAGGTTTGGCGAAAACTTCTGCAGAGATTCTATGCCGGAATGCGCCCAGACTCCCCAACACAGTGAATTTCTATTCCCCTCAATGGACCGGCGAATCTCTCGTCATGGCTTTTGATCTGGAGGGCATTGCCGTCAGCAATGGATCGGCATGCTCGGCAGGCGTGATTGAACCATCTCATGTTATAACTGCTTTAGGGTATAATGACACAATTGCCCGTAGCGTTATTCGTGTGAGTTTAGGCAAGTATACGAAGCCGGAAGAAATTGATATGCTGCTGCGCGTTATGGACGATCTGGGAGGAGGGGAGTCAGGTTCATGATCATTTCGTGTACATCTTGCGGGACCAAATACAAATACGATGAAACCAAACTGGAAGGTGTCATCAGCAAAAAAGTAAGATGTCCAAAATGCAAGACTGTGATCGAGGTTTTCAACCCTCTCACGCAGGCCAAACCGAAGCCTTCTTACGTCTATCCGGATGTGGATCCATTGGAACAAACGCATTCGGCGGCGCAAAAAAAGGCTTCTAACCTGGGTGCACCTGCCCCTGACCCGGCTCACACTCCCACGCCGGCGCTGATCACGCAACCGGCCACGGAAGAGGAGCTTGCAGGACCCAGGACCGCTCAGGTTAATCGTGAAAACGCCCTGGCTGAAGTCATGGCAGCCGAGAATAATGAATATCTGAAAATGCCTGACTATCGCAGATTTTCCGTTGCAGTGATTCAGGGGTTCAATGCCGGTGAAATTTTTCCGATTAACAAAGTGAAGATGATGATTGGTCGCAGCGACTCAGATATCAACGTGAAAGATCTAGAAGCTTCGCGCCAGCATGCCCGCATCGATATTATGGGTGACCGGGTGATTTTGCGGGACCTCAATAGCACCAACGGCACTTTTGTAAACGAGCAGCGGATTACAACTGTAAACCTCGACAATCAGCAGGAGTTCCGGATCGGAACAACCGTGTTGATGCTGATCATCACCGACTTGGAATAAGTAGCGCCGACACCTCTGCTGCATTATGATATAGCTCTCTAACGCAAAGGCGCCAAGTCGCAAGGAATAAAAAATTCTTAATCCTTTCTTTGCGTCGTAGCGTCTTTGCGTTGAATGTTTATGAACAGAATACTTGTTGCAATGAGTGGCGGCGTCGACAGCGCTGTTACGGCAGCACTGCTGAAGGAGCAGGGCTACGATATTGTCGGGATGACCATGCACCTGTGGGATTACTCTGCCCGCAAGTCGCGCCAGGCAGGACGCTGTTGCGCTTCCGAAGATATGGAAGACGCCCGGCGTGTCGCTCATCACCTGGGGATTCCGTATTATGCAATCAATTTGCAGCATGAATTCTACAAACAGGTCGTACAACCATTCATGGACGACTACATCACTGGAAGGACTCCCTCCCCGTGCGTGAATTGCAACAGCGGTTTGAAGTTTACTGAGCTTGTCCGCGTAGCAGACAAACTGCGGGCGTCCCATATTGCGACAGGCCATTATGCGCGGATAGACATGGATCAGCAAACCGGACGTTATCAGCTTCGAAAGGCAAAGGACAGGCACAAGGACCAGTCTTATTTTCTGTTCAATCTCACGCAACAACAGTTATCCCGTGCTCTCTTTCCACTCGGAGATTTGACAAAGGTCGAGGTCCGCGAGCTTGCACGGAAACATCAGCTGCCTGTTTCCGAAAAGCCGGACAGCCAGCAGCTCTGCTTTCTGCAGGGGGAGCCGCAGGGAAGTTTTATTCAAAAACGCATCCCGAATATCGCCCGTCCGGGGGCCATGGTCGACACGAATGGGAATACAATTGCCACCCATGAAGGTGTTCATCATTTTACGATCGGCCAGCGCCGCGGACTGGGTGTTGCTTCAGGGGTGCCGCAATACGTCGTAGCTCTGGACCATGTTAATAATGTAGTACGAATTGGTTCGAATGAAGAATTGCTATGTAATACATTAAAAGTTGATAGAATCAACTGGGTCAGCACGGAAGCCCCATCGAGCTCGATTCGCGCGAGTGTGAGGATCCGGTACAAGCATGAAGAGAGCCCCGCCCGGTTAATGCCTGAGGGTTCCGGCTACGCAGTGGAATTTGATGAGCATCAGCGCGCGATAACGCCTGGCCAGGCAGCCGTGTTTTATCAGGATGATCTGCTTCTCGGCGGCGGCTGGATCCTCTAACTCTTTAACGCAAAGACGCTCCCCAAAACCTTAGCGTCTTTGCGTTAAAGAGTTAGAGTTTTTGGCGGACGACGTTTTCCACTTCATCCCGGATCTCTTTCAACCGGCCGGGTGTATCCGCTTCAAAGCGCAGAACGAGAGCAGGCTGCGTGTTGGATGCGCGTACAAGTCCCCATCCGTCGCCGAATGAAATTCGCACACCGTCCACAACCACAAGGGGATGCTTCCCTTCGTAGTGTTTCTTCACGCTTTCAACGACATGAAACTTTGATTCATCGGGACAATCCATCCGAATTTCAGGTGTTGTGAATGTTTTCGGTACATCTTTTAAAAATTGTGATAGAGGAACTTCGGTTTGAGATAAGATCCGCAACAACCGTACAGCGGCGTAGATGGCGTCATCATAACCGTAATACTCATCCGCGAAAAAAAGATGTCCGCTCATTTCGCCGGCCAGGACCGCGCCGGTTTCTTTCATCTTTCCTTTGATCAGCGAATGTCCCGCTTTCCACATCAGCGGGCGGCCTCCCAGTTTGCGGATCTCATCTTCCAGCGTTTTGGAGCATTTCACTTCGTAAATGATCGTTCCTTCTGAACGGCGTTTGAGAATATCGCGGGCGAAGATCAACAGGAGTTGATCGCCCCACAGGATGTTTCCGTTTTCATCCACGACACCGAGCCGGTCCGAATCGCCATCGAAAGCGAGGCCGACTTGCGCCTTGACCTTTTTTACCGTTGCGATCAAATCCCTCAAGTTTTCTTCAATTGTCGGATCCGGATGGTGATTCGGGAAATTTCCATCCGGCGTGCAATAAAGCTCGGTCACATCACATCCGAGTGAACGAAGCAAATCACCGGCAACCAGACCTGCAGTTCCGTTGCCTGCATCAATGACGCACCGTACGGATGAATCAAGCCGGATTCTGTCTCGAACGAACTGCTTGTATCGCTCAATCATGTTCTCAACAGCGCTTGCGGTTCCTCTACCGGTAATAAAATCTTCCGCTTCGATTATTTCTCGTATCTTCTGAATTTCCTTTCCGTAAATTGTTTCACGGCCGATGCATAGCTTGAATCCGTTATATTCGGACGGGTTATGGCTTGCTGTGATCATCACACCCGCATCCACAGGCAATTGGAATAAAGAGAAATACAGAAGCGGAGTCGGCAATACGCCAACATCGACGATGTCGCAACCGGTGGAGAGAATGCCTTCCGTCAAAACAGCGAGAAAATGATCGGCGCTCAAACGAACATCCCGGCCAACGGCGATCTTCTGACAATTCAACCGGCGAGCATAGGTGCCAAAAGCCCTTCCAAAAGCGAGCACAAGTTCATCTGTAAGCTCCGAAGCAACGAGACCCCGCACGTCGTATTCCCGAAAAATATTTGTCGGCACTTTCATAAAGTCCTTAGAATAATCCAAATACGGCTAACGAGCAAAGCTCGTAACCGCCAAGACGCAAAGGGCACCATGAGCGCCAAAAATAAAAATAATTCTAATCTTGGCTGTCTTTGCGTTTTGGCGGTTAAAAGAGCTTCGTGGCGTTTTCCCGACAGATCCGTTTACGCACCTGATCGGATAGGGGGAGTCTACGGAAAATTTCATAATTTTCACGCATGCCGGGGACCATGGGCGCGGGCCAGTCGGTTCCGAAGAGCACTTTTTCAGACAATTCTTCAAGACGGGGGAAATATTCCAGCACTTTCGAAGGAGGGATGCTCGAGATATCCATGTAAACATTTGGAAACCTTCGGACGAGGAAAATGCAGGTATCCATCCAGAGGGGCCTGCCTCCATGGGCCAGAATGATTTTGAGGCGAGGAAAATCAACCGCAACATCATCTGTGTAGATTGGATCCGCGAAACGATTGCGCGCGCCCACGAAAATGGAGGTCCCGGTGTGAAACATCACAGGGGTTCCTTTCTCTTCGCATCGCTGGTAGAGATATCGCAGCGATTCGTTTCCGTTTAAGTAATCGTTTGGATAGACAGTTTGGTGGGACGGATGTATTTTGATTCCCGAAAGATTGAGCCTCCCGAGTAACTCGTCGATTCGGCCCTCCTGACCTGTTTTTTGACGAGCGTCAATCGATCCGAATGCAATCAAACGGAACGGATCCTCTTTAGAAAAGTTTGATATGAACTCATTTACTTCTTCCGTAAAGCCCATGATGTCCGGACTAACATAGTTGATGAGTCCCGCCCGTTCGACTCCCTCACGATCCATATGTTTGAGAAACGCTTTGGGCGAATCCATCACGCGCTCAATCAGATCCAGGTCCTTCCTGCTCTGGCGCATCCGGTTTACGATCTCCGGTTTCATCATTCGCCAGGGTTGTACATGAATATGCGCATCAATGAAAGTTTCCATAACTCTTTAACCCAAAGGAGCAAAGACGCAAAGAGGAAAAAAGGTTTTTCTTGCGCCTACGCGTCTTTGTGTTAAATCTTACCGCATTTTTATAGTTGAACAGTCCATCAGGTTGCAGTAAGATTCTTACACTCTCCACTGTTTATGAATCCTGAAAAGGTTTTCACAAAAGCAGAAGCTTGGAAGCGGCGAACGCATCGTCTGTCGCTGGATCAACGCTTAAAAACTGTTGCAGAAGCGTCAACCTTCTTGCGTGAGCATGGTGTAGTACTATGGAATGCTAAGGCTGAGCTTCCGAATCTTCTGGATGCGATCATCGGCCGTGTTGCAAACGGACAGGAGCGCGTTTACGGTAAACCCGCCGAAAATTGTTATCGCTGGCGTGAACAGATCATGAACAATCATGACTTTTTGGAATGCAGGTTTTTCAGCAAGCTTTCCACGGTTTTGCATCAGGATTTGTGGCCTTTTGCTACGGTTTTCGCGCGAGTGAATCGAAAGAAGGCGGAAGCAGGGCAGGGTTCTTCCAAAGATGAACGCAGGATTCTAGCCTTTCTGGAGCGGGAAGGGCCCACCCGCACAGACGTTCTGAGGAAAGCTTTGAAATTCAATACTCCCGAGCAGGGCCGGGTCTTTCATCGCGCCAAAAAAGATCTTCAAAACCATCTTGTTCTTCTTGGAAAAGAGGATCACGAATCGGAGATTCACACGCATGCGGAAATTCTCGATTTCTGGGAGAATTGCATGCCGAAGGCGGTGCGAACGAAGGCAGATCAAATCGATGAAAATGGAGGTCGTTTGAAACTGCTCAGCACAACCTTACACAGCTGCGTTTTAAGCAATGAAAAACGGATTCCATCCTGGTTCGTCTGGTGCCAAGAGGGAATCAAAGAATCGCTGGAAAAACTAGTCCAGAAAAAAGACTTTGTTCGAGTGCCGTTAAAGAAGGAGACCTGGATCATTTCCTGTAAAGTGATCGAGGCCAAATCTCACTGAACCAAAGGAGAGGCGGGCGCGATGAATCGCGCCTCTACAACAGTATAAACATTGTAAGGGGCGACATTTATGGCGCCCGTGTAGCAATGTGATCAGTTGTTTACAAACCACTGAACTTTTGAACCTTGAACCCATTTCGGTTATAGTATTAGCTCTACCGGAGACAGGCTCAAATTGAAAATAATCATTCTTGCTTGCAGCGTTTTGTTTATTTTAACCGGGCTGGTTTTTGCTCAAACCACCGTTACTTCTGACGGTGTTGCCACAATCGGTTCCGACCGTGCCGCCGCGCGCGATAAAGCGATTGAAGATGCTCTGCGACGTGCGGTCGAACAGGCCGTCGGAACGATGGTTGAATCGGAAACAAGCGTAGAAGATTACAAGCTGTTGAGCGACCGGATCTACTCGCGGTCTGCAGGTTACGTAAAGCGATACGATGTGATCTCTGAAAATGCAGAGGGGAATCTGCTGCGTGTTCGTATCGAAGCGGAGGTCGATTCCGGCAATTTGAACAACGATCTTGCGGCCATTGGATTGCTGCACCGGCGTATGAAGTATCCGCGGGTGGTTGTGATGATTGCTGAGGATAACATCATGCGGGCCGGTTACTACGAAGAAGTATACAGTCTGAGCAATTCACAAAGCGAAGCGGTCCTGATCGCGCGTCTGAAAGCAAAGGGTTTTAACGTAGTCGATCCCGGTTATTTGCGCAAATCCGTTTCCGGCAGTGATGCGAAGGCTGCATGGCAGGGTAATTATGACGCGGCCGGAAGAATCGGAAAGAAGCTTGGAGCAGAAATCGCAATTGTCGGTCAGGCAATCTCAACTCGCTCAGCAAATAACATTTATGGCTCCGATCTGCTCTCCATGAGCACATCACTGAACGTGCAGGCGGTCAAAGCAGGAACCGGCGAAATCATCGCGCAGGCTTCCGGGCAGGGGACCGCGGCTCACATCAATGAAGTCATTGCGCTGCAAGAAAGCATGAAGAAGGCTTCGGACAAAACGGCAGACGCCATCATTGCAGGAATACTCCAGACGTGGGAACAGGAATCCAGCGGTACGCGAACGCTGGCGCTGGAAGTGCACGAGATCTCATCCGCTGAATTGGACAGCTTGAAAGTATCGCTGGAGAAACTTCGCGGAGTGACCGAAGTCATCGTTCGCGAATATTCGGACGGGGACGCGGATATCAACATTGTCGCAAAAACCGATGCTCAGGACCTTTCGGACGCGATCGGAAAAGCAAATTTTCAGGGCTTCCGGCTGACACTGCTCGAATCTTCAACGGATCGGCTCGAATACAGGGTGACGCGTTAAGTGATTCAGGCCCGGATTCTTGTGTTTCATATTTTCTTGATGTTTGCGGCGAACTTTGTGTTCGCTCAGTCCTCTGAGATCACGCTTTACGCAGGCGGTTTTTTGGGGGATAGCTTTATCATCAAACCGGCTCCGTTATTCGACGAAGTGAAAGCAGTCTTTGACGATGATGTTACTGTAGGTTTTCGATATGGCTATTATTTTCATCCGAACGTTGCCCTGGAAGGTGGAATCGGATTTACTCCATCCAGCATACTCTCGACAGGAAATGTCTCGGGCGGAACGAATGTGTCGACCATTTTTGATGTGGATACGTACGTTATGCATGCCAATGTTGTATACAGATTGACTCAGGCTTCCGTTGTTCCTTACGTCACTGCGGGTATTGGAGCAGTGCATTTTGACATCAATACGGCTCGATTTGGATTTCTAACGCCGTCCGAAACAGACTTTGCATTCAATGCGGGAGGCGGAGTAAAATTTCGTCTTCACGAAGAATATTTCTTCCGGATCGATGGGCGGGTGTATTGGATGGATCCTGAATTCTCAGAAGACGACACAGCCACGTTCGCAGAAATTACAGGTGGTATCTCTGTTCTCTTTGACTTTTAACAGTACTCGTAATCGTGCTCTTGACCTTGATCGTAAAATTCGCATTCTTGGGAGGATTTTGACATGAAACGTTTTGTCAACTTGATGATTTTATTTTTTGTGATGGCATTACTGGTTGCCGCTGCGCCGGCTGATGCTGCGGGAAAGAAGATACGTATTGCCGTTATGAACTTTGCGAATAACAGCACCTGGTATTACTGGGGTGACAATCTTGGCGCCGCTGCAGGCGATGAATTTGTAACACAGCTTGTCAAATCCGGAGAATTCAGCGTCATCGAACGGGCACAGTTGCAAGCTGTGTTGGCGGAGCAGGGGCTTGGCGCATCCGGTGCAGTGACGCCTTCGACGGCTCCCAAGATCGGGAAACTTCTTGGCGTCCAGCTCATTTTTACCGGATCCATTACCGCTTTCAGTATTAAAACAACGGGCGGAGGTTTCGGCGGAATCGGCGGATCCTTCACAAAAGCGCAATCCACTCTCGACGTTCGCATGATCGATACGACTACAGGTGAAATTCTTCTGGTTGCTGAAGGAAAAGGCGACAAGAAAATGGGCGGCGTCGGAATCAAGGGTTTTAATTTCGAACAGCAGTATGATCAAGGTGTGGCTAGCGAAGCTTTGCGACCGGCTATCGAACAGGTCACGCAGCAGGTGCTTGCCCAAAAGGGAAAACTGGCCTCATTAGCTCCCGCATCCGGAGCCGGCAAAGTGTTGCAGGTGAAGAGTCCCACACAAATTTACATCGACGGCGGAGAGGAAGGCGGATTGATCGTGGGTGATACGTTCGTAATCTATCGAGTCACCGAAGAGATTAAAGATGAAGATGGAAACGTTCTGGATACCGTGACCGAAAAAGTCGGTGAAATCGTTGTGACAAAAGTGTTGAGCAAATCGGCTGTCGCAGAGACACGCAGCGGAAAGATTCAGCAGGGCGACACTTATCGAAAAGAATAAATTGAAACAATACAAAATTGGTGGGCGGGTACAACCCGCCCTTGTTTCTTTTCCACTCACTCTCCCCCTCCCACTTTTCACTTTTCAATTTTTATTTTTCAATTTGTAATGCGCCTGACAGTCGCCACTCAAATCACACTCATACGACTGCTGCTCGTACCCTTTGTGGCGATGAGCATCCTTTACCATCGTCTGGGTCTGGCGCTTATCATCTTTGTGGTTTCCGGAGTCAGCGATTTGATTGATGGACTCATCGCGCGCAAATTCAAACAGAAGACAAAACTGGGCGCGCTTCTCGATCCAATGGCGGACAAGCTTTTGCTTTCCACATCGTTTCTGTTGCTGACGTTGTCCGCATCAAAACTCAGCGTGCCGATACCTGTATGGGTCACGGTCATGGTTTTTGGACGGGACATCATGATCGTTGTTAGCGCGGTGGCGATTATCCTCACAACCGGATTCACGAACTTTGACCCAACGATTTACGGCAAAGCCAGCACCCTTGTGCAAATCCTCACAGTGCTTGGAGTGATGCTTGTAAACTATCTGGAAGCCGACGGAATTTATGTACAATGGCTTTTTTACCTTACGTTTGCCCTGACCCTCTTTTCGGGCGTCCACTATCTGTATATTGTGCATCGCAGATATAGTCTGGAAAACGAATGACGATGAGTCCCAAACAACGTCGCTGGATTCGGATCGGTATTCTTGCATTGATCATCGGACTGATCGTTGTTCTGTATTTGCTCCGCTCGGTGCTCTGGCCCTTCCTGATTGCATTTTTCATTGCATACATTCTGAATCCGTGGATCAATTTTCTGCAAAGGAAACGATTTCCCCGTACTCTTGCAATTCTTGTTGTGATGATCTTTTTCACAATTGTTGTGACGCTTACAGCGTGGATCATCATTCCGCAAGCGAGCCGCGAGTTTTCGGATTTCGCAAAGAAGGTCCCCGGCTACGTGCAGGTTGTGCGTTCCTATGTGGAACCGAAATTTCAGGATTTAACCCAGCGTTATCCTGCATTGGCACCTGAGATCGAGCAATACTACAACACAAGCTTGAAGCCGAAATTGCCTTTGCTTTTCAAGCCGGTGTTCGATTTTATCTCCGGCATGTTCTCAGGAGTTGTGAACTTTTTAATTGTTCTCCTCAATCTTGCGCTGGTGCCGGTTCTTGCATTTTATTTGATGAAAGATTTCGGAGACATTTTGACCAGAGGACTTGAGCTCGTTCCACCGCGGAGCAGGGAAACGCTTGTGAAAAAAATCAAAGAAGTGGATGAAGCGCTATCCCAATACTTGAGAGGACAATTGTCGGTCTCATTGGCTTTAGCTGTGATTTACATCGCAGGGCTTCTGATCCTGCGTGTGCCTCTGGCCATACCGATCGGACTTTTCTCGGGCCTTGCGAATATGGTCCCCTATCTCGGCTTTGTTCTTGGAATCAGCGCATCGATGTTCTTTTCCTTTGTGGATAATCAGGATTGGCACCGCTTGATCTGGATCATTGCCGTTTATGCGTTCGCGCAACTTCTGGAAGGGACCGTGATCGGTCCGCTCTTTGTTGGAAGGAGCACCGGTCTGCATCCTGTCGTGATTATGCTGGCTCTTGTCATCGGCGGTACGCTTTTCGGATTTATGGGGATGCTTCTTGCCGTGCCGTTTATGGCCGTCGCAACCGTGTTTTTGAAATCCGCTTACACAGCCTATCTCAATTCTTCCTGGTATCAACAACGTCTGGCAAAGGTCCCCCCCGCAGTTTTGTAACCCTGTTTGTAGGGGCGCGATTCATCGCGTCCGCGTGCTAATCAAGCAGTCCTCAGATTGGAACCGGGGCCCATGAATGGAGCCCCTACATGTAAATTTGCGATAAATAGCATGATTTACATCAACGAAGAACAGGTCAAACGGCTATTATCTGTAAAAGAATGCATCGAAGTCTTGCGGAATGCTTTTTCGCTGGAATACATCAATATCCCACGCTACAGATTGAAATCAAAAAACAGTTTGCTGCATGTCATGTCGGCATCCATCCCTTCATTGATGATGATGGGTTTGAAATCCTATGGGACAAGTCGCGGCGGCGGTTCATTTGCTGTTTTGCTATTCGATGAACCGACTGGAAAATTGCTTGCCATGTTTGAGGCAGACGCGATGGGACAGATTCGTACGGGAGCTGCAAGCGGACTCGCGACAGACCTGCTTGCCAATCGTGATGCGCGGATCGGAGCCGTGATCGGAACCGGCTTTCAAGCGGAAACGCAGCTGCTCGCGATTGATTCTGTACGTAAGTTTGAGGAGATCCGGATCTACTCCAGAAGCGAAAATGCCCGAAAGGATTTTGTCGCTAAAATGCAGCCTCATGTTCAAGCAAAATTAAAGTATGCTGCCTCTTCTCAGGAGTGTGTGCGCGATGCGGACGTCATCTGCACGATCACTTCCTCCAAAGATCCGGTTGTTCAGGGCGGCTGGCTGAAGCCGGGTTCCCACATCAATGCGGCAGGATCGAATTCGGTTGCCAGAAAAGAACTGGACGCAGAGGCGGTGAATCGGGCTAGTCTCATCGTGACGGATCACCGGGAGCAAAGCAAAATCGAAGCGGGCGATCTTGTGGGACAGCTTTCAGAGGAACGATGGAATGAAGTGCGCGAGTTGTCCGAAGTGGTGAAGGGGGAATGCGGACGGACGTCGCCGGATCAGATCACGCTCTTCAAATCCAACGGCATTGCTCTGGAAGATATTGCGTCCGCACATTATATTTACAATCGCATGAAGCCCTGAGCTTCCGGCGTGTGTCGAATAGTTATGTACTTCATCCAAACAATCGCGAGATTCCTCGTGCCCATTCTGCTCTTATGTAATATTGCGTACGCAGCAGCGGATCTGGAGATCAAAACACTGAAAGGTTTGCCGGCAAAGGAGTTCCATCTGGAGTTTCTTGTGATCAATCATGGTCCCGATCCGGCAGGTCATCCGGGGTGCAACGTTTATTTTTATGCAAACGAGCGGCTGGTGCTCTCTCAGGTTTTCAATCTGTTGCCGCTGGCATCCGGGGCTTCACGTAAGGAAGATTTAACCGTCGATTTTCCCAATCAGTCCATCACAACTGTGAAGGTTGAGGTTTTTGATTCTCTACAAGCGGACACGCAGCCATCCACAAATTTCATGCAGATGAACATCAAGGCGGCGGATTTACGGAAGGCCGACCTGCAGATCGTGGAAGTGAAATCAGACGAATCAAAAGAAAAGGAGAGGAGCGGATTCCTGGTTCGCCTCCGAAATAACGGACCGGATCGAATCCCGGTGTCGAAGTTAAGGGTTGATCTGGAAGTCTTTGGAGAAGTGATCTCAAGTTCCGAAAAGAGGATCGATCGAATCAACGCCGGGGCCGATCTGGAAACAAGCGTGCAGATTCCAAGGGCAGGCGTCATTCCTGCAACCAATGGGTTCCTCTCTTTTCGATGGATTGCGGAAGAAGTGGAAGACTCAGATCCTTCCAATAATGCATATAAGCTTGCCATTACGCTGAATTTGCGGATGCCTGATTTGCTTCCGATCAAACCCAGTGTCGATAAGCAGGGGGTTTTGACGATTGCCATTAACAACAAAGGGAACGCCCGCGCGGCTGCAACAGTGACGGCTTTGTACATCAACGGCGCTCTCGTTGAGCGTTTTAAGACGCCCGAAATAGCACCCCGGGGTACGTCGCGGCATCGCTACGACGCCGTGAAGCTCACTCAAGAAGACAAAATCGTGATCGTTGCTGATTTTAACGCGGACGTTCAGGAAGAATCAGAAGAAAACAACCGCCAGCCGCAGTAACTTCTAACTATTAACCTTTAACTTTTAACCTCTAAGCTTGAACCCTGCCCTTTGGGGACTATCTTTCACGTCTTATGAGATGTATTGCCCTGGGAATTCTGCTGGCAGCGACACTTGCCTTCGCACAAACAGAATCTCCATCTTCGAAAGAAGCCTACGAGCAGGGCAAGAAATCTTTTGATGAAGGGAAATACGAGGAAGCGATTTCCCATCTGGATCAAGCGATCGAACAGGACCCGACCTCGAAAAATGCTTACCTGTTGCGGGGCACCAGTTACGATTACATCGGGCAATATGATCAGGCAATCCAGGATTACACGCGTGCGATAGAAATTGATCCGCAGTTTGTAGGCGCTTACAACAATCGAGGATCCGTATACATTACGCTGGAAGATTATGAGCATGGTTTGCCCGATCTAAACAAAGCTCTGGAACTGAATCCGGAAAACGCGAACTCGTATTACAATCGCGCCATTATCAACACGCACCTTTCACAATCGGCTGAAGTCATTTCCGACGCTCACGCTTACCTGGACATCGCGGGATGCAAGGATCCACGCGGCCAGAACGTCATCTTGATGTCCATGTTTGCGTATCGGGAGCTTGGAAAATTTGCGGATGCAGAAAATTTCTTGAAACAAACTTCCTCTCTGTGCGATCCATCGATTTGGCCTTATCCTGTCATCCGTTTTATGAAAAATGAAATTTCGCCGGACGCGCTTCTAGCAGAAGCAATGAGTGAACAGGAGAAAGCGGATGCGAAGACTTTCATTGCTTACAATCAATATCAGGAGCCGGACGGAAAGAGTCCCGAAGCCATCAAAGAACTGCGATGGGTCGTGGATCTGAATTATAGAGATTCGATCTCCTACATCCTCGCGAAAAAGTTGCTCCGTACCTTCGAACCCATCGTTCCGCCGCAACAATGAGCCCTATTGACGTCAACCGGTTGCTGAGTTAGCGTAAGATTTTCCCGCCAATGATTTGTCACAAGTCGCAGATCGATTTTTGGAGTGCGGAGGGATTGACGGAGGTACGAATGATTTATCGAATCGGGCTGATTGTAACCATTTGCTTATTCCTGGCCGGTTGTCATCCTTTTTGTTCTTCAAGCGGACGAGTCGGCCGCCTGACGGCAGCTCCGATTGTTAAGAAAGAGACAATCGATTACGTAGGTGACTTACCGCCCACTCAGGCCGGCAAAGAAGTAGCGCTCGTTCGGATGAAGGCTGCAACAACAAAATCGCGAATGGCTCTTTTTACAGGCAACTTTATTTTCAGTGGAAAAATCCAACCGGACAATGCCGCTGATTTTTTGCCGGACACGGTCCGTTTTGAATTGCGAAAGAAATCCGCGCGTGGACAAATTCAGGCTGCCTTACCGTTCGTTGTAGCTGTGCAAAATGATGGAACCATCAAACCGCAGAAGTTTTCTTTTGCGACTGCGCTCTTCGTCAGTCCAAAAGAATCGGTCGAAGTCGCGATCATTCCGGTGGATGCAGCATTGCCTGCCAGCCATGCAACGTTGAAGTTCAAGTATTTACCCACCGCAGCGAGCAGTCAGGAGGATACAGTCGCGGATCAGGAATTTGCTGCGATCGCAACGGAAGCGAAAAAATTCGCCTTCAGTTACACCGGTTTATTACCACCCGCTCTCAAAGGAGTCGCGGAAGGAGACTTTCGGTTTACAGCTGTATCAGGCCTCGATACCGTTCCGGTAGGAAACTTGAATGTGAAAGGGAAGCTTGCATCAGAAGATGGAAGTCCTTTGCCAACCCAGTTGCAAATCATCGTGAAGTACACCACTGCAAAAGGGAAGGTTCTCGCAACAGAACGATATGACGTTCGCGTCAATACAGACGGTACAGTTCCGTTGCAAAAATATCCGCTTGATACGACGGTTGCAGCAGGAACAGCAGCACTTCAGTTCTCAGCTGTTGCAGTGGACAGGGATTTTCCATTGTCCTCCGTGCAGCTCAATATCTTTTTTACCCAGTCGTAATCAGACGGATACCCTCGACACTGTTAACGCAAAAGGAACCTTGTAGAAATCCCTCTTTTTCCTTATAATACGTTGCTGTTTCGTGAACGTCCCCATCGTCTAGTCAGGTCCAGGACACCAGACTTTCACTTTGGTAACTGGGGTTCAAATCCCCATGGGGACGCCTTCCTCTCCTCGAGAGATCTTGGTTGAGCTTGGTTAAGATTGGGTATTTTTGTTCTTTTTCTAGCCTAGTTTTAGCCCAGTCAAAAATGCATTTCGAATGCATTCTCCGCAATCCCAAATAGCCGAAACTGCAGCGATCTTGCAAAATAGCGAATCGCAGTAAATACCTCAAAGCAATTTGAGGCCCCAAGTCTTGGCAAGCAGCTTGCTTCCCATCTGTTTGGTCCCGGAAGGGATCTGCTCTTTGAAATTAGGAAAAGGGAAACAGCCAGAACTGCATGGGCTATCCCTCCTTCCGGTTCGCACAACTCCCTGTGGCGCCGGCAGGAGGGCATAGCTATGCAAGAGATGATCCGTTTCGTCAAAACGTTTCCGTGCAATGGGTGTAACCGGCTGGTGGTTGCTGGACGAACAGCAATCCGTTGCAGCAATTGCCGTAGCAACGTTACACACTTTCTGTACGAAACGTGCGTGTCGCATCGCGAAGGGAATCTGGCTTCGTGTGTTGCGAAGCTTATTAACCTTCCGCTGCGTGACCGGGCAAACGAAATCTGGAGGCTCATCCTCGCTTCCAAAGATGCCGCCGGAACGCGGTATCTCCAAGCTTGGTATTCGCGGCTGGTAGCAGCCTGATGCGAAAAAAGGAGCGAGGGAGCTGCTGCTTTCCCTTTCTCCTTCCTTTATACTGAGACAGATGATCATCACACAGGACCTGGTCACGTGCGCTTGTCTGCGAATGCGTACAGAAATGGAATCGCTTGGAAATTTTCGTTTTCGCTGTCCCATTTGTGCATTCACGATCCGGCTGCGAACTCAGAATGCGCCGAAAGAATGGTACTTGAACGAATGTGCCGATACATCTCCTGCTTATCCGCTCTGTGAGAATTGTAATTCCGGAATGCATAGCTCAGGTCCAGGATACGACTTCCACGAAAGTTCGTATTTCATGGATTGCGCGTTTTATTGCCCGCGCAACGACAGTCATGTTGTTGGCGCATACTTCCAACTGATTCCCAAAGAAGCTTGGGACTCAGCCAACGAAGCCGCAACTCAAAACCTCATTGATTTGACTGTGGAGAATGCGTCGTTCGAAGTCCCTAGTGCCGCGGACAAAGCGGAACTTCTCCGTGTAACGGCAGAAGGCGGAATTCTTGTAGATCTTTCGGGGCTGACCAAAGATGAGAAGCATAATGTGGCAGATGCTTGCAAATACTATGAACACGCCGGTCTTTTATTCAATCTAATGATATCTGAAGATAGGATCGGTTTCGTCCCGGACAAGAGATTGTTAGAAAGCCTTCACGCAGCGAAATCCCTCACGATCAAAAAGCCTCACTTAGATCAATAGACTGCAGATCATCTCCGCAGGGAGAATCCAACTTGCCGTGGCCAAACCAATTCCATTTGGCATAGCCCTTGCTTTGGCCGTTTGCTTCGAATGACCTAGAAAGAATGAGCTCAAGAGCTCGCATCAGACCTGATATATGGAAATTGTGATGCGGATATCTCAAAAACGAGATGGGCTACTGAAAAATAGATAGCAAAGGAGTTGGAGCTTATGCAGGGAACGATGGAAACGGCAAAAAGGACTTTGAAAGGTTTCATGGCGGAACTTCCCCTGCCGTTCAAGAAGCCCGAACAGCAGACGCCAGCTCCGCCTACTTTGGCTCTCTACAAAGCGATTGTTGAGCCATACACCAAGAAAGGAGAGCGGCAGGAACTTCACGTTCAAGCAACCACGGTTGAACACGCACAAAAGATTTTTCACAAACGTGGTCTTCGCGTGGTCAGCATCCGTGTCTTACGGGATAACACTCCGGTAACGGGAGTGGGAAAAGTATCCAATCTGGAGCTTGCGATTTTCTGCAAACAGTTCGGTCAGCAATTGGATTCCGGAATGGTTCCTATCGAAGCGATCGAAAACATTCTGGAGGAAAGCGAAAACAAAAACTTCCGGCAGGCACTTTCTATCATTATGAAAGATCTCCAAAAAGGCATGACTGTCTCAGAGGCATTCAGTAGGCATCCGGGCGTGTTTGATCCGGTTTTTCTGGCGCTTGTGCAGTCCGGCGAAGAGGCTGGGAAGCTTCCCGAGATGATGGAGGTCTTGTACCGCAGATGCGAGAGCGCAGGAAAACTTCAAAGCACGCTGAAGCAAGCGATGATTTATCCCGCGATATTGATTCTGGTCGGATCCGTTGTACTTCTGGTTATCTATTGGAAGGTAATGCCGACGTTTGCCAGCATGTATGCAGAACTCGGTGCTCAGCTCCCGCTGATGACTAGAATCACCATGGGTATCTCGAAGTTTGTCGCGCGCTGGATCGTTTTGATCGTGGCAGGAGTGGTAGCAGCGGTGTATTCCTTTCGGCGTTACTGCCGTACCGAAAAGGGAAAGCGAGTGGTTCAACGATATCTCTGCAAATGGCGATTGCTTCGCGAAATTATGGAAAAGGCGTCCCTTGCGCTCGTTTCGCGCAGCATGGGAACACTGGTAAGCGCCGGCCAGACATTTCATAAATCTCTGGAGCTTGGAGCAAAGTCGGCAAGTCTGATCAAGCACAAAGAAGCGCTCCTTGGCATGATTGAACCGATTCGAAAAGGAATGGGTCTGGAGGAAGCGATCGAACAGCACTACGCGTTTCGGCAGTTCTTTAAAACCAGCGTAAAGGTCGGGGCTAAGACCGGAAGGATGGAAGAGATGCTCCGGAACGTTGCAGAAATGTATGAAGCGGAAGTGGAAGCGCGCATCAAACAACTCTCCGCAGTCATTGAGCCGGCCATCATCGTTGTCATAGGACTTCTCGTGGGATTCACGGTGGTCAGTCTGTACAGCCCGCTGTTCAACTTGATCAATATGATCGACTAAAAAAACAAAAAAAAAGAAGTAGAAAAAATCATGAGATTTTATTACACGACCGGTTCGACATTTGAAACGAACGAACTCCCGCAGAGGTTGGGCGCATTCACCACTTTCCATGCGGCAGAATCCGCTGCCCGTCAGCTGCTGATATCGGAGCCGTCCGGCGTTATTTATCTTTATGTCCCGGCCTCAAACTGTGGTGCTACGGCAACGCCGCTAGAGTTTATGGGTTGGCGCGCCCGATACTGTTTGGTCCGCATCGTGACGTCGCTTTCTCCACGTAGGGTCGGTACCCCTTTTCTGTTTGGACGTTTTGGAGCGTTCGATAAACAAGAATTGACGGCAAAAGCGATGAAAGAGCACAGAGTTGCAACTTAACGTGGAAGAGACTGACCCCCGGTTGGATCAAGAAAAAGAAAGCCCAGTAGGCAGTGATGCAATTCTGGTCAGCCAAGACCTGCGTGCTTCTTTGAGCTTGGTGTAATGAGAATCCTCCCAATGGGTCGAAAACTTTCAGACCTCGGGCAACGTCAGGAAAAACATACAATTCGTTAAGCCGGTTTAAGACTGTTTCGATCACTCGAGTGCGAGTTGCAGCATTGATTGCCAGATCAGGCTCGTCTCTGTCAGTTTCGTAAAGCTGAGATTAGGTATCAAGAGGGATGCAATCGGGCGCTCTCCTTTTTTGCGTACGATTGGAATATCAGAATTTGCCTCCAAAGACAGATCTTAACGACTTCTACGAGTTAAAAACGAGCGGGGAAGGATACTACTGTATTCGCCTGCCCAAGACCAACTTTGATATAAGTAGGGCAACGCAGGCGTAATTGATTTCAACGTAACATAGCTGGGTATGCTGTACACAACGGTAAACAACAGTTGTGTACAACCATATGAAAGTACGACGTTCCGCTACAGAAACAATTAAATTCCTTACCGAAGACGAAACGAAGCGTCTTTTTGGGGTCATCGATAGTAAAAACGCACCGGGCCATTTTTCTAATGGCATACCGTCACGGGCTAAGGGCAAGCGAAATAGGCCTACTTCAACGAACCGATATCGATTCCAAACAGTTCCGAATTTTGATTCATCGCCTTAAAGGAAGTTTTTTGCACTTAAGACTTGCCAGCAACACGAACCATGACCTGATCATTTCAGATATGGGAAGGCAGGAGCAGAATCGATGTAACCCTACGGCCGGATTGGATTTGCTCGAAAGACTGAAAATAACCGGAAGCCACACACCAGTTGATTATTTTCTGGAGTCAGAATGCTGCACGAAATATAAGGATAGAGCGATTGACCTTGGGGCTCGATCGATAATATCTTCGCCAATAGATCTCTACGCAGTCTTGAGTATGGAGCGTGCGCGCTTGAGCGCCAGGTTGATGAATATCCGTGGCCAATCGTAGGGATGGGATTAGAAGAATGCAATGACGGCAAAGCGGAAGCTCAATTTTTCGACGTATCCTTCATCACCCAGCGCAAAGAGGTGGAAGATACGAAAGGAACATAAGGAACATTTGGAAATCGTGGAAGAAGCGAAAATGTAATGACCACCACAAGAGCCCCGCTTCTAATGCCGGACCCTATTTGATGCGAAAACGCGCATAAACGCATTGCCGCGCGCGATCCCAACACTCAACAGTGGAGACACTTACCATGGCAGCGAGCAAGCATCGTTTGGTCGTTTTTCTGATCAACGAGCAGCGGTATGCTCTTCATCTTTCTGCCGCAGAACGCATTGTTCGCGCCGTTGAACTGACTGCTTTGCCAAAGGCGCCTGAGATCGTTTTGGGAGTGATCAATATGCATGGTCAAATCATTCCCGTCATCAACATCCGGGAACGTTTTCACCTGCCGGAGAAAGAAATCGATCCCGGCGACCAGCTTCTAATCGCACATACCTCAACGAGGACTGTTGCTCTTGTAGTAGATGCGGTTTTGAGCGTCATGGAACGCGATTCGGAAGAAGTAATTTCTATGCAAAATGTTGTCCCCGGAACCGAATTTGTAGAAGGCGCTATAGGACTGCCTGATGGGATGATTCTAATCCATGATCTGGACAAGTTCCTTTCCATGGATGAAGAAATCGCCTTGAATGAAGCCATGACCTGATCATCGCAATGGATCAGGCGGCTTCAGCCTTGCCATTTTTGAAGTGAGATATGATGAAACTCTCAACCAATTCCCTGTCGCGCTTGAGCGATTATCTTGCGGACCAAACAGGTTTATGTTTCCCGCAAGACCGCTGGCAGGACCTGGAACGGGGAATCAAATCGGCAGCGAAGGAGTTTCAGTTTGCCGATATCGAATCTTGTATCCATTGGCTTCTTTCTTCTTCATTGACTAGAAGTCAAATTGAAATTCTGTCCAGTCACCTGACAGTAGGAGAGACTTATTTCTTTCGCGAGAAAAGGACGTTTGAAGTTCTCCAGGAGATCCTTCTACCGGAATTGGTCCGGTCGCGCCGGGAAACCGGCCGGCGTTTGAGAATCTGGAGTGCAGCCTGCTGCACGCGGGGAGGAACCGTATTCCCTGGCCATTCTTCTTGATCAACTCATTCAGGACATTCAGAATTGGAACATCACAATTCTGGGCACGGACATTAATCCTCGCTTCCTTCAAAAAGCCAGCGACGCAACGTACAGTCAATGGTCTTTCCGGGATACGCCGCGGTGGCTTCAGGAAAGATACTTCAAGAAAACCAATGATGGCCGTTTCTCAGTCCTCCCGGCGCTCAAAAAGATGGTGATCTTTTCTTACCTGAATCTGGCGGAAGATTCTTACCCCTCGCTCTTGAACGATACCAATGCAATGGATTTGATTTTTTGCCGAAACGCTCTCATGTATTTCGCTCCAAAGCCCGCAAAAAGGGTCATTGAGAATCTGTATCGGTCTGTAGTGGATGGAGGCTGGCTGAT
>CAVYSN010000021.1:0-411697 GCA_963771165.1 uncultured bacterium | reverse complement strand
ACTTCGGGCCAGCCGATAAGAGTACCATCATGTTTACCGCCTGTATTAAGCAATTCGTGAACAACATTAGGAATCTTTTGAAGCGCCGCGATGTTTCTCTAACCTGACCGGAACACGATCCCGACCATCGGGATTCAACAGTGGGATCAGTATAATCCTGTCAATTTTATTCATTACTGAAATTAATTCAGGCCACTCTCTTCAAATTCAGGTCTTTTCCTGTTTCAAAAACTGAAATCAGGTTAACGATTCCGATAATCCCTTCGAGTTCAAAGCCATGAACTCCTCCCAAACCCAGATATACTGTCTTCTCATGGTCTGGTCCCCGGTAGGGAGCTGAATTGTTCATACCGCAAGCACCCGAGAATGTTGTTGTTCCTTTTCCCTCCCTTTTCCTGCCGTAAAAAACAGCCATGACCGGCCGTCCACCCGGCGAGGTAGCTATTTTTTCGACACTACCCTTTTTTATATTATTTTCAAGAAAAGTACTAATCTCCTCTGTGGTGCTTATCCAGAATTCAGGAATATCTGTGGCTTCATCAAGGTAACCCTCCGGGATAATGTATCCGGATGCTTCTTTCAATTTTGTATCCGGGGAAGTCGTACATGAATAAAAAATTAAAGAAATGACGACAAGCCGGATAAGGATTACTGAAGGATTAATAACTGAACAGAGAATGATATTTTTACAGTCACTGCTTGTTTTTTTCATTGTATTTAATTGAATATCTTAAATTTATGCTTCAAAACGAAGTTTGATTTCCATAGTTTCAAAATGCCAGTAAGGCTGTTCCTGTAAATTTAGTTTTATTATTTTGAATTCAAAACAATTCAATTTTCTGTTAAATTTACAATCTGAAAATAAGGGTGTCTTTAAAAATGACTTTTGATACACTCTCGGGGGAATGCATGAAGTCAAATAACTGATTTTTAAACATTTATACTTACAACTGAGCTCCACGGGATAATCAAATAAACCAACTTCAAGATGAGATCACTATTGCTGATTTTTGCACTATTAGCGTTCTTCCCCGACAGAGGGCAGGGACAGATCAGGGCTGCGATAATTCAATATTCGGTCCAGGAAGCCGATTCAGTCGGAACCAACGATGACCGCTTTGAAAAATTTGTCAGGGAGGCAGCTTCAGAAGGAGCAATACTGATTGTCGGACCGGAAACTTCATTTTACCGTTATTCTCCATGGATGCAAAACAATGTGTCTATGCTTGATCTGGCAAATCAATACAATGCATTATTAAAAAGATTCTCTGATCTGGCAAGGGAGCTGAGTATCTATTTAGTAATCGGACTCAGAGAACCATCAGGCGATTCTTTAAAACCAGTTTTTAATACAAGTCTGTTTTTCGGTAAAAATGGAGAAATACTTGGAAAACACCGGAAATTGAATCCATCAAACGACGAAAAATCATATACAAAAGCAGGAGATATAAATAAAGGAGACGGGACTCCATTCCTTACACCGCTTGGCATGGTTGGTATGTTGATTTGTAAGGACATGGATAATTCCCTTGATTGTAAAAGCTGCCCTGACTGGGATCTGCAGGTTGCAGCCAAAAATCCAGACCTGTTCATTGGAGTGAACGGAGATCCCTACAGAGGCTGGGTGAAGGTCGTTAGGGCCTGTAAAACTGCAAAATGTTTCGGTATAGGGTCTAACCTTGCTCAGAATGCCTGGTCTGAAAAAAGTGGTGGTGGTAGTGGTTTTGTAAATTTTAATGGTGAGGTTCTTCTGGACGCAGGACTGGGTGAGAAGATTATCTATCAAACCCTGCCTTTAACAGATAAATGAATATCGGTTCACTTAATTTATTTTATTAGTGTTACTTATTTTGAATTCAAAGTGATCATCAAAACCTGAGAAACACTTTAACAAATATCTCTTCCTGCAGGGATATTAAGAAAGAACATACTTACCCTGACGCAACCTTTAAATCAGAATATGAATCTTTTAAATCATAAGGAGAATTTTATTTGGAAAAATGATAACAAAATTTTTGAATTCAAATTTTTAAATTTTACATTTGGGAATTTTAAGGAGTACTTTATACAAAACAAAAGGGATTCTTTGCATAATATAAAGCTGTATAGATTTTTCATTTATTAATAATCACTAACCTCGATCTACTATGAATAATGAAAGAGTGGATCTGTATTTACTACGGATCTTATTTAAGAAACGGTTAGTTTGTATCAAACTAATTGCTTTCATGTTATCCTTCACCTGCTTATCCCTTACTACGGGAATAAGTTCAGACAGCTCATCTGAAACTCTTCAGCAAGTCAAAAGGATTTCAGGTACTGTAACTGATCAAACCGGTGCTCCGCTACCAGGTGTATCTGTAGCTGCAAAAGGCACAACGGTCGGAATGGTTACAGGTATTGACGGTAAGTACTCTCTGGATGTACCGGCCAGTGCTGATATTCTGGCTTTTTCCTTTATTGGAATGGCATTACAGGAAATTCAGATAGGGGGACGGTCGGTAATTGATGTAACCATGGCTGAAGAGCTGCTTGGGCTCGATGAGGTGGTTGTTGTCGGTTATGGAACCCAGAGAAAAGTTAACCTTTCAGGAAGTATTACTACTGTGGCGGTTGATGAATTATCAGCCGTGACAATGCCAACCCTGTCACAGTCAATCATGGGCCGGTCTCCCGGTTTGTTCATAAAGAACGTGAACGGGCAGCCCGGTGATGCAACAGGGATCAGCATGAATATCCGCGGTTTTGGTGCACCTCTGATCATTATTGATGGTGTTCCTGCTACAGATATAGAATTCCAGCAGCTTGATCCGAATGACATCGAAAACTTCAGTGTCCTCAAGGATGCTGCCGCAGCTTCGGTCTACGGAGCCAGGGCCGGTAACGGTGTTATTTTGGTTTCAACAAAAAGAGGTACTGTTTCTGAAACAAAGGTTACAATAAACAGTATTATGCAGTGGCAACGCTTTCTGGTAATACCTGACTGGGTCAATTCGGAGCAATATGCCAGGATGGAGAACGTAGCCCTGATGAATGAAGGCAAACCTCCTATCTGGACAGATGAAGCAATCCAGAAATTTCATGACGGCTCGGACCCGGTAAATTATCCCTACACAGACTGGTGGGATAAGACCATAAGACCGTTTGCTCCACAAACGCAGCAAAATATCAATATACAGGGTGGTAACGAAAAGTTAAATATTTTGTGTCCGGCGGATATTTCTATCAGGAAGCCATGCCGAGAGCAAATGATACCAAGAATAAGCGATATAATTTAAGATCCAACATTGATATTGCCCTGACAGAAAAGATGGATCTGAACCTTGATTTATCAGTAATGTATCAGGATTATATTGGTCCTTTGCTTGAAATGGAAAGACAGGGTAGCAGAGGTGGCCTTATGACTATGATGTTCCGTTCCCATCCGTCCTGGCAGTTTGAATTTCCTGATAAAACCAAGCTCCCTGACTGGGAAGCTCCTTACTATAACTCTTTTATGGAAAATGTCGGTTACAAAGACTGGAACAGGCTAAACGGTGATGCTAAAGTAGGTTTATCCTACGAATTACCATTTGGTTTCCAGGCAAAAGCCCTCTTCCATCTTAACAAGGAAAACTTTAATAATAAGGAAAAGAGCGGACCTGCCAATGTCGTGGTGGAAGTACGACTTTAACACCGAAGTTTATACTCTTTCCCGTATAGGGACCGACCAGACAATTTATCATGATGAAGCCAACTACCAATCGTGTCGACCAGCAGTATTTTCTTACCTGGAATAAGAAATTCCAGGATCATAATGTCAGCGCGATGGTCGTATATGAATTATTGTCAGATGATAATGAACTGGTTTGAAGCTTCACGGAGACGTTATGCTTTTGATATTGACTACCTTTTTGCAGGACCCGACCTTGACAAAAACAATAACGGATCGGCAAGTGAAGGCGGAAGGAAGGGATAATATCCAGGTATAAATTACGATTACAAAGGGTAAATACCTCCTGGAATTGAATGCCCGTAATGATGCATCATGCCAAGTTCCCGAAAGAAACACGCTGGGGATTCTTTCCTTCGGCTTCAGTAGCATGGAGGATTTCAGAAGAAGCATTTCATAAAAGATAACCTGCCATTTATCACCAACCTTAAACTCAGGGCTTCTTACGGGAAACTTGGATTTGTTGACGCTAATACCGGTAATTTCCAGTATCTGGGTCAACATATTCAATTACCTCATCATATATCTATGATGGAACTACAAATATTCTGTCAAACGGAATAAGGGCGGATGCCCTTCCCAATACCGAAATAACCTGGGAAAAAATGACCACCAGGAACATAGGTATCGATTTCAACCTCTGGAAAAACCTTCTCGAAGGTTCATTTGATTTTTTCTACAGGTTGCGGACTGATGTTCTCGGATCACGTATCCAATCAATTCCAAATATTGTTGGAGCAACAATGCCGCAGGTAAACTATGCCGAATACGATAACAGGGGATGGGAATTGAGTCTGAATCATATAAACAAAATCGGAGGCATTGAGTATACTCTTGGTGGCAATATCTCGTACAACAGGGAAAAAACAGTATATGTTGACCAGAGCTTATACTCAAACGATGAGTCAAAAAGACGTGGAAATAATATAGGTGAATGGACAGACAAGTTCTGGGCAATCCAGAGTGCCGGGTTTTTCCAGACAAAAGAAGAAATTAACAACTGGGCAGACCAGGACGGGAAGAATAATGCCACAATATTACCGGGTGACCTAAAATATGTTGATTACAATGGTGATGGTAAAATCACTGCTGACGACCAGGTAATTATAGGAAGAGGAAATTTCCCAAAATTAATGTACGGAATAAATATGAATGTATCATGGAAGGGGATTGACTTTTCAATGCTGTGGCAGGGAGCAGGGGCATACGATTTCAATCTGCGAAATGCACCGGACTTTATTTATGTGTTCTATGCAACTGATACACCGATGGAACAAATGCTCAATGGTGCATACGTTCCTGAGAATCCATGGTTGCCTACCAATACAACCAATGTCAGATTCCCGCTTTACAGAACAGACGGTTACAACCGTTCACATACAAATTTCAATACAAATTCCGATTACTGGCTTGTTGATGGAGCATATCTCAGGTTAAAGAATGTAGAACTGGGGTACACTCTTCCGACAGCTCTGACGAGGAAACTGGGAATCGACAGATGCAAGTTTTATGTTTCAGGGTATAACCTGGTTACATTAAGCTCAGTTGATTTCATGGATCCGGAAGCAGATACAGGTGCAACATCCACTTTTGGAAGTTATTATCCACCTGTAGGCACATATAATATAGGTTTATTACTCCAGTTTTAACGTTTATAACTTATACGTTATGAAACCAATAAAATATATAGTTTTCCTAATCATTACCGTTACTCCTGGCATGCGAAAAGATCCTTAACAAGACTCCTCTCAATAAGATTTCCGAGAATGATGTCTGGGTGAATGAAGTAATGGTGAAGGCTTATGTTACAAACCTTTACAGCCGGATCCCATTCAATAATATTCTGGCAAATTATAACCAGTGGTTCCCCTGGTGTGACGAAGGAACAATTTGTACTGGTAATGCCAATGCTTATACCAATGGTTCGATCAGCAAAACCAATGAAGGTAACGCATACTGGGATTATGCCTATTTCAGGGATTGTAATATATTCCTTGAAAAAATAGCAAGTACTCCTCTTGCGGATGATATTAAGAAACAGCTTGAGGGAGAAGTCCGCTTTATGAGGGCATTCGCCTATTTCGAAATGATGAAACGTTATGGTGGTGTACCACTCGTTGACGTGGTGATCGATCCCTTCCAGCCGATTGATGAAAAATACCAGGTTCGGGCAACAGAGCAGGCAATTGCAGATTTTATTGATACTGAACTGACAACCGCCATTGGATTATTACCCGACGTTGCAACTCCTAAAGGCCGGATAAACAAATGGTCTGCTTATGCTTTGAATGCACGGGCCATGCTGTGGGCCGCTTCAATCGCTAAATATGGTTCGGTTGAACTGAACGGATTGGTAGGCATTCCGGCCGCTCAGGCAAATACTTACTATACAAAGGCCGCCGCAGCAGCAGATGCTGTCATAGGTTCCGGTAAATACTCATTGTACAATGCTAACCCCGGCGATAAATCTGAAAACTACCGGATGTTATTCGTTAATGAAAGCAACAGTGAAGTTATTTTTGAAAAACCATATGACGGAGTTAACAATGCACACAGTTTTGATGCCTGGAATGCCCCGGATACATGGGTAGGCAGAGGCAGTTTGTGGAATCCTACACTTGAGTGGATCCTCAGGTACGAAAATATTGACGGATCAGCAACACAGCCAACTTTCGGCGCCGCTAATCTGTACACCGACGGTTATGAACCCTTCCTTAATAAGGATCCCAGGTTGAAAGCAACTGTTTTCTTCCAGAGCGAGACATTCCCAAATGGTACTATTCAGACTTATGAAGGCATAGATCCAAGCCCGACACCCGACCCTTCCACAATAATCAGCAGTCCGGCAGAAGCATATAATGGCAAAGCAACCGTCGGATTGGATTCGAGAATGGTACCGAAGGACGATATGAGTACAAATTCAGGATTCATCGGTAAAAAGTACATTATCACGACCGAAAAAGATATTGCCGAAGGAGCATGCTATACAAACCTGATCGTACTGCGGCTGGCAGAGATGTATCTTACTAAAGCCGAGGCTGAATTTGAAATGGGGAACACCGGTCCGGCCGTCACTGCATTAAATATGACACGTGACAGAGCAGGCATAAGTCTTGTGGATGCAACTACGATAACTCTCGATAAGATCAGGACAGAAAGAAGTTCTGAGCTGGCATTTGAAGCCCACCGTTACTGGGATCTGCGCAGATGGAGAACTGCAATGACTGTCCTCAACGCACGGTTTACCGGATTACGTATAATCTATCATGATGCAAGTGCAAAGTACTACTTCCTTCCATTTGATTGTGAGACAATTACACGTTCATATAAGCAGGAGCATTACTATAATCCCATAACTACATCGAGGTTAAATAATAATCCGATGTTAGTTGAAAATCCATTGTATTAATCTTCTAATAAAGAAAGTCATGAAACTAATACATAAAACAGCATCATTAACCATTTGTCTCATATTCCTGCTGTTCATTGCAGGGTGTGATAAAACGATCACCGATTTTGGTTTTGATGGTGCAATATCAGGAAAAATAGTTGATCAGGCCGGGAACATTGTTGCGGGAGATATTACAAGCACCGCACTGTCAGTTAAGGCACTGGGTCAGGGGGATATTGTAACCATTGACATGCGCGTAAAAGGAGACGGGACCTTTCAGAACACAAAAATGTATCCCAAAATGCACAAGATATATGTAACCGGACCCGTTACCGCGGTTGACGATACGCTTCGTGTCGATTTCAGTACTACAAAAACGGTCACACATGATTTTGTAGTCGTTCCGTTCATAACGATCGATAAACCTGCGCTTGTGGGAAATCCGACAGGCACTGAGGTTACTTTCAGTTATACCATGACACCAAACGGCGGAAAGACTGTAACAAAACGTGAAGTGTATATCAGTACTGTTCCGTACCCGAATACCAGCACGGGCGCCGGTCCCTATTACCACACGGTGAAATCCACAATGAGTACGGACAGTGGTAATAAAACTGTCACCGGGCTTACTCCCGATACCAAATATTTCCTTCGTATAGGAGCACGGGCTTCGGGAACAACCAGTTTGAATTTCAGTGACCAGATAACTTTCACCACACCTTAAAAATGGTTTAATTCAGTCCTGTTCTGTAAGAATCGGACAAAAGACTGTAGAATTTACATATCAGAATTACATGTACCAGACGGGGGGTGTTGAATAAGCACCCCCCTGCTGGTAATTCCGGGTTATGATGTCTGTATGTTTTATTTAATATTTACGCTCTATGAAACCTCCATGTTTGAAAACAAAAACAATTATGAAAATAATTTCTTAAAACATGGAGGTTCCATGTGACCATCTAAAATAAAATTATTCACACATGAAAAGAATTCTATTATTGTTGATGATGCCGATCGGACTATTCGGAACTAGAGACCTTATTTCAAACAACATCAGCTCTGACAGAATTGTTAATATCACCGCTTTACAGGCTGGCACCAGTCATTATCGGAACGGGAATCCCGGGCTGGAAGCAAACTTTGCCCTGTTCGAAAAGCTTGCCAGGCAGGCTGCAACTTCGGAACCAAAGCCGGATCTTATCTGCTTTCCGGAATACACAATTTCAGGCTGGAGCTATCCTCCGGAGAATGTAATTAACGGTATTGCAGAATCAGTGCCGGGTAACGGCTACTGGTACAGCAGGTATGTGAAGATTGCAAAGGAAACAGGAGTTGCACTGTTACCCGGCACTGATTCTGCAATACCGTTAATTACATTCTCCGGAGGATAGCTCCAGCCTGAAATTGTGTATTCCGGAAAGCAGATAAGATCCGGCTTTGGTTCCGAAGTTGCAGCCTGCCTGGCAAGCTTTTCGAACAGGGCAAAGTTTGCTTCCAGCCCGGGATTCCCGTTCCGATAATGACTGGTGCCAGCCTGTAAAGCGGTGATATTAACAATTCTGTCAGAGCTGATGTTGTTTGAAATAAGATTCTACTAGTCCGAATAGTCCCAATGGCATCAGGAATAAAAATAGAATTCTTTCATACGTATATAATTTTGTTTTTAAAGGTCGTATGGAACCTCCATGTTTGTAAATTATATTCATGCTTATTTGTGTTTTAAAACATGGAAACTACATAGAGCGTAAATATTAAATAAAACATACACCCCTTCATAACCCGGAATTACCACAGGGGGGTGCTTCCTATTCAACGCCCGTCAGGTACAATTAATACTGATATGTAAATACTACAGTCTTTTATCTCGTTCTTTAAGAAAACAGACTGAATTAAACCATTTTTAAGGTGTGGTGAAAGTTATCTGGTCACTGAAATTCAAACTTGTTGTTCCTGAAGCCTGTGCTCCTATACGCAGGAAGCTGGTACCGGAAGTAAGGCCAGTAGCAGTTTTAGCTGTCTGCTCATTGTAGATTTCACCGTATGGTAATATGGACCGGAACCGGTGCTGGTATTGGGGTACAGGATTTGTGCTGATGTACACTTCCACGTTTTGCTACAGTTTTTCCGCCGTTTGGTGTCATGGTATAACTGAAAGTAACATCAGGATTTCCCACAAGCGCAGGTTTATCAATCGTTATGAACGGGACAGAGACAAAATCATGAGTAGCCGTTTTTGCAGTACTGAAAATGATACGAAGGGTATCGTCAACCGGTGTAACGGGTCCGGTTACATAGATCTTGTGCATCTTGGGAAACATTTTTGTGTTCTGAAAGGTCCCGTCCCCTTTGACACGCATATCAATGGTTACAATATCCCCCTGACCCAGAGCTTTAACTGAAAGCGCTGTGCTTGTAATATCTCCCGCAACAATGTTCCCGGCCTGATCAACTATTTTTCCTGATATTGCACCATCAAAACCAAATTCGTGGGCTTGTTTATCACACCCCGTTACAACCAATAGAAGCATTTCGCAAAAGAACAATGACGCTATTTTATTTATTATTTTTGATTGGTTTCTTTTTTAAAAGATTAATACAAGGGATTTTCAACTAACATAGGATTATTATTTAACCTCGTTGTAGTTATGGGATTATAGTAAAATGCTCCTGCTTTTGTATGAACGTGTAATTGTCTCACAATCAAAGGGAAGGAAATAGTACTTCGCACTTGCATCATGATATATTATACGTAAACTACTGTAAACCGGTCATTAGGTACTGTAGTTGCCGTACGCAGGTGCGAGTAACGGTGGGCTTCAAATGCCAGCTCAGAACTTCTTTCTGTCCTGATCTTTATGAGAGTTATCGTAGTTGCATCCACAAGACTGATGCCGGCCCTGTCACATGTCATATTCAATGCTGTAACAGCGGGACCGTGTTTCCCATTTCAAATTCAGCCTCGGCTTTAGTAAGATACATCTCTGCCAGCCGCAGGTCGCTGCGATACAGGTTTGTATAGCATGCTCCTTCGGCAATACTTTTTCGGTCGTGATAATGTACTTTTTACCGATGAAAATTAGAGATTTGTACTCATATAGTATTTCAGTACCATCCCCCTCAAATCCAATCCTACGGTTGCTTTGCCATTATATGCTTCTGCCGGACTGCTGATTGTGGAAGGGTGGTGTCGGGCTTGGATCTATGCCTTCAAGTCCTCTGATAGGCTCCATTTGGGAATGTCTCGCTCTGGAAGAAAACAGTTGCTTCAACCTCGGATCCTTATTAAGGAAGGGTTCATAACCGTCGGTGCTACAGTAGCGGCACCGAAAGTTGGCTGTGTTGCTGTTCCGTCAATATTTTGACTATCTCACCACTCAAGTGTGGGATTCCGCAAACTTCCTTGTCCAACCCAGGTATCCGGGGCGTTCCAGGCGTGCAAAACTATGCGCATCGTCATATGGTTTTTCAAAAATAACTTCACTGTTGCTTTCATCAACAAATAACATCCGGTGGTTTTTCAGATTTATCGCCGGGGTTAGCATTGTACAATGAGTATTTACCGGAACCTATGACAGCGGCGCGTCTGCTGCTGCGGCGGCCTTTGTATAGTAGTCTTTTCCTGAGCGGCCGGAATGCCTACCAATCCGTTAAGTTCAACCAAACCATACTTAGCGATTGAAGCAGCCCACATGTGGCGCATGCATTCAAATCATAAGCAGACCATTTGTTTCATTTATCCGGCCTTTAGGAGTTGCAACGTGTTGTTCGCCAGCTTGCGAGCTAGATAGAAAAGTCGTTAAGCCAAAAAGCATAACTAAACCCGGAAACAGCGCCCGTGATAATGGGAATGCCGACGAAAGGGGCACTCCACCGAAAGAGGGCAAGAAGTGGTAAAGACCATAGTAAGGCCACGATTGCACCGAATACGGGACAGAATTTCGGAGTAAATAAGCGACTTTCCGCTGGGATTTTCACAAGCACTGGCAAGACCACTAACAACCATGAAATTACTGCCCAAATAAGTATCCAGAACATCATACCCTTAACGTCCCCTAACGAAGAGCTGCCGCTGGAAAACCCGACTGCAGTAATAAAGTACGACAATCCGAACATGCAACCAATAATCAAGCTAATTGCAGAGGCCACTATTTTTTGTGGCATTGATGCAGTGATCATTATTCTGGTATCCAAGCTGGCGAACGCTGGAAATCCATATGCTGAATGTGAGATGAAAAAAGTGGCCTCCCGGTGCTTCAATGAAAAGAAAACACAAGGAGACCACTAATGAATTTCCAACAAAAACATTTTACTGTAAAACCACTGGAATTTGATCTGTTCTGCGGAATGGACGTAGACAAGAAAAGCATCTCGGTCACGTTTGTTTCGCATGAAGGTTTTGTCAAGTCGCTAAAGATACCTTACGATTCGGCAAATCTGATCCAGTATGTACGGCAGGCGCTTTCCGGACAAACGGATCGCATTTGTCTACGAAGCAGGTCCAACCGGATTTGGTCTTTACGATGATCTGACTGAGGAAGGATACGTCTGCCTGGTAATCGCGCCAACGCAAATCCGCGCGATCACCGGCAGATCGTGTCAAAACAAACCGGATTGATAGCCGCAAGCTTGCAGAAAAATTGCGCGGCGGAGAACTAAAGGAATCCACGTACCGAACCGTCTTTACCGGGACCTCAGACATCTGGTCCATTTACGAGAAGCTGTTTGTCCGTCAGCCAGGCAGCCACAAAAGTTCGAATCAAAATGCTTTTGCTATTCGAAGGGATTCGATTTCCAGCAATCTCACCTAGAGAAAGATGGTCACGTCACTGCAATGAATCAATTGTATACGCTTCAAGACGGGAACCGAAATTCGTTTTAAGCTCGAACAATATCTGCTTAGCTCTAAAGTTCGATCGTGAGCGATTGCAGAGAGTCAATAAAGAACTATCTTCGTTTCTGCACACAAAATGCCGAAATCTGGCGATGTCATCGGACTCCTTTGCAGCATTCCTGGAATCGGCAAAGTTGTTGCTGTCCATCTTCTGGCACGAATCGGTGATTGGAGAGATTCTAAGCAGCTCACGCCAGATTGCAGCTTTACTTGGGAATGATTCCGGTTGAAGATTCAACCGGAGATCGTATTCGGAAAGGATCCATCAGCAGAATGGGAGATGCCATCAGCACGAAGCAAATTGATCGAAACCGCCTGGACTTCAATCCGGAAAGATCCTGAACTGATGGAATTCTATCGAACGGATCAAAGCACGAAATCCAGCTCCTATTGCAGCACGAAAAGCAATCGTTGCGGTTGGAAGAAAACTAACAACCCGAATTTACGCAGTTCTTAAAGTATCAACGGCCTTATAGTTCGTAAAGGAAGTTTCTGCCTCAGGGGCAGATCCGTCGCTGAACAGAACCTCTGGAAATTACCAGAAGGTTCGTGCCGGAAAAAGGAACCCCTGAGGCTTTCCTTAGTTGTCCCCCGCAGGATCGCATTTTGAATCAGTGGCCGGATTCAGATGCCGTGCCACGAATGGCAGTCAGTTTCGGGCTGACAGCAAAGTGCAATTATTTTTTATTCAAATAGCTTTGTCAGGCCTCTCAGCGCTTCGCCTCGCTTTGGCGCAAAAAACAGACCTGCAACTCCAACGCTTGAAGTGTATCTACCGCTTCAGCAGGTCCTGTTTTTTGCCTCTGCCAAAGCTTCGGCTCCGCGCTGTTGGGCAAATTTTTCTTTCCTGACCTGCGGACGCGGCTCCCCATGGTTTTTCGAGGGAGAGCCGCTTCAGGAAAGAAAAATTTGCAGGAAGAACTCGTAGTTGCACCGGTGGATGGACGCTTGACATTCACATAGCAGTTGAGCGGCAACAGCCGTGCCGAACGAAGGCTTGCTGCTTGCTACCACTCCCTGCCGCAAACTATTATAACTCGAAATACGTTGCCGTAAACAACTGCTTGTTAACCGATTGCAAGCAGCAAGACTGAGTGAGGCACGGTTGTTGTCCGCTCCAACGACTTGTTCGGCTGCGTGTCAGTTATGCAGCTATCCTATAGATATGAAACGGAAATGGCGGCCATTGCGGGTTCGGAAATGAAGGCCCCGGTTTAACTGGCCACATTGTGAGGCCGATACCCATATCGTGTCCAGGCCAGCAGAAGGAAACGGGATGTTTGAAAAATGGGCCATCTTTTGCGAGCGGTCGATTCTTGGAAGAAATAAGCATGAAATTCAAGTGGAATGGCGCGACATTATCATTGAGTTTAATAATCATGTTGTGATAGCGGGCGAGCGATTCTGCTACGGGCAGTCCCAAAGGATCACACGGCACGAAGCCAGCAAACTCGTACGGCAAGTTTACTTCGGAAAATGACGGACCCCTCGTACCGTTTCGAAACCTGCTTCCTGTCAGATCAGTAAGGTGAATGTAACCGCTAGCGTGAAAGCTGAGCTTGTTTAGCGTGAACGGCGAAGGTTGGAAAGATGGGAAATGGAGATGGATTCCGCGAATCCCGGATTCGGTGGATTCGGAAAGAGGCGACTGCGGGGTTGCGTACCAAGGAGTACCCATTGGCCGGTAAGGATGGAAATAAAATGAGTTGTCCTGACCGGCGAAGAAGGAAAGGAATTTCGTGGTCGAGCCGCGATATTCAAAGAGTATTCGTACAACAGCTTTTTTCATTTACGCAGCCGAACGCCCGAGTTCAGCCGCGCAGCCGGAGCCTCGGTGTGGCATGACGGTTGCCGCCAAAAACCCGTACACGAAACATGATAATGGATAAAAGCTTTCGCTTACAACAATGACTCTACCCGACTGCAACCGGCATGACACGCCGATGGCGCAGGATGCGTCGGCTGCAACGAGTTGTTCGCCAGCCCGGGCACTATTATCTAAGAAGGTCAATGCCTTGTTAGCGACGCTCACTTCGTGATTGAGAAGCACAAACTATCTCGTGGGTCGCTGCTGATGTTTGGATGCACGATCCAATTTCGCAACGTTCCCTCTAACCTCATACCCACTTTCTCCAATACTCTGGCCGAGCCTTTGTTTTCCGGGTCGCATACCGCCCACACTCTGTTAATCGATCGTTGCGCGAGTGCCCAAGTGACAATTTCGTGAAGGGCTTCGGTCATGTAGCCCTTACCCCAAAAGGACCGTGACAATACATACCCGAGATCAGCCTTATGGCCATCGATTCGAAGTTCAATCATTCCGATAACCGACCGCGTTTCCTTGAGAAATATGACCCAAGGGAATGCATCTCCACTTTCCACGCCCTTACGCATCTTGCCAAGAACGATTTAGTTTCCTGAACAGATCTGTGAGGGCGCCAGACTAGGTACCGAGTAACCAATGGATCTGTTGCATACTGGGCAAAGATGTCCGATGCATCACTTTCCGCCGGAATTCGTAATTTCAATCTCGTTGTCTCAAAGTTTTCGGGAGGCTTCATAAGAACTCAAATGTGGCTGGCGAACGCCGGAGTTCAGCCGCGCAGCCGGAGCCGAGCTATGGCGTGCCGGTTGCAGCCAAACCCCGTACACTGAAAATGATAACTTATGAGACAAGACCGTACAACATTGACTCTTAGCCGATTGCAACCGGCATGACATGGCGAGGCGCAGAATGCGTCGGCTGCAACGACTTGTTCGGCAGCATCTCATCTATTACCCTTGATCCACCGTAGAAACTGTACCAATCTTATTGTCCATAAAGATGCATCTTTGCCGCAATGACGACAGTTCAGGAAATGTTTTTCTAGAAACTTGCCAGATTCACGGCAACCCGAGAACACCTTTGAAGGCTCGGAATGATGGGGGCTTATTTTTCGATATTCGGTCTTACATTCGGAGCATGTGGGCCAGTGCTGCCTAAAAAAGCTTTTCAGCTCTTCGCAACCATTTTTCCCAAAGAGAGGGTCCTCACTTTCAAAGTAATTGTCATCAACTTGTATCATGGATGCCTTAACATTGATACCAATGCTGCCGAACGCCCGAGTTAAGCCGCAACAGCCGTGCCGAATGAAGGCTTGCTGCTTGCAGCCGTTCCCGGCCGACATTTATTTTAACTCGAAATACACTCCCGTTTGCAAATCCTTGCTTAGTAAATTGCAAGCAGCAAGACTGAATGAGGCACGGCTGTTGTCGGCTTCAACGAGTTGTTCGGCCTCGATTTACTGTTGACTTCGTTGCAGAAACTGTTTTAGATACGACAAATCGACGAGGCGGGTCCGACTCATCATCGACCAGTCCTTTATGTGCTTCCGTTCTGAAGGGTCCATAAGATCATATTCGGACACGGATATTTGTGTTGTATGGAAGTTGGGATTCAGCCGCCAACGTCCATTACCCGAATTAACTATTTCATAAGTTCCATTTTCCATCCTGGTAAGAAATAACAGTGCTGTCTCGCCTTCTTCAGCAAATGAAACGTCGCATGTCCATGTTGGATATGCGCGGAAAGTAACCTGATTCACTTTCGTTCCTTTCCGACTTCTAGAATGGAAGCTTTGGCAAACTTACGATTTCGTAACGAGAGTAATCTGACAACTTTTTCTACTCTGGCAATGCAAACAAGACCAGCATCAGCAAATAACTGATCAGGCGTCAAATAAAGAGCCTTCGCAAAGGAAGCGTTGCTGATCGTCAGTGCGAGAACGATTAAGCAGGTCATCGTTTTCATAGTTGTTTCATCGAGGCCGAACGCTGGAGCTCACCGGCCGCAGCTGCGACGAGCGAAGGCGCGCTGCTTGCAGCCTTAGCCCAGCACGATACCATGATAGCAGTGAAAGCTTTCCCGAACAAAAGAGATTGTAAACCGCTCTGCAAGCAGCGTGACTAAGCGAGACGCAGTTGCGGTCCGGTGCAGCGACTTGTTCGCCCGCACTATTATTAGTTAACTTGTGGAATTGTAGCTTTTTTCTACCCAACTCAGTCTCCAGAACCGTATTACCGTCTTCTTTAACGGCAAAGGTATACGTTCGATACCATGCAACGCCGGGTTCCTGTGAGTCATATATCTTGGAACGCTCACCGACGCATTCGAGTTTTCCTGTCGGCTTTGAAGCAATATTCAGGGTCAGGAGGGAAATTTCGATCAGCTTTATGTCCCGCTCAAGAACAGACCAATCACAGACTTTTCCGGGCTCATGTGCCAGTTCGTTTCTGAGATCTTTAACTGCGAACAGTTGCTCAGCACTATCTAGAAGTCCTTTGTCTCTCATGTACGTTAACCGGCCATTGAGATCATGCTTGGAAGGTTTTGATAGACGATGGCCTTTGATCTCGAGCCATAACTTCAAAGAATCATCCAGTATGGCTACCGCCTTAACGTACAGAAGGGAGGGGAGCATTTGTTCAAGAAGATTGTTCTTATTTGACAAATCTCCATTTAGAGAATAGGGCATCGGATAATTCTTGGCAGCCTCGGCTTCAAACCGGAGTTGCCGCCATGCACTTTGTGGATTCCAGGTTTTTTCGGTTGTCATTTTAGTGCGGGCGAACGCCGGAAATCAGCGGCAACGCCAAGCCGAGCAACGGCATGGCGCTTGCAACTTTTCCCAGCACACAATACATGATAGCCGATTAGCCTTTTCCTTTCACCTGAGCATGTTAAACCGTATTGCAAGCGGCATGACGTTGTGAGGCGCAGGCGTTGTCCGCTGCATTGACTTGTTCGGCGACCAGCGTGTCAAGTACGGGCCTTAAATAGCATTGATAAACCAAAACCGAGAAACATTCCCGCAACTGTGGCAGCCATCACGTATAGTGGAAGCTTGTACATCAAGAAGAGGATATTCAGAGAGCCCGCGATGTTGGAACTTTCCAGCCGTACTGAATAAAAGGCTCTAAAAAGAGGGCATGAAAGTAGATCAAAGTAAGCGAAAGTACGGTTGTACCAAGCACCGAACGGGAAACGAAGCGTACGAAGTGTCAGACGAAAAGAACAAAGGAAAAGCACAATTGATAGGAACATTCCTGTAAGGATGTGGCCGAAAATTATAATCCTGTCTGTTCGAGTGCTCGGTTCCATCGGAGGAGGAGAGCCCTCCGTCGCAATGTGCAGAAGCCATACAAACACTGCTAGTAGAGAGCAAGAAACAATCGGAGGAATAAGAAAAGTTACGATGCGGAAGGCTCTTAATTCGTGCGTCATTAATTGATTTGGTCGCCTAACTACGGATTATTATGTTATCATACGCAATAAGGCGGGAAATCGGGTGTTCGCAGTATAGATACGGCGTAACACCTTATGGGACGGTTTCGTTATGGACCACCAGAATCCCGCGAAAAACGCCTGGGAAAGAATTCGAGATGCCGCTAGGTTAAAACACCTAAGTTTTCGCACGGAACAGGCTTATCTCCAGTGGATCAAACGCTATTGGATCTACCATAGAAAATTAGATCTGAAAACTCTTACAACGAGCCACATTCGTGAGTTCCTTACTTACCTTGCGGTAGACCAAAGAGTCTCCTCCTCAACACAAAATCAAGCTCTCTGCTCCCTGCTTTTCCTTTACAAAAACGTTCTCAACATGGAACTGCCATTCATCGACGGTATCGAACGAGCAAGCAGGAAACCCAAATTGCCCGTTGTCCTGACCCGCTCCGAAGTGCAAAAGGTCCTGAACTCCATGAAAGGAATACACCGCCTCCTGGCCTCTCTTCTCTATGGAACCGGCATGCGAATCTCAGAGTGCTTGCGTCTTCGTGTGAAAGATATCGATTTCGAAACTCAAATAATTACAATTCGCGATGGAAAAGGGGAAAATAATCGGATAACAATGCTTCCCCTCTCACTAACTCATAAATTGAAACGCCATCTCGAAAAAGTCCGATTCCTGCACGAAGACGATCTGAACGACGGTTACGGTGAAGTCTATCTGCCCTACGCTCTGGAAAGAAAATATCCGCAAGCCGCTTGCTCATGGGAATGGCAATATGTATTCCCTTCTGCGCGGCGCTCTGTAGATCCACGATCCGGAAAAGAACGAAGACACCACGCTTCGCAAGAGTCTCTTCAACAAGCGGTTCGCAACGCTGTCAAAAAAGCCAACATCGCAAAACATGCCGGCTGCCATTCCTTGCGCCATAGTTTTGCAACTCATCTGCTGGAAACCGGCTATGATATCCGCACGATTCAAGAGTTGCTCGGGCATAAAGACGTCAGCACCACAATGATCTATACACATGTGGTCGGCAGAGCAAAAAGCGTGAAGAGTCCGCTCGATGATTTGTAGGCCGCCGGCCAGGATCACAGACGCCAGGCGTACCCGATTTTCAAGAATACCGTTCGATCGCTCTGCGTCAGATCTAATGTCCCTTCACCAAGATGATTGTCCGAATAACCCAGAAACAGCACCGTTTGAGGATTGATCTTATAAGAGAAAAGCACCTGATTGAATAAATTCTGTTCATTCGTTTCGACAGGATCGATGTACAGTTCCGGATTGCGATCCACATCCAGATACTGCGTGATCACACGCGCAAATGTGCGGACATTAAACTGATATACAAAACGCGCTTCACTCAGATTGGCCTGATAAAGATTGCCCCCTTCCACATCCAGATTCTCCAGAGTAAGTCTGAACTCAAAAAGCACATGTTGCCCGAAGCGATAACGCACAAAAGAACTGAACCGCGTAACAGTTTAACCCAAAAATAGGACGAGCTTGCCTCGCAAATGGTTGGCGCAGACTCTATATTTATGGATTCTATGGAAAAGTGAAACTTATGAATCGCATCGTTTTTCTTCTGCTTGTACTGATCAGTACCAACTTGACGGCAGCGGAGCTCCATGTTGGGGCGCCGAAAAGTGTGAAAAGCGCGTTGATTGAGATTACTGAGTTATTTGAAAAAAAGAACCCTGAATGGAAGGTGAAACTAAGGACCGGTAAGTCCGGAGATGTTGGACGCCTGATTACGCAAGGAGCCGGTATTGACGTTTTCTTATTAAGCGATGATAAAACAATGCGCAACCTTCGGGAAAAAAAACAGATCATGAATGTGCGCCCTTTCCTTGCCGATGATCTGGTCATTATCGGTGCGGAAACCTCCAAGCTTCAAGTAACCGATCCATCCAAACTTGTTTTTCCTGAATTGAAGGCCGTGGCGCTTTTCGGCGACAAGCATCCGATTGGGAAAGCAGGACGCGAGTACCTGAAGAAAGTTGATATCTATGAAACAGTGATTACTAAACTGACTCCCAAAGCCAATACGAAAGAGGTCATCAAAAGCATCGTTGCAGGAGAGGTGGATTGGGCGATCGTTTATGCTTCCGATATCGATCGGGCCAAAGGTATCAAAATCCTTTGGAGGATACCCGAAAAGGACGTCAGTCCGCAGGTTTATTACATTGGAAGCGTTACAAAGGGGCAGCAGGAAGGGGCCCGGCTATACTTAGAGACTTTGAATTCAACGATCGCTCTGAAGATCTTCGAGAACCAGGGTCTGCGATTATTGAAAAACTGAGCACACGCCAGTCTGATCGCATGTCTACGTACTGATCCTTCGAATGCATTCGGAGAGATAACCTTGCATTTGGTCCGCCGGCGCATGAACGCGCCAACCATGTCCAGGTAAAACCCAGTCAAAGGAATAATTTTGCAAACGTTTGACCGATTCCACCTGTTCAGACCATGAGTACCAGCAGACTCCCCGCGATGCATGAAGCGATCTGTAATTGGGCGACCACCAGATGTGATCTCCTGTAAACAAGAAACGATTTCTGTATAAAAGGACGATGTGTCCTTTTGTATGTCCCGGCGTAGGTATGATCAATAAATCATCTTCCAGAGCGAAAGGTTCCAGGCCATCTATGGAATGTTCGATACTTCCTCGTAATCGACCGGCGTCATCCAGATGCATGATCCTCTTTGCTCCAAAATGCCTGGCCCACAATTCCTGATCCGCAACATCATCTCTGTGTGTCAGGAAGATGGCATGAATACCTCCGAGATCTTCAATCCTTTTGGCCAGCGGTTTTGCGAATCGGGGTGAATCCACCAGCACGTTCCCTTGAGGTCGAACGATCAGGTAGCTCGAAGCGCCATACGAAGACTCTGCAGCGAACCCACAAAAATAAACTTCGTTTTCGATCCGTTCGGGAAACGTTTCTACAGCGAGCTTCACAGGATAGCGATTCATTGTACCGATGGAAGCAGTCGGACAGGTAACCAGGGCCCTCAGGGCTGCAAACCTCGTTTTTTCATCGAAGGGCTGCGCATAAACCGCAGCTTGATCGCCCGCCTGCCCGAAGACCTCGGGTGCAATTTGTCTGCACTGATCGCAATCAATGCAGGAAGAGTCCACAAAAAAGTCGCCGCTCACGTTTTCCGGCCGTCGTAATCGTGTCAAAGCCATACCGAAAATATAAATGGATAAGTCCAAAAGGTCACATCTTACGTCCAAATTTCAGAGTGGTAGTAATTCGGGCAACCCGCCCGCATAGATCGAAGGAGAGAATTATGAAAAAGTTTTGGTTCATTATTGTATCCGTCATCGTCGTAGCCCTGGGGGCTGGTCAGGCCTTCACGGATCCGGACCGTCCGCCCCGCGCCGAACGCAGGCCCATGGACGAGGTCTTTGCGCTCGCAGGACAGGGTTATCGTCTGGGAGTGATTTTATCTGAAATTGGTCCTCACCAAAGAAATGATCTGAAAGTTGATTCCGGTGTTGTGGTAGAAGAGGTGTTTTCCAATTCACCGGCCGAAAAAGCCGGGCTGAAGGATGGAGACATCATCGTAAGCATCGATGGTAAGAATGTGGAATCAGAGCGCGATATCAGAAAGATGCTGCGTGATCTCGACGCTCCAAAGGAAATGACGCTCGATGTTCTACGGGATGGAAAATCGCTAAAAATTCAGGTAACGCCGGAAAAACGGGACCTGCGCATGCTGGCTCGTATGGGCGGGAATTACATCGGTATAGAGTTGCAGGAGCTGGATGCCGATCTTTCAAAATACTTCCAGACCGAGCCGGACGCCGGCATGCTTGTGGCGCGCGTCGAACCGGATAGCCCCGCGGAAAAAGGCGGACTGAAATCGGGTGATGTGATCACCGAAATAAACGGTGCAAAGGTCACATCACAAAAAGATCTTCGCAAAGCGCTGAATGACATAAAGGAAGGGGAAAGCGCCAGTCTCACAATACTGCGGCACGGAAAATCGCAGAAAATATCCGTAAAACCGGAACAGAGATCATTCCATATTCCCAGAATGGAGAATCTCCGCGAGCTACGTGATCTGGACGAACTTGGTGATTTGCCGGAAATTCGCAACTTGCCTGAACTCCGAGACCTGCCGAATCGTCCGGAGTTTCGGGAATCCATGCAAGAGCTGAAACGCGAAATGGAAAAGTTGAAAGAAGAGGTGGAAGAGTTAAAGAAAGAGCTCCGCGAAAAAGATTGAAGATTTAACGCAAAGGCGCTAAGTAGTGGTAATTCTTGGGGGGCGGGCGTCACTGCCCGCCACTCCTTGCACGTGTTATGCTAGTGCTCCATGACGGGGCGGCACAAATTTCTACTATTTGCCGGATGCATAATCCTGTTCTTGTGGGGGACGTGGCAGCTACCTCTTCTGGGACCGGATGAGCCTCGATACGCGCAGGTTGCCCGGGAAATGTTTGAGACGGGCGACTATATCGTTCCGAAGCTCGGTGGGAACGTCTGGTTTGAAAAACCGATCGTATTGTACTGGCTCATTGCGCTGTGTTACGGCCTGTTCGGAGTCAGCGAATTTGCTGCACGTCTCCCTTCGGTTCTTGTGGCCACAGGCAGTGTCTGTTTTTTGTATTTTACAATCCGAAAGATTGCCGATCCGTTAGCGGCCTTGCTTTCCTCGGCTGTCCTGGCTTCAACCGCATTCTTTATCGGATTCTCACATGCTGCTACTTTCGACATGCTTCTCACCTTCTGCGTCACTTCGGCTTTCTGTTCTTATCTGTTGTATGAACGAAACCCGGCAAAAGTTTGCTGGTTGATGCTGATGTACGCTTTTGCGGGATTGGGAGTTCTTGCAAAAGGTTTTGTTGCGTTCATGATTATCGGCCTCACTTTGCTGGCTTACATCGTGATCACAAAACGCTGGAAAAATATTCTTGCGATGAAACCATTCCAGGGAATTCTGGTAGCCGCTTCGGTGATTGCGATCTGGTTTGTTCCTGTTTCGTTGATCTACGGACTCAGGTTCTGGGATGAATTCGTTTACCAGCATCATTTTGTACGCTATACGAGCAGTTATTATCACCGCTCTGAGGGGTTCCTTTTTTATCTCCCCGTTCTAATCGCGGGAACGTATCCATGGAGTTTTGCCCCCTTTGTTGCAAAGGCTGTTGGAGATAAGAATCTTATCCGCTTCGCGCTCTGCTGGTTGCTCTGCCCTTTGATATTTTTCAGTTTTTCACAAACGAAGCTACCCGGCTATATTCTTCCTATCGTTCCCGGCTTTGCGATTCTCGCTGGGCTTTCGCTGGCGAACCTTCAGAAATTGCCAAGGCTGGCCCTGTGTTGTGCGACCCTTCAATTCATACTCATTTCAGCGTTTTTCTGGGGAGCGCCAAAATACTCGATCTCGATGGAGCCGTTGATCTGGATGATGGTCAGCATTGCTCTGCTCAGTGCGATCAGCATCACGTTGATGATGCGCAAAAAATGGACGAAAGCGTGGATCTCATACGTGTTGATTCCAGTTGTGGGGATGGTTTTATTTGTTTATGCAATCTTTCCAAAACTTCCCTGGTCCGATTCGAAAACACTCTCGCTGCAGTGGATCGAACAAGCTCCAGCAAACAGGAAGCTCATCCCGTACAATGTGTACGATTTTGGCCCGCTTTTTTACACAAATGGGCGTATGGAGCTCAACCCACAGGGTTATCCAAGAATCCTGACCAATGCACCCGAATTGCACCGATATCTTGTAGTACATGGGGAGGCACATGTATTCACCGGCAACGATGATCTTGAATGGATGCAGCAAGCTGAATTCTGGAAAGTGGAAAACATATGGAAAGGCCGTGAACGCTCAATCATTGAGCTACATCCAAAGTAACGCATGATATACACTGTGCACTTTGAACCTTTAACTTTTGTCTTTTAACTTCTTATGGCTGATTTTGTTCTTGAGATTCGGAACGTCACGAAGAAATATGGTTCAGTAATAGCTGTCGATCATGTTCATCTTGCGATCGAAAGAGGAGAATTCTTTTCTCTCCTGGGCCCAAGCGGATGCGGCAAGACGACGCTCCTTCGCATGATTGCCGGTTTTGAAGAAACGACAGAGGGACAGATCTTAATCAACGGGCAGGACGTTGCCCCACTTCCACCCTATAAGCGCCCCGTCAACACAGTCTTCCAGCACTATTCTCTTTTTCCTCACATGAATGTTCATCAGAATATCGCATTCGGTCTCGAGCGAAACAACACCCCGAAAGCCGAAATCAAAAAGACAGTCGGTGAAGCGCTCGATCTTGTGCGCCTTTCCGGATTCGAAAAACGTCGCCCTTCACAGCTGAGTGGCGGACAGAAACAACGCGTGGCCCTGGCGCGTGCGCTTGTGATGCATCCGGAAGTGCTTCTGCTGGACGAACCGTTGGGCGCTCTGGATATGAAACTGCGGAAAGAAATGCAGGTGGAGCTGAAAAATCTCCAGGAACAATTGAAGATTACTTTTATTTTTGTTACGCATGATCAGGAAGAGGCGCTTGTGATGTCCGATCGGATCGCTGTAATGAACCTTGGCCGGATTGAACAGGTGGGTAAAAGTTGCAGTGAAATTTATGAGAAGCCCCGAACGGAATTTGTCGCACATTTCATCGGTGCTACGAACATATTCGAAGGCGTGCTCTCGGAGGGTCGGATCAGTTTGCCGGAAGGCCCTTCCTTTCCAGTGAGCTCCGATCAAAGCGGGACGATCAAATTTACGGTTCGTCCGGAAAAAATGGTTCTGACCACGCAGGAAATGGAAGGTCGCGTGAGTTTGCCTGTGACTGTAGTGGATGAGATCTTTCAAGGCACAAATACAAGCTGGTTGGTTGAATACCGTGGCCGGAAGTTCACTGTCGTTGAACAAAACAGCAAATTCGTAGAAGAGGCCGGCCGCTTCTCAAGAGGCGATCGTGCCGTGCTGTCCTGGAATCCTAAAAGCACGGTGGTACTGGAATGACGAATGAGGCAGGCAAGATACCTGCGCGCCTCAATGCAGGCGGGACGCCTGCGCTCCTTAAGATCTTTCAGCGTGTCCCTGCACTGCGTCCGTACGCTCTTTTGTTTCTCGCGCTCGCGATACTCATCACCTTCTTCATCCTGCCGTTGCTGATCATGTTCATTTATAGCTTCGCTCAAAGGGGCACGTACGGTGGCATCAAACCGGTAGATGATTTCTGGCAATACGTCGGTTCCTGGCAATGGCTTTCCAATTACATTCGATCTTTCGAGCCGATCTACATCGAGATTTACGCACGGTCTTTATGGATGGCCGTAGTTACAACGTTGTTGTGTCTTGTAATCGGTTATCCAATTGCTTATTTCATTTCGTTGAAGGTCAAGCCCGGCTGGAAGAATACGCTATTAACCCTGGTTGTCGTGCCATTCTGGACCTCTTTTCTGATCCGCACCTACGCCTGGATCATCATTCTTCGCAGTGAAGGACTGATCAATCAAGCCTTGATGGCTCTTGGATTGATCCAGTCTCCGATAGAAACGCTTCTTTACTCAGAATTTGCCGTCATGCTCGGCCTCGTGTATGGCGAGCTCCCCTTCATGATCTTGCCGCTTTATGCTTCGATTGAAAAGCTCGATACGGCGCTGCTGGAAGCCGCCAGCGACCTGGGTGCCAACGCTTTTTGGACCTTTATCAAAGTCACGCTTCCAGCAACTCTTCCCGGCATTCTTGCTGGAGTGATCCTTGTATTCATTCCAACGATCGGGGCATTCATCACACCGGATCTGCTGGGAGGCGCAAAAAGCATTCTGGTTGGGAATCTAGTCCAGAATCAATTCGTGATTGCGCGTGACAAGCCTTTTGGCGCCGCGATCTGTTTCGGCCTTACAACATTTGTTCTGGTGCTGCTCTTTCTTTATGCGCGTTACTCTACACGCAAGGAGAAAGCTGCCTTCGCATGAAAACGCGAAAGTTATCCCGCTGGCTTTTGTTTACAGAATCTTCGTTCGTATACATCTTCCTTTATGCGCCCATTGTGATTCTGGTGATCTACTCTTTCAACAGTTCGCGCTATGCGATCTGGGAAGGCTTTAGCTGGAAATGGTACGAGGTACTTTTGCAGGACCAGCTGATCCTGCGCGCTTTGAAAAACAGCCTGATCGTCGCCATTGCAGCAACCATCGCCTCCACTGTGATCGGAACCATTGCGGCCCTTGGAATGCAGCGTTATGAATTCCGCTCAAAAGGGACGCTCGAAGGACTTTTTTATTTGCCTGTCATCATTCCCGAGATTGTGATGGCGGCTTCACTCGTCATTTTCTTTGGATTTATCCGATTTACACTCGGCATGACAACAGTGATCCTGGCGCACATCGCCTTTTGCATGTCCTATGTCATCATAGTGGTTCGAGCCAGATTGGAAGGATTCGATCGGACGCTGGAAGAAGCGGCGATGGATTTGGGGGCCAACGAGTTTCAAACGTTCTTCAGAGTTACCCTCCCTGTCATCGCCCCAGGGGTTCTTTCCGGAGCCCTCCTTGCATTTACAATTTCCATCGACGATTACATTATTACTTCTTTTGTGGCCGGCGTCGGATCAACGACGCTACCTTTACAAATTTATTCGATGGTAAAAACAAAGGTGACTCCAGAGATCAACGCGATATCGACTTTATTGTTGATCCCTACAATCTTATTGATCGTGATCTCAGACCGCCTACAGAGAAAAGAGAAATGATGAAAAAAGTGATCCCCTTCCTTGCAGTTGTCTTTGTGATTTTGATAATCGGCTGCGGTCGAAAGGAATCGGCCGAATCGAAAAAACAATTGAACCTTTACATCTGGTCCGCTTACATTTCTGATGAAACGGTCAAGAAATTTGAGAAACAGACAGGAATTCAGGTCCGCTATGACACATACGATTCGAATGAAGCTTTGCTGGAAAAGCTTCAATCCGGTGTCACCGAATATGATGTGGTCGTACCCTCGGATTACATGTCGCGCATTCTCATTCATCAGGGTTTATTGGAAAAGCTCGATCATTCCAAATTGCCCGGCCTTGCGAATCTGAATACTCGTTTCCGTTCTCTTCCCTACGACCCGAACAATGATTACACAGTCGCTTTTTTATGGGGCACGACCGGTATCGGTTATAACAAGACGAAAGTGACCGACCCGGTGGATTCCTGGGCGATCCTTTGGAACCCCAAATACAAAGACCGGATTCTGATGCTGGATGATCCTCGTGAAGCCTTTGGTTCGACTTTAAAATGGAAAGGCCATTCTGTGAATACGAAGAACCCGGCTGAGTTATTGGAAGCAAGAGACTTGTTAATTCAACAGAAACCTCTTGTGAAGACATACAACAGCGGCAGTTTTGACGAAGTTCTGCTCAGTGGAGATGTATGGCTCGCTCACGGTTGGAGCGGTCAACTGGCAAAGGCAGCGGATCAAAACAAGGATCTAGCCTACATTGTCCCAAAAGAAGGGGCCACAATCTGGATTGATAATACTGCGATCCCGAAAGGAGCAAAGCATCTGGAGGAATCTTATGCGTTTATCAATTTCTGCTTGACCCCTGAAATCGCCGCTGAAATAACGAATTTTTCCGGTTATGCAAGCCCCAATGAAGCGGCGAAACAATTTATCAAATCTGAAATACTGAATGATCCGGCGCGTTATCCGAGTGAACAAACGCTCGCAAATTGCGAGTTTCTTCAGGATCTCGGAGAAACCAGCACAGTCGTGGATCGCTATTGGACTGAAATCAAATCAAAATAACCACAGAGTCACGGAGGTCACGGAGAAAAAACAGATTCTTCACTCCGTGTTCTCCGTGTTCTCCGTGGTTAAAGCGAAGGTTGGTTATGTATAAGCATTGGATCAATGGGAAGTTGGTTGATAGTCAATCCGGTCAAACGTTTCCGGTGGTGAATCCCGCCACAGAAGAAGTGGTAGATCACGCACCGCGCGGCAACGAAGCGGATGCAGATCGAGTGGCTCAAGCGGCATGGAAAGCTTTCCAGGATTGGAAATCCGTTCCGGGTTTAGAACGCGCGGAAATGATGCATGAATCGGCGAGGCGCCTTCGCGCACACAGAGACGAGATTGCCCGAGTTCTCACAATGGAAGGCGGAAAACCGCTGATCGAAAACCTCGACGAAATCGAATGGGTCGCAGCCTGTTTTGATTACTATGCAGAAGTTGGACGCGACTACAAAGGCAAAGTCATTTCTCCTGTCTTTCGCCATCAAATCAACTTCACAGTAAAGGAACCCTTCGGTGTTGTTGCATGCATCGTTCCCTGGAACTATCCGCTTCTGTTGATGAGTTGGAAAGTGGCTGCTGCACTTGCAGCCGGCAACACAGTCATCATCAAACCATCCGAACATACACCGCTTTCTACGTTAATGCTGTCAGAAGTATTCGAGCCCTTCCCTCCGGGTGTTATCAATATTGTGAGCGGTTACGGCCCGGAAATTGGAGAACCGCTTGTGAAGCATCCGCGTGTCAGCAAAATCGCATTCACCGGAGGAGTTGTCACCGGGCGAAAAATTGCGGTGATGGCGGCGGAAAACCTCAAGAAAGTTTCATTGGAGCTGAGTGGCAATGATCCTTTGATCGTGTGTGACGATGTGGATCTGGATGTCGCTGCGAGAGGTGCGGCCTGGGCTTGCTATCTCAATATGGGGCAAGTTTGCACATCGGTCGAACGAATCTACGTTTTCAAGAATGTTGCGGAAAAATATCTGGAGAAGTTTGTTGCTTTTGCCAAATCCCTTCGGATCGGAAATCCGCTGGGCCCAGACGTAGATCTCGGGCCGATGATCAACGCCCAGCAACGCCAGAAAGTGGAAGATAAGCTTCGACTCGCGCTCCAACAGGGGGCAACGCTTCTGACCGGCGGCAAAAGGCCGGCACAAATGGAGAGAGGTTTCTTCTATGAGCCCACGGTTGTAACCAACGTGAATCACGACATGGAAATCATGAAGACGGAAATCTTTGGCCCGATTGCTCCGATCATGGCGGTCAGCGGAATCGAAGAAGCCGTGCGACTTGCAGACGATTCCGATTTTGGTCTCGGTGCCAGCATCTATACGAACAACATGGAATACGCCATGTATGCAATGGAAAATATTCACGCCGGCACTTTCTGGATCAATGATCCACTCACAGACAACGACGCCGGACCTTTTGGTGGAATGCGGATGAGCGGAACCAATCGCGAGTTAGGCACAGACGGGCTCGACAATTTCCGCGACGTAAAACATGTCCATCTCGACTATAAAATCGAGCCGAAAGAGTACTGGTATCCGTATAAGTGGAAGTAACGTAGCGCCGCGAAGCCGGGCCGGCAGCGGTACGTGTGCTATAATAGTCCTCGCTGGCAAAGAATGAACGAATCGGTTCGATAGCGTCCAGCCTCGCTCTCATGCGTCTGCGAGTTGTCGAGTCTCGCGTCTAACGCGTCGACCCGCAGACACGGTACGCTAAGACGCGTATGGCGTTGCTGAGACGCACCAAACCATTGAGGCTTTTATGCCAAAATTTATTCAACTAAAGACCTCTGTGCCCGGTCCACGATCCCTGGTGCTGCTCGAGCGCCGACAGATGAACGTTCCGCGTGGAGTTTATAACGCCACACCCGTTTTCGTTGATCGCGCCGAAGGAGCACTCCTCACCGACGTCGATGGAAACACACTGATCGACTTTGCCGGTGGGATCGGAACCATGAATGTCGGTCATGCGAATCCGGACGTGGTTCAAGCGGCCACCGAACAACTCAGGCGATTCACGCACACCTGCTTTAGCGTCGGTATGTACGAAAGCTACATCGCACTCGCCGAAAAGCTGAATCAGATCACACCCGGAAATTTTTCTAAGAAAACAATGCTCGTCAACAGCGGAGCTGAAGCTGTCGAAAATGCTGTTAAAGTCGCGCGCCATTATTCGCAGCGTTCCGGTGTGGTTGTTTTTGAGCATGCCTTTCATGGCAGAACGCTGCTGACGATGAGCATGACCAGCAAAGTGAAGCCATACAAATTCGGCTTCGGACCCTTTGCCTCCGAAGTTTACCGTCTACCTTATCCATACTCCTATCGATATGACATTGAGGAACAAATCCGTAACCTCGAGGAATTTTTTGTATCGCATATTGCGGCCGAAAACGTCGCCTGCATCGTGTTTGAGCCGGTTCTGGGTGAAGGTGGCTTTATAGTAGCCCCTCCCAATTACGTTGATGCCCTGCAACAGATTTGCCGGAAATACAAAATCCTCCTAATCATCGACGAGATACAGACTGGTTTCTGCAGGACCGGCAAGATGTTCGCTTCCGAGCATTACGGGCTAGAACCGGATATCATTGTCCTGGCAAAGTCCATGGCAGGGGGGCTACCTTTAAGCTCGGTTACTGGCCGAAGTGAGATCATGGATAGCGCTCAAATTGGCGGCCTGGGCGGAACGTTCTCGGGGAACCCGGTTAGCTGTGCGGCTGCTTTAGCCGCTATTCATTTCATGGAAAAAAACGGACTTGCGGAACACGCCCAGAAAATCGGAGAAACTGTCCGACGTCGGTTCGAACAATTCCATCAAAAATATCCTGCAATTGGTGAAGTGCGTGGATTGGGCGCCATGATGGCCCTCGAAATCGTAAAAGATCGCAACACGAAAGAGCCGGATAAGGATCTGGTGCAGTCGATCACAAAGCATTGTTATGAAAATGGCCTTATTCTGCTATCAGCAGGCACTCATGGAAATTGTCTGCGCACTCTTATGCCGCTCATCATCACAGAAGAACAATTAAATGAAGGATTAGATGTCATCGATCATGCGTTTTAGAAGAAGTGTGACTCCATTCTGGTCAGGCGATTTGTAGCAGCGGCTCAATGCGTTGAACGCGGGCGCGATAAATCGCTCCCCTACCTAAAACATCACCCCCGAATGGAGTTCATTATGAATGAAAAAGAAGTCCTCTTAGAATCTGCAAAATGGTTAGATATTATTTCCAATTGTGATTTGACCGATAAACAGAAGGAACAGATTATCGGCGAAACCATCGAGAATTTTTCATTCTATTACAACCGCGGCTATCTCGATTATAGGAAATCTGTCATTGAAATGAGAGAGCAGCCTGCGCTTGAATGGGCGGGCGAGGGTTGCTGGTTCGAAGACATTATGGGCCGCAAGTTCATCGATTGTCTTGGCGGATACGGAATCTACAGCGCGGGAATCCGCCATCCGAAGATTGTCAAAGCCGTTGCGGATCAGCTGACGCGAATGCCTTTATCGAGCCAGGAACTGCTGGATCCTTTGCGCGGAGCTCTTGCAAAAATGCTTGGTGAGGTCGCTCCCGGCGATCTGCAATATTGCTTCTTCATCAACAATGGAACGGATGCTGTAGAAGGTGCTTTGAAGCTGGCCCGTGTGGCAACCGGTCGCACGAATTTCATCAGCTCGCTTCGCGGCTTTCACGGAAAAAGCTGCGGAGCTCTGAGTCTGATGGGAAAATGGGAATATCGTGAACCGTTTTTGCCTTTGCTGCCCGGTATTCACTTCGTTGAATTCGGCGATGCGGAGGCAGTGGAAGATGAACTGTATAAAGCGGATGCAGTCGGTAAGGGTGTAGCAGCTGTCATCATGGAGCCAATCCAGGGCGAAGCGGGAGCAATCGTCCCTCCGGATGATTTCTGGCCGCGCATTCGGAAGGCTTGCAATGAATACGGCGCGTTGCTGATAGCTGACGAAGTACAAACGGGGATGGGTCGAACCGGTAAAATGTTTGGTGTTGAACACTGGGACGTGGTTCCTGATATTCTCTGTATGGGTAAAGCTCTTGGCGGCGGAGTGATGCCGCTCAGTGCTTTTATCTCAACACCGAAGATCTGGCAGGTTCTGGAAAAAAATCCGTTTATTCACACCTCCACTTTCGGCGGAAATCCACTTGCATGCGCCGCCGGGATTGCTGCCATCAATGTCACTTTAGAAGAAGACCTGCCGGGTCAGGCTCGCCGGAAAGGGAAATATTTGCTGGGCGAGCTGATTGCATTGCAGGTACGATACGATCGCTTGATCAAACAGTCGCGCGGGCGAGGCCTGCTGCTTGGAATGGAATTTCCGAATACCGAAATCGGATATAAGGTTGTTTCCGGACTTTTCAAACGAAACGTCCTGGTGGCTGGAACGCTGACCAACTCCAGGGTTGTGCGCTTTGAACCGGCTTTGAATATGCCGGACCCCTTGCTGGATGTGATCCTCGAACGGCTGGAAGACACTTTGAAGGAAATCGACCGGACAGTCGATAAGATTGTACAGGAAGAGGATTGAGCAGTCATTCTCCCGGTGGCCCGGTCCCTGCCCGCGACGCAGTAACACGTGGCAGGCACGAGGCCCGACCCCACGAGTGAAAACCCATGAAAGTCTTGATCCTCGGCGCAGCGGGAGCGATGGCTTCTGTTGTCATTCGCGATCTTCTGGAATTCGCGCCGGATGTCAGCATCACCGCTGCGGACCTGCGTGAAATCTCCATTCTGGATCCAAGAGTTCGCGCTGCGACAGTCGACGTCAGCGACATTGATAGTACTACAAGTCTAGTAAACGGGCACGATGTCATACTGAACTGTGTCAACTACTACTACAACGTCCCGATCATGCAGGCCGCTCTCCACGCCGGCGTCCCTTATACGGATCTTGGCGGCTTATATCACGGTTCATTGAAACAGTTTGAATTAGATCAAGCGTTTCGTGAACATGGTGTGACGGCCGTGCTGGGTATGGGATCCACGCCAGGCATTACAAATGTCATGGCAGGAGTTCTTGCCGGTCAAATGGATGACGTCCGGGAACTGCACGTGCGAGTGGGTTGCTTCGACGCATCCAGTAGCGGACCGCTCCCTGTGCCTTATGCTCTGGACACAGTGCTGGATGAATTTGCGCTCGAACCGATGCTGTTTACGAACGGCACAGCGGTCGCCGTGCCGCCAATGAGCGGACAGGAAACAATTGACTTCCCCGCTCCTGTTGGAAAAATGGAGGCGATCTATACATTGCATTCGGAAGTGGCCATGTTTCCCCGATCCTTCCCAATGCTTCGCGATGCCAGCTTTAAGGTTGCGTTTCCAAAAGAATTCGCTGATAAGCTGCGTTTTCTGGTGGAGCTTGGTTTTGCTTCACGCAACAAGATTCTCCGCGATGTTTCTCCACGCGAGATGCTGATCGCTTTAACGGCAAAACAAATAACACAAGCTGCTGAACCTCGGGATTGTGATGTGCTTCGAGTGCATGCAAGAGGAGTGAAACATGGTAAATCGGTGGAGGCTTTCGCCGAGTCCATCATTCTGCCCCACCCGGAGTGGAAGATCGCAGCCGGTTCGCTGGATACTGGAGTTCCTTTATCGATTGTCGGTCAGATGCTGGCGCGTCGCGAAATCGACAAACCGGGAGTGCTTTGCCCTGAAACTTCCGTGCCCGCCGATCGTTTCCTTCAAGAACTTGCCCGCCGCGGAATCACTGTTCGTTTCCCTTAGGCGCCCTTTATGGCACCCGCGGACCGATTTGTGCCATTGCTTCAATGTTCTGCAGGTAAAAATTCTCCAATTGACTGGCTCGTGTTTCCCAGGAAAAGGATGTTTCCGCCAACTCGCGAGCGCGTTTCCCCATTTCCATTCGAAGTTCACGATCTGCGAGTAATTCGGAGATCCCATCCGCATAAGCTTGCGGATGATCGGACGTGGCAACACCAATATTCTCTTTCACAACCAGAGATCCGACATCCCCGGTCAGGTTTGTTGCAACGGGACGCCCTGCCGCAAGATAGTCCGCCAATTTATTGCCGAATCCCGCGCGATGAATCATAAGATCCGGATATGGAAGAAGCATAACATCTCCACAAGCAAGCAGTCCTCCCAGATGCTCATACGGTTGAGAGCCGAAATGGATCACGTTTTTTCCCAGACCTTGCGCGGATACAATGCGCTCAAAATCGCGCAATCGTCCTCCTATCATTAAAATCAATGTCGATGGATTCCGTTTCAGCAGTTGAACGAAAGCCTCCCCGAGCAATTCGGCTCCAAACCCGGTATATCCGCTGAATACAAGCACCGGAACATCGAGAGGAACGGAATGTTTGCGCCTGGCTTCCTCCACTGGGAACGGTCGAATCAAATCGTGATTCGATGCCGGTGGAAGGAGGAGGATGTGCCGGGCATCTTTCCCCTGTTGCAAAGCGCGACGTTCCAGTTCTGTACTGATGACAGTAACGGAATTTGCCTGATTAATCATCCATCGTTCGAGACGCTCATCGAAAGGCGAAAGCAGTAGCCGCTCCAATCCGGTACGATTCCCGCCGAGACCTTCGGTCCCCCACAAGTCGCACCAATCTGCGACGCATGGAATATGCCGCAAATGGGAATGCAGAATTGCCGGAATGGAAACGGTCGGGCGATGATCGATGCAGTGAATTAGATCGAATTCATTCTGCAACACGTACAGAATGCGGCTGATCAAATCCAGCGGACTCAAGCCCCCGTGTCGGACCCGCGCAGGCAACAGGCCGCTCATTTCAAAAACCTGAACACCCTGCGACGTGTACTTTGCGGGAAACAAACGTAGTCTCCGGGGGGCCGCCAGGACGGTTACCTGATGGCCGCGCGAAACCAGCCCGCGTGCCATAGAAAAGCAGCGCGCATAGGTTCCTCCCCACCCCCCGATATTTTGAGTCAACATCAGGAGCCGCATTAATATTCCGTTTGTCGAAAGTAGCCGGCAACCTCCCCGGCCAATCGTGCAATATGGCCGGTTAGAATGATGGGAAACGTAAGGACATAACTTCCCGCAATTCCCGCTCGCAGCGAATTTCCGAACACTCGAATCAGGATTTTCGTTAACCGGATAGGAAGGATGCTAACCGTTGTCATCGCAAGCAACCGAAACAGCGACCAATTTCGCCTTGTTCTTCTCGCGTATCCGAATTCACGTCCGCGGGCGTACATTTGATGAAGGATTTCAATCCATGTTTCGGTATGCTCATGTTCCACCACAGCCGCCGGTGCAAAAGTTATTGGTATCCCGAGACTTGCAAGACGCCAGCTAAAGAGCGTATCGCCGATCATGTATCGGCCCTCAAGATCACCGGCGCGGTCGAAATCGCTGCGCGCTAACAGCAGATTGACTGTCGGCCCAATGTCTGTGCGCCGAACCGGACCTCCCGGAAGCCACTTGTCAAACTTCGTTAGATGCAATCCGACATGGGTCCAAGAGTTCTCATAACATTGAACCGAACCACAGATCGCACCCGGATTCGTACGATAGACAGTCAAAAGATTTTCCAGCCAATTCGGATATGCAATAATGTCGGGATCTGTAAAGACAATGAAATCACCGCTCGATAGTCGTACCGCTTTGTTTCGTGCTGCGTGCGGCAAAAGTCGTTCAGCACTGTGATGGTACAGGATTTCCGGATAGTGAAGGCGCACGAGTTGTTCGGTTGATTCATCAGGACTGCTGTCCACAACAATCACTTCGTGGGGCAAAACAGTCTGATGCCGGAGTGAAGTTAGCGTTTTGGAAATCGTTTTTTCCGATTTATATGCAGGAATCAAAATAGAAACAGCAGAACCTTCATTCACCCGGTCCTTCTCCACGACTCGCGTCCGCCTCAAATTCGAGAAACCTGTGACCGGATGTGCCGGCGCCAAAAAGGTAGCCTACAGCCATTCCTAAAGCGGCAGAGGATTGAACGATCCAGATCGTATGCGCGAACCGAAAAAGGATCCTCAAGTCTTCCGGCCGATAGCGCAAGGCAAAATAGGCAAACCGAACAAATCGGACCAACGGAACGAGAGGGGTTGCAAGAACGCGCAGAATTCGGGTGAAAAAAGACCATCCCCACACTGTCGCACGGGCGGCTCCAAAATGCCGGTGCAGGAAATAGTATCCGAACACAACGTGTCGGAGCGTGGTTTCGCTAAGGTGAGACGCCTTGATGGCAGGATCAATTCCAATCTCAAGGCCCATTTCCTCAAACTTCCAGTGCAACATCACTTCGCTATGCAGCATGGGGGCAAGCTCATGATTCATGGAGACCAGAACGTCCCGCCTGTAGGAAGAATTGTGACCGGGGATCCCCCGGGTGGTTCGATGTGCGGCCGGCGGCCGCCACGTGGCGGGATAGTTCATAAGCCAGACCGCATCGCTGATTCCTTGACCCGCATTTGCATTATGCATTTCAGGACCCACTCCGACCCAGCTTCCGCTTAAAGCGTCCATTGTGCCTTTCAGCCATCCGGGAAAGGCAAGACTGTGCTCCTCTAAGAAGGCTACGTACTTCCCGCGCGCATGATGCACACCCGCAGCTCGCGCTTCTCCGAATGTGCAACCTTTTTCCGGATAGATAACGTGCACGGAAGGATGATCGGAACCGGGAACAGGGGTGTACTTTGGTTGTGTATCGACCATGACCACTTCTGCCTGGTCGAATCCATCTTGTGACAGAATGCTGCGAAGAGCTCTGCCGGCGCGTTCACGCTGTTTACCGACTACAACTACTGCTGAGATGGTTGGTTTTTCCTGCGTCATTTTGATTCCGATTTTAGATTAGTTTAACAGGAATCTTTACCGGATTTCAGATATTCCCATATTGAATCGGAGAATAAAATTTGGCGATAGATGATTGATCCGGTACCATACAAAAGTCCGAATTCTTTTCTGCATGAACGTGTCGAATCTTTTTTGGTTCGGATTCAACAACCAATGGGAATCCAGATGCCGTGTATAAGTATCCTCATGCCGGTCTACAACAGGGAAACTCTTGTTGTGCAAGCGATTCGTTCTATTCAAGATCAAACTTTTCAAGACTGGGAGCTTGTGATTCTGGATGATGCAAGCACCGACTCTTCTCTCATAGTCTGCCGTTCGATCGCACAAGAAGATTCGAGAATCAGAGTGTTTGCGCATGAAAAGAATCTGGGAGTCGGCGCAAGCAGGAACACTCTGGCGTCCCTGGCTCGTGGCAAATACATCGCTCATCAAGACTCCGATGATCTCTCCGTGCCGGATCGATTATCGTTGCAGCATGAAATTCTGGAATCGATGCCTGAAGTCGGATTGGTATGCGGAATCTGTGAATGGATCGACATGGACGGCAATGCATTAGGGCGCCATCCGGAGTTGCTTGTGAAAGGAAAACAATTTCCTCAGGAACGGTCTGCGCTGGTACACCTTCTTTTTCAGGGAAACATTGTTCAAAATCCGGCCTGCATGTTTCGCCGCTCGATCCTTTCGGAAATTCCAGGTCCCTTTGATCATACTCTTCGAATGAGCTCCGATTGGCGATTTACGCTGGATGTGGCTCACCGTGCGCGAATCTTCGGCATTTCAAAGGTTGTTGTAAAAGTGAGGCGTGGTTCAGGTCACGATCACCTGTGGAAGGATCGTGAATCAGGATTTGTGTACACACGAAAATGCCTTCGTGGGGTTTACAGGGACTACAAGCATTACGGGAGCGGAATCAGCTATTTCCAATATCGAAAAGCGATGGCCGCTCATCTTCTCCGGCCATACGCATGGTCCAGACCAAAATATCAACGGTTACTAAAAGCGATCATCTATGATCCAACCAATAAGCGTGCTTGGATGGAAGCTTTCCGGATCGTGCAGCGAATCGGAAAAAGAGTGGTGAAAGTCATTAGTGATGCGGAATAAATAAGTTCGGACTCAGCAAAGGAAAGGGAGGGCTTCGAAAAGCGAATCATGAAGACGTGATAAAATGCAGAATCGAATAAAATTCCATAACGTGAAGTTCTTGTGTTATGACTACCGCCGGCGAACTAAGCGCGCGTATTTCTGAGCAAGGTTTCGCCGGACCGGTCCCTGTCCTTTCGTCCTCTGAGTGCCGCCACCTTCTGCAAATGTTCAATAAGGGCCGGTTGCGCAGTCCGCTGGACTGGCCTAAAGGCTTCGCTGCAAGCTCTCCAGCGTTTTACGAGATCGGCACTCACCCTTCGATTCTAGAAGTTGTAACTGCCCTGCTTGGGAAAGATATATTACTCTGGGGCGCCAGCTGGGTGAGCCGATCTCCTGACGAAATCCACCATTGGCACACAGATATTGAATCTTGTTCATCCGAAGGCAGGACCATTGGAGTGTGGGTTGGGATCGAAAACTGCAGCAGCGATTCCTGTTTGTCCATGATTTCTTATTCTCATCTTTTTGGTGCGCCCGTTCAGCGCATAAGACATGAGTTCCGCAAAGGTCGTGAAGAAACGAGTACTGACGATATTATTCGATGGGCTCAGATTCGAGATCGGAGGGCCGGATTACAGACACCTGAAATCAGAAATGGGAATGCCCTTTTTTTTGATGGCCGTCTCTGGCATTATTCTCACAACCACTCAACCAGGAAACGTCATGCCCTGTTGCTTCAGTATTCCACGCCCGACACAGTGATCCGGATACCCGCACCCAACCAACTGGATTGGCCCTTCAATTACCTCAATCAACCGAAGCCTCCGTGCGTGATTGTAAAAGGAAGTGACGGGTTCGGTGTAAATCGGATTGTGAAAGCGCCTGTATCGGAAAGTGACGGATCGGATCAGAAACTCACGAGTTACATCTATCCACTTCAAATTCCCCTATCACCGGATCCTGTCCATCGCTGGAAGTATTATCCGGTTTTCAGAGGTTCAACGGCCTGTTTACCGCATCTAAGCTGTCACATATCCGTTTTAAGTACAAACCACAGTCCACATCCTCCTCATCAACATCATGAGGAAGAAATCCTCTTTCTGTTGAGCGGTGAAGTTGAAATTATTTTGCCGGATTGGAATGGTTCACGGGGTCCACAACGAAAACGTTTGTTTCCGGGACAGTTTGTTTACTATCCGGCGCACTTTGCGCACACGCTTCAGACTGTGAGTGCTGATCCCGCAAATTACGTGATGTTCAAATGGAGCGGGGATGTGATCCGGTCAAGTGACACTCTCGGGTTTGGTCAATTTTCCATAGCGAGTGACGAGAAAGATAACAAAACTTTCAACGGCTTTTCCTACCGAATTCTTCTGGAAGGGCCCACAGATTGTTTGCGGAAGCTTCAATGTCATAGATCTACATTAAGTCCGGGGAGTGGTTATGACCCTCACGTGGATGCCTACGATGCGGCCATTCTTGTTTTAGAAGGAGAAATTGAAACTCATGGGGAGCGTGTGGGTCCCAATACGATCATTTTTAATCCAGCAGGCGAATTTCATGGCATGCGAAATCCCGGCGATGTCCCGGCCAAATACGTTGTCTTTGAATTTCATGTCAGCGGCAGTCACAGGCGGTCTGCGCATCCGAATCGAAAGTCCTCATTTTTAACCAAACTCACGGATCCTTCACGCTGGAAACGAAAGATCAAACGTCTTTTGAGAAAAATCGAGTATCGACGTTACTCATAACACAGAGCTTCAAGTGGATTCATTATCGCGGCTATGCAGGATAATTCAGACTTGAAAATCAGTTCACTCTGTCGTTCAAATTGTCTATCCGGCCTACTGGTGCGATTTTTTTCAGAAATCCAGGGCAGGTTTCACCTGACCTCGATGACAGGTTGAGCAATTCACGGCAGGGTCATCGGATTTCAGTCCTTGAATATTCTTTAGCAATTCTGCGTTGATGGTCCGCATCATCTGGCTCATCTGGCGGGCAATCTGCTTTTCCTTTTTCTCGTTCGACTCCCACATTTGCGTATTGTGACAATGGTCGCAACTCACACCGAGAGAGCGACTGTAACCATACTCCATGATTGCCAGCAGCCGTTCGACAGACCGACCCTTCATGGTTTGAATGTCTTTGAAAACATCTTCAGCCGGCAGCTTCTCCTTGCCTCCGACAATCTGCAGCACATCCTTTACATGCCTGGCTCGATCCTCCTTCAGAGAGTCTTGCGAAGCCATCGAATCCTGATCTGAATCGGCAGATCTCAAAAGGGAAAAAACCGTAAGAAGAGAAACAACTAAAACGATATTCATTTTCTTTCTCATAAGTCTTGCTTATCATTCTCTGGTACACGCAGCCATTTTTTTGAGCCAAACCGGCACAAAATGGCAGTAAAACGGATTTCGATGGGATCGGCCTGAGATTCGATTTGTTTTTTAACGGGTTGTTGTTCGAAGCAGAAAATATATTCTTATTACTTCATCCGATATGCACAAGAAAATAATTGTAATTGCTATCATCGTCACCGCTGCCATCGTTGTGCCGTTCCTTGTCGCGCAAGAAAGCAAATCGCTTGATTCCTGGTTGTGGCTGGAAGAAGTGGATGGAGTTAACGCACTCGCCTGGGTAAACGGACAGAACTTACGAACGGCAGCAGAACTAAAGTCAAAAATTGAGTTCGATTCGCTCTATCAGCAGGCGCTCCTGACTTTAAACTCTGCCTCACGGGTTCCCTCTATAACCCAGCGGGGTAAATGGCTTTATAACCTGTGGCGTGACGCGCAGCATCCGCGGGGTATTTACCGCCGTACGACAATCGACGAATTCCGTAAAAAGGAACCGAACTGGCAAACCGTATTGGATATTGATGCGCTATCTGAGAAAGAGAAAAAGGCATGGGTTTTTCATGGAATAGAGTGCATGCCCCCCGAATATCGCCATTGCCTTGTCTCCCTCGCTCCCGGCGGAACCGATGCTTCCGAAGTGCGGGAGTTCGATATGAACACTCTCAACTTCGTTCCGAACGGATTTTTTCTGCCAACTTCAAAATCGAATGCCGGATGGCTTGATGTGAACACACTGTTTTTAAGCCCGGACTTCGGAAAAGAATCTGTTACAGAATCGGGCTATCCTCGAATGGTTAAGCTCTGGAATCGAGCAACGCCGTTTGAAAAAGCACAAACGATTTACGAAGGTAAGGTTCAATCGGTCGGTTCCTACGGGTACAGGGTCCGCACGGATCACGGCGACATCGATCTCGTAAATGAAGGAAAGACCACCTGGAGCGACATCTATTATCAGATCATCGATGGCAAGCTGCACAAGCTCGACCTTCCGGAAACTGCGGAGATTGAAGGCGGCTTCTTTGGAAAGCTCGTCGTTTCATTGAAAGAATCCTGGATTGTGAACGGCAGAACTTTCCTTGAAGGGTCAGTAATCATCGCTTCGCCGGAAGTTCTTCGCGCAGGGAAAGGGACCATCGATCTGCTTGTTGCTCCGAACGCAACCGAAATTGTTGAGAGTGTGGTTCCCACAAAATCCGGCATTCTGGTTGAAACAATCGATCATGTTCGGGGCCGGCTCTATCGCTACGAGCCCGAAGGAAAAGCATGGAAGCGAATCTCCATACCCCTGCCCGACAATGGAGCGATCGACATTTCCAGTGTAGATGATGAATCAGGAAATTTCTTCATTCAATTCGAATCGTTCACAACACCACCAACTCTTTATTATGTTTCATCCGCAGATCTGAGACCGCAAAAGATCAAGGCACAGGAGGCAACTTTTGATGGCTCGCAATTCGAAGTGAATCAATTCTGGACGACCTCAGCAGACGGCACGAAAGTTCCTTACTTTGCCGTAATGAAAAAAGGAATTCAATTCAATGGGAAAAACCCTACGCACATTTTTTCCTATGGGGGATTCCGCAACTCGTTAACCCCCTCGTATTCCGGATCGTACGAACAGCTCTCAGGAGCATATGGCAAACTCTGGCTCGAACGAGGCGGAGTTTTTATTCTTGCAAATATTCGTGGCGGGGGAGAGTTCGGCCCTGCCTGGCACAGGGCCGCCTTGCGTGAAAACAGGATCAAGTCATTTGAAGATTTCGAAGCCATCGCGCGTGACCTCGTTGCGCGAAAAATCACGTCACCCGAGCATATCGGAATCGAAGGGCGCTCAAACGGTGGTCTTCTTGTTATGGCGCTGATGGTTCGCCACCCTGAGCTTTACGGCGCTATCATCTGCGGCTCACCTCTCGTTGACATGCTTCGTTATCAAAAACTACTGGCTGGTGCAAGCTGGATGGCGGAATATGGAGATCCGGATGTTCCCTCGGATAGAAAATTCCTTGAAACGTATTCACCATATCAGCTTTTAGAAAAGGACCGGAAATACCCGCCTATCTTTTTCTACGCATCCACTCGCGATGATCGCGTACATCCGGGTCATGCGCGAAAGACTGTCGCCAGGATGATCGAACTCGGCTACAACAACACGCTCTATTATGAGAATACGGAAGGTGGACATGGCGCTTCCAGCACGAACGAACAGCTAGCGTACCGATTGGCGCTCGCCTACACGCATCTGTGGCAACGGCTTCGATAAAATATCGATCTCCATCTCTACCCTGTAAAAACGACCTATTCTTGTCCGCAAATATATCCAGGCGTACCGGCAATTGACCCTGATAAAATGACTGAACAGCAATGACACTGATAGACCGGAGAAAACTCCTCCCTTTCCTGGTTTATTTTACTATTTTGCTTGGTTTCGGACTCTTCAGTTTTCGATTCCTCGAAGGAGAGCAACTCAACCCTTACGGTGATGGAGGACTCGCGTGCTTTAGATATGTTCAGAATATCCAGCGCATGGCGGACTTTGACTTTCAGAACTGGAGTAACGCTCTAACGTTTTATCCTGCTCCGTTCACGTTCGCATACGCAGACCATGGATATCTTCATTCTTTGATAGGTCTGCCGTACTATCTTTTAACTCAAGACCCGTTGGAGACGTACGACTTTATCTTTACGATTCAATTGATTGTCGCCATCATCGGTTTTTATCTGATCGCACGAAGAATTTCAGGCAATCTGTTCGCTATCGTGATCAGCGGTTTGTATTTTGTCTACCTTCCGGCATTTATTTCGCGGCATCCTCACATCAATTTATATGGAATCTTGCCATGGTTTGTTTATTTTGTTCTTCAATTTTATCGAACCGCAAAAACGCGCTACGTTTATCTGTCCGCTTTGACCTTCTTACTTCAAGCGCTGGTATCCATCTATCTACAGTTGTTTATCAGCGTGTTTGGCCTACTCTTCGTAATCGTTCTCCTTCTTGTTTCCATAAAAAAACAGACAATCCGGCGGTACTTCAATCGTGTTAACGTGATACATTTTGTTATCGCCTCGGTTTTTGTAGTTGCAGTATTGTTTGTTGTAAACAAGCCTTATCTGGATCTCAGGCGAAATGTTGATATTCCCCTGAAAATTAACGAACTGAAATGGCATTCAGCGGATGTTCTGGTTAGTTATTTTGTCCCGAACAATACGGGAGACCTTTTCCTAAAATTATTTCCTCAACTGGTGCGCAAGGTATCTTTTGAAAAGGCGATCTTTATTGGAATCGCCGGTATTCTGGTATTGCTGTTTTCCTTCAGTTGTATTTTGTGGATGGCAGTCCATCCATCGTCGCTTCATCTTAAAACGAAACGAGAGCCTTTCCTTTTATGCCTTCTTTTTCTGTTCCTGCTTTGGATTTTCAGTCTCGGTCCATTCTTGCAAATCGGGAATTTGTCGACAAACTTCAAGCTGCCCTATTACTACCTGTATAACATGTCTTTCGTGTTTGCCTCCATTCGGTGCCCGGCGCGAATCATCGTTTTTTTGTCCCTTCCAATGAGTCTTCTGTTGCTGTGGTGGTTCGAAGAAATAGGAAACTGGAAGAAGTTTCGTTTGAAACACGTCATCCTCGGACTTTTTGCTTTTGCGACAGTCTTCGATGTTTATGCAGTCAAGAATAATACCCATTCGAAGGAGGTCTATGACTATCAATACATCTATTCATACATAGACCGGATTCCGGGTGATGTTCTGCTGGAGCTTCCGTCCGGCTTGACTTGCGGCAACCTGCGTGGAGAGGCCGACTCCTGCAGCGTAACCAGCGATGGTTACTACGAATTCATGCACATTTATCATAAAAAATGGACCATCAATGGATATGGGCGAATGGTTCCACCTTTGACACGTAACTTCATGCGAGGGATTGACCGTTACTTTGATCGCCGGCCTGCTGTTAACAAAATTGTGAAACAGTTTGATATTTCGCTCATATTAATTCACAAATATCGAATACAGGACCAGTACAAAGAGAATTACAAGACATTTTTAACGAGTTTGCGCCCCGCCGGCAAAATCGTGTATGAAGATGAGAATTTTTTTCTTGTCCAGGTCGGCGACACTCCGGACCGATACACCATGGTGTTGGAATAGTCAGCCGATACGTTGACTCTGATTTCCGGAAATGGCATCATAATCGGCAATAATACGTCATACACAGGAGGCTGCATGCTGCAGAACCGCTGGTTCACTTTCGGTAGAAGAACTCTGTTTTTACTGTTGTTAACGGGCCTTGCAATGAGCGGGCCGCAAACGGAACGCGGAGAAACAAAGAAGGTTTGGAGCGGAAAGTCTTATAGAAACCAGACTGTTGTGGCTGCTTCCCCTTCCGCTGCGGCGGCTCCAGGATTCGATATCGAGCGAGTCTGGAGCGGTCAGGATGATTGGGAACCGGCAGTAGCTGCCGATCCGAATTCCAACTACGTTTATCAATTGACCACTCGTTACTCAGGTCCGAAAGCGTGCAATGGATGTCCGTTCCCTGTAATGGTATTTCGCAGTTCCAGTGACGGCGGCGCAACATGGGGCGCCGACAAGTTTCTTGCAATCACGAAAAAGGCGCAGAACGATCCTCAAATCGAAGTCGGAACCGATGGAGCGGTTTATGTGCTCTGGTTGGATTCTTATAATCCGGGCGTAAAATTCACAAAATCGACAAATCGCGGCGTAACCTGGTGCACACCTTTTGCATTCACAGGAAAAGGAAAGATGCCGAGCGTGGTCTGATCGTCCCATCCTGGCGATCTCACGCGACGGTAGAGATGTATACGCGGCTTTCAACTCCGAGCGACAGTTACGTAGCAAGTTCTCATGATTTCGGTCAAACATGGTCCTGCCAACGTAAAGACAAGCAACGATACCCGCTACTGGTTCCACAGTGGCGGTGCCGTGGCACCGGATGGTACTGTTTATTTCGCTACTGCAGATTACAGTCAGGATTACACGGGTGATACGAATATCGGCATCATCAAATCAACGAATGGCGGAGCATCCTGGCAGACTGTGCGTGTAGACACTTCGCGAGAGATGGCCGACTGCTCATGGGCGGATGGTTGTTATTTCGGCTTCCTCGGACCATCAGCGGGAATTGCCGTAGACAGCACAGGCAGAGTCGTAATCGCTTACAACGCAGGAAATTCTGTCGGCGGCGCTCAACGGATGTACGTACGCTACTCCACCGATCAAGGGAACACGTGGAGCGCAAGACAGGAGGTTTCCGATCCTAATTCTTCGGTGAATAATGGTTTTCCGGCACTTGCATCTGGAAATTCCGCCAGGATGATTTTCGCCTAATCTGGCAAGATGACCGCAACGGTCCAACCACATCTTGGAACTCCTGGTATCGCAGAAGCACGAATGGCGGCGCCACCTGGAGCAGTCCGGTCCGTTTGTCAGACGCTTCTTCCGGAGCCCCGTACAAAACAGCAAACGGTTATAAATTTCCATACGGAGATTACCTGGAAATTGCAGTCGATGGAACCGGTCGCAATCACTTCATCTGGGGTGAAGGGGATAGTTATGACGGTCCCGGCGGCACCTGGTACACAAGAGGGACAATAGCGTCCGAGCGTCAAATGCGTCGGCGCGTCTCGCGTCAAAAGTGTCTTTTAACTGCGATGTTAAACGCTGCGCTCGGGATTTTGAAAGATGATCTTTATCAGGTTTCTGATTCGTCGCCATTGCCCGACGAACCGACCTCTGCATCACCGGAGGCCATGTCCCTTCCTTCAACGGTATCCAGTCGATCGGCTTGTTTCGGGCCGTGTAATTTCGGCTCCGCGCCCCGCGATTCCATTAGTGCGGCCGGTACAAACACGAGTTGAACCCGTTTCAACAGCACATGCATCCCGGCTAAACGGTTGATCAACAGACGTATTCAATCGTGCCTGAACAGCCCCGGATGTAAACTGGGCGACAATGTGCGGGAAAAGGGTTGTGACCAGATCGCTCGAAACAGTCAGGTGGCAAGAAACAAGTCTTGTGATGATTTCATATTGTGAAGTGTCGTTTCATAAGGTGAATCAGCGAGCTGACACAAATGCGAGCCGAATTCGAACGCCCACCTGTCGTACTTGGCCACCGGCCAGCAATCAAAGGCCGGTATGTACAAATGCTTTCGCGATACATCCTGTTTCACCATCGGCAACAGAATTGACATCAACTGTGCTATATCCTGATACGTTTTCTTTTCGAATAATATCGATGGCTCAACGCGCCAGAATGGCAACCATACCTTTGGTCCGCGATGCTGCTTCGGCCACCACGGCAGTTGCTCGGGGGAGATGGTTCCGTAAGGCATCAGATTGCAAACCATCGCCATTGACTTTCGATAATCTGCTGCAGTTGTCGCAAATCTGGAAGATTCCTTTCTGAAGTTTCACGTCCCACCCGCAATTCGCACACCGAAAGGGAATCACACGGACCTCACAATTTCTTACCATGCGAAGATCCAGTTTCTTCCATCCTTCCCGTGTAATCTGATTCACTTCCAGCGCTGTCGGGGTTCCGGCAATCGTTGCAAACTGGCCATCCACAAGAAACCATTCAGTCCCCTGAGGTGTCCGAGCGTTCACAAAATAATACGGGCGATAAACCCACCATCGATGAGATTGGAGAGCTTTTCCATGAAAACAGATCGGCTGAATCTCAGATTCGAAAATCCTTCGCTGGCTGGTCCATTGCCGTGTTACCTTTTCAATCTCTTTCGTGATGGGTCCTGGTGCGATGAACTGCTCGGTTAACTTCGTAGCTTTGTTGGAGGACGCTCCCTTCCTTTCGAAACGGGATGACAAAGGTTTCAATGTCTGCTTCGATGTCTGCAAACCTTTGTCGCGAAAATTCCACTCTTCGGAATAACCGGGAAGAATTGCTTCGGATGAGAAAAACAATGATTGAAACACTTTCTGGTCGGTCGAAATCCGGCCCAGCACATGAAACGCAAGGAGGCTCGAAATCAATTGATAGGGAGCATATACACAAAATGACTTTATGATCCGGAACAGATGGATCCTTTCTCGCTTAATCTCGTAAATTCCGGTGTCTGTGAACCCGGCTCCCAGATCAAAAGAAACGTCCGCGTCATAATCGCTCCCGCTCTGTCGCATAGCGCCTCTGCGCCGGCTCGCTTCGCGCATTGCATCATACATTGCAAGCACTTCAATGAGATCGGACTCGTCCCGCACCACGGACTCCGCAATCAAGTAATCCGGTTCTCCTTCCGCGTAAGGCCATGACAAAACAGAGCCACAGTAGGAACATCGATTCAATATTTGAAGCAGGCCCCAAAGGGACGTACCGCCGCAATGCGGGCAGGAAATTTCCACTTGCGGCTGATCGCTTTCCGGGTTCATCTTCTGCGACATAAAAGAATCCTCTAGCTATACTATACGGGTATGTCTGGACGGTCCAAAATAAGGAACGCACGCATTTTGCCTGCATTATGGCTCGCGGCCTTCCAGGCTGCATTCTTTTGCTCTGTACTCGCTGCAGCCGAACCTGATGTTGTGATCATTACGATTGATACGCTCCGGGCGGACCGCCTGGGCTGTTATGGCTACGAAAAAGCGAAAACGCCTGCATTGGATGCACTGGCCAAGGAAGGACTTTTGTTCAGAAACGCCGTCTCGCACGTTCCACTCACGCGGCCATCCCATGTCAGTCTTTTTACCGGACTCTATCCTTTCGAACACAACATCCATGACAATGTGGCGCCGCCACTCGATCCAAAGATTCCAACACTTGCAGAAGTCCTGCGTATGCGGGGTTACGCAACGGGTGGTTTTGTCGCATCCTTTGTGGTGAATTCACAATCCGGCCTGCAACGCGGCTTCGATCACTACGCAGACGAATTCGATCCGCAAAAACAACCGACTCAATTTGCGTTAAACCTGGAAAAACGTGGCGATCACGTTTATCGCGAATTTGCGGACTGGCAATCGACCGTAAAATCAAAACCATACTTTTCATGGATCCATCTTTACGATCCTCATTTTCCTTATGACCCGCCCGCCCCATATGCTAAACAGTTTGCAGACAGACCCTATGACGGAGAGATTGCCTACTCGGATGAAATCGTTTCAAAGATTGTGAAGCTCCTTCGCCCGAATACGCTTTTGATCGTCACTTCCGATCACGGGGAAAGCCTCGGAGATCACGGGGAAAATGCGCATTCGTATTTTATCTACGACTCCACTCTGCATGTGCCGCTCCTGATGCGATGGCCCGGCCATCTACAGCCGGGGAGGCGAATTAAAGTTTCAAACAAGACTGGTCGACCTTTTCCCCACGATTCTGGATCTTCTGAACATTCCGATTCCAAAAAACATTGCGGGAACTTCTTTGAAGCCATGGATGTCTGAAAACAACAACCCTCCCGAACCCGACTTCTTTTCGTACTGCGAAACATTTACTCCCTGGCTTCATTTTGGATGGAGTCGCCTGCAGGGATTGCGCTCGACGAAATGGAAGTACATAGAAGCTCCACAACCGGAGCTGTACGATCTGCAACGGGACCCATCCGAGCTGCGAAATTTGTACAGCAAAGAGGCAACACCTGTGCGGGAGCTTCGAAATCGTCTCCGTGAATCGGGAGCCCTGACAAGTAAGATCTCCACCGGGTCGATGCAGGATCTCGATCCGGAAACACTCGAAAAGCTGGCGAGTCTGGGATATGCAGGCGTTCCCTCTATGCCTCAGACTGACACCGATCATCTGGCAGACCCGAAGGACAAGATCGCGGACTTCCGGCTGTTCAATCAGGTAATCCGGGAAGGCATCGAAGCTTTTCAAGAACAAAAATACTCTCTGGCCTTGGAAAAATTTCAGCTCTTGCGCAGCCGCAATATTCCCAGTTTTGAGGTTCATTACTATTTGGGCAGATCGCTTCTACGACTAAAATCGTACGACAAAGCTCGTACGGAGCTTGAGATCGCCCTCCAGAAACTCCCTCACTTTCTGCCTGCCTACAGGGATCTATCCGAAGCATGGGAGGGTCAGGGGAAGAGCAAAGAAGCAGAGTCAGCTCTTCTCGCCGGACTGACGATTGCTCCCAATCATCCCGCGCTGGTCCAGCCTCTTGCGTGGTTTTATCAAAAAAATAAAAACTATTCGGCTGCCGAAAAGCTTCTGGTAGCCGAGCTCCAGCACCACCCGGATGATTTAGAATCGCGTTTTCGTCTCGGAGCAATTTACAGGGATACAGGTCGCGCGGATGCAGCGATTCAACAGTTTCGAGAAATCGTTGTCAGGAAACCGGAGGATTCAGAGGCGCACAATCAACTCGGAATGATTTATGGAGCAACAAACAGGATTCAAGAGGCTGTCCGCGAGTTTGAAAAAGCGGTGGAACTCGCCGCGCAGAATCAGGCCTATAAGCGAAATCTGGAACTGATCAAGAGCAAAATGAAAACCTCGGCTGCCGTGCGTTTTCGCATCATACAGACAAAATCGAAAGCTGTTGCCGATGTGATATTCAAAAAACTTCAGCGAGGTGAAAAGTGGGAGGATCTTGCAAGTAACTATTCGATCCATCGATCTGCCCGTTCCGCACAGCCTGTGCTGGAGCTGAACTCATCCGAAGTGGATCCTGCAATTGCGGCCGCTCTCTCCAAACTCCCTCCCGGTGAATTCAGCCATGTGATCGAAACCGCGAGCGGGTTCTTCCTCGTGCGAAAGGAATAGTTCTTGCTTTTGCGAGCAGAAACAAGAAAGAAGGTAAAATGTGGATCATTCGGAGGTATTGAAATTGACTCTAAACAGGTTTAATAGTTTCACTCTACTGATTGCCCTGCTTTTGACGTTGTCAACGCTCGGATGTATTGAAGCGCGGATTTTTATGAGCCTTGAAAAAAAATTACCGGCGACCCTCGCATTCAGTAAGCTATATGTCGATGTCCGTGAATCTGTCGATGTCCTCGTCCCCGCGGGCAATTTTAGCTGGAGCGGACGTATCACGAACTTCACAGCTCCCCTTCCCGATAACTTTCACTTTTTGATTGAACACAGATCCAAAAAAGGAAGCGTGTTGGAGAGTTGGACGCTCGATCTTCCGATGGATCCGAGCGGAACTATTCCTAAAACAAGCGCTGTTTTTCCTGGAGCTCAGCTGAAAGCGAATGAGAGAATCCGGATCAATTGGTTTTCGGAAGAGAATTTTTCAGGTGGGGACCTGACGTTAAAATTTAATTACAAAGCATTTTAGCAGCGGCCGAATCTGTAACGACACAGTACTCTAACTTTAGTTAGAGTCGCTCCTGCTCTATCTGAAACGACGCGAAGCCGCTAAGTGAAAAGAGTGATTTTCTTTGCGTCCTGGCGCCTTTGCGTTAAAGAGCTAGTCGGAGGAGGGGCGGATGCGGATGTTGCGTTTCTTGATTTGCCTGTCTACCGCATAACGAATGTCTTCGCGCAGATTCCTTGCATGGTGCATTTTGATAAGATCCGCTGCGGAGAGTGTTGGAATTTTATCAAGGAGGATGTGGGCAGGCGTTTTGGGGTTCGTTAAAATTCCCTGCCTCACCGCATCCGTACTCATCCATCCTTTGTGCTGGATAATTGTCAGCAACGTGGGAATGGAAGACATCGGATTCTTCGCAAGCCATGCAATTTCAGATTCCGTTAATCGAGGATTGCGCAACAAAAATTCCTGGATTTTAGGATTCATGTCCTGCATTAGAACTCGACGTTCGGCAAGATTGGCCCTCATCGCAAGCATTGCCTTTTCGGAAACACCCAGCTCGCGGATTTGCTCTGCTACCGTCTTCGCCGGCTCACGCTTCTCTTCTTCAGGAGTCTCTACCGGCGTCGGCTCGGGCAGAGCGGACCCCGGTTTTTCGGTCAAAATAATCCGGAAAGATGTGGCTTCTTTAACAATTTTAACAGGCTTAATTCGGCGCGATCTCAGGCTGCCGATGGCGGTTGCTCGAAACGATGAAGCATTGTTGATGCCGTTATGTTCGATCGAAAAAGAACCTTCCTGATCCGCCCGATCGAAGAAATTTTCGAATTCTTGCGCGTCAGAAAATTCGAGCACGTATTCATGCTCATCCTCCCCGCTCAATATCTTCATGCAGTTCACCGGAGTCACGGAGCGCAAGGAGAAAAAATTAGCCGGATCTCTGTGATCTCCGTGAGTCTGTGGTTCAGCTAATAATGCTACCGATCTGTACTCGTTCGTTGCGGCCGGTCTGGCGAATGGTTGCATTATCAATGTTTACAGCACAAAGACTGCCACACATCGTGCAGACAGCGGAATCATAATCCTCGCTTTCAATCCGCATTTGTCGTGCTTTATCGCCATAAAGAGCAAGTCTGTACATTCCTTCCCAATCCAACAATTTTCTGGCGCGCGACATTTCGAAATTCCGTTGCCGCGCTCCGTTTGCGCCTTTCGAAACATCACCACAAGCGGCAGCTATTTTAAATGCAATGATTCCATCTCGAACATCATCGACCGTAGGCAAGCGCAAATGCTCGGCCGGTGTAACGTAGCAGAGCATGTCAGCGCCGGCTGCGGACGCAACCGCGCCGCCGATGGCACCAACGATATGGTCGTAACCAGCGCCAATGTCGATGGGCAGAGGTCCGAGAACATAAAAGGGAGCGCCATTGCACAGGCGCTTCTCAATCTTCATGTTTTCAGCAATTTGATCCAAAGGCACATGACCAGGGCCCTCGATCATCGCCTGCACACCAGCCTCAAAAGCGCGTTTTTGCAGTTGTCCAATGATGATCAACTCTTGAAGCTGAGGGCGATCCGTCGCATCTTCGATCGCTCCAGGGCGAAGACCGTCCCCCAGGCTCAAAGTCACGTCATATTTAAAACAGATTTCCAGCAGGCGATCGAACTGCTCATATAAAGGATTTTCCTGCTGGTTAAAGCGAATCCAGTGCGCGTGTATGGATCCGCCGCGACTGACAATCCCTTCGACCCTGGGGCAATCTTCCAGGCGAGAGATCGATTCGCGTGTAACGCCGCAGTGAACCGTCACGTAATCGACGCCTTGCTCTCCTTGCTTTTCAATTTCTGCGAAAAGGTCATCCGCTGTCCATTTGAGAATGCTGGATCCACGCGCCACAGCGTAGATCGGAACAGTTCCAAGCATCAAAGGGGAATTGCGAATCATCTGCACTCGCATTTCATCCAGATGGTCGCCGGTACTCAAATCCATGACTGCATCAGCTTGAGTATCCACAACAACCTGAAGTTTTTTCAACTCTTCCGCCTCATCTTGATGATCTGAAGAGTGTCCAATGTTTGCGTTCACTTTTGTTTTTAATCCAGTTCCAATGCCACGCGGACGAAACGTGTGATTGACATTTTTTGGAATTACAATCGTTCCAGATGCCACACCGCTGCGTACAATTTCCGGGTCGAGCCCCTCATCTTCGGCCACCATTTTCATTTCGTCTGTGATGATTCCTTCTTTTGCTTTAGAAAGTTGTGTTGGCATAACCTTACCTCTTTTTTCTTTGAACCTTAATCTTTGAGCATTGAACTTTGATAGATTACCCGCCGATTGCGTACATCGCACGCGCGGGTTGTTGAAAGTCCGGATCGTTGATTTTGTGCCCCGCCCACTTGTGATAAACAGCTTTACGAATCATGTCCACGAGAGCTTCATTTGGCGTCCCGGCTCTCAATGGTTTTAAAACATCCGTCTCTTCCATCGCGAACAAGCAGGTGCGAAATTTGCCGTCGGCTGTCAGTCGAATCCGCGAGCAATCACCGCAAAATGGTTTTGTAACAGATGGGATCACTCCGAATTCCCCGGTTCCGCTTCCGTATTCAAACTGTATGGCAGGTGCAGGTCTGGACTGGTCGAGAGCGCGAATGGATCCTTCTTGTTTCACTTTTTCGAGGATTTCTGCTTGCGTAACCACGTTCTCACGCTTCCAATGATGATCGCCATCGAGTGGCATGAATTCTATAAATCGAATCTGCAAATTCTCCCTGGCTCCCCATTGTAAAAAGTCCACGATTTCGTCGTCATTGAAACCACGAATCGGAACACAGTTGATTTTGATCGGATCAAAACCCGCGGTTTTCGCAGCGGCGATACCTTCCATCACACGATCGAATGAGTTGCTGAGGGTGATTTTTTCGAAGCGGTCCGGTCGTAAGGAATCCAAACTGATATTTAAACGCTGAATGCCTGCGGCTTTCAATGAATGCGCAAATTCCTTCAGGTAATATCCATTGGTTGTAAGAGAAATCTCTTCTATGCCTTTGATTTTACAGAGCCGCTCCACAAGAAGAGGGAGGTCACGCCTTACGAGCGGCTCGCCTCCTGTCAAACGAAGTTTTCTAACACCCTCGAGAGCAAACAGGATTGCAAAATGCTCGATCTCCTCAAAAGACATGATTTGCGGTTTCGGAAGCCATTTCACATCTGCGGGCATGCAATAGAGGCAGCGGTAGTTGCATCGATCCGTTACACTGATCCGTAAATCAGTTGCCTGTCTTCCGAACTTATCGATCAACACTTTTAACCTTCAACCTTTAACTTCTTCCAGCCACGCCATCTGGATCGCTTCGAGAATACCTTCATTCGATGCTCTTGGATCCCCTTCGAAATCGGGAAGCTCCGTGACCATTCGGTGCAGTTCCGTAAACCGAAGCGTGAGTGGATCGATGTCAGGGAATTTTTCAGCCAGTTGAATTCCAATCTCCTCCGAATCGTTCCAGTTAATTTTCATCTTCTTTCAGTGGGGCGGGATTCATCGCGCCCCTGAGTCTGTCGAAAAATTCAGGAAGAAGTACGTTTTAGTTATAGCGCGCGCATCTTTACCCGCAAAGACTCGTCGAGCTTTACATATCCGTGCGGACTGGAAGTCCGCGCTCCAACTAGTTTTTCGACAGGCTCACTTACAAGTATATGTTATTTATGAGTTGTCTTCTCGGCCTGCTCCTCCAATTCGTCAATCGTCTTGTCTTTCAGGGCCTGGGCAATTGTGGCGTCCATAATGCCTTGAGCGAGATGAAGCGTGGCCTCATCCAGTTCCTCCATTTTCTGACGAATGAGAGAGTGATCGGTCCCTTTGTAGGCTTGTTCCAGTTCTCCTTTAACCTTTACAATGTCATCCTTTTCTTTCGGTTTTAGGAACTCATCGGCGCGGAGCATTGCTCTATTGGTGGCGCGTAAAATGATGTCAGCATCGTTTCGCGCATCGATCAGCATCCGGGCGGCAAAATCGGCATCGGCGGATTCCATCGAATCCATCAGCATTTTTTCCACTTCTTCATCTGTCAAACCGTACGTGGGCTTCACCTCAATGGATTGCAATTTACCTGTGCGCATATCCCGCGCCGTCACGTTTAGAATTCCATTGGCATCGATCATGAACATCACTTCAATGCGGGGCAACCCTGCGGGCATGGGATCGATTTCTTTCAGCTGAAACCGCGCAAGACTGCGATTATCCTTCGCCAGTTCCCGGTCCCCTTGCAACACATGAACATCAATTGCTGTCTGTCCATCCACAAAAGTTGTGAAATATTCTGTCGCGGAGGTAGGGATTGTGGAATTGCGGTCGATCAGTTTTGCCATTCCTCCACCATACGTTTCGATTCCTAAAGAAAGCGGAGTAACGTCCAAAAGCAGCATTTCTTGGGAGGAAGTTCCAGCCAGGATATCAGCCTGAAGAGCGGCTCCAAGCGCAACGACCTCATCCGGATTCAGCTCGCAGCGCGGAACACGCCCGAATAAATCTTGAACGCGCCGGCGCACAATCGGCATTCTTGTGCTTCCACCCACCAGGACAACCTCATTAACTTCTGCCGGTTGCAAGCCCGCATCGCTCAATGCTTTCCTGCATGGCCCCATGGTCCGTTCAATGATGTCCCCTATCAGCGTTTCAAAATCGGAGCGGCTCAGCGCCAGCTCAAATGTCTGCTGGCCCAGTGGAATTCGGACCTTCGTCTCTTCTTGATCGGAGAGCTCGATCTTTGCGCGTTCGGCAGCGTCACGAATCGTCTGAATCAAGTTGGCGTCCATTTCTCCCTGCCATCCAAATTTCCGGATCATATCGATCAAGAATTCAGACAATCTGTAGTCAATATCGTCGCCTCCCAGATGCGTATCGCCGTTCGTAGCGAGCACCTGGAAATACACCATCCTTCACTTTCAGGATCGAAATGTCGAAAGTGCCGCCTCCGAAATCGTAAACAGCAATTAGGCCCTCTTTGATCTTGTCCAGACCATAAGCAAGCGCAGCAGCAGTGGGCTCGTTGAGAATGCGCAGTGCTTCCAAACCGGCAAGCTTACCGGCGTCCTTGGTGGCCTGACGCTGCGCATCATTGAAATAGGCAGGGACAGTAATAACCGCCTGCACAACGCTTCGCCTGAGCTCCTTTTCCGCCAGAAATTTCAGCTCTTTCAAAATCATTGCAGAGATTTCCGGAGGCGTGTACTCCCGGTGATTCACCCGGATCTTAACAATTTCCTTTCCATGACCTGCGACATCGTAAGGCAGTAGGTGAAGCTCCTGACGTAAATCATCAATGCCCTTGCCCATCAAACGCTTTACGGAGTAAACAGATCGGGTGGCGTCGGTTAATAGAAACCGCTTCGCTGCAGCGCCCACAAAAAGGTTTTCCGGTTGAAAAGAAACGACGGACGGAACAAGTGCGGAACCGTTCGGGCCGGGGATCATCACCGGCTTTCCTTCTTTCACGTATGCTACTAAACTATTCGTAGTCCCCAGGTCAATGCCGACAGCAAGAGGCCTTTCTGCAGCGGCTGAACCAATGCCAATTTCAATTCCCATAAAACCAAACTCCTCTATTTATCTCTGCCTAGAGTATTATCAATCTGGCGCAGGAAGGATTGGATATAAGACCTGTGGGATAGAATTTCTTTCATCTCTTCGATAGTCTTCCTGGCCGGTTTTTGGTCATAAACAATAAATTTTTGTTGAAGATCGTCTTCAAGTCTCCGGATTTTCTCGCGTAAATCCTTTTCAGCGGCGCTCACTGCTTGAACGGCCTCTTCCAGGAGGACTTCCGTTTGCGTCCCGGATTGCATCAAGATGATCGTGCACTTCGAAGAAGAGATCCGCCATATCTGCCGGAACTCCGGCCGATTTTTCTTCAATCGAACCCAGTTCCTTTTCCACTGCATATTTCGCCCGTGATATGGGATTTTTCAAGGTCCGGTAAGCGTTATTGATCGCTGAAGAATGATCGTGTGAATACCGAATTTCATCTTCCGATTTGGCAGCAAAGCGGTCCGGATGAAATCTCTTACTCATCTGAAAGAACCTTTGTTCAAGATCTTGCGGGTCCAGACTCAGAAGTTCCTTTTCGTATCCAAGCACGGTGTAGTGGGTACGATCTGGAATCGCAGGCAAAATTCTCCCGCACAATGCGCAAAATTCCGTCGCACCGGAGACATCATGCGAACAATGTGGACAATTCATAGCTCTTTAACGCAACGGCGCAAACGCGCAAAGAAAAAACTTTTCAACTCTTTGCGTCCTGGCGTCTTTGCGCTAAAGAGTTAGACGGAGAAGGAAGTACCGCAACCGCAGGTTTTCTTGGCGTTAGGATTCCGGAAAGCGAATCCTCCGTTCAGCGGATCTGTTGAAAACTCAAGAATGGTTCCCCGTAAATAAAGATAGCTTTTGAAATCAATGAATATTTTCACCCCATCGATTTCGGCGATCTTATCGCCGGGACGGGTCTCATTTTCTATATTCAGATCGTACGTAAGACCGGAGCAGCCGCCTCCCTTCACACCCATTCTCAAGCCATAACCGGACAGTTTTTTTGCCTCAAGCATGTGCTTGATTTGAGCAGAAGCTGTTTCTGAAATCTGAAGATCTAGCTGTGCCATTTCTTTAATCCTTCTTCTTTTTATAATCGGCAATCGCAGCACGAATGGCATCTTCAGCGAGAACCGAACAGTGAATCTTGATCGGAGGTAGACTCAGCTCCTGAACAATTTCTGTGTTCTTGATCTTCAAGGCTTCGTCAATGGTTTTGCCCTTCACCCACTCCGTAACAAGACTCGAGCTGGCAATCGCACTCCCGCATCCAAAGGTCTTGAATTTTGCATCTTCTATGACACCGGTTTGATCGTTAATCCGGATTTGGAGCTTCATGACGTCCCCACATTCGGGTGCACCAACGACACCTGTGCCTACGGCCGGGTCGGCTTTATCCATGCTGCCGACATTTCGAGGATTCTTATAATGGTCTATGACCTTATCTGTATATGCCATCTGCGTTTCTCCTATTCTGTCTTCCAGGAGACTTTCTTCAAGTCAATCCCTTCTTTAGCCATTTCATATAAAGGCGACATATCTCTCAACCGGTTCACATTCGAAATCACTTTCTCTGCGACATAATCCACTTCTTCTTCGGTGTTAAAACGGCCCAGGCCGAAACGAATCGAAGTGTGAGCGAGGTCTTCACCAACGCCAAGCGCTTTCAGGACATAGGACGGCTCGAGCGTTGCGGAAGTGCAAGCCGAGCCTGAAGAAACCGCAATATCATCCAGACCCATCAATAACGATTCGCCTTCAACATAAGCAAAACTGATGTTGAGGTTGTTCGGTAGCCTCTCCGTCGGATGTCCATTCAAAAAGACCTCATCGAGCTTGCTTTCAATTTTACGTTGCAACTTATCGCGCAACCCTTTCACACGGGGCATCTCTTCCTGCATCATTTGTTCTGCAAGCTCACAGGCTTTTCCGAATCCGGCGATGCCTGGAACATTCAGCGTTCCAGAACGCATACCGCGTTCGTGGCCACCACCATCCATTTGTGCCACCAGCCGCACACGAGGATTCTTCTTACGCACGTAAAGTGCACCCACACCCTTCGGTCCGTACATCTTATGAGCTGTTAGCGAAATCATGTCGACGTTCAGATCCGCAACATCGACAGGTATTTTTCCAACAGCCTGTGTGGCGTCGGAATGAAAAAGGACACTCCCTTTTCCTTTGCAATCTTTCCAATTTCTTTGATTTTCTGCAAAGTTCCAACTTCATTGTTGGCGTACATGATGGAAATAAGAATTGTCCGGTCTGTTATCGAATCCTTCAATTCATTGAGATCGATTTGTCCGTACTGATCGACCGGCAGATAAGTTACGCGTTTTCCGAGTTTTTCAAGACGTTTGCATGTATCGAGGATCGCCTTATGTTCGGTGACACAGGTGATGATGTGGTCCCCCTTTTCAGCATACATTTCAGCCACACCTTTCAATGCGAGGTTGTTGGATTCTGTGGCTCCACTTGTGAAAACGATTTCTTTCGGATCGGCATGAATCAGGGAAGCGATACGATTCCGCCCGCGTTCCACCGCTTCTTCCGCTTTCCAGCCGAAAACATGATTCCGGCTGGCCGCGTTACCGAAATCTTCTTTAAAACAGACAATCATTTCTTCTAGAACGCGCGGATCCACGGGCGTTGTCGAATGATAATCCATAAAGATAGGTAGCTTCATAATGTCTCTCCTCAACGCATATAAACTGGCGCGATTCATCGCGCCCCTAATAAACCAGGGCTTTCTCTTTCGCGACTTTTTCGAATTTGTGTTTTTTCATCTTTTTTACGATGGCTTCGCGATCCGCTTTTCTCATCCGCTGAATAAAAAGAACTCCGTCGAGATGATCGATTTCATGATGAAGAGCTCTGGCCAGTAATCCTTCGCCTTCTAATTCGACCTCTTTGCCATCCAGATTCCACCCTTTTACTTTCACTATGTTCGGGCGGGTCACTTCCGCGAATAAACCGGGGAAACTCAAGCAACCTTCCGGTCCCTTCTGTTCGCCGCTTGAAATCGTAACGACCGGATTGATCATCACAATCTGTTGATTCCGGTCCGATCCTCCGCTGCAATCGATCACAAGTATTCTCTGGTTTACTCCTACCTGTGGCGCGGATAATCCCACACCGTTTGTAAAGTACATCGTTTCAAACATGTCTTTGACGAACCGGCGAATTTCAGGTGTAACTTCGTTTACGGGTTCCGATAGCTTTTCCAAGCGCGGATCACCGTAATACACAATGTCCAAAATAGCCATCACTGCACTTCCATATTGATTTGATTGAATCCTTTCTGCTGCCGCTCTTTGAATTCCATCTCCGCGGCCAGTTGATCAATGGTAAGCTTCTGCAGCATCTCATTGACCGTGCGCTGAATGCTTTTTACGTGATGCAGCACGGCGCATCTCTTGAACCTGTCGCAATTATAATCATCCTGCAGGCATTCCTGCATCACGGTCTCTCCCTGCATAACCTGCACAACATCTCTCATGGTGGTTTTGTCTACATGCTTCGCCAACCGGTATCCACCTTTGGATCCCATGTGGGATGCGAGATACCCGGCCTTATGGAGCTGCTGCAGTACCTTGGAAAGGTAGCTCTCCGGCGCTTCCAAAAGCTCGGAAAGCGTATGCAGGTCCGCCACTTCACCATAGTGCCGGCGGTGAAAATAAATCAAAACGTAAACTGCGTAAAGAGTACCTTTTGTTACTTCCATGGGATTTGTGCCGTCGTTGTTCACGACAGGCCTTCGAAGTCGGACTTGTTAAGTCCGAGATTGTTAATTTACCGTCCCCCGACGTAAAAGTCAATAGTTATACTAGGGAGACACGGGGGATCGGCGAGTAAGGGGAAACCTATTTTGGCTAAGTGCCCTCAGTGACTCCGAGGTGAAAAATCACGGCGTGGTAGCAGGCTGGCGGCGTCGGAAGAAGTTGCGGATGGCACGATAGAGTTTTGGTGCAAAATAAATGATTGCAATCAGAAATGCTGAAACGATGCCGAGGGCTATGTATGGATGTTTGTACACAAAATAGAGGGCTCCCACTGTGATCGCATCCTCGGCCAAGCTGAGCCCGATGTTGCTGAAAGGCTCCGCCGGCGAAACGAGATTCGTAGACAGTCGCGTTCCGGCCTTTGCTGCATGGGAAGTAAAGGCAAATGTTCCGCAGATCAAAGCGGCGACGATTTTCACCTCCATGCTCTGCTCACCAAGAACATGAAGAGCGAGGTAGGCTGCACCGAGCGGGCGAACCACTGTATGAATGGCGTCCCAGATGTTATCGATCCATGGAATTTTATCCGCGAAAAACTCAACCGCGTAGAGAGTTCCTGACACTCCCATCACGGCAGGATGCGCAAGCGTTTGCAGCGAGGCCAGTTCCGGCGTCAGAGTGATCCAATGGAAGCGGATCGCAAGCCCCGAAACAAAAACGACGGCATAAATGTTCAAACCGGAAAAAAACCCGAGGGAAAAAAGAGTTGCCAGCGTGGGAAACGATGCCAAAGCGTTCATTTTGAAATTATTGCAGATTGTAGATTGCAGAATGCAAATCTATATTTTGCCATCGGCCCAATATCCTTTTGCAATCTACAATATTCAATATGCAATAATCATGGTTGGATACCGATATCTGAGGCAACAGGCTTCAGAGCTTGCGCCACGAATGTTATAAGCTCATCCAGGTCGATTCCAAGCTGCTCCGCCCCTTTGTAAATGTCTTCACGGTTCACACTACGCGCAAAAGCCTTGTCCTTCATCTTTTTTCGAACGGATTTTGCTTCAATCTCCGATACGCTTTTCGAAGGCTTCACCAGAGTACATGCCACGATAAATCCAGTCAGCTCATCGAGAGCAAAAATCGCCTTATCCAGAAGCGACCTTCTTTCATTTCCGACATAATCGGCATGACATTGGATTGCATAAATGATCTCTTCGGAAACATTTCTTGCGCGCAGAATCTCGGATCCTTTCATTGGATGATCCGGCGCGTTTGGATGGATCTCATAATCAAAATCGTGCAAAAGTCCAACCACGGCGAACTTGTTCGGATCTCCACCCTGTTTCTCAGCGAATGCTTTCATCACAGCTTCCACACCGTAGGCGTGTTTCCGCAAGCTGTCCGTTTTTGTATATTCATGCAAAATTTCAAGCGCTTCTTCGCGGGTCGGGACGCGTGCTTCATCCATGTTTCTATAGTTCCTCCGGAATCAATGCCCATAGAATAACGTAAAACAAAATACCGGGAAATGCAGCAGAAACCACTGAAATCAGTACATACGCGATTCTCACCACAGTTGGGTCCCAACCATAGGTTTTTGCGATGCCGCCGCAAACGCCCCCCAGCATTCGATCCGTTTTTGAACGTGTCAGAGACTGTGCCATTACAATTACCTCCTATATAAAAATAACGAATTCGGGAGGTAGTTGTTCCGGAGCAGCATTGCGCGGACGTCTCGTCCGCGGGAGCTCGCGGGCAGGGCGCCCGCACCACATTCCTTACGAGCTGTAATTGACCTGCAGTTTGGTTACTTTCTGAAAGTGATAACCCATGATAGCAAGCGTAACTGCTTCGGAGAAGGCTTGCCGGTTGGTGCGGTATGCCTGGTATAAAAATTTCCAATACTGCGTTCGATCCTCGCTTTGAATCCCCAACTTTACGATCGAATTCACGAAGGCCAGCAGATCATCAGCGGTTAGTTTTTGCCTGATACGAGGTTTGTAGTGGGAAAGAAAGTCCAACACTCGTTGATAGTAGTGTTTCGATTCGTAAATTGTCGTAACGATACGTTTGTATCCTTCAATCAATTTCGTTGGGTCCATCGTTGGAATAAAATTCAAATCCAACAAAGTATTGTTTCCGTTGCTCTCTGTAAGGAGGCGTCCTTCTTTCAATAGCCGGCGGGTCAGCTGTGTGCCGGGAAGTGCCGATAGTATGCCGACCATAGAGACTGGAATAGCCGAGTGCCGGATGAATTCGATTACGCGATTGAAGACGTCCGGAGGATCGGAATCGAAGCCGACAATAAAGCCGCTGAGCACTTCCAGTCCGGCTTTCTGCATTTTCCTCACGGATTCAACGAGATCCATCGTTGTGTTTTGCATTTTTTGCGTAAGCTTTAAACTTTCTTGAACCGGAGTCTCGATTCCGAGAAAGACTTTACGGAATCCCGCTTCCACCATTCCGTCAATCATGTCTGTTTCCCTGGCGAGATTCACCGACGCTTCCGTAAAAAAGTTGAACGGGTATTTGTGCTTCTTTTGCCACTCAATCAGATGAGGTAAAAGTTTCCGGATCGCCGTTTTATTGCCGATAAAATTGTCGTCCACGATAAAAACCGAGCCGCGCCAGCCTTTGGAATAGAGAGTATCAATTTCCGTGACAAACTGATCATTCGATTTTGTACGCGCTTTACGTCCGTAGATTTCGATGATGTCACAGAACTCGCAATTGAAAGGGCAGCCTCTCGAGAACTGCAGAAGCATGGAGCTGTAATTTTTCAGCCGGACCGAGCCGAAATCAGGAACCGGTGTGGAGGAAAGGTCGGGCAAATGGTCCGATTGGTAAACAGGTTTCGCGTTTCCAGCCTGCCAGTCGGAAACGAACTGCGGCAATAATTGCTCAGATTCTCCAATAATCACGTGATCCACAGGATCCGTGTGAGAAGATTCGATCGCCCAGAGAGGACCTCCTGCAACAATTGTTTTTCCCAGAGCTCTCGCGCGCTTGATGGTCTCTTGCGCGGAATCCTTCTGAACAATCATCGCGCTGATCATCACAAGATCCGCCCAGCGCAAATCTTTCTCTTTCAGTGTTGTTGTGTTCAGATCCACAATACGTTTGTTCCATTCTTTCGGCAGCATTGGATAAATCGTCATTAAGCCAAGGGGCGGATAGGCCGCTTTCCTTTTTTGAAAAGCAACGGCAAATCGAAAACTCCAATACGTCGGGGGATATTCAGGGTAGACAAGTAGTATGTTCATAATATGTTTGGTTGCGCTTAACAGTATATCAGGAAGTCTCACCTTTCAAGGGCAGGGAATCGAATACAAGCAATATTCAGGTTGACAGCGCCGTTTAATATGCCAAATTTGATGGTGCAGTGACCTTCAAATCTATTTCGCACTACCAAATCACCGGCACCCTGGGACAAGGGGGGATGGGTGTAGTCTACAAAGCCACCGATGAAAAACTAAATCGCACAGTGGCAATCAAAACATTGCTTCCAGACAGAATTGCGGATGAAAAGCTAAGAAAACGGCTGATGTTGGAAGCTCGCACTGCTTCAAAGTTGAACCATCCGAATATATGCACCATCTATGAAGTGGATGAAGCGGATGGCATTCTGTTCATTGCGATGGAATATGTGGAAGGCCATGCACTGAGTGAAGAAATTCAAAAGGGACCGATAGAAATTGAAAAGGCAATTGATATTGCGATTCAGGTAGCCACAGCTCTGGACAAAGCTCATAACGAAAACATCATTCACCGCGACATAAAACCATCGAACATCGCTTTAACCGAAGAAGGAAGCGTCAAAATACTTGATTTCGGTCTGGCGCGACTCATCAAACAGTTGGACGGCCAGGCGCTTACAGAGGCGTTCAGTCAAAGCAAAAGCTTGACCGAAGAGGGTCAGATCGTTGGAACGGTGGCGTATATGTCACCCGAACAACTGAATTCGGAAGAGATCGATGCAAGATCCGACATATTTTCGTTTGGTGTTGTTTTGTATGAGATGATTCGCGGCCAACTTCCCTTCCGCGGCGGCAGCCTCGGTCAGGTGATACGCTCCATATTAATCGATCATCCGGAACCGCTAAGAAGTACGAACACGAATCTTCCGACTGAACTCGACCGGGTGATCGAACGAGCGTTGGCAAAGAACCGGGACAACCGGTATAGGACAATGAAAGATCTGCTCCTGGATTTGATGAAGTTGAAGGATTCGCTGAAAAAGCCTGAACAGAAAACGGACCAGAAATCGATCGCAGTTTTGTATTTCGAGAATCTCGGCGGTGTAGATGAACAAGAATATTTAAGAGATGGCATGACCGAAGACGTCATTACTGAATTATCGAAATTGGAAAAATTGCGCGTTTTTCCGAGGTCTGCGGTCATCACTTTCCGTGACAAACCTGTAACAGCTCCCGACCTGGGGCGCCAACTCAATGCCACCTACGTTCTGGCTGGAAGTCTACGGAAGTCCGGAAATCGAGTCCGAGTGACCGCGCAGCTCATTGAAAGCGATAGCGGTCATTCCGTATGGGCCGAACGATACGATCGCGAAATGCAAAATGTTTTTGATTTGCAGGATGAGATTGCGCGTTCGATTGCTCAGGCACTGAGCATCAAGCTTTCTCCGCAAGAGGAAAAGGCCATTGCTCAGCAAGCCTAGCTGAAAACCCGCAAGCGTACGACTACTACTTGCAGGGACGCAGGCTTTTTCGCCGCGGCACAAAAAAAGATATGTTGTCTGCGGCGGACATGTTCGACCAGGCGGTTGCTCTGGATCCGAATTTAGCGCTTGCGTATGCGGGTCTCGGTCATGTGTGCGGGCGAATCCATCGTTATTACGATCAGAATCCGCTCTGGATGGAGAAAGGTATTGCTGCGTGCGAACAGGCGATGAAAATTGAGCCGAATCTTCCGGAAGCACTGTCGGCCCGGGCGTTTCTCTTTTACGGTCACGAACAGTATGAAGAATCCATTCGATACGCCAAAATGGCGCTGGAACGAAAACAGGATTGTGAAGGCGCTTACTTCGCTTTGGGTTTGGCGTTGAATGTCACGGATCGATTGGAGGAAGCCGCTCAGATTTGCCGACCGTGGTCTCGAATTCAACGGTGATGACTACAATGTCTGGGTGGCTTACATAAATACTTTCGGAGGCTCGGAGAAACCGATAAGGTGAATCGTCTAAGGCAGCACCACGTTCACGTTCTCCAGTTACAACTGGAATGGGTCCCGGAGAATGCACGAGCGCGAATTTTACTTGCCGGATGTCTTGCAGATCTAGGTGATCGTGACAGAGCAATTGTTGAATTACAGACGGCGCTTGTCGTACAGCCCCAATGACGCCAGCACCTTATATAATGCCGCCTGCGCCTATGCGCTTCTTGGGCGCAAGAAAGAAGCACTTGAAACATTGAAAAAGGCGATTGAGAACGGTTACTGGCATTTGGATACGATTGCCCGCGACACCGATCTCAGAAGTTTGCATGATGATCCGGAATTTCAGGCGCTGATCAAAGGAATACGCGATTAACGAGCGCAGGCATCCTGCCTGCCGGCAGCAGGCCGGGTGCGACTGGAAGTTGCGTCCTTAAAGCGTACTTGTTCCTTCTGCATGATAGGAGCTGCGAACCAGTGGACCGGATTCCACATGACCGATTCCCATGGCTCTCCCCTTTTGTTTTCCATGCGCGGAATTCATCCGGATGATAATATTTTTTAACAGGGGCATGTTTCTTTGTGGGGCGCAAATACTGGCCCAGTGTCAGGATATCAACGCGAATGGATACAAGATCGCGGATCACTGCCTCCAGTTCCTCATCGCGCTCCCCCAATCCCAGCATGATTCCGGTCTTTGTAATGGAATCGGGATACCATTCTTTCACTCTGCGCAAAAGTTCAAGAGTGATGCCGTAATCACCGCCCAGCCGTATCGTTGGATAGAGTCTTGGAACCGTTTCTGTGTTGTGATTGAGAATGTCCGGTCTTGCTTCGACAACAGTACGAAGCGCACTAATATTACCCTGGAAATCAGGAATTAAAACTTCGATGGAACAATCCGGCGTGCGTTTCCGGATCTGACGGATCGTTTCCGCAAAAATGAAACTGCCGCCATCCGATAAATCATCGCGATCCACCGAAGTAATAACGGCGTGTCGCAATCTCATTTCTGCTACGGCATCCGCCACTCGCACCGGCTCTTCCAGATCCAGACTGACCGGCCTTCCTTTTTGAACCGCACAGTAACGGCACCCACGAGTGCAGGTATCACCCAGAATCATGAACGTGGCCGTGCCACGATTCCAGCATTCACCAATATTCGGACAATGCGCATCTTCGCAAACAGTGTTGAGCTTGTGCCCGCGCATAATATTTTTGAGGCGGTTGTATCCATCACCGCCTGGAAATTTCGCGCGGATCCACTCCGGCAACCGAGGTTGTGCAACCGATTCAGACATATCTTTTTAACCGCAGAGATCGCAGAGGCCGCAGAGAAGAATCATTTTTCGCTCCGCGTTCTCTGCGTCCTCTGCGGTGAAAAATTAACGCAGAAGGTCCTTCATGTGATAGATCATGCCCTCCCGCGTGTACGCTGAGATTTCGAAAATCCCTGTATCCATCCGAATCGCATCTTCAGGACAGGCTTCGACACAAAGTCCACAAAACACGCACACTCCAATATCAATGTCGAACTTCACCGGATGCTTTTCAATGTTTGGATCCGGATGATCGGCCCCGATGATGTAAATGCATTTAGCGGGACAGATGGTTTCGCACATCATGCACGCAACACAACGCGGACTTCCATCTTCACGTTTCGTAAGACGATGCAGACTTCTGACGCGAGGCGATAACGGCCGGCGCACTTCAGGATATTGATATGTAACGGAGCCCCGGTCTTTCGTCTGAATTCCAAACAGTCTTTTTATGTGAATGAACAGATTCCGCCAGAAATGCGATGCTGTAATACGAAGACCTCTTGCAATTTCAGGAATAAAAGCTCTTTCGGCAAGCGTGCGTTCCTGGATCTTTGCTTTCATGACCTTTACTTTCAATTCTTTCGGCATGTATGAACCTCAGCGTTTTACCACGGAGTCACGGAGTTCACGGAGATAAAAATAAGCATCTTTTTCTCTGTGTTCTCCGTGACTCCGTGGTGAAAAATTCAAGATTAATCCCAGATCACGAGAATAAGACCGGTAATGAAAATGTTCAATAGAGACAATGGTAACAGGATATTCCATCCCAATCGCATTAATTGATCGTATCTGAACCGGGGAAGTGACCAGCGAATCAACATGAACAGCCACAGGAATACAGTTAGTTTAAAAAAGAAGGCTGAAATTTGAAGGATTGTGATCCACAGAGGCGACAACGAAAAAATCGTTGAACCGAAGTGAAAACCGTCCTGTTGCAGAAAAGGTACTTGCCAGCCGCCAAAAAAGAAAATCGTTACCATCGCCGCAATCAAGATGGTCTCCAGGAAGTCCGTGAGCATAAAAAGACCAAACTTCATTCCGCTGTATTCAACGAAATATCCGACGATTTCAGATTCCCCTTCCGGCAGATCAAAGGGATTTCGTTTGGTTTCCGCAAGACCCGCAGCGCAAAACAGAAGAAAGCCTAGCGGCTGCAGGAAAAAACCCCAACGCGGATACCATCCGCCGATCAAACCTTTTTGGGCACGAATGATTTCCTGCAGATCCAGCGTTCCGAAAATCATCAATAATCCGACAATTGTTGCCCCGAATGTAATTTCGTACGAAAACATCTGAGCGCTCGCGCGCAATCCCCCCAGCAGCGCATAATTGCTGTTGGACGAGTATCCCGCAAAAACCACGCCGTAAATCTCCAGGGACAACATGGCAAGAACAAAAAGAACGGCGACATCCGTTGTGATGATCGCTAACGGAATTTGCTGTCCTGCTACGCTTAAGGTATCGCCGATCGGAATGACGGAGAATGCCATCAAAGAAAAGAATACGGAGATCATGGGCGCAAGCGTGTGGAGGAACCGATTGCCCCCCTTGGGGATCCAGTCTTCCTTTAAAATCATTTTTAAGGAATCTGCTACGATCTGAAAGAGACCGATTGCTCGAAAGGGGCCGATGTTTGCACGGTTTGCGCCGATACGGTCTTGCATGACCGCGCTTTGCTTTCGCTCAACCCATGTCAGGATCGAGGCGAGGTTCATCACCCAGAACAATGTGACGCCGATTTTTACCAGCGTTACCCACACGTATGTCATAAGCTAATCGGCTGCGACAGCAGATTCAGGCTGATTTACGAGTTTGCCTGACAATCCAATGCTTCCGTAATTCATTCCGCTGAAGGCAGAAATTTCTGCCGCAAGGCTTTCGAAAACTTGCGCAGGATCCGGAAGTGGAAGCTCCAAACCCAGAGTTCTTGCCAGATCACGGAGGATTGACAAGCGATTCACGCGCGTTCTTGAGCGGAACAACGGCTGGAAAAATTCGCTGCACCCGGCCCTGAAAATTCGTAAACGTTCCCGCCTTCTCTGCGTAAGCCGCTGCCGGCAAAACCATGTCTGAGTGATCTAACATTGGATTCGACATTCGTTCCCTGGAAGATGACAGTCTCAATCTGATTCATCAAAAGATCGATCGCTTCCGCCCCGAACCAGTCCTTCAGGTTCGTGTGAAAAATATATAGCACCCGAATCTTCCCTTCTCTTGCAACATCCAGGAGCGTTTTGACAAGCAACCCTTTCTTTTCGGAAAGAATAAGTTCGGCTCCTTTTGTATTCGGATTCTTATCTTTCTTCAACAAAAAATTATCCGAGGTGGCATCGGGACGCGGCGGAATAAAAAAGGGCATCAATGGTATTTTCAGATGTTCGTGAAAAATTTTGCGAACCCAGAAAAGCTCTTCGTTGGTCATCTGTGGAGAAAGAATCACACCGACAGATTCGGGACCGTACGAATTCACGGCGGTTTTGATTGCGGTTCCAGTCCCTGCGATAATAGTGTCCCAATCCGTTGGTTGCAAAGTCTCGTTTATACGGATCTGCGGCTGTTCAATGCGATCCACGTCGAGCCAGCGATAATTGTAGCGACCCTCATCGCACATCCAGTATTTATTGACGTGTTCATTGTAGCGAGGCTTTAAACGCTGGAACCGTCGTCCTTCTGTTTTATAACGTCGATCCAGGTTGTAGTGAACTCGGATGTTACAACCATTTGAGCAACCGGGACAAACGGAAAACTGTTCTTTCAGATACCAGACGCTCATCTGATAACGGAAATCACGATCCAGCAGAGCACCCACCGGGCAAATATCCACGACATTACCGGAATAGTTGTTATCCAATTCACGGCCAGGATAAATATTAACTTCCGAATGCGTAGCGCGCTGGAAAATGCCAAGCTCGCCAGTCTGAGTGACTTCGCTCGTAAAACGTACGCAGCGTGAACACAAAACGCAACGTTCCTGGTCCAGAATTACATGTGGTCCGATCGGAAACGCTTTTCGCTTTTTTACTTTGTTTTCCTGGAGCCTGCTGTCGTGCTGAGCATACTTCATGTAATAGTTTTGCAGCTCACATTCGCCGGCGCGGTCACAAACAGGACAATCGAGCGGATGATTCAGCAACAGGAATTCAAGGACAGAACGGCGTGCCTCTTTGACCTTTTCGTTTTGTGTCCAGACTACCATGTCATCAGAAGCAGGGGTGTTGCATGCGATCTGCAGCTTCGGAATCTTTTCAACATCCACAAGACACATGCGGCAGGAGCCCACAACACGCAAACCGGGATGATAGCAATAGCGTGGAACTTCGATCCCGAGCTGTTCGCACGCTTGAATGATCGTGCGTCCCTTATCAACTGTAACTTCGCGTCCGTCTATCTTCAGAGTAGGCATAACTTAAGTTAAAGGTTAAACGTTAAAGGTGTTTGCGCAGGCGACGAAACACTTTTAGCCTTGAACTTTTAACTTTTAACAAATTGTTCAGTGGTCCAGTTCTCCCGCTATCATGTTGATCGAACCGAATGATGGAATGATATCTGCAATCATGGAGCCTTCAATCATCTTGGGAAACGCCGCGACAAATGGAAAACAGGGAACACGAGCCCGAACACGATAAGGTTTGTCCGACCCATCGCTGACGATGTAAAAGCCTAGTTCGCCATTTCCTCCTTCAACAAGACTGTAGGCTTCACCCTTGGGCGGCCGAATTCCGTGACCATACATGATCAACTTAAAATGATTCATTAAACCTTCAATGCTTGTGTAAGACTTCTGCTTGGGTGGAATCACAACGGATTTTGCGTCCGGATTTACCGAATAATAAACGTCACGCTCCTGCCCTTCCAGATTCGGTGATACATCGACCTGCTGATCCGCAATCTCCGCGATGAGTCCCATTTTGGCTTCATCAACGGTTACAGCCGGGTCGATCTCCGGAACATCCACATGGACCGCCCCACCCGGCATTTTTTCCATTGCCTGGTGGATGATTCGCATGCTCTGTTCCATCTCTTCCATGCGCACGAGGTAACGGTCGAAATTATCTCCGTTTTCGCCGACCGGAATTTCAAAGTCCAGATCCTCATAAGCATGATAAGGATAGGCGCGGCGCACATCGTAAGGAACTCCGCAGGCACGCAACATCGGTCCGCTGAAACTGTAATTGATCGCATCCTCTTTGGAGATCGCACCGATTCCCTGCATACGATCCATGAAGATTCGATTTCGTGTCAGCAAACCGTCGCATTCTTTTATAGCGTCTCGCACTTTTTTTAACTGTACGCTGCACCGTTCGGAAAAATTCGACGGTAGATCCGCTTTTACACCGCCAACTCTCGCATAACTGACTGTGATTCTGGCGCCCGTAACATCCTCCACGAGTTCGTACAGATATTCACGCGCTTTCATCAAATACAAGAAATACCGTAAACGCACCCAGTTCCATCGCGGAAGCGCCGATGCAGGTGAGGTGATCCGTGATTCGCGAAATCTCGCTCATGACCACACGCACATACTCGCACCGGGGAGTGACTTTGATCCCGAGTAGTTTTTCAACGCACATCGCATAACCGAAATTGTTGATCAACGGCGAAACATAATTTAGCCGGTCTGTCCAGGGAAAGACCTGCGTGTATGTCACACTTTCGGAGTGCTTTTCAAAGGCCCTGTGCAGATAACCAATTTCAAGCTCCGCTTTTTTGACAAGCTCACCTTCAAGCTCCAGGATGATACGTACAACACCGTGCATGGCTGGATGGGAAGGACCCATATTCAGCATCATGTTGCCGGGAGCATCGACAAGAATCTGTTCGGAATTATCTGTACTCATTTTTTGGCTTAACTATCGGTTGTCTTTTGTTGATCGGATAGTCCTTTCGCAGCGGGTGTCCGGTAAATCCCTCATACATCAACAAACGGCGAAGATCAGGGTGATTTGTGAATTGAATGCCGGACATGTCCCACGTCTCGCGTTCGAGCCAGTTGGCGATCTGCCAGAGAGGCGTGACAGATTCAATTTCCTCTTCACCTTCCTTGAGAGGAACTTTCACGCGTAACCGAACGTTGTGTGTGAGCGAATTCAAATGGTATACAACTTCAAAACGCGGCTCTTGCCCCAGATAGTCAACGGCGCAAATATCCATGAGCATCTCAAACTGAAATTTTTCCTTCAGAGTCTTCATGACTTCAAAGAGAGATTCGCGGCGTACGATCAGCGTATCATCACCGCAGTAGGAGTGATATCCGGTAATATGACTGGCGATTTCTGAACGAAGGGATTCGACGAGTTTGCCTTGTTCCATCAGGATTCCAGCGACGCGTTAGACGGCCTGTTTTTGGCCGGCAATTTTTTTCTGCAGTTTCATCAAACCGTCCAGAACCGTTTCAGGACGAGGAGGACATCCGGGAATGTAAATATCTACGGGAATAATCGTATCGATTCCCTGGACCGTAGCGTAATCGTCATAGAATCCACCGGTACAGGTGCATACGCCAAAAGCGACAACCCACTTCGGATTGCACATCTGCTCGTAGATTCGCACCAGAACCGGAGCTATTTTTTGACTGATGGTTCCAACAACCATCAAAAGATCAGCCTGTCGCGGAGAAAAACGCGGCAAACCTGCGCCAAAACGATCTATATCATAATGTGCACAGCTGACCGACATGTATTCCATGCCGCAACAAGCAGTTACAAACGGATATTGAAAGATCGAAAATTTCCGTGACCAGCCGATGACGTCATTCAATCGAGATGTGAAAAAAGTATCACCTGCAAGAACTTTATCTACTTCCATGCTAAAACTCCTTTCTTCCAGGCATAAATCAGCGTCAGAAACAGGAGTGACAAAAACAGAACCATGCTGACAAAAGCCAGCATTCCCAGTTCGCGAAAAACAATCGCCCAGGGAAAGAGGAATGTCAATTCTACATCGAATACAACGAATAGAAGAGCGACCAGATAAAACTTGACCGGCACATGCCCCCTCATGACGCGGAACGGTTTCATTCCCGTTTCAAAAGGCTCTTCTTTAATGGGTGAAGTGCTTTTGGGGCCTAGAGTTTGACTGAGCCAGATGATAACGCTGACGAGTCCTGCGACAATGACCGCCATCAACGTCAGCGCCACATAATCCTGCATCAAAGTCCCTATTCTCACAGCAGTGGACGCAGAGTAGCGCTGAGAAAATCCTTTTGGCTCTGCGTCCTCGGCGCCCTCTGTGGTGAAAAACCCGTAGGTCACGGTCATTATAGGGAGTCAGAAACGAAAAGTCTAGGTACGGAACTCTCCACAACCTCGCCGATGATTGCAGCATCCCGAACCCCTTTTTCTTTCAACAAGGAAACGAGTTCCTCTGCTTTCTCAGCGGCAACAGAAATCGCAAGAGGCCCGGAAGTTTGGGGATCATAGAGCACCATCTCTTTTTCGCGCGGCAACTCTTTTTCGAACGAAATATATTCAGCGGATGATTGCTTATTTAACAATGTCACGCCTGTTCGAATTCCTTTCGCGAACAGCTCAATACTGATAGGGTACACCGGGACCTTCGGTAGATACAACTGGATTCCGACTTTGCTTCCGATAGCCATTTCGCAAAGGTGTCTGGCGAGACCAAATCCGGAAATATCCGTGCACGCATGAGCTCCAATTTCGAGCATCGTTTCACAAGCCACTTTATTGAGCGTAGCCATGTTCATCATTGCTTCTTCCGCCTGCTCCCAGGTGATCAAATCATTCTTGAAACCTGTGACGATGACCCCTGTACCGATCTTTTTCGTCAGTATCAGCTTGTCACCCGGTCTGCAGGTGCTGTTCCTAAGAATCTGATCCGGATGAATCAAACCGGTTACAGATAGTCCGTATTTCAGTTCACTATCTTTTACAGTGTGGCCACCGAGTAGCGTTGCACCCGCCTCTTGAATTTTTTGGTGACCACCCGTCAGGATGTCTGCAAGCACGCTATCCTCAACACCTTCCTGCGGAAAACAGCATACATTCATCGCGTTTATAGGGCGTCCGCCCATCGCATAGACATCGCTTAATGAATTCGCGGCAGCAATCTGACCAAAAATGACGGGATCATCACAAGTTGGCGTAATAAAATCGACCGTTTGGACGAGGGCGACTGAATCATTTAATTTGTAGACACCTGCGTCGTCAGAAGTCTCGAAACCGACCAGCAGGTTCGGGTTTGTTACTCCTTTCAGATCCAGGTGTTTGAGGATTTTAGCCAAGTCCAACGGACTCAGTTTGCCTGCTCAACCGCCTGATTTTGCCAACCTTGTAAGCCTGAAGGCTTCCTGTTCCATCCGTAATAATGTCGAACAATTCGATTTCCAAGTCAAATCAGTTTGAATCACAAGCACCACGTACAGATTTTATTCCCGAAGCATTACTGTAGGGGCGGGTCTAAGGCCCGCCCCTACAATTCCTTCACAATTTTGAGTTAAAATGCATTACAAGGGTGATGAGTTCGGAACCAAAGACAAAAGCGACCGATAAACAGGAAGAAAAGGTCCTCTGTGACCGTTGTGGAAAACCGATGTTTCGCATGAGAGCTGTTTACTGGTGTGAACACTGCGGGTACAAAACCGATTGTTGCGGTTCATAAAATTCCGGTTCCGCCCCCTTCTGCTGTCATTCATAATATATTTGAGTTGTTGAAGTCTGAGCCGTGAAGACAGCAATCCATTTTCAAAACACCGTGAAGATGCTTCATGGTTCGCCCGCCGTCTGCATTGATGACCTTCAAATCTACGATAAAGAATGCGTTGCTTTTTACGGATTACGGGAAGATATTGCCGAGATCATCACAAATCAAATCACCGGCGCGTATTCACCGGAAAAAGGAAGTGTGTACCTTTACGGTAGCGACAGCCGTGAAATCCTGGACAAAACATGGTTTGACTATATCGGACATTTTGGAATTTATGGCGCCGGCACTCCTTTCCAGGAAAACTCATCGGTTGGGGAAAATATAGCCACGCTGTTTCGGAGCCAGTCCGCCGATATGAATGAACCACGTCTCAGTACCGCGGTTTTAAATATGGCGAATCTGGTGCAGTTAACGATTACAGATCTATCCCAAACTATGGGAGAAGCAGGGTCGCTTCTCAGGATGAAAGTACGATTGGCAAGGAGCCTCGCTTTTCGGCCCCGTCTGGTGGTTTTTTACGAACCGACTGAAGATTTGTCATATGGAGTCACTCGAAAATTAGCGGAGCTGGTTCGCCGAACGCGACGAAAATTAAACTATACTTCGCTGATTTTTACGTCCGATATTCGGTTCATGCAAGATCTGGCTGACCGCGTACTATTCTTGAATCCGTTAACCGGCGTTGTGGTTGAAAACCATCTTCGTGGATGGTACCATAATGTGCTTCCGTTCCTGCAACCATCACCGTCCAGACTACTTCAACTTGCGCGGGACATTCTTCAATTCGGTGGTGTGCGAACGACGAAGGTTTAGGAATTCAAGGTTTTAAGGGGTGATATGGCAGAGTATAAAAAGGTTGCCGAAGCGGGAGAAATTCCACAAGGCACAGGTAAAGTCTTTGATGTGAATGGGAATCAGATCGCCATCTGGAATTTGAGCGGCAATTTTTTCGCATTTCAGAATGTTTGCCCCCATCGCGGAGGACCCGTTGGGGAAGGTGAACTCGAAGGGAACATGATTACCTGCCCCTGGCATGGCTGGCAATTCGACGTTACAACCTGTCAAAGCAGTTTTAATCCTGCTGCAAAATTGACGAAGTATGACGTGCAGGTGGACGGCAACGACATCAAGATAGCGCTCTAACTTTTACTGCCGACATTATCAATTTGATATCTACAATCTGCAATCATTCTCCTGCCCTATTTACTAAAGTATTCTGCCATTCTTTTAAGCGAGTTATCATAGCGGTGCTGGATGTTGAAGTGTCCGCCGTCAAATTCTTCATAGTGATAAGAGATTCCCAGTTTTTTTAGCTGCTTGACGAAAATACGTGCCCCGATCATCAGTCCGAATTCGTCGCGATTCCCGCAATCGACATAAATGAGACCGGATTGACTCAGATTCTCCGCCCTGGATTTGATCAGCTCAACCGGATCCAGTCTTTTCCATTTTTTCCAAATCCGGTCGTGCATCTTTCCGGTTTCTTCATCAAAAGGTAGATCGAAAAGCGAAGGCTTGTTATCAAGGTTCGGAGAATAACAGGCTGACATCGCCAATGTGTTCAGCAATGCATGATCCTCTTTCCCCGTTTTTGGTATCTGATCAAATTTTTCAAGAACATGACGAATCCCGCCATACTTCTGCAGCAAACGAAACGCACCTGAAAAATCCGGAATATAACAATACTCGAAATACATGTCCCCGGAATGGCATGCAACAGCAGAAAAAAGGTCCGGACGTTCCATCGCCATCGAAATGGCGCCAAATCCGCCGCTCGACTTGCCCAGAATGCCTCGAAAATGCCGGTCCTTTTTGGTTCGATACATCTGATCAATAAAAGGCAGAACATCGTCAGTAATATACGAACGGTAATCGCCCACAGCCGGCGAATCGAGGTACTGGCTTCCACCATATCTTGTAAAACAATCTGGAAAGACAAGAATCATTTCAGGAACACCGGAAGCGACAAGACTGTCCATCCTTTCATCCATTGTGGGGACCCAGGCCTGAAAGTTAAACCAGGACCATGCGCTGCCGGTGAAACCGGACAAACAGACGACAACCGGATATTCCGTACTACTATTATAGTACGATGGCGGGAGATAAACTGGAAGATCCCTCACGAAGGGATCGCCCAGCGGATTGGAACGAAGGATGCGGCTCTCGAGCCGCTCGACCGCTACACGAGAACCGGGACGGATCATCCTAGAACCGGTGGATCAAACCACCCGTGTAGCGGACGCCCGAAAGGGGAGTCGCAATGAGATAGAACTTTACTTCAGGACGGATTCCCCAGTGTTTGGAGAACCACAAATTCATGCCGGCTCCACCGGAGATCCCCCCTTTGAGTCCGAGTGTTTTATCGGGTGCAAAAACGCCCTCCGGCACAATCTCTTCACGATGTTCATAAGCAACAGCCAGATCCAATCGAGATGAAGAGGTTGGAAGCCTCACCAAATCCGGCAAGTGTACCGAGAAATGCGAAGCCGCTCCAGAATCTGCGTCTAACCTGTTCAGGTGTATAGAATTGCCCGGTGAAAGTGTCGAACCGGGAAGGCAGGATCTCTTCGGTCCGCGCATATGTGCCTTCCAGTTCAAATGCCCAGCGGTTAGTAAATTGACGACCAAAGGATCCGCCGGCAGCAAAACCGCTCGGTCCAAAGCATCCCGCTTCGTCGCAAAACATAGCGCCGCCGCCAAATACGGATAGGTCCCAGGGGTAATCCTGTGCTGCAGAAATCAGTGGGAAACATAAAAACATTAAAACGAATATTTTTTTCATGGGGAACCTCTTTAGCCTTCACTGAAAAACGCGCAGTTGTACATCATCAATGACAACCGCCGAGTCAAAGTTTTTGTCAAAATGATTGCTGAGCGAAAATTCGAGCGCCAAAGGTCCGGATGACATCTCTGTGCGAAAAGGGTCCCGGAAGACACGATCATACGATACTTGTAGTAGACCCGTCTCATACTTCCAGGTTGGGCTGCACCCGCTCTCTCGAAAGTGCATGTCGCCGCGGATCACCAGATTTTTCGACTCCGGGGATCCTCCGGAATCATCGAATGCTGCCAGCACAACGGGACCGCCCGCTGTCAGGAGCCGAACGATCAAGCTATCATTTCCAAGGTCGGTCCCTGTATTCTCATTGGTCAGGAACTTCACCTTGAAATCGACGCGAATCCTGGAGGGATTGCCGCTGAAAGCAAGATTCGGAGATCGAAGCGCAGTTTCAAGACCGCCAATGGAATTGGCGCCGCACATTGTAATCGGATCCTCCTCATTATTTGTGCTGAAAGCAACCCAGTATTTACCCTGTGCTTCCCCGGCGCAGAAGGATGGGGCAACACAAAGGTCCCCTGCCATCTTCCAGCCGTGAAGATCCGCATCCTCAAAGTTGGCGTTGAGCAAAAGTTGCTCCTCGGCAAAAAGTGCGAGGGGAGAGAAGGAAAAGAGCCAGAGCCAGGACGCTCATTCGTCTCATGTCAGCAGCATTATATTCAGTGCCGAAGCAATGAGCAATGAGTTTTAATCAACGCTTCGTGACGGGAATGGCGCTCCTCGAGATGCTTCGCGACATCAATAATTTCAGCCCACTAACCCTTACATCTCCCTGTAAGCATCATGAAACTTTTTTATCCGATTTCTTACGCTTTGGTTTCTTTTTTACGGAAACCGCTTTCTTATTGATCTTTTTGAAGTCCTCCAAAAAATCGACTTTTTTATCCACAACCATCACCTCTACACATCTAATACGTCTCCGGGTTCAGGAATGATCACGTCAAGTCAAAGTTTCGTACAAAATCCGTTAATTCTTTCCATCTTGTCTTTCTTACTTCCCTTTGAATATGTGTCAGCGCCAGCCGTTTGATTTTCTGTTGCTCAGCCATTCTTACCAGATCCGCGATCTGAGCGTGCCCCTGCACAATGGACCCGAAAGCATAAGCTTCGTGAACCAGCAAAGAGCAGGATTGGTAGAGGCGCCGTGTGTGGTCATTAAAATTTCCATCGCCGCTGTAGGCGTACTTCCGTCCATCCCTGGATACAGCGATCGCAAAATTCAGCACCGAATGGGAAGAGACAGCGAATTCCAATTGAGCGTTCCTGAATATATGGGGATGTGCCGTCGAAACCCCCTGAAAAGTAAGTTCATAGTTGATTTTTGGAAGAATTCGCCAGATAGGCATAGTCGATCATTTCCAGAACGGTCTGCCTCGTTCCCTCTGCAGAAATAACGGTCATTGGCTTCTTTCTTTTGTCTTCTGCAAGCCTGACAAGTACGGAAGGAAGTCCAAAATAATGATCCGCATGTCGATGACTGATGTAAATGGCATCCAGATATTCCGGATCCGGATGGAGCTTCCATAGCGCCTGGGGAATCGAATAGCCGCAATCAATCAAAAGCCGGGCGTCCTGCCATTCCAGGATCTGGGAATTGTTCGGAAGGGTTTCGTCAAAAGCTTCACCGACGCCGACAAATTCCACTTTCATGGGAGCAAAACATCAATCATAAGGACGCAGAAATTTCGTTTTGCATGTGCCGCATTGCTCGATGGACATCCGCCTGTACTGTTTCCGTCCCTGCTCGTCCAGACCGGGAGGATACGGCTCAATGGTTGTGTAGTGTAATACTCCTTTGTGGCAGCTGGGACATTCAAAATCTTCCGTGTATTGGAGATCTTTCGTCATCTCTTTCCATCGGGTCAATGCATCCATATAGTTAGCGTAGCGCAGTTTTCTGCGCCTGCGCAAGCACACGAATGTACGGGACGTCGGCTCTCCACTTTTTCAATCGATGATTGCGGATCGGCTGATGCCAAATAGAATAATGAGATGAAAGATAGAGTTTGCATTGTAACCGGGGCCAGCAGCGGCATCGGCCGAAAGAGCGCTTTCTTACTTGCCGAAAAAGGAGCCATCGTCATTTTGCTCTGTCGCGATCACAGCCGTGGAACCGAATCGTTGAATGAAATCGTTCGGACCACGGGAAATCACAAAACGCAGTTATTGATTGCGGATCTTTCGAGCCAGACTTCGATTCGAAAGGCCGCATCTGATTTCCTCAACAAAAACCAGGAACTCCACGTTTTGGTCAACAATGCAGGTGTGGCGGTTCGCAAAAAAATGCTGTCGCCGGATCGAATCGAAATGACATTTGCGGTTAACCATCTGGCCCCCTTTCTTTTGACTCAGCTCCTGCTTGAACGACTGAAAGCAAGCGCTCCTGCTCGCATCATCAACGTATCTTCAGAAGCACATAGAAACGTCAAGCCGGATTTTCTTGAAAATCTGCAGGGTGAAAAGAATTTTTCAGGATTCGGAGCTTACAGCATATCGAAGCTTTGCAACATTCTGTTCTCGCGGGAGCTCGCTGAAAGACTTGCAGGAACAAAAGTCACGCGTGAACGCTCTCCATCCCGGATATTTGAATACAGGTATTTTTCGTGAGGCTCCTGGATTCCTCCGTTTTCTGGTTCGATTGACTGCAGGCCATCCCGATGCCGGAGCAAACGCAGTCGTTCACGCAGTTTACTCGCAGGAACTAGAGGGTGTGACCGGAAAGTATTTGAACCGGGAGAAAATTGTAAACTCTTCACCACTTTCGCAGGATGCAAATGCCGCGCGGAGGTTATGGGAGCTCAGCGCTCAGCTGACAGGACTGAACTGGTGATATGATCTCGACATGGCTGATCCGATTCAAGCCGATGAGGAACCGCCCAAACAAAGCGGCCAGTTTTTGGGCTGCCTTTTTTCAGCGTTAGCTGCAGGATTCATTTTTTTTGGAATCTTTCTATTCATGCGCGCCTGTGGATAAGAGAAGTTAAAGGTTAACAGTTTAAGGTTCAAGGTGCCTTTCCGAGCAAACACTTTTAACCTTTAACTCTCTGTTGAAGCACTTTCCCTGATACGAATTGCGCTGCTGGAGTTCTCCAACAATTGCTGCTGCGATCTCTTTCTTGGCATTGCACCAGTCCGGCGCCACAAGCAGATCAGTGGGGCATTCTGCGCTGAGTCTCAGCACAATCATTTCGGACGGAAGCAGTTCCAGAATATGGGCCGTCCATTTTGCGTACTGCTGCAAAGAAATCACATCAAAAGGGGAACGTTCATACATTCGCTCGAGCGCGGTCCCGCGAACGATGTGGAGATTGTGGATCTTGATCGCATCAATAGGCAATGAGGCAATGTCCATGCCGGTTCTATAAATGGTTTGTTCTGACTCCCAAGGAAAGCCGATAATGATGTGGGTCGCGATCTTGATGCCTCTGCCTGCCGTTCGCAAGACTGCATCCTGAAATTCTCCAAAGGTATGAGCCCGATTGATGCGGCGGAGGGTTTCCTCGTGGCTCGATTCCAGTCCATACTCAATCCAAACCTCATGAGTGCCCGTGAACGTCTCGATCATTTCGAGGACTTCATCGGGAACGCAATCAGGCCTCGTCCCAATCGATAGCCCGACAACTTCGGGAAATTCATGGATAGTACTATAAGCATCGTATAGCGTGTCCACGGAAGCATAGGTGTTTGTATATGCCTGAAAATAGGCAATGAATTTCGTTGCCCCGAACCGGCGCTTCGCCTTTGTAATTCCGGCCCGTAATTGATCCGCAAGAGTGGACTTCTGACTGAAATTAAAGGTGTCGTTGTTGCAATAGATGCAGCCGCCCACCGCTTTTAACCCATCCCGGTTCGGACACGTAAAGCCGGCATCGAGAGAGACTTTGTGAACGCGCCCTCCGTAACGTTTACGGAGATAGTCATTATACGAACGGTAAAGAGAGTCCATGCGAGATGTTAAAAGTTAAAGGTTAAAAGTTAAAGGCGCAGCAGGACAGCACTTTTAACTCTTAACTTGTAACTTTTAACGAACTAGCGGGTGTATTTTTCAATCTTTTCCTTGAGCGCAGGATCGTCGTCACCTGTAATCTGAATATATTGTTTCAGGTGTTCAACCGCGAGGGGATAATTTTTTTTCAGCTCATAAGCGCTAAACAGCGAATAATGAGCTGTAGCAAGACCCGGTTTGAGCTGCAATGCTTTCTCATTCTCTTGAATGGATAGATCGACCTGACCTTCCATGAGGTAGATTCCGCCTAAATTGTTATAGGCTTCTGCGTAATTCGGATTTAAACGGATGACTTTCTTGAATGATTCCTTTGCCGCCTCATTCTTATTGCTCTGATGCTGAATGACCCCGAGGTTATAAATCGCGGGTAAGTTATCCGGTTCGATCTCCAGAAGTTTTTCGTATGCGCTTTCCGCTTCAGCCGCTTTTTGCTGATAAAGGTACGTTTGCGCAAGACCTTCCCAGCTTGGAGCGGAGGCGGGGTTTAATGCGGAGGACTTCAAAAATGCATTTTCCGCGCCGCGATAATCCATACGGTTCATCAGCAGATCCCCGATCTGCTCCCACGCTTGTTGATGTTTCTCATCGAATTCCACCGCCTTCTGAAAAGCAAGCAATGCTTCCTGAGGTTTTCCCAACGCTTTTTTAGAAGCGCCTAACAAAAAATGAACCTGGGGATCGGACGGATTCTTCAACAGTACATCGCTGTAAATTTTTACTGCCTCTTCGTATCTGCCCTTCTGGTGAAGCGCTTTTGCAGAAGCTACTTCGTTTGCAAAGCTCGATACCTTGATCTGATCAATCGACGGATCTGTTAATTTCTTGTTTTCAATCGGAAGATCTTTTTTTCCATCGGTCTTCGCTTCGTCCGTTTTCTTTCCATTTTCCCGAAAGAACAAAAAATATGCGGTTACGCTGGTTCCCAATACAACCAGGAGAAGGATCAACACAATCCAGGGAGCTTTGCTGGCTGGAACCGGTTTGGGTACTGTTTCTGCGATAGTCGACATCGGACCTGCGGTCTGCAAACGGTCACGGGAGTCGGAATGGGGGGTGGTGCAATCGGCTGCGAAGTTCCGTTCTGCATCATGGCCGTGGGAGCAGAAGAAGCGGATTCGTGATGTGCTGTTTGCTGGGCACTCAGGAGTTCAGTAGGAGAAGCTGCTGGGGGATGTGTAACGGTTCTGGGTTTGACGGCAGAAGGAGTCAGAGGCCATTCGAAAAGTTGAAATGTTGGATTGCGGATCTTTCTCCAGCCCTGTAGCCTGCAACATCTGGTTCTCCAGATACCATTGATGGCCTTTTCTCAGAGCGTCGAGCAATTCATTCGCAGACTGAATTCTCTTTGATTTATCTTTTTCCAAACATGCGTCGATAATGTCCTGGACCGGTTCAGCAGGTACACCGAGAAGTTCCGCAATCGGTTCGCGGCTGCTCATGAACGATTTTGAAAAACACTGTTGCGAGTTCACCTTCGAATGCTTTCTTGTAAGTGAACAAGCTCGTAGAGGATGGCGCCCAATGAAAAGACATCACTTCGCTGATCGACACGCATTCCGCGAACCTGTTCCGGCGACATGTAATAAGGAGTGCCCATCACTGTTCCGGATGCGGTCATGTTGGATGATTCGAGCTTGGCGATCCCGAAATCCATGATTTTGGCGATACCCTGTTCATCAATCCTGATATTCGAAGGTTTCAAATCTCTGTGGACAATCTGGTTTTTGTGGGCATAGCTGATCCCTTCGCAGACTTGAATCATGATGTTGAATTTGTCGTCCAGTGTCAGGGGAGCTTTCTTTCTTGATTAGATGCTCCAGGTCTTCGCCATGAATGAATTCCATGGCAATATACATGCGATCTTCGTATTCGCCCAGGTCGTAGACTGTTACGATGTTGGGATGTCTGAGGCCGCCGGCTGATTGTGCTTCACGGATAAATCGTTCCCGTGCATTCGTATCGTCCAGGGCAGGTCCGCGCATCACTTTCAGCGCAACGAATCTTCCCAGCGCTGAATCGTGAGCTTTATACACCTCGCCCATACCCCCTCTGCCCAGGACAGATTCAACTTGATATTTGCCGATTTTTTGCGGAATGGCGGCCATGTTTAACGTAAAGTGAACGGATGTCTGGCGGCTGTTAAATCGTCACGCCCACCGATCAACCCGGATACTTTCTAGCGTATAGGATAGCATAAGCTTCGAAACGAATTTTGCGCAAACGCTACACCTTGTGGATATCCGGACAAACAGGCACAGGAAAAGTCTTCTGTGATAGTATCTCGGCTTATGCAATTAGAAACGCAGGATGCAATCTGCGAAAGCCTGGAAACGCTCAGCCAGGCCGGACCGTATTACAAATGGTTGGCCGGCCGCGTTCGTCCCTTTTTAAAAGGCAAAGTGCTTGAAATTGGGGCCGGAATCGGAAATTTTGCAAGATGGGGAATTGAAAGCGCCACAGAATACCATGTTTCTGACAACGATCCACGGCTTGTCGAGGAACTGTCGCGAGAATTCAATCGCGCGATCTGCTGGGATCTTTATACGCCATTTCCAGCAGACGAGACCTATGACACAGTTGTGATCCTGAATGTTGTAGAGCATCTGGAAGACGACATTGGGGCTCTTCAATGCATCCATGCGCGGATCAAGCCGGGAGGTCATCTCATTCTAATGGTCCCGGCAATGAGTTTTCTTTATGGAAGTCTGGATCGATCATTCGGACACTACAGACGCTATTCAAAAGAATCGATCACTCAGTTGATCCGAAAGTCGTCTTTTGAAATCCTTAAAGCTGAATATGTAAATGTGATCGGAATGATCGGATGGTACGTCTACGGTAAGATCCTGAAAGTGCGAAAGCTGCCGGAACAGCTATGCAGTCGCTTCCACTTTGTTTTGCCTTTTCTGAAACTGGAAAGACCTCTGGCACACTTCATGGGGCTTTCTGTGATTGTTGTAGCGCGAAAGCTTTAGCTTTATGAGCGTAATGCAGAAAGATCGCGCTCGCTGCTGCAACATTCAGTGAATCCAGATTTGCTGAAACAGGAATCGCAACGCGGGCCGTAGCAAGACTCAAAAGCTCTTTCGAAATTCCCCTGTGTTCATTGCCGAATAGAAGACAGGAATGTTTGGAAAAATCGATTTCGCCGATGGATATCGTGCCATTCGGATCTGCAGCGATGACTTTGATGCCTTGAGTCTTCAATCCGGACAGGCATTGTTTGAGGCAATCAACAACGCACACGGGAACATGGAAAATGCCACCAAGAGAAGTTCTGATGGAACGCCAGGAATAAGGATGAACCGTGCTCCGATCCACAAAAATCGCTGAAACACCGAAGGCCGCACCATTTCGCACGATGGCTCCAACGTTGACTGCATGATCGAGTCCATCCAGAGCTAAAAAGCAGCAAGAACCTGCAGTCAAGAAAACTTTGCAGCGGTGGCGGCTCAGGAATCCTCCCTATGGCTAAACATCCTTGATTCAATTTTTGTCCTGTATTTCTTTCCATCCAGTTCTTTTCCGTAATCCAGATGGTGCCGATCGAATCTTTTCGTAAGGCAATCACGTCTTTCCACTGCTCAAGATACTCGGGTGTCATCAACATCGACAGGATTTCAACCGACGATTGGAGTAAGCGACAAATGACCTGCTCCCCTTCCGCGTAAAATTTTCCTTCGACAAGTTTTTTGCGCCATTGCCACTTGATCTCATGGAAGGCTGCCACCTGCCCGGGCTGCGTTGCTGTGGAAATATTCATCTAACCATTTTACAGAACCAGCCGTTTGTATAGAATGGAATAGATTAGATCGTTCCGGATATCATGAAGGCTTAATATGTCGAAATCCGAACTGATACGAGTGATGATTGTGGACGACCATCCCGTCGTTCGCGAAGGCATTGCTAGAATTATCAGCACCGATAAAAAGATGGAACTGGTTGGTGAAGCGGGATCCGCACAAGAAGCAATGCAGTTGTATCGCAAAGTTCGTCCCGACATCACCCTCATGGATATGCGAATGCCCGACATGAGCGGCGCACAGGCAATCGAAAGCATTCGAAATGAATTCACGAACGCACGAATCATCATATTGAGCAGTTTTGATCACGAAGAAGATATCTATAAGGCCATTCAAGCCGGCGCCCGCGGTTACTTATTGAAAGATTCCCCACGCAATGAATTGATCTCCGCAATCCTTCGAGTGCATAACGGCGAACGCTGCATACCTGCCCAACGTTGCCACCCGTTTAGCGGAAAGGGTCGGCGGCAATGAGCTGACCTCACGTGAATTTGAAGTGCTGAAACTGATAGTGAAAGGCAACAGCAACAAGGAAATTGGAGATCAGCTCGGAATATCCGAGGGCACCGTCAAATCCCATGTCAACAATATCCTTTCCAAACTCAACGTCACAGACCGCACTCAGGCCGTTTCTGTGGCCCTGAAACGCGGCCTCGTCCGCCTGGAATAGCCCTTTAACGCAAAGATGCAACGCCGCAAAGAAATAATATTTTTAAAATCTTTGCGTCGTGGCGTCTTTGCGTTAAAGCCTGGTTAGAGATTTTTCTATAACTTAAGTTAGACCTGCCGCTGCACTAGCTTGGGTATTCTGATTCCAACCTGCGAGACATGAAGTACGCCGCTGCTTTGTATATTCTTAGCGCGGGTTAAATTTGTGATGCAAGAAACAAAGCCAATTAGGATTCTCGTCGTCGATAACCATAGCCTTGTTCGCGAGGCGATGACCCGGCTCATCAACATCCAACCGGACATGCAAGTCGTAGCCGAGGCCGCCAATGGCCAGATCGCCGTGACCTCTTACGAAAAAATTGCTCCGGATGTGACCCTCATGGATTTGAGTATGCCGGGAATGAATGGCATCGATGCCGTTCACGCAATTCGCAGACAACATCCGGATGCTCGCTTCATTATGTTGAGCGCTTACGATTTCCCTGAAGATATACAAAAGAGTATGCAGGCCGGTGCCGCCGCCTATCTTCTAAAAGACACAGCTCGTGAAAAATTGATCCGCGTGATTCGTGACGTACATCAAGGTCACACGTTCTTGTGAACAAAATTACCCGATCGATACGGACTCGGTTATTGAATTCTCAGTTTTGTTCCTGGGCTTGGTAAAGCTTCTCCACTGTCTCAAGCGTATCGATCTCTTCAGGTTTTTTGTCCCATCGAATGCTTTTAATTCGCGGAAAACGCAAAGCAAAACCGCTTGTGTGGCGATCACTGCGATTGATTCTGTCAAAAGTGACTTCGAACACAACTTGCGGCGGCACGAAATGCATGAATCCTTCATCACGAATGGAAATTTTGTGAAATAATTCCGACAATTGAAACAGTTCCTTGTCCGTAATTCCGGAATACGCTTTCCCGATTGTGAGAAGTTTCCCCTGATGCTGCACTGAGAATGTGTAATCGGAAAGAAGTCCGGCCCGTTTGCCATGCCCGTATTCAGCGGCGACAACAACCACATCAAGTGTCACAAGCGCACGTTTCAGCTTGAGCCATTGTTTACCCCTTTTTCCAGGCTTGTACGGCGAATCGGGATGCTTAATCACAAGCCCCTCATTGTTGCGGCCTCTTGAAGCGTCAAAACAGGCTTCGAGTTCATCCACCGTCCGGATGGTTCGCTGTTCTGAAATTGAAAATGGCGCGGAATACAGGTTTTGAAGCCTGAACAATTGATTACGCCTTTCCTGAAGCGGCAAGTCGATCAGCAGATTCTCATCCAGAAATAACAAGATCAAAAGCGAAATAACGACATGGAATCTGCTCCAACATTGCACTGGAAAGCGCTTTCCTGCCAAGACGATTTTGCAACAGAGCCGAAACTCAGAATCCGTTCCTCTTTGTAGGGAACAATTTCTCCATCCATCAAGAAGGAATGAGGGAGCGTTATCATTTTCTCAACAACATCAGGAAAAGAATGAGTGATATCGTCCAGATCGCGCGAAAAAATCTTTATCTCCTGATCTTCCTTGTGGACCTGTGCGCGAATACCGTCATATTTGTCTTCTGCCAAACCACGCGCTTCCATCGATTCGAGGATCTTTTCCGGATCCTCCTCCACGGAAGCCAGCATCGGCTTGATCGGATGAAGAAGCTTCATGCGCGCATCGTCAAGGCGCGAATAGCGGGCAAGGATAGCGGTTTCGCCGATATCTCCCAGCAACATGTTGGCATACTGCACTTTCGCAAGCGGCTGCTCGAAAGCCTTTGCGATCGATGATTCCACCAGACCTTCCTGCAGCCCGATCCTCATCCCGTTCCCCAGAACCTTGATCAAATACTTTGGCCTCCAGAGGTGTGGCTCTCGACAAGCATTTCGCTAAGAATGGCCCGTTTTTCACGTTGACTCGAAATTGTAGTAAGCTTCTCGTAGTACGATCTAACATGTTTTAAGGTCAGAGACAGGCTCGCGTTTCTTTTGTTGAAATAATTCTTCGATGGCTGAACCAAGATCTCCTGTTCGCAACAGCAGGAGGGCCGAGCCTGTCCGTTGAGCCGCGCTCCACGTCTTCCAAGGCATCACGGATTGCAGCATAGCCTACGTTCGTTACCCTTTGATCTTTTAAAGCGAACGGATAACCGGTCATAAAGATAGCAGGCAATTGCCAGATCTTCGTCTGCGAGTTCGCGCAAATAACCTGCAAGGATTTTTTCCTTCTCAAGCTTTCTTGTTGTCTTTGAAATCTGTTCACAGGTCAATGCAAAACGCAGCACGATCAGCTCACACGGGCGCGATGAATTGCACCCCAACAATATGTGTGTGGTAGTATGAACCTGCGATGGAACAGGCTCGAGCGGATCGCATCTTCCGGTACGTTTTGATCGCCTTCTTTATTTATTCCGGACTTTACATTTTTCGAACAAGTTTCGTTCTTCAGGGGGAACGCTACTACTCTCTTTTCGATGATGCGATGGTGTCGATGCGTTACGCCAAAAATCTGGCTAACGGTTATGGCCTGGTGTGGAATCCGGGTGGCGAACGAGTGGAGGGCTTCACCAATCCGCTTTGGGTCGTGTATATGTCCTTGTTTCATTCGGTGGGACTTCCTGCCGCAAAAATCAGTCTTTTCATACAATTCACAGGCCTATTGCTGCTGGCCTGGAATCTTGTAATCACGAAAAAGATAGCTCTCCTGCTCTCTGAATCGCAAGTGGTTGCGCTCGGTGCTGTTATTTTGACCGCCTTTTATCTTCCGCTAAACATGTGGAGTCTCCAGGGGATGGAAGTCAGTTTGCTGACCTTGATTGTCAGCATATGCATCCTTCGAACTTTGCGCTCCACTGAAAACCGGCGGTTCGACTGGATGACTCTTCTTCTGCTGGCATCAGCAACGCTCATCCGGATGGACATGACTGTTACTTACTTCGGTTTCCTGCCTTTTCTGCTTTTCTATAATCCTCAGAATCGAACAAAATATCTAAGCCTTTCCATCCTGCTCCTTGGAATCTTCCTTGGCGGCCAAACTCTCTTCCGTTACTGGTACTACGGCGATTTCTTCCCAAACACTTACTATCTCAAAATGACCGGTTATCCTCTGCTTTATCGGATCTCAAGCGGGATCTATTATTTCTTCCTCTTCACATGGAAAATGAACTGGGTGCTTTTTCTTTTCCCCTTCTTCTTCATTGCTGTTCGCAAAGATCCTCGCACATATCTGTCCGCATGGATTTTATGCGTTCAGATGGCCTACAGCATTTACGTGGGAGGAGACGCCTGGGAAGGGTATGGCGGTAGCAACCGATTTATCTCGATCGCCATGCCTCAGTTCTTTATTCTTTTCAGTTACGCGTTGTTCGAATTATGTCAACTGTTGAAAGAACGTCAAGCCAGGTGGAACATCTCGCTGCTTATATTCAGCCTGATCGCATTCAATTCCTTTTACGGACCGGCCGCATTACTGGAATTTCTTATGATCGCACCTCCGGCGCATAGAGGTGATAATTGGGCCATGACGGAACGGGCTTTGTTGATTAAACAATTCACCAATCCACAGGCAAAGGTCGCCGTTACGTGGTCCGGAACTCTTCCTTATTTTGCTGACCGATACGCAATCGATCTGTTGGGCAAAAACGATCCCCGTGTCGCGCGATTACCGGCCCGATTACGCGAGGGATTCTTTGAAACCATAGTGAATTATCAGCCGGGGCATATGAAATACGACTACGAGTACTCCCTTTCTTTAAACCCGGATGTGATCGCGCAATTGTGGAAGAACCAGGAGGAAGCTTCTCGCCTTGCTTGAAAAAACGACAAAACGCGTTGTGATCGGACGTTATCTGATGTTTCTACGAAAAGACTCACCCCACATCCTCTGGGATAAAATACCTCCGTAGTGGCAGAGCATTTGCCGCGCAATACGCCAAAACTTTAGTATTGAATTGATGGATGGCTCTTGTCGTTTGAGTTCAGCGGTTCACCAAATGCTCTGCAGAGCAATTCTCCCACCAAGCATGTTCGTAGAAGATAAAACCATCCATTCAAGAGTCCTGTTTTTCGGATTACACTGAAATTGCTCTGCCATTACAGCCCCGGGTGGAAAAGCGACGAATCCAAAGTTAAATTACAAGACAACGCGTGGTGGAGGCGTTCCTATGATCAAAAGTTTTTTTAAGTTCCTGCTGCGAATGCTGCTCGGGTTTGTTTTACTTTTCATTTTTATTCTTGTACTGGCCGTGTGGACGATGGGACCGAAGGTTCAGAACAACAGCGCTTTAATTCTGGATCTCACAGGACCGCTTCCGGAAGAAGGGCCGCAGGACTGGAAAACCAAACTACTGGTCGGCGAAATTCTGACCACTCGAGGCATTTTGCGTTCTTTGGAAAAGGCTCAAACAGATGATCGCATTCGCGCCTTGATCGTTAATTCCACCTTCGCACGCATGGGCCCGGGTAAAGCACAGGAAATCCGCGCTGCTATCAAGGACTTTGCCGCCCGATCCAAAAAGCCTGTCTATGGTTTTCTGGAAGACGGAGGCACGATTGATTACTACATCTGTTCGGCTGCACCTAAACTGTATCTGCCCCCACAAAGTGATACCTGGTTTACTTTGATCGGGCTGAGGGCAGAAATACCATTTTACAAAGGAACTCTGGATAAACTGGGTGTAGAGGCTCAAATGGAGCACATCGGCATGTACAAAAGCGGCAGCGAAAGCTACACGCGCGACAGCATGTCCGAACCGGATCGTGAGCAAACGAATGCTCTATTAGAGAGTCTCTTTCAACGAATCACACAGGACATCGCGAAAGATCGCAATCTCACCGCGGATACGGTAAGAACGCTGATCGATCAGAGTCCTTTATTGACGCGTGATTTGAAAACCAGGGGACTCGTGGATGATTTGATGTATCGCGATCAGTTGGAAGGAATGATAAAGAAGAACTTGAAATTGGACGAGTTGCATTCCATTTCAGTGCTGGAGTATCAGAAACCCTCTTTCCGCGATCTAATGAATGTGAAGCCGGATCGGATTGCAGTCATTTATGCGACCGGAACAATCATCCCGGGAGAATCGTATCGGGGCTTTGGCGAAGAATTCATGGGGTCGACAACAGTCAGTGAATCGTTCAAGCATGCACGCGAGGATTCCAGTGTGAAGGCAATTGTGTTTCGCGTTGATTCGCCGGGAGGTTCCCCGTCGGCATCCGATGTGATCTGGCGTGAAGTACAAATTACAGCAAAGAAAAAACCTGTTGTAGTCTCCATGTCGGATGTTGCAGCAAGCGGCGGTTATTACGTAGCGATGGCAGGCACCAAAATATTCGCGGACCCATCCACCATTACCGGATCGATCGGTGTTTATGGCGGTAAATTCTATTTAAAAGGACTTTACGACAAAATCGGCATGAAAAAAGAAGTCCTCAAACGAGGAAAGCATGCTGATCTTTTCAGCGATTACGTTCCTTATGGCGAAGAAGAATGGGCCATTGTTAAGAATCATATGTCGGAAACTTATGATGCATTCACACGCAAAGCGGCAGAAGGCCGTAAGAAAACTCAACAGCAAATTCATGCTTTGGCTCAAGGACGTGTATGGAGCGGTGATCAGGCTTTATCAAACGGTCTGATTGATAAACTGGGTGGGATGCTGGATGCCGTTCAGGAAGCCAGGAAACTCGCAAAGCTCGGAGACTTCAGTTACGCGATTTATCCATCGAACCGGGCTGGAGATTTAACCGGAATGATTTCAGAAGAACGCTTCCAATTTCCGTTAAGTTCCGAGATCAAAAGGCTGATGGCCCTTGCCAGCGTTGCGCAAAAAGAACCTGTGCTATTATTGATGCCCTATCAAATCTTCATCGATTAGGAATCTGCACAATGGATGCTCACGATCAAGCTGTAACTTCAAAAGAACTGGCAAACGCTTACGCATTTGTTGAAGGCAAATTTGTTCCGCTCTTAGAAGCAAAGATCAGCATCATGACCCATGCTTTTCTGTATGGATCAGCCATTTTTGAAGGGATCCGCGGTTACTACAACGATAAAGAGGATGACATTTACATTCTCCGGGTGATCGATCACTACGCCCGAATGAAAACGAACGGGCGCCTGTTGATGATCGATATGGAACAGACACCACAGCAACTAGCCGACGTTACCGTGGAACTGATTCGGAAATGCGGCTACAAGGAAGATGTTTACATTCGTCCCATGGTCTACAAGTCGGCCCAGAGAATCGGCTTGAAGTGGGGCAAAGAGCATGAATTCCTTGTTTTCGCGGTACCGATCGGGTCGTACTTGACAAAGGATCGACCATTGAACCTTATGGTCTCCTCCTGGCGACGTATTCAGGACAATGCGATTCCGCCGCGCGCAAAAGTAAGCGGCAGTTACGTCAATGTATCGCTGGCTGCAGCCGAAGCGCGTGAAGGAGGATTCGACGAAGCCATCCTTTTAAATGAAGATGGAACCGTTTCAGAAGCCGCCGGCATGAACATTTTTATCGTTCGTGGCGGCAAACTGATTACCACACCTGTCTACGATAACGTGCTGGAAGGCATCACTCGATCGATCGTGTTTGAAATTGCCAGAGATCAAAAGCTGGTTGTCGAAGAACGCTCCATGAATCGCAGCGAGCTCTACGCTTCGGAGGAAGTTTTTCTTTGCGGTACAGGAGCTGAAATATCCGGAGTTGGCTTCATCGACCGAAGGAAGATCGGAAACGGTGAAATCGGTCCGATCACCGGAAAAATCCAGGAAGTTTACTTCGAAGCCGTTCGCGGAAACGTTCCGAAGTATAAAAGCTGGCTTACGCCCGTCTATAATCGTAATAGCAAAGAAGTCAAAGATCCTCTTGAACTTTTACAGCGAATCATGTTTCAAAATCCTCCCGACTCCGTCATCCGAGAAATATTATCAAAAGATCGTACTATCGCTGTAGTAGGATGTTCCCCAAAAGAGTATCGCGACAGCAACAGGATCGCCGAACTTTTGATGACGCGAGGGAATCTGGTGGTTCCAGTCAATCCTGGACACAAGGAGATTCTGGGAGTGCCCTGTTACAGAGACCTGCGCTCGATTCCTTTCCCTGTGGACATGGTCGATGTGTTCCGTCGTTCGGAATTTGTACCGGATGTGGCCGATCAGGCAATTGAAATTGGAGCGAAGATTTTCTGGACACAGCTTGGTGTCTATCATGAAGAAGCTGCGCAAAAAGCCCTCGACGCCGGCTTGATTGTGATCATGAATCGCTGTCCTGCCATCGAATACCGTCGCCTTGGAATTTAGCTCTTTAACGCAAAGACGCAAAGAAGAAGATTCTTAATCATTGCGTCATGGCGTCTTTGCGTTAAAGAGCAGGCCGGCGTAGCCGACGACACTCGAATGATCACCCGTCACATCACCGGAAGTCGCGTATTTCACAAGGCGGCCGGAAGCCGAGCCAAGCTCTTTTGCAGCGATCATAGCGGCGGTTGCAGGTAAGTATCCGCACATAGAAATTTCATGTTCGTGTACCGTATCGTACAACCCACGCGGATTCAGCTGTTCCATTTGTTGAACCGCGAGATGGTCTTTTTTATGCGCTGATTCCTGCGTTTCATAATGCGTCATATCGCTGCTGGCGATAATCAAGATCTCGTCGCGCCGAACCGGAGATCATTTTTGCAATCGCTTGCCCCAGTTCTTCCAGATATTCGATAGTTGCGTTGACGAATGCAGAGCGGCACAAAGGAGATCTCTCCTTTCAGGATCTGTAGAAACGGAAGCTGCACTTCGAGTGAATGCTCTTTGAGATGTGCCCGTCCGTCCGCAACAGCGCGCGGAAAATAGCGCATCAATTCAGAACATAACTCCGAATCGACATGCGCTGCGCCTAACGGCGTTATCCATTCCCCTTCGGGCCATAAATCAAAATCGCTTCCCTGTCCGGTATGATTGGGACATAGAATAATGAAACTGTCCGGAAGCTCAATCGACCCGTAGACTTCGCCCGCAACCGATCCCGGAGTACATGTATCCGGCGTGCGGTACGACAACAGCGGTCGCCCTGGTTTTTTGTTTGCCGGCAGGGAGAAGTCGATTTAATTCTTGTTCCAAACGGTGCTTTTCACCGGCATAAAAATAACCGGCTACAGCAGGTTGGCGATTCATTCTTCTACCATTATTATAAGATGGCGTGGAAAAAGACAACTTACCGGACATCAATGAAATCCTGAAACTTTTGCCGCACCGCTATCCTTTTCTTTTGATCGACAAAGTCACCGGATTGGATCCGCAAAAAAGCATCACCGGAGTCAAAAACATCACCTACAACGAATGGTATTTTCAGGGCTTGCCGGATGGATTACGAATCGTGCCTGCATCCATACTTTCCGAAGCGATTGCTCAACTGGGCGCCATTCTCATTTACGTAGATGAAGAAAATCGCAACAGACTCGTGTTCTTCTCCGGCCTGCACAGGGTCCGTTTTCGCAAACCGGTGCAACCGGGCGATGAAGTGGTGATGTCCGTGGAACTCTTACGACGCAAAGGAAGACTGGGCCGTTTTGCGGTTCTCGCCAAGGTGCGGGATCGTGTAGTCATGAACGGCATCATGCAATTTGCGCTGGAATAGTCAATGCATCCCAAAGAAACAGCGGCTCATTTCGAGAATCAGAAACACAAGATGATTTCTGATCTTCGAGAGTGGGTTGAAATCGAGTCTCCAACCTCCGAAAAAAGTTGCGTGGACCAATTCGGCCTGGCGGTAGCGAAAAGATTCTCCGACATCGGAATGTCTATCGAGTGGAAGGAGGATGAGACACGAGGAAATCACCTCATCGCGCGCTGGGGTTCGCGGCACGGTCACCTTTTACTGATCGGTCATCTCGATACTGTATGGGAACTGGGAACTTTGCAGCGCATGCCCTGTTTGATCGATGAGGAAACCGGCCGCGGCCCGGGAATCTTCGATATGAAAGCAGGATTGATCATCACCTTGTATGCTCTGTCTTTGATTCGCGAACAGCGACTCGATAAATATCCGATCACTGTGCTTGCAACCTCCGATGAAGAAGTAGGAAGTGAAAGCTCCAGACAATTGATTGAACAGGAAGCAAGAAGCGCCAGGGCAGCGTTCGTTCTCGAACCTGCAGGGCCGAACAACTCTTTAAAAACCAAACGCAGAGGTGTTGGACGATACATCGTGGAGGCTCACGGCAAGGCGGCTCACGCCGGTGTCGAACCGGAGAAAGGGCATCAACGCAATTGAAGAGCTATCTCATCAAATTCTTGAGATACAAAGCTGGAATCGGATACGATCCGGAATCAGTGCAAACGCGGGACTGATTCGAAGGAGGCACACGAACCAATGTGATTCCGGAACAAGCACAAGCCATGATCGACGTTCGATGTGACACCATGGATGATATAACCTGGCTGGGGGATCGATTTGCAAGTTTGTCGCCCAAAAAAGAGGGCGCCAGCCTCACATGTAACCGGTGGAGTAGATAGGCCTCCGCTCGAGCGTACGGATAAAGTGCTCATGCTGTACGAGCAGGCAAGAACAATTGGCCAGTCCATGGACTACTCGCTGTCTGAATTCTGGACAGGAGGCGGGAGCGATGGAAACCTCACTGCTGCACTGGGAGTTCCGACTCTGGATGGCCTTGGCGCCGAAGGTGGCGGAGCACATGCTTTAGATGAACATATACTGACCGGTTCTTTATCGAAAAGGGCCGCATTGCTGTATCATCTCGTTTTGCGCCAGTTCTGCATGAAAAAACTGACATTCATTTTTTGTTTTCTGATTACCTGCGCAGTCGTTAGCGGAGCCTCTTCCCGGCCTCGCAGAAAAAACGTCCGGCTTTAAAAAATTTCCGGGCTTTTTCAATTTCTATTGGGATTCCAATGCTGGAAAGATCTGGCTTGAAATCGACAAGATCGGCGATGAGTTTCTGTATGTTCACTGGTTGCCTGCCGGTCTCGGATCGAACGATGTAGGATTGGACCGCGGACAACTCGGGGACACGCGTGTTGTAAAATTTGTTCGCAGCGGTCCAAAGATCTTGCTCGTCCAGCCCAACTATACATTTCGCGCGATTACAGACAATCCTGCGGAAGCTCAAGCCGTAGAACAATCTTTTGCACAATCTGTTTTGTGGGGATTCGATGTCGCGGCGGAAGAAAACGATAAGATTTTGGTCGATGCAACGAATTTTTACCTGCAGGATGTTTTCGACGTGATCTCCAGGTTGAAAGAGACCAAGCAGGGCGATTTTCGTTTGGATGCTTCCCGATCGGCCTTCTATCTGGATGGCACCAAGAATTTTCCGAAGAATACGGAAGTCGAAGTGACTTTAACTTTTACTGGGGACTCACCCGGAGAATTCGTTCGCGATGTCACGCCGACCCCTAAAATCATCACGGTTCGTGAGCACCATTCTTTCGTTGCAATCTCCGCCGCCCGGATTCGAACCACGACGCTTTGATCCGCGCGCAGGATTTTACGGTATTCGATTCATGGATTTTTCAACACCCATCGGTGAACCGTTATGGAAACAGTTTATCGCACGTCATCGTTTAAAGAAAAAGAGACCAGGTACAATCAGCGAAGCTACCGAACCGATCGTGTATTACGTTGATGCCGGAGCGCCGGAGCCGGTTCGCACCGCGTTGATCGAAGGGGCGAGCTGGTGGAACCAGGCATTTGAGGCCGCGGGCTACAAGAACGCGTTTCAAGTTCAGGTCATGCCGGAAGGAGCGGATCCCCTGGATGTCCGATACAACGTGATTCAATGGGTACACCGTTTGACGCGCGGATGGTCATACGGGAATACAGTTGTCGATCCCAGGACGGGCGAAATCATCAAAGGACATGTGAGTCTTGGTTCGCAACGCGTTCGGCAGGATTATATGATCGTAGAAGGATTACTGGGCCCGTATGAAGGTGATGGAATTCCGGCTGAAATGCTTGAAATGGCGCTCGCGCGAATCCGCCAGCTATCTGCCCATGAAGTCGGTCACACGTTAGGGTTGACACATAATTTTGCCGCGAGCGTGAGTGATCGTGCCTCCGTGATGGATTACCCCCATCCGCTGGTGAAAATACGGACCGACGGCTCCTTTGATTTGTCGGATTCGTATGGGAAAGGGATCGGAGAATGGGACAAAGTAGCAATTCAGTATGGATATTCTGAAGCACCCGAACAGAATGTGCTGAATGAGATTCTTCGCGAAGCATCTTCCCGGGGGTTATTGTTCATCACGGATGAAGATGCACGGCCGGACGGCGGCGCACACCCTGCAGCCCACCTCTGGGATAATGGAAAGGACGCGGTTCAAGAGCTGGAACATATCCTGAAGGTCCGAGAGCTGGCATTGTCCCGTTTTTCAGAAAGGAACATTCGACAAGGAATTCCATACGCGAACCTGGAAGAGGTTCTGGTTCCGATCTACCTTTTTCACCGGTATCAAATCATGTCGGTTGTAAAGTTACTCGGAGGCGTGGACTACAGCTACTCCTTACGCGGTGACAATCAGCGCCCCGTAAGTCCTGTCCCTCCTGAAACACAACTGCGCGCTCTGGATTCATTGCTTGGTACGTTGCAACCGAAGCTGCTTGCGGTGCCGGATCATATCTTAAAGCTGATTCCTCCTCGCGCATTCGGTCATCCGAGATGGCGTGAAAACTTTAAGATTCGGACCGGCGTAACATTTGACGCGCTTGCTCCACCCGAAAGCGCAGCCACAATGACGGTCTATCTGATCCTGCATCCTGAGCGCGCCGCAAGATTGGTGGAGCAAAATTCCAGAAATCCCCGACTTCCCGGATTAGCGGGGACGATTGAAAAGCTTTTTGGTGCCACCTGGAAAGCTCCAGAAGCTCAAGGTTATCACGCAGAAATCCGCCGGGTCGTTAACATGATCACGCTCTATTACTTGATGAATCTCAGCGCGAATGATAAAGCAGCGCCACAGGTCCGGGCAATCAGTTACCAAAAATTGGATCAGTTAAAAGGCTGGCTGAATGTTCAACTGAAATCTCTACAAAACCCGGACCAAAAGGCACATTTCCAATTTGCTGTGTCCGAAATTACTCGTTTTCAGGAAAACCCGAAAGAACTCCACCTGACTCCTCCGCTGGATCCGCCGCCCGGCGCCCCAATAGGCTGCTGGTAGCCCTGACCGCCAAGACACTAAGCTCTTGGCGTCATGACCGTTGCCATTAAGTTTGCTTGATTAAAGGAAGGATTTGTTTAAAAGCGTCGGAATCGCTGCGGCCCAGTAGCTCATAGATCAGCATCTCGGCCGTTACAGATACAGCTCCGGCAGATTCCATGCGCTTCAACCCTAGCTGGTGGTCCATTTGGCTCCGTGCTCCGACGGCATCGGCAACGACAAACACCTGATATCCCTTGCCGATCAGATCCAGGCAGGTTTGCAGAACGCAGATGTGGGTCTCGACCCCGGAAACCACAATGCAATTGCGGCCAATGCGATCCAATTCCGCTGAAATTGCCGCGTCTGCCGCACAACTAAAGGTCGTCTTGTCCAAAGAAGGTCTGATTGTTTTCTGCAGGAAACCGGATAAAGCACCCAGACCCTTCCGATATTGTGTCGTCGTAACATAAGGTAGACGTAACACATTAGCAGCTCCCAATAAGCAGTTCATTGCGCGAAACGATTTGTTGTGCATGAGAAATCTTCATTAGTAGCTTCTCCTGCAAGTCAATGAAAATAAAAGACTATATTGTCGCAATTTAGTCGTGGGATATTTGTCATAAGCTAATCTTCGATGGACTAAAATAATACTACATTTATCATTCTTATTGATTAATTGTAGCAATCCGTGTATATTTTTATGCAAAATGACGGCCGAAGAAATCTATATCAAGCTAAAAGACGAACTTACGGCGGACAACGAGAGCAGCAGTTCACCTGAGCGGATCTTTATCAAGAGTGACGGGCAGACGATCTGTACTCTCGGCATGAACCGCAGTCATGAGATCATCTTTGTCGAGTTCAAGCCGGCTCCAAAAGACCTGACCTCCACAGAGAATCAACCCTTTGTCCATCCGCATCCTGTTGAAATGCTTCATGATGCGGGTTGGCGTCAGGCACAATTAACGAGTTGGGAAGAGGCTGAGAAGCTCCTTGAGATCATCAACCGCTCGTATAAGAAGAAAAAATCGCGCCTGACCGACGAATCTCCTCGTCCGATGAAAAAGGTCAAACAGGCAGTCCTTGAAGCGATCCGGGCCGTCGAACGACCGAAGATCAAACAGGCAGTAGAGGATGCTAAGAAAGCGAAGCCCAGAGTCGTGCCACTTCCTGTTAAGCCGGGCAGGAAGAAGGTCGCGCCTCCTCCAGTGGCAAAACCACAGAAGCCAAAACCGGCGGCGAAAACCAAGCCTGCCGTGAAAAAAGTCGCAAAACCGGTAAAGGCAAAAGCGAAGCCGAAGCCGACAGAAAAAGCAAACCCGCTCTAAAGAAGAAAGCGAAACCAGCCAAAAAGAAAAAACGCTAGCTGTTTAACGCAATATCGCAAAGCCCGCAAAGCGAAAATCATTGCTTTTCTTTGCGTTTTTGCGTTAATTCTGTTCTTCGGGTGGGGGGGTGACGATTTGCATGGATTCTCGCTCCTCAGGCTGAAGCGGGATTTCCCCATGGTGTTCGGGACCGCAATACTGTTTAGGTTCCGTTCCGGCAACAAAGGATTCCAGGATAACGTCTGTACAGTCTGGTGTTGCGCGAAGGCCTGAATGGCGATCGATAGCAATCGTTACAATGTTTGAAGTGGCCTGAAATTCTTCAACCGGCTTATCTTTGAGAACCACTTCCATAAAATCGATCCAAATCGGCAACGCAGCCTCAGCTCCGGTTTCCTTCTTACCCAGGGATTTCTTTTCGTCGTAACCAACCCACACACCCACAACGAGGCTCGGAGTGTAGCCGATGAACCATGCGTCCGTGCAATCGTCGGTGGTCCCTGTTTTCCCGGCTAAGGGCCTTTTCAACTTCTTCGCCTTCACCGCCGTGCCACGCCTGATGACCCCCTGTAACACATCCGTCATTAGATAGGCCACATCTGCACGCATAACCTCTTTTGCTGAAGGGAGATTTTGTTCCAGTAGATTTCCATCGCGATCCAAAACCTTTTCCACCAGATAGGGACGCATCATGAGGCCCTGGTTGGAAAAAGCGCCAAACGCTCGCACCATGCCGATTAATGTGGCTTCGCTGGCCCCTAACGCAAGAGGCAAATAGGGCTGCATATTATTGGCTACTTCAAAATTATCGATGTAACGAATTGCATATTTCACGCCGATTTGCTCCAAAAGTCTTACTGCAATCGTATTTCTTGAGAGTTCCAGGGCTCGACGCAAAGTCATGGGACCCAGGAAATCGCCGGTATAATTTTGCGGTGACCATGTTTTCTTTGACCAGGCGTCATAATAGGACAAAGGAGCGTCAACCATCACATCCGATGGAGTGAATCCACGTTCAAAGGCTGCTGCATAAATGAAAGGTTTAAAAGCGGATCCTGTTTGGCGGTAAGCCTGGGTTGCACGATCGAACTTCTTGGTTCCGAAATCGGATCCTCCGATCAACGCCTGGATCTTTCCCGTCTTAATATCCATCGCAACCAGGGCCCCATCAACAATCGGCGCCTGATCCACCGAAATCGATTGAATCTTGCCATTTTCCATTCCCCGAATTTTAAAATCTGTAACGGTGCCCCGCACAAAAATCGATGCAGCGTCTTTCCTGCCGGTCCAGCCCCAACCTTCCGGGAAAAGATTCACCGTCTCCTTTCCAATCTTCACCGTAACGCGCTTCGGAGTTACCTCCGTGACGACCCCCCGCACGATCATTCCGGGTTCAAACGACTTAGACCAATCCGGTGATCGAAAATTCTCTATTTCCTGCTCCTTCACTGTCGTAGTTATTTTCCGGAATCCGCGCCGTTTATCCAATGCTCGCACACCTTTGTCCAAAGCCTTCTCTGCAGCAACTTGCATTTCCGGAACGAGGGTTGAGTAAATTTGGAGACCACTCTCATAGATTCCCGAAAATCCATATTTCGTTTCGAGGTATTTCCGAATCTCCTCTGTAAAGTAAGGGGCCACAGAAATTTTAGGGACAACGGTTTTCACCGATAAAGGCTTCGTTTTGGCCTCTTCTGCGTCCTGCTTGGAAATAAACTTTTCTTCGGCCATCCTCTCAAGAACATGGTTTCTTCGCTTCATCGCCTGTTCCGGATGAGTATAAGGTGAAAAGTTCTCAGGCGCTTTGGGCAGCGCAGCGATCAAGGCGGCTTCTTCCAGATTCAATTCTTTAGCGGACTTACCGTAGTAGTAGTTTGATGCGGCTTGAATACCGTAAATCCCATGCCCAAGATAAATTTGATTTGCATAGAGAAGAAACACTTCGTCTTTTGTATACCTGCGTTCCAGTTGGACGGCCAACATGGCTTCCTGGATCTTCCGTTCCATTGTCTTTTCCGGCCTGAGAAACAGCAATTTTGCCAGTTGTTGAGTAAGCGTACTTCCACCTTCCACGACACGTCCGGTCTTTAAGTTCACATACAACGCGCGCAGAATTCCCCACGGATCGACACCCGGGTGCTGATAGAAATGGGCGTCTTCCACTGCAATCACAGCATTCTTTAAATACGGCGAGATTTCGTCAATCGAACGGAGCAAAATCCTTTTCTCAACAGCAAACTCCTCAATGAGTTTTCCATCGGAAGAATAAACCTGGCCCGGGACATTGGGCCGAAACGTTTCGCTTTGTTCCACCTGCGGGAGCCGATTCAAATAAGATAGGAAAAAGCCAAAGAGAGACCCAATCGAAATGCTGAAGAAATACAGAAGCGTGATCAGAACATTTTTAAAGACTTTCTTCCTTCCGGCAGGGACGCCAGCCGTAATAACAGCAGTCTCATCCATATAGCCATTAAGATACAGGAGTCGCACAGTTTGAGCAATGAAATCCGATGAAAGGAGAGAGACACAAGTTCGTCCCCACGTGTGTTATGATGTGAGGACGCATGATAGCAGCTTACGGCGCCACAGACATTGGAAAGAAGCGACAGCGGAACGAGGACTCGCATGTTGTTAACCGCGACATCCACCTCTACATGGTGGCGGATGGGATGGGCGGGCACAATGCCGGAGATGTGGCATCTTCGACGGCAGCCAAAACGGTCGAGAGCTTCATGGTTCGTTCTCACCAGGAACGGGAACTGACCTGGCCTTTCGGTATCGATCCGAAAATGAGTTTTGATGCCAATCGTCTACGAACTGCCGTAAAGCTGGCGAACCACAAGATCTGGCAGCTTGCCGATTCCCATCAGGAATATACAGGCATGGGAACGACGATCGTAGCTGTAGCCATTTCGGATGATGTTGCTTCCCTCGTTTCAGTAGGAGATTCCAGGGCCTATCTCTGGCGGGAAACGGAAGTAAAGCTACTGACAAGAGACGATGTATGGCTGAATGAAACATGGGTCCGGCGGGCATTTACCGAAGAACAGTTGCAGAGGATTCCACTGAAAAATGTGCTCTCTAAAGCGATCGGTTCAAAAGAGGATATTGAGTTTCCCATTCAGGAAGTTCAACTCGCCGATGGCGATTTGATCCTGCTTTGCAGTGATGGTTTGCACGGTTTGGTGGAACCTGAAGAGATGGCGGGTGTGCTGAAAAAAACCGAAGGGGATTTGGCCGGTATCTGCGAAGCTCTCATCCAGCTTGCGAATGAAGCAGGCGGAAAAGACAATATTACCTGTGTAGTTCTCAAGTATAAAAAGTAAGGTAAGTTGGATCTCCCTTTGAAAACGGACCATCGGTCCGTAAACACTCATGAATCCATCTGTCCGTGTGGGTCAGCGAAGTAGATATATTCTTATCTTCGCGGTAACTATTGCTAGCCTTTTGGCACGTGGAAATTCCAGGAGGTATAAAGTTCCCGGAACTGCTCATTTTCACAGAGAGCCTTGCTCAATCCGTAGTACATTTTGACAAGATCCCCCGTCTTCCGGATTCTCGTCGTTAGACTACGCGCAACGGATTCCCACATCTTCGAAGATAACTCATTATTCACGGATGTGACCGATCTGAAATCTTCCCTGCTCATCTTAAAGAGGGTCGTGTCTGCGATGGCATCCACTGTCGCTGATGTGGGAAAGTCGTCTATCAGTGCCATTTCACCAAAGAAATCGTAAGGACCCAGCTCGGTTAACACAAAGGACTCTTTATCGAACTGGCGGCTAACGCGAACTCTGCCGGACCAAATTACATATAACGCGTCGCCGGCCCTCCCCTCCTCAACAATCTTCTCCCCTTGTTTGAAATTCTCTTCTTTTAAGAGAGCACAGATGTGGCGATTCTCCGTTTCATCGAGATTCTTGAAAAGAAACACGTTCCTCAAGAAGGATTCGTCTACCATAGCGGCGATTATATGACATCCAAGGGTCCGGACAAAGTCGACCCGTTTCACTTTTCGATCTGTTGAGCAATCTTGTGAAGAAGCGCGCTGAGCTCTTTGATATTCGCAATGGCGTGATGAGAATCTTCGGGAGGTTCCCCGGAGCCTATCAACACGGTGTGCATCCCCAACATTTTCGCCGGCTTCAAGTTACGGGTCATATCGTCGATCAACAGACAATCGGAGGGAGCGACACGGGCATAGTTCAGAACAGCCTCGTAGGCTTCTTGATTCGGTTTCGGCACATAAGACATGGCTTCGATATCGAATATTTTTTCGAACAGATCCCGGACACCCAGCGCATCCAGGATCCGTGTCGCATGCGCTTCATCACTGTTTGTGAAAACGATTTTCCGGCTGGAGACCTCTTCCAGCGTGCGGCGTAATTCGAGATCGATCGACAGGAAATCCTTGACCGGGACGTCATGAACAAAGCGTAAAAAATCCATGGGATCAACCTGGTGATGTAGCATCAATCCTCTGAGTGTGGTGCCGTACTGAAGGAAATATTTTCGGCGGAACTCCATCACTTCCGATTCAGGAACTTGCAACCTCGTGATGAGCCATTCACTCATCCGCTGATCGATCAAGTCGAATATCCCGCTCTCTTCCGTGTACAGAGTGTTATCGAGGTCAAACAGTATTACAGGAAACATAACAGATTATGAGTTAACGGATGAAGTCTTCGCTTTGCAAGTGCTCCATGATCAACTGGGCGGCATAGACAGGCGTAACTTCTGCAGTTTTGATGACGATTTCAGGGCGAACCGGTTCTTCGTACGGATCATCAATTCCGGTAAAGCCGTGGATCTCCCCGCGTCGTGCTTTTGCATACATGCCCTTCACGTCCCGTTCTTCACATAGTGCCTGAGGCGTATCAACGAAAACTTCAATGAAGTTGCCGATTGGAAACATTGAGCGAACCTGATCGCGGGTGGATCTGTACGGGCTAACTGCTGCGCAGATCACCACTCCATTGTGCCGGATAATCTCGGCAGCTACGAAGCCAATTCGTAAGATATTGGCATCACGACTGGCCCGATCAAACCCGAGTCCCTTTGAGAGATGGGTGCGAACGACATCCCCATCGAGAATCGAGACACGTCTTCCCTTTTCAAACAACTTTACAAGTAAAATTTCACCGATCGTGGATTTCCCTGCGCAGGGAAGACCTGTAAACCAGATACAAAAGCCCTGCGATTGTTTTGGCGGATAGGTTTGCATCAGGATTTGCGCGACTTCCGGTCGCGTATACCATTCAGGAAGACTCTTTCCCTTCTGCAAATACTTCTCACGAATTTCGGTACCCGAAATACTCAAGATTGTCCTGCCATCTTTTATCTTGTGCACTTCTTCGTACCGCTCTTCTTCCTTCAGATAAACAAATTCCTGAAATGGGAGTGTTCGAACCCCGACTTCATCCTGGTATTTTGCTGCAAGCTCTTGCGCTGCATAAGGCTCATAAAAAGGGTTTCCCATCGAATCTTTGCCGGGACTGGCATGGTCTCGCCCGATAATAAAGTGATTCGCCCCATAGTTACGGCGGATGATCATATGCCAGAGGGCTTCGCGCGGCCCTGCTAATCTCATGGCTAATGGGAAAATGCTAAACGCAACGCGCGTTGGATCATAATGATGATCCACAAGCGATTGAATGCAACGCACCCGAGTGTAATAATCCACGTCACCTGGCCTCGTTACACCGATTGTCGGATGAATCAGCAAAGCACCATCCACAACATCCATCGCACGTTTTGTCAGTTCCTCATGGCTGCGATGCATCGGGTTCCGCGTTTGAAATACAACGACGTTCTGAAATCCAATTGTCGATAATTCTTCCCTGACTTGAACAGGCGTTTTTCGAAGATGCAGGAAGTCGTAATGTCTCGGAAGCTCGATGACGCGCAGCGAACCTGAAATATTGAGCGCCCCCCAGGTTGTCATGTCAGAAACAAGAGGATGTCGCGTATCCTGAGTCCCATACACATTTCGCGCTTCATTTTCACGATTCCAACTGAAGATCTCTTCCACATTTACGACGGCAAGGATTTCGTTATGCGGCCCGCGCAACACAATCTCTTTATCGAGCGCGAGTCCCTGAAATTCATCCACGGGAAGCGTGACCGGAATCGGGAAGAAGGTTCCATCCGCTAATCTCATTTCCTCGACTACACGGTCGTAATCCTTCTCTCCCATGAACCTGTTCAGAGGTGAAAAAGCCCCTGTTACAAGCAGTTCCAGATCGCAAACAGAACGCGGTGAAATCTGAATAGAGGGCAAACCCCCTGCGTAAACCTTTAAGGCTTCTCGTTCTTCCGGATCCTGAAGGACAAGATCGCACAATTTTCCGCCATAGGGCGAAATTAAGACGGTTTTATTGATCGTTTGCATTAGAACAGAATCTCTCCTTTATCAAAGAATCTTTTCTTCCAATCCGGTAACTTTTCAAATAGTGAATTACCCATTACGAAGAAAGGCGGATTGAGCATATCCTGCCGATTATACTCGATCCTCCCGCCCTTCAGTCCGCAAACAATCCCACCGGATTCTTCGACGAGCATCGTGCCTGCTGCAGTATCCCATTCCATGCTCGGTTTCAACCTTGGGTAAAAGTCTCCTTTCCCTTCCGCAACCGCGCAGAACTTCAGGCTACTTCCCATTCGAGTCACCGTATGCTCCGGTATTTTGGTCAACAGCTGGTCCAGTTCTGGCGTTTCATCGGTGTGCGACAACAAAACGCGAACATGATGTGAAACCGGGGTGCTGACCGGCAGGCTCTCGCGATGATCCTTTACTCTAAACGCCCCCTTACCCTTCTGGGCAAAATAGGTCATCCGTTCCAACGGAGAATGGATAACGCCGATGATTGGCCGATCCTTTTGAATCAACGCAATATTGACAGCAAATTCAGGGATCTTTGCTACGAATTCGCGTGTTCCATCCAATGGATCAATCAAAAAATAGGAATCCCAGCTTTTTCTGGTTTCGTAAGGAATTTCCTCTGATTCCTCCGACAGAATGGGTATACGCGGAGCGATTCTTGATAACCCTTCACACAAGATCCTATTCGATGCATGGTCGGCCTCCGTTAATGGCGAATGATCCGATTTCAGCGTCATTGTCCAGGTTCCACGCTCATAAACCTCGCGGATGGCGTCACCCGCCATGATCGCCAACGCTATCAATTCGTTTTCCATCGGATCACATTCCTGCCACATCTGTGTCGGTGATATCAACCTGCAGAGCTGCAGATTGTTGGATCAAATCAACCGATAAAACCAGAAGATGCTTCTTGCGCTTCTCCAGCAAAATACCTTCAACGCCCTGAAGCGGGCCACGAACCACTCTTACAAACGCACCTTCTTTCAAATAGGGATATGGATCGTAGGCCAAACCGCTCTGCACCAGTTTTTGAATCGCAGCAATCTGATCTTCAGGAATCGGCATCGGCTTGCTACCCTCGCTGAGAATTTGCACAACTCCCGGTGTCTGAAGAACAGAAAGTCTCTGTAACTGAGGTATTCGAACAAATACGTAACTACTGAAAAGTGGCATTGCAACTTCTTTGCGTCGATCCTTCCAACGCCTCAAGACATTTCGAAGCGGCAGAAAGACTTCTATCCGTTTTTCCTCCAGCTTTGAAGCGACGCTTTTCTCATGCCGCGACCTTGTGTAGATCGCGTACCATTGGGGATCAGCGGTGTTCATGACGAACAAAAAGCGAGCTAAAGAAAAATAGCCACGTTCCAACCATCAGCAGGGTGATCCACCATCCGGAGATAGCCAGGCCAAACTGGAACACCCATAGTAAAAGTAAAACAGCCAGAACAACCCAGAGCATCGTCAGAACACACTAAACTTGATGCGGAGATATTTTTTCGGATCCTTACGCACTTCCTTCACGAGCAGGCTCATTTCGGACATCAATTTGTTTGTGTTATCGTATAGCTCCTTATCGCGAAGCAGTTTACCGACTGTACCTTCCCCTTTGGCGATTTGATCTGTGATCGGACCCAGGTTGGCTGTAACCTTGTTCAGATTGTTGTAAAGTGCCGGATCGCTTGACAGTTTTCCAAGCGTGCCTTCACCCTTCTCCATCTTCGCCAGAACTCCTTCCAATTTCAGAATACTCGATTGCAACGAATCACCGACTTCCTTGCTGGCTAAAAGTTTGCCGGCTGCCCCTTCACCCTTTTCAAGGCGCGCACTCACCTTTCGTAAATTCACAGCCGTTGAGCTCAACTCTCTGTATAACGTTGCGTCGTTAATAAATGCAGCCATTGAACCCTTTCCTTCATGCAGTCTTCGGGTCAATTCATTTGCATTCTTGTAGAGAGCATCATCCCGCATCAATCTTCCGACAGTTCCTTGCCCTTCCAGTATCCCTTGAGTAATCGCTTTGATGTTATCCACCGTGCTGCTCAGGTTGTCGAACGTGTGAGTCCCTTTGGCAATCATTTCATCCAGATCCACAGGGGGAGCGCCTGTTATCACCTCTCCTTCTTCCAGAACGCGGCCATTCGGTGTTCCCTGCGTAATTTCTATATACTTATCTCCTAACAAACCGAGACTTCTCAGCTTCGCTATCGAATCGGTACGAATGCGACTCTGATACTTCTTCAGGATACGCATTTTGATACGGACACCTTTTTCCAGATCTCCCGATTCAAACTCATAATCGTCCACTGTTCCAGCCGTTACGCCCTCCAGCAAAACGGGCGAATCCGGACGTAGTCCGCCGATGTTGGGTAAAAAGGTGTACAGAGTGTAACGTTTAGAAAAGGGAGACTCCACACCAAGAACCAGAACAACAATCGCCGACAGAATCGCGAGCGAAATAATAACGAGAGCTCCGACTTTCAGCTCAGACCATGCAATTTCTTTTTTGGATGCCATTGGTAGCCTCCCTCTGTCAATTTAAGAATTCTTTTATGTACGGATCGGGCGAATTACGGAATTCTTCGGCGTTCCCTTCAAATATAACCTCGCCTTCCCGCAACATATAAAAACGGGTTTCTTCCAGTTTTTTCCCGCTTGTGTCTTTGACCATTGTGATTTCCGATCCCTGTTGCTCGACTACATTGTAAGAAAGCCGAAATCCATCTTCTAATTTATGAGAAACAAGAACGGACGTCACGTGACGAAAATCCCGCAGCTTCATCATCTGTTTGATGATGGTTTTGGATGTCACCGGATCCAGTCCAGCGGTCGGCTCATCGTATAGAAGAATTGGGGGATTTGCGGCCATGGCACGGGCAATCGCGACCCTCCGCTTTTGCCCACCGCTCAATTCAGCGGGCATTTTGTCGATCAATTCCTCGATTTCAACAAGAGTTAGAAGTTCCACAACGCGCGCATCAACTTCCTCATCCGGCATAGTGCCACGTTCGTACAATATGTATCCAACATTTTCGCGAACTGTCAGCGAATCGAACAGAGCGCTTTCTTGAAATACCATTCCAAGTTTTTGCCGGACCGGCATCAATTCTTCTTCCGTATAATTGCTGATTTCCTCGCCATCCACATAAATTTCGCCGCTATCCGCTTTGATCAGTCCAAGGATCAGCTTGATAACAGTGCTTTTCCCTGCTCCGCTGGTCCCACAGATCATTATCGCCGATCCTGCATTCACTTTCAGGCTCACATTTTTCAAAATCTGGAACGTTCCGGCAGAGAAATAAACATTCCGCAATTCAATGATCGGCTGGTTCTCTGCGGGTGCCATGTTAAAAAATTGCGAAGAAAATCCGAGTGAGCAAGAAATCAGAAGCGAGGATCAGCACAGAACAAACGACCACGGACTGGGTGGTGGAGCGTCCAACACCTTGTGTTCCTCCGCTGGTGCTGAGCCCCAGATAGCATCCGACCATGGAGATAATGAAGCCAAAGACGACTGGCTTGCTAAGTCCTCCAATAATGTCCCCAACTACAAGAGAGTCAATTGCAGAGGAAAAATAGAGGCCGCCCGGGATCTTCAGCAGCACAAGGGAAATCAACCAGCCGCCCATCAAGCCAACGGTATCGGAAATAACCGTCAACATTGGAACCATAATGACGCCGGCAATAACGCGCGGCACAACAAGTTTTCGGATAGGATCAGAGCCCATGGCTCGCATCGCGTTAATTTGATCGGTCACCATCATCGATCCAAGCTCCGCTGCGATGCCCGAACCCACTCGCCCGGCCACCATCAAAGCGGTCAGAACAGGGCCGAGTTCGCGGACCATCGATAAACTGACCACCCGCCCTACGTAGTTTTTTGCTCCAAACGTCTCTAAACTCAGCGCCGTCTGTAATGCAAGAACCATTCCGGTGAACAGGCCGGTTAACACGACTATGTTTAGAGATCCGACGCCAATCGCATCCATCTGCAAAAAGATCTCATTGATGAATCTCGGGCGTGTAAAGATAGCGTGGATTGCACGGAAAGAGAGATAGGTGAATTGCTGGACCTCGAATACCCACGATTTAAGTGTGTCAACAATTGCACTCATAGTTTTTATTTATAACCGCGCCATCTAGAATCCCCGCGTTGAATCAAGAACAAAAGTATAGCTGAATGAGCCCCTTCTACAAGTGAAACAAACAATCTTCGGGCTTTTCCGGTTAAAAAAACCTAAAATACCAATGCGCAATTGACTATTATGGGAAAAAAGCTATCAATGGCCTCGAATGTAATGCGAGCATGGGGCAGGATTTTAAGTGGCCATAAACCGATCCTCTCCATTGAAATTACCCGTGAATGCCCTTTGAGTTGCCCGGGCTGTTATGCATATAACCCGGATCATCTGGGCGGTTCTGTGACTCTTCGCCAGGTCCGCGACAAAAAGGGTAAGGACCTGATCGATGGGATCCTTTCACTTGTTGCCATTCGCAAACCTTTGCACGTCTCTTTGGTTGGCGGTGAGCCGCTCGTTCGTGCGCGCGAATTGGACGAACTACTGCCGCAATTATCAGAAGCGGGAATCCATGTGCAGCTTGTGACAAGCGGAGTGAGAACGATTCCAGTTCCATGGGCATCGATACCAAACTTGAAGATTTGCATATCCATCGATGGGTTGCAGGCGGAGCATGATCAACGGCGCAAACCAGCGACGTATGAGCGAATCTTAAAAAATATCGATGGGCAACATATTACTGTTCATTGCACTGTGACCCGTCAACAATTACAAAGAAACGGCTATCTGGAAGAATTTTTGCAGTTCTGGTCCGCCCAGAACACAGTCGAACAAATCTGGATGAGTCTGTATACTCCGCAAAAAGATGAGATTTCCGATGAACGCCTCACTCAGGAAGATCGTCAACACGCTATCGAACAGCTCTTGTATCTGCGGACACTCTATAAAAAGCTGGATATGCCTGAACCTTTGATACGCGTTTATGCGAACCCTCCGAACACACCTGCAGAATGCATTTTTGCAAATGCGTCAACTTGTATTTCGGCCGATTTGGAGATGAAAATCACACCGTGCCAGTTCGGTGGAAATCCCGATTGTCAGAATTGCGGATGTATGGCCTCCGCCGGACTTGCAGCCATAGGCCGCCATCCACTAAAGTTCGGTGTTGAAGCAGGCCACTTGTTTACCTATTCACAAAAAATTGGGAACTTCGTTGGCTCCATTCGAAATTTGGCAACGAAACACTGATATTCCTGCGCATGGTTTGTGTAGTCTCCTGTTGTAGTGCGCCCATCGGTTCTCTATTCTATACATGAAAACGTCATGAAGAAGCCGAGAATAGGAATTGCATCGGATCGCCCTGGGCGCGTCCTCAAGTATCAGCTTTCCATTGGGCGGGCCGGCGGTGAAACTGAAACGTTGTTACCCGGCTTTGAACGGCAAAACGTTTTGGATCACCTGGACGGACTGCTCTTGACGGGAGGCGGCGATATTGATGCGTCGGAATTCCAGGATGTGAATCATCCGAGCGTGCATAGCATAAACAGGCCGCGGGATGAGATGGAATTGAGTCTTACTCGCGCCGCATTGCGCAGAGGAATTCCTGTTTTCGGAATTTGTCGTGGGCTTCAGGTCATGAATGTTGCTCTGGGTGGGAATCTGATTCAGCACATTCCGGATGAAATCAAGACAATGATTGTCCATGATGATTCAGAAAACACGCGACAGAATCTGGCTCACGAAATCGTGATTCAGGATGGAACGCTGCTGCATCGCATCCTTGGAGAAACTCGAATCAGCGTGAATAGTTTTCATCACCAGGCGATCAAAGATCTGGGAAACGGCCTTATCAAAAGTGCATGGTCCGAGGATGGGATCGTGGAAGGTGTTGAACTCCCCAATGCTTCGTATTTCCTTGGTGTGCAATGGCATCCGGAAGAGTTTGTGAACGACGGCGCCATATTCCATTCGCTGTTTGAATCATTCGTAACCGCCTGCCGGTAAATGTAGTGGCAGAACATTTGCTGAGTATCCACAAAAATCGTCGTCCCGTAACCGAGCACAATAATGTGGATTGAACATTTTTCCTAATGGCAAATGCTCTGCTTGCATACCCGGAGCAAGGCGAATGCTCTGCCACTTATAGTTATTCCGAGCTGTTTTTTCTGAAGATTCTTTGAAGAAAAAACAGCCTAGCCTGAAAGGGTCGTCCGAATCTGTGGAATCTGAGAAAATTTAGAAAGACACGCAATGCTCCGCTACGAATCTCTGCCACAGTCATGCGATGACCGATGTAGACTTTCGAGCGGAGCAAAGCGCTTTGGTCGACAACGCATACTCAGATGTTGTCGCAAGAAACGACTCTACTATAAGGGCTGCGAATGACCGAAGCAAGCGTGTTTTGAAGGAGGAATGAAAATGGATAATCAGTTTAATGACGATTACGCAGCGCTTGTTTCTATCGATTGGGCGGATCAGACCCATGAGTACGCTGTTTCGGACCAAGCAAGTCGAACAAGAGAAAGAGGTCAAATCGAACATAGGCCTGAAGCTTTACAGGAATGGTTGTTAGGACTGCGAAGGCGTTTTCCAAACGGATCTATAGCCATTTGCCTGGAGCAATCTCGGGGAGCCTTGGTGTACTTTCTGATGCGGTTTGATTTTATAGTTTTGTACCCGGTCAATCCACTGACGCTCAGCAAATTTCGTGAGGCGTTGTACCCGAGTGGGGCGAAGGATGATCCGCGCGACACTGATTTGTTGCTGGATTTGCTTGAAAAGCATCGGGATAAGTTGCGTAGATGGAATCCTGAAGCGGAGTGTGTTCGCAAAATCGATCTGCTCAATCAGAATCGCCGTAGGATTGTCGACGACATGACCCGATTGACCAATCGTTTGACGAGCTACTTAAAAAGCTACTATCCACAGGCGTTGTTTCTTGCTGGAAGCCTCAATACAATTCAGGCGTGCGACTTTTTAGAAAAATGGCCGTCTTTGCCGTTACTAAAAAAAGCGAAGCTTCAGCAAATCGAAAAGTTTTACCGCAAGCATAATTGTCGATCTTCGGAGCGAATTTCCGAGCGTCTGTCAATGATCAACAACACAGTGGCAATTACGGAAGATTCAGCGATCTGTTCCGTCTACCAAATGGCCGTAATTTCAATCGTTGGACAATTGCGAGCACTGCTTTCCTCTTTAGAGCAGTTTGACCAGGAGTTGGAAAAAGTCTTCCAGCAATATCCCGAAAAAGAGTTGTATCAATCTCTTCCCGGCGCAGGTCCTGTCTTACAACCACGGCTTGCAGCCATCTTCGGTCTGGACCGTTGCAAGTGGCAAGGAGCTGACCAATTACAATCCTTCTCCGGCGTTGCTCCGGTTACAGAAAGAAGCGGTAATCACCGTTGGATCCACTGGAGACTGGGCTGCCCCAAATTCATTCGTCAGTCCCTGGTAGAGTTCGCCAATCATTCTCGCGCTAAATCTCTTTGGGCCGCCGCTTACTACCAGTCCCAGCGTCTTAAAGGAAAATCTCATAATGCAGCGTTGCGCGCCCTGGCTTTTAAGTGGGTCAGAATCCTTTTCCGCTGCTGGAAAGACCGTACCGTTTACAACGAACAACTTTACCTGGAGGCACTACAAAAACACAATTCACCATTGATCAAATTGATCGCTCAATAACCTTGACGGACCGGCTCAGATGTCTACGTTTTTTGTTGTTCAGTATTTCTTGAGGATCACGCGGGCGGGGGCGGCATCTAATCCTTTCAATTTGATCGGCAGGCAGGACATGTCGTACTGCCCTTCATCAATCTCAGCCAGATTTAATCCCTCCACAAGAACCACTTGATTTTCAAATAGCACCCTGTGAACCGGATAACCGCTATCGCCGAAGCGATCCACAGAAAGGTAATCAAAACCGATCAATTTGATCCCATTATCGACCAGATAGCGGGCCGCATCAGCGGTGAGATAAACGTATTTCTTCGTGAAGCGCTTATGGTTTGTCCAAAGCAGCGAGTTTCGGGTCTTGAAAAGAATGCGAAAATCATTCATAAATGTGAGCTGTTTGAGGTCGGCTACATCAATTTTTTCGCGTTGGACAATATGAACGACCCTCACTCTTCCATTCATGATTTCCAGCGGCAAGTCGGTAATATTCAGTCCTCCAGGAATCAGATGCGAAGGCGCATCGACGTGCGTTCCGATGTGATTCGACATCATGATCTTTGAAAGCGTAAAAGGATCACCCTTTTCCATCGATCGAACGGATTTGGAACGAAAACGTGGATCACCGGGATAAATCTGCATCCGTGGATGTATGTCCACACTGACATCGTAAAACTTCATATTGTGAAAATCCTCTTGAAATGAACCATGATCACGAGAGCACGATTACGATTTTTAAGGCTGTAACTCCACCTGACTGAAAAAGAAAGGAATTTCTGTGCTCGCGGACACTTCCGAATCGGAACCATGAATCACATTCCGCTCGACACTAGAAGCGAGATCCTTCCGGATCGTTCCTTCTCCAGCTTTCGCGGGATCCGTGGCCCCCATCAATGTTCGCAGCCGATCGATAACATTCTCTCCTTCCAAAACAATAGGTACGCAAGGACCGGAGCTCATGAACTTGATCAGACTTTGATAGAAAGGACGTTCCTTGTGCACAGCATAAAAGGATCCTGCTTTCTCAGGTGAAAGATTCACCATTTTCATTCCAACAATCCGGAATCCGGCCCCTTCCAATCGTTTGATTACTTCTCCAATCGCCCTTTGACTTACGCCGTCGGGCTTCACAATTGCTAATGTTCTTTGCATAGAATCAACTCCAGTTCCTGGTGTTCAATGTATTAAAAGTGTTCAAGGTGTTAGTCGTCAGCGCAAACTCTTTGAACACTTTGAGCTCCTTCAACCCTTTAACTTCCTTGCAGCACCCTCTTCATCGCGTTGCCAATGTCGGCAGGAGATCGGGTTACATGGACCCCGGCCGCCTCCAACGCGGCAATCTTAGAATCTGCCGTTCCACTTCCGCCTGAAACAATTGCTCCAGCATGCCCCATCCTTTTATCGGCAGGAGCTGTAATCCCTGCTATAAAAGAGACGACCGGCTTTGAAACATGTTCACGAATATAATCGGCCGCGCTTTCTTCAGCTGTTCCGCCGATTTCACCGATCATAACGATCGCTGTCGTTTCAGGATCCGCCTCAAACAATTCAAGAGCGTCAATAAAATTTGTACCGTTCACGGGATCTCCTCCGATCCCAATACAGGTGGATTGACCCAGTCCGAGACCGCTCAGCTGCCAGACTGCCTCGTATGTCAAAGTTCCACTTCGACTGACAACTCCGATATTTCCGGCTTTGTGGATAAAACCGGGCATAATTCCAATCTTGCATTTGCCGGGAGAGATGATTCCCGGACAATTGGGTCCAATCAGCCGTGAACTTTCTGATTCACGCAAAACTCGTTTAACCTGAACCATGTCGTTCACCGGTATCCCTTCGGTGATTGCAATGACCAATCCGATTCCCGACTCAATCGCCTCTAGAATCGCATCCGCGGCAAAAGCGGGCGGGACAAAAATAGCAGAGACGTTGGCTCCTTCTTTCCGCACGGCCTCTGCCACCGTGTTAAATATGGGAACAGGCTTCTTTCCGGCAGGTACTTCCTGGAACATAGACCCGCCTTTTCCTGGCGTCACGCCTCCTACAATATTCGTAGATGCATAATCCATCGAGTGAAAGGTATGAAACTTCCCTTCTTTACCGGTGATCCCTTGAACAATAATGCGTGATTTCTCGTCAACCAGTACGCTCATTCATTCCTCATTTTGCCAGAGCAACCACTTTTTCTGCGGCGTCTTTCATGCTCTCAGCGACTGTAAACTTGAGCCCGGAATTCCGCAGAATCTCTCGTCCCTTTTCTACATTGGTTCCTTCCATCCGGACAACAACCGGTAGGGCCAAATGCAATTCGGACGCGGCATCCACAACACCCTGTGCCAGCACATCACACCGTAGAATTCCGCCGAAGATATTGATCAATACAGCTTTAACGTCGCTGTCAGAAGTTAAAATGCGAAAAGCGTTTACAATCTGATCTTTTTTAGCACCACCACCGACATCCAGGAAGTTTGCAGGTTGTCCCCCCGCGAGTTTGATGATATCCATTGTTGCCATGGCCAATCCTGCTCCATTCACCATGCATCCGACGGTTCCTTCCAGCTTTACGTAATTCAGACCAAATGCGGAGGCCTCCACTTCCAAAGGATCTTCTTCAGAAATGTCACGCAGCGCTGTAATATCCGGATGTTTGAATAGCGCATTGTCATCGAAATTGATTTTTGCATCCAGAGCCAGAATCTCCCCCTGCTTTGTGAGCAGCAACGGATTGATCTCAGCAAGAGATGCGTCTTTTTCGATGAATAGCTTATAAAGCCGTGTGAGTAAGTTCATGGCTTTGGGAATGCTGTCCACAGGTACTCCAATTTCGTATGCAAAACGCCGAGCGTGGTGCGGTTGAATGTGCCTGTCGCGAACATGAAATTTGATCAACGATTCAGGTCTTTCCTTTGCCAGAGTCTCAATGTCCATTCCGCCTTCGGAGCTTGCCATCACAACCGGCATCGAGGCCTGCCTGTCCAGAACAATCCCCAGATAGTATTCCTTATCAATATCGAGTCCTTGTTCGACCAAAACTTTCCGTACAATACGCCCTTCGGGGCCTGTCTGCGGCGTGACAAGAGGTTTTCCGAGAAGCTCTTCAGCTTTTTCTCCGGCTTCCTCCGGACTCTTGGCAATTTTGATCCCGCCCCCTTTGCCGCGACCACCTGCGTGGATTTGCGCTTTCACGGCAACAATATGTGTGCCCAATCGGATGGCGGCCTCACGGGCTTCTTCCGGAGTAGCAGCCACAAATCCATTAGGAACAGGAATGTTATAACTGCGAAATAGTTCCTTACCTTGATATTCATGAATTTTCATTTTGGTGTTATCCGCGTTTTATACGGCGGGACTTATAACCGCCCTACAAGTAATTATTTTTCTTCAGCACATCGACAAGTTCCTGGACCGCTGTAATCGACTTATTCAACATTTCGCGTTCTTCCGGCTGCAATTTGATTTCAACAATGTCTTCAATACCGTGTGTTCCGAGCTTCACAGGCACGCCAAGGAACACCCCTTGCACGCCATATTCACCTTCCAGGTAAGCCGCACAGGGCAAAATCTTTTTTTTGTCTTTTAGAATTGCATCCACCATTTCAACTGCGGAAGAGCCGGGAGCGTAGTAAGCACTTCCTGTTTTCAGCAGTGAAACAATTTCTCCACCGCCTTTTCGTGTCCGCTGGATAATCGCTTCAAGTTTCTCAGGCGTAAATAACTCGGTGATAGGAATTCCAGCAACAGTGGAGTAACGCGCGAGAGGCACCATTTCATCGCCATGTCCCCCCAGAACAAATGCGTGGGTATTCTCTACGGAGACACCAAGCGCTTCGGCAATAAACATACGAAATCGCGCGGAATCCAGCACACCGGCCATTCCTATCACCCGGTGTTTTGGAAATCCGCTCGCATGCAAAGCGAGGTGAGCCATCGCATCCAACGGGTTGGTAACCATAATGATGATTGAATTCGGCGAGCGTTTCGCGATTTCATCCACAACCTCTTTTATGATGCTTGCATTCTTCAATAAAAGATCATCGCGGCTCATTCCAGGCTTGCGTGGGAGTCCGGCTGTGATCACAACGACATCTGAGTCGTCCGTAACGTCGTAGCTGTTTGACCCTACGATCCGGGAATTATATTTCTCAATCGGACCGGCCTGCATGAGATCCAGCGCTTTTCCCTGTGGAATGCCTTCCACGATGTCGACCAGTGCAACATCCGCAAGCTCCTTTTGAGCAACTTGTTGCGCAACGGTTGCGCCCACATTTCCCGCACCCACTACAGTTACTTTCTTACGTGCCATAAATTCCTCGCCTTACAAGTTTTCAATAATGGCGGTGGCAAATTCGGAAGTCTTTAACTCTGTGGCTCCCTGGGTCTGCCTGGCCAGATCATACGTGACTTTCTTCTGTTGAATCGTCTTTGTGAAGGCCGCTTCAACAGCATCGGCAGCCTCTTGCCATTCCATGAATTCCAGCATCATGACAGCGGACAACAGGAGTGAACCGGGATTCGTCATATCTTTGTTTGCATATTTAGGCGCCGTTCCATGAGTTGCTTCAAACACAGCAGCCTCGTCACCCACATTCGCTCCGGGAGCGATCCCAAGCCCGCCGACCTGAGCAGCGCATGCATCAGAGAGATAATCTCCGTTCAGATTGGTGGTGGCAATTACTTCGTATTCATCGGTCCGGGTTAGAATTTGTTGAAACATCGAATCGGCGATGCGATCTTTCATGACGACTTTGTTTCCTGATGGTTGATTCCCCAGCTGGTCCTCCGTGATTGTCTGTTCCGCGAACTCCGTGCGAGCCAGCTCATAACCCCAATCTCTGAAAGCGCCTTCGGTGAATTTTTGAATGTTACCTTTATGAACCAGAGTAACACTTTTCTTTTTGTGCTTCAGTGCAAATTGAATTGCCATTCGCACAAGGCGCTGGCTGGCAAATCTGGAAATCGGCTTGATTCCGATCCCTGAATCCGTACGGAGTTTTGTGCCCATGTTTTCATTCATCCATCTGATCACTTGGCGGGCCTGTTCGGATTCGGCCTTCCATTCCACGCCGGCATACACGTCTTCCGTATTTTCACGATAGATAACAACATTCATCTTTTCCGGTTGCCGGACAGGAGAAGGAACTCCAGGATAATATTTGACCGGCCGGATGCATGCATAAAGATCAAGAACCTGGCGCAAAGTAACATTTAAACTGCGAAAGCCGCCGCCTACCGGAGTGGTCAAGGGTCCTTTGATCACGACCTTGTATTCCTCGATCGCCTTCAATGTGTCTTTAGGCAGTAGCTCTCCGTACTTTTTCATGGCCTTATCGCCGGCATAAATCTCCCGCCAGTGAATCTTCTTCTTGCCGCCATAGGTTTTTTCCACTGCGGCATTGACAACACGTTGAGTCGCTTTTGTTATGTCCGGACCGATTCCATCCCCTTCAATGAAAGGAATGATCGGCTCATCGGGAACCTCAACTTTTCCCACACTGAGCTTAATTTTGCTGCCGGTGTTCAATTCTTGCAACTTATCGTATGACACATTTCACCTCGAGTTATCTTACCGCGGAGTCCGCTGAGATCGCAGAGCAATGTAATTTTCCCCCTGCGTTCTCTGCGTCCTCTGCGGTGAAATCGATGTTGGATTCGTGAAAAATGAATTAAGTGGATTGCCTTCTGAGTTTGCGGCGCAATCGCTTCCGGGCAGAAGCTTGTTTGGCTCTCTTTTTTTCGCCGGGCTTCAAATAAAAGGAATGCTTCTTAATCTCTTTGATGATGTCTTCCTGCTGCACTTTGCGTTTGAAACGCTTCAGCGCAGACTCCAAAGACTCACCTTCCTGCACGATGACTTCAGCCAATTAAAATTCACCTCCTTTTTCTTAAACAATGAGCAATGAGTCACGAGCAATGAGAAACCAATACAGGTCTCATAACTCCTTGCTCATGACTCCGGCACTTGAAGAGTTCGCAGATTCTATCATAATGAATTACCCCCCGCAAATGCCACGTAATCATTTATATTTCCCGCCATTTGTGGTCAAATATCCGTCGATGCGCAAGCTTTTATTATGCTTTTTCCTCGTAATCACTGTAGGGGCGGGTCTAAGACCCTCCCGTACAGTTTCGGAACCCAGACACCGTTCCGACGATCGAGATCCACGGCACCGTATTTGTCGACCAGAACCGCAATGGGAAGCAGGATACCAACGAGCAACCTGTCAAGGGAGCCGTCATTTCCAATCAAGCAGAAGTCGCACTTACGGGTGAAGATGGTGCATATCGGTTGACCGGTTCTCACGGAACAGCAGATCGTCTTTATCAGCATCCCGGACGGTTATCGGTCGGTCGGATCCTTCTGGAGGCACCTCTCGAACGGATCAAACGATGGAGCACTCAGGATTTCCCTCTTCAAAAAAGCGCACAGGTCTCCGAGTTTCAATTCGTGCATGCTTCCGACACTCACATTCAGGAAGACAGCATTGTCCGGATACAAATGCTACGGAAAGTGGTCAGCGAGCTAAAACCTGCATTTGTCCTGATCACCGGAGATCTGGTCCATGACGCATTGCGAGTCAAAGAAGAAGAGGCGCGCAAATACTATGAAATGTTTCAGCGAGAAACAAAGGATTGGCCGGCTCCACTGTACACCGTTCCTGGAAATCACGAAATCTTTGGGATCGAGCGTCATTTGTCCCTGGTTCATCCCCAACATCCGCTATACGGCAAGAAAATGTATCGTCATTATCAGGGACCTAATTATTACTCCTTTAATTATGGCGGGATCCACTTTGTCGGGCTCGATTCAGTCGACTACGATGATCTGTGGTATTACGGACACGTCGATGCGAAGCAACTGGAATGGCTGACAAAGGATATTGCGGCTACGCCCGCCGATCAGCCGGTGGTTACGTTTAATCACATTCCATTCGCTACCGCCGCGGAATTTCTTTCCGGATACATGGATACGGGAGCCGCTCCTACATTGATCCATGTGCAATGGGAAAACGGTTTTCCGGCACGTTGTTTCAAACGCCGAGGAAGTGATGGCTGTTCTAAGAACGCGACCTTTTCCGCTGGCTCTTGGCGGCCATATGCATTTGCGGGAAGCTCTTGAGTATGAAACGGAAGGAAACAAGACCCGCTTTCATCAAGCCGCGGCCGTGGTAGGACCTCGTTCGATCGCAGGGTTCAAAACCCCTTCGGGAATCACACTGTATCGTGTGCGAAACAAAACGATCGATGACGGGACCTTTATTCCACTAAACAGATAGCACTGCGGAAGAGAGTTCCTCCGCGTGTTCCAGCACTTTTTCAATCGCTTCAACATATTGCCCCAACAATTGATCGCACGGTGAAGTAAAAACAGGAAACCGGATCAGTTGATCATTGGCGGCTTCCGTGAATGGTAAGGAGCGCGGGCTTCCAGCCTGAATTGAGGATCGCAGGCATCTTGCCTGTCCTTCGGTAAACAGCGGCTGTTGGTGCAACAATGGATACCGCGGCAGCGAAACATCACATCCTTCCACGCGCAGCGCTTCGACGAACTTTTCACGTGATAGTCCCGTCAGAGCGGCATCATAGCGAACCAGGAATTCATAATAGACCCGCTCAATATGAGGTGGCGGAAGAAACGGATCGAGCCCGAGCTCGGCTAATTTAGACGAGAGAAACTCCGCGTTTTTATTTCGAATCTCATTGTGATGCTGAAGCTTGCGTAATTGAACCCGTGCAACAGCAGCGGATAAAGGAGCCATCCGTGTTTTGATTCCAAAGGTTGTGCCGGCAAAACGGCGGGAGTCAGATTCCAATTCGAGAATTCGCATCATGTCTCCCAGGCAAACCGACCTTTCATACAATTGCGGATCATCCGTCAAGAAAATTCCACCCTCTCCGGCAGGAGCCAGCTTGCTCGTTTGGAGGCTGAACACGGAAATATCTCCGAGGGTTCCGCAGGGACGTCGGCGCCAGATTGCTCCATGCGCGTGCGATGCATCTTCTATGATTCTTAAGCCGTAACGGTGGGCGATCTCGAACAACTCCGTCATCTTCGAAGGCATTCCCCAGAGATGAACAACAACCAATGCGCGAGTGCGAGATGTAATTTTTCTTTCAACATCCTGCGGATCCAGCCCCATGCGCTTCGGTTCACTCTCGCAGAAAACAGGAACGGCGCCAAACCACAACATGGGCACAACCGAAGCCCAAAATGTTGCAGATGGAACAAGCACTTCATCGCCGGGTTGCAGATCCAACGCAAAAAACGCAGCCATCAGTGCGGCCGTACCATTGCAATGCGCGAGCGCAAATCTGCGGCCGAAGTATTCGCAGTATTCGTGCTCCAGATCGCGGGTAACCCGATGACAGGATAGATCTCCATGCCTGAGCACGTCCAGAACAGCGCTTTCTTCTTCGATGCCGATCAGCGGCCATTTCACCGCATCCTGCTGTTGTAAAGTAACCGTTTTAAAACCACCTAAAATTGCCGGCTTCATGCGACCTCCTGAATCACTGCATCAAATTCTCTTTGAACCCTTGCTTCGTACTCATCCAAATCTTCTTCAGCCTTCGTCCGATCTCGATGGATCTGCAACGCAATCGACAACAACTCGGAGCGGTGCTCATTTTGAAAACCGAAACCACCGCGGGGAGTCCACTGGGATATATTCGTTCTCCTGCGCACATAATCTTCCAGTGTGCAACACATCTCATCCGGTTGTAATTCCTGTTCCATCAAACGACCGGAAGAATCGATCCGTTGTTGCACTTTCCGTAAAGTATCCTCGGCGAGCGACATGCAGCTCGTTATCTTTCCGCCATACAAGCTAATCCACGGTTGTTCGGGATCTCCAAAGACTCGATGCCGTCTCGATATTTTCAATGTCGGTCCTGAATCTTCGTAACAACGATCGACCACAAGAGGTCGCACTCCACAACGCAGTGAAACGATATCGGATGCATGGACCGGAACTTTGGTGTGATGGTTGAGTCGCTGAAGCAAGAAGCTGACATCTGCCGGTTCCACTTGAAAAGCAGAGTCGAGTGAATCCAATTTCGTTTCTGTAGGGCCCCAGAGAGTAATCGGCCCCCATGGAATCAGGCAAAGCGATTGGGTGTGTTTGCCTCCATCAACAATCAGAGGCAGTTCATGCCCTTCGAATCGATGAAAACCGAGAAACACCCCCTTACCAAATATGTGTTTGTACGGCGTTTTGATTTGCGCCTGTGCGTTCAATTCATCGGTCCAGGTGCCGGCAGCATTCACAATGAGTCTTCGCCTGCGCAAGCGCCTCACGATCCGTACGCGTGTCTTTCAGCTCAAGCTTCCAGAATCCCCGCGACGAATCGTAATGACAATTCTGCAAAACACAGTAATTCAAAGGCACATGAATTTCATTCTGATAAGCAAGGATCCAGTTCAATACAAAACGCGCATCCGAGGGTTGCAAACATGCTTCTTCATAAACAAGCGAATCGCTGGAAAAACCTTCCTTCAGGAATTTTGATTCCGAAAAATGCTTGTCCTGATAAGGAATTCGCCTCCTGCCGAGACCGAGCAACCAGTAGAAATAGAGCGCCGCGAGCACAGTTGTTTTATTCTGTTTTGAGACATAACGAAACCTTCGTGGTGCTACGGATGCGGAGAGGTGGCGGATCAGCCGGTCCCGGTTCACAGATAATTGCCAGACCGATGCAAAATCAAGCGAGCTGAGGTAAAGCAACCCTCCCCAGGCCATCATCGCCGAAGCCTGGCTCGTTCCGCTGGAAAAATCACCTTTGTCTATTAATAGAACCTTGTAACCTTGAGAACAGAGTTGATGATAGGTGGAGGCCCCGTTGATTCCACCACCGACGATCGCTACATCGAAGGTTGCATCAGAAAGAAGATTCCATTTTTCTGATCGGGAAATCATGATCGGACCTCCAGTAACGCGGGCGACTCGCCCGTAGAGTTAAGTCGTTGATCGCTTCCGTCCATTCCTTCAGCAATTCAGAACAAGTCTTCCCCTGCGGGCGAAGTGGCTTGCCAAAAGTCACGCGGATTTTGCAGAAACGGAATCCAGGACGGATTCGTGAAAGCATGCTCTGGGAGCCTTCAATCAAAACAGGAATGATGGGAACATTCGCTTGAATGGATAGAATGGCGGCACCGTCGCGCGGTTCCATCAAAGTTCCGGTTGTTGTCCGGCCCCCTTCAGGGAAAAGACAAACGGAAAGACTGTCTTGCAAGCCGTGATAAGCGCGAACCAGACAACGCGGGACCTTGCCACCGCGCGTTGTGAGCAACACGCGTCCGAATGATACGATCCAGGAGAGCGGTGGCCTCCGAAAATTAGCCTCATATGCGACATAGAGCGTGTCCTCCGGCAGCAACGAATAGAGCAGCAACGGGTCGACATCGCTCAAGTGATTCGGACAAACCAGATAAGGGCCTGAATCTGGAATATGCTCGCTACCTTTCACTTTAAGCTGGAAAAAGATTCCCAGGAAGGCGCGAACCAATCCCTTCACAGCAGACACAAAAATTTTTGATGCAACCGAACGTCTGTAAAACAAATGTGGTACGAACATCTCGTCTGTCAAATTTTCCCGAAACGCGAATGCAATCGTTTTTCTCATTGACTTCCCCGTAACAATCGCATCGCAGCCTTCGTTACAACGGACGTGTATGGCAATAGCGGACCTTTCATTTTCTTTTCTGCCACCAGCGTTGCGGGCTGTAGAACGATTCCTAAAAGCATGGCCGCGCCTAGTTTCGGGTCCTCAATCTCCAATTCTCCTGATTTCCAGGCGTCTTCGATGAACTGAAACACAAGAGCCACGGGACTCAAACTCTTTTTCAGTTTTTTATCGGATGAGAAATGATGCTGGGACAGCAGAATGAACGAAAAGAGATCCGGCTCTTCATCAAAGAACCTGTAAAACAATTCGATGCCGGCTTTCAATTTCTTCGCGTACGATCCCGGGCCGTCCCATACCAGCCGTATTCGTTTGCCAAAAGCTTCTACTTCGCGCTGAAACAGCCGCCACGCCAGATCTTCTTTTCCACTGTAATGACGGTAAAGCGCCCCTTCGGCGCATCCGGCTTCCGCAGCGATGTCCTTGATCGTGATCCCCATCAATCCACGCGACGCAAACAAACGCATGGCCGTCCGCTCTATGTCGTTTAATTTCGTAACCGGCCTTGCCATATATAAGTAAGTGAATATTCACTCACTAATATAGGGAACGAAACACCCTGTGTCAAGGCTATGGGACACGCGGCCCCGATATTTCACTCTATGAAACATCGTTTTAAGACGTGAAATGGCCGTTGAGAACAGTTTACTTCAGGGCGAAGACGTAACCGTTTTCAAGAGAAACGAGTTCGACGGGAGCATCGATCCGCACGTGGTCCCCTTCCTGGACCTGCAGGCGTCCCATCAATCGCGGGCCTTCATCCAGATCAATGATCGCAAGATAATAAGGCACAATTTTTTTGAATTGCTCGGGCGCAACGTGAACGCGCGAGTGGCTGTAGATTTTTCCCGATCCGCTGACCTCAACGCGAACGGTCGGTGTCACATTCAAACAGCTCGGACAAATGTCGACATCATCCAGGTACTTTTGATTGCATACAGGGCAAGCCCGAATAGACATTTGCATGACCGTCATCTCCTCCGCAGAATATGTACAACACAGGAGGCTCCGCTCCCGCCAAGGTTGTGAGCCAGAGCAACTTCAGCGTCCTTGACTTGCCGCAGCCCGGCCTCCTCGCGCAACTGTAAAACGAGCTCGGCAACCTGCGCCACACCGGTTGCACCAACAGGATGCCCTTTTGATTTCAAACCACCACTTGTGTTGACAGGTATCTTCCCGCCGATGGCAGTCATTCCTTCCATTGTGAAAGGCCCCCCCTGCCCTTTTTTGCAGAATCCCAAATCCTCGATCGCAATTATTTCAGCGATCGTAAAACAATCATGAACTTCCACAACATCGATATCGTCAGACGAAACGCCGGCCATCTCATACGCACGCCGGCCCGCAGCAATTGTGGCATCAAAACGTGTAATGTCTTTTTTCTGGTACATGCAAAAGGAGTCGGACGCCTGACCATGTCCGATTACATCGACCGGCTTTGCAGAGTATTGAGACGTCAGATCGGAAGCGCAGACAACGACGGCAGCTGCGCCATCTGTAATCAGGGAACAATCATACAGATTCAAGGGTTCAGCTACTAATACTGTCGAGTTTGCTGCCTTTTCCAGCGAGATTTCCTTTTGCATATGAGCGTCAGGATTTTTTGCCCCGTTTGCATGATTTTTTACAGCCACCTGTGAGATTTGATACCTTGTTGTTCCATATTCATGCATGTGCCGGGTTGCCATCAACGCAAACATGGACGGAAAAGTGGCCCCCAGTTTTGCTTCCGTTTCCCAATCGGCAGCCTGTGCAAGATATTCTGTAACCTTCGGAGTGTCCACCGAATTCATCTTCTCCACGCCGCCTACAAGTATGAAATCATAGAGACCCGAGCCGACAGCGATCACGGCTTCGCGCAGAGCAGCACCGCTCGAGGCGCAGGCCGCCTCAAAACGCGTTGCAGGAACATTCGGCAGACCAAGCGCCGTTGCAGCATATGGTGCAACGTGATTCTGGTTGTTAAAGCCGGTCGCTGCAAAATTCCCCAGGTAGAAAGCCTGGATCATCGACGCATCCATCTTTGCATCGAGTAGAGCTTTTTTACCTGCTTCAGCGATTAAACTTTTTAAAGAACGGTTGGGAAAAACACCGAACTTTGTTTTACCGACACCGATGATGGAAACGCCACGCATAAAAATTACTCCAGCAGAAAAATTATACTGCCGGCGAGCCGCCGGCGCTACAAGGTGGCGCGGACGGCCCGCCGAGCGCGGGGCGAAACACTGGAGACTGTCCCAAAAACTTAAGGATGGAGTCTTCTTTGTGGTGTCCCAGATACTTTCGCCTTCACACTGTCGACAAACTGAAAACGGCGTTTGCGGACTGGAAGTCCGCGCTACAATCGTTTTTGAACAGTCTGGCTCCGCGCTACAAAAGACTAATTTTTGCGGCCTCCACTTGCTGCTTAAATGCAGCGATTTGCAGCATCGATTTTTGCGATATTCCTCTTGAGCTTTCTTCAACAGATCTTCAGCGACTTTCACAGAAGCCAGATGAGATGGTGTTGGAGCGCCCGGAGAAGAATCAACCGCCATTTGAGCATATTGTATTTTGTTCATCACATCGTTTTCCGGTGGAATTCCCTTGGTCTTCGGCGGTTGCCAGAATCGACGCTCCGCTTCATCCAGCTGCTTCTTCAGCTTGCTTCCGGCTTCACGCAGGTTTTTATACGGGCTTTTGTCCGGCTCCTTCAGTCCCGAAGTGCGGTCCAGCATATCCACTTTTCTCATCACAACATCCACATCCGCTTTGGTCCCCTGGATTTTCTCAATCGTTTCCGTTGCTGCTTCCTGCATCTTTCCAAGTTTCACCAGTGTGTCCCAATTTGCTTTGCGGTCCGCATCCGAAATCTTGTCGCGCGGATCCCCGCTGACCCGCACTTTGGAAGAGGCTTGATTGTCCTTGAACTTCACAGTAACTGTATAAACACCCGGCAAGACTTCCGGACCGGATGGTTCAAAGAACCGTTGCTCCGGCGGGCGTGGCGGTTCGCGAAAGGGGTCGCTCCGTAAATCCCAGGTGGTACGGTTGATTCCTTGCCGGGCCGGTCCTTTCAAGCGACGGATCACATTTCCCTGTTCATCAGCCACTTCAATATCAACCTGTGGTCCTTTGTCATCCTCTTTCTTCGGGGCCATCGCAGGGATATCTTCTTTTTCCATCAGTAGTTGTTCGGTCTCTTTGCCTGAATACTGCTTCTGTCTCTCCTGTTCCTTGAGCTCCTTTTCTTTTTTTGGATCAGGATACGGGAGATCAGGGGCGTTCAGTGAATATGTCACGAGCGCGCCGTAGGGCTCATTTTCACCGCGGAATTCGGTGTGTCCGGCAAATGGAGGTCTGCCGAATGGTTGTGATTGATAATGATGCGAGTCCGGAACATCAAATACGTGAACCGCTTTTTTCAAAATCTCTTCGCTCAGTGTTCGCAATGGCGTGATGTCATCAATGATGTAAACCGAACGACCATGTGTCGCAATAACCAGATCCTGCTCTCTTGGATGGATGGTCATGTCCATAGTAGAAACTGTAGGAAAGCCATGCGTCCATTTCATCCATTTCCCGCCGCCGTTCAGACTGACGTATAGACCGAATTCAGTGCCAAGAAAAAGGAGATCTTTTTTTACAGGGTCCTGTGTAATCGAAAGCGCGTATCCCCAGAGATCCCTGGTTGCAAGGCTCTTCCATGTTTTACCGGAATCATTGGTTTCATAAACATAAGGAGTCCAGTTGGAACGGCGGTGATCATCAAACACAACGAAGGCAGAATTTGCATCGTGCTTGGAAGGTTCGATGTGAGGGATCCATGTATTGGCGGGAACGCCTTTGACGTTCTGTTCGACGCTCGACCAGTTCTTTCCGCCATCGCGCGTAACGTGCAAACGGCCATCGTCTGTGCCAACCCAAATCGTATTGTGGTCTTTCGGGCTAATCGCGATCGCGATGATGGTTGTAAAATTTTCCGCGCCGGTTACGTCCAGGGTTAGTCCCCCGCTCTGTGACTGTTTTTGCCATTCAGGTTTATTCGAAGTTAGATCGGGGCTGATGATGGTCCATGAATCTCCACGATCGGTTGATTTGTGAATGTACTGACTCCCGTAATAAAGAGTGCCATCCTCCGGATCTACAGCGAGTCCTGCATTCCAGTTGAAACGCAGCGCCTGCCCTTCCGGAGCCGGTGGACGAATGTCTTTACGTTCCCCTGTGGTTACATTAAAGCGCATCAAGTAACCTTCCTGGCTCATCGAATAACCGGTCGAAGAATCTTTTGGATCTGGAGCGGTGTCGAATCCGTCTCCGAAACCGACCATCACCCAGTGGTGATTCCGGATTCCACCGCTTTCCCAGACCTCACTCGGACCTCGCCAGGAGCCATTGTCTTGAAGCCCGCCGTAAATATTGTAGGGAACTTCGTTGTCAACTCGAATATGGTAGAACTGTGCGACCGGAAGATTGCCGACGAATCGCCAGGTGACTCCGCGATCATGACTCACCGACACACCTCCATCATTTCCCACGATCATGTGCGTTGGATCGTTGTGATTGATCCACAAGGCGTGATAATCCGGGTGAACATCTCGAAAAGGAATCAAAACTTCCCACGATTTACCGGCATCGTTCGACACACGGACCAGACTTTCCAAACGATAAATCCGGTTTGTCAAAACGGGATCGACTCGAATATCGGCGTAGTAAAAAGGACGTCCTGCAACATCCCCTTCTTCATTCATGGATTTCCAGGATTTGCCTCCATCTTCCGAACGGATCACGGCACTTTTTTGTGCTTCCACGATTGCGTAAACGATTCGCGGATTGGATTGTGAAAAAGCAACACCGATTCTTCCAAGTAACCCTTTCGGCAAGCCATCCTCTTCAGTCAGCTTGGACCAGGTCTGGCCCCCATCTACCGTCACATGCAAACCACTGCCTGGGCCGCCCGACCGAAAGAACCACGGCCACCTTCTGTATTCCCACATGGCGGCAAGTAATTTATTCGGGTTCGAGGGATCCATAACAAGATCCGCAGCTCCACTCTTCTCGTTCAGATACAAAACTTTGGTCCAGTTCTTGCCGCCATCGTTTGTCTTGAAAACTCCACGCTCCGCATTCTCACCCCATTCTCTTCCCATCGCAGCCACGTATGCGACATTCGGGTCGGAAGGATGCAGAATGATTCTGCTGATTCGCTCCGTTCCATCCAGTCCCAGATAACTCCAGGTCCTGCCTCCATCCATTGTCTTGTACACACCATTGCCGACAGATGCGCTGTTTCGAACATTTCCTTCTCCGGTGCCCACCCAGACAATGTCGGGATTCGATTGAAAGATTGAGACGGCGCCAACCGCAGCGACTTTTTGATCATCGAATATGGGGGTCCATGTGATCCCGCCATTTTCCGATTTCCAAACACCTCCGGTTGCAGCGCCTACATAGATGATGTCGGGATTGGATTGAACCGCGTCAATAGCTGCGATTCGTCCACTCATCGTCGCAGGCCCAATCGAACGTGCTTTTAATCCCGCCAGCAAACCGGGATCCAGTTCGGCAAACGCGAATGATGAAAGTAAAAGCAAGACAGCAATAGCGAACCGTCGCATCAAGTCTCCTCCTAAGTAAAAAAACCTAATTTATCGGGCGGGTCGAGCTGTTGAAAAACTCGAAGAGCCTACTCTCCTGAGAAGGAGAGCGAGCCTCCGTTCCCGCTAGGGTTCCTTCAAAATCTTATCGAGTTCTTTTAACAGATCGTCCAGCTTATCCGTTGGAATATCCCTGGTTTGTCGAAAGCACTGTCTTCATGACTCCATCAAGTGTTCCCGGGCCTACATCCTCATCGCCGTGCAGACCATTCATCCACCGTTGAAACAGGTCTTCGATGGCCTTGCTTTTACCCGGTGATTTTCGCTGAGCAATCTTCTTAAAATCATCAGGCCCTGCAATGCCAAACCAGAATGAATTGTAATAGGTCTTGACCGCAGACATGAAAGGTGTATGGCCCATCAAAGATCGCAGACGATCAAAATACAGAGCGCCTTTACCGTAAATGATAGCCGCGTATTCCAGCGGACCTTGAAAGGAAGAGGCAGGGAGAAGCACAGGTTTATCCTCTCCACCCAGAAGTCGATGCATTTGATAATTCACCTTCATCTGCATGGCCATTTGCTGCTCTGCGGCTTTTCGTCCGTAATAATGCTCAAAGTACAAGAATCGCAGAATAGTTGGCCATCGCTTCATCTATATAAGGATGCTTTTTCGAATTGCTTCCCACGACCGCGTTCCACCATTGATGAGCGACTTCATGCACAACAACGAATTCCAGCAGCTGATCGAAGGCGGGATTGTTCGCGAGCAAATTCTTAAGAGTATCGTCACCTTTCGTCTGCTCATCCTCCTGATAAAGCATGGACGAGATTGTCACCAGTCCGGGGAATTCCACACCTCCGGCTCCGCCAAAAAGTGGAGCTTCAACGATATCCAACTCCGTATACGGATAAGGTCCGAACGACTTTTCGAAATATTCGAAGGCTTTTGTCGCGCTATCCAGAGTCGACTGTCCGCTTTTACTGTGTTGCGGCAGAAAGAAAGCCCGAATAGTTGTCCCTTGGTCAACCGGGTCGCTTCCGAATAAAAACGACTGAGCTCAACTTCAAAATCACGCGCCATTGGAGCATCAATCTTGTAAAGAAATTTGCTTTTCCCTGCGGGTGATCGGCTAATCTCGGATCCGGTGGTAACCACTTTGTAATCAGCCGGTGCCGTGATCGAAACTTGAAAATCTGCCGGATCGAAATAGCTTACATCACCAATGCCGGAATATTTTTCTTCATCCCATCCATCCTTGTCGTATTTTGAAAGGATTGGATACCAGAGTCCGAGATTGACAATATCTTTTCCCGAGCTGAACACACCGTAATCCGTATCAGCCTGGCTCTTCGGATCCATCAATCTCCTTAGTTCCTCCATCGCTTCGCTGAACAGATCGCTGCTTTGTTTCTGATCGGGTACAGTTGCTTCAAAGTCCAATTCGATCGTCACCGTTTTTCGGGGCAAAAGTTCCTTTCCGAGAGGAATTCGCAGGTAGGGGCCCTTCTCTTCGGCCGTGACAGGCATCGCCATTGACAGTAATATTCGAGACACGCATGAATTGTTTTTCTGATTTCGTGAGACCTGGATCGTTCGGATAAACGAAAAAAACGGCGTAATTTGTGGATCGATTCTGCCTGTTGGTAAAAATAACCTTTTGATGTCCTTTATAACTTTTTGTTTGTGGATCGATCTCCAGAGAGATCTGGTACATCGATCGCTGCGGCCACTCCCGTTTTGCACGCGCACGGGCTTGATCATCAGAGCGCTGCGAATGCAGCGCGTCGAAAAGAGGATCAGAAGTAAAAATCGTAAACCTTTTCATGTTCTTTTCTCGATTAACCATCCAACATAGAAGATCAGGCTGCCGATCGCGAGAGCTCCAAGCTCAAAGCGAACCAGACTGTACTGTACGCCGTAGAGAAATCCGGCGGCTACAACCACCATCCCGATCAATTCCAGCATCTTACCTGTCCACTTCATAATCAGTGCCGGAGCAATGAGCAATGAGTCATGAGACCGTGTCAGTTTGGTCTTATTGCCCATGACTCATTGCTCATGACTTATAATCGCAGGCTCCTATCCATTCTTCGCCGTCTTCGGAAACTTCTTTCTTCCAGATCGGCACGCGATGTTTCAACTCATCGATACCATAACGGCATGCTTCCATCGCTTCCTTTCGATGTTCAGCAGAAACGGCAACTATGACAGCAATATCTCCAACTTCCAACTTTCCAATTCGATGTTCGACATGGACCTGTCAAAGTGGCCATCGCTGCTTCATTTCGCCGATGATCCTGTGAATTTCATTATCTGCCATTGCAACATGACATTCGTAAAAAAGGTGACGTATTTTCTTTCCCTTCGCTCCACCTTCTTACGCGTCCGATAAAAACTGCTTCTCCGCCGCCATTTTCATCACGGATGGCTTCCAGCGCGCGCTCCACAGATAAAGCCGCTTCATAGATACAGGAAACGGCCCCGCCGCTCACGGGCGGAAAAATCATCAAAGAGTCCCCGTCCTTCAGTTCTGTGCCCGGTGGAACGTACTCATTCTCTATGGCAAAAAGCGCCGGAATGCGAGCCACGCGAGGATACTGAATTTGGAGATCCTTCCACAAATATTCACACGTTAATCCGGGACTGTATTCCCATTCAATCTCCCGTTTTCCGGTAAAGTCTGCGAATGCAGCGAAGAGTTGAACGCGAATCGGCATGAGAATTAAACGCGGTAACGCGGGTTAAAAAGTTTTTCGTATTCTTCAATCGCAAAGCGATCGGTCATTCCAGCAATATAGTCACAGATGATTCGCTCCTTCCCTTCTTTTTTTGCTTTCTGTTGATAGTGAGAAGGCAAAAGAGCAGGGTCTTCCTGATAAGCGGAAAACAGGGATTCCAAAATTCGTCTAGCTTTGCTTTTCATTCTGTGCACGCGGTAATGCGTGTACATGTGCTTAAACAGATACGTCTTTAGTTCGCGGTTCTTGTCACCGATTTCTTCGCTGAAACAGGGAATCAATCGCGATGCACTGCGAATAGCTTGCAGAGATTGAATACCGTCCCGCGCAAGCGTTCGTTCGATGTTTTGGACCAGATCTGTCACCAGCAAATTGATAAGACCAATGATTGTGGCGTTGCTCAGCATCTTTACAGAGACGCCGGGATGTTGCTGTTTCACCGACTGAAAGATTTCCCGAAAAATAGTGACATTCTCAATCAAATCGTCCAGTTCAATCAATCGGGATTCCAGGCCATCATCCAGATCATGGTTGTTATACGCGATTTCGTCACATAGATCGATGACCTGAGCTTCGAGAGGCGGGAATGCATTCAAATCGTATTCCCTTAAAGATTCCGGAGGGTTTTTCACTCCCTTGTAGCTGGCGCTGTGCTTAACGATTCCTTCACGCATCTCGAACGTGAGGTTCAATCCGGGAAAGTCTATGTATTTTTGTTCGAGCTCTTCCACGATGCGAAGCGTTTGCAAATTATGCTCGAATCCTCCATGGTCCTTCATCATTGCATCGAGCACATCCTGTCCGGAGTGCCCAAACGGAGGATGGCCCAGATCGTGGCATAACGCCAGAGCTTCCGCAAGATCGGCGTTTAACGAAAGTGCTCCGCAAACCGTGCGCGCAATTTGTGCTACTTCAATGCTGTGAGTCAGACGGGTCCTGTAGTGGTCACCTTCATGATTCACGAAAACCTGTGTTTTGTATTCTAAACGTCGGAAAGCGCGCGAGTGAATGATTCGATCTCTGTCGCGTTGAAATGGAGTGCGATAGGGATGCTCCGCTTCCGGATAACGGCGGCCGCGAGTTTCGTCATTGCGTATGGCATAACTGGCTAGCGTCATTTCAATGTACGGTGTCCTTTGCCGGCGTAAGTATTTTTGTAAGCTCTTGCACCTTTTTGGGTGTAATCTTCCCGGCCCTTGCTGCGATTTGTACAGCTTCATTTCCGAGCATCGTATAAATTTCGCTGATTTCAGGTCTCAGCAAGTTCAACGCCTCCAAATGCCGCCGGATGGTGGCTGCATCTCCACGCGCAATGGGGCCTGTTAAAGATTCACCCACACCCAGACTCTCCACGTTTTGCAAAGCTCCAACCATTAACGGCAGGAAGGCCTCAAACGCATCTTCCTGCGTCTCGCCAAGATCTTGCATAATATGCAGAGCCAGATCGATCAGAACCATCAGGTAATTTGCGACAAAGACACCGGCGATATGGTAAAGAACTTTCCGTCCGGTTGGAATCAATAATAGCTTGCCTTGCAGATGATCCACGATCTGAACCGCCAGCGCCATTGCTTTGTCATGGCCTTCAATCGCATAGTAAATCCCCGGCAAAGTTTCCAAAGCCTTTGCGGGGTCCGCAAAGACCTGCAACGGATGAATCGAAGCGACAAATGCTCCCTTTTTGGCAAGGGGTTCTAATATGGTAGAGTTGACGGTTCCACTGGTGTGAAAAAAGTAGTGATTGTCGAGTTGATCAGGAGCGACCTTGATGATTTGATCAACAATTTCCTGGATGGCGTCATCGTTTGTGGTTATGAAGTGAACGGATGCGGATGTGAGGGCATCCTCCATATCTGTCGTCGCTGTTCCGGCTCCGATGAACTGCACTGCCCGCTTTGCGCTGTCGGAAGTCCTGGCTACGACAGCCGCTGTTTCATAGCCTGCAATCTGCAAAGCCCGTGCGAGCGTTCGGCCCACTTTGCCGCAACCAATCCAGGAGATCCTCTTCAGTTCAGCCATTTCACTCTCACGTGAATATACGCCATTCGATTTGGAGGCGCAATTCACACAAACGACCGGTAGCTCGTTAACACAGAGACACAGGGCACAGAGAAAAATCAGAATCCTTTTCTTAAACTCTGCGTCTCCGTGTCTCTGTGTTAAGAGCTAACCGACCTGGATGAGACCGAAGCGGTTGTTCCAGTATTTTTGGAAAAAGTTTCTCAGGACTTCAGGGTTCTGGCGATAAGTATCGATGTAATGAAAAGCTTCCTTTCGAGCAATTTCTAGAATCTTCTGATCCAGCAATAGATTTCCGATCCGGAAGGTTGGCAAACCGGATTGTCTTGTGCCGGTGAGTTCCCCGGGGCCACGAATTTTCAGATCCGTCTCAGCAATTTTGAATCCATTGTCCGTTGCAATCATTGCATCGATCCGCATTTTTGCTTCCTCTGTCAGATCGGATTCCGCCGGAATCAGCAAATAACAATAAGACTGATCTCTCCCTCGTCCGACACGCCCCCGCAGCTGGTGCAACTGAGACAGACCGAATCTTTCCGCATGCTCAATCACCATAATGCACGCGTTCGCCACATCAATGCCGACTTCGATCACAGTAGTGGCAACCAGCATCTGAATTTTTTTGTCCAGGAAATTTCGCATGATCACCTCCCGCTCACGGGCCGGAATACCCCCATGAATCAATCCAATCGAAAGATCCGAGAATGAGCGTCGTAACTCATCAGCCAGCTTCTCTGCTGCAGAAAGCTGAAGCTTTTCCGATTCTTCTATAAGCGGACAAAGGACGTATGCTTGCTGCCCTTTTCGTACGGCGGCGGCGATCTGATGATATAGCTCCGCTTTCTTCTTCAACGGCCATTTGCGAGTCAAAATCGGCTTCCTCCCCGGCGGCAGCTCATCCAAAATCGATGTTTCGAGATCGCCGTAAACGGTTAAAGCAAGGGATCGAGGAATGGGGGTGGCCGTCATGATCAGACAGTCCGGATTCTCCCCTTTCTTGACCAAAGCCTCCCTCTGCAAAACACCAAAACGATGCTGTTCATCGACAATCACAAGTCCCAGACTTTTGAATTTTACGGGATCCTGAATCAGCGCATGCGTGCCGATCACGAGCGGACATTCCCCGTTCGCGATCTCTTCCAGATACTGAACGCGATTTTTCTTGGATTGCCCTCCGACTAAAAGACGTACTATATAGCTAGTATTACGTAGTAGGTAGGAAATGTTGCTGAAGTGCTGCTCCGCGAGAAGCTCGGTCGGCACCATGAACGCGGCCTGAAATCCGTTTTCCATTGCCACAATGGAGGCCATCAAGGCGATGATCGTTTTGCCGCTTCCGACATCCCCCTGGAGAAGCCTGTACATCACAGGATCCTTTTTCATGTCTTCGACGATTTCGCGAATCACCCGTTTTTGAGCATCCGTCAACTTGAACGGCAAAGCCGCGCGCACTTTTTCACGAACCCGGTTATCCACCAGGACGCTGTGTTTTTTTTTCGGACGCTCTTTTTGTTTGTATGCAAGTCCGACTTCGAGCAGAAAAAATTCTTCAAAAATCAGGCGGCGATGCCCTTGCGATCTGCGATTCTGCAAATCGTCGAGAGAAATTTCAGGAGAGGGAAAATGGAGCTGCAGGAATGCGGTTCTCCGATCGACCAGTTTGTACTTCTTGCGCAACTCATCCGAAAGTGGTTCCCCAAAAGATTGTGCCGGAATCGCCTCCAGACTTCCTTTTATGATCCATCGAAGCATTTTGGGAGTAATGCTGACAATCCTTTCGTAAACCGGCCGCACCCGCAAATACTCCGATAGATCCTCCTTCTTCAAAATTTCATGCTGAGGATTCTCCATTTCAGCGTCATGACCGAAAGGATCCACCCGAACCGTCCCATGCAGGGCGACTTTACGGCCCTTTTCAAATTGTTCCTTCAGGTAAGGCTGGTTGAAGAATCGAATGAGAATCGAACCGGATCCGTCCTGGATGGTGACTTCCAGAATCTTAAAGTTTCTTCGCGATGTCAGATGGAGATGCGTGCGTGTGACGGTCCCAACAATCGTAGCAACTTCTCCGTCCACAAGCTCCTTGATCTGTTTTGGATGGCGCCAATCCTCATATCGAAACGGTAAATACCACAACAGGTCCTCGATCGTGCGGATCCCATGATTGCGGAAAATCTTCCCGCGAGCCTCATTGACCATGGGAGCATTTTCTATGCTGGAGGGGAGTGTCAAAAAATTCACGGGACAATTATATGATGTGCTGAGCAGGCAAGATGCCTGCGGTCCTTAATGCAGGCGGGACGCATGCGCTCCATAAGATTCAGGGCGTCCTTTTTTCAGCTCATGCTTGCGCATTTTTTTCTGCAATCCCTGGCGAGTTAATCCTAAAGAGCGAGCCGTGTTGGATACGTTCCAGCCGTGTGCATCCAAACACTGACGGATCAAATAGGATTCAATCGTGGAGAGTTTATCCTGGAGCGATGCCTCGTTGGATTCCGTAGCGAGCGGCATCGGCAGACCAACAAGATTGGGTGGCAAATGCCTTGCGTGAATCAGGGGATCGCGAGTCAGAATCACAACACGCTCCACTATATTCTCCAGTTCCCGTACGTTACCGGGCCAGTTGTAATCCTGTAAAGCTTTCATCGCATCAGGAGATACTTTTTTTACAGCAAGCTCATTCCGCAAACAGATCTTTTCGACAAAATAGTTTACAAGGACCGGAACGTCTTCTTTCCGTTCGCGAAGCGGCGGAATGAAAAGCGGAACGACGTTGATGCGGTAGTAGAGGTCTTTACGGAATTTGCCGGCGCTGACCATTTTTTCCATATCCTGGTTGGTCGCACAGATGATCCGGACGTTTACTTTTTTATTCGGCTTATCCTCTCCGATTTTCTGAATTTCGCCATACTGAACGGCGCGCAACAGAAGCGTTTGAAGCTTCATACTCATATCAGCTACTTCATCCAAAAAAAGTGTTCCTTCATGTGCCAGCTCAAACTTTCCCATTTGATCGCGGATCGCACCGGTGAAAGATCCCTTCACATGTCCGAAGAGTTCATTGGCAAGAATCTCCTCTGTCAGGCCTCCGCAATTCACTGTGATAAAGGGTTTATCTCGCCGTTTGCTGTTGAAATGAACCGCGTGCGCAATCAATTCTTTTCCAACGCCGCTTTCGCCCAGAAGTAGAACGGTGGAATCGGATTGAGCAACGCTTTCGACAAAATGATCCACTTCTTCCATGATCTTGCTCTTGCCGATGATCGTAATCTCACCCCCTTTCTGGCGAATGTATTCGCCGAGCTGGGCGCGACGAAGGAAGAAGACCATCTCATCGACAAGCTTTTGAAGGGATTTCAGATACCCCGGATGAAAGTGATTCAAACGGGTGGATTCCAGGAGGAGAACTCCGATCGCGCGGCCTTGAAAAATAATCGGTATTCCAAGATTCGACTGAATATGCTTAAAGATTTGCACGTAATGCGGATCCTTCGATACATCGTGACTGATATAAGGGGTTCTGGTTTTAAGAACCTGGAAAGAAATTCCATTTCGCTGTCCCGGTTGGTAATGAAGTCTCGCTGGTGGACGATCCAGAAAATCTCCTTTGCTGGCCTGTTGTTTGATGATGAGATCACCCGTTGATTCTTCGAGCAAAAGGATGGTACCGTGGGCTGTATCCGTCAGCTCAAAAGCCAGTTCCAGGATGTTTTTGAGCAACTGATCCAGTTGATGGCTTTCTTTGGGATCCATTTTGAGAATCTTTGCCGTCAATTCATCGCGCAACTGATTCTCTTTCTGCAAGGCCTCGAAACGCTGGATGGTTTTGATCAAGGAAGCGGACTGAGAACAGAGGGCAAGCAAGAATGCCAGATCCTCTTTTGTAAATGCACGCGGTTTATTCGATTCTACAACCAGCATTCCAACAACGTTGGGAGTTGCCGGTTTGTTTTCACCCGGACCTTTCTGCACAGAGATTGCAGTTTGCAGCAGCGCGAGCGGAACATAAACCGCCGAACGTGCTCCGCGATAAAACGGTAGATGAAAGGAGGAATCGGAGTAATCGGATACCATTTCGTAGTGCGCATCGAAGGCGATTTTTTTGAACACCGGCTCCATCAAGGCAATTCTTGTTGTCTTTCGCATCAGATCGCGCTCCGTTTTTGCGCGTATATCCAGGAGTTCTTTTTCGTAATCGATCAGGGCGATCAAACCGTAACTGGCATCCAGTGCTTCCAGACAAAACTGAAGAATGCGGTCCAGCACCTTGCCGGAGCTTGTCATTTCGTGAAGTTCGAGGATCAGCGGGTAAAATTGCGATAGACGCTCGTCTCTTGTAACGGGATTTCGAGCATTTGCCGGGTTGTTCTGCAACCGAGTGGTCCCCACGAGCTGAACGAAAGAAATTTAAACAGAAGAAAGCGAAGGAAATAAAGAAAATAAAAGATTCTTCGCTACCTTTGCTAACTTCTGTTAAAAAGATTATCACAAACGTCTGAACACATCACCTTTCCCCCCTGAACATTGAACTTTGACTGTTTGAACCTATACTATTGGCGAAATCTATGGACCATCGAACACTCTTAATCAAGCTGGAAAATCTGGTTGAAACAATCGAGTCTTCTACGGCGATCAGCGTCATGTTGCAGTCGATTCTGACTTCGATCATTCAGGAGCTCGGCTCGGAACTGGGAATACGAGGGGGCAGAGTTTATGAATCAACAAACCGCCATTATCAACTGATATCCCAGGCGGGAGATTCTCGCGCACCGGAGGATTATTCCATTTCGATGGAGTATCCCTGTGTGCAGGTATTACGAAAAGAAGGGCAGATCCTTGCAGGAGAAAACCATCCCTGTTTTGATCCACAGATTGAAGGACCGCTTGAAGTCCGGCGTTTTGCCGCCATCGTGCTGGGTGAAAGTGACGAATATCTTGTTTCTTTTACCCTGGCCGAACCGGTTCATGAAGATCAGGTTGAGTACACTTTAACTTTAATCCGGCATGTCGCGAATTATAAGATTCGGGCGACCCGTCTGGAATTTTACATCTCTGAAGCCCGTAAAATTCAAATCGGGCTGCTGCCTCAAGAGTTTCCCGATTTTTATGGATTCGACATCCACGGCAAAAGCATTCCCGCTGAGATCGTAGGCGGAGACATTTTTGATGTGATTCCGATCTCGGACACCATTCTCGGTCTGGCGATTGCCGATGCGAGCGGTCATGGACTCCCTGCCGCCCTGCAGGTGCGTGATGTGTATATTGGCTTGCGCATGGGGCTTGAGAAAGACCTCAAAATTGTACGGACGATGCAGAAACTGAATCATGTTCTGGCGCGAGCCGGCAAGAGTCATGAATTTATTACGTTGTTTTATGCGGAACTGGAAGATAACGGCAATCTTTTTTATTGCAACGCCGGACATCATCCGCCTCTTTTTTTCGGGCATACTCAGGTGCACGAACTGTCGCGCGGAGGTTTGATCCTCGGGCCTTATCCGAAAGCGAAGTATGAAAGAGGCTTCGCCTATTTCGAAGCAGGTAATCTACTTGTGATGTATACGGACGGCATCACGGAGGCAACGAATCCTATCGGTGAAGAATTTGGAACGGAACGCCTCAAGAGAGTGGTAAGGAAAAATCGTGAAGCCACGAGCAAAGAAATTTGTGAAGCGATTTTTTCTGCGAATGAAAATTTTATGGCACACACAAAAGCAAAAGATGACCGCACGGTTCTGGTCATCAAACGATAGTCCGTCCGCTTTTTTCCTCGTCGAGTCAAATATTTCCTTCCTTGAAGAGAAGCCATCCATGGGCTTCACATGGCATCCACAGGTTATTCACAGAACCTGTGGAAAACTACAAGAGCGATATTTAGCCGCGTTCCGTTAACCTTCGATTGCACAATTAGTTAGTCGACTTGATCAAAAAGAATGCTTTTTTGAAACTGTGTGGTCCACAAGCGGTAGTGGGTGAAATTTGCAATAGATACTAGATGGCTTTATCATAGAAAACAACAAAGGGTGAAAAGTGACACTCAAAAATCCTCGACCGAGAATAGAGGCCACAATGCGTAACAAACAAGCCAAAAAATTTTTAGAAGAATTGAATCACATCAATCAATCGGTCCCGATAATTGTGGAAGGATTTCGTGATGTTCAGACTTTACGGGCGCTGGGGATGCAAGGTGAGATTGTGAAGCTGCATTCGGGACGCAGCATTCAACAATTCTGTGAAGAATATTCCGAGAATCACGTCGAAGCGGTGATTTTGACCGATTGGGACAACCGGGGCAATCAATTGTTTCATCTGGTAACGCAATTCATGGATGCGCACTGGGAACCGTACAATCATTTTCGGCAGACTTTGCGCGGACTCGCGGGAGGGGCGTTTCAGCAAGTGGAGCGGATGATGATGTGGGAACATCTCTCACTTGCAAATCAAGCATGAGTATCTTGACTCACGATGAAATCTTAAAGGAGATTTCGTCAGGCCGCATCATCATTGATCCTTATGATCCGGAATGTGTTGGACCAGCGAGTGTAGATCTGCATCTCGGGAATGAGTTTCGGGTGTTTCGGAAGGTCCATGACATCGTTCGCGTGACCGCCGATGCGAATTACGAAGAGATCACCGACCGGATCATCGTTTCGGATCGATTGTTGCTAATGCCGCAAGAGACCGTGTTGGGAATTACTGTAGAAAAAATAACACTGGCATCGAATCTGTGCGGCTGGCTGGAAGGAAGAAGCCGGTTCTCACGTCTGGGATTGCTGGTGCATATTTCGGCAAGCTTTATGCAACCGGGAATTGAAAACAAACAATGTTTGGAGATCAGCAACTTTTCACCGACCCCCATGGCGCTCTTTCCCGGAACCCCGATCTGCCAGTTTATTTTTCAGAGCACCATCGGTGAGGCCAAGTACAAGGGGAAATTCCGCAACCAGCGGGAAGGAAACTTTTAACGGAGTGCCAATGCAATGAGCAATGAGTCATGAGAATTCCGAAAACGGTCTCATTGCTCATCTGTGACTTTAAAGCATTGGGATTTTAATGTGTTTGGCGCGGGCGACTTCGATCGCTTTTTCGTAGCCTGCATCAACGTGACGCATGACTCCGGTTCCCGGATCGCAGGTCAGCACTCGCTGCAGTCGTTTAGACGCTGCGTCGGTTCCATCAGCAACAATCACCATTCCGGCGTGTAGAGATTGTCCGATGCCGACCCCCCCTCCATGATGAAACGAAACCCACGTCGCCCCGGAAACGGCATTCAACATTGCATTCAAGATGGGCCAGTCCGCAATCGCATCGCTGCCATCTTTCATTCCTTCCGTTTCGCGCCGCGGTGATGCAACCGATCCGCAATCCAGATGATCTCGACCGATTACAATGGGAGCGCTGATTTCGCCGCGTTTCACCAGTTGATTGATTCGTTCGCCGAATTCCGCGCGTTCGCCGTATCCGAGCCAGCAAATACGCGCCGGCAGACCTTGAAACTTCACTTGCTCTCCTGCCAATCGAATCCAACGCGCAAGCGCATCATTGTGCGGAAACATTTCCAGGATGGCACGGTCCGTACGGTGAATGTCAGCCGGATCACCGGATAGCGCAACCCACCGGAAGGGACCCTTCCCTTCACAAAATAAGGGACGAATATACGCTACGACAAAACCCGGGAATGCAAACGCATCTGTATAGCCTGCCTTGAAAGCTTGTCCTCGCAGGTTGTTGCCATAATCAAAAACAATGGCCCCCTTCTGCTTCATTTCAACCATGGCGCGCGTGTGTTCGGCCATTGCTTGATAGGAACGTCGGATGTACTCCTGAGGATTCTTCTGGCGAAGCTCCTTTACATCTTCATCCGGCAAACCGTTCGGAATATAACCATTCAAAGGATCATGAGCCGAAGTTTGATCCGTCACAATGTCTGGAATGATGTCACGACGCGCCAGTTCCGGAAAAACATCCGCCGCATTCGCCTGCAATGCAATAGACAACGGACGCCCTTCTTTCTTTGCCTGCATCACCAGCTTCAGCGCCTCTTCTAAACTATTCGTAGCGCTATCGCAATAGCGCGTTTGCAATCTTCGTTCGATGCGTTGCGGATCGACTTCGACACACAGAATGACCGCTTCATTCATTGTGGCGGCGAGCGGTTGAGCTCCGCCCATTCCACCCAGGCCTGCGGTCAGAATAAAACGGCCCTTCAGCGTACCGCCAAAATGCCGGTCCGCAATTGCAGCAAATGTCTCGTACGTGCCTTGCAAAATGCCCTGAGTGCCGATGTAAATCCAGCTACCCGCCGTCATCTGGCCATACATGATCAATCCCATACTTTCGAGCCGCCAGAACTCTTCCCAGGTTGCCCAGGCAGGAACAAGATTTGAGTTCGCCAACAACACTCGAGGAGCGTCTTCATGGGTTCGGAAAATACCGACTGGTTTTCCCGATTGCACCAGCAACGTTTCATCATTGTCCAGTGAACGCAAACTTCTCACGATCGCATCGAAGCATTCCCAGTTGCGAGCGGCCTTCCCGGATCCGCCGTACACAATTAACTCTTCCGGTTTTTCCGCAATCTCAGGATCCACATTATTCATCAACATTCTCATGGCGGCTTCCTGCAACCACCCTTTGCAGCTGAGTTGTTTTCCACGCGGCGCGCTAATGTTTCGCATAGCAGATCCGTAGTTTAGCACAGAGAATATCGTAATCTTGATCCTTGATCGTAATCTTGATCGAGCATGATTATGATTACGATCAAGAACAAGATCACGATTACGATTATCCGTCGTACAATATTTCCATGACAAAAGAAGTTCTCCTTGATGGAAATCATCTGACTCTGAAGGATGTGGAAGCTGTGGCGCTGGGTGACGCTCGTGTTTCGCTTGCGCCCGGAGCCTTGACTCGAGTTCAGCGTTCCCGTGCTGTTATAGAGCAGATTCTTGCGAGTCATCAAATTGTTTACGGAGTGAACACAGGATTCGGGAAACTCAGCGACATAAAAATCGAAGATGATCGCGTGAACGAGCTTCAGCTGAATCTAATCCGCAGTCATTCCGCGGGGGTCGGCGAACCTTATTCGGTTCCGGTCACGCGCGCCATTATGCTGTTGCGCGCAAATGTTCTTGCAAAGGGTTACTCCGGTGTACGACCCGAGTTGATTCACTTGCTTCTGGAGATGTTAAACCAAAGGGTGCATCCGGTCATCCCCTCCAAAGGATCTGTTGGAGCAAGTGGCGATCTGGCTCCGCTATCACACCTCGCACTGGTGCTGGTTGGAGAAGGAATGGTCTTTTCGGAATCACAAAAGGTTCCTGCAAAACAGGCTCTTCAGGAAAAAGGATTGAAGCCGGTTTCACTACAAGCAAAAGAAGGGCTCGCCTTGATCAATGGAACGCAAGCGATGACTGCTGTCGGATCTCTGGCATGGCACACCTCAATTCGATTGAGCAAGATAGCAGATATTGCGGGAGCGATGTCCCTGGATGTTCTGCGCGGTACGGACACGGCGTTTGATGAGAGAATTGTCAATATCAGACCCCATCCCGGGGCCATTCGAGTAGCGTCAAATCTTCGTGATTTATTAAAAGGAAGTCTGATCCGCGAATCTCATCGCGATTCGGCGCACAAAGTTCAGGATCAATATTCCTTGCGTTGCATGCCGCAAGTCCACGGTTCCGTTCGTGATGCGCTGCGGGTCGGCGAAGATTGGATTGCGATTGAGCTGAATGGAGGAACGGACAATCCGCTTGTTTTTGCCGAAGATAATATCCTGCTCAGTGGCGGTAATTTTCATGGCGCACCGATGTCCCTCTGCTTTGATTTCCTTTCCATCGCTGTGGCGCAACTCGCGAGTATTTCAGAGCGCCGTGTGGCACTATTGATGGATTCATCTCAAAGCGAATTGCCTCCATTCTTAAGCCGGCATTCAGGATTGCATTCCGGTTTCATGATGGCTCAGGTAACCGCTGCGGCGCTTGTCTCCGAAAATAAAGTGCTCGCTCATCCGGCCAGCGTGGACACAATCCCCACCTCTGCCAATAAAGAGGATCATGTGAGTATGGGTGTGACTGCTGCCCTGAAGTACCAGCAGATTGTTCAAAATGCTTCCCACGTGATTGCAATTGAATTGATGTGCGCGGCACAAGCGCTCGATTTGCTGGCGCCGCTGAAATCTTCAACACCGCTGCAAGAGGCGCATCGACTGATCCGTTTCAAAGTCCCGGTGCTGGAAGAGGACCGCGTTCTTGCGGGCGACATACAGACAATCACCGCGATGGTTCAAGGGGATGAGATCATTCATGCGGTGGAAACTATCCTGCGCCACAATTTGTAACGCCCGCCTCTGGCGGGCCTCTAGTGGGAGCGCGGGCAGGCATCTTTGCCCGCAAAGACTCTTCGAAATTATCAGTTTTTGCGGACTGGAAGTCCGCGCTCCAACTGATTTTTGGGATAGTCTCGCGGGCGTTACAAACCGTAAGAATACCGCAGTGATACAATATGGAACGCTATGGCGAATTTAGCGGTTGTTGGCGCACAATGGGGAGATGAGGGCAAAGGCAAAATTGTAGATCTGGTTTCGCTGCATTACGACATTGTTGCCCGTTATCAGGGAGGACACAATGCAGGTCACACGGTTGTGATTGAAGGCAAAAGCCACATTCTTCAGTTGATTCCTTCCGGAATGTTTCGGGGCGGAAAAATTGGAGTGATCGGAAATGGTGTCGTAATCGAACTTGCCGCGCTGCTGGCCGAAATCAAAAGGATGGAAGGATCCGGCTTTACTTTTGATGGCCGTTTAAACATCAGCGATCGAGCGCACTTGATTCTTCCTCATCATAGATGGCGGGAGCAGGAAGCAGAAAAAACGCAAAAGATCGGAACGACATTACGAGGCATCGGTCCTGCTTATGAGGATAAGGCGGCCAGACGTGGTTTTCGTATCAGCGATCTAATGCAATCCAACTTTGAAGAACGCTTGCTTGATATTTATAAGGATAAACCTGAAGGAAACGATTTTTTAGCGCGCATTCCGGAGTTTCGAAATGAGATCGGCAAATACGTATGCAACTGTTCCTCTTTTATGGCGGAGGCGGTCCGGAAAGAAAAAAGATTGCTCTTTGAAGGCGCGCAAGGAACCATGCTGGATGTCGATCATGGCACGTATCCGTTTGTGACATCCAGTAGTTGCGCCGCGGGAGGAATCAGCACCGGCCTTGGAATTGGCCCCAAGCACGTTCATAAAGTCCTTGGGGTATCGAAGGCTTACGCGACGCGTGTGGGGAGTGGGCCATTTCCATCCGAACTCAAAGATGCTACCGGTGACACGATCCGTAATCGTGGAAAGGAATTCGGGTCCGTCACAGGAAGGCCGCGCCGTTGCGGTTGGCTGGATCTTGTGGCACTGAATTATGCATCGCAGATCAATGCAATGGACGCATTGTGCATCACGAAGCTCGACATCCTTGACGAATTTCAAGAGATCGCTGTCTGTATTGAATATGAATTGAATGGTAAAAGACTCCATGAATTCCCTGCTTCAAACGATGATGTCGAAGGTTGTAAACCGGTCTTTCGTGCATTTCCCGGCTGGAAATGCAATACATATGGATTGAGAAAGCTCGCAGATCTTCCGATGAACGCACGAAAGTATCTGGAATTCATTGAAGAATTTCTGAAAGTGCCTGTAGCAATGATTTCTACTTCACCCGAACGGGATGATACCGTTTTTTACCCTGCATTCGACACCCTTATGTAAGAGGAACCGCCAAAGCGCCAAAAGCCCGGAGAACGCCAAGTTCTAGAAAATTCATAACCTTGGCGTACTTGGTGAATTTGGCGTCTTGGTGGTTAGCTCTAATATGACTTGGTATAAAGAGGGTCTTCAATTCGAATGTACGCAATGCGGCAAATGCTGCATCGGAAAGCCGGGCTATGTGTGGATTACAATCGAAGACATGCACAGAATCGCCGAATTCCTTGGAATCCGGTTCCGTGATTTCTTGGCGAAGTACGTCCGGAAAGTGGGAAACCGCTGGAGCCTGATAGAAGAACAGAGTGGTGATTGCGTATTCTATGAATCCGGATGCAGGATTTATCCTGTGAGACCAACTCAATGCCGCACATTTCCCTTTTGGCCGGAAAATGTCAAAAGGCCGGGAGGTTGGAAGGAAGCCGCTAAGGAATGTGAAGGAATCAACCAGGGTCGAACCTACTCTCCGGAGGAAATCGATGCATTTCTGCTTGAAGATCACCGTTCTGGCCTTTAGTTGTGCGCTATTTGCGATCGCAGCGGGCGCGCAGCAGCAGCCGGCCCCTTTTGATGCGGAGAAAGCCAGGATGGCTTCGCAAATCAATCATCTTGAAGAGGCGACCCGCGCTTATCTGGATTTCGTGCCACAAGAGGCTGAAAAGATGAAGCTGTGATGCTATGATTCATTCGTGCTGGAACAAGAAAAATCTGTTGATCCGGAAATTTACTGGGTTAAAAATGTTTACCGCCCGGGCGTCAAGCAGCTAACCACACGCGCGGTGCTTGCCGGCATGGTAATCGGCGGCATCATGTGCCTTTCCAATCTGTATGTGTTTTTTAAGACGGGTTGGAGCATGGGTGTCACGGTTACAGCTGTGATTCTGGCTTTTGCCTTTTTTCATCTGCTTCGTTCGCTGCATCTCACGAAATCGGAATTCACAATCCTGGAGAACAATGCGATGGGATCCGTTGCTTCAGCCGCTGCGTACATGACGGGTGGCGGAAACATGGCGGCCTTTGGAGCTTTGTTGATGCTGACTTCCATTCGACCGGATGCAACGATGATGGTTTTGTGGTTCAGCGTCATTGCAGCCATGGGTGTATTCGTTGCGATTCCAGTGAAGCGGCAGCTCATCAATCGCGAACAGCTTCCATTTCCTACCGGTTTAGCAACGGGCGAAACACTCAAATCCTTGCATCAAGCAGGCGAGGGATACGGACTGATCAAAGCGAAATTACTCGCCATCAGCGGTGCAACAGCGGCTGTACTGGCCTGGTTTCGAGATGCAAAAGCGGATTGGATGCCGTTCAATATTGCAGCCACGATCCCGGTGCCGTTTCAAATTGCAGGCCGCGCCGCAAAAGACTGGACGCTCTCATTGAAAAGCGAATTCATTCTCATCGGCGCCGGCGCCTTGATGAGTTTTCGATCCGGCTGGTCGTTATTACTCGGTGGCTTTCTTACATACGGAGTGCTTGCGCCTGCGTTGTTTGCGCGCGGTCTGATTCCTGAAGTCAGCTATAAAGCGATCGTGAATTGGACGCTCTGGCCCGGAGCTTCCTTGCTGGTGGCCGCAGGATTCACAACGTTCGCGCTCGAATACAAAAGCATCTGGCGCTCCTTCGCCGGAATCAAACGAATTATCATGCGACAAAAGTATGAAGAGAATGATCCTGTTGCAGCCGTTGAAGCCCCGGATTGGTGGTTTCCGGCCGGATATTTCACGCTCGCTCCCATCGTAGTTTTGTTGATGGTCTTGCTTTTTCAAATCCCATGGTGGGCCGGACTCGTCGCTGTTCCTCTTGCGGTGGTTATGGGTTTTGTTGCTGCTCGCGTTACAGGTGAAACCGACGTAACACCGACAAAAGCTCTGGGCCCTGTGACGCAATTAATTTATGGGATCCTGACACCGGGGAATATGGTTGGAAACATCATGAGCGGAAATGTCACTGGTGGCGTTGGATTGCACTCAGCAGATCTGCTCACGGATTTGAAAAGCGGATACATGGTTGGCGCAGATCCCAGACAACAATTAAAAGCACAATTGTTTGGAGTTGTTGCCGGAGCACTGGTTGTGGTTCCAGCATTCTGGCTGATCATTCCGGATCCTGCACTTTTGGGAACCGAGGAATGGCCGGCGCCGGCATGTCTTGTATGGGCCGGTGTCTCCAAAGCATTTTCCAACGGAATCAGCGCGCTTGATCCTTCGGCACGAATGGCTGCTCTTTACGGCGGGTTACTCGGAGTCGTTCTGGCGCTTTTAGAGCGTTTTGCACCGAACCGACTAAAAAAATTCGTTCCGTCCGCAAACGGCCTTGGCATATCGATGGTCGTACCGGGCAGCAACAGCATCTCCATGTTCATTGGATCAGCGATTGCGGCGTTTTTGAACAGGAAAAAACCACTGCTTGCAGAAATGACGGTGTTCCCGGTGGCATCCGGAATGATTGCCGGTGAAAGCTTGATGGGAGTCGTGATCGCGATGCTGGTCGTTGCCGGCGTTCTCTCCCGGTAAAGTGCCAAAATCATGAGCCATGAGCAATGGGACTACGCCGTGTTTTCATTACTCATGACTCATTGCTCATTGCTTCCTAGTGTGATAATCTGCTGAACAATTTTGAGGAATCATGCATCAAGCGATCATTACAATTCAGAGCTGGAGCCGGGCGGAGAAAATTCTTCTCAAGTCCTTTGCAGCCGCACTTTTTGCATTCCTCACTTTTCTGTCGGCTGAAGTTCGAATTCCTCTTCCATTTACCCCAATCCCAATGACTCTGCAGACTTTTGTCGTTCCGCTTGCCGGTGGTTTTTTAGGCGCTGCTTGGGGCGCCGGGTCCATGCTTCTCTATATGGCGCTGGGTATTGCGGGATTGAACGTCTTTGCAGCCTCCTCCGGAGGTTTTGGTTTTTTTCTTGCCCCTTCTGCAGGATACGTATTCGGCTTTGTACTTTCTGCAATGATTCTCGGTTTCGTTCAGTATCGCACGACAAAAAATTCTTATTTGCTTGCCGGTTTGATTCTTTCGCACTTCGTAATCCTTCTTTGCGGATTTACCGGCCTGATGTGGAATGCAAACATGACCGCTCCGGTGGCCTTCGCCAAAGGCGTGGCTCCCTTCCTGATCGGGGATGTGTTTAAAATCTCCGCTTCTTTCGTGGTGCTGGCTTCCTACAATCGCCTGCGTAAAACATAGTTGACTCCGTCAACTGTGTTTGTATTTTCCAAAATCCCCAATGCGCGATTTTGCCTATCGAACAACGACCGTGCGTTGGAGCAAGGATGCAAACTCCTGAAGCTCTTCTTTGTATTTTTTCATCTCAACATGATCCAGGAAGCCGTTTGCAAAATAGACATCGGCCAGATATCGCAGCTTTCCTTCCTCTTCCTTGAGCTCAAGTTTGTACGATAGAAAATCACCTTTTTTTTCCTTGAGGTCGGCAGCGGAGACAAGAACGTGTCCTTGAAGCTCGATCGTAGAATCCAAAACCAGACGCATCGGAATACCCAGTGCAAAGTACTCATTCTCCCTTGGATCGATACTCAAGTTTTCTAAAGGAGGATAATTGACAGCGTTGACCAACAAGGATCCTGTAATGCTCCAGCTTTCGGATCGGGGTTCCGAAAGTAACCTGAAGAGATCGCTCGCCGGCCCGCTCGGCTTGCAGCTTTTGGACCGGCAACCCCTGCTTGAGTAGGGTGCCGTAAACGTAATTTCTTACAGCATTCCGCATCAAGGCATTTTTCATTAGATGCACAATAGGCATTGGCTTGTCCGAGTGTATGAACCGCGCCCTCCATCTTCAGCCCTGTTTCGGCATAAGTTCCTTTCAGTTCAAATTTCAAGACATTGGAGCTATAGAAATCTTCAGGGATTTGCACAAGTGTGTTGGGCCCGCCTGCAACGAGCGCCTGCTTTCCCTGAATGGCCACAGGCATTTCTCCCAGCCGGAAATTTTTAACCGTGGTATCCACCCAGATTCCGTTCCGTACTTTCGGAAGATACGCGATGCAATGATTAAATTGTGTGGGACTCGGAAAATCGCTATAGAAAAATTTAGCATGCCGCGTATCCACTAGCGCGGGATACGCCTCGATGCCGGCCTTTTTTAGAAGAACAAGATATAAAAAAGTAAGATCTTTGCAATCACCATACTTCTTCTGAAACGTTTGCGCCGCAAAGCGTGGTTTGTATCCGCCGATCCCGATCTCAATCGCCATATAAGTAAAGTTTTTTTGGATGTACTGATAGAGCGCTTCAGCAATCTGCTCCTGCGAAACGGCGTTTCGTTTTGCTTCGAAAACGACAGCGTCCATCACCGGATCATCGTGATACGCGAATCTTGTAAGCTCTGAAAACCACTGCGCCACATCCTTCCAGCTCCTTGTCGAAAGCGCCCATTTCTCCGTCATGGCTTGCTCCGGCATAAATACAACCCTTTTCTCAACGTTCCCGAAAGCTTCAGTACGTCCCGGACAAAAGAACTTCCTGCTGAGCCATTGATTCCATTTGGAGGGTAACGATACCCATGCTTTCTGTTTTCCGAATCTTCACGGAAGTATCATTTCCACGGAACTTCACGGGAACAAGAGCGGGATAGCTTAATGTGCATATCGCCTTCCGAATCGGAACATTTGTGGCATAAACCCAGGGATCCATATAAAGCAAACTCGTGATGGTGCGATCATATTCGATGGTTACAGTATCTCCGCGTCTTAAATACTCCGGATCAATCACAATGGCTTTGTAATCGGTCACCATATCCGGAGATTCCACAACAGGGACTTCGTAAATTTGTTCGCTTTTTAGTCTGGAAGACTGGCCGCTCTCGGTTGTAATCGTCACATGGATGTTCTTGATTTGAATGTTGCCGTTTACTCCGAGATACTCTTTGTAGGCTGCCCCTTCTTCAGTAAGAATCTTAACCATCTGCGTATGATGTTCGCTCGCAAAACTTGTAGTTTCGACGCGGATCGAATCCCTTTTCTCAAGGATTTCGTAATCCGCACCGAATACTGTTTTTGAACAGAAGATAGCGAAGAGAGCGAAGATAAATAATAATTCTATTCGCTTCCTTTGCTAATTTCTGTGTTCGAAAAATCGATCATGGTGCTGTTAGCAGAATGGCCCAGAAATGTGTCTCGTAATATTGATTCAGGAAATCAGAGAATTTAAAAAAAGAAGATGGCTGGATTTCCACGTCCCGGATGGAGAGTTTTTCTTCAACGATAATCTCCCCTTTTCGTTTTTGAAATGAAAGCAAATACTTCACGGGAGAACAATCGATCTGGACCGGTTCCGGAAGGACGGTATCGGAATCCTGTGAACGCACTCGAATCGTACTGGAAATATCGCCGGCAATGGGAAGTAATACCCGGTTGACTCGATTTTCCAGGATAAAGGGGCGCAGGTCGAACCCCGCATCCCAGATTTCATTTTGAAAAACCTCGGCTTTTGAATCGAGCTGTTTTCTTGTTCGAGATGCTTTGCCACGGACTTCGAGCTCTGAACTCGTGAAACTATGTTGCAATTCGCGGAAATGAAACGCATCCAGATGGGACCGTAAGCTGCTGAATCAGTTTCTTGCGCATCTCCCATTCACCTTTTTGCCGAAACAAGCGGACCCATTCCGTTTGAAATTCTCCGGTCAATGTCCAATGGAATTCGAGATTCCATAAATCCGGTGAAGGGGTTGCAACAATTTCCATGTGATTTCTGTTTCCTTCCCGATAGGTTGTGCGCGATGTGTAGCATCCGGCCTTTACAATCTTCGTTGTAGCGGCAAACAAAGAAATACCAAGAGCGAACCGGTTCATTCCTGTAGACGATAAATGCATGGGGGGAAGACCGTTCCGGCTGCAGTCGAGTAAGAATTCGCCTGCAGGCGTTTTTACTTTCAGGAAAACGAGGTCCAGATCCGGCGGAAAAACTATTTCCTTGCTGATCTCAGCCTGATGATGCGAATTTACAAGCACAAGATCGGAAGACCATTTTCTGCTTTTGAAACACGCAGCAAGAAAAAGTGCGAAATCATGCGGAGCGGCAATCCTATCTTTCATCACATTCTTCGGTAAACGAAATTCAAAACCGCTCATCCATAAGGTGTCACCTGTAATCTGGATCTGCTTTTCAGATGCAACATAGACTGACTGAATGATCTCACGTACGTCCTTCTGGTTGTGCGATGCTGTTTGGGCAAACCGCACGATTTCAGCATCCGTAATCGGAGGCATCACAATCCGGGATAGGATGAAATTTCCGTAGCTGATCCAGTCCTTAAAAATATCGAGGCGACGTCCTGCCCTGCTCTCAAGAATGAGACGGACTCCGGGCAAATCCTGCCTGGCCTGGGGGGAATAGCGCTCTTGCAGAGCAGCGCTCACATTATCTACTATAAATGTAGTACGGCTCCATCTAGTCTGGCCTTCGGTGACGCTTTCCTGCGTTGCCTTAACAGCCGGGCCCCCGGGTGGCGAAAAGCGTACATAGGCGTACGAATCATCCAGAGGATGCGTCAGCGTAAAAACACCTTTCAGAAGGGGATAAGGCTCGGAAAAACGGAAATCCTCCAAAAAGAACGGAGTCGAGTATTCCACGGTTGCGACGTATTCGATGATATCGCCGGCTTCCACACCGGGCATCGCAAACTGCGCCATAAAATAAGGAGATCTGTAGCCGCTGAGATTTTGATTGCGGAACAGGTCTTTCGCAGGTAAATTCAAAATTCTTCCGTTCGCCTTGATGGTCCGAGCATCCACATGACAGGTGGAGAAACACGGAATTTGAAGATTGGTATATTCTTTACCTTCTACTGTAAGAATCTTTACGATCTTATGATAGCGCCGTGTGTGCTTGAATCCGTTCTGTTTGTATTCCTGAAGAGAAAGGATTGCGATGGCGGGAACATCCGGATAATCGGAAGCTTCCGGGATTTTCAGGATACCGTACGCATGAAGCGTGTCTTTGACGGGTTGAAAAGGCTGCGAGGTGACAGCTTCTAAGGAAAGGGCAAAAAGCAGCAAAAAAAGAAGGACAACAGGTTGACCACTTAACAAACGCGCCATGCGTCTATTTGTTGAGGAGTCAGCGGGTGAACCTCTACAATCCCTGAATTCTCCTTGTACTCGTATTTGATTCGGACCGTTTCAGCCCCTTCGTGATCGGCATAACGCGCAGTAATGCCGGCAACCGTTTGCAATTCGGTATCATTCAGTTGACCTTCAGCGATCACGACAGGACCGACTACATCAATCGAAGTCAGCACGGCCCTTGTGCCTCCCGAATAACGTTCCAGGAATTTGTTCTCTACTTCATCGCGACCCACCACAACTTTCAGAGTTTGCGAAGGACGGAAGTGCCGTCCAACTTTCAAAAGGATTACGTCATCTAGAGATGGAACGTTTCCGTCTTCCAAGTGGTCCAGAAGATCGCGCATCTTGTTTCCATAACTCACATCGGCAAGCGAACAGCATCCCCCGGCCGGCTGGGAATAAACGGAAACACCAAGTTCTTCAGCAAGCCTGTATTGTTCTTTTCTCGATCTTCCTGAAATGGCTGCGAGTTTGTCACGATCAATCCAGCCCTTCTCTTCCGGAATCGTTGGCGGAAGCAGCTGTGCGGATAATGGTCTTACAAGAAGCCCTCCAAGACCGCTCTCTTCGGCAACGATGTCAAGAGCTTTTCTGTATTGTGACATGGGACGCTGGCCAAGAACTTCTCCCGTAAAAACGAAGTGTGCTCCTGCATCTTCCATATATTTTTTCGCCCGCCCTAACATGTAGCCGCGACAGTCCAGACACGGGTTGATCGCGCTGCCGTATCCGTGCTTCGGAGTCATCAATACATCTTTGATGTAAGTGGCCGAAATGTCGATGTACTCGATTTCAACACCGAGCGAGGCAGCAGACTGTAAAGACTCATTGCTATAGACCTTCCCTTTTGCTTTCTGGCGATTCACCTGTCTGCGAAAATCAGTGGTGCAAAATCCAGTGTAAAAATTGATCGCCTTTACTTCGATACCCTGATTCTGAATCAGTCTGCACGCAATAGAACTATCCAGACCGCCCGAGAGAAGACCGATTGCTGTAATCTTGTTCATGATAGAAACAGTAAAGGTATTATAAATGAAGTGCCGAAGCAATGAGCGATGAGTTCACATTTGGATAGCCAGATCTAACTGGAACAGGTATATTCGTCCGCGGCCTCGAGAAGGAAGCGTGGCACTCCGATTGCCATGCACCAGCGCGGAGGTAACTTGAAATGCCACAAACTGCAATCTTTAAAAGTCCGGAAAGGATTCATCAAAGCCTGACTTCTCAGTTCGAAAAATTTTGCATCATCCGGTCAGCGCAACGAATGCCGGAATGGGTCAACTCCGATCATCTTACGGTTTTGGGTTTTGTGGGAATGATTCTCGCAGGAGTCAGCTACTGGTTGTCCCGTTGGAATTCGTTTTTCCTGCTTGTTGCAATATTCTGGCTTGCTGTAAATTGGTTCGGCGACAGTTTGGACGGAACTCTGGCACGCGTGCGTAAGAGGCAACGGCCCCGCTATGGGTTTTATGTGGACCACGTGATCGATGCTTTCGGCATTCTTTGTTTGCTCGGAGGTTTGGCCCTTTCAGGCTATATGAGCGCCTGGATAGCAGCAGGTCTTCTGATTGTCTATTACCTGCTGTCCATTGAAATCGCTCTAGCGACCGTATCGCTTGGAAAGTTTAGACTCTCTTTCGGTTATCTGGGTCCTACAGAATTGCGAATACTCCTTTCAATCGGCAATGTTGCGTTGCTCTTGCGCCCGATGGTTCACCTGTTCGGAAACGACTACAAACTTTTTGATGTAGGTGGAGTGATCGCAATAGCAGGATTGATGGGCGTGGTTCTGTTTTCAGCAATCAAAAACACCCGCACTCTGTATCGCGAGGAACGCTTGTAACATTTTCAGATCTTGGCGAAATTTGGCGTCCTTTGCGTCTTGGCGGTTCGGGCTACGGGCTGAAGACTTCGAGCGAACGAGGATGAATCGAGAATCGCAAAGGAAGCGAACCAACCAGCTCACCATCTGCTTGAACGGCAACACCTTCCGTGCCTGTAATGTAGGCTTCTCTGGCGCGAATCATGCGGACGGAAGGGAGCTGAAGATGAGTCCGCCGTAAAGCATGAAAGGCATAGTGAAACAAACGTGCCAGGCCGGGATCCTGGAATAAACAGATGTAGAGATAGTCATCTGAGATATCTGCATCTGGTGCCAACACGAAATAAGCTGCATAGTGGCGCGCATTGCAAATCACGGCAAATATGCAATCCGAATTCTGACCATCATATGCAACTTGAAATTCCGGAAAACGGTAACTCACTGCTGTGTGCAGTGCTGAAAGTCCGAACGCCAGCTTACCCAACTTTCTTTTTATGGAAAGATTTACATTCTGAATCACGGCGGAATCGAATCCGATGCCCACCATCAGCAAGAAATAACGATCGTTCGCTTGTCCCACGGAGATGAGCCGCCGTCGACCGGCGCCTATGATACGGATTGCTTTCGGAACATTTTGCGGAATTCCCAGTTCCCGCACCATCAGATTGGCGGTGCCGCCCGGAAGGATTCCAAGGGGAATTCCGCTTCCAAACATGCCGTTCACAACTTCATTGATGGTTCCATCACCGCCCCAGGTCACAATCAAATCTGGCTGTTCTTGAACGATATCGCGAACCTGAACAACCACATTCCCTTCCGGTTGGGTGGGCCTCGGTATCATTTCAATGTTCTCGCCTGCGAACTGGCGTACCACTTCCTGCACATGGATATTCGTTTTTGCCCGGCTTCCTGCAGAAGGATTGAAAATCAAGAAACCGCGTTTCATTGTGAGGAAAGGATCGGTCAGGCAGCCCTACCTGGCAAGGTCGGAACTGTAACCGGCTGCCCATAGGATTGTGCCCCGCGTCGACTATTGATGGCCCAAACTGTAAAGAAACATAACAACATGAAGATCCAGCTCAAGGCATAACCCAGTATTCCTGGTACAAAGTAGTCAATCGCCGCCACAAAAATATTCGCGAGAGCCAGCGGTAAAAGGAACTTCCACGCAAAGGACATCACTTGATCGATGCGAAAGCGGGGAAATGTTCCGCGCAACCAGATCAACACGAAAAAGATGGCCATCGATTTAATCATGAACCAGAGCCACGATGGAAGGATCGGACCATTCCATCCGCCAAGAAAGAGCGTAACTGCCATTGCGGAGATTGCAAAGGCGCTCAAAAATTCCGCCATCTGAAATAATGCAAATTTCATCCCGCTATACTCCGTGTGATAACCGCCGACAAGCTCCGATTCCCCTTCCGGCGTATCAAAAGGCGTACGATTCACTTCTGCAATGCCCGTGATCATGAAAATCAAAAATCCAAGAAATCCCCAGGGATGAAGCACGTACCAGTGCATTCCAAAAAAGCCGCTTTGCGATTCTGCGATCGCCACGCGTGGAAAGAGAACCAACCATCATGACGACAGGAATCAAGGAGAGTCCCAGTGGAACTTCGTAGGATATGATCTGTGCAGCCGCGCGCATTCCACCCAGCAGTGAATATTTGCTGCGGCTGCTCCAGCCGGCCATAACAACAGCCATCGTTTCCAGTGCCGAAATCGATATGAAGAAGAAGATGCCGATATTGAGATCCACCGCGATCATGTTGCGGCCGAACGGAAGCACTCCAAACATCATCAAAGCGGGAATCACAATCAAAACTGGAGCCATGACGTGCAATACGCGGTCCGCGGCAGATGGGGTTATGTCTTCTTTCAAAATCATTTTGATCCCATCGGCAATCGGCTGCAGCAAGCCCCATGGTCCCACGCGATTGGGTCCCCACCGATCCTGAATTCGTGCAATCAACTTCCGCTCCAGCCAGGTCAGATACATCATCAGCAAAGGCGCAAACATCAATATCGCGATCATGTTGATCAACATCGACAAGAGATCCAGGTATGTGCCGGACAGAAACTTCTCTGCAGTCGCAAAATGATACTCTTTCAAAGTCAAGAAGATTTGATCCAGCATCAATACCACTCCAGATCGCGTTTGCGCCAGACGTAAATCAGGCCGATAAACAGAATCAACAAGAAAATTGCCATTTCAACAAAAGCGAAGAACCCGAGCTGCTTGAAGACAACCGCCCAGGGCAAGATCAAAACAACCTCCACGTCAAATACAATAAAAACAAGGGCGTAAAGGTAATACTGGATCTTAAACTGAATCCAGGCATCGCCCACTTTCTCCACTCCGCACTCGTAGGGATCCAGTTTTCCGGTGGAAGGCTTTCTCGGACGAACAGCGCGCGCGGCAACCAGCGGAAGCATCGCGAAAACAGTAACAAGCAGAAAAAAAATCCCAAGAAATGTGTAGTGCCAGGCGTATCCGGTCATTTTTTGCTTACCGTGCTCTTGACTTGATTCAGCCAGGCTTCGGCAGCTTGAAAATTTTCCTCAGGGCTTCCTTCGATCCGCTGAGACCGAAGAAAGCGATCCAGAAGATCACGGTCCAGCATTCCTTTTTGAATAAAGAACTCTTCTAATATTGTAACAATGCAGCGCATGTGAGTGGTTTTGTACTGGATGGAATGCAAAAGCGCCTGAACAGAGCAGTACATGGACATGTAGGCATGGTTAATCTGTTCAAGAGCGTCTTTTTTTCCCGGAGCTTCTTTCCACAATTTTTCCGCTTTCTCAAGATCTTTCGGAACGAGCTTTAAAACGTCGGGATCAAAAAACAGATGAGGAGAATCCACCCAGTATGTCAGATCCGGGCTCCTCATCATTGCGGTTTGTCCTCCTTTTTTAGCTACTGGATCCGTTGGGGGATCCGTCGGGCTTGGAGTTTCCGGTGCAACAGGTTTCGACGACGGGCGCCGGTTTCGCAGCCGGAGCCGGAGCAGCCGGTGCGGCAGCGTTACCTGCAGCAGCGGCTTTTGCAGCTTCTTCGGCTTTCTTTTTTGCCGCGACCGCGGCAGCTGCTTCTTTCGCCTTTCGTTTCTTTTCCTCTTCTTCCTTCACCGCCAATTCTTTTGCCCACGCGCGCGGATGTGTTTGCGCATAATATTCAGTCGAAACCAGCAGGTCCTGCATGTCGTACACATGAGACTTTTTGCGTTCGTAATTACTCAGCTCATAAATATGATCCATTTTGATTGCATCAAACGGACAAAATTCTGAACAAAAGCCGCAGTTCATGCAGACGTCCATATCGATGAAAAAATCGTTCGCTTTGGGTTTCGGCTTTCCATCCTGAGCTTTTGCCTGAACAATCCAGATGCATTGCGGTGGACAAACTTTCGCGCAAATACCGCAGGCCGTGCAGCGGCAATCGCCATTCTCTTCTTCGTAAATCAGAACAGGCAGCATCCGGAATCGCTCCGGAACCCTCAGTTTTTCTTCGGGATACTGAACCGTAAAGGATCCGATTTCATCCGGATGATTCCGGAAGGAATCTTGCCGTTTTTTATGTCCAAACCAGTACTTGAAATCCTCAACGTAAGTTTCGACAAAATGCCTGGCGGTAATTGCCATGCCGGTCAGAATATTCAACCCGTACAATTTCATAATTTCTAATCTTTTTATTTATAACAGAAGGCAGTGAAGCAAACGAAGATTTTAATACTCTGCGCTTCCTTTGCTATCTTCTGTAAAAAACGGTCCTCACCTGTCTGTTTCTCCCAGAACGATATCGATGCTACCCAGAATCGCCACGACATCCGCCACCAGATGTCCTTTGCACATGTGTTCCAGTCCGGTCAAGTTGATAAAGCTCGGCGCGCGCACGTGATAGCGATACGGATGGGCTTCCCCATCACTGACAACATAAAAGCCAAGCTCTCCTTTGGGATTTTCAACTCTGCCGTAAGCTTCGCCGGCAGGAACACGGATTTGCCATCCTTTTTTGCCGGTAAAAATTTCGCCGGCTGGCAGCTGATCAAATGCCTGCTTCAATATTTTTACTGATTCACGCATTTCATCCAGGCGAACCATGTAACGGTCATAGATATCACCGTTTTCGTAGACCACCACGTTAAAATCAAAGCGGTCGTAAATGGAATACGGATCATTCTTGCGGACATCGTATTTTACTCCACCGGCGCGCAACACCGGGCCGGCTGCGCTGTAAGCGATTGCATCGGCTCCTTTGAGAACACCAACTCCTTTGCAGCGGTTCACCAGAATTTCGTTCGTTGTGAGGTAACGGTCCATTTCATCGATTCCGCGCGGAAGCCGATCGTACACAAGTTTTCTTGCGAGCGGCACAAATTCTTCCGGCAGATCTTCCGCGACACCACCGAAACGGAAATAATTGCACATCATCCTGGAACCGGACGCCATTTCAAAAAGATCCAGGATCAGTTCTCGTTCTTCGATCGCATAAAGGGCCGGAGTAAAGAAGGCGCCAAGATCGTTCAGCAAAAATCCGATCGCCCAGAAATGATTCACGATTCGAGTCAGCTCAGCCATAATCACGCGAATGTACTCTGCGCGTTCCGGAGGTTTGATCCCCATCAACTTTTCTACGGCGAGGGAATAACCAAAATTATTTCCCATCGAACAGATGTAATCGAGCCGGTCTGTGAACGGCATGTTCATGAGATAAGTATTTCTTTCAGCGATCTTTTCGTGATTGCGATGCAGATAACCCATCACCGGTTCGAGCGCCTTGACCCGCTCTCCTTCGACCAAAAGTTTCATGCGAAAAACACCATGCGTGCTGGGATGCTGAGGGCCCATGTTGATCAGGAGTTGATCGGGTCCCATTCGCTGGGTCGTTACAGCTCCGATAGGCGTGCCTACATCATCACCGGTGGGTGTCCATTTGTCGGGATCCCAACCTTTCGGATAGATCACGTTGCGATGAAAAGGGACTCGCTCTTCTGCGCGTTGATGATTTCCTTCACGCCAGCGGCTGGAAAAAATCTTTCCAGATTCTTCGTAATAAGGTTCCAGATAATCCTTACGCAAGGGAAAACCTTCGAAGCCTTCCCACAAAAGAATTCGTTTCATATGGGGATGGCCGTCAAAGCCGATTCCCATCATGTCCCACACTTCCCGTTCCTGGAAATTTGCACCGGGCCAGATCGGAGTGAGTGAAGGAACCCGAGGATCCTCCTTTCCTGTTCTGACTTTAACTTCCAGGAGCGGCCGGACCGAAGCGATCGAACCAAGATGATAAACCACTTCGTAGCAATCGGCGTAATCGACAGAAGTCAGATTGGCCACGTAATCATAACCGTGTACTTCCTTCAAATGCCGGAATAATGCTAATGAATTAGCAGGATCAACCACAAGATTCTCTTTCTGAGCCTGAACGGCACCTTCAACGCCTAATGCAGCATTCAAGTCGGACGCCATTTGTACAATAGGAGCGGGCGCTTCTGTCGCGGCAGTCTCCGTGGCGACTGCGGCTGGAGCCGCAGGCTTCCCCTCAACCACAGAAGAGGGAAATACGTTTTGGCAAATCCTTAAAAGTGCGTTCGTATTTCTCGGGATTTTGACATGCGTCCCGTATTTCATCCATCTGTCGCGGATCAACCAGATCGGGTCCTAAAAGAGGAACCACCGCAGCCGCAGCGGAATCCTTTGAATACCAGCGCGCATCCCGGATCGATTCACCATCGATCTTTTTCTGCAATGCAATCAATCCATCCAGCAAAGCCTGTGGTGTTGGAGGGCAACCAGGAACATAAACATCGACAGGAAGGAATTCGTCGATCCCGCTGACAACGTTGTACCCTTCCTTAAAAGGGCCTCCGCCTGTAGAACAGGCGCCCATGGACATGACATATTTTGGCTCCGGCATCTGATTGTAGAGCCGCACGATCATCGGAACCATGCGCTTCACGACCGTTCCGGAAACGATCATCAAATCGGCCTGGCGGGGTGTAGCGCGAAATAGTTCCGCACCGAAACGCGCAATGTCAAAACGGGATGCCGCCGTGCAAATCATTTCGATCGCGCAGCAAGCCAGACCGAACTGCAATGGCCACAGAGAGGACCTGCGGCCCCAGTTCACAACATTGTCAAGCATATCAATCACCTTATCCCAGGTTGTGATGGAAATATGCCGCCTGGCTTCTTGCTCCAGCACTTGTTCGTCAGTTAGTTGTTCAGCCATATTGGAAAGAGATTAATATTAGACGAAAAGAATGTCGCTCACAAGACATACCTGAGTCGATATTGATATGCTTTCCTCCTATCAATGGAATGAAGAAGGAGGGGGTGAGGACCGGCACGTTAGGTGTCTCCCTTGCGGGGTCGTTTATCGAATGTCTAAATTCGCGCTTTATTTGACAACTTTCGCTGCGAAAGATCGAACAGATTCATTAATGATGCTCTTTTCAATGATCTCCAGTTCTTCAGGAGTAGGATCCGGGTCCTTTCTTGCAACGACTCCGCGAGCCTCAAATGCTTCCCTTTCCCAGCGAAGCCATACGGAATTGCAAAAGTCCAGGAAACATCTCCTATCTCCAAAGACAACGCCATCACGCTTCATCATGATGCCGTGCTTTTTTCCGCATATGTCACAAACTTCCATTACAACTTCCATTCTTGCTCCTCCCATCCTGTTCTTCTTTTCAGAAGCCGAATGTTCTGCTAATGATAATAATGCGTTGTCGCTTTTCCAGGCAAACTCAGACATCTGACAAATCTATGTAGTCGAGGGAATTACACATTACGTTATCAAATAAAGTTGACAACAAGAGACTAAGATCTTATATTTTCCAATGTACATCCGAAACTGATTGGCTCGAGAGTAAAAGCTCTTGTTTTTCAGCGAATCGGATCGATATTGGAAATTCAAGGAGGCAGGAATTATGAGCAAAATCATTGGAATTGATTTGGGTACGACGAACTCAGTTGTAGCCGTAATGGAGGGAGATCAACCGGTTGTCATCCCGAACCCGGAAGGAGGCCGAACAACCCCTTCCGTAGTCGCTTTTACCAAGTCCGGAGATCGCCTGGTTGGGCAGGTTGCTAAACGTCAGGCGATTACGAATCCGGAGAATACCGTTTACTCCATCAAGCGTTTCATGGGAAGGCGGTTTCAAGAAGTTGCCGAAGAAATCAAAATGGTACCTTACAAAGTTGTGCAGGCAGCCAATGGAGATGCGCGTATAGAAACTTTAGGAAAAGAATATTCGCCACCGGAAATCTCGGCCTTGATCCTTCGATATTTGAAAGAAGCTGCAGAAGCCTATTTGGGCCAAAAAGTCACGAAAGCAGTGATCACAGTTCCTGCCTACTTTAACGATGCTCAAAGACAGGCGACGAAAGATGCAGGACAAATTGCCGGGCTTGAAGTGATGAGAATCGTGAACGAGCCGACCGCGGCTGCCCTCGCGTACGGAATGGACAAACGGAAAGATCAAACGATTGCTGTTTACGATTTTGGTGGTGGAACGTTCGACATTTCCATTCTGGAAGTTGGTGAAGGCGTTGTTGAAGTCAAGGCAACCAATGGTGATACACACCTTGGCGGCGACAACATCGATCAGAAAATCATTGATTGGATCATTGAAGAATACAGGAAGGATCAGGGCATTGATCTGAGTAAAGATCGCATGGCACTCCAGCGCTTAAAGGAAGCTGCTGAAAAAGCGAAAATGGAACTTTCCGCAACACTCGAAACCGAAATCAATCTTCCTTTTATTACCGCGGATGCGTCAGGCCCAAAACATTTACTTTTAAAATTATCTCGCGCGAAGCTGGAAAGCCTGATGGAAGATATCCTTCAGCGAAGCGTAGGGCCTTGCAAACAGGCTTTAGCAGACGCAGGGATGAAGCCTGCCGACATCGATGAGGTGATTCTTGTCGGAGGATCCACACGTATCCCGCGTGTTCAGCAAATTGTAAAAGAGCTCTTCGAACGGGATCCGCATCGTGGTGTGAATCCCGATGAAGTGGTTGCTGTCGGAGCTGCTGTGCAAGCCGGTGTTTTATCCGGTGATGTGAAGGATATCCTTCTTTTAGACGTAACACCTCTATCGCTTGGGATTGAAACTCTGGGTCATGTGGCGACGAAGTTGATTCCGCGCAATACAACGATTCCCACACGCAAGAGTGAGATCTTTACAACCGCAGGCGATAGTCAGACAGAAGTGGAAATTCATGTGATTCAGGGTGAACGGGAAATGGCTTACGACAACCGAACGCTTGGAAGGTTCAATCTTGTGGGAATTCCACCAGCTCCACGCGGTGTGCCTCAAGTCGAAGTTACGTTTGACATTGATGCGAATGGAATCGTGAATGTATCGGCGAAGGATCTTGGGACGGGAAAAGAACAGAGAATCACAATCACTTCTTCCAGCGGGTTGAATAAGGATGATGTCGACCGCATGGTGAAAGAAGCAGTGTCGCATGCGGATGAAGACAAGAAGAAGAAAGAAGAGATCGAATTGCGGAACCGTGCCGATTCGATGATATACAACACTGAAAAATTGCTCAGAGAGAACAAAGAAAAGCTGCCGGAAGAGGAATCAAAAAATATCGAAAGCGCGATCGAAGCCTGCAAAAAGGCAGTAGAAGCCGGAAATCGTGAAGATATTGAGGCACGTTTGAATGAACTGACACAAGCTTCTCACAAACTTGCAGAGGTTCTTTACAAGCAAACGGCTCCTCCCGGGTCTCCACAACAGGAACCGGAACCACAGGCACCCCCTCAAGAAGCGGGTGATGGTGGGGTTATAGACGCAGAATACGAAGACGTCAACAAAAATAAGTAATTACAACTTTCTGTGGGGCGGGCGTCCGCTGCCCGCCATCGCAGAGTTGGATGTGGCGGGCAGGGACGCCCGCCCCACATGGGTGCAGTAAATGGTCAAAGAAGATCTATATCAACTCCTTGGAGTCAGCAAGAAAGCTACTGCAGAGGAAATCAAAAAAGCGTATAAGAAGCTTGCCCGTAAGTATCATCCCGACGTAAATCCCGGCGACAAGAAAGCAGAAGATCAGTTTAAGAAAATCTCACAGGCCTATGCAGTGTTGTCGGATGCAACCAAACGTGCCCAGTACGATCAATACGGAGCCGTCTTCGGAGAAGGGCAACAACCGCCCGGCCCGGGTCCGAATGTAAATTTCGACTTCCAAGGATTCGATTTTAATAATACTGGGGGCAGTACATTTGGTGATATTTTTTCGGATCTGTTTGGCTCCATTCGAGGGGGAGCTTCAGGCGGAAAAAAGGGGGGGAGGACGCGAACTTCCGAAGCACGCATGTCTGAGCGGGGGCAGGACATTCTTCACCCGATCAACATCGGTTTTCTGGATGCGATTCGAGGAATCTCAACGGAGATTCACATGGATCGCCAGATTGCGTGCACTACGTGTCGCGGTACAGGAAATGCTCCCAGTTCCACACCCACAGAATGCCGTGAGTGTCACGGTACAGGTCAGGTAAATCGGTCCCGCGGTTACATGAAATTCTCTTCTCTGTGTCCGGTTTGTGGCGGAAAAGGAGTCATCCAGGCACCCTGCGGCGCATGTAGCGGAAAGGGAGTGATTCGAAAAACCGAAACGATTCGCGTCAACATTCCACCGGGAGTGGACAGTGGATCAAAGGTGCGTGTAGCGGGAAAAGGACACGGAGGATTTGGAGGTGGTCCTGATGGTGATTTGTATTTAATGGTCAATGTTGCGTCCCATCCAATTTTCAAGCGCGAAGGGGACAACGTTCATTTGATCGTACCGATAAGCGTTACAGAGGCCGCGCTTGGAAGTAAAATAGAAGTGCCCACGGTCGACGGCTCGGCAACCATGAAGATTCCCCCTGGAACCCAGTCCGGACAAGTTTTTAGATTGCGCGAAAAAGGAGCACCTTCGCTTCGTGGAGGCCCGAGAGGAGACCAGCTTGTTGAAGTACGACTCGTTCTTCCTCCCGTGCGGGATGAAAAAAGTAAAGAAATTTTACGAGAATTTGAACGATTGAATCCGATCAATCCGAGAGACGAGTTACTCAGGTACCGGTCATGAGAAAAAAAGAAGAAACTTATTATGCGATCGGAGTCGTGGCGAAAATGTTTAATATTCATCAGCAAACGCTCCGACTCTATGAACGAGAAGGCCTGTTGAAACCAGCGCGTTCCGATGGGAACACCCGGCTTTATTCAGAGAAGGATCTGGAGCGCCTGGAGTTGATACTGAATTTGAGTCGAGACATGGGTGTAAACCTTGCTGGTGTGGACATTATTTTGAATTTGCGAGAAAAACTTCAAGAAATGCAGCAACAGATCAATGAGCTGGTTCTCTACCTGAAAACCGAACTGGAAAAGAATGCTCAGCAACCTCCGAGCAGCGGTCCGGGACTGGTGAAGTCTCCGCCGGCGAATCTGGTTCGACTTTCGAAAATTACAGCCGATGTCCTTTCCGGAATCAAAAGATAACACTTCCAGCACCGGTTTTCGTTCCTATATTTCGTAGGGGCGTTGATTTATCATCGCCTGGTTCGGAAGCGATCCATCGCTTCCCTGCTGAAAAAGAAGAGGTAATCCATGGCACCTCCGGACAATACGAATAAGCCAAAGCAACAATCAAGCCGCGAAATGCGACTTTATCTGAAGGAAATTTCCAAAATTCCTTTGTTGACCGCGGCTGAGGAAAAGGAACTGGGGGCCCGGGTGCAAAAAGGTGATAAGGCCGCCCTTCAAAAACTGGTCGAATCGAATCTCCGTTTTGTCATCAAAATCTCGAAAAAATATCGTGGCTTCGGTCTTTCCTTTTTGGATCTGATTAACGAAGGAAATTTGGGCCTGATTGAAGCTGCCCGCCGATTCGATCCGGAACGGAATGTCCGCTTCACTTCCTATGCGGTCTGGTGGATCCGCCAGGCGATTTTGCATGCACTCACGAATATGGGCCATCCCTTGCGTTTACCTGCCAAAATTTCCAACACAATGTTCCGGATGGGACGTACGATCACACGTAAGACGGCTGAGCTGAACCGTCGACCGACCATGCAGGAAATTGCCACGGATCTGGGAATGGATGAACATGAGCTAAGCTCCATGGTGGAAGTCGCAGGCGGAGCTACATCCCTGAGTCAACCCCTGGACGAACAGGGGGACCTGGTTCTGGAAGATGTTCTAGTGGATCAAAGCGCTTCGGTTGAAGATAAACTGGAAGAACAGTTTCTGGCAAAACATGTTGGAGAAGCGATTGCGCGGCTGGACGAAAACGAACGCAAAATCATTAAGCTTCGATTCGGACTGGATGATGGGATATCGCGCACTCTCAAAGAGATTGGCGACTCCATGGGGCTTTCCCGCGAACGCATCCGCCAAATTGAGGCCAAGGCGCTCAACAAAATCCGTCATAGCCGGCGCGCACGCACTCTCTCCAGCTACTTGAACTAGCTTGAACAGCCAAAAGGTCAAAGGCGTCTCAAAAATCTAGAAATTTCATCTCCTGGCGTGTCTAACCCAATCTTGGCGCCTTGGCTGTTTCTTCTGCTACAATAGTAGTAGGAACATGATCGAGCAACTCGGTCCATACCAGATTCTGGAAAAAATCAGCAAGGGCGGAATGGGGACCGTCTATAAAGCCTACCACCCTGCCCTCGACCGCCATGTCGCGATAAAGGTTCTTGCCGCCCGCTTCTTAAGCGATGAAAGCTTTGTGAAACGGTTTAAGAAAGAAGCCAGGATCGTAGCAAGACTGGAACACCCTCACATCCTGCCTGTTTATGATTTTGCATTTGACGGTGACACCGCTTACCTCGTCATGAAATTGGTTGAAGGAAACTCGCTTTATGCTCACATCGGTCCGCGGGGAATGTCACCTGACCGCGCGATGATGATCGTGGAAGCTGTGGCTCAGGCCCTATCCCATGCTCATCGAAGAAACATCATTCACCGCGACATCAAGCCGGACAACATTCTGATCGATGAGAATGATTGGGTCTATCTGAGCGATTTCGGGATGGCGAAAATGGTCACCACAACCGGACCGACCGGTGAAGGAACCATCATGGGAACCCCGGAATATATGTCGCCCGAACAAGCTCAAGGCAAAACGGTCGATTCCCGTTCCGATATTTACTCTTTAACGGTACTCATTTTTCACATATTGACCGGGACTCTGCCCTTTAAAGGCACCCATCCATTAGCAACGATCAAGCAAGTGATCTATGATCCGTTTCCCGAAATCACCAGCCATAATCCCCTACTGCCGAAACTGCTCGATCCGCTGTTGCAAAAAGGTGCATCGAAAGATCCTGAAGACCGGTTTGGTGATGTAGAAGAGCTTGTAAAAATGCTGGGGGCGGTCCTAACATCAGCCACAGTTGCCCAAGACTCAAGAACTCTTTATTCGCAAGTCCAGAATTGCAATACTTCCCTTCCGTGTAGATGAACCGGAAAAGTCCTGGATGGCCGATGCAGTTGTGGAACTACTTTCAGAAGATCTATTCCAAAGTTTTGAATTGTATGTGCTACCGGGCGACCAGGTGGTTCGAATGGGCCGGAATATCAGCGATCATTCATGGGGAACGGAATCGCTGCAGCGCTTCTTTGAAATATCCAGGATGGATTACGTGATCACCGGTGAAATTAACAAGAACATCATCCGTTATGAAATGAAGATCTCCACAACTTTTGAAGTCTTGGAAAAAGGAGAAGTCGAAGGTACGATTCCTTTCCACCTGATTTCAATCATTGCTCAGAGGATTCGTTCAAAGCTGGATGTCAAAGAGCCCAAACTGATTTCGTTGGAACAGCTGTTTCATGGAAATCCGTCGTTGCTGCAGCAATACGCGACAGGAGTCCGCGCTTACAGGGACGGCCGATATTCTGACAGCGAAAGAGCTCTCACTCTTGCAACCAAACACGAACCTGCTTTTGCGCTGGCTCATCTTTATCTCGCGCGGGTCTTGCTGGAGCGTGGTTTTCCACATCAGGCACAAAAGGAAGCCGAACAAGCAATGCAGCTTTCCTCTAATCTTCCAATGTCGACTGCGTCTGCGCTAAAAGCCAAGTATTTTGAGATCACGAATAACCCGGTCAAAGCCGCAGAAATTTATCGCGAATTCCATAATCAGTTTCCGGAAGTGATCGAATACCTGGTTCTATGGGGAGAAGCGCTGATTCGAGCAGAAAAGCTGGATGAAGCTGCGAATGTTTTCTATGAAATCTGTGAAAAGGAAGGGCGTCTCGGTTTAGGCTGGCAAAAACTGGCGCGCATCGAATTCATGCAGGACAAGTACGAACAGGCCTGGTACCACTACAAGCGTGCGCAAAAACTGTATGCGGCGCACAATCATCAGGGCGGTTTGTCCGCCACTTTTATGGGTCTGGCGGAGATTTCTGAAAAACGAAACGAGTGGAATACAACTGTGGATTATTATCAGCGCGCTGTGGAATCATTCAACCACTTGAAATGGTATCAAGGAGTTGGTGAAGCCAAGTTCCGTCTCGCTCTCGCCCATAAGAAACAGGGAGCCTACACTGTGGTTCTGGCCCTGCTAAAAGAATGTTTGGACCTTTTTCAGGAATCCGGGACCTTGTATCAGGAAATCCTATGTTTGCGCGAAATGCTCACCGAACCACTGGCAGCCATGGATGCTCTGGAATTTTCTGATCGCGCAATCGAAATCGCAGCGCAGATCCGGAATAACGAGATGATCATTTCCATTGTCCCTCTCAAGCTGCGATGGCTTATTGAGTCCGACCAGCCCGATACGGCATTGAGGACTTATAGCCAGTACTATTCGCAGTTATTAGAGGGATCGCCGAGACCTTCACTTTCCTCTTGCGCAATTGCAAGTGGGACGCGCTCTTTTGCGGCAACAACGATATGTCGAAGCGCACCAGCAGGTTGAACAGGCAATTCGTGTGTTGAGGCGGTCCGAGAATCAAATTTTAGTAGCGACCGCACTCCTCATCGAATGTGAGCTTCTGCTGTGTGAAAATCAATTAACGCGTGCCCATGAAGTTGTCGATGAAGCGAGTGTTATCGTGGAACGTCTGGCGGACAAAGAAATGATCCTGGACGTGGATCTTATGCGTGCCCGTGTTTTGCAGGCAGAAGGACAACGAGTCAAGCTTCTTCAAATTTACTTACGTGCGCTTAAAAGTGCTGAAGACTTAGGGCGTGGAACGCTGGTTCATCAACTGAAAGGCTCGATCGAACAGCTTCGGGTTGTAAACACGCAATAATACTTCAACGCAAAGACGCCAGGCCACAAAGAAAAACAATTTTTTCTCTTAACGTCCTTGCGACTTTGCGTTAATGAGCTATTTATTTCGGGGAACAAGCTGAACCTGAATCTTTACTTGTTTATTGCTGACTGTGGAAAAAAAATTATCAAGCACGAAGTAGTAAGTTTCGCCGACCACGACAGGAACCTCGAATTTTCCCTCTTTTTTCTTCTCCAGTTTAAAGATGGGCTTATTGGAGTAATTGCTATACCACCGGACATATTGATCTTTTGTAAACACAAAAAAGTTGATGTCGTCGTAAAACCCCCCTTTTGCCGTAAAAGAGCCCTGGAGTTTTGCATTTTCCGCCCCCGGAGGAATTAGATAGTGGACTTCCTTAAAGTCTCCTCGAATGACGGTCAGGTCACGATCGATGATCGTATCTGCTCCCGTTTGCAAAGCGAAAGCGGCCATAAAGAAGATCAAATAAACTTTAGTTTGCGGATTCTTTTCTGCTGCGCTGCGCATCGACTGACACCTTTCTAATCTCTTTACGATAATCCGGACCATCCAGTTCTATAAATGTGCACATTTCATAGAGGCGCGAGATCACCTTGTAACCGAGGCGTTCTCGCAACGTTTCCTGCGAGGTGAGTTTCGAAGGCTCGAGTAAAAGATTTGTTGTTGTAATGAGGGCTTTTTTCTGCTGATAACGCAGGTTCACGATATGAAAAACTGTGTCCTGCATCCATTCGGTCATACGCTGCGATCCAAGATCGTCAAGCACCAGCACCTCTGAAGTTAATACGGGACGAAGGATTTGAAGCTCTGAGGTCTGGGAAAGTTCATCATAACTGCTTCGAATTTCGGCCAGCAGGTCGTGAAAGTCTACGAACAGGCAACGAATTCCCTTTCTTAATAATGTCTTTACAACAGAAACAGCCAGATGTGTTTTCCCGGTCCCTGATGGTCCGGAAAACAGAAGGCCTCCTTCGGGAAAATCCTCTTGTATGAACGGGTAGTCCATTGCAAAGCTCTGCGCCATCGATTTCGCACGCTCCTGCCGGAGTGATTGGGAATCATAATGATCGAAATCGCATTCAATATAACGAGGGGGAACTTTGGCGCCATCCACAAGTCTATCTCCGTTGATTGCGCGCGCGCAGGAACAACGTTTCGCGCGGGAAACAGAGCCCTCCAGGACAATTTGCCAACCTGTTCCACTGCAAAACTCACAGAATTTCTGTTCTACTTCCATGACGCTTTAAGAATACATTTCTTTGTGCGGTTGTCCATATTCAAAATCAATCCCCGTGCTGTATGATCGCACGCTACAAAATCTTAACATAAGGACGCTCACAAAAGGGACGAAAACCGGCTATAATCCGGTGACATGACTCCAGACGATCTGCAAAATCAAATCCAGGAAAAGACGACATTTCTTACAGCTCTGCAAAACGAATTTAAGAATGTGATCGTCGGCCAGCGCTACCTCATGCAGCGTTTAATGATCAGCCTGCTGAGTGACGGTCATGTTCTGGTGGAAGGCTTACCGGGACTCGCGAAAACACTTGCCGTCAAATCCCTGGCCCAGTCCATTGACTCGGACTTCAAAAGAATTCAATTTACTCCCGATCTGTTGCCGTCAGATTTAACAGGCACCCTCATCTTTAATCCGCAGGAAGGAAGTTTCCTGGTTAAGAAGGGACCGATCTTCTGCAATATTCTTCTTGCCGATGAGATCAACCGTGCCCCGGCAAAAGTGCAAAGCGCTCTCCTGGAGGCGATGCAAGAACGTCAGGTTACGATTGGCGAAGAAAGCTACCCTCTCGAAGAACCGTTCCTTGTTTTCGCAACACAAAACCCGATTGAGCAGGAGGGGACCTATCCGTTGCCGGAAGCTCAAATCGATCGTTTTATGATGAAGGTAAAGATCACTTATCCGACAAAAGATGAAGAGAGAATTATCCTGGATCGGATGACCGGCACAAATCATTATCAGGTCAAAGCCGTTTTGAATAAAGAAGATGTGATTGCGTTGCGTGATCTGGTAAAGGAGATTTTTGTAGAGGACTCCTTAAAGAATTACATCATTCAGCTTGTGAGCGCCACGCGATTCCCGAAAGAATATCAGCTGGAGATTGCGCGCTACGTTCAGTACGGTGTTTCACCGCGCGCAGCGATATTCTGGACCATGGCGTCGAAGGCGCATGCGTTCTTGCAGCAAAGAAGTTTTGTCATTCCAGACGATATCAAACTGGTTGCTCCGGATATTTTGCGTCACCGCATTATTCGAACTTATGAAGCCGATGCAGAAAATGTATCCACGGAAGATCTGATCCAACAGATTCTGGCACGCGTTCCAATCCCATGATAGGAAGCAAATCGGGCAAACAGGGGATTACGCGAGAGCAGATTAAGAGGCTTCGTCTGACCTCGAAACGGCTCATTCATACATTCGGCGAAGGCACATTTCGAACGATTTTTCATGGGCGCGGAATTGAATTTGCCACCTTGCGCGAGTACGTCCCGGGCGATGACATTCGTCAGATCGAGTGGAATACAACAGCGCGACGCGGATCCCCTTACGTAAAAACATTTCTGGAGGAGAGAGATCTTTCTGTCGTGCTCGCAATTGATTTAAGCTCATCGATGGAAATCAAACTGGATTCCGTGTTGGGTCTCACCTCCTTAATCACTTCCCTGGCGGATATCCATGAGGATCGACTCGGGTGCCTTGGCTTCTCCGATAAGGTCGAATTTTATCTCCCACCGATTAAAAATCCGATTCAACCAGAGAGAATTCTGCATTTGATCCTGGCACACAGACGAAGCATGCGTAAAACATCCATCACTCATGCCATGACTTTTCTGCGAAACGTTCTGAAAAAGCATGCCTTGTTGTTTTTGATTTCCGACTTTTTAGATCGAAACTTCGAACGTGCTCTAATGGGTTTGCGTCCCAGACATGAAGTCGTCGGCATTCATTTATATGATCCTGTTGAGAGGGAACTTCCGCAATCCGCTGTGATGGAGTGCTTTGATCCGGAGTCAGGTCGCAGGCTTTTAATCGACGGATACGACGCCAAAATGAGGAAGCGATACGGGGCATTTGCGGCCGATCAGGATCTATTGATCCGTGGAGCATTCGGTAAGGCACGTGCGGATCTTCTGATGCTCGCCGCTTCGCCCCATGCGGAAAAACAGTTAATCGACTTTCTGATCAGGCGACAGAACACACGCACGCCGATCGTCTCAAAAGCCGGACCGACAGGGCTTTCCGCAGGAGTATAATCGGAATGCGGTGCAGCATGAGAATTTCTGCGCTTCTTCTCTTTTTTGTGCTCCCTTCAATCGTTTCATCCGAGCCCCAGATCCATCAATTCTTCCCCGATCGGCCGTTATTACTGGGACAACCACTTTTCTGGACCGTGGAAATCCGGTATCCCATGTGGGAATCGTATGATCTGAAACTGGCTCCATGTTCCGATCTTAAAATGTCGATTGCTGAGAAAACACTCCGAGATGTTGCAGGAGAAATTCGTGTCGTTTATAGAATTGTCGTCGTACCCATTGCTCTGAAAACGTCATGCACTCCTTCTCTGATGATCTCCGATGAGAAAGGACAAACTACAGTATTGAACGGCAAACGGCTGCTGGTGCATAGAATCAGCGGCGATTCTGAGGACATCAAAAACCCTACCCTGCCGGCAATCGTTCAGCAATCCTCCACCTATTATTACGTTCTGTTCACTTTACTGGCGATTCTGATCGGGTTTTGCATGGTTCTGGCTTCAAAAAGAATTTACGGAAACATGCCGTCTCAGCGTTTCCTTCGCGCTGTTCGAAAGGCGGCTCAGGAAGTGCAAAAAGACAAGCTACCCATCCAGGTTTGGCGGCTGCTCCGGTCCAATATCGTCTGGGGATTTGAAGCAGAAACTTTCACGCCTGCTCAACTGCAGCAAAAAGCGCTGCAAAATCCCCAATTGCAGGAAATTGCGATCACTTTGCAATCTCTGGAAGCCTGGCGGTATTCCGGTTCGCCCCAGTGGGACAAAAATCTTGTGATGGGGGCGTTGAACCACGCAGAAGAGCTGGTTGAATCCAAAAGTCCTTTTCGCCGCTGGAGGACGGAATGAGCTTTAGTCATGCGTGGGTGCTGATCCTCATTCCCGTCTACCTTGTGATCGAGTTGATTTTTTACTACCGTATTAGAATCAAGGCGGCTCCGCTTCCAACGGCCGGATTCATACGAGCCCGCCGCACATGGCGAACACGCGCGCTCCGATTGCTCCGTTTTCTACCGCCTGCCGCTATCGTTCTATTGTTGCTTGGAGTTTCTTCTCCGGAGTCGGTTCATCTCACGGAACAGGTTCTGCCCTCCGGCGTTCATATTATGGTCGTGCTGGACGTATCCGGTTCCATGGCGGCTGAGGACTTTAAACCCTTAAACAGATTGGAGGGAGCCAAGGATGTATTGCGAGGTTTCATCCGTGGACGCCGCTCGGACCGGATCGGTCTGGTGGTTTTCGGTGGAAGAAGCGTTACGAGATCTCCACTGACTCTTCAACACGACACCCTGATTCAAACACTCCAAGGCGTAAAAATGGGAGAATTGCCGGAAGGTACCGCCATAGGCATGGCAATCATGACCGGGATTAACCGCCTCCTCATTGGCGCCGAAACGGGGAGGAATGGCGATCGCATCATGATTCTCATCACGGACGGCAGAAATAATGGTGAGATTCATCCCCTCGATGCCGTTTCTCATGCGCTGAAAAACCGCATCAAGATTTATACGATTGGTGTCGGGGGATTCGGTCCGGCTCCTTATCCTGTGATCGACGCGAAGGGAAACAAAACATACAGGTATGAGAAAGCGGACCTCGATGAGGCCCTGCTGAAAACGATTGCTGCTAAAACCGGAGGCCATTACTATCGAGCCAGCGATCCGGAATCCATGACCATGCTCTTCCGGCAGATTGATCAGCTCGAAAAATCAGAGCCTCAGGTCACCGAAAGCCGATCCGTTCAGAACCAGGCTCACACAACCGCCATCCCGGTCCTGTTTCTGACTATTTGCTATGCATTGCTTACTATAAGTATAGTACGATTACCATGAATTTTCAGTATCCTGCGCTGCTGCTTGCGATTCCGCTGTTGATCCTGCTTGCGCTTGTGTTCCGGTGGCGAAACCGTTCTTCCCTGGAGAAGAAGCGATTTCCATTCTTCGTTGTATCGATTTCTTTTGTTCTGATTGCTTTATCCAACCCTTACTGGAAAAACGTTCCTGCAAAGGAAAAAGTCAAAGGGGCCGATCTTGTGCTGATCACCGACGTTTCGCAGAGCATGTTTTGTTCGGTTGGTGGAAAAGCAACGCGCGTGGATCTGGCGCGCAAATTCATCAAAAGCCTGATCCCTTCCTTTACAGGCAGTCAGGTTGCACTCATCTATTTTTCCGGTGACGCGCAGATCGGAGCCCCTTTCACAACCGACCTTCATGCGATTTCGCTGCTGATCGACTCCATTGCTCCGGGCATGAGCGCTCAAGCAGGAACTCGGACCGAATCTTTGGAAGAAACTTTGAACCAGCTTCTAAGAAAAGGAACAACAGGCAAGCTTCCTGTCATTCTTTTTTTCAGCGATGGGGAATTCTTTGACAGCGGTCGCAGCTTCCAAAGTTACGTGAAAGGCAAGAATCTGCGAATGTTTACATTTCTGTGCGGAGTGCAGAAGGCGCCTGTACTGAATTACGATCTTTCGGCACCGGTTCCCGGCGCTTTCAGCACTCCGAACGAAACGTCACTTCGCCGTCTTGCTCAGGCGGGGAATGCAGAGTTTTTAAACCTATCGAGAGAACGAACGACAACAATTTTTCAGAAGCTCAACAGTAAAATAGAAGAACTCATCATCGAAGGCCAGTCCGTCCCCGATTACAGGCCTGTACCTTTTCTGATCATGGCTCTTCTATTCCTGTTGCTTTATCAGTGGTTTCCATTTAACCACGCAAACCTTCGTCCCGGCCTGGCTCTTGTCGTTCTGTTTTTAGCCTCCTCTGTATCAATGAAACCGGAGGATAGTCGTAAAACATTTCAAGAAGCGCTGATTGCTGTGCGGAAAGGAGATCAGGAAAAAGCATTGAAAAAGGTGAAAAGCCTGCCGGCAGAATTCTATCCTGCGCAAAAGGATATTTTAATGGGCAATATCTCCTACAAAGCCGGTAAATATGATGAGGCGATCCAGTATTACCAGAAAGTTCTTGAACAGGACCCGTTGAATGAAACCGCGCGATGGAATTGGGAAGTGACGCTAAAACGCCGGAGCGATCAAACAGGTCGACCACCACGGCCAAAACAAAGACCAGCGCCGCAGATCATACCGGAAAACAGAAACGCATTACTACAGTATGTGGATCAGCTTGAAAAAGAACAAAGACAGAAATCGAATCGCGCAAATATGGGTAAATCCGAATTCGCATGGTGACGAAATTCAAAATGAAAAGAGGTAACCCCGGAATTTCAATTCTTATCGGTGTGTTCGCTTTCTTTTCAATATTGACCGATCCAAATGTGTTCGCGGATACTCCGCTTCTGAGTCTGGAAATCGATTCATCGATTTTAAGCTGGCAGGACGAATTCGTATTGAAACTCAGCATCTACGGGCCGGAAGCTATGGACTTGCCCCGAGTTACGATCGATGGACTCGATCAATTCCAGCTTCAAGGAACAGGGAAGAATTTGCTTCAGATTCCGCGTGGAAAAACAAAAAAATGGATCCTCACGTACACCCTTCTCGCGTCCGATACCGGCAACTTCAAAGTCGGCCCGGCTATTGTGACATACCAGGGGCGCACTTACCGTTCGAACATTGTCTTTATCACTGTAGAACCTCCTACTCCGAGGCCGCAAAAACAAAGCGTGCAGGAAGAGTTAAAGAAACCCCCCGTTGAACTGCCGAAAGAAGTGAAGAAACCTCCCGTTGAGCCACCAAAGGAGGAAAAGAAGCTCCCGGTTGAGCAGCCAAAAGAAGAGAAGAAGCCGCCTGTTGAACCTCCGAAAGAAGAGAAAAGGCCGCCTGTCGAGGAGCCGAAAACTGTAAAAGAGGAAATCACGCCACCGATCGTGTTGTCCGCTTCAAAAGTCGGCGATCGAATTCTGATTTTGATGGAAACACGTAATACCCGGCCGTATCAATTGCAGGGAATTCCTGTGACGGTTCGTCTTCTGTCACAACTTCCTGTTGAAAATCTTCAGTTTCTAGACGAAGCAGATTTTCCTGGTTTCTTGCGATACGACTTTCCTTTCACTTCGAAACCCCAAAGGAGAGGTTGTGAGTTACCGGAACAAACTTTATGCGTCGTATGATCTCGTGAAGTTTCTCCTGTTTCCTCTTGAAGGCGGACAGATTGAAATCCCACCGGTCCGCTGCGAACTAAAAGTTCGCGTTCCTTCAGGCGCGTTTCCCGATGCTGATTTGAAACTGGATCTGGAGCGTATTTCGAACATTTTGAATTTGAACGTCACACCCTCACCTGAAGGAGCCGCCGTCGGCGATTTCGTTTTAAAGAATGAGATTGTGGCTGATGACCCGGAGTCAAAAATCATTCGCATGGTTCTGGAAGGAAAAGGACAACTTTCGACGTTCAATTTTCCAGAGATTTTCGGACAACATTTTATCGCGAGGAAATTGAATGATTCAACGACATTGAAAATTAAAGGAGAGAATCTGATCAGTCGCAAAACGCAGGATGTGGAACTCGTACCGGATGGCACCAGTACATCGATCGTGCTACCGGCAATTCGTATCCACGAATTTGATCCGGAAACCGGTACTCTGGGAGCACTTCAGCTGCCTTCGGTCAACTTTCAATTCCGCTTGCCGGGAAGCGCCAAAGCAAAGCTCCCATTTCCAACTCTGCCAGGGGGAGCGGTCTGGGTTATTTATCTGCTTCTTGGCTCGTTTGCCGCGTATCTTTATTTTCGAAACTTTCGCATTTCCATGCCCCGGGCACATCTTCGTTTGCGTAAGCTCTTTTCAAATAAGAATTTGAAGCTGCAAATTTCCAAAAATGCCGCCCGTAAACTGTATCAACAGATCGTCATGCAGATTACACAGCAGGAAGAAGGCGCCACATCGGTCAATGACACCATCACGAGACATTTACCTCAAGAGGAATGGCTGAATGTGCAACGGGGTCTGCGAAAACTGGAACGCACGGCTTATTCTGCTACAAAAGCGTTTCCGTTAACTTACGAAGAAATCAAAAAATTATGCGAAAAGATTGAATCGTCATGGGTACGTTAAAAGTTCGCGAATTCTTTTCTGCTGCTTTGACGATTCTATTTTTCGGTTTATGTCTGCATTTTGCGAAAAAAGCAGAGGAGGGGCCGTGGCACGCGGTAGCGGTTCAACTGTGGGAAAAGCAAGAGTGGAACAAACTCCGCGCATTAGGGCAAAATCTCACTCTTGTCGGCAAAGAAGATGTGGAAACCTTTTATCTCGCGATGATGGCTTCCGAACAGTTGGAGGATGTTCAGGCTGCGAAGTTATTTGCATCACGTTTATCCGACTCCCGGGTCTTAAACTGGAAGCTTGAAAAGCAGATTGCAAAATCTTACCGCCCGAATACTCTCCGGAAACGGATCGCGTTATTTCGCACAAGGCTGATCTTCCTAGTCTCTGTCGCTCTGTTCGCAGTATTGATCGTTTTCTTACGCAGAAAAGAACCCTATGAACTGGCCCCTGCGCTGCTTTCATCAGCAGGAATTGTGATTTTGATGCTCTAATTTATTCAGCAGCGTAATGGCAGAGCAATCCCCGTGGAATCCCAAAAACAGGACTCGCGAGTCAGCGATTTTATCTGACCTATAAACAAGCTTTCTAAAAAATGTTCTGCAGAGCATTTTGCTCTGCAGATGAATGCATTAACCGAGTGCCATTCATCGTTGCAGGGCTAACGTTTTGGGGCAATTACGCGGCAAATGCTCTGCCACTACGATGAACGTTAAACTTTGGATCCTTAAACCTGAACTTAGTCAAAAATACCGGAGATCAGATCAAGGATAACTTCGATGAAGGAAGCGGCTGCCTCCGATGCGGCACCTCCAACGCTTCCTGCGACTTCAATAGCGCCTGAGATTGCTGTGGTGGCGAGATCGCCGGCAGATCCTGCTGCGTGCATGAGGCCTTCCGCAGCTTTTCCGGCAATTTCAGGCATATCGCCGGCGAGTTCCAGACCTTTCGACGCAAGATCAGGCAGATGCGTGAGAACCTGCGCTGTGGCCGCTATGTATAAATCCGGGGCCCAAATGAACATGTCCAACGCAAGATTGGCAGCACTTGCACCCGCAACCGCCGCATCTCCGCCCCCGGTACGGTTTTGAACTGTTTTCGAGTAGTGCTCAAAAAGCATTGTCAATTCGCCGCCATCGAGCCAGACACCTTTGCACTGGCGGCAACAATCGACGTTTAAGCCGCCGCGGTTCGTGAGCTCCAATGGTTTGGCACATCCCGGACATAAAAATTGCAAAGGAGCTTTACATTTTGTACAAACTCTCCCATGGCGCAAACTGTGAGTGCCACAGGCTTTGCACAATACAGGATCCCGAACTAAATGCGGCACAGCCGGCAACAGCAGCTCGGATACCGATTCCTTGTGCTCGTAGGCTCCCTGCAATTCGTTCATGTCGAACCAGCTGCCGCGACAATGCGGACAAAAGTCGATCGTCGCGTCATCCACAGTAATGGCACGCAAACCGCTCTTACAGACCGGACAATTTCTAACCAAAAGGGCCCTAGTTGACATCCCTGTCATCCGTCCAGGACTCCAAACGAACCATTTGATTGTCTGACTGGTCCCTCTTGAGTTCATAAAATTCGTATGTGACAGAACCCTGATCCGTTATTTTCATGTCCACATAACGTTTCACAACAAGCTCGCGCATAATTTCATCCGCTTCATCCGCATTCATCGAAGTTTCGGATACGATTTCTGGTATCGTCAACTCTCCCCCTTTCACCTTCGCAAGCCTCAATACCTCCTTTTCTCTAGCAGCAAGAATATTCTTCCGCGATTCCTGAGCAGCTTTTTTCGTAGCCGCGAAATGACTGCGGATCACAAGCGCACCCGCCACTATTGGACCAAGCACCATCAGAATGAGCATCATCGCATTGACCATAAAACTGGCCGGACTGGTGCTCGCAAAAAAACCCATCAACATGAAAAGGCCAAAAAACATTAATAGGCCTCCACCAACGACTTTCTTCATTCCGATACCTCAAAATATGGACGCGATAGATCACGCCTGATGCACAATACTTATACTATACGAGATCCATGGAAAAGAAGTTATCTCCCGGAATTTATGTTCATCTGCCGTTTTGCTCGGTTCATTGCATTTACTGCGATTTCCCGATCACAACGCGATTGTCTTTGTCCGACGGTTATTACAGCGCCCTTTTAAAAGAAATACGCGCGAATCCGCCAACGACAATTGCGGACACCTTGTATCTGGGCGGTGGAACGCCTTCCCTTGCGCCGTATGAAGTATTGAACGAAATCATTTCTTCCGTTCCGATCCAAGCCGCAGCAGAAATTACTCTGGAGGCAAATCCGGATCATATAACAGAAAAAAAACTGGCCGGTTGGAAATCGCTGGGAATCAATCGTTTAAGTCTGGGCATCCAATCGCTGGAAAACGAGGTGCTGAAGCTCATGTTGAGACAGCACTCTCCCGAAGAGGCGTTGAATGCATTGCTGCTGTCACGCGAAGCCGGCTTTGAAAACCTGAACGCGGACCTGATCGTTGGATTTCCAAAACAGACTGTCACCGGATTCCTATCAGGCCTGCGAAGACTCATTGAATTTCGTCCGGAACACTTTTCCATCTATCTGTTGGAAATTCATGATGGAACAGCTCTCCGGCAGTTGGTTCAGTCCAGCCGCGCCATTCCGATGGACGAATCAGAACAGGTTGGCTGTTTCGAAAGAGCGATCGAAATCCTGCAAGCCGAGGGATATGAGCACTATGAAGTGTCCAATTTTGCTCTAAAAAATAAAACGTCGTTTCACAATATGAAATACTGGCTCGACAGCCCTTACTACGCTTACGGAGCGGGAGCTTGTTCGTATCACGATTCGATGAGAATCCGTAATATTCCCGACGTATCTTCTTACATCGAAGCCATGCAAAGAGGCGACTCTGCGGTGGAAGAAACCACACAGGAGGATGAAGAGACGCAGGCACGGAATGCCCTGATTTTCGGGCTTCGAAAAGTTTCCGGAATCGATATGAACGCATTCGAAAAGAGATACAAAAGGAGCCCGATTTCCTTGTTCGGCAGCGAATTCGAAAGCCATATCGCCGGTGGACTGCTGGAAACTTCACAGAATCGCTTACGGTTGACCCGGAAAGGGCTTCTGCTCTCCAACGAAGTCCTGAGCAGCGCCATCGGTTGACTCTGTGATGTTTGTCGTATTATATTCGTGGTGTTTGGAAATCCATCTAAACCTTTAGATAGGGGAGTCCTATGGCCACATCTGTATGGACCGGCACGGTTACCTTCGGACTGGTCTCCATTCCGGTAAAGTTATTTTCTGCAACAACCTCTCACGACGTTTCTTTCAACTTATTGCACGATGAGTGCAAGGGCCGCATCAATCTTCAGAACTTCTGTCCCCAATGCGAACGTGTTGTGGAACGCTCGGAGCTCGTGAAGGGTTATCAGTACGAAAAGAATCAATATGTTGTGATTCAGGATGCCGATCTCGATGAGATCAAGCCGGAATCCAGCACAAATCTGGATATTATCCAGTTTATCGATGTCAAGGAAGTGGATCCGATTTTCTTTGAAAAAACCTACTACCTGGGCCCCGATAAAGGGAGCAAGAAACCTTTTCAGCTTCTCGCGAAGGCTATGGAAGAAACAGGCCGGGCGGCGTTGGGAAAACTCGTCATGCGAAATCATGAGTATCTGGCGTTGATTCGCCCGGGAATGAACGGCTTAGTCGTGCATTTCATGCTTTACGCGGACGAAATCCGTGAGAACGAGAATCAAATCACAGATGAGGCGGAAGTTCGTCCAAAAGAAATGCAGTTGGCCAAGCAGCTTGTCGAAAGTTTAAGCGAGCCATTCGATCCTCAAAAATTTGAGGATGAGCACATTAAGAGAATCGAGGAGATGATTGATGCACGCCTGAAGGGGCGCAAGTTGACACTGGTATCTCCTACAGCGAAACCGAAAGTTGTTGATCTAATGGACGCGCTGCAGAAAAGCGTGGCTCAAGCCAAGGTCAAACGTCCACCCGCCCGGGCAGGCGAAGGAAAGACGCAACAGCGGCTGAAGAAAGCGCGCTAAAACCGCCATCCAAAAAGATTCCAGAGTTCAGGTAAATTAAAAAAGCGGCAGCTCCAAACGACAGGATGACAATTCGCATTCTGTACACAAAAGAGAGCTGAACCCATTCAGCGATCGCATGGCGTACCATCAACGCGGCCGGAACGATCGAAATCAGCGGTAAGGAAAGCAGGATCACGAAAGGCCATGGAATTCCTGACCATATCCTGCCGGGCCCGATGAACAGGAATCCGGCCAACAAACCCGCAAAGAACAGCAAGTTCACGCTCGCCATAGAACGAGCCATTTTTGTGGCGCGTACAAACGGATCCATTCCCCAGAACACTGTAATCTGCAAAACAAGAAATAGAAAAAAGAGGAGTTGCTGAAAAGCAGAGCTCTCATACCAGGAGATCTTCTCCAGCACATCTTGATCGTACGCAAGATGCGTGACTTGCTCTTTGCTGTTCTTTAGCAACGCCACCTGTTCGTAACTCCCAACCTGTTGAAAGAGCCATTGTTTCTTTTCAACAAACGGAACGCCTCCGACATCCAGCAATCCTTCGGGTAGCATTTTTACAATTACGTCTCTCCGGTTCAGAAGGGCCAGTTTCTCGATGTTTGTTCTGGAGTATCGCAGAAAACGATACATCCCTTCGACCGCATGAGATCGTTCACCGGATATCGTCGCAGACTCCATCGAGGCACCGAGGGCGGGAAAGTACCGGTTCAAAAATGGATCAACAATCTTGAAGCCAATGGATTGATCATTTCCATTATTCGCTATAAAGATTCCTAATTTCTTTTCTGGAATCAGATAGATCATCGCCGCAAACCCTCGGATACCTCCGGTGTGATAGTAGCCCTGTTGATGATTGTAAAAACTCTGATAAAAACCGTAACTCATTCCCGGCAAGTCCGGATGCTGGGAGAATTGCCGGCGATGCATCAGAGAAATGGTCTCCGGTTTCAAGATCGAAGCTCCCCCAAATTTTCCATCGTTCAACTGAGCCATCAGAAAGTGAGACATATCCTCTGCTGTGCTGGAGATATCGGCGGCAGGACCAATTTGAAGGTAACTCTGATCGACAGCAACGAACGCTTTTCCATCGCTAACGTATCCTCTTGCGAAATGGACAATGTTTTTTGAAAAACCATATTGAGTATCATTCATCTGTAATGGCTTGAAAATTTTTTTCTCCAGATACTCCTTCATTGTCAAACCAGAGTTTTTTTCGATGATCGATCCCAGCAGCGTATAGCCATGGTTGGAGTAACAAAAGAATCGTCCGGGCAAAAGAACCTGAGCGGGCATTTCCTTCGCGAGATACAGTTTCAGTGGGAGTACTTCCCTCTCGGTTCTGGCTCCAGTTCCGGCCAGTCTTTCCTCAAATCCGCCTGTGTGTGTGAGAAGTTGTGAAATGGTGACAGGATATTGTATCTGCAAGAAATCCGCATACTGACGGACATCGGAGTGAAGCTGCAGGCCCCCTTCTTCGAACAATTGCAGTATGGCGGTTGCCGTAAACGGTTTGGTCACAGATCCGATTCTGAAAAGCGTTTTCGCAGGATCTACTTTTATAGAAGCTTGCAGATCCGCGTATCCATAACCGCGCATCAGCAAGATTTCGGTACCCTGGACGATTACAACCGCTCCGCCCGGAATCTGCTTATTCTGCAACTCATGGAATCGACAAGCCGTGACACATCCGCCGGCGTAAGCGGCTCGGCAAAGAGAGTCCACAAAGGGAAAATTGTAATAACAGGAAGGAGTGCGGCAATTCTCATGACTTGTTGAGTTAGACACCGTCGGGACAAGGTTGTTCCACCGACGACAAACGGATTCCAAAGAAGTTTTCCGGTGTGCAATCCAACTAATCTTACGGGTTCGTATGTAAGAATGTGCTATATTTAGCATGTTAATCCTGCAAACCTTTAAACCAACAAACATCATTTCAAATGGAGGAGATTCTATGTTTAAGAAATATACCGCCATTCTGGCGGTTCTGGTTCTCGCGGTGGGCATCGGAGCAACAGTTGTAAACGCGATGCAGCATGAGGGATCGTGGACGGGCGAAATTATCGATGTGACCTGCCATGTAACAAAGGACGCTCACGGAAGCGCCCATGCTGATTGTGGCGCAAAGTGCGTGAAAGCCGGATTACCTGTGGGGTTATACGTCGGCGATACCACATACCTTCTGGTCAGCGCGGATCACAAGCCTATGAACGAAGCCCTTGCACCTCACGTCGGACACACTGTAACAGTGACAGGTACAAAATTCGAAAAGAAGGGTTCAAACCTGATCGTAGTGAAAGACTTCAAAATGGCCTCCAACTAAATTCCTGGTCATTTTTACAAGAGCCGTCCGGGTCGGACGGCTCTTTTGTTTTACAGTTTAACGGATAGTACGGCAAAGGTGCGAAAGAAGAATTATTATTTCTTTGCGCTTAAGCGTCTTTGCGCTAAAATCTGGTCAACATGGAAAAAGTCATAATATTAGGATCCGGGTGCGCAGGCTACACGGCCGGCATCTACACTTCCCGCGCCAATCTGGAACCCTTATTACTCAGTGGACTGGAGGTTCATGGCCAGCTGGGACTCACTACGGATGTAGAGAATTACCCTGGGTTTCCTTCCGGCATTCTCGGACCCAAGTTAATGGAGCTGATGAAGCAACAAGCGGAACGTTTTGGAACCCGCATTGTTTACGAACGCGCCACAGATGTGGATTTTCGCAGATCTCCTTTCTGGATCCGCACAGATGAAAAAGAGTATGAAGCGCAGACGGTCATCATTTCCACCGGTGCCTCGCCCAGAAAGCTGCAAATTCCCGGTGAGCTGGAATATTCAGGCGCAACCGGAGGCGCCGGGGTGACGTATTGCGCAACTTGCGACGGCGCTTTCTACAAGAACGTCGACGTTATCGTTGTTGGCGGCGGGGACACAGCCATGGAAGAGGCGCTCTTTTTGACACGTTACGCGAGTCGAGTCTACGTGGTTCATCGGAGGGATTCGCTTCGGGCCAGTAAGATCATGCAAGAACGCGCGTTAAACCATCCGAAGATTGAGTTCCTTTGGAACACCGTTTTATCCGAGATTCTGGGCAACGATCAGAAGACGGTGACCGGCGTCAGAACAAATAATATTGAAACAGGTGAAGATGAGGAACGTTCGATTTCGGGTGTCTTTGTTGCGATCGGTCACGTTCCAAACACCCAGATCTTTGAAGGTCAATTGGACCTGGATCCCAACGGATATGTCATTGCGAATCACAGACAACAAACCAACATACCAGGAATTTTTGTTGCCGGAGACGCGCAGGACCATATTTACAGGCAGGCTGTAACAGCTGCAGGAACCGGCTGCGCGGCTGCGATCGAAGCAGAACGCTATCTAGCGCACTTAGAATCGGCACCGAGGTAGACATCTGAGCCGGTCCGTCAAGGTTATTGAGCGATCAATTTGATCAATGGTGAATTGTGTTTTTGTAGTGCCTCCAGGTAAAGTTGTTCGTTGTAAACGGTACGGTCTTTCCAGCAGCGGAAAAGGATTCTGACCCACTTAAAAGCCAGGGCGCGCAACGCTGCATTATGAGATTTTCCTTTAAGACGCTGGGACTGGTAGTAAGCGGCGGCCCAAAGAGATTTAGCGCGAGAATGATTGGCGAACTCTACCAGGACTGACGAATGAATTTGGGGCAGCCCAGTCTCCAGTGGATCCAACGGTGATTACCGCTTCTTTCTGTAACCGGAGCAACGCCGGAGAAGGATTGTAATTGGTCAGCTCCTTGCCACTTGCAACGGTCCAGACCGAAGATGGCTGCAAGCCGTGGTTGTAAGACAGGACCTGCGCCGGGAAGAGATTGATACAACTCTTTTTCGGGATATTGCTGGAAGACTTTTTCCAACTCCTGGTCAAACTGCTCTAAAGAGGAAAGCAGTGCTCGCAATTGTCCAACGATTGAAATTACGGCCATTTGGTAGACGGAACAGATCGCTGAATCTTCCGTAATTGCCACTGTGTTGTTGATCATTGACAGACGCTCGGAAATTCGCTCCGAAGATCGACAATTATGCTTGCGGTAAAACTTTTCGATTTGCTGAAGCTTCGCTTTTTTTAGTAACGGCAAAGACGGCCATTTTTCTAAAAAGTCGCACGCCTGAATTGTATTGAGGCTTCCAGCAAGAAACAACGCCTGTGGATAGTAGCTTTTTAAGTAGCTCGTCAAACGATTGGTCAATCGGGTCATGTCGTCGACAATCCTACGGCGATTCTGATTGAGCAGATCGATTTTGCGAACACACTCCGCTTCAGGATTCCATCTACGCAACTTATCCCGGTGCTTTTCAAGCAAATCCAGCAACAAATCAGTGTCGCGCGGATCATCCTTCGCCCCACTCGGGTACAACGCCTCACGAAATTTGCTGAGCGTCAGTGGATTGACCGGGTACAAAACTATAAAATCAAACCGCATCAGAAAGTACACCAAGGCTCCCCGAGATTGCTCCAGGCAAATGGCTATAGATCCGTTTGGAAAACGCCTTCGCAGTCCTAACAACCATTCCTGTAAAGCTTCAGGCCTATGTTCGATTTGACCTCTTTCTCTTGTTCGACTTGCTTGGTCCGAAACAGCGTACTCATGGGTCTGATCCGCCCAATCGATAGAAACAAGCGCTGCGTAATCGTCATTAAACTGATTATCCATTTTCATTCCTCCTTCAAAACACGCTTGCTTCGGTCATTCGCAGCCCTTATAGTAGAGTCGTTTCTTGCGACAACATCTGAGTATGCGTTGTCGACCAAAGCGCTTTGCTCCGCTCGAAAGTCTACATCGGTCATCGCATGACTGTGGCAGAGATTCGTAGCGGAGCATTGCGTGTCTTTCTAAATTTTCTCAGATTCCACAGATTCGGACGACCCTTTCAGGCTAGGCTGTTTTTTCTTCAAAGAATCTTCAGAAAAAACAGCTCGGAATAACTATAAGTGGCAGAGCATTTGCCGGGTAATCCCGCGAAGCTTTAGTTCTGCTCTGATGAATGGTTCTTAGCGCGTATGCGTTCAGGCGGTTGAGCAAATACTCTGCAGAGCAATCCTTTCGAAGAACGTTCATTGAAAACTAAAATCATCCAATCCAGAGTGTGTGTTTTCCAGGATTACTTTGGAATTGCCCTGCCACTACAGATTTGCCAAAGCAGCTTGAGCCGCCTTACTCACCTGTGAGTCTTTATCCTTTGTCATCTCTTCCAAGGCAGACTTTGAATCCGGATCCTTAATCTTCGCAAGAGCATTTACAGCCCTCAGACGCACCAATTCTTCCTCATCCTTCAGAGCACCGATCAGTGCTTCTACAGCCCTGGACCCGCCGGTTTCACCCAATCTTGATGCGGCCAGTTCCCGAAGCTCCGCGCTGTTGAATTGAATCGCCTGCAACATTGCTTCGACATTACGTCCCGATTTTACAAGTGCGCTTAGCGCTTCTTTGCGAACTTCCCAGTCCGGATCCTGTGTGGCGATTTCCAGAGCACTATCCGTTTTTGGATCCTTCAATCTGGCAAGACCCTGCACTGCAAAAACACGTACACCCTGATTCTCATCCTCTAAAGCTTTCAGAAAACCGGAAAGGCATTCCGGCTTGGCCCAATCTCGCAGAATTTCCGCTGCTTCTTTGCGGACTTCCAGTTTCTTATGCTCAAGCAGTTTTACGAGCCCTTGTAAATCTCCCTTTTCTTTAAGTTTTTCCGGTTTTGGGGAAAATGAGAACATGATTTACTCCTATGAAGTTTCAAGTAGACGAATGAGTTCGGCTGTTATGGCAACACAATCTCCGCGAATACCGATATCACAGGCATTGAAAATTTCAGCCGATGGATCCTGATTAATTGCGATGATGAGGCCGGATTTCTGAACACCGATCATGTGATTGTATCTTCCGCTAACGCCAAGGCCGAGATAGACCTCAGGCGCAATAAACTTTCCTGTCAGGCCCACCTGAAACTGTCTCGGTATCCAGCCATTATCGACGACCCTTCGCGTTGCCGCGACGCAGCCATCCATCAACGTTGAAAGTCGATGGGCCAGGTTTGCATTTTCCTCACCGAGCCCTATTCCCATACAGGCGACAAATTTTGCATGATCCAATTGAACCGCTTCAATTCCTGGATCAATTTCTTGAGCGATCATCGTAAACTGCTGCGGAACAGTTTCTGGTAGCTGCCAATGAACGACCTGAGGTGAATCCGATTGCTCGCGCGGTATTCGAGATTCCAACGCGCCCGGACGGATCGTGGCCATTTGTGGATAAGTTCGACTGTAAATCGGAGCAATAATGTTCCCGCCGAATGCAGGTTTTAATTGTGTGAGCTGATCCGCTCCGTCAAAACTCAGGCCCACGCAATCGCCCGTCAAACCCAACCCTAACCGCGCGGCGATTCTTGGGGCAAGATACTTGCCACGGCTTGTAGCTGGAAAAAACAACGCGTAGGGCTTTTCTGCCACGATGCGTTCGCAAAGCAGAGAAACGATCCGGTCCGGATGATACAGTTCTCCAGAGATGTGAAAGATCCTGTCAGCTCCATGCCTTGCCAGAAGATTGGAATTTTCCAGAGTCAGCTGACTAGCGGAGATCGCCCCCACAGAACCTCTCCTTTCGGCAGCCAGCGAGGCGGCCGTTGCCAGAATTTCAAGCGAAACCGGACGGACCTGATTCTGTAGAAATTCTATCCAAACCCAGAATTCTCTATCTGTATGATCCTGACCACCAACAGGCACTCTGGTCGAACGCTGAGAATTCGATCCCTCCTTTCGAGAGCGAATCACGTTGAAGAGCTTTAGAGCTGTTGTCGGCACATCGCTTCCGTCCCAAATTTGCGGCGAACGAGTAACGCTCACGTTTACAATATCGGCTACCCATGTTGGGGATGCTTTCACGCCAACTTCATCAGGGGATAATCGCAGTTCTTTCAATCCCATTTCCTGAATCTTTTCATCGGGCGCAGAAGAAAGATCAGCGTTTTTCGTTTTCAACGGCTTGATCAATCGCTCAGCGGCCGAAATGACAGCCGGCAACGGCAGCTCAAGAAGCAACGAGCCTTCCTCGGTTTCCGATGTGACCTGGATCAACACGGTTCGGCAGATATTCAATCTTTCGGGCTGCAGTCGCGCAAGGAATTCCGAGCAATTCGGCAAGCTCAACAGGCACCTGCCCTGTTTCGGAATCAGTGCTGTGCTGACCGCAGAAAATAATGTCGAAGCCTATCATTCTTGCCGCAGAAGCAAGAACCCGGGCTGTTACGAGCGTGTCGCTACCGGCAAACCGCGGATCTTGAATGTGAATACAGGAATCCACGCCCATGATAAGTGCTTCCCTCAGCGCATCTCTGGCCTGCGGTGGACCCATCGTGGCGGCAATCACTTCTCCACCATTCTCGTTCCGATACCGGATCGCTTCTGTGATGGCTCGCCGATCGTAAGCGTTCATCTCATTCTTTACACCTTCCCGAATAATCGTCTTTTTCTCCGCATCAAATTGAATTTCCGCTGAGATCGGAACCTGTTTTATGAAAACTAAAAATCTCATCTATCTCCCTGTCCTTGAATCTCCCTATCTGACTTTTTTATTTCTTCCCAGAGAAGATCCATTTCGGCAAGCGTCAAGTCACTTAGTTGTTTATCCTGCTCGTAAACTCGCTTCTCCAGTTTTCCAAACCGTGCACGAAACTTCTCATTGGACATCCGCAACGCATCTTCAGGATTGATACTTCTTTTTCTCGCAATATTGACCATTGTAAACAGGATGTCACCGAGTTCCTCCGCGCGTTCCTCATCCGTCCCGGCCTCTTTAAACTCCTGAATCTCCTCCTCCAACTTCCTCCAGACATCCTGTTCCGTCTCCCATTCAAAACCCACGCGCACGACCTTCGACGAAATCATGAGGGCCTGCTGTAAAGCGGGCAAGTTCACCGGAATTCCATCCAGAATCGAACGGTTCACTCCTTTGGTCTGCGCCTTTTGTTGATCCTTCATGGATTCCCAATTCTGCAGGGCCTGTTCCGGAGAACGCGCAGGAGAGTTTCCGAACACATGAGGATGACGGGAAATCATTTTTTCTATGAGGGCTTCCAAAACTTCTAATAACGTAAAAGCATTTTGCTCCTGCATCATTTGCGAGAGAAAGACGACCTGAAACAGAAGATCTCCGAGTTCTTCTTTCAGACCGGGCAGGTTGCGGCTGATCCATTGCCTGCAGACACTTCGTAGGTCTCTTCCAGCACATACTGGCGAAGATCTCCAAGCGACTGTGCCCGGTCCCATGGACATCCGTCTTCCGAGCGGAGGGTGAACATGACGTCCACAAGCCTCTCCATTTTTTTGCTGATCTTTTTTGCGTAAGGATTCCGTTTTAGTTTTTGCATCTCGTTTTATTTTCCTTGCATTTGCGACCACGGGGCTCAGACCAGCGCCCCTGCATGGAGTACACATCTTTTCAAAAGAATGAAAGTAATATCATCACCCTGATGTTGAGCTCCCCGGTGTTCGTGAAGGGCCCTTTGAAGAGCATCGCGAATTGCTGAGACAGGTTCCGTACGATGCGTGCGAATCGTTTCAACAATCCGGTCCACACCGAATTCCTCTTCCTCCGCGTTTGTCATTTCAGAAACCCCGTCCGTATAAAAAATCATCACATCACCGGGTTCGACATTATACGTACCCTTACGGTAATTTGCATCCCTGAAAAAAGCCGAGCACGGTTCCTCCGATGTCCAGACGGTGAACCTCACCATTTGGCTTCAGAACGAGTGGATAACAATGGCCGGCATTGACGTATGACAAATCTCCGCTAGGATGCTTCAAGACTCCATAAAAAAAAGTTACGTACTTGCTGGTTTGACTTTGGCTGTCACAAAGCAGCTGGTTCAAACGCTGGATTGTTACATCGGGTTCGGTTACCTCTACGGAAAAGAGGGCCCGTAAAGAAGCTTGCAGGGAGGCCATCAGCAGCGCCGCCGGAGTGCTTTTGCCTGAGACGTCTGCTATCGCGATCACAAGACTCTGTTCAGAAATCGGAAGAAAATCGAAATAATCTCCACCCACCGTGTAGCATGGCTCGAAAACAGATGTGATTTCATATCCGCGGATTTTTGGGATCGATTGCGGCAAAAGACCTACCTGGATTTGTCTTGCAATCGCGAGTTCTCTTTCCATTCTCTGCTTCTCAATCATTTCCTGCTGCATACGAGCATTTTCATCCGCTACAAGAGCAAGATTTCCCAACGTAGTAATCAGATCGAAATCCTCCTGTCCAAACCGTCTGCGATTCTTTTTTTCACCGAGGAAAATAAGAGCCCGGATTTCTTCATTCAAGATCATTGGAAACAGCAAATGGATCTTATGTGCGTCCAGAAATTTACGGAGGTCTGATGGCCTCACGCAATCGGTGAGAAGTGGCTCCGGCTTCACTGGAAAAAGGGATTCCACGGCCAGTTTTTGAATGAAATCCAAATCCTCATCCAGCCAGCGAAATCCTCGCAAGAATTTCATCTTTAAAGAATCATCAGCCACCGTCATGACTGCACAACGCGAAATCAAAAGCTGCCCGCTCAATGTACTACCGAGCATTCGAAAAATCCCTTCGGAATCCCAGGTGGTATTGAATTCCTTGCTGAGTTCAAACAAAGTCTTGAGCTGATACACTTTCAATGTCAGTTCGCGGTTTAATGTTTGAAGAGCGTGCCGCGTTTGTGCATTTTCCAGGGCCCCAGCGCTCAATTGGCACAGTGAGAAGACGACCTGCAATGTGATTGGTCTTCAATCGTCGTTTTTCCTCCGAGAGCCACAACCGCCAAAAGACGATCATCCTGAGTAACGGGCAGCATCAGCTGAAAGCCCGCCTCGCTGAAGGGCTGCAGCCATGTAGAATCTTTCGATCGAAGTGGTAATCGGACACGGGATAAAAGGAGGGTTCCAGCAGTGTACCAATTCTTTTTGGTGAATTCGTGTGCCTTTAAAATCCACCAGTTGAAGTGAGGAGCCATTGCACATGAAAAAGGCCGAACGTGTCGAACGCGTATAGCCCATCAAGGTGAGCAATAGTAAGATTTGCGACTTCCTCAACCGCATTCGTTTGATTCAAGCTGGCGGAAAAATCCATGAACAGCATCAGATCGGATAAGTGCTGCTGGATTTCCTCCCGGCTGAAATAGCCGGCCTTATACGAATCGATGATCTTCCGATAGTCCATAGGATTTAACGCAAAGGCGCGAAGACGCCAAGAGAAAAACAATCCTTATTCTTTGCGGCTTCGCGTCTTTGCGTTAATGAGCTATTTTTTCAGGTATTTGATCATGCGGCATTCATTCTGGTCCGGACCGGATTTGTAGGTGACTTCGTCCATGCATTTTTTCATAATCAAAATGCCCAGACCTCCCCTCTTCTTTTGTTTGTAAAAGTGGTCCAGATCATCGATGAGCACGAACTCGGAGGTATTGATCTGATCGCCGCTGTGAAGGATGCGAACGGTGAATTTGTTCCCCTCCATTTCAAAAATAACCTGCACTTTTTTGCCCTCTTCACCGTGATAAGCATGTTCAATCACATTGGTAAGCGCTTCTTCGACAGCCAGGGCGGTCGTTTCAGAATCTTTTTTGGCAAACCCCATGGACTCCGCGAGAGTCATGCATAGCGTACGAATCGCGTGAAGATGCTTCGTCATGCTGGGAAGATGAATTTCGACAATCTCTTCCACGCGGTTTTTCGTCATGGGCTCAGAATTCACTGTGTTCCCTCAAAACTTTGAATTGCTTTGTCTTCTGTCTCGAAAATCGAATACAGATGGGTAAAGCCTAAAACATCGAAGATATTGAAAACGGTTTCATTCATGCTGCACATTCGGATATCGCCTGCGTTTTCCCGGATCTCATCAATAAAACCCATGATAGCTCCGAGTCCGGCGCTGGCGATATAGGACAATTCTTTACAGTTGATGACAATCTTGTTTTGCTTTTGTTCAATTAAATTCTGCAAAACCGATTCGAAATCTTTGGCAGTATGAGCATTAATAAAACCTGAAGGTTCCACAACAGCGACTTGGCCCTGACAGCGTACATCTATTCTTAAATCGGGCATGATTTCACCTTTGGACTCCATTATAGCAGTACATAAATAGTATTACGGGCCTCGTTGCTTCCCTCCGGCGATCGGATATAATACGCGCAGGGGTCAAAAATGTTACTCTGCTACAGGTGTCACCGTGAGGTTTCCACAACTTCAGCTTTCCTTGAACTCTGTCCATATTGTTCCTCGGCCGTACATTGCTGTCTGAACTGTCAATACTATGACGAGTTCTCACCCAATAAATGTTCCGAAAATTCTGCAGATTGGGTTCCAGACAAGCAAAAGGCAAATTTCTGTCAGTTTTTCGAATTTGTCCAGCCCGCGATGGCAAAACGGCCGATGGAAGTCGACAAAGCGAAAGCTTACTGGGAATCTCTCTGGAAAAAAGCGTTGTAATCGGGGCGCATAGAAACTGCGTCTCTACAACGGCCAGAACATGGGTACGAACAAAAGTACGACTGCCATGACCAGGAGTGTCAATACCGCTCCGCATTTTGGAAAATCCACAAACCTGTATTTACCGGGACTGTAAACGAGCGCGCAGGCCGGTTCTAAGGGTGTAATAAAAGAAGCAGATGCGGCCAGCGCAATTGTCATAATGAAAGTTCTTGGATTCAACTGCAAATCGGTAGCAGCGGATAGAGCAATCGGTGCGACCAGTAGAGAAGCCGCCGCATTCGACATGGGTTGTGTAAGCAAGACAGTCAGACCGAAAAAGGCTCCGAGGATCGCGGTCGGTCCCAGTCTTCCAACCCAATCTACCATCAAAGAACCGACAGATGCCGGCCAGACCGGTCTTCTGCATCGCCAGTCCGAGAGCCGTCATCCCGCCAATCAGCACAATCGCCGGCCAATGGATGGAGTGATAAGCATCCCCAACAGTCAAACATCCGGTCAAAACCATCAGCAGGGCACCGATGAGCACGGCAACCACGATCGGAATACTTTGTAAAGGCTACCGGCAATGATAACTCCTAGAAAAATAAGAATCGCTGTTCTTGCTTTTCGCTTGCGGAACGGAGAGACGGGAAGGTCCTGTAAAACAATAAAACCACTATAAAGTTTTAACTCATCAATATCTTCCTTGCGTCCCTGTACGAGGAGAATGTCTCCCAACTGAAGCGGAGTCTGCGAAATTTGTTCTCGAATGGAATAACCGCCGCGATGAATCGCTAGAACGATCAGATTGTATCTCTGACGGAACTGAGTTTCTTTGAGGGATTGTCCGATGAAATCACAGGTCGGACTTAGAAGAATTTCCGCCAGTTGAACATTTTCATTTTCCAACTCGCGGTCCGTCAAGTCTAAATTCCGGTTTGATTTCAATTCCGTATGTATCCTTAACTTTTAAGATGTTGCTGATGCTTCCTTCGACAATCAAAAGATCCCCTTGCTGGAATTGTAAATTGGGCTGGAGCACGAAATACCTTTTTTGATCACGAATCAGGCTGACAATATTCAGGTCCAATCGTTCTGAAAAACGGCTTTCCTGGATGGTTTTGCCGACAAGAGGTGAATCGTGAAGAATGACCACTTCAGCGATGTATTCGCGCAACATGTAAGTTTCTTGTAAAGATCCATCGCCACGTGAAGGCAGCACCCGATGTCCGGCCAACAACCATATATAAAATACCCACCGAAGCGATAATGATTCCGATCGGCGCAAATTCAAAGAAACTGAATGGGCTCATTCCATTTCGAACAAGGTAAGAACTCATAACGACGTTTGTGGATGTTCCGATCGCGGTACAAGTGCCTCCCAGCATGGACCCGAATGCAATTGGCATTAAAAGCTTTCCTGGATGGATCTGGGTGCGGCTTGCAATGCCTAGAGCGACCGGAAGCATGACAGCTGTAGCGGCTATATTGTTGATGAAAGCAGAAATGCAAACCACCACGATCATCGAAAGAACCAGGATAATGATGTAATTCTTTCCCGCCACAATTTCGATTTTCCGGCCTATGAAATCAACGACTCCGGTACGCACCAGACCGGCTGACAATACGAAAACACATACGATCGTGATGAGCGAAGGATCCCCAAAACCGCTAAAAGCCTCCTGCGTTGTAAGGGACCCCGTCAGAATCAGCGCGAGCACTGCAATGATCGCAACCAGCTCGGCGGCAAGAATGTCCTTTATGAAAAGGATCATGCACCCTGCCAAAATCGTCAAAACGACCCAAATCTGCATGATTGAACTAAAGCTCGTGTAAGAACGGGAACAGGGAGATGATGGAGAGCAGGCGATTCAAATTTTACCATCCCCTATCTCAAATCTCTCCTCTGTTTTAAGAGGTGCTCTTCAGATCCATCCAGTAATTTCTAACGTTTTCGATATCGACATGTATCTGAGCTTTCAATTCATCCGGTCCTCCAAAACGCATCTCGTCGCGCAATTTCTGCAGAAAATGCAATTCCATTCGTGAGCCGTAAAGATGGCCGGAGAAATCCAGAAGGTGAGCTTCAACTGTCAGGTTCCGGCCTTGAAAAGTCGGCCGAATTCCAACATTGGTTGCTGCAAAATAATCGCAATTGTTCACGATGGCTCGGGACACATAAACTCCGTTTGCAGGAACGATTTCATTTTCATAATTCAGGTTCGCCGTTGGAATTCCCAGTTGTCCACCCAGGTGTTCCCCTTCAACGATTAGTCCGGTCAGAGCGAAGGGAGACCCGAGAAACTCAGAGGCTGCCTGCATGTGTCCCTTCGTTATGAAATCACGGATCTGTGAAGACGAAATTCGAATTCCATTCCGGCAAACTTCCGGAATTCCTACCGCCTGAAAATCGCATCTCAGCGCCCATCTTCTTCAACAATGACAAATCTCCCCGTTTCTGATGTCCGAATGAGAAATTCTCTCCGACCACAAAATGTTTTACTTTCAAAGTTTCAATGAGAAATTGCCGGACGAATTCTTCCGGTGTTTTGCGAGCAAACTCCTCGCTGAATTTAACAACGATTGTATGGTCCAAACCCAGAGATTCCAGTTTTGATAGCCGCTGCTGCAACGTCTGAATCAACGGAGGGGCGCTCTTCGGCTGAAGAATCTTTTTGGGAACCGGATCAAAGGTGACTGCAACTGTTGGAATGTTGGATTTTCGGGCCAGATCGATCGTTTTCTCCAGAATTGCACGATGACCCAGGTGAACTCCGTCAAAATTTCCCAAAGAGACGGCGGTTCTGTCTACAGTTTCCACTGTTCGAATCCAAGATGAACTTTCATGGTTCATCCATCTCGAACGATAAGCCATCAAAGGAAAGACGCACATGATCCGGCAGCTCTGCATTGGTGCGCTCATGATCAAAGTCGTGACTCAGGTGAGTGAAGTATGCGCGCTCAGGCTGAACGCGATCAATAATTCGAAGTGCAGTTTCCAGATTGAGATGCGTCGGATGTGGCTGATAGCGAAGAACACCCAGAATGAGTACGGAAGTGCCTTCCAGCAAGCGATAAGTCTCTTCCGGTATCTCACTGCAATCCGTGATGTAACTCAATCCTCCTATTCTGTAACCATTGACCGATATTTTTCCGTGAAGAACGGGCAATGGTTGAATGTCAACGCCCAAAAATTCAAATCGGCCATCGATGATTATGGGTTCAATCCTTGGAATGCTTCCACCGGGTTGAGGATTCGTAAATACGTAACGAAACATGTTGCATATGTAATTCATTGTCGATTCGTTTCCGAAACAGGGAATGTGCATTTGCTGAAAATAGTTAAAAGGTCGCAGATCATCCAGGCCAAGGATGTGATCAGCGTGCGAATGTGTGTACAAAACAGCATCGACTCGCTTGAGATTTTCACGAATCGCCTGATGGCGAAAATCTGTGGACGTGTCTATCAAGAAATTCCTGTTTTCTATTGTGATCAACAGGGATGGCCTCGTCCGCTTGTTCTTGGGATCGGGTCGATGTGCAGACCGAACATGGACATGCTATCGTCGGCACGCCCATGGACGTACCGCTTCCCATGAAAACGACTCTCATAATAAATACAGCAAGGATCGCGATATCTCGCGACAACAAAGATTAAGGGTCTGCACAAAATAACTTTCCATTTTGGCGCAGGTCCTAGATCATTTTAAGTTTTCGAAGCGAATGGTTCCTGTCGGTTTCTTTGTTTGAGCAGGGCGAACTGCGTCTTCCATCCTTCCCAAAGTCCTACGAATCTGTGACCTTTTTGCGCTGCTCCCACCGGAGCTTGTGGTAGACAAAATGTAAGTGTCCCCGCTCACATCATAAATGTAGGGTCGTGACCATGGGTCCAGAATGTCTTCTTCTCTCAAATAGTAGCCTTGGACCAGCTCCTCCAGTTTTAAAGGCAGAGAACCGTGAACATAAAAATACATGGTTATGCTGGAATCGAGTTGATTCAACCGCATTTCATTCAAACGAGCCTTCAAATCGACCGAATCGTTCTCGCCGAAAAAAGAATAAAGCGGCATTCGTAGAGGATCCCACGCTCCCAAAACCATAGCCCCAAGGATCAAAACAGAGAGAACAGGAACCGCAAGACGTGCAAAGTCAATTCCCTCTTTTTGCGCCTTGATTGAAATGGTCGGCTGCAATGCAACGCGCGGAGTATTGGCAGCAGGTTCAATGATTTTTCTTTCCAGCAAATCATAAAGAGCTTTGCAGGTGTGAAATTCCCCAAATTTGCTGCTTTCGACTATGTCGGCAACCGTGCTCTGACCGTTGACAAGCTGGTAGACAGAATGTTCTTCCCGGCTTAAGCGAATTTTGTCGGATTCCACGTGACGATCTTCGTCTCCGTTGTTGAAAATCAGATCTTCGACAGGAATCATTGGTCTGAAAATAAGATTCGTGTTCGTGATTTTCTTCTCAATGACGGGCCACTCATCAATCATGTGAATCCCTTCCATGAGAATGCTCTCGGCGCTCACCGGTGGAATGCTCTCATCCCCCTCGGGATCAACCCTTGCTTTCTGATCAAAATAGTACTCCCCGTTTGTCCATCGGAAGAGACGGTAAATCATTTGGGTGACCTGAATTTGTAATGCTTCCTTCAGCTGTTCTTTGGAAATGTACTTTTGGTCAATCAAAATGAAACCGACTTTTTGCATTGTTTTCTGCTGCTGCTCCAGTGCTTCTTGCAGCTCATTTTGAGAGATCAAACCCGTTTTTACGAGAACTTTCCCGATACGATCTTCGAGTTTTCGCGGGACCGAGTCAGCACCTATGACCATCCCTTGATGAAATGTTACGCTGACTGTCTCTTGCGAGTTCTTAAGGGTTAAAATGCCCGTTTTTCGCTGGATTCCTATGAGCTGAAAGATGTCGGCAAGGCTAAAATCTTCGAGTGTTCCTTCAAGTGCCATTATGGTTTTGCTGGATTCTCATTATACCAAAGAGAAGAAAAGCTCAAATTATTGCAGGTTGCATACTGTAGAAATCAAATTTCATATTTGAAGGGTTGGAAACAGACCGTAGAGTTATCGGATACCCAAATATGCAATTTGAGATTTGCACTCTGCAATAGCGCAGCTAGGCTTTTGCCCGACGGAACAGAGAAATGTTGGCTACCATATAAAGAAGTATCAGGAACAGCAAAAGAATCGGAAGTAGAACTGCCGTGCTTCCGGGCGATTCGTAGAATGAGACGCTGGAGTATCGCAAATTATAGAAAATCAACACAAGGAACAAAAACCAAAAAAACAACAGGACAGTCCCGAACCAGATCCGATTTTTGTAGAGATTACCAAACCCCGGCAGAATCAGGGATGACGCTTTCAAAAAGGTTTGTTGCCGCCTTGAATGGTGCTCAATCTCTCGCATCTTATCTTTCCGTGAAGCGGGGGAAACTCCATCTTTTTTTACAAAAATGTGAAGACACTGTGTACAAAAACGTAATTCCTTCACTGCCGGCTGGCATCTTTTACAGAAAGGCCTTCCGCATTTGATGCATTCTTTTGCATGATCTCTCTTTTTCGAAAGCCCGACACTTCGGATCAGAGCGAGACCGAGCAATACGAGAGAGAAGACGCTAAACGGGTTGAATAAATATTGTCTGAGGGGGCCCACTTTGTTTTGAAGACGCGAAAGAATCATCTGCTCAGTTGGAACAGAATCGACCAATCCTGAATAGGGATTTTCCTCGAGATTTCGGACAAATTGAGAATTTAACTGACGCGATTTTCCCAGAGACTCCTCAGCATTGGAGAAATTGAATTTTGCTCTTTGTAAAATGGAAAGATTATACGGATAAATGGCATTTCGATTGTCCAGATCCGACGCTTTTTGCACCATACGAAGCGCAACATCGGTTTCACCCTGAAGGAAGTAAATGTGCCCGAGATTGTTGTACGCGCGCGCATCGTCAGGGTGATCCAGAATATGTTTTTGCAAAACTCTGGTACCTTCCATGAAATTTTGATCGGCGCGATACAAATGGGCGAGCAAGATTGTTCCGTCCGAGTCTTTGTCATGTTCAACGCTATAATCACGAAAATCGGCGAGTAGCCGTGGGGAAGGACCGTCCGAGAAAACCCGGATGAAAGGAGCGATCGAAGGATCCGCTGATGCTGCCGAAAGTTTTACGACGTAGTGGTAAACAGGGTAAGCCAACAGGAAAGCCAAAAAGAAGATCGCAGACAAGATCCGCTCGGAGGGTCGCGCGTATTTCCAAAATATCATGAGCCAAAATGGCGCCAGCCACAGAACACCGGACAGAGCGAAAATGGGCAAAAACAGAACGAGCCAAACCAGCAGATTGACTGTATTCGTGCTAAGTGAAGTATATTTTTCCATCGTATCGTGACGGAGCAATCTTTGATATTTGGCGAGCATCGTCAAAGCAAACGCACAACCCAGGATCAACAAAGTTGCTGTGACGACAAATGCATATTTCGAAGTCAAATAGAGTTTTCCATTTAGAGTTTTGTTCGGGGCAAACAGACCCGAAATTGCAGTTCGGATCGCTGCAGGCGCATTTGCCCACGAGATCGCCATAAGCGCTCTGGCCTGAGAGTAATATGCGATCGACAATGTGGGATCCAAACTAACTGCAGAGCGAAATAATTGCAGTCCTACTTCGGGTTTCCCCTCTGCCATCTTAGAGTCTCCGAAGCGTAAAGCACTGATCGCTAACTCTGTGATTTTCGGAATGCCGTTCCGGTTCCTCAACCGGATCAGTTCATTGATTAGATTCTGATCCACAGTACCGAGCTTTAATTGAAGTTCAAACTGACGCCAGTTGTCATAGAAGTCAAGGTAGGCACGGTTGGACACATCGGTTTCAGGTGTTGCACGAAACGGTTCTTCGACTTCCTGCGGCGAAGATTGTTGGTCTTCATCAGGCTTCAAGATCAGGATCTGATCATCCTGGGAAAAAGCGATCCCTGCAAACAGTAGCATTGCTGCGGTCCAAAGTGAGCAGGTCCGTCTCATCAAGACTTTTTAGCCTTTTGAACATAGAGCAAGCGAAGATCAAATAAAGCCTTTTCAAGATATTGATCTTCCTGCGCCGTGATATTGCCCCGTGTTTTCTCCTGAAGCAGTTCAAGAATATCGATCATTTGTCTCGCTGCATCGAAATTCTCAACGCTTTTTTGCTGGACGGGATCTTCGAGTTCACCCAGGTGAATGAGTGCCGTTTGCACATAGATAAAGATTAGAGAAGGAAAATCGATTTTAGGCTGCGGATGGTTCGAAGTCTCTTTATGTTGATGTTGCGTCGCCCCGGCAGGTTCGACTGAAGCCGGCGCTTCTTCAGACTGGATTGGATTCCCCTCTTTATCAAAATAGCGGCGATCTTCGATCCGTAAATCGTTCTTTTCTTTTTCGTCACCCATGACGAATAAAAGTTTACCACACCGGTCCCTGTCAGAGTTGAAGGTGGAAGTTCAAAACCGGTGGTTTGACAAGCGTGGGTCCCGGGAAGCCGATCGTTACTCGATCTTCAGCAGAACAAGTGTAATATCGTCCTGAGGCGGATTACTCTGCAGAAAGAATTGTAGATCTCGGAAAATAGCAGCTTTGATTTCTTCAGCCGGAAGATCTTTGCTTTGCAAAAGTATTTCCGATAGTCGTGAAAGTCCGTAAAGCTGATGATGCGTATTCATCGCTTCCGTCAGACCGTCCGTATAAAACACCAGAATGTCGCCGGAATCCAACTTTCGTTCCACTTCTTCGAGCGTTCTGTCAAAAATACCGTTCCTTGTTAAACCCAGGCCAATGCCTCCCGGCTGCACAATTTCTACTTTTCCATTCGGGGATGTGTAATGAAGGATTGGATTGTGCCCTGCCCGGCTCATTTTCATTGTTCGATTCTTCTCATCTATCATCGCGTAAGTCATTGTAATGAAGTTTTTTGAATCCAGTGTCGGCCCCAAAATGCTGTTCACTTCCATCAGAAGTTGCCTCGGCATCACGGTTCGCCGGCTGAGAGAAATGATGACTCCTTTTACTTCGGCCATGTACAGCGCCGCGCTCGGCCCCTTGCCGGAAACATCTGCCACAATGATCCCCAACTGGTGGTCCCCCGTTTGCAGGATGTCATAGTAATCTCCACAGACCTCCTGTGCCGGAATGTTCATGGCAGAAATTGCAATTCCACCGAGGGAATGCACTTCTTTCGGCAATAAATTTTGTTGCATCTGACGCGCTATCCGAAGAGATTCCGCAAGCCTTTCCTTTTCGGCCCGTTCTTTTAACAGATTCTTGACGCTGTCAGTCATGCTGTTGAATGAATTCGCCAGATCTCCCAGCTGGTCGGGGGCGCCGACTCGAATCAGATAATTCAGATCTCCTTTCTTAATTCTTTCGGTTCCTTCAAACAAATTATGAACGGAGGCGGTGATCGATTTTGCCAGCAAAAATCCCGATATCACAGAGATCAATTCGATAATTAGAAAGAAGACAGCAACGGTCAGCATCAGTCCGTAGACAACCTTTTGAAGAGTTGTGCTACGAGCGAAAATATGACTGTAAACACGCGAAAAATGTGTGCTCACAACAAAAGCTCCCATCGACGCTTTCGGATTCGATTTGGCTCCTTCAATGACAACGGCCCCTGTCTCATCCTTCAAGAGGTTCTTGTTCCCTTCGTTTTCGTCATCCATGACGCTCATTTTTTCGCCGGTTTCCCAATCGACTTGATCCGGCATGCTTAACCACCAGATCGGAAAATCCCACCAACGCGGCCAGATCGGCTGAGTTGCCTTTACTTCTGATTGTTTCGTTGAACTGGTTTTTTGCGCCTTCACCTGAGAATCGTAGGTAACGGATGTCTGCATCCACATGCTGACTCATCAAATCCAGCAAGCGTGAATCCACCGGAACCAGAATCTGCATAACACGCTTGTGCTCGGGGTCGAGATGCACGGCTGCCAGAAATGGATTTGCGTTTCGAATCACGAGGCCGGAAAAGTCCTCTCGAACAGCCCATTCGGGAAGGTCGTATGAACCGTCCCCTTGCAGCACTCCGGTTTTACCGTCCACCGTCAACCAAACTTCAGCTTCCGAAAGCCATGTCTGATCTTCCGGCTTCAGTTCTGCAAACCAGCGGTCGATTCCTGATTCATTTCCAAGAAATTCCGTCAAGTGAAGCAGTTTTTCACTCTGGCTTTTTGTACGAAGTAGATATCCATCCAGTGTCGAGTTGAACATTTCTGACGTGGTCTGGCCCATGAAGATAAAAAAGCCGAGCACGCCCAGGACAATCAAAAGAAACATCGGGATGAACGCAATGAATATGTAAGAAAGGATTAGCTTTCGCCTGATGCGCCAGAGGAATTTCCGGAACACCTTGCGTGCGAAGCGGAACAGATAATATCCTGTTAGAATTACGAAGCCGGCTGTGGCCAGACCCTGGATCCAATCCAACCAGGCCCATCCCACAGCGGCTGTGACGAGCATGATCCCAAACAGGATCAGGTAAATTTTTAAAAGACGATCCATATTTTAATAAACGTAAATTGTCACTATGGACTGATGTTCATCCTGTGAATCGGGAACGTCAGCCGGACACGAATCACTGGCTTTAAATTATGCCTCAATTAGATTCTATTTTCAGACCGCGTTCCATCGCAGTCATTGGAGCGTCCCAACATCCCGGCAAAATCGGCTGGGAGATAGTCCACAACATCATTAAATACGGATTCCAGGGAAAACTGTTTCCGGTTAATCCATCAGCCGATTTTGTTCACAGCCTGAAATCGTACAAAAACGTAAAGGATATTCCGGACGATGTGGACCTTGCGATTCTGGTGGTTCCGCGCAGTAAAGTTTTGCAGGCTGTCGACGATTGTGGAGCAAAAGGTATATCGGGCCTCGTCGTGATCACCGCTGGCTTTAAGGAAGTCAGCGAAGAAGGAGCGAAGCTGGAAGAGCAGCTCAAACAAAAAGTAAGGAAGTATGGAATTCGAATGGTAGGGCCGAATTGCATGGGGATCATTAATACTGAGGAAAGGGTGCAACTGGACGCAACGTTTGCCCCTGAGCTGCCGGTCCGCGGCAAAGTCGGTTTTGTATCGCAAAGCGGAGCGCTCGGAGTCACGATTCTATCCTTAAGCCGTGAACGAAATTTAGGCTTTTCGATGTTCGCAAGCGTCGGGAATAAAACCGATGTCTCTTCCAATGATTTGCTGGAATACTGGAAAAATGATCCTGACACCGATCTGGTTCTTCTTTATCTTGAGAATTTTGGGAACCCAAAACGCTTCACGCAACTTGCCAGAAAATTTACTCGGCATAAACCGATCCTGGCTGTAAAGTCGGGCCGCACGCCCGCCGGTGCCAGAGCGGCATCGTCGCATACAGGGGCGCTTGCAACACTGGATGTTGGCACAGACGCTATTTTCGAACAATGTGGAGTGTTGCGAGCTAACACGATCGATGAACTTTTTGATTATGCTACGGCGCTTTCCAGCCAGCCGCTTCCCGTTGATCATCGTGTTGCAATCCTGACAAACGCGGGCGGACCCGGAATCATGGCCACAGATGCAGCGGTCGGGTTGAATCTTCAGCTGGCCGACTACACATCGGAGACAAGAGACGCTTTACGCAAAATTATCCCCGCTGAATCGAATCCAAATAATCCGTTGGACTTGCTTGCCGGTGCTACACCTGAAGACTACAGAAAGGCTCTGGATATTTTGCTGAAAGATCGCAATATCGGCGCCGTTCTTGTCATCAGCGTGCCACCCATCATGGTCGACCCGGTGCAGGTTGCAACAGCGGTTTCCGAAGTGTCCAAACAGCAGACAAAACCTGTTCTTGGCTGCTTTATGGGAGTCAAAGATATTCTACGAATTATCCGTGACACCTCGCAGAGCATGATACCTTTGTACGCATTTCCTGAGTCCGCTGTGCGCGCGCTAAACGGAATGGTGCAGTATTCAAGAATCAAAAACAGAACTTACGAGGAACCTCACCAATTCGAAGTCGATAGAAAACGGGCGGAAGAAGTTATTACGACCGCTGCAAAAGAAAATCGGATTCAATTAACGCAGCCGGAAATTCAAGTTCTTTTCAAAAGTTATGGAATACCGGTACCGGATACCATTCAGGCAAGATCCATAGCGGAGGCCGTTTCTGGAGCAGAGAAGATAGGATTCCCGGTGGTCGTGAAGGCATGGATGAAAACAAAACAACATAAAAGCGATTTTGGCGGTGTGAGTGTGGATCTGCGAAATGGAGAAGAGGTGGAATCAGCCTACAGGAAAATGGAAATGAGAATTCAACAAGAAGGACTGCACCCCGAATTTCAAGGAGTTGATCTGCAACCGATGATCCGTGGAGGAAAGGAAGTGATCATCGGCGTGTTCCAGGATGCAACCTTTGGATCGCTTCTGCTCTTTGGACTGGGAGGAATTTATGTAGAGACGATGAAGGATACAATCTTCAGGGCCGTTCCCATCACCCAAAGCGACGCTCTTCATATGATCCGCAACATAAAAGGATTCCCGTTGTTAAATGGAATACGAGGTGAACAGCCTGTTGATCTGGAATTTTTGGTTGAAATCTTGCAACGAATATCTCAATTGGCTTCTGACTACCCCCAGATCCGCGAGCTCGAAATTAATCCCTTCATCATCACACCGGACCAAAAGTTCTCGGCGGCGGTCGACGTTCGAGCGTACTTAGCTTTAGGATCAAAGGGCTGAAGGGCTCAAGAGGTTCAAAGCGCTTGAACAAACACATTGAACACTATCAACCCTTTGAACACTTTCAGCCTGCTTTTGACATTTACAAACCGCTGGAATATCATCACATCCTTTAATTGCAGCTTTAGAGGATTCTATGAAAACGCTTCTTTGTATGGTCCTTGTGATAAGTCTCTTTGCCCTTGCCGCTTGCAAGAAAGCGGAAGAGCCTGCTCAGGGAAAACAGGCAACCAACAAGCAAGGTGAAAATCAGAAAAAGCCCAGAAGGGCAAAAGGAGCTCCGCGTGGTCTCCAGATTTATCAAGAAGAAAAACTGATTGTCGCCATACCGCGTGAAGAATACGTGAAAATCATGACGACTTCCGTAAAAGTGGATGGAGTAGATCAAAAGGCTGTTCTACTAAGTGACCTTTTGAAGATGCACAACGTCACCGGAAAAAACGTTGTTTTAAAAGGGCCGAACCGCGCTACCACCATAACCTGGGAAGAAGTGACAACAAATCCCATCTATATTTATCCCATAAAGAATCGCTTGCAGATTTTTCAAGAAAGTAAGACGCCCCAAGATTCAAAATTTCCGGTCGTCCTGGTCAGAATCGACGTCGTTGAGAAACCCGTGGCCTCCGAAGCGGAGAAGAGCGCTAAAAAACCGGCGACATAAAAACTCGTCTTCCACTTCTTACACCCACTTTCCACTTTCCGCTTTCCACTTTACACTAAAGCAGTGCGAGTACTGGTTGCCACATCCGATGTGCCATTCATTGAAGGAGGGCATCGAGTGATTGCGCGCGCTCTGGTCAGAGCGCTTCAAGAATCAGGGCATGAGGCTGAGCTTCTGATGACCCCCACCAATCGTTTTGGACGCCAGTTTTCCGCATACCTGGCTACACGATTTACGGACGTAGAACTTACCGGAAGCGGAGAACCGATTGATCATCTCATTTCGTTGAGATTTCCATCTTACGCTCTGAAACATCCACATCATGTTTGCTGGCTCAATCATCGAATGCGCGAGTATTACGATTTATGGCCGGGATGGTCCGGCTCCCTGAGCTGGAAGGGCAGAATCAAAGAACAGACGCGCAGAACAATGATTCATGCAGCGGACAAATATCTTTTGAAACACAATGTGAAGCAGGTATTCGCACAATCGAAAAACGTTCAAAGACAACTCCTTCAATGGGGAAAAATTCCTAGTGAAGTGGTTTACCCCCCACCGCAGGGAAATGCTTACTACACAGAAAAATATGGGGATTATGTCTTGTCACCGGCAAGACTAACACCCTTGAAAAGGATTCCGCTTCTTCTGGAGGCCCTCAAATCGACATCGCGGGGAAACGTAATACTGGCTGGAGACGGTCCCGAAAAAGATCAAATCGTACGATGGATTCATGAGAACTCGATGGAAAAGCCGGGTGCAATGGCTGGGCCATGTGACTCCGGAACATCTCAATCGCTTATACGCCGAATGTAGAGCCGTATATTATTCCCCTCTGAACGAAGATTTTGGTCTCGTAACGATGGAAGCCTTCCGAAGCAGGAAACCAGTCGTAACGACAACAGATAGCGGAGGTCCTGCAGAGATTGTTCAACATGGCAGCAGTGGTTTTGTTGTCCCCCCTGAGCCTGAAGCAATCGGCCGTTGTATTACTAATTTATTCGAAGATCCGGAATCTTGCAGAAAAGCTGGGTACGTACAGGCTACGAACAATGGAAACACGTGACCTGGCCCGAAACAGTCAAACAACTTCTAATGCAGGAGCGTGATTGATAGAACCCGGTCAGACGATATCGCAGAGATTAGACCAGCTTCCGCTATCGAGAGCACACTGGAAGATAGTTTTTGTTTGCGGATTGGGCTGGCTTTTTGATGCGATGGACGCAGGAATCATAGCGTTCGTGCTGGCTGTGTTATTGAAGCAGTGGAACCTTTCCGCCGGTCAGGTTGGAGCGATCGCATCCATCGGTTTGCTTGGAATGTTTGCGGGAGCCTTGACTTCCGGTGTGCTGGCGGATCGTATAGGAAGAAAGTATTTATTTCAGGCTACTCTACTGGTTTTCAGTATTGCCACCGGATTATGCGGACTCGCCACCGGTTATGCTTCGCTTCTGGCGTTGCGATTTCTTGTTGGATTCGGGCTGGGCGGTGAATTGCCGGTTGCAAGCACACTCGTAACAGAGTTCTCGCCTGCAAAGCATCGTGGACGATTGCTGGTGATTCTGGAGAGCTTCTGGGCGTTTCGGTTGGGCTGCAGCAGCCATCGTTTCATTCTTGATCATTCCACGGTTTGAAGGGGGCTGGAAAATTGCTTTCTTGATCGGATTTCTTCCTGCCTTTTACGCTTTCTACCTGCGCAGAAGCATTCCTGAATCTCCTCGCTATCTGGAAGCGGCCGGGCGCCACGAAGAGGCAAAGGCCGCTCTTCGATGGCTCGAAAAAGCAGGCCGGTGTCCCGCCGGTAGAAATAACACCGGAACGGACAAAGCCTGCGGTCAAAGTAGCTTTGGCCCAATTATGGCAGGGTAAATTCGTTCGCAGAACGCTGATGTTGTGGGTTCTATGGTTCGCGATGGTTTATTCGTATTACGGCATCTTTACCTGGCTCCCTTCGCTTCTGGTCTCCGGGGGTAACGAGATCATAAAATCATTTCGCTACGTTTTGATTATTACGCTGGCGCAAATTCCAGGTTATTTTTCCGCAGCCTATCTTGTGGACCGGATTGGGAGAAAAGCCACACTCGTTCCTTTTCTGGCGGGATGCGCGATCGCTGCTTTTCTGTTTGGAAGAGCAACAACGGGCACCGAAATCATTTTATACGGATGTTTCATTTCCTTCTTCAATCTTGGCGCCTGGGGAGTTGTTTATACCTATACACCGGAACTCTATCCTACGGATATGCGCGGCACGGGCGCAGGCACTGCAGCAGCCATCGGGCGAATTGGAGGTATCGTGGCACCGCTGATTGTGGGCAAAATACTTGCAGCCAACTTTGGACAACAAGCCGTATTCGCACAATTTGCGGCCGTTGTCGTGATAGGCGCCATTGCAGTGATGCTGTTTGGCGAAGAAACGAAAGGCAAAAGTCTGGAGGAAATATAACACAATCCTGATGATGACTGATCCCTTCTTTCTCCTTTATCCCATTTTTCTTTAATGCTTCTTTTTGGTGATTTCCTGAAGCCGTTTTGCGGAATGTTGATCCGCCGGATTCTGTTTTAGAAGCGCTTCATATTTACTTCTTGCAAGCGCAAAACTTCCCATATCGAAATAAAGGTCAGCGATGTCGCGTTCGATCCCGGCATTGTTTGGGGAGAGAGTGAGGGCCTTTTTGTAGGCATCCAGGGCTTCCTTGTGAAATTTTGAATGGGTCGCGAGCGCCCGTCCCATCAGTCGATAGACGCCCGGATCCTGCTTATGCTCCACCGCCTTTCTGCAATACTCTACACAGGCCCAGTAATTATTTTCTTCGAAACTCTTAATGGCGCAATGTGCATAATAAGTTCCCAGATCGGTAGTCGAACGCGGAGCATCGGGTAGCTGAACCTCCTGGGGAACTGGACCTCTTGAAGCCTGTCCTTTCGGAGCGCCGGCGGCCGGCTCTTCACCATACGAAACAGCCGATCGAACAAGGTGAACAAGACCAAAGCACTGAAAGAGGTAGATCAGTCGACCGAATTCTTCCTGCGAAATGCCGGAGATTTCCAACAGCCTGCTGTAATGGATTTCATTTTCAAACCGGAATAGCAGGAACCTGTCGGAGGGTTCGAGATTCAAGTTTCGTAGATGGCGGATAAAATCTGCGTCATGACGGATCAAACAATCTCCATCGAAAAGCTTCCTTCTAATAAAATCAAAGTCCAGCCAGTTTCTTACACCATTCGCGACAATATCGTGCATGCCAATTTCGAGATTCAACTGCGCCGGAAATTCGCCTGATTCAAAAATGAATTCCCCCATCATCCAGGGAAACAGGCTTTCCATAATTTTTTCTGCGTGGAGCCGCAGATCCTCTGACAACCTGGCCCGAAGTTCAGGAGATATTTTTTCGAGAACAGTCGAATATCCTTGATACAAATCGGAAGATTGGTTGATTTGAAGTTTGCGCATCAACCTTCGCTTCAGTCGGAAGCCGAGCGATCACAAGGTCGATAAAATCCTCACCTTCCTGATTCGACAAGATCGCTATGAGCTTCCCATTCTTAAAATGCATCTGCTTAAACAACTGACCCCAGTTGATGGTAAGTTTTCCAGTCATCTGCTGCTGAGCGATCTGTCCAAGGACTTCCGGAAGGGGATGATCATGAATCAAACCTCGCATCGTAACTGCACTCTTATCCGCATATTCCATTTCCGGAACGGATTCCACTTTGACCGAACTTCTTCGTAAGGATTCGAGCTCTTCGAGAAGGTCGGAATAATTACCGATTCTCTGCATCGGATCACGGGCGATCATACGTGTGACGAGATCATAAAACCTTGCGGGAACCAGATGATTTAACTCGGATCGAGGCGGAATCAATCCGCGTAATTTTGCGTGAAAAATATCCGGTACGTTGGATCCTTTAAAAGGAGCGAAACCGTAAAGCATCTCGAAAAATGTGATGCCAAGCGAATAAATGTCCATTCGAAAGTCGGCGACTCCTCCGACAATCTGTTCGGGCGCAATATAGATCGGAGTCCCCACGATAGTTTTGTCCAGATCGTCCATATCTCTTTTCGTTTGTGCCAAACCGAAATCCACGATTTTTAACCGGCCATCCTCCGCAAGCATCAAATTGGAAGGCTTGATATCCATGTGCAGGACCCCCTTGGATAGAGCCTCACGCAATCCTGATGCGACCTGCATGATGTATGAAATTGCGACCTGCGGATCAATCACTTCCTCGGTCTCGATCAGATTCTCCATAGAACCGTTCGCAAGATACTCCATACAAAAATATGGAACCGTATCCAGACTTCCGAAGTAATAGATCAGTGCAATATTCGGATGGGAAATACTCGCAAGGATCTTTGCTTCCCGTTTGAAACGTTCGACGTATTTCTGATTCTCGGTCAGAGATTTGCTGATCACTTTGATTGCCACAAATCGTTCAAGTTGTTCGTCAAATCCTTTGTAAACTCTACCCATCGCTCCAGCCCCAAGAAGAGTAACGATCCGATAAGGTCCCAGCCGAGCCGGCATTGCCTCGGACGGAGTTAAGGTCGCCGGGGATGGCTCATCGGCTTCAGCTTCTGGCGATTCCTCCAACTCAGCGAATTCCTCTTTCTGTTTTCGCGCCACACCGTAGATGATTTCTCCTTCCATGAGCGTGAAGTTGATGTCGAAATTGTTATCCTCTCCTAACCGATTTCTCAGCAAGATCATTTCGCGAAAGCTGATGTCCTGTTCAACCGAATTCAAATACTGATTGAACGTATTTCGTTCTGCCTCTCCTGAGATCAAGTCTGAAAAATCCGTGCCGACGACCTCCTTTTGCTCATATCCCAGCATGGAAGAGATCGATTGATTGGCATACAGAATTTTTCCATCCAGGTCCAGTGAAAAAATGATGTCCGGGAGATTTTCATCCATTGCAAAACGCTGAGCACGAGCCAGAACCGGAATTTCGAAGGCTTCTCGTTCGGCGATTCGGATCAATGCTTTTTTGACAGCACTCACAATGTTCGGTACGTAATTCCGGTCCTTTAATACGCAATCATGCGCACCCGCTGTCATCAAAGAATCTGACGCCTCCTGAAATCTTTCATGAAGACTGACAATAACATATACACCCGTATTGGATTGATGAATTTCATGAAGTAGGCTCAACGACTGTTCAGGTTTTTCGCCTGCATTCAGTAATACAAGTCCGGGGTTGGATTCACGGACGCGTTTTAGGACTTCAGAGGTTTGTGCACAGATTTCCAGCTCGCATTCTTTGATGTCCGAAAGCGACAGCGTCAGGAGAGAGAGGATTTCTCTTTCCTGTTCAGACAGAAGCACCCGAACCGTGTTCTCCACAGGAATACAATAGCATTGAACGCAAACCGCCAAAAAAACGTAGTGGCAGAGCATTTGCCGTGCTGCTGTGTATGCGCGTCTCATGCTTCATGATACGCACTGACCACCTAATACGATTTTGTGTTGCAAATGCTCTGCATGCTCTCAACGAGCAGAGCATTCTCTCTACAGGAGAAAGCGCATACTTTACGAAAAACAGTTGCGCCAGGAAAACCTTCGTTCAAATCAAAGAAATGCTCTACCACTACATGTTAACGCCTTATTTTTTCAGTCGGGCGATTTCTTTTAACTTTTGTTCGGAATGCTGATCCTTGGGATTTTTTTGCAGCACATTTTGATAACGTGAACGGGCCAATGCGTAATTGCCTGTCAGGAAATATAAATCCGCGATGTCTCGTTCAATGGCGAAACTCTTCGGGTCTTTTTCCAATGCTTTTTTGTACGCTTCCATCGCCTCATGATGAAAAGCTTGATGCGTGGCCAGGGCATTTCCCATAAGCCGATAGATTCGGCTCTCCTGTTTGAGCTCCAACGCTTTTCTACAATATTCAACGGCGGCCCAATAATTCTTGCTATCGAAACTATTAATTGCGCACTGGTAGTAATACAAAGCCAGTTCGTTTCCAACCGGTCCCTGGGCTCGTGTCGGAAATGCGGGTGCTTCGGGATTCGGAGCCGGCTCCTCTTCTTTTACCTCTTTGGGCTCCGAAATCGTTGCTTCAACCAAGATCTTTTCTGGTATCTCAACTCTTTCCGGCTGTGAAACTTTGCGAGGAGATCGCACAGGCGAACGATCCTCCTGAGCTTCTTCTACATCAAGAATGCCTACAGAGGAAAACAGGTATATGAGGCGAAAGAATTCGTCATCAGAAATTCCGGAAAGATCCAGGAGTTCACGAAACAAGATTGTCTTTTCAAAACGAAATAGGATAAAAGCATCCGCCGGCCCAACAGAAAGTACCGGCAATATTTGCTGAAAATTCGGGTTTAAAACAATCCGGCAGCGACCTCCGTGCATACGCCGGTGGATCGTTGGAAAATCCATCCAGGTGCGAATGCCGCTGACAAGTGCTTCGCCGGTTCGAATCTGAAGAGAGGACTGCGCGGGGAATTCCCCTTCTTCAAAAAGGAACTCCCCGACAAACCAGGAGAACAGGCCATGCAAAATTCGCCAGGCGAGATCCTTCAGCTCACCCGCCAGTTTGTCTCTCGTCTCGTGCGTCAGTTCTCCCATAATGGAGGAGTAGTTTGAAAAAAGGTCCGAGGAGCCAGCTTCCAGTTTTCGCGCTCTTTCCGGACCCACCTGATTCTGTTTCAGCAAAAGATCAACAAAGCTTTCCCCTTCCTGATTGGACATAACAGCGACGATTTCGCCATTCTTAAAATGCAAATTTTTGCAGAGATCAAACCAGCTCAAAGTAAGCTTGCCGGAAAGCCTTTTCGCTGCAATATGACCCAGAACCTCAGCAAACGGACGATCGTAAATCAATCCACGCATGTAAACGGACGAACCTGCTGGTGGAGACATTTCCGCAGAGGTCTGTTCTTGAATCTTGTCTCGACGCATGGCTTCCAGGTCGGCGATCAGATCAGAATAAGTGCCATAACGTTCGGCAGGATCGCTATGGGTCATTCGTTTGATCATCTCGTAAAGTCTTTTTGGTACCGATGAATCCACTTGATCCGGTGACGGAAGGCCTTCCTTCAAACGCCGCCTGAAGACGTCTTGAACCTTCGGTGCCGCATGAGGAACGAATCCATAAAGCATCTGGAAAAACGTGATCCCCAGCGAAAAAATATCGCACCGAAAATCGACTAGGCCGCCGCGAATCTGTTCCGGCGCAACATAAAGAGGTGTTCCAATGATGTGGCTGGGTATGTTCTGCAACTGATGGGTTGTGCGTGCCAGTCCGAAATCCACGATTTTTACACGATCGTTTTCTGCAATCATTAGATTTGAAGGCTTGATATCCAGATGCACGATTCCCTTTTCGTAGGCCTTGCTTAAACCAATGGCAACTTGCATCGTGTAAGAGACTGCAGTTTCAGGGGCCAGTGTTTTGTTCTGGCGGAGCAAGTTCTCCAGCGATCCGCCGGGCATGTATTCCATGCAAAAGTAAGGAAGCCCTTCCAGAGTTCCAAAATAGTAGATGAGCGCGATGTTCGGATGCGTCAAGCTTGCAAGAAGCTTGGCCTCCCTATGAAATCGATCCAGGTAATCTTTTGCCGCAGCAAGCTTTTTGCCGACCACCTTGATCGCAACATAACGCTCCAGTTGCTCATCGAATCCTTTGTAAACGCGCCCCATCGCGCCCGCTCCTAGAAGGGTCAGAACCCGATAAGGACCGATTCGAACCGGCAGATCCTGCGTTCCCTCGGATGTTGTTCGCGGAACCACGACGGGAGTTCGGTTGAGATCTTCTATTTGTAACGGCCTGGCAACACCATAAAAGACATCACCGTCTCGCAATGCGAGATTGATTTCAAAATCTCTTGGGTTTCCTTGGGCATCACCAAGAGAGATAACGCGCCTGAAGTTCGGATGAGAATCTTTTCCACTTAGATACTCATGAAATGCGCCGCGCTGTTCCGGCTTCAGAATAAGCTCTTCAAACACACAGTTGATAACATCCCTTTGAGTTCGTCCCAGCAGAGTTTGAATGGCCCGATTTGCGTACAGAACCTTGCCGCCGGCGCTCATATAAAAAATGATGTCCGGAAGATTTTCATCGACCGCAAATTGATCAGCACGAGGCATCGGCGAAATGGCAAGAGATTTTCGTTCAGCGATTCTGTTCAAACTTTTCTTGACGGCCTGAACGAGACTGGGGACATATTGCGCATCTTTTACAATGCAATCGTTCGCTCCTGAAATCATGAACTCACTTACACGATTGGGATCGCGGACCGGCAACGAAACAATGATGTAGGTCAAAGGAAAATCGCGATGAATCTGCTGCAATGCCTGGAGGCTGCCCATGCCCTGGAGGCCGTCCGCAAAGAGAAGAAGAGAGGCAGGAGACTCAGAAAACTTGAATAAGGTTTCTTCGGCGGAATAAGCGTTGGACAGACGTACTTCTTTGATTTCGGATAAGAACAGGGTAACGATGGAAATTGTGTCCGGCTCCTCTTCAGCAAGAAGCACCGGTATGTGCGTGTCCAATGTCCTTCCCCCTTCTAACGTGTTCTCGTGATCGTAATCGTGATCTTGATCGGGCTGATCAATCCTAATTCATGCAGTGCTCGACGATCAAGATCCTGGATTCATCTTGCTGCCACAAAAGTTGCAAAACGCAAAGCCTCCGGGAACTTTTGCGCCGCAGGCGGAACAATCCACGGAAGGGCCCAGGTGGACCCGCGCCTTCTTTGTGGATAAATAGACAAAGATGACCAGTCCGGCAAAGGCGATTGCAAGAACGACGCTCCCGGGAATCAGCACAATCCAATTCCAACTTCTCGATTTTGCTACAAGCATTTTTGTCGAGACCAGATCCGACACCGAAACTGACCAGCGTGCCACAGGACCTTCTTTCCAATCTGCATTCGTTTCAACAATTGTCCCAGGAAGTTCAACCTGTACACGGAGCGTTACCGGCACCACGCCACGAGCATGCTGTGCCAGTAAACCGGTTGTCTGACCGCTGCGCTTCCACACTTCCGTATAGGTATGCGTCTTGACAATCCAGCCCTTACTTTCAAAACGCACATCCCGGTCGGCATCCCGGAGTTCGCTGACATCTTGAAAATTGAAAGCCGCTTCCAAAATATAATCACCCTCTTTAAACTCATCCCGGATTACAGATTTCCCAAAAAACCGATTGTTCTCCACCTGCTTCTTGATTTCAGAAGAAAGGAGAGCGGTTCCGGTAAATTTCCATGTTTGTCTGCCGCCGCCGCTCTCATTCACTTTTGTATTCACCTCGATTTCCACGCATCCGGTGATCAGAAAAAGCATAATCCCGATCATAAAAAGAGCGGCCCTTCGACACATTTCAGATATTCTATCATCCGTTGCTTTACGCATATTTTGTTGCTAATTTTATTGTTCATCGACAGGAGTCTCCTTATGAATAAGATTCGTCTCGCTATTATTACGCCGGTGCTGTTTTGTGCTATTGCCTATTCCCAGTCCAGGAATGAGATGCAAAAGCAAGCGGAAGAGTTTTTGAAAATGCATGATTCCCTTTATCAAAAGCTTTACGCTGTTAATTCCGAGGCTTACTGGGCCGCAGCCACTGATGTCAGTGAGGTCCACACTGGCGAGAGGATTGGGGCCGATAAAGCGATTGCGGCGTTTCAGGGAAATACGTACATCCTGGATGAGACAGCCAGACACTTAAAATCGAAGGATCAACTGGATCCTCTGACCGTTCGCCAACTGCAAAAGGTTCTTTATTATGGCGCGCACGCGCCGGGAACAATTCCAGATGTGGTGAGCGCGAGGGTCTCTGCCGAAGCAAAACAGAGCGCAACCTTGGACGGTTTTGTTTTCTGTCTGGAGCGGCAGGGAGATCAATGCGTAAAACCGATTTCAACCAATGAAATCGATGACATTCTAAAGAATTCACGCGACCTCACGGAGCGGAAGAGGGTTTGGGAAGCTTCCAAAGAATCAGGAATCGCTCTGAAGCCAGGCCTGATAGAATTGCAGAAATTGCGCAACCGAATAGCGAAGGAGACCGGGTTTCATTCTTACTTTGAACTGGAAGTTTCTGACTATGGAATGACTGTTCCGGAAATGATGGCGCTGAACCAGAAGTTGGTCGCAGATCTGAAGCCTCTTTACCAGCAACTCCACACCTGGACAAAACATCAGCTGGCCGCCAAAGTATAAACAGCCTGTTCCGAAAATGATCCCCGCACACTGGCTTGGAAACCGCTGGTCTCAAGAGTGGCCTGGAATCGTAGAAGGTGTCGATCTGGATCCTTTATTCAAGTCTAAGTCTAAAGAATGGGTCATCCAGCAGGCGGAAAAATTCTATACTTCTATGGGCATGACGGTGCTTCCCAAGACTTTCTGGGAGAAGTCGGATTTGTACGATTTACCGCCGGATTCGAAGCGCAAGAAGAACACTCATGCAAGCGCCTGGCACATTGATCTGGATAAGGACGTTCGGTCACTGATGAGCGTTAAACCGGATTTTACCTGGTTCGGAACGACTCATCATGAGCTCGGGCATATCTATTACTACATTGCCTATTCAACTCCGGAAGTACCGCTCACGCTTCGTGAAGGAGCGAACCGCGCCTTCCATGAAGGTATCGGCGATCTTATCCAGATTGCCGCTTCCCAGCAACCGTATCTGCGTGAAATCGGTTTGCTTTCCCCTGATCAGAAAATTGACCAGACCAAGTGGCTGTTAAATGAAGCTCTGGATCAGGTGATCTTCATACCATGGTCCGCCGGCGTGATGACCGGTTGGGAACATGATTTTTATGAGAAGGACCTTTCTCCAGCCGAATACAATAAACGATGGTGGGAATATGTTGCGAAGTATCAGGGCGTTTCACCTCCGGAGCCGCGCGGAGAAGAATACTGCGATCCCGCAACAAAAACCCATATCAATGATGATCCGGCCCAGTATTACGATTACGCAATCGCGTCTGCCATTAAATATCAGATCCACGATTACATCGCCCGTAAGATTCTCAAGACGGATGTGCACAATGCGAATTACTACGGCAATCAGGAAGTAGGAAAATTCTTGTGGAAAATCCTGAAGCTGGGGCAAACAAAAGACTGGCGCGTGGTTTTAAAAGAAGCAACCGGTGAAGAGCTCAGCACTCGAGCGATGCTGGAATATTTCAGGCCGCTGATGTCCTATCTTCAAAAAGAGAATCAAGGTCGCTCCATTTCCTCGGAATAGGAACCGCCAAGACGGCGAACCTCAGCGACTGGTGCCTTGGCGGTAAGCGCAAGTCACGCCAGAAAATATACGCCCAGCGTGACAACAATCGCGCCGATCAGATCCAATAGAAACCCGTAGCGCATCATGGTTCGAATCGATATTAAACCGGACCCAAACACGATCGCGTTGGGAGCAGTCGAAACAGGCAACATGAATCCAAGACTCGATGCAAGCGTCGCAGCAAGAGCCGGCTTAAAAGGATCTATCGAAGCGGCTTGCGAAACAGCGATGCAAACAGGAAGAATTAAATTCGCTGAAGCCGTATTCGATGTGAATTCCGAAATAAAAACAGCCAGCAACGTGAACAACAGGATGTACATGAATTCGGTATGGAAAGGGAAAACGGCAACCAGTGTGTCGCCAAGATATTCGGCAACACCGGTTTTAAAGAGAAACTTGCCAAGAACAAGCCCGCCGCCAAAAAGGAGGATGATTCCCCAATTGATATTTTGGGCTTGCCTCCAGGTCATCGTAAAGCGGCGTTCCTTCCAATGAATGGGAATCAGGAACAACAGAATCGCTCCAAGAACAGCGGCTACGGATTCAGGAATGCGGGTTTCCCACCATTTGGAATCGCCGCCAAACAGAAGGACAACACTTGGAAATAACCAGAGAAACACAGTGGTCCCAAAAGCGATTGCAACATTGTTTTGCGCGCGGCGTTTTTCAGGATCCGCTGTCTCCGTTAAAAGTTCACGCATCGGTTCTTTGAGGGCCTTGTTGGTATAAAACAGTCGCATGGAAAAATAGATGCCGAGAAAAGTCGCGATAGAGATCGGAAGCGCAGTCCACATCCATTGCCCGAAGTTGATTGAGGTTGCGGCAAGCTCGCGAAGAAAACCAATGCCGATGAGATTCGGTGGCGTACCGACCGGTGTCGCCATTCCTCCTATGGAAGCACCGAACGAAGTCATCAGCAGGATCAAAGGCGCAATAGTTTTACGATCATCTTGCGCAAAGACTCCGATGATCGATAACCCGATCGGATAAAGCATTGCCGTTGTTGCTGTGTTGCTGACCCACATTGAAATCAAAAAAGAAATACAACAGTAGACAAACACCATTCGTCCAGCTTTGGCGCGCACCCATGGTGTCCGAAGAATTCCGTGTGCCAGCCGCTTGTCCAGACCGTGCACTTGCATCGCCTCGGCAAGGATGAAACTTCCAATAAACAGAAACAGCAAAGGGTCCGCAAAAATAACAAACACTTCGGAAGCCGGCGCGATACCCAGAACGATGACTGCAACAGCAATCAACAAGGCTGTTGCCGGTAACGGGATTGCTTCGCTGATCCATAAGGTCGTTGCCATGCCAAGCACCCCGAGCATCTTGTGCCCTTCGGGTGAGAGAGGAATCGGAAGCAGGATATAGTACTATGGATATAGCAGGAGCGAGCCAGAGTCCCGGATTCATATTTGACAGACCGTATCATCGTACAATGCCCCGCGTGCCGGCTCAATAAGGAGCTCAGGCTCATGAAGCTGTGAAAAAATAAAGCATTGAGTGCTTCTAGTGGGAACGCGGGCATCTTGCCCGCCAGGCCCATCGACAATACAAATCCTGCTTCAAACGTGTGGGCGCTTAAAAAGATTCATCGGAGCTTCATGATAAAATTAAAAGATTATGAAAACGGATGAATTTTTAGACCTTTTATGGCAAGAGCGCTCCACCGCGGTTCTTCGTACAAACGACCAGGACGCAGCGAAAAAAGCCATGGAGGCTGCGGTTTTGGGAGGATTTCGGATTATTGAATTTACTTTAACGATCCCCGGCGCAATGGAGCTCATTCAAGACTTTTCGTGGCACTCTGATTTGATTGTAGGGGCAGGTTCTGTGTTGAGCACGGAAAACGCCCGTGAAGCGGTTTCCCGTGGTGCAAAGTTTTTGGTTTCACCTGTGATGGATCCGGATATCATTGCTGTGGCAAAGGATCTCGGTGTGACTGTGATTCCCGGCACTTTCACGCCGACCGAAATGTTGCAGGCCTATCGTATTGGGGCACCATTGCAGAAATTGTTCCCTGATCCGCCGGGAGGTCCAAAATATCTACGTGCCTGTCTTGCACCGATGCCATTTTTACGCTTGATTCCAAGCCATGGAGGAGTCGATGCCACAAACGCCCTTGCCTATCTTGAAGCGGGCGCTTACGCAGTTGCTTTTGTAACTTACCTCTTTGATCCGCAAGACATTCAGCACCAAAAATTCGATCGAATCGAAGATCGTGCAAGAAGTCTGAGACAGCTGATTCACTCCTTCCAACGATAAAGATCTGTGGTCCACCCGAAAAGAGTACGCCTTTTGAAAGATGCATCTCACCGGCACGGGCCGGTGCTTTACTGGATGAGCCGCGATCAGCGCGCCTCCGATAATTGGGCGCTGCTCTTCGCTCAGCAGCTTGCCATTCAATATAAGAGCCCTCTTCTGGTTCTGTTCTGCATCGTGCCTTCTTATCTCGGGGCATCCGCCGATCATTTTGAATTCATGCTTCGCGGTCTGGACTCAGTCGAATCGGATCTATTCAAAAGAGGGATTCCGTTTGTTGCCGAGCAGGGAGAACCAAAAAAAGTTGTCGTAGAGTTTGCAAAAAAACAGAGTGTCGGCGCCATCATTTGCGATTATTCACCTCTACGACTCAATCGTGAATGGAAAATGGATGTGATTCGCCAGGTCCGTGTCCCGGTGTATGAGGTCGACGCTCATAATATCGTCCCCTGCTGGATTGCGTCTGATAAAGCGGAATACGCGGCCCGAACTTTTCGCCCCAAGATTTATCGATTGCTTGGAGAATTTTTGCACCTCTTCCCAGCCCTAAAAAAACATCCGTTCAAGCACCCACTGCTGAACCGGGACAGTCCACGGTATTACAGAACAAAGAGCTTACAATTTCCATCATCCGGTGAAAAGCCTGCACTCCATGTTTTGAAAAAGTTCTTAAAAAAGGGCCTGGGCGCATATGGCACAGGCAGAAATGATCCTGCAGTTCCCGCACAATCGAACCTTTCTCCGTATTTGCATTTCGGACAGCTCTCGGCGCAACGTGTAGCGCTTGAGATCCGAGAGATACAACAGGACCTCCAATCCCAGGAAGCATTTCTGGAAGAACTCGTGGTCCGACGCGAATTATCGGATAACTTTTGCCATTACAATCCGTTTTACGATTCCTTCGATGGCTTTCCCGAATGGGCGCGAAAAACGCTGCATAAGCACCGGCACGACCCCCGACCCTATCTGTATGAAAGAAGCACCCTGGAAAACGGGAATACACACGATGATCTATGGAATGCTTCACAGTTAGAAATGGTCAAAACCGGCAAAATGCACGGCTATCTTCGGATGTACTGGGCAAAAAAAATTCTGGAATGGAGCCCTTCCCCGGAAGTTGCTCTCGAAACAGCAATTGATCTGAACGACAGATACGAGCTTGATGGACGCGATCCGAACGGCTACACGGGAATTGCATGGTCGATCGGCGGTCTGCATGACCGTCCCTGGTTTGAACGACCGATCTTCGGCACGGTTCGTTACATGAGCTATAGCGGCTGTAAAAAGAAGTTCGACGTTCAGGCCTACATCCGGCGGATAAAAGAACTCTCCTAACCAACCCAGTACCAGTTCGCAAAAGCAGCCATAAAAAAGGAGAGGAGCATGGCAAATAAAGTTTGCAAAGTGAAAGCCCAGCGTCCGCTCAACTGATATCCCAGATAAAGAAAAAATGGAAAATTAATCAGACTCAGACGGGAAAACGAAAACAGGCTGCTGGACAGCGGGAATACTATACAAATAATACTATATATGCAGTAAGCAATGGGTAGTCGCCGAAACGAAAACAGAAGGCCGACCAAATGCAGCATCGCAAACGAAAAATCAAGGATCGAATTGTGCTGGCCGTGGAGCGCAACAGGATTGCTGAAAAAACGTACGAATGCATAGAACGGGTAACGCATCTGCCCGCGCCAGGAGTTCGGTGCATCTGTAACGGCATTCAGATGACCGAAAGTGTTGTAAATCAACCACATGTAAACGGATAACGCCGCGAAGCACACGAACGCGACGAGTGAAACGGCGAACCACCTCTTCTCCGGAAACCGAACCCCGGTTAGCCAGATCAAAGCCGGAGCTGCGAGGATTCCGGTCGGACGGCATAGAACCGCAAAACCGGCCGCAATCAGCGCGGGGAGTAACCGCTTCTGTTCAATATAGTAGAATGCAGCCGCCAAACAGGCCAGGAACAACGCTTCTGAGTAGATTGCGTTTAAAAAAAAACTTGTGGGGAAAAAAACGTAAAAAAGAGACGACTGTGCTGCGCTTTCGGAGTCGAAAAGCTTATTGGCAAGCTTGTAAAAGTAATAAAGGAAGAGGATGGCGGCTAGATTTGAAACGAGAATCCCGGCATAAACGGAGTTGCCTGTAAGAAACGATGCAATTCGTATGGTCAACGGATAAAGCGGAAAGACCCTCGCTGCATCCGTTGGACGATATCGTCCTCCGCCCGCATCTTTGAAGTACTCATGAGAATCATATCCCTTCTCAGCGACAAGCAAATACCATTCGGAATCCCATCGTGCCCAGATCTCGGCATAAGGCATGACTTGTTTGTGGTAAGCCAGGTCCTTTATTGGAAAAAGTGCCCTTGCAGATGGGAAATAAAATAAAGAGAGAAGCCCAATCGCCTCCAGCAGAAACCGTGAACAAAGGTAAATCAACAAAACATGGGAAAAAACAATGCTGGCATGCTCTTTCGTCTTCAATTGACTACCCCAAAAGACTGGTCTATGATACCTTAGAGTTGACAATAACCAGCAGCCTTGGAAGGGGGTACATGTATGAAGAAAAGTAACTTCTTGAGTCTCATTGCTATCCTTTGTATAGGATTGATGCTTCCTCTGGGTAGCGGAACAGCCTGGGCTCAAATGAAGAAGGATGTCAACATCAAAGGCCGCATTTATGATTTCAATGGAAGTACACCCCTGGTTGGAGTAACGGTTCGAATTGTCAGTTCAGAAACCGGTCAGGCTCGCGAGGCCGACACGGATAAGAATGGGTGTTATGAATTCGAAAAGCTTGCGGATGATACTTACACATACTCGGTATTTTACAAAGGTGGAGATGCTGCACTCTCTGAAAAGATCCGGGGCGAATTTACACTTCCAAACAAAATAACCGTGACTGCATCGCTGGAACAGGGCATTCTCATCAAAACATGCGCAGTTCTCGGTGAAAAGGATACCCTTTCGCTAAAGGATGACTGTGATCTCTGCGGTAAAGTTCCTCCATTGATCTGGATCGTGCCCGCAGGTCTTGTTGTTGCAGGAGCTGTGACAGGAAGTGGTGGTGATGACGAAACGAGCCCTTCCAGACCATAATCAAAAGATTTAGTTGTTTCAATGAAAAAACTCGCTTTATTTCTTGTGCTCGTTTTGTCTACTTACGTTTTTGCTCAGTTCGGAAATTACGTAGGTACGATTCAAACTATCAATTTAAAAGCTGAAACAGACCGGTTCAGTATATTTATCGCCGGTGATGGCAAGTTGGAACCGAATACGGTTGTCATCGATAATCCGCCACGAATCGCTCTTGATTTTCCAAACGTTCGAAACATGTTATATCCGAAGGTCATCGAAGCGGAGCCGAATTCATACGTTCACAGGATACGAACATCACTGTATGCGAAAGGTCGAGAAACCATTTCACGAGTGACTGTCGATTTAAAGAACCGATGGGACTATTCACTTTTTCGAACCAAAGATGGTGTGGTGCTTTCCGTAGCTCCTGCTTTCAAACCCGGCTCAACCCAGGCCGCGCCAAAACCCGAGGCTACGACCAAGACACCTCCTTCCGCTGAAGAGCCGGTAAAAGAAACAACAACGCCATCGTCAACCGATCATCCATCAGATTCAACGGCATCGCCACCACAATCGACCAATCCAACAACTTCGACCGACACGTCAACGGATTCTAAAAACGAAGCTCCTGCATCGGTGGTCGCACCATCGCCGTCGTCCACAAGCAATACTTCTACATCGACAGTGCCTCCGCTAACATCGACCGACAATCCCACTGCATCATCTACGGTTCCACCACCATCATCCACGGGCAGTCTATCAACATCGACGACCGGATCGCCCGCAACATCTACGGAAAAAGCTCCGACATCGGCTGCTCCACCCCCTTCAACTTCAACCGTTCCGGTTCCCTCCTCAACGTCCCCAGAGCCGACTATAACCAAAGAAAAACCTGTGGAAAAGGCTCCAGAGAAACCCGCCGAAACACCGGCGAAAAAACCATCCCAGACGGCCGTTCCTCAGCAATATATTCCTGCTCCGGCAAGACAAGATCCATCGGCATCCGTCATTCCTTTCACGACTCCACCATCTCAAGATATCGTGATCGGATCGGAAGATCTTTTGGAAGTATCCGTATTTGAACTTCCCCAATTTAATACCACAGCAAGAGTTCAAGGGGACGGAACCATCACCATGCCGTTGGTCGGCAGCATTGAAGTACGCGGCTTAAAGAAAAAGGATGTGGAAATCAAGATCGCAACGGCGCTTCAGGCGAAGTACGTTAACAACGCCAATGTCTCAGTCAATGTAAAAGAATACAAGAGCCGTCAGGTATCGGTTCTGGGTGAGGTCAAGTCGCCGGGCGCATACTACGTCATGAGCCAGCGGACCTTACTGCAGCTGCTGTCGGAAGCAGGCGGATTAACCAATACAGCCGGACCCAAATGTTACGTGTTCCGGCCTGGTGCTCCTAAGATCGAAATCAATCTGCGAGACCTGATGGTGAATGGTAATCCGGAGTTGAACATTCTAATCTATCCAGGTGATGTTGTTAATGTCCCAACCGATGTAAAAATTATAATTTATGTTCTCGGGGCTGTACGCCTCCCGGGCGCAGTACAACTCAGCACCTCCATGCCTGTTACCTTACTTGCAGCGATCGCCGGTGCCGGCGGACCTTCCGAATCCGCGAAACAATCGGATGTCAGAATCAAGCGAAAAAACGCAACAGGCGAAGAAAATATCATCAAGGTCAACCTGAAAGACATCATGAAAGGCAAAGTAGAAGATATTCCTTTGTTTGAGGGCGACATGGTCACGGTTCCTGAAAGTTTCTTCTAACGGATTGCTTCTAAAATATTCGATCTTCTTTCTTCCACTCTTCCTAATCGCTTGCAGTAACCGTCCGCCCATTCCTTACGCCCCCGATACCGTGGTCATGGCGCTCTCTTCGTTTCCAACGAATCTGGATCCCCGCATCGGGCTGGATGCGGCATCTGAAACCTTTCATCATCTCCTCTTTAACGGACTGCTCCGAAAGGACTCCCATGGAAAGATGGTACCGGATGCATGCTCTCGTTTTGAAAAAATCACTCCCGTCCTTTACCGATTCTATTTGAGAGAATGGCCTCGTTTTTCACAACGGCAAACCGATGAATGCTGAAGATGTCGTCTACACATACGAATCGATTCTCAGCGGATCCGTGATGACGACAAAAAAAGCAGCACTCGGTACGGTAGTCGGAATTCGGGCCGCAGCAGTCGACGTTGTTGAAATCGAACTAAGCGAACCGTTCAATGGTTTGCTTGTGAATCTGAATGTTGGAATCGTTCCTAAGGGAGCAAAATCCGATTTCGCTCGCAATCCGATCGGAACAGGGCCCTACAAATTGCGCTCCTATCATCAGGATGGTGAGGCTCTGCTGGAGTCGAATGCAGAATACTTCGATGGTCCGCCGCGGACCCGTTATTTGCGGATCCGCATGATATCCGGATGCAACGACTCGGGCATTAGAACTGAAGAAAGGTTCGCTGGATCTGGTCATGGGACCGGCCATTGTTCCTCCCGATCACTACCCTGTGTTGAGAAAACAGCATCATCTAAAGACGACTCTCTCCCCAGGAAACAACTACGCTTATCTTGGTTTTCATTTGAAAGATCAGGTTTTGAAGAATCGGAAAGTGCGGCAGGCGATCGGCTACGCCATCAACCGTGAAGAAATCATAAATCAGTTGTACCACGGTGCGGCAACCCTCGCCACGGGCTTGCTTGCCCCGCATCACTGGTCGTACGAAAAAGATGTTCCGGTTCTTTCTTACGATCCTGTCAAAGCAAAGAGCACTTCTGGATGAAGCCGGTTACCCGGATCCCGGATGGTGATGGACCCTCGAAGCGTTTTTGGTTAACGCATAAGACGAGCACAAATGAATTTCGCAGAATGCTTGCTTCTGTTTTCCAAAGCCATCTTGAAAAAGTCGGCATCGGTATGAAGATTCGCGCTTATGAATTCGGAACCTTCTTTTCAGACATCAATCGCGGAAATTTTCAAATGTTTATGCTGATGTGGGTCGGAGAAAGTGATCCCGACATCTACCGTAACATCTTTGCGACAACGGGAACGCGAAACCGTGGTAAGATATAGCGATCCGCAAATTGATCAGTGGGTCGAAGGAGCCAGGAGGGCGGAAACCGAGGAGCAACAGCGGAAATTCTACTCATTGATTCAGAAAAAAGTTGCTGCGGACTGCCCTTACATCTCCTTGTGGTACGAAAGCAACGTGGCTGTTTTGCGGAAGGAACTGCAAGGATTTGAGTTAACGCCGGATGCTGACGTCCGCATACTCAAGAATGTCTATTGGAAGGCGCAATGAAACGCGCCCTGCAAAAATGATCGGAACGAGTAGCCCGCCATTTTGGTAGTTGTTCGCATACTGGAAATTAACCCTCTGTAATGATAATCTGAGTTTTTGCCGCCGGTTACGCCGAACGCAAAGTACGAATCAAAAAGCTGTAAAGTCACCACGTGCGTCTCCGCGACCAAAAAGAGAGGAATCATATGAAGACAAGAGATTTTGTAGAAATGGAAGAAAAATACAGCGCGCATAATTATCATCCGCTGGACGTTGTGATCAATCGTGCAGAGGGGGTCTGGGTTTATGACGTTGATGGAAATAAGTATCTGGATTGTCTGAGCGCGTATTCAGCAGTCAATCAGGGACACCGTCATCCGCGGATCATGAAGGCGCTTGTTGATCAAGCGGGAAAGGTGACGCTTACATCGCGAGCCTTCAGAAACGATCAGTTCGGAATCTTCTGTAAAGAGTTATGCGAACTGACTGGATACGAAATGACACTCCTGATGAACTCCGGGGCCGAAGCAGTTGAAACAGCGGTAAAAACGGCGCGAAAGTGGGGTTATCAGAAAAAGCATGTGGAAAAAGATCAAGCCGAAATCATTGTGTGCGAAGACAACTTTCACGGACGGACAACGACAATCATCAGCTTTTCCAGTGAACCACAATACCGCGAAGACTTTGGACCTTACACACCCGGATTCAAATTCATTCCTTACGGCGATGCGGACGCTTTGCGCAAAGCGATCACACCGAACACAGTTGGATTTCTTGTTGAGCCGATCCAGGGCGAGAGCGGCGTAAAATTTCCTCCGGACGGTTATCTCAAGAAGGTTGCTGAAATCTGTAAACAAAACAACGTCCTTCTCATTTCGGATGAAATCCAGAGCGGTCTCGGGCGCGCGGGAACTCTGTTTGCAGCGGATCATGAAGGTGTCCGGGCAGATATTGTGATTGTAGGAAAAGCACTGGGTGGCGGTTTTTATCCGATCTCGGGAGTTCTGGCCAGCCGTGAAATTCTTGGAGTTTTCCAGCCCGGTGATCATGGCAGCACATTTGGAGGCAATCCTCTGGCCTGCGCAGTCGCACGAGAAGCACTGAAAGTGATCGTGGAAGAGAGACTTGTAGAAAAATCCGCCGAACTTGGCAAATATTTCCTGAACAAAGTGCGGGAAATTCCCAGCCGTCACGTGAAACAAGTTCGGGGACGTGGCCTGTTTATTGGAATCGATTTGAAACCGGAAGCAGGCGGCGCGCGAAAATATTGTGAAGCGTTGAAAGAACGAGGAATGCTCTGCAAAGAGACTCATGAACACGTGATCCGCCTGGCTCCTCCCCTGGTGATCACGCAGGAAGAAATTGATTGGGCTTGCGAACAGCTTCGTGCGGTGCTCTAAAGTAAGTCATGAGCAATGAGTCATAAGCAATGAGACACGGCAGTAATTCTCATTACTCATGACTCATTGCTTTGGCACTTAAGCTATGCATAACAGCTTCCGGCTGATTGTCGTCCTGTTCCTGGTAGCGCTTGTTCTTCACAATTACAATTCCAACAAAGTCCTCAATCTTGCGCTGGATACGCTCGGCCAGGACATCGAAGATCGCACAAGAATCATAGCTGTCAAAACCTTCGAGGAACTCCAAAATGCACCGATCGGATCTGAGACGCTCCGCAATCTGTCCAAACGGCATAACCTGGAAGGAATCATCGTCTACGGAAAAGATGCAAAAATCCAGGAGAAGTTTCACATTCCGCTTCCTGCAGATTTTGAGCAACGACTGAAGAGTTCAACCAATTTTCCGCAATCCAGTACAACCTGGGAACCATATCTGGTCCAGCGCGTGAACTCTTCCGGAAATCGCCCGCTATCGGCAGCCATCTTTTTGTTTAACGCCGACAGATTTTTTCGGATCGAGCGCTCTTCCAAAGTGATCAGTTATTTGAATCTTCTTGTGATTGGATTTGCAGCTATTCTCGGTTTTTATTTCATTGAATCCACTCTCAGGCCACTGCGTGTGTTGATGCAAACCGCGCGTTCCGCTCCGGCCGACCTGCCGGAAAGGGGCAATCGGAACGATTCTGACTTCATAATTGGCACTTTCAAAGGTGTGATTGCGAAGCTGAAAGAAAACGAACAGGAACTGAACCGGTTACACAGAACAGAAAAAGCGCGCGCGGATGATGTGGAACGGTTGAACCAGGACTTGCTGCGCAGCATTGGCAGCGGGCTGATCTTGATCGATCAATCCGGTAAGATTCGAGTTTTTAATCATGCCGCAGAACAAATCCTGGAATTATCCCGGCTCGCTGTTTTGAACCAGGCCTACGAATCCATTGTCTCGAAGTACTCGCCTGCTTTGCTCAAGGACATTCAGGATTGTTTCGCACAAGGGAACCACATCGTCCGAGCGGAAATGGAGCTTCAGACCGCAAGAGGAAATTCCCGCTTTCTCAGCGCAAGCGTCATGCCTCTGAAGGATCGTCAACAGCAATTTTCAGGAGTGTTCTGTATTTTTTCAGATATAACGGAATTCAAAATGTTACAGCAACACATGGCGCAGAAAGAAAAATTCGCAAGCCTTGGAGAAATGGCGGCAGGGGTAGCGCATGAATTTCGAAACTCGATCGCCACGGTCACGGGTTATCTTCAAATGGTTGAAGATCGAATCACACTCGAACAAAAAACATATATCGCCCCCATTCACAAAGAGGTCCATTCTCTTCAAAAGGTCGTCAACGATTTTCTTTCGTTTGCGAAGCCTGTTCAGCCCCAGCTATATCCTGTGAATCTGGGAGATATCATTCGTGATTGCATTGCAGAAGTCGCCGTGTCTTCAAGGGACGTTCATTTTGAGATTCGAGGCGAATTTCCGAGTATCCCCGGAGATGAAGGCATGCTTCGGCAAATCTTCTCAAACCTCTTGAGAAACGCTGTGGAGGCGCTCAAGGAAACCGGAAGAGAGGGACAGATCAGTGTGAACGGCATCATTGCTACAGACGGAAAGTTTCTACGCGTAGAGATTCGAGACAATGGTAGCGGAATCCGCGCGGAGGATTTCGAACGTATTTTTACGCCGTTCTATTCCACCAAGCAGAGTGGTGTCGGGCTCGGGCTTGCCATCGTGCAGAAGCTCGTTTTATCTCACAATGGGTCGATTCATGTGGAGAGCAGCCACGATGGAAGCGTATTTCGGATTCAGTTGCCTTCGGTGTAGTGGTAAAGCATTTACCGCCAAGACGCCAGGATTACCGAGTTCGCTAAAAATATTTAATCTTGGTGATTTTGGCGCGTTTGGCGTCCTGGCGGTTTGAGTTTCTGTTTTCAGAATTATAAAGGAATTGCTCTGCCACTACAGCTTATTCCTTTCCGCGATTCGCTGGAATTCCTTGAGGGCTTGCCCTATTTCCGTTGAGCGGTTCGTAAACAAGCTTTTGGGAGCGGAGAACTCCAAAATCGGATGATCATCCGTATTGAATGGAATCCCGCTCCGTAAAACTTTGATCATGCGTTCATCGCCTACATATTTGTTTCTGATGTATCCAGGTGTGATTCCGGATCGCCTCAAGGACCACGCAACAGCAGGATCTGACATTCTCCTTGCCAGCGTTTCAAAATCGATGCTCAGTGGGTGATCGGCGCCAAGTACGAGCATGTCGCTGTCATCGATCCAGACAGAAAGATGAGGAAATACGGAATGAAAGGTTTTCATAAAAACCAGGACGTCGTTCAATGAAATTTGATAGAGGTGTATCCACTGGCACATCACGCCGCCCGGGTTTAATTTCTGTCTGGCAGATAAGAAAAATTCACGCGTGAATAGATTAGCAACTCCGGACATCCACAAATTACTTGGTTCGGAAGTAATAACATCGTAACGGCTCGGACTATGCCGAACAAAATTTCTACCATCATCGAGAATGAAACGGAAAATCTTCCGATCCAGCACGTAGAGATTTTCCTTTTGGAAAAACCGCGCTGCTTCCGCAACCTTCTTCTCAATTTCCACAGAATCAATCTTGCGTACACCATGCGCGACGAGAGCACCCGATGTGACGCCGCTCCCCAGACCGATGACCAGAACATCCTTCGCTCCACCTCTTAAAAGCACAGGCAAATGCCCAAGCAACAGTTGGGTGCGCATGTCGCCTGTCGGAATATTCGAAGCGTCCGGTTTACCATTAATCAACAGGCTTCTTACATTGTCTCCCTGCTCTACGACGGCGACTGTTGCTGTGAGACCTTCTGCGTAATAAATCAAACGAAGCTCTTCGGGCACATGAAGGGTTGGAAAAAGTTCTGCTTCCGTCCGTCGGGGAGCGGGTGCGATAAAACGCACTCCTACTTTCTTTTTTGGAACGTACTTATATGCAAATGCGTAGAAACCCGAATTATATATGGATTGATTCCACTGAGGCAGCAACAACAACAGGATGAGGCAAACGCCGCCAATCGCCAGAACCCTTCTATCGTGATATTTCGAATCGCTTTTTCGGAAACAGACAATCCCCAGAACAAGATTCAAAAGTCCCATCATCCTGATCGATCTTTCCACGCCAAGGGTCGGGATCATTAGAAACCCTGCGCAAATGGAGCCTAATATGGAACCGATTGTATTGAACGTGTACACGTTGGCAACATGCCTTGGCAAATCTTTTGTGTGAGTGCGAAAGAAATGCAAAGCGCCGGGAAACGCAGCGCCGCTGACAAAACTCGCATAGAAAACCGTTGCTCCTATCAGCACGAACTGAGCCGCCTGAAACAGAGGAAATGATTCATGGAATGACTGGTAAGCCCGGATCAGGAGATAAGGGATCCCCATAAAAACGCCAAGAAAAAAGATTGCTGCAAGACTGATACGGAACTGAATCAAACTGAAAAACTGATAAGGGTCCGTCCCTTCTGGAATTCGCCGTGAATAGTAGCTGCTACCGCACGCAATTCCCAGTAGAAAAGCAGCCAGAATGGAACTGAAAGCATAAACCGAAGAACCGAAAAACATGGACAGAGCACGGGTCCACAATATCTCATACGACAACGAAGCAAAGCCGGTCATAAAAACAAGAATGTAAGCGGGGTGTAAACGTTTGGGGCCTGTAGAAAATTCGGACTCTACCTGACGAAGACGCGCCGAAAGCAAAACCGCAAGAACAGCAATGCACAGATTTATGGAGGCCGTAAAAAATATTGTGCTCTTGATTCCCAGATGAGGAAGCAGCCAGTATCCACAGGTGAGTGTCCCCATGACAGCGCCGGCTGTGTTGATACCGTAGAGGGAACCGGCACTGAAACGGCGCTCTTCTTCGGAGAAGCAACGCACCAACACAGGAAGTGTGGCTCCCATCGCGATCGACGGCATCAAAAACAGTGCAGCGGAAAGAAGAGCCTTCACCAGAATCGAGAGCCAGAAGTGTGAAGCAACCCCGCTGTAGAAGTAACTATAAATGTGATCGATCCATCCCGCTATCCATGGCGTGGAAATCGAGTAACCGGCGATGAAAAGTTCCAGCATCGCGTACGTTTTTAGCGGATGATTCTTGAAAAACAAAATACGGGGCGCAGCAAAACTACCAAGCGCCAGCCCGCCCAGAAAAATCGAGACCACGACAGTGATGGCAAGGGAGGTGTTACCCAGGATTGTGGATAGAATCCGCGACCACGCAATTTCGTAAACGAGACCGGTAAATCCGCTGAAAAAAAACAGGAGATAAATGACCCAACGGGAAGATAATTGAGATGACGGCTTCAAATTTTCAGCAGATTACGAATGTATAATTCGATTGCCGCTTGCTGGACAGCCGGGATATCTTCAAAGAAAACTCCCATTCCATAGGTGCTTTCAATAGGTCTGCTCCAAATGATTCTGGCTTTCACTCGAGCTTCATGTTCGGGCAGCTCAAACGTCAGTTGTATCATTTCGCCGGAGTTTATCAGTGTATCGGCTTTCAACAAAGCGCCATCCACAGACAAATTCAAAATTCGGCCGGAATAATCTTGTGTTTCGTGAGAAAAAGAAGCTGGAAAATCGACCGCTACACGTACTGATTTTCTTTTTTCGGACATGCTCATTTTACGCTCGCTGAAGATACTTTCCCTTCCGTGGTATCGATGCGGATCCTCTCGCCGTTGTTCACAAACTGCGGGACCTGAACAACGAGTCCTGTCTCAAGCTTTGCCGCTTTCGTTACGTTTGTAACTGTTGCCGAACGAACACTCGGTTCGGTTTCCGTCACGAGCAAATCGACTGTAGTCGGTAATTCGACCGAAATCGGTAGTCCTTCATGGAATTGCGCCTGCACTTTGATGTTCGGAATCAAGTAGTAAACGTTGTCACCCAGCGTTTCCGAAGTGAAAGTGATTTGTTCATAACTTTCCATGTCCATGAAAAGATGATCCGTCCCCTCACTATAAAGATATTCCAATTCATGACTGTCGAGACTGATACGGTCAACACTTTCTTCAGAACGAAACCTGCGCTCCGTTTGCTTGCCGGTACGCAAATTGCGCATTTTTGTCTGAACCATGCCGCGCCAGTTTCCAGGCGTAATGTGTTGAACGGTCATAACGGAGTACAGTTCGTTATCGACCTTTAAAACCATACCTCGTCGGATTTGTGTGGCTGCAATCATGGAACAAAACTCCTTAATTTACCACGGAGTCACTGAGTTCACGGAGCGTTTAAATCTTGTTTCTCCGTGGTCTCCGTACTCCGTGGTGAGGGTAAGTGGGGAAAATCCAGCCCTAGATTGTAGACACTCCATGAAAGTTTGTCAAACTCACAAGTCGAGCGAAGATGAGCGAGCGGGCGCCAATAAATTACCCCCTTCATTTTCAAGTTTGTGTGGGCGCCATTCATGGCGCCCACCTTTATAAACTTGTAGACCCATCGCCAAAGAATTAAGATAAAGATCGAAATGGCTGTCTGCCCTTATTGCAAAGATTCTGTTACGGAACAGGAAGCGTGGTTCTGTCCCACCTGCGATGCAGCGCATCACACGGAGTGTTGGAGCTCGAATCAGCAGCTGTGCAGCGTTTACGGCTGTAAATCCAGGCCCGAGGAGGCATTGCTCGGATGTCCATATTGTGAAGAGACGTCCGTTGGAAGCGAGAAAAGATGCAACACCTGTGGCCAACCGATGATGAATTCTTCAGAAATTGCGGATTTCCTCGATCTTCATGAATGGGTGATACTTCCGACCGAAAACGATTGGAATCCGGTCCTGACTGCAGGATATTTGCGGAATAGCGGGATCATCGCCCGCTTGAGCAAAAAGGCGCCGGTGTCGATGTTTGGAATGAATCCGAAAATCACACTTTGGATTCCTGCAGAACAGTCTAAGGAGGCACGGGAGTTGTTGGGAAATCTCGCTGAAAAATTCCATGCTTGCCCCGACTGCGGCCATACCTTATTTATTGACGAAGAAGAATGTTCATTTTGTAAAGAGAATTCTGGAGCTGAAGCATGAAAAAAGTCATTTTTGCACTCTTCATTATTTCATTTGCTGTCTTTCTGTTCTCGCGAACCGCACAAGCCAAGAGCGAACAGCTCGTGAAGTATCTCCCGCGCAACAGTCATCTTGCGGGCGGAGCAGATTTCACGCAACTCCAGGAGAATGAAGTGTATCGAAGCATGGAACGAAATGGGCAGATCTGGTCTTACGATGACAAAAAAGGAATCACGCAATACATTCAACTTCTGAAACTGGATAGCAAGAGAGACATTCATTCTTTCGCCTTTTCAAATTACGTAAACAATTATGGCGCCGGTGGCAAAGTTCATGTTTTCCTGCTAAAGCGCGATTGGTCGAATGAGATGCAATCCTATCCCGCCAGCCAATATCTTGGGATTTCTTTGTATCGCCTTACTCCGGATCACGATATGCATGCCGCTCTAATCACTCCTGTAACATTGGCCGTAGGAAATCTCAACGAAGTCAAAATGGCTGTCGATGTAGCCAGGGACAAAGTGCCCGCCATGCAGCAAAATTCCAGTCTTGCCGGACTCTACAGCAAGATTCCAGTGGAATCCGGAGTGTGGGCCGTTGCGCTTCCGCTGTCGCGGCGCAAAGCTGCGGACGCAAACACAAAGCAAAACACAAACGCAATGATCAGTGGTTTTCAGAGTTATTACTTTTATGGCATTCCGGCGAAAAACTCCACTCGAACCCAGTTCTATGGGCAAACAAAAGATGATCAGCAGGCTGCATTCATGAGCAGTTTCATGATTGGAACTTTAATGGTTACCAAGTTCCGGGTCGAGAAACCGCTTGCAGAAATGTTGGATCAAATCGACATCCGGCACTCCGGCAATACCGTACATATTTCGATGGTTGTTACCAAAGAAATGGTAGACGCCTATTTCAACGGAAAGTTAGGTTTCTGATATGGCTGACGTTCGCGCCTTTCGTGGTCTCTGTTATAACCAGGCGAAGATTGATCAACTCGCTGAAGTGATTGCTCCGCCTTACGATGTCATTTCACCCGAACAAAAACAGAATCTGCTTGCGCGAAGCCCGTACAACATTGTCCGCTTGATCCTGCCGGATGGAGAGCATCCATACGAGAACGCCAGCAACCTTTTGCAAAATTGGATTGAACGGCAAGTATTACACCCCGATCTTGATCCGAGCCTCTACTGTTATCACCAGACGTTCAAAACACCGGAGGGGGAAGAAAAAACCCGGAAAGGATTTCTGGCACTGATCCGTCTGGTCGATTTTGAGGAAGGGATCGTGCTTCCGCATGAAGCCACACTATCTGCTCCGAAAGAAGACAGGCTTCAATTGCTGAGAGCGACCAGAACCAACTTCTGTCCCATCTTCAGTCTTTATTCAGATCCGGAACGGACGATCGACCGATTGTTGGAACCCTTCACCTCGGTCCCGCCCAGAGCAAAAGCTGTAGACGGCGATGGCATTCTGAATACTTTCTGGGCCATATTCGACCGCGATACGGTTGAAAAAGTGCATTCGCTTATGAAGAAACACTGGGTATTGATTGCGGATGGGCACCACAGGTATGAAGCCTGCCTGCTTTATCGCAATGAGCGGAGCCGCGAAGACAAGAACCCGGATGCACCTTTTCATTTTACCTTGATGTTCTTTTGTAATATTCATCAGCCGGGCATCACGGTTCTACCATATAATCGAGCCGTTCTAAATCTGCCCGATTTCGATCCACAAACCATTCTCCGAAAGGCATCTGAGTATTTTGAAGTGGCGACTCAGGACGATTCCCGAATCGCCCAGCAGGATTTGAAAAGAGCCGGGCACGAGAATACCGCATTCCTGGCCCGCTTCACAGGTTCCAGTCATTTTTATCTTTTTACTCTAAAACCGGGCCTTCCCCTTTCTACGTTTTATCCCCCGGGAACGCCGGAATCCGTTCAAAAGTTGGACGTCAATGTCTTGCATAAAGTATTCCTGGGAACAATTCTGTCTATTTCGGATGAAGATATACAGAATCAAAAGTACCTGAAGTATTACAAGAATTCGGATGACGAACAGAAAGATTTTGAGGAAGGCAAACTACAAATTGCCTTCTTCTTGAATCCCACTCGAGTGGAACAGGTTGTTGAAGTATCCCAAGCGAGAAAAAAAATGCCGCAAAAATCGACCTTTTTCTATCCGAAGGTCTTGACTGGTTTTGTATTGAATAAGCACCAATGAGGACCAAACATGCGTAAGCGACTTGTTCTGATGGTAATGATGATTGCGATTGCCCTCCCTTTGTGGGCCACGGAGGAATCGGAGATGCGATCCCAGGCTTATTACCATTTCATGCTTGGCCTGATGAAAGAACGCTCACAAGATTTGTCTGCAGCAATTGATCAATACCGCGAGGCGTTGCTGCACGATCCGAAAGCCACAGAAATTTTTGCGAGGCTGGCCGATCTTTATGTACAAACCAACCGTGTGCCGGAAGCAGTGAAAGATGCTGAATCGGCGCTGCAAAAGAATCCGGACAACAAGGAAGCTCATCGAATGCTCGGCCAGATCTATCTGGAGAAGATGTATGGAGGAGAAACGAACCGTCAGGATCTGACCAACGCAATCCACGAATTTGAGGAAGTACACAGAATCGATTCGCAGGACGAAGGAGCAATGCTTTCCCTGGGACAGCTGTACCTTCAGGCCAATCAAGCCCAGGCTGCTGCCGACATCCTGACCAAATATCTGGAACGGAACCCTGAATCCCAAACGGCCATTATGGCAATTGCCTCCGCTTACCAACAACTAAACCAGCAGGAAAAGGCCATCTCTTATCTTCTAAAGTATTGGGACCTGAATCCGAATAATATCTATGTTATTCAGCAGATCGCTGATGCGTACGCTAAAACCGGGAACTTTCGAGCAGCTCTGGAGTACCAGCGCAGAGCATTCGAAGGGGATACGGATAATCCCACACTCGCCAGGAAATACATCGATTTGCTCGGCAAGGCACAAAAATATGAAGAAGCCGTAGCTCTGCTTGAAGCAAGAGTAACCAACGAGCCGGACAAACTCGAATGGGTCATGCTGCTTGCAAGAACGTACCAGAAATGGGGAAAACAAGAACAGGCCGAATCCATGATCAAATCCAAAATCGCTTCGAATCCGAAAGACCTCGACCTGGCCCTTTCACTGGTACAAATTTACCAGGAAGCGGAAAAATTCCCCGAAGCGCTGCAGGAACTGGAAAGGATGTTGCAAACCGCTCAGAACGAAACGACCTCGGATGAACGGGACCAGAAAACAAATCTGGCGCTGATCTATTCCCATATGGGATTTACAACCCAGCAGATGAAAGATTATGAACGATCGATCCGGTTTTATGAAAAAGCGCGCGCATTCGTTGATCCAACAGACACCGGAAAAATCGATTTCTACATCGCCTTGAATTATCGGGGCCAGAAGAAATGGGATGAAGCGATCGCCCTCCTGAAAAATGTGATTGCGGATAACGCGAATGATACCGACTCTCTTGAACTTCTTTCCCTCGTTTACGAAGAAAAAGGTGATCTTGAAAACAGCGATAAAATCGTCGAACAGTTGATCGGCACCTACCCGAACTCCATTCAATATGCGCTCTTGAAAGCCGAACGGCTTCAGCGCCGCGAACAATATGAGGAATCCATCACGTATTTAAAACAGATTGCGCCTCGTTTCCCTTCCGATGACCGGGCTCTATTTTTACTGGGCGCGGCCACGGAAAGGCTGAAAAGATATGATGAGGCCGAAGTTTTCTTCAAACAGGTGCTCGATCTGAATCCGCAAAACGCCGATGCATTCAACTATCTTGGTTATATGTTAATTGACACGGCTACGCGGATTCAGGAGGGAGTGGATCTTGTGAAACAAGCGCTCGAAATCGATCGAAACAACGGTGCCTATCTGGATAGTCTGGGCTGGGGTTACTTTCGATTGAATCAACTGGAGCTTGCAGAAGACAATTTACGCCAGGCCCTGGAAAAACTTTCTGACAATGCGGTTGTTCATGACCACATGGGAGACCTATATTTCAAACAGGGCAAATTCCAACTGGCCATTCAGCATTGGGAAAAAGCCTTGCAGAACAAGACAAATGAAATCGATCCGCAGTTTATTCAAAAGAAAATTGAAGATACGAAAAACAGAATGCGTTGAAAAAATCCTGGTCCTTTCGATCCTGATCCTTGCGATTTCCTGCTCCGGTCATTCAAGTCCATCAACAATTTCCACGAATGCGACCCCGGCGTTCACAGACTATGAGTCATTCGTCAGCAACTACAGCAAAAAAGCCGACCCGTTCGCTGAGATTTACGGACAATATTCCGCGCAACAATCTTCGAAGAAGGTTCGCGCAAAATTCAATTTGTTAGTGGATCCGGGGGAAAGAGCTTATATCGAAATCCTCGATCCGTCCGACAGACTATTGAATGTGTTGAGCCTCTCGCAGAAAAAAATCTCACTGCTTTGGGCAAAAGACAACATGTATATAGAAGAAGAAGCGACTCCGGAAAACTTAATGGCTGTCATCGGAATGCCGGTGAATTCGGATGATGCGTTGCAGTTGATCTCAGGTCAGGGGCTTCAGTTCAATGCCTGGCAGCCAGCGGAGACTTTCAAAGATGGCTGGAAGCTCGTGCGAGGATCCGCCTCCGCTAAAATCACTGCGAAAGAAAACCTTTCCAGGATTGAAACAACCACCAATCAGGGGAAATTCCTGACCTCTTACGAGAAATACGAATTTCTGAATGACAAATCGATTCCTACTCGAATTCGGTTTGAAATTCCAGAACGGAAGATAACTCTGGAACTGCGGATAGACAAATACCTGCCAAGAACCGAAGAAGCGACGCCGAATTTATTCGACATGAAATTGCCGGCGAATGCTAAAAAGCTTGCGCTGAACGAAATCTACAAAGGGAAACCATTACTACTGGAATAAAAGGAATAGTAAATAGAATTTCTTATTATTGCAGATTGTAGAATGTAGATTACAAAATTCAAATTTCTTTGCGGCGGAAATGCTTTTCTAACAGTTGATTGACTTTCGCCTGGAGGCCTTTAAATCCGGTCTTTTACACATCGGACAATCCGCACAGGTTGCGCATTCCTCATCCGGTACGATTTCCCCGATAAACTGTTCGACCCAGGTTGCGTAAAGTGGCGAAAAGTTGTAAGGCTTCATTCGAAAGTCTTATTGTAACAGCCCTGCGCAACCGGAACCGACCGGATAAGATCGACCGAGAACAGATCAGGATCAGGAGTACGATCATGATTACGGTATGATATGATGAAATGTCGCTGGGGGATTGTTCTTCGGGTGTTCTTCATGAAATTTTGTTACCGCAAGTGTATTTATGACGGATAAGATCAAAAAAGAAGTACTCGAAAACGGTTTGACTATTCTGACGGAAGAGATTGATCATCTTCGATCCATTTCGCTGGGAGTCTGGTTAAAAAAAGGGTCACAGGATGAATCCCACCAGGATGCCGGGATCTACCATTTCATTGAACACATGCTCTTCAAGGGCACCGAGAACCGCAATGCGTATGAAATTGCAAAAATGATCGATTCCATTGGCGGCTTTACGGATGCCTTTACAAGCAAAGAGAATACTTGTTTCTACGCGAAAGTGCTCGATGAGCATTTACCCCTGGTGTTGGAGCTGTTCTCGGACATATTGATTCGACCCAAGTTCGATAGGGAAGACATTGAACGCGAAAGAAAAGTCATTCTGGAAGAAATCAAAATGGTGGAAGACACTCCGGGAGATCTCGTACATGAGCTCTTTCTGGAAAACTTCTGGCCTGAGCATCCATTAGGCCGCCCAATCCTTGGATCTGTGGATACGGTTCATGCAATAGATCAAAGCCTTCTTCAACGCAAGTTTTCAGAAAATTACGTTCCATCCAACATGCTTGTAACAGCAGCGGGAAAACTTGATCATGATCAGCTGGTTGAAAACATAAAACATTACTTCCAGCTCAGCGGCTCTCCACCCAAACGCTCAACGCAACCAGAACCCGCAAAAAACGGAAAATCCTTCGTTCTTTTGAGGCCTAAGAAAGATCTTGAGCAAGCTCATATTTCTCTTGGCATGATGGGTTATTCAGCTACAGATCCCGATCGGTACGCTGCCAGTGTGTTAAATGTCATTCTCGGGGGAAGCATGAGCTCACGGTTGTTCCAGAAAATTCGAGAAGAACGGGGCCTCTGTTATACGGTCTACTCTTCTTTGAGTCCTTTCAGAGATTCGGGTTATCTGAGCATTTACGCAGCAACCGGTAAGGAAACGGTTCGCGAGGCGATTGAGCTCATTCTTCAGCAATGTCACCAGTTGATCACAGAAACAGTCAGCTCCGAAGAGTTGGAGAACGCGAAAAATCATTTGAAGGGGAGTATGATCCTTGGCCTGGAAGGATCCTCTTCGCGGATGTTTAACCTGGCGCGCAATGATCTTTATCATGAAAGACAGATCGATACACAGGAAATTCTGGATAGCATTTCGAGTGTGACCATTACGGATGTTCAGCATGTAGCAATGGAGCTTTTTCAGCACTCGAATTACGGCGTGGTCGTTGTTGGTGATCTGGAAAGCCTGGATTTGCACCTCAACGATTTTCAGATGCACTAATTAAGATAAGGTTAAAAGTGCTTAACGTGTTGAAGAGGTTCAATGTGTTTGTTCAGACGCTTTGAACACTTTTAACAACTTAAACACTTTCAACACCTAACATGAGAGTTTGCGTACTGGGTAGTGGAAGCAGCGGCAATTCGACGTTTATAGAGCATCAATCGACCAGGCTTCTGATTGATGCAGGTTTACGCGCAAAAGAACTTGTTGACCGGCTTGCACGTATCAACGTGGATCCTTCTACACTGGACGGAATCTTCATTTCTCATGAACACCACGATCACATCAGTGGCGCAGGGCCCGCTCGCAAGAAAGTTCAAAGTACCCATTTACATATCTCCGCGCGCGCTCGATCACACTTCCTCTTCTCTCCAGCACCTGAAACACATCTCGATTGGAGCAGACCTTCCGATCCAAATCGGATCCATCACAGTGACTCCTTTCTCTACCCCGCACGACAGCGTGGATCCGCTCGCCTTCGCGGTTCGAGGGGGATCATCGCGTGTTTGTGTTGTGAGTGATATCGGATTCATACCGGAGAATGTTCGTAACCGTATGCGAAATTCCGATCTGCTTGTAATCGAATCCAATCACGATCTTGAAATGCTGCGAATGGGACCTTATCCATGGTCTTTGAAGCAACGCGTGATGAGCAATTATGGGCATCTTTCCAACGAAGCTCTGGCGTACTTTTTTAATGAACATATAGATGGGATGCAACGGAAAATCATGCTGATCCATTTGAGCCGGCAAAACAATCATCCGCAGATCGCATACATTTCTGCGATTCGAGCGCTGGAGAAAAAATGCAGGGATGCGGAAATCATGATCTCTTACAGGATGAGGTTAGCGATATACTCGAATTGTACTGTAGGGGCGAGATTCATCGCGTCCAGCGCGATATGAGTATAGAAACGCGAGGAAGCATGAAAGCAAAAATCATTGTCCGCTTGAAGAAAACGGTCCATGATCCACAGGGCGAAGCCATCTGGCAAACATTTCAGCATATGGGTTACACCAGCATTACAGCAGTCCGTCAGGGAAAGGTTTTTGACGTTGAACTGGAAAACGTTACCGAATCCGATGCCAGGAATCTTCTGGACGAACTGGGTCGCAAAGTTCTTGCGAACCCGATCATCGAAGAGTATGTTATTGAATTGGGAGAGGAATCATGAAAATTAAAGTGGTCGTATTTCCGGGCTCTAATTGCGATCATGATACGGAACACGTATTCCGGAATATCCTTCGCCAGGATGTGGAAATGGTCTGGCACAAAGAGGAAAAATTTGCGGATACGGATCTGATCATCTTGCCGGGTGGATTTTCGTACGGTGATTATTTACGAACCGGAGCGATGGCTCGATACTCTCCGATCATGAAAGAAGTAGAACGCTTCGCGCGCGATGGAGGAATGGTTTTCGGAATTTGCAATGGATTCCAGATCCTGTGCGAAGCCGGACTTCTACCCGGCGCTCTGATGAAAAATGCATGCTTGCAATTTCGCTGCATGCACGTCCATCTGCGAGTAGAAACCACGCGCTCTCCTCTTACGAAACAACTGGCGCTCGGACAGGTTCTTAGAATTCCGATTGCTCACGGCGATGGAAATTACTACGCCGATGATGAAACATTGACAGAACTTGTTGATAACGACTGCATCTTGTTCCGCTACTCCACGCCCGATGGACTGATCCTTTCGGAAGCAAATCCGAACGGATCCATGCTGAATATCGCGGGAATTTGCAACAAGGAACGAAATATTTTTGGAATGATGCCTCATCCTGAAAGAGCCTCGGAACCGGAGGTTGGTTGTACGGATGGTCTTCTCATTCTGCAGTCCCTTCTGCAATCCTGGAAAACACTTCGCAACCAAAAGACAAGAAGCTCGTGATGGCTTGAGTCCTATGAAGAAAGTGGATTCGCTTCTTTCGGATTACGCTTTCTATCACAGGACTTTCGGTAATAAAATGTGCCACTTCATTGGAATTCCTCTGATCATTTTTTCTTTGCTGGCGTCTCCTGCGTCCCATTATCCTGGTGGAAGGATTCACAGCTGCCGAATTGCTGATTGTGCTATCGTTTGTGTTTTATTTGACGCTCGATGTTCGTTTAGCGCTCGGAATGCTGGTCTTTGTTGTTGCCCTTGATTTTGCGCCTGGTGGATAGGAGATTTCAGAATTGGAGTGATTGCCTTTATCGTGGGCTGGATCTTTCAGGGAATCGGACACGCTGTGTATGAAAAGCGTTCCCCTGCCTTCACCCGCAACCTTGTGCATCTGATGGTCGGCCCACTCTTCCTGCTGAATGAACTTGTGCGAATACGCGTGGTGGCAGAGCATTTACCGAGCCCGCGGTCATAAGCAATTTCTTTCCCACGAGCTCTCTGTTAAGCAAAACATTAATTTTTGCAGTTGTAAATGCTCTGCAGAGCATTTGCTCAAACGATAAACGAATACAATGCGTCGTATTCATTCGTTTAAAACTGAAGTTGCGTGTGTTTTAGAATGGCAAATGCTCTGCCACTACTATTCATAACGAGCGCTCAATGCGCGTTCTGCTTCTGAATGCAGGTCCGGTGGTGCTCCGTAGAAGGTCGTTACTGTTGAACCTTTCGAATCGAACAAATACATCGTCGGGACTGCGCTGATATCACCAAACGCCTGAGCGACTTCCGGATTACCCATGGCCCACTGCAAGGGAAGTGTTCAAACTCTTGGCCAGTTCTCGAACATCCGACTCCTCAGACTCGATGGCTATTGCCAACACGGCAAGACGATCTCCATATTTTCTCTTCAGTTCACCCAGCCACGCAAGCGTACCGCGGCACGGAGGGCACCACGTCGCCCAGAATTCAACGAGAACAACTTTGCCTGCAAGAGACTCATTTGAAATCAGCTGTCCGGAAAGATCGGTGAGTTTCAACGAAGGCAACGAACCGATCACCAATCCTTCGCCCGATTCATCTCGCTCTTTACGCAATTCCTCTTTCCTGTCTGCAAGAACCAGATCGATCATTCGTTTGAGATCCGTTTGATAATGTGCGTGGCTCTTGGCATCCTTCCAGGGTGTATAGCGGCCTTCTCCGCCTCCTTCTCCTTTACCGTAAAATCCAAAGTCTTTCGGTTTGGCAACAAGTACATCTTCCACAAAGATTGCCGGATAACGTGTCACTCCAAATCGACGCGCAAGTTCTGAGTTTCCGTAGTTCTCAACAACAAAACGTACTTTTCCATCAAACTCTCGAATCACACTTTGCGTCAGCAGACCTGCTGGATCGGAAACATTTCAAGTATAAGGCCATCTCACAAGCGTGACGGTAGCAACGGGGACTTCCTTTTCGGGCTGGGATTTCGGAGGTTCAAACGATGAAAAATAAATGGGAAGAATGCTCTCAAAAACGGATCTTGCCGTTTCACCGTTATAAGGCGTCTCGTTCGCGAGCTCAAGAAAAATCAGGCCGATGCTGTGGTCCCTGTTTGTATCTCTTAATCTCCCTGAAATTTCTTTCGTGCGTTTTGCTGTTTCGTCAACATCGATGGATTGTCCGGCTTCCGTTATTCTTGACAGAACCTGACTCGCATAAAGGAGTCTGTAGAGTGCACCATACGTCAGACCGGCGTCATAAAGTTCGTGAGCTTGTTTAATCAGTGCGCTTGCGCGAATGAAGTTCGCGTGATGTTCCACAGAGGCGGGTGGTTTGTACGCAGCCAGCAGTTTGTCTTCCAATGCTTCGATTTGGCCCGCAAGCCCTGGAAGTTCCAGCTGCTGGACGGATCCCGGGGCGGCTCGCATTTGATCCAAGAAATCAATGAATTCCAACTGTCCTTGAGATAAACCAAGATAATAGAACCCGTATTCGGGCATTGTGTTTTTGCCATATTCGAGGCTCGCTTCATAATAGACTTTGATTTCGGAGTACGATGCTTCCGCTACGGCACGGACTGAGGCCGGCAGGAAACCCAGGTTCCGAGGGCGTCCGGGAGATTGCAAGGTGGGACGAGCCTTATTCCATTCTTCTTCCAGCGCACTCAATTTTGTTTCGCCTGACACATGATGCTCCTGAACATACTTCTGCGCCGCCAGATTCATGCGAACGGCCCCCAACACATGAATCGCAAGATTCCTCTGCCCCGAATTCAATGCAGTTTCGGCTCTTTGCATCAGTGGGAGTGTTGACTCCCGAATACTTTTCCAATCCTCAGAAGCGCTTGTATTCGTTTCAAGAAAATTTTTCCAACGTGCAATCTCTTTCGCGAGCGGATCCTCCGGCGCTGAAAAAGCGTGAGAAACAAAAAGAATCAGGATACAAACTGTATAGCTCGTGTTTCGCATGAAACCATTTTTCGCCACGCTTCGCTGTCGGGCAACTTGTTTGGGGCGAAAAGCATAATTTCCGGTCTGAGCCGCCCTTACACCGCAGAGGGCGCAGAATGCGCAGATAGAAGAACTCTTTTTCGGCGTGCTCTGCGAACTCTGCGGTAAAGAGAAACATTATTCTATGGGTGGATACTTTCAACGAATTCCAATTTTCCATTCTTTACCCGCAGCACAACGGCAGGCTTCACGGCATTCCGCTTTTCATCGATAGTGATCTGGCCGGTTACACCACCATAACTTCGAACAGCAGCCAGTGCATCGCGGATTTTTTGTGGTTCGACAGAATTCGCCTTTTGAATAGCATAGAAGAGGATTGTCGCTGCATCATACGAGAGCGCCGCGACTGCATCAGGGACCTCTTCATATCGGGCTTTGAAGGCTCTCACAAAATTGCGTACTGCAGGGGCAGGATCCTCCAGGGAGTAGTGATTGGAGTAATAGCAATCATTCAATGCTTCACCACCGATTTCCCATAACTTCGGCGATTCCCATCCATCACCTCCAAGTAATGGAACATGAATTCCAAGCTGCCGAGCCTGGCGCGCAATCAAACCGACTTCCGTGTAATAACCGGGAAGAAAAATGGCCTCAGGCTTCTTTTGCTTGATGGAAGTGAGCTGCGCGCTGAAATCACTGTCCCCTTCACTGTAACTTTCATCCGCTACGATGGTGCCGCCCGCTTCTTCAAAACTCTTTGTAAACACTTCGGCGAGCCCTACGGAATAATCATTTTTGATATCTCGTAAAATCGCAACCTGTTTAACCTTCAGTGAATTGGCTGCAAATTTCGCCATCACCTTTCCCTGAAACGGATCGATGAAACAGACCCGAAAAATGTAATCACCGACTTCCGTTACTTTGGGATTTGTCGAAGAGGGAGTGACCATGGGAATTCGGGCCTGCTGACAGATGGGAGCACCCGCAAGACTCCTGGAAGATGCATTCTCTCCGATGATGGATACAACACGGTCCCGATTGATGAGACGGCTGACAACAGTTTGAGCTTCTTCCGGTTTTCCCTGATCGTCTTCCATCACCAACCGGATTTTCTTACCGAGCAGCCCACCTTTCTGATTCACCTCTTGAACCGCCATTTCAATTCCTTTCTTTGCCGATTGGCCGTAAGTTGCCGTAGAGCCTGTAAGCGCACCATATCCACCGATCACAATTTCATCGGATGATTGTGGCGAAGTGCAAGCGGCGAAAAAAAGTAAAAGAAAGAAGAGTTTGCGCATCGGCATACTTTGAACCTTTAACTATTAACTTTTATTGTGTCTGGTTGCATTTTGGACAAATTTTCTGGTATCGCGGCATGGGCAGATTGCAATTCCAGCATCTTGCGGAAGGTGTTGTCACGCGCGCCCGGATTCGATCCTTCATTTCATTTAGTTCCCTTTTTTCCGGTGCAACTCCAAGAAAAAAGTGGATCGCGCCGGCCAAGATCACGGCAGGACAAAAAACGATTTTCCACATCTTTGGCCATGGCGCGAAGCACCAGATTATTCAGGTCCCGTGGAATATCTTTGTTTACCACGCGCGGCGCTGTGCACTTCCCTTCCGTAATGAGCTGCTCCAGTTTTGCAGGATTCAAATCGTAGTATGGCAAGAGGCCGGTGAGCATTTCATACAAGATGATTCCGAGCGAATACACATCACTTGCGAAAGTCGCTTTGCCCTGAAAATGCTCCGGCGACATATACGGCGGGGTACCGATGATTGTCTTGGCATAAGGTATCTTTTCCATGAGTGCGGCGACACCGAAGTCACCGACCTTCAAAACACCATTCTTGGAAACAAGAATATTTGCCGGCCTCAAGTCGCGGTGAAGGACTTGTTGCGAATGAGCGTAATCCAAGGCATCACAGATCTGTAGAGCATAACGGCATGCCAGTTTGTAAGGAAGAGTCTTTTCCTTTTCCAGCATGCCTTCCAGGGATTCACCATCCACATACTCCATGACAATGAAAAAGAGCTCACCTGCCTGTTCAGCCGCATGAACACCCACAATGTTTGGATGGTTTAAACGCGCGAGCATGCGCGGTTCTTTGAGAAGATGTTCAAGATCGTAGTTCTGATAATGCGGTACTTTCAGCGCAACCAGCTTATTGATCCACTGATCCTTGGCCAGATAGACAGCCGCAAAACCACCTGTACCCAACGAGTCAAGAATCTCGTATTTTCCGAGTTGCTGACCCTTAAACAGCACTTGACTCATGAATTTTGCGCTTTCCCCTCCAAAGCTTTCTTCGTGAAAATGATACGATCGATTATCGTAATCAAAGATGCGATACGCCATCAAGAGTAAACAGATCGGGACGCGATCAAAAATCAGACCGATAGCGAGCAGAAACACACGCTCGGGCCTCTCCATGAATCCCACCTTACATTTGGGAATCAACACTTCGGCGCGGGCTCTTGTATAACTGGTGATCAGTGCTCCGGCCAGCGCCGCCACTGTGATGAGGACGCATGGCACATTGTGGATCATGGTGTAGTGCAGGGTCAGTCCTGTAAAAATAACCGCGTCGCCAAAGCGGTCCATCACCGAATCCAGAAATCCCGCCAAACGCTGTCGACATATTCTTTTGGCGAGCAAGAATTCCATCCAGAAGATCAGTCATGCTGACCAATAAATAAAGCCATCCGGCAAGAAAAAAACGACCTTCCAGAAGAACGAACGCAACAATCGCATTCAAAAACACGCCGCTGATTGTGAGGATATTGGGGGTTAAGTGAAGAAAAGCCAGAACGGAGGCAATTCTCCTGAGAATCCGTCCTGTAAACGGCTCAATCGCCCCGGTTGCCATACACCTTCCAGTGTAGACGGCCATTCCGAATACAGCCGACGATCATAGTACTATTGCTATAATACCACATTTTTTTATCCGCGGACGATAGCTGCAAATTGCCGTTCGGGTGCGTATGAAAAATCGCAACAGGCTCGCCATAAGAAGACAAAGCGCGGGCTAATTCTGCAGGGCTACCAAAGAAACGATCATCCGACCCCGAGACGTTCTCGAGTGGAAGATACAGCTGCTCATAGACCAGACCGCACACTTCAGACGGAGATGAAGAGGCATGAACTTCCATTTGAAGAAGCACCTCCGCTGTAAAAGCGTCATTCATCGCGCCCTTATCTGGCCCCTTACTTGGCATTTCGCTTGCCTTCCGCCTGCCTTCTTAGCCTTTCGTACACCTGCACAACCTGCTTTCGTGTTTGAGTGAAAGGACCCGATGTATTGATCACATAGTGCGCATATCGTTTTTTTTCCTGGCTGGTCAGCTGAGCCGCCCAACGCTGAAGCGCCTCCTTCCTTGTGACCTTTTCCCGCTTCATGATTCGCTCAATTTGTGTTTCTTTATTGCACCAGACGACAATGAGCTTTTGAAACCGTTTGTACGTCCCTGCCTCAATCATCAACGCCGCAGATACGATTGCAATCTTGTGATCACCTTTCGAGACCGCTTCTTTTACGAGCCTCTCTTCCTCTCTCATGATGAGTGGATGAAGGATGGAATTCAGGAGCTTTCGCTTTCCGGCATCAGCGAAAATAATCCCGGCAAGTTTCTTCCTATCGAGGGTTTTATCCTTGTTGACAATGTCCTTGCCGAAGACTTTAACGATGCGTCTCCATGCCGGAGCGTCCGGTTCCACGAGTTTTCTGGCTACCTGATCCGCATCAATGATCAAACACCCGAGCTCAGCAAACATGCTGGCAACTGTAGATTTACCGGCGCACATTCCACCGGTCAGTCCCACAACAAGCATAAGGTTTTTTTTACCACAGAGTCACGGAGAACACGGAGTTAATCAATTGAACAGAGGATTGCAAGCAATCAAAGCAAAAACATCTTTGCCTCTTTGCTTTCTTCTGTGAAATTTCTCTTATCCTTTTACTCTGTGCTCTCCGTGGCTCCGTGGTGAATTTCCCGCAATTCCGCTGCCCGAAGAGTATTCTTCAAAAGCATCGTGATGGTTAACGGCCCAACGCCGCCTGGTACAGGAGTATACATCGAACTGCGTTCGTACGCAGCGGGATGAACGTCCCCTGCAAGCACAACTTTTCCTTGACGAAAATCTTCGAGTTTTTTGCTCCTCTTCTCCGAAAATTCTGACAATTTCAGCTTTCTCTTTCAGCACAGTCGTGCCCACGTCGATCACAACCGCACCTTCTCGAATGAAATCTTCCGTTAGAAAAGCAGGCCTTCCCATCGCGGCGATGACAACATCGGCGCCGGAAACAACCTGTTGCAGATTTTTCGTTTTCGAGTGACACACGGTTACAGTTGCATTTTCATGCATCAGAAGTAACGCAAGAGGTTTTCCCACAAGATCGCTGCGCCCAACAACAACTGCGTTCGTACCTGCCAGTGAAACATTCGAGCGCCGAAGCGCTTCGACAACGCCGGAGGGAGTGCAAGCAACAAGTTGTGCTCGTCCCTGGACGAGCAATCCAACGTTCAGCGGATGAAGTCCATCTACATCCTTTTCGGGCGAAATAGAATCCAGAACAACCGTCTTATCCATGTGTGACGGGAGAGGCAACTGCAACAAAATACCATCGACGGTTGCAGATATCGTTCAGCTGCCGAATGCAATCCATCAGATCAGCCGATCGAAGTGGATGCCGGCAGATGTTGAGCTTCCGATTCGATGCCGACCTGTTCGCAGGCGCGAACCTTATTTCGAACGTAAACCTGAGATGCAGGATCATCGCCAACGAGGACGGCTGAAAGTTTGGGGCGGCGATTGCGCTTTCCGTAAAATGCTTTTACTCCGGCAGCAATCTCCTGCCGGATAGAATCCGACAACAGCTTGCCGTCGATGATTTTGGCCATTTACGATGCCTTCTGGCTGACTTTTGCTTTTAGCGCCGAAGGCCTCTTTTTTCTGAAGTAGCTGTCGTAAAAAATGATTAACGCGCCGGCGATGTAGATCGTCGAATACGTGCCGGCGATGGAGCCAATGAGCATCGCAAAGGCAAAGTCGTTGATAACTTCACCTCCAAAAATGTACAGGACCAGAACCACAACAAAAACGAGTCCGTTAATGATAATGCTTCGGCCCAGCATCTGATTCAAGCTGAGGTTGATCACCTCAGAGAGAGGTCGCGTTCGCATCGTTCTGAGATTCTCGCGGACACGATCGTATATGACTATGGTGTCATTAATGGAATAACCGACAATCGCAAGAAGTGCCGCGACCACAGTTAAGGAGATCTCGCGACCAGAGAAGGCAAAAAATGAAAGCGTAACCAGCACATCGTGTGCGAGACAAACGATCGCCGCAAATCCCCATATAAACTCGAATCGGAACCAGACGTAAACCAAAAGTGCTGCAACCGACCAGGCAACAGCCAATTTCGCCTGTTCTCGAAGCTCGGCACCGACCTGTGGTCCGACGTACTCCAGACTCAGAATCGCCAGGTCACTTACATAAAATCGCTCTTTGAGACTCGCGATCACTTTGGGATCCACACCGGTCATCCGGTCAAAGCCCGGAAAAAGACCGCCATTGTCCTGGCGGAATTTGATCAATTTCTTAACTTCACCCGCGTAAACTTCCGCAGTTTTCTTTCCCCATGGATCCGTCGCCTGCAAATACTGCTTGAGGCTTAATTCGGTAGCGTTGTTGAGATCCTCTTTTCCGGACTCCTTGGTGGGTGAGAGAATGTTCGCCACACGGCGCGACAGATCTTCTATCTCATCGGCTGACGAAACTTTCTGAGTCAGTCTGATCAAAACCTGGGTTGCATCACTGAATCCCTGCACACCACTGTCCGCAAAACCGTTGTCTTTCAGAGTCTTTCGAATGCTCTCCAACTCCACTGCGTTTCGGAACTTCACATGAACGGCTGTTCCCCCAGTAAAATCCACTCCGTAGCGCAATCCATTCTGAACCATCATAACCACTCCGGCGATGATGATGATCAACGAAATGGCGATGCAGATCGTCCTGTACTTTAGGAAATCAATTTTCGTATCTTTAAAAAAATCCATAGTTTCACTTCCTGCAGCTAGATGCTGATTGCCTCAACTTTTCTTTTGCGGTTGAGAAGCCACTCAAAGATGATGCGTGACACAAATATTGCCGTAAACATAGAACAGGAAATTCCGACTATCAGAGTCACGGCAAATCCCTTCACCGGGCCTGTTCCAAACCAGTACAGAAAAACGCCGGCAATAATGACCGTCAGGTTCGAGTCAAATATCGGCCAGAATGCTTTGGAGAAACCGGACTGAACTGCGGAACGAGGAGTTTTTCCCAATCGCAAATCTTCTTTGATGCGTTCAAATATTAGAACGTTCGCGTCGACTGACATTGCGATCGACAGGGCAAGGCCTGCGATTCCCGGCAAAGTCAGAGTTGCTTGAAAATAATTCATCAGCGCCATTGTGAAGAGCATGTTGAGAGACATCGCAACTACAGCATTGACTCCGCTCAACTTGTAATAAAAGATCATGAACAGAAAAATAAGAGCAGAGCCGATACCGCAGGCTAAGCTGCCTTTTCGAATGGAATCGAGTCCCAGGAAAGGCCCGACGACCCTTTGCTCAAGGAACCTTACGCCGGCCGGCAGCGCTCCGGACTGAAGCATAACGGCCAAATCATTCGCTTCTTCAATCGTAAACTGCCCCGTGATGATTCCATCTGTTGTGATCTTGTCTTGAATGGTGGGTGCTGATTGGACCTTGTTATCCAACACAATAGCCAGAGCTTTACCCCGATTTACTTCCGTAAAGTCACCGAACTTCCTGCCGGCTTCTGAAGTCAGCGTAAAATTCACAGCCGGACGTCCGTATTGATCGGTCGTACGATTCGCTGATTGCAACTCTTCCCCCGAAACGATCGCCACTTTCTCTACCCCGTAGTAGTTCTGAACGGTTCTCCCATCCGGTCCGACTTCCGAATGCACGAGGACTTCGGTCCCTTCAGGAACCGAAGCAAGAGCCTCAGGAGAAGATACCGGACCTGCCACAACGAGACGTAAAGACAACATCGCTGTGTTCTTGATCAGATCCTTCACACGGTCCGTATCCTCAACTCCCGGGAGTTGAATAATAATTCGGCTCCCGGTCAGGCCCTGCCGCTGCACGATCGGCTCTGTGACCCCGAACCGGTTCACACGTTCCCGGATGATACGAATGGCAAGATTCAATGCCTCTTCTGCTCTCGAGTTGATCACAACCTGGCGCAACGTACCGACCGCCTCATTGGCAGTAAAAGTCACGTCCCATTCACCATAGTTTTCGATGATCTTCTTCACGTTTTCCTGTTTGTCGGAAGCGACACCGGTTACTACAAAAGTAGTATTTGCTCTACGTATGATGTTTTGAAATGGAACCTGTTTATCCTGCAGCTCTTTTCGGAGCATTTCAATGAAACGGTCCGTGTAACCGGCCATGGCTTCATCCACTTTGACTTCGGCCAGGAGGTGGATTCCCCCCTTTAAATCCAGACCCAGTCGGATCTTTTCTTCGGGCGGCCAGACCCCGTAAACGGCTATTGCCGTAAGAGCAAGCACCAGCAACAATTTCCACTGAAGATTCTTCATAATGACAACCTCTTACGCTTTGTGGGCGGGCCTCCGTGCCCGCCAGCGGCCAGGGACGGCCGTCCCACATTATTTAAAAAACTTTATTTTTCTGCTTTCTTTTCTTCCTTACCCTCTTCAGGTGCCAGGCCGGCAATGGCAGATTTATCCATTTCGACAACGACATTATTCGCGATGCGAATCTTCAATGTCTTATCCTGAATCCCTGTAATCGTGCCGTACATTCCGCTATTGGTTACGATCCGGTCCCCGGTCTTTAAATTGGACATTAACTCTGCAAAAGCTTTTTGTTTCTTTTTCATAGGGGCCGCCACAAACAGCCAGTAGAAAAAGAAAATGAATACAAGCCAGGGAAGCATTGTCAAAATCAGCGCGGTTCCCCCGGCAGGAGGCGCATCAGCAGCTAGGAATAACATTTTCGTAACTCCTCAAAAGTATCGTTCGCGATACTCTCTCTAATTCTCTCCATCAACCGGAGATAGAAATGCACATTATGGTACGTGTTCAGTATCGCGGAATTTATTTCGCCCGACATAAAAAGATGGCGCAAGTACGCGCGTGAATATTGACGACATACAAAGCAGACACAATCCGGATCGAGCGGCCCCGGATCTTCGCGATAACGGTTTTGCTTGATCATCACCGGACCCTGGGAAGTAAAAAGATATCCATTTCTGGCATTTCTCGTAGGAAGAACGCAGTCAAACAAATCGATCCCCTGAGACACTGCTGAAACAATTTCTCTCGGAGTGCCTACACCCATTAAATAATGAATGCTTTCCTCCGGCAAATGCGCCAGCGAGGCTTCAACCATTTCCGTTTTCAATTCTCTGCTTTCTCCAAGGTTCAATCCGCCGATTGCATATCCATCAAAACCAATTCGCACGAGTTCCTGAGCGCTTTCTTCACGCAATTTACCGTAAGTACTTCCCTGCACGATTCCAAGCAGGGCTTGTCCTTGATTCAATTCCGTTTTGCGGCACCGTTCGGCCCATTGATGCGTAATGTCCAGTGAACTCTTTGTCTGATCCTCCGTAACCGGGTAGGATGGACAATCATCCAGAACCATGAACAGGTCAACACCCAATTCCTTTTGCACCGCCATCGAGATTTCCGGCGTAAACAAATGCTCAGAGCCGTCCAGATGCGACTTAAAACGAACCCCTTGCGGCGTTACCTTCCGGAGATCACTCAGACTGAAAATCTGATAACCTCCACTATCTGTCAGAATTGGACCCTTCCAATTCATGAAAGCATGAAGACCGCCCAGGCGCCGGATCAAATCACTTCCGGGCCGCAAATATAAATGATAAGTATTCGCCAGAACGATTGTGGTTCTCAGCTCCAGAAGCTGTCCCGTGATCAGGCCTTTTACTGCGGCTTTTGTGCCGACCGGCATGAATGCAGGAGTCGGGAACTCGCCATGCGGCGTGAACGCCTTCCCCAATCTGGCGCGGCTACCCGCTGCTTTTTTTTCAATTTTGAAAAGATTCACTGATTCACCACGGAGTCACGGAGTTCAATGAGATTGAGATCAGGAGAGCCTCCGTGCCCTCCGTGACTCCGTGGTTATGCGCAAAGGCGTTATTCTAGCAATTTCAACGACGCTCTGCAATGATCATAAAGTAAGGTAAATGCGAAATATGACCGTGGGGAGAAAGGTCGAGAATGATTCTTTTGACATATTCCAAATGTCTCTCTTCTTCAGCCGTCAAGTTCAGTTCTGATAGAAAATTGAATCGTTCAATTCCCGGTTTCGATAAGCGAGGTAAGAGTTCAGTTGTGATTTGAAAATCAGCCTCTTGCAACAATAAGGGCAATTTCCGGCCGATTCGAGGATCGGCCCCGCTTCGTTTCAGGGCCGAGATCCAGATGGGAGCGCTTTCAATATCGGGTGGGTATTCGATCATCGCGCCATAGTCAGCTTCGAAGAGAACCCAGGTACCTCCAATGGAGAGCACACGAGCAACCTGTTGAACCACTACCTTCGGATGTTGGATCCAGAGCAGCAGGTTCTGACTGAACACCATATCAAAACATTGATCACGAAAAGGAAGCTCCATCGCAGTTGCACAGACACACGGCTGCAAAGAGAAGAGCGCGTCCAGCGAAAGATCGAGCGCGACGACAGTTCCTGAAGTGCGGCGTCTGAGTTCCTGCGTGATGATTCCGTATCCCGCGCCAAGATCAAGCACGGATTTGCGTCGCGCAATTTCTGCAAGTCGAAGAATACGAGCACGCGCCTCTGACAGCCAGTCAGCCTGCAATTGTAGAAGTTCACGCGACGGTAAGCTAGAGCTCATTGTTAAAAGAGTTCAAAAGGTTCAAAAGAGTTCAAGGTGTTTGTACAAGCACTTTTAACCCCTCTAACACTTTCCTCCCCTAAATCTTTCTTACCGCCCCCCGCCGGCGCAGGCACAAGCGCAAGCGCATCCCGCGCATGCACAGGCACATCCACCACCACCGCCGCTCCTGCCTCCTCCGCCACTACCACTACTTGCCATCGCTTTGCCGATCGCTTTATCAATGGAACCGAGATTCAGGATCCCGCCTTTCTGTCCTTCTACAGAACCGACCGCACTTTCCGATGTATTCTGAAACCACCCGGAAACGGATGCAGCAACATCGCTGAAGCGGGTCGTTCCTTCGGAGGATGTTTTGCCGGACGGGGTTGAGCCTCCGGGCGTAGCAATGCTTGTCGGCCTGTAAGGGCGTGGAATATATCGGGTTTGATAAGGCTTGAACCGGCCCGTAAACTCCGGATCCAGCATCATCCAATCCACCTTCTCATCCATTTTCTTCTGCCACGCCTCTACCTCACCAATTTCTTGAGCTTCTTTCCATGCGCGTGAAATGATATGTTTATAGTACCCTTTCGTTTCTTCGAGATCGTACCCGACCATTCTTTTGGCTACAGAATCAACAAGAGCCTGCAATGCTTTTGTGAGATCAATTCGATGGATAGCGGTCGCGACCTTACTTTGCTTGAGCTGCAGAAGGAATTGTTTTTCATAATCATGAAGTATGACGTCAGCAGGAGGTTTCTCTTCTATTTCAAACGTTACCGGATCTTTATCGGTCTGCCGGATCCTACCTTTTTTCAACATACCAAAAAGAACCAGGGTGATCACTTTATTCGCGGGCAATTCGAGCAAAACCGCAGCTTCCGGTGCTGTTAATCCGCGTTTGACTCCGCCCCCTTCGACGCTCGCGATCGCAGGCAAATATTTCGATCTCCTCTTCTTACGGGCCGTTTCCACAATGATGGCCAGAACCACAAGCAGGGGCCAAATAAAGATTTCAGTGGCTTCAAATTTCACGAAAAAGAAAGCGGCAGCAATCAGAATGGGCGCAAAGAAAATGCATCCGGTGCCCCCTGTAAACCGCATATAAATAATGAAGAGCAGAATCGCAGACGCCGCAGTCAGCCACGCGCGTATTTTTGTGGAAAACATACCCCGCCACCAACGCATCATCAATTGCGCGGTCGTCATGGTCACGATTTTCTGCATGACACGCTTCGGGTAGGAAACGCCCACGCGATAAGGTGAGGTAAAGGGACGGGTGGTGTGCCAGCTGACGACCAGATTCCCATCCTGCTGAACCTCTTTTCCAGTAAATGGTACATCCTGATGCAATACCTCTTCCGGCTTCAAACCGGGAGGTAAAACGACTCGGATTTCCAGCTCGGTTGTTCCTTCGACATACTGTTCCCCAAACCATGTTGGGGAAATTTGAAAAGAAGCATAGTCCTTGCGGGTCGTATCCTGAAAAACAAGATCCGGCACAGTCGTCTCAAACTCGAACCTGCCGGTGCCTCCCGCGGGTATCGCGAGACTTCCCAGGTGCACTTCCACACCAGGTTTTACATACTGGGAAGGCTGGATCGGTCCCACCTCTTGCTGATCGTGCATCCAGGCTTTCATCTGTCCGATGTTGTAGTTTTCGCGCGGCAGCCCAACATCCACAACGTCGATCGAATGACCGGTTACGCTATTGCGAAAATCCAGCCTGTAAAACAAAACAGCTCCGCCATCCGGCCGTACTTCCACATCCAGCCATGCTTTGGGAACGGAGAAGTAATAATTCCTGAGCATTCGCTATGCTATAATACGATAATGATAGTATTACATACATTAGAATGCGGGCGAGTCGTCCGCTGTACAACGTTCGTCTCATACAGGTTCCTCCCCGGGCCCAGCCGGCCGGCTCGCCGGGACAATCGGCTCCGCACATTTCGAGTTCAGGACAAATCTCGCAGCGCGTGGGTGATTCCACTCGATCTCTGTACTGTCGAAAGATTTCTCTGTTCCAGATCGTTCTCGAAAGGCTCTGTCGAAAGATTTCCAACAGGAGACAGGGGACCTCTGGGCGCATAAACCGATCCATCGGAATCGACGCGAATGGAAACATCCCCTGCTGTGCGAGGTCCTTTTGCCAGAATCGCTTTGAGCTCACCCGGAGCCGATATAGCGGGCAACCACACGTAACGGACAACGGAGCGGTGCGAAATCTCGACAACAAGCGAAGCAGCCTGAATGATTTCAGCCGGACTCAGCCCTTCCGACTGATGCTCGTTTGCAATTGCGTAATACAGAATGTTTTTGGCTCCTCTGGCGCTGAACTCATTCACAATCCTTTCGAGCTCATCCATATTTTCACGAAAGAGGGGGACCTCCAGCACAGGCGTGACTTCCCATTTTTTGCATTGTTGAAAAAAATCGTTTAGATGTGCGGTATTGTTTTCACCAAAGTAAGCGTCCTGCTTTTGTGGATTCGCAGATATCACCGGAACAATGATGTAATCGACTCCTGCAAGAGCCAGTTTTTGAAATCGATCTGTATGCAAAAACCAACCGGCAGACCCGCGAACACCTGAAATCATGCCCAGATCCTCAGCCCGCTCTACGTTTAGGATCGCGTGTTCTCCTGACGTTTCTTCTTCAGCGGAAAACGTAACATGCATAATTCCGCTGTCCCATAATTTTTCCAGTAAGGGATTCATCTGTTCCGGCGCAAAGACTTTCATCTGTGCATGAAAGGGAGCAATCAAATTTCGCGGCGGCTCAATCGTAGGATCGTCCAGATTGAAGACAGGATAGTTGTCTTCCAGATTCGCAAGCCCTCCGATGATCTGGTGGATTTTTCTTACATCCGATTCAATCTGTCTATCCGAAGCTCCGTAGTAGTTTTCCTTGATACTTCTACTGATAACCGGATAGGCCACACCTTCGAGCCGTGCCTTCGCGATCAGCACACCTGTTGGAGATAAACGAACGGCGAGTGAGGCGTTTGCCAGCAAGACTCCGCTTCCATCCTGTTCGACGCGGAGATGAAACCGTGTGACGTTACCTCCTGCTTCACGGCGGAAATGATAGATGCCCGGCTTTAGCTGAACAGGTTTTTCAGGAATGTGGATGTGAAAGAAATCTTTGAGTAGTTTCATATAAGCTCTGCAGGCGCTACATTTTCATCGAACGCCGGCACCCCTTCCAGCAGCTCTTTTACCGATGTGTTGGATCTGTTCAACTGGAATGAAACTGGGACGCGATGGCCCATCGCTCTGGCATCCCCCTTCGTGATGCACGGTTGCTCCATCGCGTGCTTCCCGTTCGATCCGGCAGCCACCACCGCACATTGGAAGGTCGGGACACTCCCAACATTTTTCCGGAAGACCTGCCCAGCGTGGATCCGTTCCGCGATCCCTGAATGACCGGAATAATTTTCCGTTCCAGATCTGATCCCACGGATCGCGAAGAATGTTTCCTGCTGCAACATAGAAAGATTGGCAGGGAAGCACATCGCCGTTTGGCTCCACGCAAATCGAATATTCGGCCGCGTTGCATCTCTTGGCGCCGATCTCCAGCTCGACTGGATTCATTCGGCAATACTCTGTCGGTGTGTACCACAGAAACTTCATATTCCGTTCCAGCGCGTGATCGCGGATTCTGATCAGGATGGCCGGGAGTTCTTCTTCAGGAATCGCATTCGGATCGCAATAGCCACCGCCCGAATAAATCATTCCATTCATCGCGAACGTTCGAATGCCGAGCTCGTGAATAAACTCGATGATCTCTTCCACATGATCGCGATTCTTCTGCATGATTGTGGTGTTCGTTATTGTATGAATACCGCCTGCTTGAGCATTTTCAATTCCCTTCACCGTTTGTGAAAAAGCTGAAACGCCGTTGATTTCATCATGAATACGGGCTTGATGGGACGCGAGTGTGATCTGCAAGTGATTCAATCCCGCCTGTTTCATATTTTGCACAAAAGACATTTGAGAAAAGCGTCGGCCGTTGGAATTGAGCCCTGCGATTTGACCTTGTTGATCAACAAAATAAATCAACTGTGCAAGATCCGGGTGAAGAGTTGCTTCACCACCTGTAAAGATGATGTGAGGAACGCCCTTCTCTTTCAGCAGAACAAACACCCTTTTCCAATCTTCGACCGCCAGCGATGCCATTCCGAGATGGGACGTCGCGTTGTAACAATGTGAACAGGCATTGTTGCAACCGTAAGTCAGCGCAATGTCGGCTTTATACGGCGCATTGGCTCGCGTGCTGAAGAGCGCTTTCCTTTCAAGGAAATCAACCCCGCAACTCGGGCAACCGGTTTCCTTTGTAACATGCTGAATCAGCTTGTAGATTCCTGCCACATCTCGACCGATCTGCTCATGTCCCGAGTAGGCGGCCTTCAGGCGCCGCAGAGCCTTCTTTTCAGGCATTCCATCGAGTGCCCAGTATGCAATGAGCGCTGCCGTCTGATTCAAATGAATCGCATCCGTGACGTCAAGGAAAAGAACCCCGCTGCCATCCTCCTCAATCCGCAGATGGACCCGGCGAAAATAACCACGAGTATCCGAAAAACGGTACGTATAAAGATCAGGACGAATCTTCTGAGGCCTGGAGAAAAATGAGATCACCATTTGGGTGCTTCCTCCAGCTGATACTGGGACCCGCAGAATTCGCAGGAGATGAAGATTGCGCCGGAACGCATCGTCACAGATTTATTGGTCAACGTGGATCCACAATTCTTGCACTTCAGTTCTTGAGCGGATATGTCCCCCGTTAGATCAATTTTTTGGACGAATGTGGTTTGCTTTGGCCGCAGACGCGAAGTCACAAACAGCACAACCCCCGCTCCGATCAATATCAATCCGATCAGGAGGCGTCCGGTTTGGCCCTGATAACCGACAATGAACAAACACCCCAGCAGACCCAGCAGGAATGCAAAGACATTTACAACGATGTCCATGTACTGGAGATTTTATACTAGTGGAAAGTGGAAAGTGAACATACTAGGGGCGAGACCATTTCGGTGGAAATTTGACGGGCCAGAGGGGTTTTGTTATGTTTAATGAATCACTAAGATCCACTTTAACCAGTAGTGTAACCAATTGAAGTTAAAGGTTAAAGGTTTAAAGTTAAGAGTTGAGGGACTGAGCACTTTTAACCTTTAACTTTTGACCTTTAACTCTTAACTTTCTAAAATATATGGCCGTACTGAACTATTTCCTGACGAAAGTATTTGGAAGCGAAAACGAGCGGACTCTAAAGAAGCTGATTCCGATTGTGCAGCAAATCAGCGCATTGGAACCTGAAGTTGAAAAGCTCTCGGATGAACAACTTCGTCTGAAAACGCAGCATTTTCAGGAAAAACTTGCGAATGGCGCAACTCTGGATGACCTTTTGCCCGAAGCTTTTGCTGTGGTCCGTGAAGCTTCCAAACGCACGACTGGAATGCGTCACTTCGATGTCCAGCTCATCGGTGGGATCGTGCTTCATCAGGGCAAAATTGCTGAGATGGCGACCGGTGAAGGAAAAACTCTCGTAGCAACTCTCCCTGCCTATTTGAATGCTCTCACCAAAGAAGGGCGTCCATATCGTGACGGTGAACGATTATCTGGCACGCCGCGATGCCGAGTGGATGGGTCCGATCTACAAATTCCTGGGACTCACTGTCGGTATCATTCAACATGACTCCTCAACGCAGGAACGCCAGGACGCTTACCATTCCGATATTGCGTACGGAACGAATAATGAATTCGGTTTTGACTACCTGCGCGACAACATGAAATATGATTTGCGCGATTACGTTCAGCATGAACATCATTTTGCAATCGTTGATGAAGTCGACAGCATCCTGATCGATGAAGCGCGAACTCCTCTAATCATTTCCGGACCCGCGGAAGAAAGCACTGATAAATACTACAAGATCGATCGGATCATTCCCCGGCTGAAGAAGGATTCGGACTACACGGTTGATGAAAAAGCGAACACAGTTTCGCTGACGGAGGAAGGAATTCTGCATGCCGAACGTATGCTAGGCATTCAGAACCTGTACGACCCGAACAACATGGACTGGCTTCACCACATCCATCAGGGGTTGAAAGCGCATGCTCTGTTCGAAAATGATGTCGATTATGTCGTGAAAGACGGCCAGGTCTTGATCGTCGATGAATTCACCGGCCGACTGATGCCCGGACGCCGCTACAGCGACGGATTGCATCAGGCCCTGGAAGCAAAAGAGAACGTAAAAATAGAATCGGAGAATCAGACCCTCGCCACAATCACTCTACAAAATTATTTCCGGATGTATAAGAAGCTCGCAGGCATGACTGGAACAGCCGAGACGGAAGCGGTGGAATTTGGAAAGATCTACCGCCTGGACGTCGTAGTGATCCCGACAAATAGAGATTTAACGCGTCTTTCCTTTCCCGATGTTGTATACCGCACGGAAAAAGAAAAGTTCAACGCTGTTGTTGAAGAGATCAAACAGATGAACGAAACGGGACGTCCCGTTCTTGTCGGAACGGTGAGCATCGAAAAATCCGAGCGACTCTCAGCGCTACTCAAGCGCACCGGCATCAAACACGTCGTGTTAAACGCAAAATACCATGAAAAGGAAGCAGAGATCGTAGCTCAGGCCGGACAGAAAGCAGCTGTCACAATCGCAACAAATATGGCCGGCCGTGGGACGGATATTGTGCTGGGTTCCGGTATTGCGGACCTTGGCGGACTTCACATCATCGGAACCGAACGTCACGAAGCGCGGCGAATTGATAATCAGCTGCGCGGACGCGCGGGACGTCAGGGGGATCCCGGCTCTTCCCGATTCTATCTGTCTCTCGAAGATGACCTGATGCGGATCTTCGGCAGCGACCGGATTTCGCCGATCATGCAACGTCTCGGAATGGAAGAAGGTGTTCCAATCGAACACAAGCTTGTATCGCGATCCATCGAACACGCTCAGAAACAAGTGGAATCAAGAAACTTCGAGATCCGTAAACATCTGCTGGAATATGATGACGTGATGAATAAACAGCGAGAAGCTGTTTATGGATTACGACGCAAAGTACTGGAAGAAGAGTCGCATACCGAATACATCATGGAGCTTTGCGAAGATATTCTGAAATGGAATGTTGACGAACGTTGCCCTTCCGGAAAAGATCCGCGCGACTGGGATGTGGAAGGGCTCGTAAATGATCTTCGTGCACAATTCGGAATCGATGTGGATCCTTCAAAACTCCGCGAACTGGAAAATCCGGACAACATTTACGATTTTCTGTATCACCGGTTAGAGCAAATCTACAGCGATAAGAAAAATGCGATTGGCTCCGACCGCTGGACCATGCACGAACGTTTGCTGATGCTGCACGTCATCGATTCACAATGGAAAGATCATTTATACGGATTGGATCATCTAAAGGAAGGAATCGGCTTCCGTGGCTATGGTCAACGCGATCCATTGATCGAGTACAAGAAGGAATCATTTGCTTTGTTTGAAGAAATGATGAACCGAATGGAAGATGAAATCGTCAAATACGTATTTATGACGCAGCCACCTTCCGCGGAAGATGCGCCGAGAGTTGTCAAAGCGCCGAAAGCTGTGCAATTTTCCGGGCCCTCTCTGGAAACGGCAGTTGTGACAGCCGTCCGGAAAGGGCAAAAAGTAGGACGAAATGATCCCTGCCCCTGCGGATCGGGGAATAAATACAAAAAATGTTGCGGCGTTAACGCGTAATGTGTTTTTCACCGCAGAGTACACAGAGAACGCCGAGTCAAGTTAAATTCTCTGCGCCCTCTGCGTCCTCAGCGGTGAAAATGGAAAGGAGGTCGGATGGATATGTACCAGAGCGAAAAGAACTGGCTCGAAAAATTGGCGGATGCTATACCCGGGTTAAAAGATTACAGGGAAAAAGAAGCACGCCGCGATACGGACAAACGATTTCGTGAATATCTTGCAGACAGAATCGACTCCTCACGCGCAGCTCTGGATGAAATCAAACGCGAACAGTTCAACGCCGGCAATCTGGATGAACTCGATGATGTGGATCGCCTTTCACAAAAACTCTTCAAAATGGCAAACACGATCAGGCATGCAGCCTACGGGTATTCAGGATTTTTCGATCAAGTAAAGATTCAAGAAGCAGAGCTGGATCGAATTTATCAATATGATCTTTCCTTGATGGGTGACGTGGAAGCGCTGGAAAGCAGTCTAAAAAATGATCAAACCCTTACACACGTTGAGCAACGGAAAATATGGGAGCAGCAAATTTCAGGATTGGAAAAGCGAATTGACGATCGCAAAAACGTATTGATTAAATAATTGTACCGCGGGCGGCTCGCCCGCATCGCTTTTAATCCTTTTGGGAGGAGCACAAGATGGCAATTGAAGTAATTCAATGGAAAGAAGACACCGGCGAAGACATGGTCTGGCGTTTTCCGGATAGCGATGAGATTAAGATGGGCGCCCAGTTGATTGTCGCAGAAAGTCAGTCCGCCGTATTTTTCCGGGATGGCAAGGCGCTCGATGTTTTTACAGCAGGACGCCATACGCTATCGACAATGAACCTTCCAGGCTTACGAAGTTGATGAGCTGGCCATTTGGTTTCAAGTCTCCTTTTCAAGCGGAGGTTTATTATGTCAGCCGCCGCGTCTTCACGAATCAGAAATGGGGAACGCGTGAGCCTGTCGTTTTTCGAGATACTGAATTCAAGATGGTCCGATTGCGTGCGTTTGGCATCTTTTCCATGCGGATTATCGAACCGCAGTTATTCGTGAATACGATCGTAGGAACGCAGCATCGATACACAACGGGGGATGTGGAAGGATTTTTGCGTGACATCATTGTATCGCGTTTGAACGACGTCCTGGGCGAAACCTTAAAGACATTGCTGGATTTACCTCGTTACTATGATGAACTGGGCGTTGCTTTGAAAACGCGCGTAAAAGATGACTTCGACCGTTATGGCCTGGAGCTTGTGGATTTTTATATCAACTCGATCACACCTCCTGAAGATGTGCAAAAAATCATTGATGAACGGAGCGGAATGGCCGCGGTTGGCGATATGAATCAGTACATGCGCTATAAAGCGGCGCGCGCAGTTGGCGACGCGGCAAAGCAGGAAGGTGGTTCCGCCGGCGAAGGAATGGGGCTTGGCATGGGGGCCGGTCTTGGAATGATGCTTCCCGGTATGGTCGCCCAAGCGATGCAGGGAGCCCAGCAGACACAGGGTGCGGGAATGATCGTTTGTCCGAGCTGCAAGGCACAGATTCCCGCGGGTTCACAATTTTGCAGCGCCTGCGGAGCAAAACTTCAATCAACAGTCGCTTGCCCGAAGTGCAGCACTCAGGTCCCTGCCGGCTCCAAATTCTGCAGTAGCTGCGGCACTTCATTAGTGGCAAACACCTGTTCAAAATGTGGAACCGCACTCGCTGCAGGCGCGAAGTTCTGCGCAAATTGCGGGGAACCGGCAAAATAAAACGATGTTGAACAAACCGCTCGATGAAGGATTAACGTTCGATGACGTGCTGCTGACACCGTCGCGTTCTGAAGTTTTGCCCGCAGAAACCGACATCCGAACAAATTTTTCGCGTAACATACAGCTCAACGTTCCGATCGTTAGTGCTGCCATGGATACGGTCACGGAATCGGATCTGGCTATCGCCGTTGCTCAACAAGGCGGCATCGGCATCATTCATAAGAACATGACGATCGCCGAACAAGCCGATGAAGTCGACAAAGTGAAACGTTCCGAATCCGGAATGATTGTGAATCCGATCACAATGTCTCCCGATGCTTTAATCTCCGATGCTCTGGCTGTGATGGAGAAGTTTAGAATTTCAGGAGTTCCGATCACACAGGATGGAAAACTTGTCGGTATCCTTACGAATCGTGATCTGCGGTTTGAGATGAATTTTAAACAGAAGATTTCTCAGGTGATGACCAAAGAAAATCTGATCACTGTCCCTGTCGGGATCGATTTGGAAGAAGCAAAAAAGATTTTACACCGGCATAAGATCGAGAAATTGCTTGTTGTGGATGATGATTACAAGCTGAAAGGTCTCATCACTGTAAAAGACATCAAGAAGGGAATCGAATTTCCGACAGCCTGCAAGGATGAGCTTGGTCGACTCCGTGTGGGAGCAGCCATTGGCCCTTCAGCGGACATGATCGAACGCGCATCCGCTCTTGCAAATGCTCATGTTGATGTGCTCGTAGTTGACACGGCTCACGGTCATACAAAGAATGTCCTGGAAGCTGTAACGAAAGTTAAGAATCAATTTCCAAACATTGACGTCGTTGCGGGTAACATTGCAAGCGCGGAAGCTGCGAAGGATCTGATTGAACGCGGAGTGGATGGGCTCAAAGTCGGTATGGGGCCCGGGTCGATTTGCACCACACGCGTTGTTTCCGGAGCCGGCGTGCCGCAGATCACAGCAATCGATAACTGCTACAAAATTAGCCGTGAATACGGGATTCCCCTGATCGCAGATGGCGGAATCAAGTATTCCGGCGATGTTGCTAAGGCAATTGCCGCCGGCGCAAATTGCGTGATGATCGGTTCCCTCTTTGCTGGTACAGACGAAAGTCCCGGAGAACAGGTCCTTTTTCAAGGACGTCACTACAAAGTTTATCGTGGCATGGGTTCATTGGAAGCAATGAAGCGTGGAAGCAAGGACCGCTACGCGCAAAGCACTGACGATGCCAGCAAAATGGTTCCGGAGGGAATCGAAGGGCGTGTTCCTTACCGCGGAAGTGTATCCACTATCATTCATCAGCTTGTTGGCGGACTTCGCGCCGGAATGGGTTATTGCGGATGCAGAAATCTCGAAGAAATGCGCACAAAAACAAAATTCATGCGAATCACGGCCGCGGGTTTAAAAGAGAGTCACGTCCATGACGTCATCATCACAAAAGAAGCGCCCAACTATCAGTTAGAGTAGTTTGTAACGCCCGCCTCTGGCGGGCTCTTGAGCTCAAGCTCGACCCACGGGACGTGGCGCTACAAACAGCAATATGAGATTTCGCATACTCATCTTAACCATCTTCATCCTTGCTCTATTTGTCCTGCAGAAGGAGAGCACTTCTTCCAACCGCACCGATAAAGTCTGGATCTTGTTCAAGGAAAGGCTTCTACAAAATCATCCTGCCGGGTCTGAAAATTTGAAAACTTTCACCCGTGCGGCAATCTTGCGGCGTATGCACCGCGCGGAGGGGTCCCTTGACGAGTCGGATCTTCCTGTTCAAAAAGAATATATCGATGCGGTTCGCAGACATGGTGCTACAGTATTAGTAGAAAGCCGGTGGCTGCACGGCGTGAGCGCTCTGTGCGATGCAACCTGCCGGGAAAAGATCCTGAAGCTTGGATTTGTCGAAGAGGTTCGGCCGGTGTTGACGTTCCATCGTTTGTCAGAGCCGTTGAAGCCGGTCCCGCTGGAATCGGAGGCTCAGAAAGCAAAAAACCTTCAATACGGACAATCCAAGGATCAGTTGACTCAGATAGGAGTTCCTGGTCTTCACAAGAAGGGTTTTGCCGGTCAGGGCGAAATTGTAGCCGTATTTGATTCCGGATTCAGGAAGGATCACATTGCATTCAAGAATCAGACGGTTCTTGCAGAGCGCGATTTTGTTTTCGGGGATGACAACGTTACGAATGGCGGCAATACCGATTCTCATGGCACGGCCGCCTGGTCCTGCGTCGGAGGAGAGGTGCGCGGAAAGCTCTATGGGCCGGCGTATGGAGCAGAATTTCTTCTGGCAGCTACCGAAGATATCCGAAGTGAAACCGCTGTTGAAGAAGATAACTGGGTCGCTGCTTTTGAATGGGCCGACAGGTTGGGAGCAACCGTGATCAGCAGCTCTCTGGGCTACACAGATTGGTATACTCAATTTGATTTCGATGGACAAACCGCAATCACCTCAAAAATTGTCAGTAAAGCGGCAAAAAAAGGGATTGTGGTTGTGAACTCCGCCGGCAACGCGGGGCCTGCGAGTTCAACTCTCGTTGCCCCGGCGGATGCAAAACAAATGTTAGCGGTTGGTGCTGTGGATTTGAATGGAATCATCACAACGTTTAGCTCGCGAGGTCCAACGAAAGACGGTCGAATCAAACCCGAAGTTGTCGCTCGGGGGCAGGATACTTTTGTTGCGACGAGTTTTTCAAAAAGCAGCTTCGGTCGTGCCAACGGCACATCTTTTTCCTGCCCTCTCGTCGCAGGAGCCGCTGCAGCGCTTTTGTCGGCGCATCCGGACTGGAAACCGACTCAAATTCGCGAAGCCCTGATGGAAACTGCGCACCAGGCTTCTTCACCTGATAACACATATGGCTGGGGAATACTCAATCTTTCGGCTGCATCTGAATTTCTACCGAAGAAATCGGTTGTCATTGACGAACATAAACCGCTGAAAAATACTGCAAATAATTCGGCACCTTATCGTGTCATAGCTCGAATCCGAGCAGAGCGCGGGCTGAACCTCAATCAAATTTTCTTACTATGGAAGAGACAGGGCGATTCAGCGTTTCAGGAAGTTTCATTTTCATTCATTGCCGGTCAACAGGATTTCTTTGAAGCCTTCATCCCGGCTCAGGCCCAAGGATCCACAATTCTTTATTACCTCTCGGCTCGCGATGTTAGCGGGAAATTAAACAAATTGCCTCTCGAAGCTCCAACAACAACCTTCACCTTCCGCATTCTTTAAAGCCACACCAGCACGCGGGCGCGATGAATTGCGCCCCTACAAACCGCATAAACATTGTAGGGGAGCCTGTCGAAAAACTAGTTTGGAGCGCGGACTTCCAGTCAAGACTTCCAGTCCGCATGGATATGTAAACCTCGATGAGGCTTTGCGGGCAAAGATGCTCCCGCTCCAACTAAGACGTACTTCTTCCTGAGTTTTTCGGCAGGCTCAGGGAGGACATTTATGCGCCCGCGTTTCAGGTTGAGAAGTTGCTTCTGCTCACTCTCCCTTCTTCACGTACAATCCATCGAACAAAACATTCCATGTCTTGCTCCCATCCGCGGATTGTTCCCAAAGTTGACGAACGCGATCATCAGGCAGTTTGAGGAAGGTCATGCGAGACATCACATTTTTCCCGCCAGATCGAAATGGACCTTCGTAGTGCATTCCATCACCGCGAAATTCGCCCTGAAAATCAATTCGCTGTCCACGTCCATCCACCCATACCTGTTGCCATTGTTTGTCTTCGCGATTGTAAAGATTGAAACTATGGCCCTCAAATTGGTCCTCTCCTTTCCATGACTCGAAAATCACACATCCGTCCAGAAGTTTTTCGATTCGGCTCGTGCCGACCTGTTTTCCGGTGGTTTGATCGATCACATTCCATTCTCCGATCCAGAAATCCAGCTGCCGGTACTCCGGCGTATCGCATTTCAATTCAGCCGCGAAAACAGCAGGGTCTGCGAACATTCCGATTAAGATGGAGAAAACCGCCAAGGCTCTGGTCATCTTTTTTCCTCCAGTTGAATCACATGATATATCGGGAGCGTACAAACTTGCATCTACATTTCCAATGGATGTTCGACTAAAATGACATCTCATGTCATTGCACACAACGCATCATGACGAGGACGTAAAACAGCTGCACAAGCTGGGATATGCTCAAGAGCTTTCGCGGCGAATGAGCGGGTTTTCAAATTTCGCGATCTCCTTCTCCATCATTTGTATTCTTGCGGGCGGCATTACTGCTTTTGCTGCCGGGTTCAGTGCAACGGGCGGGGCCTCCATTGGAATCGGCTGGCCGGTCGGCAGCCTCTTTGCAATCGTTGTAGCGCTTGCGATGGGACAAATCGCATCCGCCTATCCTACGGCAGGTGGACTGTATCACTGGGGTTCGATTCTGGGAGGCCGTGCATGGGGATGGGCCACCGCCTGGTTCAATCTGCTCGGCTTGATTTTTGTTGTGGCATCGGTCGATGTCGGGGTGTATCTACTGTTCCGTGATCTTGTGCTCAACGGTGTTTTCGCAATGGATCCCCAAAGAGTGGTCATCCTGTGGAACATTGGCGGATTCCCTTTTGATGTCACTCAGTTTATCTTCGTGATGACGATTCTAACCACTCAAGGGTTGCTGAACCATTTCGGAATTCGTGCAACAACAATACTTACAGATTTCAGTGGTTACCTCATTTTTGCAGTATCGACTCTTCTCAGCCTTGCTTTGCTTGTTTATTCACCGGTAGAAACAGATTTCGTTCGGTTGTTTACGTTTACGAATTTCACGGGTGATGCGGGAGGCTCTGTTTGGCCGTCTCAGACTCCAAGCATGTTTGGCGCGTTTCTACTCGGTCTGCTTCTGGTTTGCTACACGATCACGGGATTCGATGCATCAGCGCACACCTCGGAGGAGACTCAGCAAGCGGCTGTAAATGTTCCGCGTGGAATGTGGCGCGCGGTCCTCTGGTCGGCTCTTTTTGGTTATCTCATGGTCGGCGCTTTCGTTCTTGCAATGCCTGATATCGAAGAAGGCGCCAAGACCGGATACGGCGTATTTGCATATTTAATGGGAGCCTCGCAAATGCCGGCCGCACTTCGGTCCTTCCTTTATATAGGTATTGTTCTTGCGAATTACCTTTGCGCTCTGGCCGGCCTGACCTCTTGCTCGCGCATGATGTATGCCTTTGCTCGTGACGGCGGATTGCCTATGTCGGAAGAGTTGAGCCGTGTGAATCTGCAACATCGTACGCCAACTGTTGCGATCTGGATCAGCGTTTTGATGGTTTTGATTTCATGTTTGTACGCTCCTGCGTTCATTGTTCTCGCAACCGGCTGCGCTGTATTTCTTTACATCTCCTATCTGATGCCGATCGCAGCGGGGCTATTAGCCGAAGGAAAAACATGGCGGGAAAAAGGACCATTTAATCTTCGTGGGCTTTCAAAACCAATTGCTCTGCTCGCGATCATTGGAGGCCTCGTCCTTGCGTGGGTCGGATTTCAACCACCGAATGAGAAGGTGTTGTATCTCACAATTGGACTGATCTTCTTTCTTGTAGTGCTCTGGTTCGCCATGGAGCGCAAACGCTTCGAAGGCCCACCTACCGGAGCGAAGATCGATGAACGACAGGATCAAATCGCCGCAATCGAAGCAAGCTTTGAAGAAGTGCCGAAGTCATGAGCAATGAGTCATGAAACCTTCCTGGTCGGTCTCATTGCTCATCACTCAAACGGAGGAATGTTTTGCCTGAATGGTTGAAGCTGTCCGGCATACTCATTGTGATCATTGGCTTCGCTCTTAAGCTTCGTACAACACTTGTTGTCGTAGTTGCTGCTCTGGTCACCGGTTTGATTGCAGGATTGCCGTTGTTTTCAAGCCTTACGAGGCCGGGAGAGGAAGGAATCATCAATATGCTGGGTCGAGCTTTTACAGAAAACCGGTTGATGACGCTCTTTCTCATAACCCTTCCCGCCATCGGACTTGCTGAGCGTTACGGCTTGCAGGAACAATCCGCTGTATTGATCCGCCGATTCCGTGCCGCGACAGTGGGTCGACTGTCGATTCTTTATCAGCTCTTTCGCATCCTTCATGGCTTTCTGGGTCTCCGCCTGACCGGTCATGCCTCATTTGTGCGGCCCTTAATTTTTCCAATGTCATCAGGAGCTGCAGAGGCAAAAAGCAAAGGAGAAGTGGAATCAGAAACGATTGAGAAAATCAAAGCCGCTAATTCGGCGAGTGAGAATTACGGCAATTTTTATGGTCAAAACCTATCCATTGTGCAACCCGGAATATTGCTGGTGTACGGAGTGATGAAAGGACTTGGTTATGAAGTGAGCCTCTGGCGTTTGATTTTGTTCACAACACCAATCGTCATGATCTCTATCCTTCTAGGGGCGATTCAATTTCTGAGGTTGGACCGTCGCTTAAATCGAATGAGCAGGAAAGAGCGTTGAATTCATGATCACAAAATGGCTTTTAAATTTAGATGTTGTTTATGCGGTGGCAGGTATTGTTTTACTCGTCTTTGCTGTTATGACATTCAAAGACAAGAGCCACCGGCATCGCTACGGAAGCGGCTTGTTCTGGTTTCTTCTTGCAATTGCGTTTGCGTTCGGAAGTCTTCTTCCGAACTGGGTGACCGGTATTTTGGTGTTGGCGATGGTTGCCATCGACGGGCTGGGTCGAGTGGGTATCGGAACTTACAATGAATCGACTCAAGAGCAGCAAGCCGTGCATGCTTCGCGCCTGAAGAACAAGATTTTCTTACCGGTGATTGCGATTCCCCTTGTTACTTTCGCTTTTGCTCTGGCTTTTCGCATAGCCGGCTTTGAATCCAGCTCAGTCAATCGAGCTGCGCTCATCGGACTCGGCGTGGGAGGTGTTGTTGCAATGGTCCTGGCTTTGCGAATCACCGGCAGCACAACACGGACCATGTTCCAGGAAGGAAGACGCATCAATGACGCAATCGGTTCTTTGAGCCTCCTCCCTCAGTTGCTTGCATCTCTTGGAATTATCTTTACGGCTGCAAAGATTGGAGATTTGATAGCGGGTGGCATCCAATCCATTGTTCCGGAGAATAGCCTGTTCTTACTGGTTCTTGCAAACTGCGTGGGGATGACAGTGTTCACAATTGTAATGGGTAATTCATTTGCTGCGTTCCCCGTGATTGCAACTGGCGTATTGGTCCCCTTAATCGTCAGGCCGCATAGTGTTGACCCTGCGATGGTGGCGATCCTGACTTTAACCGCAGGCTCCAGCGGTACCTTGATGACCCCCATGGCCGCAAACTTTAACATCGTTCCGACTGCTCTTCTGAATATGAAAGATCAGTATGGCGTGATCAAATTCCAATTGCCGTTTGCAGTAACCATCTGGTCTCTCCATGTTCTGTTGATGTGGATCATGATTCGAATTCTGTAGAGGCGCGATTCATCGCGCTCGCGTGCTTCTGTGAGAACTACATGACGAAGTTTGACGTTGTTGCTGCAAAGCGATTTGCGGCACTGGCTCTGAATTGTATTCATAAGGAATATCCAAACAAGATCGCGCACGTATTGAACGGCGATGCCGACGCGAAACCTCCCCGGGAGCTGACTCCGGCCTTTTACGGATGCTTTGACTGGCATTCGGCGGTGCACGGTCACTGGCTTCTCGTCCGTTTGATAAGAACGTTTCCTGCGGCTGAATTTGCTTCGGAAGGAAGAATTGCCCTGGCAAGAACCTTCACACCCGGGAACATTTCAGGCGAAGTAGAATACGTGGAACGCGAGGGACGAGAAACGTTTGAACGTCCGTACGGTTTAGCCTGGCTTTTGCAGCTGGCGGCTGAGCTACGCGAATGGGACGATCCTCAAGCTCAGGATTGGTGGATCACCCTTCATCCACTGGAAACTGCCGTAGCAAATCGTTTGAAGCAGTGGCTGCCAAAACTTTCGCATCCAATTCGTGAAGGAGAACATACACAGACAGCTTTTTCTTTTGGAATGATCCTCGATTGGACCCGCGTTTCGGGGGATGCTGAACTTGAAGCGCTGCTGATTTCCTGCAGCCGTAGCTTCTACCTGAATGACCGAAACGGCCCGCTCTCTTATGAACCATCCGGACAGGATTTTTTGTCTCCTTGCATCGCTGAAGCGGATCTCATGCGACGAATTCTAACGACCGATCAATTCTCCACGTGGCTCACAGCATTCCTCCCGTTTCTTCCAACAGATGGCTCCCAGGAATGGCTCCCTCCTACGATTGGCGCCGACCCAGCCGATGGAAAACTCGCGCATTTGGATGGATTGAATCTGAGTCGGGCCTGGATGTTGGAAGGAATTGCATCCGCTCTTCGTACGGACGATCCTCGCCTCCCATCCCTGATCGCAACCGCTGCCATTCACCGCGAGAAGGGACTTCGCGCCATCACGGAGGAACACTATCAGGGGAGCCACTGGCTTGGTACTTTTGCCGTTTACCTGATCACGAAACGCGGCATCACGAGCAACTATTTCTTTCTTACGTAGTTTCCATCAAACATGGATTGCCAGGTATTTCCGTCATCGTCTGATTTTTCCCACAACTGTCTGACACGATCGCGTCCCATCGGAGTAAACGTCATCCGGGTAAGTTGTCTCTTCCCTTCTCCATCTGTTCCTTCCGATTGCACCCGCATCGCGCCATCTTTGAATTCCCCACTGAAAAGGATAGCGGCGCCGCTGTTATCTACCCAGAACTGCTGCCATTTCTTCAACTGCGCATTATAGATATTGAAGCTCTTTCCAGTGTAACCACCACGACCGCTCCAGTTTTCCAGGATGACGCACTGATCAAGAATCAATTGAATGCTGGACGTTCCGGCCGGCTTACCAGCTTGATCCACAACCCATTCACCCACCCAGAAATCAAACTGTCGAAACTCCGGCGTGGAGCAGGCCGGCTGCTGCTGTATTTGAGTTTGAGCTCCGGAAACTGTGGCGATCAGTAGAAACACAAAGATGAAATATTTCATTCATTCCTCCACCGAAGCAGTCTATACTGCGGGATTTTGTTGGAAAGGGACGCGGTTCAAGCGGCGCGATTCGAGGTTGAAGCGGGCCTGAGCGCGACCGGAGCCGGCGCTTCGAACGCTAAATAGCATTAGCGGAAACGGCCAAACCCTTCGTGGAATCGCTCAACAGGATACCGGGTGGATTTTGTGTTGCAAACCTTGCAGTGAAATGACCTAGAAAAGGCGCTTTATAAGCGCACTGCAGGTTTGGTATAAGATCCTTGTTCCGCGCAATTTCAGAAAAAACATCAGCCACATATGTCAAATGACTTTCCGTGTACGTCCTTCGCGGAATCGCCAATCTCAATAATTCAAGAGCAAAAGAGGTACCGGCAAACATACTACCTCCAAGGTCGCACGACCGGATGCCCCCTTCCAGAAAAAGGGCCGCAGCCAGCGATTGCCCCGGAAGTTGGAACTTCCCATCCAGAAAATTGCCGGCATCAACATAAACTGCATGACCACCGGCAGGTGTATAAACGGGAATGGACCGGTCCTGCAATTGCTTCAACAGAAATTCCACCTGCCCGATTCTATGAGCAAGATAATCCTGTTGCAGGGCTTCGTTCAACCCGACCGCCATTGCAGCCAGATCACGTCCTGCAAGACCGCCGTAGGTGCTAAAACCCTCTTTTAAAATCAACAGATTGTTCACTCGTTCGTAAAGCGCTTGATCCCGTATTGCGATCAAACCGCCGATGTTACAAAGCCCATCTTTTTTGGCGCTCATTAACATTCCATCAGCAAATGAAAATATCTTTCTTGAAATTTCTTGAATGGAAAAATCGAAAAATTGAGGATCTCGTTGCTGTATCAAGTAAGAGTTTTCAGCATGGCGGCAGGAATCGATGATCAATCTTTTATGAAATTGTTTGCAGAGTTCTGAAACGCGCGAAACATTCTCAACTGAAACAGGCTGTCCGGCGACACGGTTATTCGTGATCGTCAGCATCACGAATGGAATCCGATCACGCTTTTCATTCAGGAGCGTCTCAAGTTGAGAAATGTGCATGTTCCCCTTAAATGGGCAATCGCTATCTGGATTGCTTGCACACTCTGCCGGTAGATCAACCGGCCTGGCTCCCAACCATTCGAGATTCGCGCGAGTTGTATCGAAATGGGCATTGGACGGGATCACATCTCCTTCTTTTACTTCAGAAGAGAAAAAGATATGTTCAGCAGCGCGTCCCTGGTGTGTTGGAAGGACGTAAGGGAAACCAAATATTTTCTGCACCGCATCTCTCAGCCGATAGAAACTTTGTGAGCCCGCATAAGATTCATCGCCTGTCATCATAGCTGCCCATTGGTCTGCGCTCATGGAACCGTTTCCGCTATCTGTCAACAGATCGATGAAAACAACTTCGGCAGGCAACCGGAATAAGTTGTACTCAGCTTCGCACAAAGCGGCTTCACGTTCTAACCGTGAGACCAGATGAATCGGTTCTGTCATTTTGATTCGGTAGGGGTCGGGCATCTTCATGCTTCAATCCTCCGGAATTGTGTAAGGAATGCTTTTTTTCAAGGTCTTTGGGCGCAGATCCGGCGGCATTCCATTCTTCAGAAAAAGAACCCATTCCTTCACATCATCCGCGTCAAAACGTTCGGTCGACCTTGCGTCGATCACAACACCGCCGTACGAAAAACGATCATGGCTGAACGGAACCGAGCTCTTCTTATGAAAAAAGAGCACACATTTGCTGTCATTTGGAAAATAGACTCTTAAGTAACACCGGTTCGGGAGTCCATTCACTTCATTGAGGAAACGGAATTCGACACCATTCAGACACGGACGCGCAGAAATGAATCCTTGTTCCTCCATCGTTTCAAAAAGTAAAGTGAGTACCGGAAACTTAGCAAAGGTTTGAAGTTTTGCCAGCGGCTGCAATTGTGTTTGAAGTTCCATTTGTTTCTCCTTAAGTATGTAGCGGAAAGTTTTCCTTGCCGGATTGAGGGGAAGCAAGCGAGCTGTATCGCGTGGCATCGGACCAATTCTCACTGTATTTCCTGCTGTCATTTTCATTGGCCAGAATGATCCGCGGCTTCAGCTCTTTTTTGAAAACGAATTGATTGGCAAGAAGGCGTTTCCACTTTAACATCCATTCATTCCAGTGAAAACTCATATTGCGGGGTACCAGGTACCGCCCGTCATCCGGCTGAACAATGAGACTGACTTCAATATTGGGCGCGATGCCGATCGGAATTCCTTTCTTGCGGCACGTCTCATACATGTACCGCATGATTTCAACCATTTCTTCGAAGTTGGGAGATGGATAATTCTCCATGTCCGAACCGATCACCGGCCGAAAGATACATACAGTTGGAAAAGCTCCGACATCGGTTATGTAATCAATGGCCTTCATCGTATCTTCCAGTGGCTCTACACCGGCTATGATTTCACCGGAACAACTTCCCTTCCCCAGGCGGTTCACCGTGTATTCTAGAGCTCTAAAGAAACTACTCTGACCAAGGGTCTTTTCCTTCCCCGGACATAAACGTGCAAAGTAATCGGGATTATGAAACTCATAACAAAATGAAAAATGATTGACACCCAGATCGATCAGCCAATCATATTTCCAGAGATTCGCCGTTGGGACCATCTGTATTCCTATCAGCAATCCAACCTTCTCTTTGATTGCTTTTACATAAGGACCCGCAAGGTCGAGATCTTTGTCATTTTGAAAGCCGCTGTTGATATGAAGGAATGTCACACCCGATTCTTCTTTTGCAGCCAATGCAGTTTCAACAACATCCTGGATTTTCTTTTGCGCCTCTTCATTTACGCCAACGTTGTAGCCGCTTGTGCAAAATCGACAGTTCAGAGCCGGTTCATGAAACCAGTACGAACAGGAATTGTTGATGTAGATTCCAAGGTAGGTCCCCTGCAAAACTCCAATTCTATACATGGAGGCGCCGGAACTCGTTTTGCGTTTATACCAGGATGGTTCGGGTGGAATGATGACCTTGTACTCTTGACCGTTCCGGTTATCGCAGATCACATAATCATTGGTCTGCTTCAAAAGTAGATAAGGGGACTGTTGTGCAAAATCTTCTTCCACAGGCACGTTGAGCCAAATATCTTTCAGATCACCCGGAATGACGATTTCCAGGCCGCTGCCCAGGCCGGCGCGGGTGCGCGCGAAAAGCCTCCCATCGTCCCCAATCGTGCAGGATGAATCGATTCGGATTCCTTTGCAAAACAAATCAATCTCGAGCTCAGCCGGATTCCATCGTTCCATAAATGCAAACCTCCGTTTTAACCCGAAAGAGCAATCGATATGCCATGCAATTCCCTGACGGAAAAACATCCATGATGGTTCGACGAATTGTCGTTAAACAGACAGTTCGTCATTTGTTGGCGGCCTGTCAGAGGTCGAAAAGGTGGTTGGCACAATTGTTGGTTTATATCAAAAAGAATGGAGGCTAAATATGAATCTTTTTGACAAGATCTTATGTCCGATTGATTTTTCAGAGAACTCAATCAAGGCTTTGCATTGGACCCAGCAGATTGCAAAGAAATATGGGACCGACGTCACGATATTGCACGTGATGGAGTCCTTTCCGGCAACAGTAGATATCGGTCTCGATTACGATCAATATCATTCCGCTGTGGTCCGGGATATGGCGGCATTTCTGTCCCCTATGACGATTCCTTACCGCAGCATGCAAAGCAGCGGGACACCTGCGGAAAAGATCACGAATCTCGCTGAAACACTGGGAGCTTCGCTCATCGTGATGGCTACAAAAGGTCTGCGTGGAATGGCGCACCGCTTGATCGGCTCAACGGCGGAGAATGTGATCCGACATTCTTCTGTCCCTGTAATGACTCTCTCCCCCTTCTGCAGTCTGCCAGGATCAATAGCTCGGCAGCAAACTCTGTTGCCGGTTTCGGATCTCAGCTGGCCGGTACCGGGATATGTACGCTTGCGCAAGATCATTCGTGATCTTGATGCACCTCTGACAATGATTCACGTAGTTGATATGAAGGATCAGATGTTTGGTTCATCCTTTAACGCAAATCCTTCTTTAGTCACTACGTATCAAACAGCAGAAAAAACAGAGAGCCTGCGGACGATTGGACTGCAAATCGAAAGAAATAGCGATTCGGTTGAAACGATCGTGCAATTTGGAGATGCATCGAAGGAAATTCTAAAGGAAGTAGAAACTGGAAAATACAATTGGATCCTGATGGGAGCCAAGAGACATAAGATTCTTTCCAGGTTTTTTGGTTCCACGACATATGGGGTCATCAGCCAGGCACGAATTCCCGTCATAACGATCGGTATTCATTGATCGAGTCGAATCGTTCATGATTTGGCCCGGCTCCGCGCCAACCTGTTTGTTTCTACCTGGGCCTCCATTCCTTCCGTCCGCGTGGAGCCGGGAAATTTGTATCTTCGATTCGGAATTTTTGAGGTTATAATAAGTAATAGGGAGTTTGACAATTTGTTTCATTTCGGTTGACTTATTGTCGAATGGAATGCGGTCCCAGCATGTTCCTGTCCGAGGAGCTAATCCTGATTAACGTTGGCTTTGGTTTTGCACCCAAAGATAACGTGGAGGAAACTATGCATCACAGAACATTCTTAAAGCTGGCTCTCATGACTTTAGTCGTATTTTCATTTGGTCTCGCATTTCCCGTTCAAGCCGAGGATTCCCCGGGAAAAAAGATCTTTATGACCAGCAAATGCAACACCTGTCATTCGATTGAATCTCAGGGAGTTACAAAAACTCTTGCCAGCTCCAAGGCGCCTGATCTTTCAAACGTTGGGTCAGCCCACAATGCCGAATGGATGGCCAAGTATATAAAGAAAGAAGAAACAAAGAACGACAAAAAGCATGTAAAAGGTTGGACAGGCACTAAAGAAGATTTAGATACGCTTGTGAAGTGGCTTGAAACTTTGAAAACTGCACCTAAGAAATAAATCGTTCAATCGAAGCTGAGCTCACAGCTTCCGTGTCATTCTGGGGACTTCATGAAACGGAAGGTCGTTGTTCTTTCGATTCTGTTTTGTTCCTTTTTTTTGCTTGCTTATGGTCAGGAAGAAACAGAACTTACAACTGAAACATGCCTGGAATGTCATGGAGATCCGAGCCTTACGGCTCAAGACGAATTCGGAAAAGAGATTTCCGTATTCGTAGATCCGCAGAAATACAAAGCATCGATTCACGGCGGTAATGATTGCACAACCTGTCATGATTCGATCACTGAAATTCCACATCCGGATTCGTTACCGAAAGTTTCTTGCGCTCCCTGTCATAGCGATCAATATGATACTTATGCAGCTAGTTCCCACGGGAAAGCTCTGGCGGCAAGAAAGGCAGGCGCACCGGATTGCGCGACCTGTCATGGCAAACACGATATTCTGCCCAAATCGGATCCAAAGTCAAAAATACATCCTTTAAATCAGATTGAGATTTGCTCCGAATGCCATCTGAAGCCCGGGTTCCCGGGGAAGGACGTCGATCAATATGCAACCAGCATCCACGGCAGGGGCGTTTTACGCAGCGGATTACTGGTTTCCGCTACCTGCATTTCCTGTCATACAGCGCATAGCGTACTTCCAAAATCGGACCCGAAATCGACCGTTCATCCTTCAAATATTCCCACGACTTGCGGTTCCTGTCATCTTGGAATTCTGGAAGTCTTCGAACAGAGTGAACATGGAAAATTATGGAAACGCCATTCAGCATCTGGTCCCGGTTGCGTAACATGCCATGGTTTTCATCGAATTGATGATCCTGTAACGACTAAATTTCAACTGCACATTCCATTGCTTTGCGCCAAATGTCATGAGAAAGAGGCGCCGACGTACCAGGATAGTTTTCATGGAAAAGCAGTGTCTCTTGGATTTGTACGTTCCGCGACGTGCGCAGATTGCCATACACCCCACCTGAACTTGAAGAAAGAAGATCCCCGTTCAACGGTTCATCAAGCCAACCTTCAGAAAACGTGCGGAAAATGCCACACTGGAATCACTGCATCGTTCGCTACATTCGATCCGCACGCCAATCCGGAAGACAAAAATGATTCGCCGCTGCTGTATTACGTGCATAACGCCATGCTCCTATTACTCTATAGTGTCTTTGGCTTCTTTTCCCTTCATACGATCCTGTGGTATCAGCGCGCCCTTGTCGCGCGGTCCCGTGGTGAACTCGGTTCACAACACATCGATGCAGAAGGTCCCTGGGTGATCCGTTTTTCCTTAACAGTAAGGATCCTGCATGTTTTCATAATGGCCAGTTTTGTCGGACTCGCCTTTACGGGCATCCCAATCCGCTTTCCTTATTTGCAATGGACAAAGACTCTTGTTTCAATCCTTGGTGGCATTGAAGTATTTCGTTTCTTTCATCGCTTTTTTGCCATCATCACTTTTGGATATGCGTTTTTCTATATTTTCCATCTCCTGCAAAGAATCGTCGCTAGAAAGGAACGCACACTTTTGTACGGACCTCATTCGATGGTACCGCGATGGAAGGATATTAAGGATCTTGCAAAACAGACTCCGCTGGTTCCTATATCTGGGAAAGCCTGCGAAGTTTGATCGCTGGACCTACTGGGAAAAGTTCGACTATTTCGCTGTTTTCTGGGGGATTCCGATTATCGGACTCTCCGGATTGATGCTCTGGTTTCCCGGGTTCTTTACCAGATTCTTGCCCGGTTATGCGCTAAACATCGCCAAGATTGTTCATGGTGAAGAAGCAATGCTTGCCGTTGGTTTCATTTTTATCTTTCATTTTTTCCATACCCATTTGCGGCCTGAATCTTTCCCGATGGATCTGGTAATTTTCACAGGATCGATGCCTCTCGAACGGCTAAAGAGCGAACGACCCGAAGAATACAATCGATTGACCGAAAGCGGTGAATTGGAAAAATACTTGACCGACTCCTCCAAGTCCACAGCTCAAGCGAATCAGCTACATCATCGGATCAGCCGGACTCGCAACGGGTGTCATTTTGATCGTGTTGATACTGATTTCCGTTCTGTTCTTTGACTAACAGCCGATAAAACAATGACAATCTTGCATAAATATTGCCATCTTGTCTCGGCACTGACTTTTTGTCACACGCCAAAATACGGTGTCTCGTCGAGGCGTAATGGTATACGGCTTGCGTAGAGGCAAAAGTGGTGAAGTTATGATGCTGAACCGATCTCCTTAATTCAAAGTCCCATCGCTCTCATTCGTTCGAAATTTTAATAACTCGCATCAGTCAAGAGAGGCTACAAAGATGAAAACTAGAACCTGGAACAAGTTCCTATTCGTACTTTTGATTTGTTCTGTACCTCTTGTTCTGTTGGCGATTGTTTCGCGTGCAAATGGCCAGGAAGAGGGCTCTTCGCCACCTGCTGCTCAAGGCGAATACGTCGGAGACGAACAATGCGCAGCATGCCATGAAGACGTCATGGCAGGGTGGGAAAAAACCGTTCATTCCAAAAAAGGCTTTTCGATGCGCTCCGCTCAAGGTTGCGAAACGTGTCACGGCCCAGGTTCTGCCCATGTGGAGGCCGGCGGTGATAAAAATCTGATCAAAAGTTTCAAAACAATGAAAGCCTCGGACGCATCGAATACCTGTCTGGGATGTCATGAAAACGGCAAACAAACGATGTGGCATGGCTCCGTTCATTCGAGTCGGGATCTGAGCTGCAATTCGTGCCATTCCGTTCATAACCCGAAGTCCGAAAAAGCACAATTGAAAACAGCAAAGGTTGATCAGACCTGCGAAACATGCCATCAGCAAGTCAAAGCACAGATCCAAAAAACATCTCACCATCCCATTCGTGAAGGATTGATGACGTGCACGGATTGTCATAATCCCCACGGAACGGAAACACCGAAGATGCTGGTTGCACATTCGGTGAATGAACAATGCTACACGTGTCATACGGAAAAAAGAGGCCCATTTCTTTGGGAGCATCCTCCCGTGAAAGAGAATTGCTTAAACTGTCACAACCCCCATGGATCGAACCATCCGAAATTGATGGTGGCAAAAAGACCCTTTATTTGCCAGGCGTGCCACCTGGACACAAGACATCCGGGAACGCTTTATGACGGCAGCGCCAGCGCGTTGGCTTCAAACAGAGACTTTTCGCGTTCCTGCTCGAATTGTCATTTAACGATTCATGGCTCAAACCATCCATCCGGATGGACGTTTACACGGTGAGTGAAGGAGGACTACTATGTTAATCAAATCAAAATTCTTGATGCTTCTGCTCCTATCTCTCGCCGTAATTGTTCCACTTTACGCTCAGGAAGAGGCCGAAGAGACAAAGACGGAAACAACTTTGAGCACTGAACCTGAGGGGGAGATGGAGGCTGAAACTTCCATTGAATCAACGGTCGGAATTTGGGGCAACCACTTCGTGGAAGATTCTTCCAAGGCCGAAGAGTATGGGGAATTGCCGGAAGGTTTTCTAATCAACAGCTTCCGTGTCGGTGTCGAAATGAAAAACGATCGTTTTCTGGAGCTGCGTGGAAGAAATGTCGGATTGAACAACGGACAATACGGGTTCGATTACGGCGTGAGTGGAAAATATGAGTATTATCTGGATTACACAAAGATCCCTCATCTTTTCACACGAGAAGGCGAAACTATCTGGACCGAAACTTCTCCCGGTGTCTGGTCTTTACCGGACAATCTTCAACTGGCGATTGAGAATATCAACCCTGTTCCCAACACCGACCCAACTTATGCAGGCGGCCTGTTAAATCAAAGGCGCTTCATCAGTGGCCTGCTAACGACAGCCCATCCGATTGACTTAAGGTTACAGAGAAATCGAACATCCACAGGTTTCCATTTTTCTCCAAATATTCACTGGAAATATGGCGTGGATTATTTTCTGGAAAACCGCGATGGCTACCGGCCGTTTGGAACCACATTCGGTTTTAGCTGGGCGACTGAACTTCCCGAACGGATCGATTATGATACACAAAACTTTCGCGCCGCAGCAGAATACAGCAAGAACGGGAGGTCTCTTGCTGTTTCATACGACTTAAACTTATTCAACAACGAACTAAACAAGATGATCTGGGATAACCCTTACCGGTTGAACGACAGGACTTATGATGGAGCGTACAGCAACGGCGATGCTTCATCGCGCGCCCAGCTGCAGCTTGCGCCGGACAGCACCAGCAACATGTTCAGCGTTGCCGGAGCAACAAAAGTCGGTCGCGGCAGATTCACCGGCTCTTTCGCGTACGTTTTGTGGAACACGGAAGTCGATTTGCTTCCGTTTACGATCAATACGGCGCTTCCAGTCATTCCGCTTCCTGCTTCGACATTTAACGGAGAACAGAACAACCTGAATCTCAATTTCCGCTATAACACTCCAGTCGGATCGAAGGGAGATTTCACGGCGAATTTCCGCTTGTTCGATCACAACAACAACAATGACAGTTTCAACATCGGGGAATATGTTCGCCTGGATGCAGTAGAGGAACCGCTGGAGCGGTTCGATTGTGATGCACAGGGAAATTGCGTAGCAATCGAAAACCCGCCCACCCACCTGTATGAATATTCAACCAATACATTCGATACGGATTTTGGCTGGAGACTTGGTCAACGGCTGAGGTGGTTTGTCGGTTATCAATTCGACCGGTGGAATCGCGAACTGCGGGATACGGATCAGACAGATACAAACCGTTTCAAAACGGGACTCGATTACCGCGGAACGGACTGGATGTCCATGCATGTTTCTTATCAGTATGCAAGACGAAGATCCGATGAATTTGATGTGGACGGACCGGTTGGGACAACTGTTGCAGGCGCTCTGATTCAATTCTTACCGCTCCGCCGATACGATGTAGCGGATTTGAATCAGAATCTCGTCCGCGCCATGGTGGATTTCATTCCTGGTGACAAAACAACTCTCGGTCTGAACTTCCTCCTGTCCGACAACGAATACGTCGATACTTTGTATGGAATTCAACGTTGGGATGATTACTCCATCGGTGTTGATTTTTCCTACGCTCTTACCGGTGGATCAACGTTGAACGCATGGTATGAACACGCCGAGAATGATAGAGATCAGAGAGCACGTCAAACAGGCGCGAATGCTTGCGACGCAAGCACGACGGACTGCACAATCTTCGATTGGACGTTGAATCTTCTGGATAAGTACGACACTGTTGGTGCAGGATTCTCCACAAACTTCCATGAAGGAAAAACGAACTGGAACAGCAGTGTGACTTACTCCATGGCCAACGGTAATGCTGATTTCGAAGCTATCAACGAGGCGGCGTTCATTGCTGCGAACCGAAGAGGCCCCATTGTTGACCTGACAGCTGTAGACGATACGGATCTGGTTTCCTTCAAAACCGGTGTCAACTGCAAGGTTTTCAAAAATGCCAAAATCGGGGTATTTTACTGGTTCGAGAAATACCTCATTGATGATTTCGCGGAAGATTCCATTCAAACAGATCTGATCCTGATCCCGAATCCGAATCCTTTGCCTGGGGCATCTCCATTTTTCACAGGCGGGACGATCACACTGAACGCCATTCAACCGGACTATGAGTTTCATAGCGGCTGGGTGGGGTTTATCTTCAACTGGTAATTTGTTTCTACTATGGGAGGCGCCTTTGCGCCTCCCATTGCCGGCAGAGTCGGTCCTCCCAGGCGCAAGCCTGACAATCTGACACACTCTCCAATCCACGTCGTCGACAAATCTCTGGCATCATGCTTGCCAATAGGAAATTCGAGAGGTATCCCCTATGAAATGCAAAATGCTTCACTTGCTGTTATTGTTTGCCTTATTCGGCATGTTTTCGATTCATGCGGAAGAAACAAAATACCGCGCAACAAAACTCTTAAACAAAGGTTGGATTAAGGGACGCGTTACTCATACACGAAAGGACCTGGAGGTTCCGAAGTTAGAAGTCAATCGCGATACCTCTGCCTGTGGAGAGTCACGCAAAATTCAGGCTGTTGAGATCGGCCCAAATGGTGGCCTGCAGAACGCCGTTGTTTACTTGAAGGAGATTTCTGCAGGTAAGGATTTTGTTCTGGCAGCTCAACCGCCGGTTCTACGTCAAGATCATTGCGATTTTCAACCACATGTTCAGCTCGTAAGTCCGATGAGCAGCATCAAAATCACAAATGAAGATAAGCTCCTGCACGGCGTTCATGCTTTCTGGTTTCCGCTCGGAAGTAAATTTGTTATTTATCCGAACAGCGTGACGTTTCCTGCAAAAACACTCTTTAACATCGCAATGGTCGCTCAGCGCAAAGAGAGTTTTCAGCAAGTTGGTGGTCCAGGCATCGTTAAATTCATCTGCGAAGCAGGACATTATTGGATGACCGCTTACGTGATCGTAATGCCCCATCCATACTTCGCCAAGGTCGATTCCGAGGGCAATTACATCCTGGAAGATGTTCCCCCTGGTAAATACACACTCGTTTCCTGGCATGAATACTTTGGCACGAAGGAACAACCCATCATTGTAAAAGAAAATCAACCGGTTCAAGGAAACTTTACTTATTCAGAGGAATTATAAGGAGTCAAATATGTCAGTAGGAGTGTTTTGCTCGGCGATGTTCTACTTCGATACGTGCCGGAATAGATTATGAAGAAAGTAGCGGCTCTGGCGTTTATCGCAATCGGCGTCTTGATCCTCTTCAACAAAATGTGAGCGTTGTTTGATTAATTCACAATACCGCTTTCGTCATTTATCTGTAGGCTATTGTCCATTCTGGTGATGATTGCCCTTCGAGTCAAAGAGTGATTGAATAACTTTATATTTCCAAAGAGGTTCTCACGTGAGCGAAAAGGACCAGGAAGAGACTTTCATACCAAGAGGCTCGATTGCATTTTTCCTGGTCATGATCTGTTTCTACATTGTCCTTTGGCTGGTTTTCTATTTCATCCTGGTTGGACGGCAGTGAGCCGGTTATGGAGCGCTTAGAAAAAAATCTGATTTATATTACGCTTGCGCTGCTGGCGGTCTTTACAGCACTACTTGTCTATGCGGGTACCGGTTTGGGCATCGTGCTTCCAACTTCACACGAACACGTTACTCCTTTTGCACACGCCAATGTAATTCCAAAAGAAAACAACAAGTTTGAAGTTTATTATGTGGCGCGAATGTGGTCATTTGATCCGGCCGAACTGCTCCTTCCGGAAAAAGCAGATGTCGATATGTACGTTTCTGCGTTAGACGTGATGCACGGTTTTGAGGTGGTGGGCACGAACTTGAATTTGATGGCGGTCCCCGGGGCCGTAAATGTCGCGCATCACCGTTTCGATAAAAAAGGTGAATACCTGGTCGTCTGCCATGAATACTGCGGCCTCAATCATCAGAACATGGTCGGTAAAATCCGGGTAGTGGCTTCCGAAGAATATGAGCGGCTGGTGAAGGAATCTGCCGCCCGCATAAGAGGGGAAGGGGAAAAACTGAGCATCCAAAAAGATTGCGCAGCCTGCCACACAGCAGACGGAACTGAAAGCATCGGGCCAACTTTCAAGGGAATGTTCGGTAGGAAAACGAAACTTGCGGACGGCAGGGAAATTGTTGTGGATGAGGCTTACTTAATCGAGTCCACTAAATTTCCGGACCGGAAAATTGTAATGGGCTACGATCCTGGCAGCATGCCGGCGACTGAGATGTCTGATCAAGAGATTCGGCAGATCATTGAGTACATCAAGTCGCTGAAGTAGAGGTCGCTATGTTTACCGATACCGATTACAAAGTTGAAATTGAAAAGTCGTCGCGGAGAGTGCTGATCACGATGCTGTCAATTCCTATGTTGCTTTTGATAATCGGTGTGCTTCAGGGTCTGCTTCAACTGCTGCACCGCGCGGGATATATTCGCGCAACATCCTTTCTAGGGATCGAATATTACCAGGGATTAACTCTCCATGGTGTGATCAATGCGATAGTATTCACGACATTTTTCGCAGTGGCCTTCGGCTATGTGTTGTTAGCCTATTACCTGCGAAAACGTATTCCGTTGGTCTGGCTCTGGGCTTCTTTTGTCGTTATGTTGACCGGCACTCTGATGGCGGCTTTCCCAATGCTGAATGGCACGGCGTCCGTTCTTTATACTTTTTATCCGCCGTTAAAAGCAAATCCACTTTTTTACATCGGTGTGGCGCTTCTCGTCATAGGTTCCTGGATCGCGTACTTTAGCTGGATTCCCCAATACACAAGCTGGCGTAAAGAAAACCCCGGCATCAAAACTCCTCTCGCTGTGGTTGGAATCCTTGCTGCTTTCACAATCTGGTTTTTTTGCACTCTGCCCGTTGCTTATGAAGTCCTGGTTCTTCTGCTGCCCTGGTCCTTAGGTTGGACCGATTCCATCGATGTGCTCCTCGCGCGCACCTTATTCTGGTTTTTTGGTCATCCACTCGTATACTTCTGGCTGCTACCGACCTATGTCATGTTCTATGTCATGCTTCCAAAAATTGCGGGCGGAAAGCTGTTTTCGGACGGAGCAGGAAGAATGGCTTTCATGCTGTTTCTCGTGCTGTCGGCTCCTGTCGGATTGCATCACCAATTTGGAGATCCCGGAATCAATGCAGCCTTTAAATGGTTCCATATGATCCTCACGTTCGGTGTGGCGGTTCCAAGCTTCATGACGGCCTTTACAGTTGCGGCATCCATGGAAAACGCAGCCCTCCATCGCGGAGGCTCCGGGCTTTTTTCCTGGTGGAAATACCTTCCGTACTTCGATAAGGACCGCTGGATGTTTTCTTATCTGTTCTGCGGTCTGGTTCTTTTCTATTTCGGAGGCATCACCGGCATCATCAACGCTTCCGGAAATATGAATCTCACAGTCCACAACACTTCGTGGGTTCCAGCGCATTTTCATACGACCATCGCCGGGCCCGTGTTTTTGAGTTTTCTGGGCATGAGTCTATTGATGCTCTGCCAGTTTCGAGGCGTGCGTATTCCTTTTCCGGTTTTGAATGTTTGGACTCCCTGGTTGTGGCTCATTGGCGTATCTATTTTCTCCACAGGCCTCTCGGTTGCTGGAGTTCTCGGAGAACCGCGCCGAACCAATCTTGGATTGATGTACGACAATCCGCAGGTTGCACGTTATGTGGCTGAATGGCACAGATGGGATGTTATTGGCGTGTTCGGTGGAATTATCATGACCATTTCTGTGTTGCTCTTCTTTTTGAACTTTTTCGGTGCACTATTCCAGAGGTCTCGGGACAAGGCTGGAGAAGTTCGATTTCCAACAGCCGAAGCATATCGTGATGAACGACTGGCGTGGTTCGAAAACTTCAAGCCATGGGTTGCAATGATGGTATTGGTTACTCTCATCGCCTACGTTCCACCCCTGTACCAGATAGCCACTGGAAATCAAAAAAAGGCCCCACCCTATAGACCATGGAGTCCGGTCCCTGAAACCAAAAAATGATTCCCGATTTCAACGCCTGGAGAGACAACCCCGTCACGAACCACGAAGAACCTGGTGATTAGAATAATATTGTAACAAAAACACAAATAACGAAAGAACATTTTATATTTTAGCATAATTCAGAATTTTATTCTTCTCCCCGGAATCTCAATACTATGCGGTGAACCCTTTAAGGACGGTCGTGGCCTCTGGCCGCAATGCTGATCGAAATGAATTTACCTTTTTCCAATCAACAGTTCTTTCAGGTGTTCCGTGATTACAATACTGCGATCTGGCCGGAGGGGGGCTCGGAAAAGGAATTTGGACCCCTTCTTTGGTTCTAAAGTGGAGGAAACCCTCCTTCGAACTTAGACATTCTTTCAAATTATTGACAAAGAGTTCATGATTCCGGGTCTTACTCTCCCGTGCATACAAGGCATGTTTGTTGCTTTATTCCATTCAGAAGGAGAAATACTATGGCTCAATTGATGAAGATATCATCTGAATGGTACATAGGAGTAAAAACAGAAGACCTCGTTTTCTTACTTGATGTGGCTATGGAAAAAGCGGAATTAACTCCTGACGCAACGGAAAAAGAACTTTGGAGAATCAGGCTTCACGGTATTGAATCGGAATTGTTGCGAAGACAAGACCTCCAGGAAAGTTTAGAAATCTAAATAGTAAATAGATCGAACCGAAATCCCCCGCCATTCCCATCTGACATCCTGTCAGTCGTGGTCGGAGTACTCCGCCAAAGGACCTTGCCGTCGTCGTGCAAATGGTCTCGTTCCTGTTCGCTCATGGCATATCTATTGCTCTCCATGCATTGATCGCTTCTTACGAGAAGCGAATGTTCTTTGAAAAGCAGCCGAAATCCGAAAGAGAAACGGTCGTTTTCAAGCCAGAAACGGGGCGTTTGACTCATAGGAAACCTCCAGTGCTTCTATTAATTTAGAAGTAGATAAATAAAAGGAGGTAAACAACCATGAGAACGAAACACGGTGGAGAAACAGTGGATCGTGGATTCTACTTGAGTTTTGGGAGGAGGGAAATCCTGAGCCTGGAGGAGATGAAAAGGCTTCCCGGAGAAAAGGAAGATACCTTTTATTCAATTCCAATCGTAGCGATGTTGTTCCTGGGCCCCTTTCTCGGGTTGTTCTATGTCATGTTCTTACCCTTCATTTCTCTGGCAATGGTAGCAGTCGTTTTGTCCAGAGCGATGTGGGCCATGATGCTTAAAGCGGAAAGGCGCGTGATTCAAATTTCGAATCGGATGAGAAGTCATTCTCAAACAGCAAAGGTCCCAAAGGAAACCGGACGATTTGAAGCGATACAACCTTTGCCGGTCCCGAAAACAAATGACGAAAAGGAAAATAACCGGAAGGCGGCAGCTTGAGGATCCGTTATGAAGATTCAGAACTGTATGGTTCACAGATTAAGGGCGGCACGGGTTTTATGCAGAATCGTCGCCGTTATGATACTCGGTTTTGTTCCAGCTCTTCTTCTGTTCGGGGACCAACCACAATTCTCAGAAGAAACCGAATTGTGTTTAAGCTGCCACAACGATCCTTCGTTGGAAATGGAATTGCCGGATGGATCCATTTCTGTTTACGTGAATCCGGATGAATTCGCAAATTCTGTACACGGGCAGAGCCTCAACTGCAATGATTGTCATGGTGATATTTCGGACTATCCTCACCCGGAACACACTTACAAGAGCAAAAGGGAAATCAATCTCGCCTTGTATGAGAGTTGCAAGAAGTGTCATTTCGATAATTACACGAAAACATTGGAAGGTATCCATTACCAATTGCTTGCCAAAGGAGATTCCCGGGCGCCAACATGCGTTGATTGCCATGGAGCCCACAATATAATGGCTCCCGATCGCCCAAAATCCAAGGTTTCGCAAACATGCAATCGTTGTCATGGTGAGATTTATGAAACGTATATCAAAAGCGTTCATGGAAAAGCCTTGACCAATGGAGGGAACACGGATGTACCGGTTTGCACTGATTGTCATCGCGCTCACGATATAGTTGATCCCCGAACAAATAGTTTTCTTCTCCAGACACCGCAACTTTGCGGCGGGTGCCATTCGGACGAAACACTCATGAAACAATACGGAATTTCCACGCATGTCGTGGAGACGTACCTCCGCGACTTTCATGGAGTCAGTACTACTTTTTATAAAGGGGCGACAGAGAACATCAATTCGTGGAAAGCTGTATGCACGGATTGCCACGGAGTTCACGATATTGCCGCTGTGGAGGACAAGAATTCACCAGTACTGAAAGCGAACGTCGTAAACACCTGCAGGAAATGTCATCCATCCGCAACTCCTGATTTTCCGGATGCATGGCTCTCTCATTACGAACCGAGCCCGGATAAAGCGGCTTCCGTATATTACGTAAAACTTTTTTACAAATTCTTCATACCTTTTACGATTTGCGGCTTGGCGCTTCATATCTTGCTCCATGTCTGGCGGATCGCGGCCAATCGCTAAAGAGGGAAAATTCAATATGGAAATATTAGAAGTCCAGGCTGAAGGAAAAGAACCTATTCAGAAATGTGGCGAGTTTGTCCGCTTCGACCGTTTGCTGAGGGCTGAACACTGGAGTGTGATGATTCTGTTCACTATGCTTGCAGTCACGGGGATTCCGCAGCGTTATTCCGGTGCAACTTTTTCGGTTTGGCTTGTAAACTCTCTTGGCGGAATTGACTTCATCCGGGGCATCCATAGAATCGCCGGCATCCTATTTGGGGTTCTTGCCGTCTGGCACCTTGGAAGAGTCATTCTGAATGTGCTAATCAAAGGCCGAACCCCGCACATGATTCCCACATCCAAAGATTTTCGCGATGCGGTAAAAACTGTTCGGTACTATCTGAAGCTCTCGGATGAGTATCCGAAATTTGATCGTTACGATTTCCGTCAGAAATTCGAGTACCTCGGAATGGTAATGGGCGGAATTGTAATGATCGTTACGGGTTTTCTGCTTTATTTTCCTATCTTCCTGACAAAGTATCTTCCCGCGTTCTTGATTCCTGTGGCAAAGACAGCGCATGGTTACGAGGCCATGCTCGCCCTGTCGGTCATTCTGATCTGGCACATGTATGGCGCTCATTTGAGCCCTGACATATTTCCATTTGATAAAACGATTTTTACTGGAAAGATTTCCCGGGAAAGGATGGAGAAGGAGCATCCTCTGGAATATGAAAGGTTGGTATCCTCAAATCGAGATTTGGCAACAGCCTCCTCCAAATTACTGGGAGATGAACCGCCACGCGATCCTTCGGAGGTTACGGAACACAAACAATGAAATTGCGGTTGCTGGTCCATCCAAAAAGCCTGAGAACACGCGTGTTTTTATTGAGTATGTCCGGACTGCTTGTTCTACTCGTTGTTCTGGGACTCTCGAGTTATCACAGCGTTCAAAAGAGTCAGGAACAACTGTTGAGTGAACGTTTACTCTTGGCTCAAACTGTTGCCGACAATCTGGAATCTCTAATCGGGCAAAACCTCTCCTATTTGCAGAACACAGCTTTTTTCCCCGGTTGGAATCCTGACGATGAAACCCTTAACCCGGAACGTCTTGCATTACATGCAGCAAGACTGCAATCTTTTTTTTCACATCTGTTCTTGCTGGATCAGAATGGAGAACTTATTTGGATGGAGCCTCAGTCGTCAACGGAAAACTCGACTTTGAGAAATTCTTGCCGATCGTCGAGCTAAGAACGACCGGCAAACCTTTCGTTTCAGGATTGATTCAATCCAATGACAGTCACAGCATATTCTGTCTGGTCCTTTTACGAAATGGAGAAAAGATTTCGGGCATCATTGGAGGAGAGATTTCTCTTGAGTCCGATTCTCTTTTGAAAAACCTTCACAACCTGAAAATTGGAAGAACGGGACATGTTGAAATCGTAGATAGCAACAGGTTTGTGATTGCATCCTCCCAACAGGATCGACTCTTTAAAAAGAGTGAGCCCCTTTCTCAGCTCGTCGTCTCAGTCCCGCTCAAAAAAGTTCCGTGGTTGTTGAACATCCTGCAATCGAAGCAGGAAGCATTCGCATCCTTGCAGGCAATGAAGCAGAGAATTTTCTTAATTGGAATTTTCTTCCTGTTGATCGCCCTTCCATTAGTTTGGGCGGTTACGGACAGCATAATTTCTCCTGTTCAATCCTTGATTGCGGCATCCAAGAAAATTTCATCCGGCAACCTGAACGATCCAGTACCCATTAGCGGGGAAGAAGAGCTTGGAGTACTCGGGAAGGTTATGGATGAAATGCGTATCAAGCTTCGGGATCTCATGGAAGAGATTGAATGCGTAAACCGTGATCTTGAAAAAAGAGTGGAAGCGCGGACCCAGGAAGTCACCGGGCTGTATCATGAACTGAAACGAAAAGATCAAGTGAGAGGTGTCCTCCTTCGTAAGATTATTTCCGCTCAAGAAGAAGAACGTAAAAGGATAGCAAGAGACTTGCACGATGATTTAAGTCAAACCCTCGCCACGCTATTGTTGGCTCTGGAGGAAGTGAGAGAGTCCGTCCGTGATCCAGTCGGCACAGCCAAAATTGGCCGCATTCAAGAGCTTACTGTGCTTGCCATTGACAGCATTCATCGAATGATTTTTGATTTGCGTCCGGCTGTTTTAGATGACTTAGGTCTTGCAGTAGCGATCCGCTGGTATGCCGAACAACGGCTGAAACCGTTGAACATTTCGTACTATTTTGAAGGGAATGCATTGGATCTACGAATGAATAGTCAGGTGGAAATTGCGCTGTTTCGTATAGCTCAGGAAGCAATGAACAATATTGCCAGGCATTCAAAAGCAGACAATGTGATGGTCAGCCTGGAGAGCAGAAATGGTTCCGTTTTACTAATCGTCGAGGATGATGGAGTGGGTTTCGAGCACTCGAATGATTCGGGGAAAGATGAGAGCGGACATGGTTTTGGACTCCAGGGAGTGAAAGAGCGTGTCGAGCTTTTAGATGGCACGTTAACTATAGAATCCAGTGCTACGTTCGGAACGAGAATTCTTGTTTCCGTTCCACTGGAGGAGGGGAACCTTGTCTATGGATAAGATTCGCGTATTAATAGCGGATGACCACACGATGTTTAGAGAAGGCGTGCGCGCGCTCCTGGAAAAGAGCACGGACATCGAAGTAGTCGGTGAAGCGGTCAATGGTTCCGAGGCGATTCAAAAATGTAAACAGTTGCAGCCCGGAGTGATCCTGATGGATGTTGCAATGCCCGGCCTTGGAGGCCTTGAGGCCACGTTAGAAATAAAAAGTATTTTTCCACAAATCAAAATTCTGGTTCTGACCCAGTACGATAATAAGGAATATGTCTTCCGGTTTTTGAAAGCGGGGGCTGCAGGTTATGTATTAAAGAAAGCAGCGAGCACCGAGCTTCTGTCGGCAATTCGAGCGGTGAACAGTGGCGGATTATTTTTGCACCCTGATGTAACCCCGGCTGTTATCCATGGGTACCTGCAAAAACAAAAAGAAGATCTGGAACAGGACCCATATGAGATTTTGACGGATCGAGAAAAGCAGATACTGAAACTCATCGCCGAAGGTCTTAGCAACAAACAGATAGGTGACATTTTGTGTATCAGCGTAAAAACCGTTATGGGACATCGCACGCATCTTATGGAAAAGCTGAACCTGCACTCCCGCACCGAGCTTGTAAAATTTGCGATCCGGAAAGGGTTGATTCCTCTGGAGGGTGATGGTGAACAATCTGGTTCTCGAAATTCGATGTGATGATAAGTCAGCGCAAAACAAAGCAGCATGGACGTCTCGTTGAGGACGCAGTTTGGAGCGCGACGCCAATCTGTCGGCGGTGCTTCCCCCAATGGACAGAATGTCCCAGCAACAGAGGCTGAATCCGACGACAATTGACGGCATGGCGATTGCTAAACGAGAGATCGAGGAATCGTTATGAACAAAAACAACCTTGTATTTGGTCTGTGTGGAGTGATTATCGGCATCATTTTGGGCGTGTTCCTGGCCGCTCAAAGCGTCCAACGAGTTCAATCGGTTGCTCCGATGAATCAGCAAATAACAGCGCAGTCGTCAGAACAAGAGATGACGGAAGGACAACCTCAGATCAACGAGGCGATGCTCTCGCAAATCGCCGAGCAAGAGCAAATTTTGCGACGCGACCCTGAGAATCAATCGGCGATTATATCACTCGCGAATCTCCACTTTGATGTGAACAACCATTCGCAGGCCACTCAATGGTATGAAAAAGCGCTTCAGAAAGATCCAAATAATATCAACTTGATTACAGATTTGGGGACTAGCTACTTGCAGTTGCAAAATGTTGAAAAATCGCTCGAAATGTACAAAAAAGCGTTATCGATCGACCCGAAGCATCACCAGACCCTCATGAACCTCGGCATAGCGCGGATGACGGCCGGTGACAACGCCGGAGCGGCTGAGGCCTGGGAGAAGTTGATTGTCTATTATCCTGAGGATCCAAACGTCGAAAAATTAAAGGATGCTGTCCAGAAAATGAAAACTAGAGACTGAGCGCCTATCGCACCGGCAGAAACAATCTATTCATGCATCACTGCACTCACTGATGGAACTTGCTTTCATCGCCAAATTTAGTTCTGCTATCGGACAAACTGTCAGAGAGCCAAACCCTGGCCGTCGACAGATTGCTGGCATCACGCTTGCACAAAGCAATCCCAGAGGTACAGCTATGAAATACAAAATGTCTTGCTTACTGTTCCTGGTTGCTGCTATTGGCACGTTTTCCATTCAAGCTGACGAATCAAAATACCGCACAACTAAACTTCTAAACAAAGGTTGGATCAAGGGACGAGTCACGCACACGAACCCTGGACTGGAAGCTCCGAAACTGGAAGTCAATCGGGACGCTTCGCATTGCGGACCGGAGTCGCGCAAAATTCAGGCTGTTGAGATCAGCCCAGATGGTGGTTTGCAGAACTCCGTAGTCTATTTGAAAGAGATCTCCGCGGGAAAAGATTTTGTTCTTGCGGCCCAACCTCCGGTTTTGCGTCAAGAACATTGTGATTATCAACCGCATGTTCAGCTCGTACCTCCGATGAGCAGCATCAAAATCACGAATGAAGATAAAATTCTCCACAGTGTTCACGCTTTCTGGTTTCCCTTTGGAAGCAAATTTGTTCTCTATCCCGATAGCGTGACGTATCCCGCAAAAACGCTATTTAACATTGCAATGGTTGCTCAGCGTAAAGAAAGCTTTCAACAATTCGGAGGTCCAGGCATCGTAAAATTCATTTGTGAAGCAGGACATTATTGGATGACTGCGTATGTCATCGTAATGCCGCATCCATACTTTGCCAAGGTTGATTCGCAGGGCAATTACATTCTGGAAGATGTTCCTCCCGGAAAATATACACTCGTTTCCTGGCATGAATACTTCGGGACAAAGGAACAACCGGTCACCGTCAAAGAAAACCAACCTGCGGAAGTAAACTTCACCTATTCAGAGGATTTGTGAGGAGATTAATGCAATGCGAACATCGGAGTTTTTCATAGGGTGTCTGAAGCTTGACGTGATTGATGATGCTTACCTGGTGGAGGTATCGTACGTAGATGCCCCACCGCGTCAGGACAGACTAAGCGATTTACCGGAATGGGCACTATCATCTAAGAACGCAATCTGGTTCGTGCGCGAAAATGAGCCTATCCTAAAGCGTGCAAGAAACGGTGAACAAATCAGGGAGGATCTACTCTGCGCTCTCGCTCCTTAACAAGCACGTTGCTGCAAAAAGTTTTACCGGAAAACGAATAGGCTCAGGATCAACGCAGCATTCAGTACCATCAAACCGATTGATGCCACGACGCGAAACACACCTTTGCCAACCGTAAGCGCCAGGATGAGCTTTAACACTGTATTCGCAACAACACCAACGATGAGTGCTTGAACGGCCAGCCATGTTTCCAGGGACGATTGCTTTCCAATCATGAATATCAGTGTATCCACATCCGTGAAGCCAGCGATCGCTGAAGTGATGATCACACCGGGCGATCCGAATTCCTGACGAACCCAGTAAAAAGCGAAAAGTGCAATTTGAAAAGCAAGAACCATTTGGATCGCTGTCAGCAGACGAAGAGGATTCTTTACCGGTTCGGTTTTGTTGGGCTCTCCAGTAGTTTTTTTCCGGAGGAGCAGAAGCAGTAGCAATCCAATGACAAATGAAGTCGTCAGGTGAGGGAGGACCGCCATTGCAACCTGCCGATTCAAGATCATGCTCAGGAAAGCCACTCGAACGGGAAGGATTGTGCAGGCGGCGATTACACCCAGAGCTAATGGTCGCCCTGCGGATTCGTCCGTTCTACTTTCTCGTGCAAAATTCAACGTAACCAGAGTCGAAGAAATGATGCCTCCGATCAGACCGGCAATCGTATAACCGTGAGTAGGACCCAGTGCCCTGCGTGCAATCAATCCGGCAAAACTCAAGCCGGAAAATAAAAGCACTAGAGCCCATAGTTCCCTTGGGCGAATCCCCGGATCCGGACCGAACGGTCCTTCCGGAAGCAATGGAAGGACCACCAAAGCAAGAACGGCAAATCGCAGACCTGCCGTCAGATCTTCCGATTGAATCCGGTAGACAAAGGAATGAATGCGGCTCCTTTTCTACAAGTACAAGCGCCACAAACACTGTGATGGCGCTTGCAATGGCAAGCTGACCTGTGCCCGCAAGAGCCCCCGCTGCAATAACAATCAAGGCGGCAAACTCCGTTGTGCTTTCTCGATCACCTCGATACGCACTCGCAGCATATGCAATCATTACCAGCAAAACAGTGCCCGTTAAAATGCTGATGCCTGACGCAATCAAATTGTTTTCGATGAGAATCGAAGATAGAGTCGCCAGAAGACCAATTAAAAGGAACGTTCGCACGCCCGCAAAACGCGGCCGTACCCCTTCCGAACGACCGGACCATTCCCGCTCTATGCCAACCGCTAATCCCCCCAGAGCCCCAACAGCCAGGCGGATCACGATTTGCAATTGATCATCGAAATTCATGGCTTTAGAAACAGTTTAGCGCTTTTTGAGGAAGAACAAATGCTACGTACGCCAATGCTGCTTAATGGATGACGACAAAAAGGCCGGGGCAAAATGCCCCGGCCTCCATGCAAAGAGATCAATTCTAATTTAGGGGCAGGCAAATACTCCGGGAGTTGACCCAGCGCATTCGATCACTTCGCCGCATTGATCGAACTGGACGTTGATATTACTCAACGCGTTGTTCAAATCGGGTGCTGTGCAGCTAAGACTGTTCGTTCCGGTGCCGAGATGCTGGTTTGCTGCAGCCAGTACTTCATCCACCGACTGTTCGGCTACACAATTAGGATAGCCAAAAGCCTGACATACATCGTCTGTGTCACCCAATACTTTATTTGGCCCGGACCTTCTGGTACAAACCAGTTCGCCGGAGGCCGGCAATTCAAAGCCGTCAAATCCTGATGGAGTAAATGAATCGGGCGGCACATTGGGCCATTCCACCGAACAAACATCGGAGAGAAAAGCATTCATGGACGTCGCCATCGCCTGGCCCGTGAGTACTCCACCCTCCGTCCCCTTTCGAATTCGTACAACTGGCGTTCGGCGGATAATGCTTGTCTCCTGTGGTCGCTTTCAGCGCGTTTGGCGGGCCGCCACCTGGCAAATAGCAAATCAAAGCATTCAGCGAATCGAAGAAATCAATGCCAAGCATCGTTACTGAACGTGTGGGATGAACACCTACAGTACTTGCATTGGGATCACCATCAAAGGCATTGCAACCACCACAGAACGCTGATACAAGGAAGCCAAGGCCGTCTCCGGAGCATGGATCTTCAGGATTCGTTCCCAAAGTGGTTGCCACGCTATTGGGTGCGCCATAGGCGCCCTGCGTCAGTCCGCAACAAATCGATCCAACTTCGTTGACGCAGGTAGCGTCCGCTACAGCGCAGTCGGCCGGATCACCATTTGAATCAACGGCAAGTAGTCCGGCTGGATTAAAGACGTCTGTGTTTTGCGGATTTTCTACAACCACACGTCTGTTGCCTCTGTCCTCGCAGTAACGCACTTGCGCATTACCGCACCAGTCTTCTCTTGCGTTGTAGCAAACATTGATCGGTCCGGTACCGACTCTTGCAGAATCAATGACTTCATCGTTGAAGCTGCAAAGGTTGGGACAATCAGCATCGACGGTGCATGCAAGATTGCTGATACTGCAGGCGCCGCCGTCACAGGTTTGCGCATCGCAATCATTGCTGTCGCAGTCCGCATCCACCGCACAGATACCTGCATGTCCGCTGATAAAAAGGCTTTCCGGACCGGAATCGCAAAATGTATTCAGTGCCGATTCGCAAGTACCATGAATGTGCATTGAGAATTTGCCGTACAAATGCTGTTGTCATTCGGTCCGCCGTTGCAGGTTTGCACATCACATTGAGGCTCACCGGTGCAAGCCCCGCCAGCATTGCCACCTCCACTACATATGCCGGGGCCGCAAGTACCTACGCAGTTCGCATTCGTGGTGCAAGATATCGACGTGCCTTGACACGTGCGAGAACCCGGAGAACCGGTACAGTTGGGACTGCAATTGGCATCCGAAGAGCATGCCCCGCCCGTTAAAGGCCCGGTTGTGCAAGTACGATTCGCGCAGGTGCCAAAATCATTTTGGCAGTTGAAATTTTGATCACAGAAACCTGCGGCCTGATCCGTCACAACCATCATTCAGCCTGGTTGGATTTCCCGAAGTACAAATTTCAAATGCGGGGGAAATATTGATATGAACGATGCTTCCCTGGACAACTTCAAAATTTGGAAAGTCGAACTCGAAAGCTCCGCTCGCGCCAGGACAAGCGGTTGTGTTGTTGTCAACATCCATTTCACCGTTGTTTGCGCTCCATGCTTGTGGCGCCACACAAAGCCACAATGCTACTGAAAGAACAATCATGAAAACTGGAGTTTGCTTTGTGCAACCGGCTGGACTACCTACACGTGGTGATTTCATACTCATACCTCCCATTCAATCTCGAAGCAAAAAGAGACAATTCGTTACAGTCTCAACCGACCTTCATACTTGTCTCGCTTACGTAACTACTAAGATATTTCATTTCCACTCGGGGACTTGGGGTATCAGGTAAACACCTGAATCAGATACGCTACAGAGCGTGGAGTCCGCAGTCTATGTTTCGCAGGAAGTGAAAGATTGAATGGCGCCCCAGATAAAATCAGGAGTGCGAGGCGTAAAGCTCAACAAGCCTCATCCTTTCGCATTCGAGCCGCTCACCGATAATTTGCAGAAATCGTTTCTGAATTTCGTAGCCAAGCTTGCAATCCTGTTCCATCATATTCCGCAAACGAATCGCGTCGATCCTAAGCGCGGTAACCGGCTCTACTATTCGTGCATCGAAATGCCAGTGATAGGGCGAAATCAACCAGGACCATCCCAAAAACCGCTCCGGTTCCGATCTTTTCAAGAATCACAGGCCCCCCTATAGCGGAAAAAAACTCTATCTCAACAGTTCCGTTCAGAATGAGAAAAAACTCCTGGGCCAACCCTCCCTGGCGAAAAATATATTGTCCGCCTGGAAGTTCCAGATAGGAAGCACACTCAGCGATCTTTTCCACATGGTTTAATTTCATTCCCTTTGCAAAGGGTTGATCTTCTAACAAGGATTCAATTCTTTTCATGTTTCACCGATCGATCACTGTTCAAATCTCGTGCCATCTCTGTCAGGGAAGGGTGTAATACGCTGCATATGGAACTTGTGTGGACTCCTTGTCGTGGCCCCTGACAATTAGTCAGTCTTTTTCAGGACTCTTCCAGTAAAAGCTGATGGCACACCGATTGCTTTACAGTTATCATGATAGGGATAAGCATGAACGCAAAAAAGGCATTCGGATTTCTCACAGGTCTTGTGTTGCTTACTTTGATGTTCTGTCCTTATATGGAAGCGGCAACACAACCGAAAGCAGAATCGAATTGCCACAGTGAACCGGCTTCTCCTGCAAATGAGAACTTACATTCCTGCTGCGATAACGATGCAATCCCGGTTCAACAATTTCACATCTTCGTAAGTTCCAATTTGCTTCCGATGTTGACGAGTGCAGAAACGCCGATCCTGCTTTCTACTCACTCTGTCAGCTACGACTCTCCCCTTCTTTTCCGGACCACAAGTGATCATCTTGCATCACTTTCGGTTCTGCGTCTGTAAATCAACTCCTTATTTCACATGTACCGCGCGGCAATCTGCCGTTAACTGAAATCTGGAGTCATTTTATGAAAACGTTTCTAAAAATTACAATCATTGCGATCTCGCTGATCCGGGTATCAGCTTTCGCTGATCCGGAGACAGTATCCCTTGAACAGCTTGTGTCCGAGCTTGTAAAAAACAATCCGGATATTCAGGCAGCAGAAAACCGGTACGAAGCCGCTCAGGCACGGCCCAGACAAATGGGATCGCTTCCGGATCCTGTTCTTTCCTTTGTGAGCCGCAATGGCAGCGCAAATCCGGCTCCCTTCACTGAACTGGAAAGGATCCTTTAAGCTCCATTGGTTTGATGTGGGAACAAGAATTCCCATTTCCGGGAAAACTTCACCTGGCGGAAGAAATGGCACAAAAAGAAGCCGATGCTGTGAAAGTCGATATTGATATGGTTCGTTGGAGAGTCATCTCGAACTTAAAGGAAGTCTTTTACGAATACTTTCGGGTTGATCGATCGATTCAAATATTGAACGACAGTCTTAAGTTGCTCAAACATTTCGAAGAGATAGCGCGCTCCCGGTACAGTGTTGGTGAAGGACTCCGTCTAGCAGGATGTGCTTCGCGCACAGCTTGAAATTTCGATTCTGGAACAACGAATCACTTCGATGCAACAGGAACGGGCGACAGCAACCGCTGAAATCAATCGTCTGCTCAGTCGTCCTGTTGATTCACCTTTGCCGGCTCCAGATCAAGTTACAAAGACGCAATTCGGTTTTCCAGTGGAAGCTTTTGAAGCGGAGATCCTAAGTTTCGCGCCTCAACTCCGATCAGCGGAAATCATGTTGACGCGTGAACAAAGAAATCTGGAACTGGCAAAAAAACAGTTCCGGCCTGATTTCATGACATCCGTTGAGTATGCGAATAGTCCGAACTTCCCGGACATGTGGGAAATCAAATTCGGACTTCGCATCCCCATCTTTTACAAGACAAAACAAGCCTACGGTGTAAAAGAAGCCTCCTACAATCTCACACGCGCCGAAAAAGAAGTGCGCTCCATGCGACAGGAGATCGCTTTCACCATCCGAAACCAGCTTCTGCAGATACAAGCATCCGAGAAGTTGTTGAGACTCTATGAGCAGGCAGTGCTGCCGCAATCGAACCTCGCACTGGAATCATCTCTTGCTACGTATCAAGTTGGGAAGTCGGATTTCATGACAACCATGAGCAACTTCATGACATTGCTCGAGTTCCGTATGAATGTTTACGCAGAATTGTCCAGACACGAAACGGCAATCGCACGCCTGGAGCGTGTCGTGGGGCGTCCGGTCGCACCGCGAGTCCCGTCCGCAGAGCTCGCGCAGGCGAGTCACCCGCAGCACAAAGATCAGAAGAAGGAGCGAATCATGAATAAGAAAACAGTATTAATTTTGTTATTGCTCGTTGGCACCGCGGCCACAATTTATTTGATTTTCGCAAAAGCCGGAAGCAACACGCCTGTCGCAACTTCAGAGCCGGCTGTAGATGAAAAGAGGACACCCAAAATACTGTATTGGGTCGATCCGATGCATCCAACTTATAAATCTGATAAACCGGGAATCGCTCCGGACTGCGGAATGCAGCTGACTCCTGTGTACGCCGAAGAAGAGACGACCCAAAGCGCTTCACCGGGTGTGGTCAGACTGACTGGACGCAAGCAACAGCTGATCAACCTCAAACTCGTGGAAGTGAAAGATGGTCACGTTATGAAAAACATTCGAACCGTTGGAACGCTTCAATATGACGAAACAAATGTCACGAAGATCCACAGCAAAATCGAAGGCTGGATCGACAAAGTCTATGTAGATTACCCGGGGAAATTGGTGAAAAAGGGACAACCGTTATTTTCCATTTACAGTCCCGATCTCGTTGCAACACAGCAGGAATACTTGCTCGCGTTGAAGGCGGAACGAAACCTCAAAAGTAGTGAATTCGCGGACGTTTCGGGCGGAGCAAATGCCCTGCGCGAATCGGCTTACCGACGCTTGAAGCTCTGGGACGTATCCGATCAACAGATCCGGAAACTGGAAGAACCGGCAAACCGATGACAAGCATCACATTCTATTCACCCGCATCCGGGTTTGTGTTGACGAAAAACGTTTTTGAAAAAATGCGAATCGATTATCAAACAGAAGCCTACTCTCTCGCGGATCTTTCAACTATCTGGTTGATTGCCGACATTTATGAGTCCGAGGCGTCACGTGTGCATGTAGGACAGAGCGCAACAATGACGCTTTCCTACAATCCGGGAAGCCGATATGAAGGAACTGTCGCTTACATATATCCCGACTTAAATAGTATGACGCGCACACTCAAAGCACGTATCGAATTTCGCAACACGGACTACAGCTTGAAGCCCGGAATGTATGCAAATGTCGAACTGGACACGGGTCACGGAGTTGGTCTGGTAATTCCAGTAGATGCCGTTCTGGACTCCGGAGACCGGAAGGTCGTGTTCGTGCAGAAATCGGAGGGTGAATTCGAACCCCGGCAGGTTGAGCTTGGCGAATACATCGAAGATCAAGTGGTTGTAACCAAAGGCCTGATTGCTGGAGAAAAAATTGTTGGCTCCGGTAACTTTTTGATCGATTCGGAAAGCCAGCTAAAGAGCTCGCTGGAAAGCATGAACAGCACGGAACACAAACACAACCAGTGAGGAGGACGCAATGAAAAACGATGCAAAATTCAGATGGAACGCGGACTTCCCGTCCGCCGGCTACGTCTACTCGATGAGCTTTGCTGGCAGGGATGCCCGCGCTCCTTTTAAAGAGGCGATTCTCACTACGGCTTTAGCAGGCCTATTGATTGTCTGCTTCTTCTTCCTCCTCTCCTGCAGCAGGAAACCCGCGCAGTGCCCGCTGTGTGAACGAGATGTTCATCAAGGAATGCAAGTCTCGATCAAACATAACGGGATCCCAATGCAAACTTGCTGCATGGCCTGCGCTCTCACGTACGAGGCGCAGACCAAGAACGTGGAGATCATAGCGGCAACCGATTTTCTGACCAATACAAAGATCGATCATGTCACCGCCTTTTATTTAGTAGGGTCCGACGTCTCCCCCTGCATGCAGGATTCGAAAGTCCAGAAGTTCGTTCGGGAGCCGCATTCGGCGCTTCACGCCTGCTACGACCGTTGTGAACCGGGCATTCTCGGATTTCGCAACAAAAAAGATGCACAGGAATTTCAACGGAATCATGGTGGATCGATTCACCACTTCAATCAACTTCCTGGTTTGCTGCCGGTGAAAGGAAGGGGTCATCATGATTAATAAAATCATTGAGTTCAGTGCAAACAACCGGGCTGCTGTTTTCCTTTTCGTTGCGATCGCAACATTCATCGGCTTCTGGTGCATGAAGAACGTTCCTCTCGATGCGCTACCGGATCTTTCCGACACGCAGGTCATCGTCTATTCCCGCTGGGACCGGAGCCCTGACATCATGGAAGACCAGGTCACTTACCCGATCATTACCGCTCTACTCGGCGCGCCCAAAGGTAAAAGCGATTCGAGGTTTTTCTGATTTCGGTTATTCCTACGTTTACATCATCTTTGAAGACGATACGGACATCTACTGGGCCCGATCCAGAACGCTTGAATATCTCAGCAAAATCATTCCGGTGCTGCCGGAAGGTGTTCGTACGGAACTTGGTCCGGATGCAACGGCAGTCGGATGGGTGTTTCAATACGCGTTGGTGGATACGACTGGAAAACAGAGTCTGGCTGATCTCCGAAGCTATCAAGACTGGTATTTGCGTTATTACCTGCAGAGCGTCCCGGGTGTAGCGGAAGTAGCGCCTATCGGAGGCTTTGTGCGGCAATACCAGGTCGTTGTTGATCCGAACAAGTTGGCCGGCTACGGGATTTCTGCAGAGATGGTGATGGAGAAGATCCGGAAAAACAACAACGACATCGGCGGCCGTCTGGTGGAATTTTCTCAGCGTGAATACATGGTGCGCGGAAGAGGCTACGCAAAGAACGCTCAAGACATCGAAAAGATTGCGGTTATGACCAATTCCGAAACCGGCACACCGGTGCGCATCGGCGATCTCGGCTCCGTGACCCTGGGACCGGATATTCGCCGCGGTGTGGCCGATCTGGATGGCAAGGGGGATGCAGTTGGTGGGATCGTTGTGATGCGTTACGGTGAAAATGCTCTGCATGTGATCGACCGGGTAAAAAACAAAATCAAAGAAATCGAGCCGACCCTTCCTGAGGGAGTCAAGATCGTCACCACATACGACCGATCGGAGTTGATCGATCATTCCATTGAAACCCTCAAAGATACTCTTACGGAAGAATTGCTGATCGTGAGCGTTGTCATTTTGATTTTCCTGTGGCACATTCCAAGCGCAACGATTCCCATCATTACGATTCCGGTTGCAATCATCATCTCCTTCATTCCTATGTACGGAATGAAACTCACTTCCAACATCATGTCCCTGGGCGGCATTGCCATAGCCATTGGAGCAATGGTGGATGCGGCAATTGTCGTTGTTGAACAAACACACAAGAAACTGGAGCACTGGGAAGCTTCCGGGCGTCAGGGTGATTACAGGACGAGTCGTGATTGATGCGGTAAAAGAAGTGGGCGGGCCGAGTTTTTTTGCTTTGCTCGTGATTGCCGTTTCATTCATGCCCGTTTTCACACTGGAAGGTCAGGAAGGAAGGCTGTTTAAGCCTCTGGCATTCATGAAGAATTTTTCGATGGTGATCGCAGCAGTACTCGCAATCACTCTGGACCCCGCAATGCGCCTGCTTTTCATTCGAATGCAAGCATTTCAATTTTCACCGCGATGGCTTGCGCAGAGTAGCAAACGCCGTTCTGGTAGGAAAAATCCACAGCGAGGAAAAACATCCAATCAGCAGGCCGCTGATGAGAATGTACCGGCCTGTTGTGGAATTCGTGCTCCGGCATCCCTGGAGCGTGGTTTTCTCCGCCGTTGCTGTTGTGGCACTCAGCGTTCCGTTATATTTCCGGCTCGGTTCTGAGTTCATGCCTCCTCTTCGTGAAGGAACGGTCCTGTACATGCCGACCACGCTGCCCGGGATTTCCATCACGGAAGCATCACGTCTCTTACAGGTACAGGACCAGATCATCATGGGATTTCCTGAAGTGGACCGTGTTTTCGGAAAAGCGGGCCGTGCTGAAACTTCTACGGATCCTGCGCCTTTTTCCATGATGGAAACAGTCATTGTTCTGAAACCGGAATCGGAGTGGCGAACGATCGATACGTGGTATTCAGATTGGGCGCCAGGATTCTTGAAGAGCGTGCTTCGACGATTTTGGCCGGATCATATCTCCTACGATGATTTGATCGCGGAGATGGATCGAGAACTGCAGTTCCCGGGTGTAACAAATGCCTGGACGATGCCGATCAAAGCGCGAATCGATATGCTGACAACAGGTGTGCGAACTCCTGTCGGGATCAAGATCTACGGTTCCGATCTGGAAGAGATTGAAGAGATCGGTTCACACATTGAATCGATTCTGACAGAGGTACCGGGAACTCGCAGTGTTTACGCAGAACGAACAGCAGGTGGATACTTCCTGGACTTCAAACTGGACCGGGATCAACTCGCGCGTTACGGACTCACGATTGAAGACGCCGAATCATTTTTGATGACTGTTGTTGGCGGAGAAAACATCACAACAACAATCGAAGGACGCGAACGCTATCCTGTAAATCTTCGATACGCGCGTGATTATCGCAGCAGCGTAGATCGACTGGAACGGGCGCTGTTGACCACACCGAGTGGCGCTCAAATTCCGATGGCGCAGGTAGCAAAACTGGAGCTGTTGTCAGGCCCTTCCATGATCCGCGATGAAAATGGATTACTAAACGGATACGTCTACGTGGATGTAGCCGGGCGCGATGTGGGAAGTTATGTCGCCGAGGCAAAGAAAGCTGTCTCCAAAGTGAAGCTCCCTGTCGGTTACTCACTTGTTTGGAGTGGTCAGTATGAAAACATGCAGCGGGTCCGCGAACGACTGATGACGGTTGTTCCACTCACTCTCTTCATCATCATCGTGCTTCTTTACTTCAACACGAAATCGATGGCCAAAACGATGATCATCCTTCTCGCCGTTCCCTTCTCAGCAGTGGGAGCCATCTGGCTTCTATATCTGCTCGATTACAACATCAGCATTGGAGTCTGGGTTGGAATCATTGCGCTGATGGGAGTCGATGCCGAAACAGCAGTTTTCATGCTCCTGTATTTGGATCTGGCATTCGAAGATTTCAGGAAGCGTGGAAAAATGCGAAGTTATGAGGACCTCAAGGAAGCGATTGAGTACGGCGCGGTAAAGCGTCTGCGACCAAAGTTCATGACAGTTGCCGTCATGTTCATGGGACTGCTTCCGATCATGTGGTCAACAGGGGCCGGTTCGGATGTAATGAAACGCATTGCTGCACCTATGATTGGCGGTATCTTCACATCGTTCTTACTGGAGCTGATCGTTTATCCCGCCATTTACGCAATCTGGCGCTGGAATTTCGATTTGAAACCAAAACTGGCAGCGGCCGAGGAGTTGCACAACTGAGGAGGTAATTACAATGAAAACGACAGCAGATTTCTTACAAGTGTGGCTTTCGATTTATCAAGAATCGATCCAACTTTGTGATGCTATTGACGCGCTTCCCGATGACTGCGAATGCGGGGATGCTGAAGCACATCTGGAAGGGAGATGTCCATGTTGCCGAGAACACAGGCAATCATCAGGAGCTCAAACGAACAAGGAAAGTTGTACGGTTTTACTCACGCGATTGCGAGCGGATTTGACGTTCTTGTGTCAAGACTTCGCACTATTAGCGACTCAGATCGATACCGCTGTGATTGGCTCGCAGGGTTTAGAACTTCGACGCGGTCTGTTTCTCGCTGCAGGTGACCTCCACAAGATTGCTAAAACGGTCGACCGACTGGACGAAGAAGTCGTTGGCTTTCGCAAAAGCTGTGATCTTTCACATTTGCATAGCATGAAGCGGACCGCCATAGAACTCAGACAGCATTTTATCCAGCTAAACGTAAGCTTGACTGCAAGCACAGATACCGGCCCTTCCAAGGGCCAGGAGGATTTATGAGCACCCATACTGAATTACACGAATGGATCAAGGAGCACAAGGTTTGTTGGGAATTATTTCCCTATAAGCCGATGGGGATCGATGGAAGGATTCAAGTTGGGTTTGAACTCGATCTGTACGCACAACATCTTCCATCCACAAATGCGAATCCTGGATGCAAGGAGTGTGAAAAAGTGTTCAAGCAGCTTGAACAAATTGCCCATCTCGCGTTACCCGCGGAATTTCGCCCGACAAGATGTGAAATTCAGCAGTTTGACGCATCTTTCCATCTCCGTCCGGAGACCAAACTGAAACCCGAAATCCAGTTGACCATACTGATTGTCCATCGCGAAGGTTTTTTTCATCCCGTCGATGAGTGCGAGCGAAAGTGTGCCGATGAAATCCAGAAGCACCTGAAGAGTATAGGTGTGCAGCGGAAAGTCTGGTCAAAAAAAGCTCAAATCACGGAAAGATCAGAGGCGTGACCATGCTTAATCTGACTGAATAAAAAGAGAGGAAGTATGAAAATATTCTGGCTTACATTTATAACTCTTTTTCTGGCAGAGCTGGGAGATAAAACTCAACTTTCCGTGATTTTACTCACGTCGAAAACGAAAAGCGCTGTCTGGGTATTTGCGGGGGCTGCGACAGCGCTTGTTCTTGTAACGCTTTTAGGTGTTTTGTTCGGCGATGTTTTACTCCGATATGTGCCGGAAAAGATCCTGAAGAAAGTTGCAGCACTGGCGTTCGTCACGATCGGCATCCTGATCTTCTTCAACAAAATGTAGGTGTTGGACTAGAACAAGCTACACGGAACGGGCAATCTTTTGGGACAGCGCAGCGATGGCCGGTTCGTTTCTCCAGTAAAACATCCATCGCCCGCGCTTTTCAGCATGCACCAGACCGGCTCGACGCAGGATATCCATGTGGTGTGAGACCACACCCTGAGAAAGGCCGATTTCTTCCTGAATGTCACAGGCACAAAGTCCCTTTTCATTCTGTAGGATCAGGTCACAGGCGCTTTTGCCAGGCTTCTTGAGGATTTCAAGAATCTTTAGACGAGTGGTGTCTGATAGTGCCTTGAATATGAGTTCCAGTGATTCGGAAGCCATACACAGTATTATAGTCAAACTCCCAATCGATCACACAAAACACAGCCTCAGCCCCTGAGCGTCCCTGTACTGTCATAATTTTGTATTTTTCTCAAAAGTTATAAAATGTTTGAGATTCTATGGTCACAAGGAGGCCAATATGAAAAAGCTTACAATTGTCTTTGGTTTATTTGTCGCGGCCATTGGGCTTTCCCTAATTGCCGGTGAATCGAAAGAACCTGCAGGTCCCGAATGGCACATGAATGCAACTACGATAGAAGCCTGCACGTGTCCTATGTTTTGTCAGTGTTATTTCGATACAAAACCGGCGGCTCATCATGAGCATGGACAGACAGGGAAGCATTATTGCCTCTTCAACATGGGATACAAGGTCAATTCCGGTAAGTACGGTAACGCAGATCTTTCTGGCGCCAAATTCTGGGTTGCCGGAGATCTAGGCGACGATTTTTCAGAAGGGAATACAAACTGGGCTGTTGTCACGTTCGACAAGAGCTTGAGCCAACCACAGCGAGACGGTATTGTTGCAGCACTAGGCCACCTGTTCCCGGTCAAATGGAAATCACTGAAAACTGCGGAAGGAGTCATCGACAAGTGGGAATATACAGATGACAGAGCTCACGCAACGCTGGATGGCGGAAAGAGCGGCGAGGTGATTCTCGTCCGCCCCGGAAGTTCCGCCACATCGACCGGTCCCATAGTGATCAAGAATCTCAGATACTTTGGCGCTCCCAGAAACGATGGATTCATACTGATGCCGAATGAGGTGCAGGCGTATAAAGTCGGCGAGAACGCGTTTGAATCGAAAGGAACAAACGGATTTGTCGTTACAGTGGATATAAGCTCCAAAGATGTAGCAAAAAAAATGTAGAGGAATATCTGTTTGGCTTCGGGTCTGTTACCTAAGACCCGAAGCTTCTGTCTTCCTGCCTTCACGCCGCTTCCTGCCCGAGGCGAATAGAAACAGCCATTACTCCATTTCCTTCCCACCAATATATCTATACTTATGGATATATAGATATGTTAAAGTGAAGAACCATGGAGACTCAGCAAGAAACAATGCAGCAAGGTTTGGGTATGCCCGCCCCTGCTCATGAAAAGCGCCTGGGTGTTTTTGAGCGTTATCTCACGTTATGGGTGATCGTTTGCATGCTCATAGGTATCTTCATCGGCAAATGGCTTCCCAACTTCACTGATGCGCTTCGAAGCATGGAGTTCGGTGATAACAGCCAGATCAACCTGCCGATCGCGATCCTGATCTGGTTGATGATTTATCCGATGATGCTAAAAATCGACTTCACAAGCATCCTCAACGTAAGAAAAAAACCACGCGGAATTCTGGTCACTCTGGTGGTGAACTGGCTTGTTAAACCCTTTTCCATGGCGATTCTGGGATGGGTCTTCTTCAAGCACCTGTTTCTTCCCTGGATCGGTGATGCGGCGGCGGATCAGTACGTAGCCGGCACCATCATACTCGCAGCAGCCCCCTGTACTGCAATGGTATTCGTATGGTCTCACCTGACGGATGGCGATCCGGCTTATACTCTCGTTCAAGTTTCACTAAACGATCTGATCATGCTCCTTTTATTTGCTCCAATCGTTACTTTGTTGGTGAGTGGAGCCAGTAATCTTACGGTTCCTTTTCGCGTCCTGTTATACAGCGTAATTACATTTATAGTCATTCCACTGGCCTTCGGCGCGCTAAGCCGAGTACTTCTGATTCGAGCCCGGGGGAGTACATGGTTTGAAAATGTTTTTGTTTCATTCTTCCATCCGGTGACTGTCCTCGCGCTGCTGGGCACACTGATCCTCATCTTTGCATTCCAGGCTGAAAACCTTACAGATCGCTTTTTACACGTGATCCTGATTGCTATCCCGATACTTATACAGGTCTACTTCAATTCCTCGCTCACTTATGGCTTGATGAAGTGGTTACGAGTCCCGCACAACATTGCCGCCCCCGGCGCTCTGATCGGGGCCAGCAATTTCTTTGAATTGGCTGTCGCAACGGCCATTGCTCTGTATGGCCCTGGATCCGGAGCTGCTCTTGCGACTGTTGTAGGAGTCCTCGTGGAAGTACCGGTCATGTTGTCTGTTTGCAAAGTCTGCAACCGGACCAAACACTGGTTCCCTTAGCCAAACAGTATTGTACCCAAATAATAAGAGCGTGTTTTTTACAAAGTGGTGAGGGTGTCCCGCCCGCATAGCACAGTGGTCAACGAAACATCCTTCCTAAACCTGAGCACGAGCGGGCATGACGCCCGAACCACTTCGATTCATCAGGCTCGGATTGCAGTCGGAGCGTGCTCTTCTGGTGGCAAAAAGAGGCGTGTCATGATTATCAGGAGTACAAATGGCAGGATCATCAAGCCGAGCGGCACCAGCAAAGACTCCGGGCCAAGCAATTCTACTTTGTACGTTGTAAACCCACGCAGGCTCTTTGAAAACAACTGACCGCCAATAACAACATTCCACCGCATTGCGAAAACACCGATGAGAATCAAAATACTGGAAAGAAAGTACATTTGGTTCCGGATCGCAACGCGCGAACGTGATGAAATTTGCATCCAGCCTAAGAGGAGGAACGGAATCAGTGTTCCGATGAAAACCTGAATGATCAAAAACGAATAGACAAGCTTGCCTGAAGCCAACAACACCAGCACATCGAGTGATTCTTCCGCTTCATACAGACGATGGATCCAATCCAGCGATTCCACTGCCATATCAATCACAAGAACGTGAAAAAGAAATTTTCCAATTGACTCAAGGCAGGCCTGATCAATGGGAACCTTTCGTATCTTGTTGATCACGACATACAGAAAGAGCAGAAGAGCAATGCCGGAAACAATGGCCGAAAAAATAAAAATGATCGGCATCAACACTGTGCCCCACCATGGGTTTGCTTTGATGGAACCGAAAATGAATCCGACATATCCATGAAGCAGAAAAGCGGAAGGAACACCGATCACCGTTATGAATTTTCCCATCCGCTCGTCAACATGGAGAGCCGATTCGGAAATATCCGTTACGCCGAGAGTCAGCATTTTGTAGAACTTCCCTTTCCATCCCGGGATCGAACGGGACCACTCAACGAAATTCTTCCTGTAATCGAACCAGAGCTCAAGCAACAGCACAACCATGAGATACCAGGCATACACAAATCCGAAAATTGCCATTGGCGAAGTCGTGTGCGGAGTCATCAAAACTTCGTAGAATCTTTCGGGATGCCCAAGATGCAATAACAGCGGAAGTGGAGACACAAGAAGAAATGCCAGCGCAGTCAGCAGAGAAAGCCTGTAAATCGGAGTCAAGGCTTTCACGTTAAACACCCTTACAAGAGAAGCCATGATGAATGCTCCCGCGACAAGTCCGGTTAAATATGGATAGACAACAATGACAACGCTCCAGATCAAATTCAATTCATTGGGATAGATATACCCTTGAACCTTGCTCAATTCATCGGATACTGTCATGGAAAGAGGGAATAACATTAGCGCACCTCTTTATCAATCCCTGCATACAGAACACGAGGCTCTGTACCGAGATGAGGTTTCAGAACATGCACTTTCTTGTTCTCTATGAACATTTTTAACGGGCTTTCTTCAGCGAGATTTTTGAGATCGCCGAAAATTCTTGCTTGCGTCGGGCAAACTTCAACACATGCGGGCTGCAAACCTCTTGTAATTCTGTGATAGCACAGGCTGCATTTCTCAGCGGTTTGGGTTTTGGGATTCATGAAACGGCAGCCATATGGACAGCTTTGTATGCAGAATCCGCAGCCGATGCAATAATCCGGATCAATGAGAACCGCGCCATCGGGAGTATCGAAGGTTGCGCCGACAGGACAGGATTGAACACAGGGCGATTCGGTGCAAAGGTTGCATAACTTCGGCACGAAAAAAGATCGGAGAATTTCTTCAGCAGGTACTGCCGGCGGAGGGAAACCGTTCTGTCCTCCATTTGGCGAATCGACAATTGTCTCACCAAAAGATTCCCCGGATCCGGGTTTCGGTTTCAGGATGGTATAGCGTTCCACCCATGTTCGAAAATAGGCTGCGCTTTGGGGAACATGATTCTCAATCTTACATGCTTCTACACAAAGGCCACATCCGATGCACCGATCTACGTCCATTGCCATGAGCCATTTATGCGCAAATGGATCATAACCCTCTGGCGCAGGCGTTTTCCTGACCGCCTGAACAACGGCCTTCACCGGTTTTGTGGCACAAACGGCGGCGACTCCGGCCGAAGCTTTCCCAATCCAATTCAAAATTTGGCGTCTTGAAAAAGTAATCATGGCGACTCCGCAGGAACATGTGGAATGTGACAATCCATGCAAGTGAGCCCCTGTGCATGTTCGGCAGAGATCACCTGCGGCAACCAGGACGGCCGTGAGGGATTCTGTTCATGGCATCTCACACAAAAATTGCGATCTTCCATTTTCTTCGGCATAACGGACTGATTTTGTATGTGAGCAGCAAGCGGACCATGACAGGATTCACAAGAAATTATCTTGTGCCCACCACCCTTTTTCATTTCAACTATATCTGCATGGCAATCGCCGCAATTGGAAGATCCGCCATACTGAACAGGCAGTTTCTGATATTCTTTGAGCACATCAGCTCGGTACCATCCATACTTGCCAAAAGATTCAGGTATCAAAAAAAGGCGGGCAACATAATAAGAAACCAGAATTCCAATAGTTACCAACAACAAACGCGTAATTTGTGGCGGTATGCGAAATCGAAATATCTTCATTCCAACTCAGGCTGCGCAATAAGCATGCCATCTTCAAATCCAACTCGCTGTGACTGACATTTCTGTTCGGAGACATGTCATTCTGTCGTGAAGGATGACAATCTGGCATGCTCCTGCTCTGGTTCGATTGCCAGGCCGCCACCTGTTCGAAGATCGATAATCTGTAACAAGATTCTAAAGTGAAGAGCGTGTTTACGTTGTGTGCAAGAAGGTGCCACCGCCAAAACAATTAAGAATGAGCATGGAGCGTTCCGAATTCTAAGTAAAGCGGCTCAGTGTATAATGACCACTATCCGCAAGCAGGTTGTTCATCATCTTAGGTTGGTGAAACAGAGGTCATGCTAGAACTTTCCGGTTGTCCTTTTGGGTTACAGCCACAATGTCAATTGTTCCGTCTTTTTGCCTCGTCCGATGGAATGCATGTGGATTCCTTTAGAGTCGGAAGTCGTCGAATTCGTTCTTTCCATTCAGACAACAACGATGGCAAAAGGTTTGCTAGACTCGAGTCGGCCAGTAAGACAAAAGACTGCCCGAGAAAGCGGTAATGAAAGAGGCGGACAAACATTCACGCAGATCCTTTCTAGATGTTTTGCTCGGCACCGGGCTTATCGCCTGGTTTCTGTCGGTTACGTATCCGATTTTCCGATATTTACAAGTTCCGGCTCAGGCTGAAAGCGCACCGAGCAGTGTCGTCGCAGCAAATATCAAGCAACTGCAACCGAATCAAGGGGTGGTATTTCGTTTCGGCAACAAACCCGCGATTCTGATCAGAAAGGCCGACGGTACATTTAGAGCATTCTCGGCCGTATGCACTCATCTCGAATGCACAGTCCAGTATCGTGCTGATCTACAAAAGATGTGGTGCGCCTGTCACAGCGGCCTCTTCGATCTGAATGGTCAGAACATTTCAGGACCGCCTCCGCGGCCGCTTGAAGAATTTAAAGTCGCCCTCAAAGGAGACGATGTGCTTGTTTCGAAGGCTTAGCTCCCATTTTAACGGATAGACAATGAGTGCATTCAAAAAATGGCTGGAAGAACGGTTTGACGTAGGCCAGGCAAAAAGTCTTGTTGAGCACAAGAGAGTTCCTCATTTCAAAGGTTCTTTTTGGTATTACTTCGGAGGCGTAAGTTTATTTCTTTTTATTGTTCAAGTCGCAACCGGAATTCTGTTATTAATGTATTACCAGCCGGGGGCCGAGACGGCATTTGAGAGCGTTCACTTCATAATATCGAAGGTACAGTTCGGGTGGCTGATCCGTTCGATCCACAGTTGGGCAGCGAATCTAATGGTTCTCTCCATATTTATACACATGTTTTCGGTCTATTTTTCTAAGGCGTTTCGAAAGCCGCGTGAGTTTACCTGGCTTTCCGGCTTCGTTCTTCTCTGTCTTACGCTTGCATTAGGTTTTACAGGCTATCTGCTCCCATGGAATACTCTTTCCTTTTTCGCGACAAAAGTCGGAACCGAAATGACTGCTGTGATCCCCTATATCGGCAAACCGATGGTGGAATTTCTGCGGGCTGGCCCGGATGTCAGCACCGCAACCTTGACCCGTTTTTTTGGTTTTCATGTTGCAGTTTTTCCGGCAGTCTTCACCGTGATTCTCCTTTTTCACCTGCTTCTCATTCAAGTACAGGGTATGAGTGAACCGGAATCGTGGAATCAAATGGCAGAGTCAAAGAAAAGATTTATGCCGTTCTTTCCCAATTTTGTACTGCGAGACCTTCTACTTTGGCTGATCGTATTGAATCTTCTTGCGATACTTGCAGTATTTTTCCCATGGGAACTGGGAGAAAAAGCAGATCCATTTGCCTCTGCGCCGGCGGGTATCAAGCCTGAGTGGTATTTTCTTTTCATGTACCAATCTTTGAAATATTTTCCGGCAAAGATTTTTCATGTCGATGGTGAAGTGGTTGGTGTGGTTCTTTTCGGCATTGCAGGCGTTCTCTGGATGCTGGTTCCGTTCTGGGATGTTCGAACACCTGCAGGGATTCGAAACCGGCTGATCAATTCGATCGGAATTCTGGTTGTTCTCTTCATCATCTCTTTTTCCGTCATAGGAATGCGCTGATGCGAACCATTGCAATCTTCTTTTGTGCTGCACTTTCGTTGGCTTCCGTTGTATCCGCAGACAAACAGCAGACCGGTATGGATCAGTGCTTGACATGCCATTTGCAACTTGGTAGTCCCGAGGCGGAGAATTTTCGAACCGATATTCACAAACAGGCAGGACTTACGTGTGCTTCCTGTCATGGAGGAAATGCAGCGTCGGATGACATGGAAGTGGCGATGAATCCGGCAAATGGATATATCGGTATTCCAAAACCTTCAGCGATTCCGGACATGTGTGGTAAATGCCATGGTCCGGAAGGTTCATCAAACTCCAATATTTCCCTGCACGATGTTTTGAGCGATTTTAAAGCCGGCGTGCATGGACGAGCGTGGACCGAGAGTCCAAATGGACCGCAATGCGTTTCGTGCCATGGAGTCCACAATATCTTACCAACCGGAAATGAAAATTCAGCGGTCTTTCCGACGAATGTTGTAAAGACTTGTACAAAATGTCATGGCGATCCCGCATATATGAAACAATTCAATCCGAGTCTTGCGGTCGATCAATACGAAAAATACTTAACGAGCGTGCATGGAAAACAAAATGCGAAAGGAGATTTAAAAGCGGCAACTTGCGTAAACTGTCATTCGAATCATTTGATTTATCCGGTTCAGGATCCTCGCTCGCCTGTCTACGCCACCAATATTCCAATGACGTGCGCAAAGTGTCACGCAGACCCGGATTATATGAAACAATATAAAATACCGACTGATCAATTCGCCAATTATCAGAAGAGCGTACATGGAATCGCGCTGCTGAAAAATTCAGATCTCAGTGCTCCTGCTTGCAATTCCTGCCATGGCAATCACGGAGCTGCTCCGCCGGGAATCAGTTCTACGGCAAATGTTTGCGGTGTCTGTCATCAGGCAAATACAGATTTATTTGATAACAGTCCTCATAAAGAAGCCTTTGACGCTATGGGGCTAGCTGCATGCGTGGAATGCCATGGAAATCATCTAGTGCTCAAGCCTTCGGATGAGATGATCGGTCTCGACACGAATTCCATGTGTGGTAAATGCCATGGAAGTTCCGACTCTGCTGCGAAAGTGATTCTTGGCACAAAAGAAGTACTGAAGAAGTTAACGAGTGGGCAGGAGGAAGCAAAGCAACAGCTTTCGAAGGCCGAGCAACTCGGAATGGATGTTACGGAAGCAAAGTATTTGCTTAAGGATGTAAACCAGTCGCTCATCGAGTCACGCGTGAAGGTTCATTCGTTTGCGCTGCCCCCCGTTGAAGAATCAGCCCGGTCGGGAATAAAGATTGTCTACCAGGCAAAACAGGCAGCTCAAAACGCGATTCAAGAATATTATTTCCGGCGCAAAGGGCTGGGTATTTCGACCTTAATCCTGACGTTTTGTGTGATTTTGCTTTATTTGAAAATCAAAAGAATTGAGCAAAACCAGAAATAAGGCACGATTCCGTCAAGCAATATGCAATCAATGGCTCCCTCAATAAATGATTGGGGCACAATTCATCATGCCTAGAATCAGCAATAGGAAGAGGGGCCATCGTCTGGACGGCCCCGGGGAGGTTTGATTTATTTTGTTTCTGCTTTCTTCAACGTAACCAGCCATTCGGTAAGTGTCTTCAAGTCCTCCTCTTTACCGGCCCAGAGCTTCAGGTGTTTCTTTCCATCTTTATCGATTTTCTTCTGAATGAACTGGGCAATCCAATCGGCTTTTCGTTCTGATCCTACGTTTGAAAGATCAGGAGCTTTCGAGGTTGCCAGTGTCTTCTTAATCGTCTGAGATTCAATCGAGTGGCAGGTATTGCATTTGTTGGCCAGGAACAATTTCTTGCCAGGCGCATCGTCGGCATAAATGACGGGTGTTAGCAGAAATGCAAAAACCAGGAAAGCCAGGAGTCCAGTGCACATGAAGATTCCCCTTTTCATACTTTTCACCTCCTCAGTGAATGTGAAAACGATTCTAATAGAGCAAGAATAATACCGTTCCCCGCTCTCCGACGTGTAAAGAACTTCTTAGAATTCTCCGCCAAAATGTCAATAAGAGGCTGCCACCAAGTCGGAATTTGACGTAAAACCGGCTGAGACAGAACGCCCATGGTGGAATCCTAAATGAATTGCGCCCAATCACCTGTTCGAAGACCGATAATCCTGAAGTTTAAGGATTGTCGCACCGATTAGCTTGAGGAAGAGAGCCGGTTCTGAACCGGACATTTTCAGACTCACATTATTGACGAGCGGTCCAAAATGTTCTTCAACGAATTTCTTACGTAAGTCCAGCGCTGCAGTGGCCAATTGCCCATCATTGGCTATCCTTGCACGGGCTTCCCTTACATATAAGTGAGAAATAAAGTCGGCTTCCACCGCAATATGATCGGATGGATTTGCCTTCAGCGATTGAAAAGAAGAAGCTTCATAATCGATTTTGATATGAGAAAGAATTTCTTGTGGATCGCGGCCAACTGTATATTTGGTTTCCTGCAGCGGGACCGGCGCGTCCGGACCAAAATGCTTGAGGTAATTTTCCTGTGTTGTCTCACCCGCAAGACCAGCGGCTTCCCCCAGAAGCTGATCATGGATCTGCGAAGAAAGACATCCGAGTTCCGCAAGGGAACGTTGTTGAGGCGGTTCCCATAGTCGTGCAATGAGATGCCATTCAACTGCTTTTGCTAAAATCGCGGACGCTTCTAAAGAAATCTGTTTGTTGGAAGTCATCATGAATCCTATCTCAGCAAAGAGGAGGCCAACACACTTATTGGCGCAATCCTTGGGTTGCAGATGACATTTTTTCTTGGAACCGATAGTTTGACAGACGCTTCAGTGGTTGAAAGGGGGAGTTTTACATAAGTGAAAACTGAATACTCGTATCCCTGCACTTCTGTCGTCTTGGCGGACCGTTTCGACAGATTGTCAAGAGAGATGTCAGGAAGTCCGATCCTTCACGAGAATAACTTGACGACATCGGCAGGCATCGGGTTTGCTTAGTTGCCTCGTGGAGGCGATCATGAGCAAACCAATACAATCCTTTATTCGTTCATTCGCGGTCATCCTTATTCTATTTGCAGCGGGAATCCTTCTGCAGCACCTCCCGATCTCAAACAACTCCAAGTTACTAGTGTTCCTGCTGGTGCTGCTTCCTTTCTGTTTCTTAAGGGAAAACGTGAAAAGTGTCCTGACTTCTTATCAGTTTGCGATCTCGCTTTTGGTTTCGATTTTGGTGGGAGTCATCCTGGGTACTTTTGTGATTCAAAATCCTCCTGCCGGTCAAGCCACTCAAATGTACGGAAAACTCTCCCCTGTCATGCATTTCTTCTTCCTCGATCAGCTATTTCAATCGTGGTGGTTTAACTTGCTTCTTGCGGTGATGGCACTGAGTCTGGCTCTTGTATTGATCAAACGTAAGCCATTTCGTTTCACGCAGGCAGGGTTCTTGTTTTCTCACTCGGGAGTCATTTTGATACTGATTGGCGGATTGATCGGACGCATTTTTGGAACCGAAGGGTTCATCGAGTTGCAGGAAGGCAAGTCGGCCGCTGAATATCAGACGATGGTGGACGGGAACATGACGGATTCACAAGAAAAACTGGGATTTGAATTAAAACTAAACGATTTCCAGGTCGATTTCTACGATGCAAAATACAAACTGTACGCGTATTCGTTGGATCCAAAGATTCAGGATTACCGGCCTGTAGCCTCCTACGACATTGTCAAAGCCAAAGCAGAAAAGATTCCGGGAACAAATACGGTCTTTGAGATTGCGCAGATTGAGAAGACAAAGTATGTGGAAACGGGTCACAACATGGCGGGAAGTCACTATCTTACGCTTTCATAAGTCCGACCCTCGCGAAATTGAAATTGGGAAAACATATCGGGTGGATGAACAGCGGAGTGTTGAGGTTCTTAAGTTTTTGCCGCATTTCGCTTATGACATCGAACAAAAACAAGCCATCAACATGTCCGAATTCCCTAAAAATCCGGCCATTCTGGTAAGAGTCCAATCGGCCGCCGCGACGCGCGAGCAATGGTTGTTTGCGAACATGCCGGATTTTTATCAAATGCACGAGCGTACAAACAATGAACAGACCCTACCTCTAACTTATTCGTATCAGCTACCTTCCTGTTGTAATAAAGAAGTACCCTTACTGACCATCCTTCTAAAAACACCGGCAGGAGTGAATGAAGAAAAATTAACCTACGATCCGGAGAAGCCATTATTCGCAGAAGAGGGGAAGGTTGCAATCGTGATTGATAAACGGGATGGCGATGTAAAGGAATACCGGAGTGTAGCATCGATCGTTGAAAAGGGACGAACGCTCCGGAAGGAAACAATTGCAGTGAATCGTCCACTGAAATACGCAGGCTTCTCTTTTTATCAGTCCAATTACAGGCCTGAGGATCTTACATACTCCGGATTTCGAGTTGTAAAAGATCCAGGATTAAAAACAGTCTACGCGGGAGCCGGCATGCTTTGTCTTGGAGTGATCTGGATTTTTTACATAACGCCATCTTACATTCGTGCCAGAAGAAGAAAAGAACAGGAGGGACAAGATGTTACTGGATAATTTCTTCCATTCAACAATCCTATTCAGGTCAACAACCCTGCTATATCTTGCAGGATTCGGACTTTTGGGTCTGGCTCTATGGCGCCGGCACAAAGCTCTTCGCACCGTGGCAACGTTTCTTTTGGCGTTTGCCTTTGCCGCGAATACAGGGGTGATAGCCGAAAGATGGATCTCTGCAGACCGCCCACCTTTCAAAACTCTTTATGAAACGTTGATTTTCTATCCGTGGTGTGTTTCAGCCGTCTTTTTTGTCCTGCTGGCGGCATACAAAGTTTTCGCAATCGGCGTTTTTACGTCAGCCATTAGTCTGAGCGGCTTCGGCTATGCCGCTTACAGACCGGATCTCGAAATCGTAAATCTTCCTCCGGCTTTGCAATCCGCATGGTTTGTTCCGCACGTCATCACCTATTTTGTAGCATATGCGGCTCTATTTGGTTCGTTTTCATTGGCGTTGCTCTATCTGGCGCGACCCATCTGGAAACGTGGAGAATTCGAAATCAGCTTTGAAAAGCTTTCGAACCACACACTGGATTTCGGTTTTGCTGCGCTCACCCTCGGTCTAGTCATGGGAGCTTTCTGGGGTAAGGTTGCGTGGGGAAATTACTGGTCATGGGATCCAAAGGAAAACTGGGCCCTTGTGACCTGGTTGACATACCTGGTAACCATTCATCTTCGGTTTGTTCGGGGCTGGAAAGGGAGAAAAGCTGCAATCTTAGCGATCATCGGTTTTGGCACCGTTGTTTTCACTTATCTTGGAATGAGCTTGCTTCCAACTGCAGAAAACAGCCTGCACGTTTATCAATAGTAGGGGCGCCGCATTTTTGCACCCGGCCGGTAACCGCTTCAATGTGTTCTTGTTTGCTCCGGTGGATCGATTATTACGACTACCGTACATATAACGAACAGCTCAAAGGACAATAGCGCACACTGCAGTGCCTTGGCGGTGATAAGAACAATGCGTCGAATGTAAGCGATTTTATGCAGAGTTCTTGCCGTATTGCGAGAACTAAGGATACAATGTGACTCGATCCTGCATGTGGCCACTTTGACATGCGCACGGACTCCGCAGAAAAGTAAATGCTTATTTAGATGACCCGCGTTAAAGTGATTTACTTCGACGAATGAGACTACCGGAACGAATTTGGGGAAGATGAATAACGAGCTACTGCCCCACACCAATCTGTCGCATTACCGCATCGTCTCGAAAATTGGCGCGGGCGGCATGGGTGAAGTGTATCTCGCGGAAGACACACGTCTGAACCGCAAGGTCGCCATCAAACTCTTGCCTGCGGATTTCGCCACGGACCTGGATCGGATCCGACGTTTTGAACTGGAAGCGCGGACAACTTCGGCGCTCAATCATCCCAATATTCTAACGGTTCACGACATCGGCACGGCTTCAACAGAGTTAGGGAGCGCACCGTACATCGTTGCCGAACTGCTCGAAGGTGAAGAACTGCGTGCACAGTTGAATCAAGGCGCATTGCCGCTCCGTCGTACCCTTGATTACGCTCAACAGATCGCTGCCGGGTTGGCTGCCGCGCACGAGAAGGGCATCGTACATCGTGACTTGAAACCGGAAAATTTGTTCGTCACGAAAGACGGACGCGTCAAGATTCTCGACTTCGGACTTGCCAAACTGAAACCACTGCAAGATGGTCCCGCTGGTTCTCACATCGCCACTCAAGAGCATCTTACGAATCCAGGGATCGTGATGGGCACGGTGACCTACATGTCGCCACAACAGGTGCGAGGTGAGGTGGTAGATCATCGATCGGATATTTTTTCGTTCGGAGCAATCCTGTATGAGATGCTGACCGGCAAGCGGGCATTCCTGCGCGAGACGATGGCCGAGACGATGACTGCGATCCTCAAAGAGGAGCCGGAAGAAGTGACGGAGATCAACAGCAAATTACCGCTACACATTGCTCGTGTAGTGAAGATTTGTCTTTCCAAGAAACCTGAGGAGAGATTCCAGTCCGCACACGACCTCAAGCTCCAGTTGCAGTGGATTGCTGAAGGAGCGTCGCAAACAGGGCTGACCGCGCCGGTCAAGGCTCCGCATAAAACACGCGATCGTTTGATTTGGTCCACAGCAGGTTTCGCGCTCGCTGCAATCGGAGCGGCTCTACTATTCTGGGTGCTCACCGGACGTTCGACCTCGACATCATCAACAACAAAGCCCGTCAAGCGGATGACAATCACACTCCCGGATACTGAGCCGTTGGCGCTGGCGAAGTTCGGGCCTATTGGAGTCGGTCGTACTGCGGTTGCCCTTTCCCCGGACGGATCGCTGCTCGCCTATGCGGCTGAGCGCAACGGCAAGTCGCAACTCTTCCTGCGCGCGCTCGATCAGTTCGACGCAAAGTTGATTCCCGGCACCGAAGGTGCTTACAGTCCATTCTTTTCCCCTGATGGCCGGTCGCTGGCGTTCTTTTCGGAGAACAAACTCAAGAGAGTTTCAGTGCAAGGGGGCGAGCCAGTGACGCTATGTGAGGCCAGAATCCCTCACGGCGGGACTTGGGGACCGGATGACACGATTGTATTTGCCGATTCAGAGGGAACTAGACTTTCGCGGGTCTCCGCCTCAGGAGGTAGTAAGGAGGTCTTGCTTTCCAAGTGGGAGGATAGAGCTTTTTATCCGGAGTTTTTGCCGGGCGGCAAGGCGGTGCTGTTTTCCGTTAAAACGCCATATAACCCCGACTACGGTGAGATCGCCGTGCTTTCGCTGGCGACGCGGCGAACGTCGTGTTGTACTCAAAGGCGGCACGAACCCCAGATACGCCGCGAGCGGTCACATTGTCTTTGCCCGCGCGGGGGCAATCCTGGCCGCGCCGTTCGATCTGTCACGCCTTGAGGTGACCGGCCCGGCGGTCACGCTCATTGAAGGAATCAGAATCGAAGAGTGGGGCGCGGCGCAATTTGCGCTTTCGCCGGAAGGCACGCTCGTATATGTGAATGGCGGACCTGCGTGGATCGGCAAACTCACCTTGGTAGACCATCAGGGAATCAGCAAACCGCTCGCGGCGCCGGCGCAGGCGTATGGTCCGGTTAGCCTTTCCCCAGACGGTCAGCGGGTGGCGGTAACGGTAACGGGGGCAACTAGCGACGTGTGGGTCTATGAGCTAAGTCGCGGGACATTCACCCGGCTGACCGTCGAAGGATCAAACTATCGACCCATTTGGACGCCGGACGGAAAGCGGATAGTCTATTTTCGGTCAGTGGTCCGAACCAATATCAGATGGTCTGGCAGCTTGCGGACGGCAGTGATGCAGCGGAAGTACTCATCACGAGCCAATCCACTTATATGACGCCGGCGTCCTGTTCTCCCGACGGTAGGCTCCTCGCCTTTCAAGAAAGTGACGTTGACACCGGATTTGACCTGTGCATACTCCCGCTGGATGGCGACCGCAAGCCATTTCTCTGGCTCAAAACAAATTTCAATGAGTGGGGACCCGCTTTCTCACGCGACGGCAAATGGATCGCGTACGTATCGGACGAATCCGGTCAGTATGAAGTCTACGTGCGGCCCTTCGCCGGCTCCGGCGGAAAGCGGCAGATCTCCAACGGTGGCGGCGAAGAAGCGACCTGGTCGCCTGACGGTCGCACCTTGTTTTACCGTAACGTACTGACGTGGATGTCGGTCGCCGTCCAGACCCAACCGGAATTTCGCGCCGAAGCGCCGAAGGTGATGTTCGAAGGACCTTTCCTGAATGTCCCCGGCGTTTCCTACGACGTAATGCCGGACGGGCAACACTTCATCATGATCGAGGAAAATCAGAAGCAAGCTCCAACAACACAGTTGAACGTCGTGCTCAACTGGTTTGAAGAGTTGAAGCGATGACGAGCAAGACTTGAGCCGGCGTTCGCGATTTGAACCGGAGACTATTGATCTCTGAGATTCCTCTGTTATCCGTTGCACTCAAATACGCAGGAGCTTGTTCCCGTAGAGTTATCTTTAGCGGGTGATTCCGCGATGGAATAATCCTTCAGACGTTGAAAGATTGAAATCAGAAGACTCGAAAAAGGCTCAACCGTTAATTTCTGCCGGAGGCCTTGAACGAGCGGGCCAAAATGCTCTTCTATGAACTTTTCCCGCACGTCGGTTGTCACGATTACAGCGTCCGGATCCAGAGCCAATCGAGCGTAAGCTTCCTTTATATATAGATAACTGACGAAGCCGGCTTCCACGCCCATATGATCGGCCGGATCCTCTGACGCGTGGTCTGTAGCAAAATGATTCATAAAGCATTTCCAGCTGAGCCAACATCTTGCCCGGATCCTGCCATCCTATGTAGGCCACTTCGCGAGGAGAGACGGTTCCTGCGGGACCAAAAAGCTTGAAATAAGCCTCCTCTGTTAAACGAGGAGACGGCATCGGATGACGTCCTGAGCTGGGAATCGCTGATTTCGCAGGAAACAAAATTCGAGCTCCGCAAGACTATGCCGTCCTGGCCTCTCCAAAAGCATCGCGATCAAATGCCATTCGGCGGCACACTGCAGTGCCTGACGAACATCGGAAGAAAGAGCACTCGTTCGTAGTTGTCATTGTTTTGTCTCCAATGCAAACGGAATCCAGGCGGTTCGCATTTTTCTGGATCCGACCTCCTGTTTGGAACCTTGCCAGATGGCAAGCGCAATCTGGCCATTTGAACCGGGTCGCATGCTTTCCGGCATGTTCCGGATCAGCAAAACCGACCAACCGGTTTCGGTCCGAGCACCTTTTCCGATCGAGGTTGTTTGTGGCTGCGGGTCTTAAAGTTCCAGGGCCCTCCGCAATCAAATCCTGCACAGGCTGTGTGCGCGGACCGGCCATGTTGTTACCCAGCGCGTGAGCCGGCGCGTATCGATTCGCCATCTCCTGTTGTTCAACAGAACCTTCCTTCAAAGAGGGAGCCTGAAACGGATAATGATCAACTGCGGCTCGCGGATACATGGCTTGAATGTTATCCGGACGTCCGTTCACGCTCGCTTGCCAGGAGGCGGACCAATACACGATCTCAACCGCCCTTCCGTCTTCCCCCATTTGCGGCGCAGGCAAATCCGCTTCCACTTTCGCCGGCAATTGAACAGCGCACGCATCTGTAAAATTGCCCGGCAGTAACAACGTCATTCTGATCCGGATCATCCCATTCCATACGAAATGCAAGCTTCTTCCCATCTGTGACCGCTTGAACACGAACATTCTGGCGTGGAAGGTTTAAGCAAACGAGGTTCCACAAGATCCTGCAGAATCAGATTCGCTGTATAAACAGGAGCTTCCTTCCAAACCTCATCTTTCGTTTCTGCCGGCAGTTGATCTCGATACACGGCCCTCACTTCATTGCTTGAAACGGGAGGACCTTTCCTGGTGCGACCAATGAAAAAGAAGGCTGCCGCTCCAATGACTATCAGAACGATCATACAATCCATACACGTTTCATAAACTCTCCTTCGCTTGGCGCGGGTCTAGATCGCGCCCCTACAAGATTACTCGAACTACGAAATGTTGCTTCGCATCACGTTCAATTTCGGATCGAAAGCCGCAAGTATGTGTACCGGTTCTTTAATCGGTACTCGAATGATCTCTTCGTTGTTTTCGTCATATCCGAATACCGTTTCACCGACCCTTTTCCATTTCGGAACAATCCTCTCGGTGGATCCAAACAAAGTCAGGAGGCCTGCAAGATCCATGTCATTCGGCGCATTCCGGTAGGTTCGGATCGCTTCTTCCACACCCGGGACCAAACATCTGGAACAAAAACGATTTCGGAACGTGAATCGGCGGCACGTAATAAACGTTTGGCTCCAATCCGAATTGAGGGAATATCGGCAATGCAACTTTCTTGATATGCACCAGATAGTCGATCGGATTTTCCGGTTTTGCGTCTTCCGGTTTGGAAATCCATCCGGCAAAGCGGATTTTGCCGATGCAATTCACAAAGCATTGCGGCTGAATGCCAAGCTCAATTTTCGGATAGCACGCGATGCACTTCTCCGATGTCCCTGTCATACAGTTGAAAAAGGTTTTCTTATACGGACATGCCTTCACGCATTCCTGATAACCGCGACAGCGCCCTTGATCGAGCAAAACAATTCCATCTTCAGGACGTTTGTAAATCGATCCGCGCGGACAGGAAGCGAGACATGCCGGATAAGTGCAGTGATTGCAAATGCGGGCGAGATAGAAGAACCAGGCATTGTGAGTATTGCTGAAGATCGCACCTTTATCAATGGATCCATAGCAATCATCTTCACCAACGTTTGGTGCTGCATAATCGATATCCTCAGGGCGCCATCCCATAACCCGTTCGCCTGCATCAGGAGCTTCGAAAATCGTTCGTCCTTCGTACCGTGCCCCGGACCATTTGTTGGTTCCAAGTTTTTCCAGAAGTTTTACATCCCATGCCATCGGATAAAAACCGTAAGGTTTCGTTTCGACGTTATTCCACAACATGTATTCCTGTCCTTTGCCACTGGTCCAGGTTGTTTTGCAAGCCAGGGTGCACGTCTGGCACGCAATACATTTATTCGTATCGAACACTGCGGCGAATTGTCGTTTGGGTCTTGATTCGGGATACCAGTAGGACATTTCCCGTTGAATTTGCCAGTTGTATACGCGTGCCATCACTTACCTCCTTCCGGTTTCTTTTCTTCCACAACGAATTTTCCTTCCAGATACTGTTTCATCGCTTTGTTCTCGTATTTCGGACGGAGCCCCAGATCAGCAGGACGCCAGAGTCCCTTTCCATCGAACCCGCCCGGTTCAGCTTTCGTGATTTTCACAATGGATTCGCGCGGCGCGCCGGTTGGACAATGCACATCCGGCAGAAACCCTTTGCCGATTTCGTGTCCGAAAAGGTTCTTTCGAACCAGCGAATCTGTCATCCATGTGGGTTTCAGCCAGCCGCGTGTCGCTGATTGATGCGATCCGGAACGGAACATCGCCTGATAATTGGTGCGCGGATTTTTTGCGAGTCCGTCCTTGCGACTCTTGTGACCTTCCACGGATCCTGGTGTTGCGCCGTACATGTTGAACCACATGCGTGTAACTCCGCGCGGTGTGCCGGGATAGTAGCGGGCGCGGCAAAGCAGACGAGCGAACTCGTAATCTTTTTTATTCTTCTGCCAGCCTTTAAACGGGCGATCCGACGGGTCGGAATCGATCCAAACATAATCACCGTCTTCAACGCCAAGATCGCGAGCGTCGTCCGGATGGATGTCGACGTAACCTTCCGCCACGTAAGGTTGCCGTTTATCGCGCCTGTAGATATCGCCGAATGGTCCGAAAAGAATCGCAACCATATCCGTATCAATCGGCATTGTATGAGCCCCATGTCTGTATTTCGGTGTATGGAAAATGAACCGGTATCCATCCTTTGCCAGCGGATGTTTCGTGTTTTTTACTTCTCTCCCACGTTTTTACAACGTTCCGGCCCTGGCGTGTTTCACAGGAAAGATCGTTACGATCCACACCGTAAGATTCAGGCCCTCTTGCGCGTATGAATTCATGATTCGGAGCGATGATCACATTCGGTTCGTAGAATGTTGAATCGATCGGCTCGCGATGCACAGGTAAGTTTTCGCCGGCATCGATGAACTCATCTTCTTCGCGATAGAATTCCAGGCGTCCCGACTTCGTGTACCACGGTCGCGATTCACTCACCTGCTCGTAACCCACCGATTTTGGATTCGTGCGACTCAACATGATCGATGGAATCCCCTGCTTTGCCTTTTCATGAATCTCATTGAAGTTGTAGCCTTTTGTAAGGGAGGATGCGTCCAGAATTCGCTGCAAGTAGACTTCCACCTGCTTCTTATCCACAAAATTCCACATCTGGGCGAAGCGTTGATCGCCGGTTTTCTCCGCCAGTTTTTTTCCAACAAGCGCCAGACATTCGATATCGCCGCGAGTTTCAAAGGTTCGTTTCAGCGGAGTTACAGGAAACACCGTGAGAAACGGATTCGTCACGGATGCGCACATGTCGGGATACTTCAGCTCTGCCCAGCTATCAACAGCAAAGACCACATCGGCCCACTCACACGAAGTCGACCACCACCATTCCTGAACTGCGATCATTTCAATGCGAGGAAGAACATTGACCACAGTGTTGTAATGCCATTTCACATTTCCCAGAATCGAATTGGCGTTGGCAAACCACATCGATTTTGTCGGAGCGGGCATGTGCGAGCTGCCCGTAATCATCTTCTCCCCCATTTTCAACGGATGGTCTTCGTGGTTGTAATAATGGGCGGACTCCGCTTTCCAGTATTGTTTGGGACGCGCCGGCTTGGACGGATCGAGCTCGACATCGAATGGGTTTTCATTGATGTACTGCGGACATCCGTTAAACAATGCCGTACGATAATTGCCCGCGTAAGAACCAACATTTCCCGTAATCCGTCCGACGTTTCCGGTCAGCGAAGCAATCAAGAAAAGGGCGCGGTCTTTGTTGTCGTTGTTGAAGAATTGATTCGGTCCCATTCCCATGGCAAATAGCGTTGTTCCCGGAACTCTCGCGATCTCTTTCGCCAATGCTTCCACTGCAGAAGCCGGAGCCCATGTTATCTCTTCCACAGTTTTCGGATCGAAGTGCGCCGCGTATTCGTAAAGTACGTCATAAACCGGACGGCATTTCACCTTTTGCCCGTTTTGCAGCGTGACTTCAACATTTCCTTCGAGAAGCGGATCATTGACCGGTGATTTTTTTCCGACCTGGTCGCGCGTGACGGCGCGAGGCAGATTCGCTTTTTTATCCCACCACACGAAATCCCCCCAGTCGTTTCTCATCTCTTCCGGTATGTACAGGTCTTGCTGCGCTCCGGGCGCCGGTGTTTTTTCGCCACTTTTAAATATTTGTGTTTGATTCGTTAAGGGCCCGGGCAGCCGTGCCGAAGACTTCCTGTGCGCGCAGCATTTTTAAATTGTCTGCACGAACGAGAAGCGGCAGATCTGTAAACTGGTTGACGTAATCGGAATCATACAGTTTGTCGCGCATAATCACGTGAGCCAGACCGAGCCCCAGCGCCGGGGTTGTTCCCGGCCGAACCACGATTGCATCATCGGCTTTGCTGGAAGTCGATGAATATTCGCAGGCAATCACAACAACGCGTGTGCCTTTCAAACGCGCTTCGGTCAGCCAGTGCGCATCCGGCATTTTGGTGGTGATCCAGTTCATTCCCCAGACAATCAACATGCGCGCGTGTTCCACAGAATGGAGATCGAATTCCACCGTCTGTTGTCCGGTTACCATCGGATGTCCGGGTGGAAGATCTGTGTGCCACGAGTAGTTGTCAAAACCACGGCCTCCCAGCGCCTTTTCCCGATCCACGCCGCGCAGTTTTGCATCCAGCAAAGCCATCGAGTTCGCCATTCGATAAAGTCCGAACACTCGCGTCATTCCAAGAAGCGGCATCCCTCCGCGAAACTTCAAGACCTGCGTGCCTGCGCCTTTTGTAGCCTGGACGGTTTCTTCCCAGTAATGCTGTTTGCGGAGCAGGTCCTGTCCTTTTTCACCTGTATAAGTTTTCGCGATGTTGATTAGTGCTGATGCAACGATACCGGCGGCTTCTTCATGCGTGACGCGCAGCCATTCATCACGCGCACGATTGAAGTATTCAACCGGAGGACGTCCGTCCGCCCCGCGTGGAAACCCTTTTTCAACCCACTGCTTGAATCCTTTGCGAACCATGCAGTGCCGGACCCGTCTGATCGCCGTAAAAGCGGCGCGTTAGAGCAAGTCCCTTCTGGCAAACACGCGGATCCCATCGATGCGATGCTTCATTACCGTAAAGATCGACTGCCTTGCCATACTTCATTGTCGGCCCAATGCGAGTCACAACACCGGATCGGACGTATGCATTCAAAATGCAGTTGTGTGTATCATTGGGCGCACATAGAAAAGTGAAATTCGAATCATATTTCCATAAATCACGATAAACTTTTTCCCATTCTCTATCGGGATATTGAGCGAGCGGATTCTCAATTGCTTTTAGGCCCCATGCAGTAGTGGCTGACAAAGCAAAAGCGGAAAAGCCTGCTGCCGCAACCATTTCCATAAATTCACGACGGCTGATTTCTTTCATTGTTTTTTCTCCCATGTGCGCATGAAGCTGATGATGGCTTCAATTTCAGAATCCGTGAGCGCCTGTCGCACTGTGGATCCGGCGCCGAACCCGTTCATCGTTGTGTTGCGACGCCCTTGAAAAATTGTTTTGAAGAGATAGGTGTCTGTTGCGAGTTTTAACAAATTACGATTCGCGAGAGCAGGGCCTTCCTTTCCTTCACCGGCCGTGTCCATGACAGAGCGAGCAGTTTGCTTGATAGAGTCGATTGCCGGTTCTGATCTCCCCTTTTGCCCAGCGTACAGGCCGGTCGTCCCCTTCAAACGGAATGTCTCCCGAAAGGCGCCGGATGTGTTGAACGACCGCACGAATCTCCTCCGGACGGAGTCCACCTTCCTTCTCGCCCCATGCCGGCATGCGGCGTCCGGGTCTGCCGGATTGAATCGTGCCTGAAATAAAATCATCCGAAGCCACGCGAAGAAAGTCGGGATTCGCAATGGCAGGAAAAGGGCTCATTCCTGCATACCTCATACCTTCCCCTTGCGGACCGTGGCATGCAGCGCAGAAGGTCCCGAACACCGTTTGTCCATCCGTTGAAAATTCCCGTGAACCAAAACGCTCTGCACGGATGCGATCCTTTGGCCAATACGCTTCCGGAAATGGACCACGGCGCAACGAGAACATGTAAAACGTCAGGAGATCGATTTCCTGATCTGATAGTCCGAGTGCAGGCATCTGGGAACCAGGTACGATTTTCGCGGGATTTTCAAAATGCTCTTTGTGCCAATTTTTGAAAGTGTGAGGCCCGGATACATTTGTAAAATTCGTTAGAACAGGATCCTTTTCTCCGATTCTTGTGAGATCAGGGCCATCATCTCCGCCAACTCCACCAATCTTGTGGCATCCGCGGCAACCTTTTGTATGAAACAGCGCCTTGCCTTCCATGAGGCCCGGCGCACCAACGCGCGATTTCAAATATTCATCAATGGCAATCAGGTCTTCCTGTGGAATTGTCCCAATCGCTGATTTCCAGGGATCCGCCGTCGCCTTTTGTTGTTGCGCAAGATGTTTTGGATACCACTCCGGATCAAAGCCACGCAGTCCGCTTGCCGAAAGATCGGGACCTTCTAAACCTCCCGCTCCGCCCGGACGCAACGTGCCTCCGCGGTGATCGACGCGATGACACGCAAGACAGTCATTCCGTTCAAACAAAGCTCGACCCCTTTCAAAGCGTGATTGATTCGGGACTTCCAAATGCGTATGACAACTGCCGCACCCTGCATAGGCGTACTCAATCGGAATCATCGGCTGCGGCCAATGCGGCACGATGCCATGCCCATCATTCTTTGTTGTTGCCCTTCCTTGGCCGGAATGACATGTGGTGCATCCAAATTCTGCGGGATCGTGAATCACACCAACATGCCGCCCATATTTTGTATCCCCTTCAATTCCTGTTTCTCCTGGGGCCATTCCAACATGACAGCTCACGCACCTGTCAAAAGTTTTTAGCTCAGGCGCAACCACCTGTCGTAATTGCACCTGAAAAGTTTCTGCTTGCTGCGGCGGCATTCGATTTTTTACATCGCGTTGGATCCTGCGCCATTCCTGTAAATAGTTCTCATGAAAAGCGGCCCACATCAAAATCAATAGAGTCCCAAGACTGGACCAGAGCAGCAGATGTTTATTCTTTTTCATTTTCTAATGTCCCGGCCATTGAGATGGCGACCAGTAAAAGTCCCAGTTGGGTCCACGGAAGTGATATCCAATTACAGTGAGAACCAGAAAGCCTGCGAGAAAACAGGTAAAGAGTCCCATCGCTCCCGCGCGCGTTGAGTCGTATTTGCGAACAAGCCATACCGAATACAACGCGTAAGCCGCGGTTAGAATCGTCCCGGGATTCAGAAACGTAATCAAAAGTTGAGGAGCATGCGGCCACCACTGGCGGATCCATCCAAAACGGATCGTGAGCGCTTCAATCAAGATCACGGAGCCGAGTCCAAATAATGCCGAGCGAAAAACGAGTTTCGCACCCCCAGGTCCTCCGAACCAGTCTCCTGTTCCGGAATTTTCGCGATCCAGATAAGGAATCAAACCCAACCCGATCAATACGATCATGGGTATGCCGATTCCACCCATGAAGGCGGAATGAGAAACAAGTTCCTGAAGTCCCAGAAAATACCAGGGGGCCTTTGCGGGATTTTCAGGGATACCTGGATTAGCAAGCTCTTTCAAAGGAGCATCGAAAAGCAAAGCGAGTAGAACGCAGACAAAAACAGACAACATGAATACAGCGCCTTCCGCATACATCAAATGCGGCATGGCCGGCAGTGTGTTTTCCGGTCCGCGATCGATTTGCGGAGTCTTCCCGCGAACGACGGCGGCAAGGCTGTATGTCTTTTGTGGTTCCTCACGAAAAACGGGATACACCGGTTCTTGCCGTTTCTGCAAACGCGAATCCGCATCGTCAGGCCGGACCAATCCTCCATCTTTCCGGATTCGCCAAAAATGAACAGCCACCAGAAGAAGCAGGGTGAGCGGCAGGATCATCACATGAAGCAAATAGAATCGGATCAACGCTTCTTCGCCGACTTGTTCCGAGCCGAGCAAAATTAATTTCTGTAATCCGCCGATATCGAAATATTTCGTGATGTTTAATGCATCCGTAACTTCACGCGGAGATTGCGCGATGTTTGCGCCGATTGTAATGGCCCAGTATGCAAGCTGATCCCAGGGAAGCAGATAACCGGTAAAAGAGAGTCCTAGCGTGACGGCAAGCAAAGTCATGCCGATCACCCAGTTGAATTCGCGATAACGCCTGTACGCAGCCGTGTAAAACACACGAATCATATGAAAAATCACAACCACAACCATGAAATTGGCGGACCACCGATGGATGTTTCGAATAAATCGTCCTGTTGGAACGACGAAGTGAATGTCTTTGATGGACAGATATGCAACGTCCGGGTAAGGCTTGTAATAAAACATCAACAGAACGCCTGTGATTAGAGTGAACAGAAAACGACGAGATTGCCGCGATACCAAGTCCGTACGTAGTCACCCAGCGCAAAGACCATCGGTGAACGCGTGTGGCATGCAGATGAAGGAAAACGTTTCCGAATATGAAGGTGGACCGTTTGCGATCCGAATCCGGTTTTCCCGTTCGGAACATCGTTTCAACCAACCTGCGTGGGGCCAGCTTCATGTTTTCAAAAAAACGCCGCATGGCTGGAAGCGTGCTCGATGTTTCAACATCTTTTCGAACCGGCATTATTGTGCTCATGCGTATTCCTCGCTATCAGACGGCAGGTTTGTTCCTTCATCCACAAGAAACTCCGTCTCACTGAGCCGTGTTACAGCTAAACGAGGAAGAGCCTTGGGAGCAGGACCGCGCAGGACCGATCCATCCGCGCTGAATTTTGATCCGTGGCAGGGACAATCAAAGCCACTTCCAGTAACAGGTTTCACAATGCATCCGAGGTGAGTGCAGATTGTAGAAACGGCGTAAACGCCTTTCTCCGTCCGAAAGAGTGCAACAGAGCGGCCGGCCGGCAAGAAGGGCTCGTTGAGTGGCAGCGATTCGGGCAATGTTGCACGAAAACGTTTGGATGGAGATGGCAATACTGCGGCCTTGGGTAGCCGCAAAATTCCAAAAAAGGCAAACAACAAAGAGAATGCGGCGGAGCTTCTGGCAGCCAGGCCAAGGAAATCTCTTCGAGGCGTTTGTTCCGGATCCAGTCGGGATTGAGTCTCTTTTTGAGGTGATCGTGGATGAGTCGTCATTCTGTTCTCCATTCCGCTTGAAACATCACACGCTCCATTGCAATCGCATCCACGGGACAACGCGCCACACAGAGCGCGCAGCGAATGCAACGATCCTCATCTTTTAGGATTGCGGAGTCGGTTTCAATGGAGGCATCCAATTCAAACCCGCCTTCGATTTGCAAAGTATTCAATGGAACAACTTTCAGACAGAGAGTCGGACATACATCGGCGCAGCCCCCGCACAACACACACCGCGACCCATCGAAAACAGGTGTGACACCGCAATCCAGACAACGTGAGGCCTCGCGCCGCGCTTGTTCTTCCGTATAGCCGGCCTCTACGGAAAGATCCGGTCGTGATAGACGCTCTTCAGCAGGAGCGGTAGGAACTTCGATCCTTCTAATACGTTCGTAGTCTCTTTCGCGAATGTAAGGCTTCAACTCTACAAAAGACAACGAGATTTCTGCTTGGAGTTGCTTGCCCGTTAGATACTGATACACCGATCGGGCCGCTTTCTTGCCTGAAGCAATCGCATCAATCATCAGGCGTGTTCCGTGAGCCAGATCCCCTGCTACAAACACGCCACCGGCGGTTGTCATCAAGGTTTCGGGATCCACTTTGGGCCAGCCTGGACGGAATTGTTCAACGTCCTGACCACCCTTTTCCAGAAACGAAAGATCAGGAGCCTGGCCCGCCGCGATCAGAACAGTATCGCAGTCCAGGGTCCGGCGGTCCTCTTCATCGAAAACGGGAGCGAAGCGCCGCTGTTCATCATAGACACGAAGGCATCGTTTGAACTCCATGGTGCGGACGTTGCCTTGCGGATCGCGGTTGATTTGAACCGGGCCGTAGCCTCCCATTCGCTCAACACCTTCCTCATCCCCTTCGCGAATTTCAACTGTGTCTGCCGGCATTTCTTCCAGAGTTTCCAGCGAGACCAGACGGACCCGCGACGTTCCCGGCAAACGGGCCGCAGCGCGAGCCGCATCGTAAGCGGCCTGGCGCACTACCGTTCGGGCCACATCGTATGCAACGTTGCCGCCCCCAATGACAATGACATCCTTACCAATGGGAAGAGTCTGCCGAAGAACAACGGAACGCAGGAAATCGATCCCCCCGTAGACAGAGGGCCCGGCTTCACCCGGCAACCCCAGAGTTCTGGAACGCTTTGCGCCAACCGCAAGAACCACCGCTGCGTAGTCCTTGCGGAGCTCCGAAAAAGCTATGTCCTGTCCTACACGCACACCGCAGCGGATTTCAACGCCCAGTGCCTGAATCACTGCAACTTCTCGCCGGATCAATTCACGCGGCAACCTGTATTCCGGCACACCGTACATCAACATTCCGGCCGGCTCCGGTTCCACTTCAAACACCACCGGCTGGAATCCAAGAATCGCCAGATCGTGCGCCGCTGAAAGTCCTGCAGGACCGGATCCGATTATTGCAACCCGCTGACCGCCGGCGCGCTGAAATTTTCCCTTCCCCGCAGAAATCAGCAAAGATGCAAGCTCCTCCGCATCCGCTGCCACTTTCGGGATGTACTGCCGGACGTTTTGGAACGCATGCTCCGAACCAATCGCTTCCACTCCTGCTTTCTCGCACGCAAATCTCTTTAACGCGCGAATTGATATCGGACGATCCCAACCAAAAAAGAATCCATCCTCATCTGTTACAGGAATCTTCCCGCGCCGGCATGCGGCTTCACATGGAGCTCCGCAAATTCTTCCGCAAATCGAAGCGAATGGATTGGGACCCCGTGCAATCAAATAGGCTTCTTCAAATCGCCCGTCGGCAATTGCACGGACGTAGCCCCTCGCATCGGTGTGCACCGGACAGGCAACTTGACACGAAATCAGATTTTTATGGTGAGTTTCATCAGGAACAGAGACCCGAATTAAGTCTTCCATGGCTCACGCAGAAAACACCTCATGCCATGAGCAAAGAAGAGGCCAGCCGAGCTTCTCGAAATTCGAGAGGAAGGACCTGACATTCTTTCTACTCGAGTGACAATGTGTCCCGGAGCGCACCCTTTATGTCTCGGATAAGATGCATTAATCTTGCATCAGGTCACCAGTCATGTCGGTTCCTAATCGCTACAAAGGGATACTCCTTTTGGGAGGCGCCTCATTTGTTTCTGCCGCATTGCTTGGGATATGGCGTCTTGCATTGTTCCGCGGGTTTTTAGTCCCACCACTACCGGACTTTTTTCCACCTCATGGCAATCTGATGATCGGAGGATTTTTGGCGACTCTGATCATGTTCGAACGAATGATTGCGCTTCAGATTACCTGGCTCGTGTGGGTGCCATATGTTTACGGTGGGACTGCGCTTTTTTTGCATACCGGTAATCCAGCAGTGCAAGTGCTGCATGTAGCGTCCCTCGCAGGGTGGTTGATGCATCGTTGGATGGCCGCAAAAAAATTTCGAGATTTCGCAAAGCCACTGGTGGAATCTTGTTCGTTTATTGCTGCCAGCGGAGCATTGCTGTATCCAGGCGGAACCGCAGCTTCGCCGGTGGTGGCCCTTGCTGCACTTTCATTCCCTGTTTCAACGATTGCTGTGGAGCGTCTGGAATTGGCTCTCAAAATGAAAAAAGCGCCCGGCCACCTTCTTGTGGGATTACTCTGCGTATGGTCCCTCGCATGGATTTCTTCTGCCTGGTCTGGAATGCCGGGTATTCCTGTCATGGGGATTCTGACTTTTTTGATGACAGCCATGATTTTTCGATTCGATGTCCAAGCGCACTTGAAAGGACAGACCGGCATTCACAAATTTCTGGCCCGTGCGCTGGTTGTTGCATACATCTGGCTTTTTGTAGTGGCATTGAGCCTGATTGGGTGGAATATCATTCCCTGGAGTATCCGTAAGGATCTGGTCTTTCATTTTCTCGGTTTAGGATTTATCTTCACGATGATTCTGGCGCATGCTCCACTGATCCTCCCGGCAGTTTTCGGCAGGAGTTCAGTCCAGAAACCGCCGGAACGATTGTTCTGGCTTTTTCAGACAACCACACTTTTGCGGATAATCGGCGATGTTTTTGTTTTTTGTTCTGTTGCACTGTGGAAATGGACCGGGATGATTAGCGGAGTGTTGCACTTGATTCTGGCAGTTTCCTATTTCGTCACCGTTGCGCTGAGATCACGTCGCCAATCCTGAATATCTCACTCCCATGTTCCTTTTGCGAACTTGCTCATAACCTCCACATGATCGAGCTGTGTCGGACGCGGAGCAACTACGTGAAGAATGACCATGCGCGTTTCGGCTTTCACTCCGCGCGCTTCCCCAGCTGCGGCAAACGCCACCGCACCGGGTCCAACTTGTTGCTTTTCCTCGCCCACCACCAGTGTTCCTTCTCCTTCTAATACCAGCAGCATCACATCGACCTTTGGCGAATGCACGGGGATGAACTGGCCCGGTTCAAAACAGGCAAGGACCACTTTTGAACGATCCGTTTCTGCAAGAGCAATAGGATGAAACCGTTCGTTTCTGTATTGAACATGATCGGGATAGTTTTGTATATAAGTGCTCATGCTTTCTCTCTCTGCCATGCGATGGTGAGCAAAAACGCGCTGTCTTCGAGAGCTTCAACATCATGGGAGACGGCTTGATCCAGCGCGAGAAGCTGTCCCGCTGCTAATTCCACTGTTTGCGCGGGCAACCGAAGCTGCATGCGGCCGCTGATCGCGTGGATCGAAGTTCTACCTTCGGCTTTGTGAGCTTGAAGTTTGACCCCTTTTCGCAACACCGTCAGAACGATTCGGAGATCTGCATGCTTCACAAGCGTCTTTGCGTTTCGTCCGGTTTCACTCCAGGGCCTTGCGCCTTGCAGGTCCGCTATCTCCCGATGGAGATCGAAATGAAGCGATGTGCCCGTAAGAGGATTGCGTTCAGATTTTTCAATTGGATGATTTTGGTTTTCCATCAGTGTCTCCTTAGGATTAATCTGGTCATTCTTTTCATTATCGCAACCTTTCATTCGATCGCGCATCGGATGCCGCACTACAATCCTTTTTGGAAATGAATCGATCATCGCAGTGTCCGATTATTTCTTCGCATCGATGCTCGTTTTCCAAACGAATGCTTGAACTGCTTCCACTTCTTGCGGCGTTAAGTTGGTGTCGATGAGACTACTGACTCACATCGGGCGCCGGGCTCCAGGGCCTGTACGGAATCGCTTTCTCCTGACCTCCCGTGCTGATCTGGTACAGCGTTGGGACGTACGCCAGTAGAATCGCCAGAATCATCAGAGCGACCCACGGTTTGAAGTTTTGAAAAGCCCGCGCCGGCTCATCATGAATGGCTTCCGCGGTGGGAAACCGAACGTCGCCCGCTTTTTCGCGCGCCCTGGAGAACAGAGCCCCAAAAAAATTCAGAAAGAATAACACAACGGCCAGAAACATGATCACTCCACCGATCACGCCGATCATGTCCCAGATGTGCCACTGCGGCATAAAGCTCTGTGATTCAGGGTTTGCATACGTAAGTCCCATGTTTGTGCGGCGCGGTTCGCCCATAATTCCCGCGACCGACAACCCTGTGGAAAAGACACAGACACCGAGCAACCAGAGCCAGGGAGTCAAGAGGTTGAGCTTCGGAAAAGGGATACTCACGCCGCGGAACTGGCAGAGCATCAGCAGGCTCATACCAAGGAAGCTGAGAAACACCGGACCGGCAATCGTGGTATGAAAGTGCGCAGGGATCCACGCGGTATTATGCACGGTCATGTTCATGTTTCCGGACGCATTGATAATGCCGGTGATTCCTCCAAAGTAGAAGAGTACAAGCCCGCAGAAAAGGTAAGGGAACATCCAACGTTCTGTATCGAAGTACGGCAGCCGCTTCCACCAACCGAACAATCCGGACCCGCCACGGCTGAGCGCAGCGTGTTCCATCGATGCGGCCACTGTAAACGCGGTCACAAAACTGGGAACCGCCACTCCGAACGTCAAGACCATGTGAAACCATTTGAATACCGAGTTGATTCCCGGATCCCCGAACTGATGGTGCAACCCGACCGGCGAAGAGAGGACCAGGAAAAGCATGAATGCGAATCTGCCGGCGCCGTCCGAATAAAGCTTGCCCCCTGCAATTTTGGGAAGCATGACGTAGAACATGACATACGCTGGAAGCAGCCAGAAGTACACAAGCGGATGCCCGAAGAACCAGAACAGTGTGCGCGCGAGAACTACATCCACAGATGGGGTCCAGCCTAACGACCATGGGAGCAGCAGAACAAGGACTTCGTACGCAACCGGCAGTGTGCAGAAGAACCAGATCGTGAAGGTGGCAAGAATTCCCACAGCAGCCAGCGGAGTTTTTTGTCCCGCATTTTCTTTTCGCCAGGCCGTGTACTGCGGAATCCAACTGAAAAAAGCAATCCACGAACCGACGATCAGCAGCGCAGCGCCAATGTAGAACATCGGATGCGCTTTCAACGGCGGGTAGAACGTATACAGCACAGAGGCTGTGCCGTTGAGCATCGGATACGCTGCCATCAAGGTGCCGGCGAGCATCACGCCGAAGGATGCAAAAAGCCACCACGCGGGAATCGGTTTGCGAAGATAATAGGCGATCACAACAAACCCGAACGCGACTTCGAAGAACGTGGTGTACACAAGCGCATTGATCACTCCGTGCAGCGTCAGTCCTTGGTAGTACTCGATACCAAGAAACGATGTGGCCCGGATGATGCCTGCGCGGTACATCACTTGCAGCAGTCCCTGAAACACACCCAGCACCAGGAGCAATGTGGGAATCGCCAGCATGGCGATCAACACCAGCCGTTCTTTCTTCGGAATTTCCACTCTGTAATCTGTGTCGGTAAACACGGCAACCTCTACTTCAAAGTCTCGATGTAAGCGAGGATCTCTTTGATTTCTTCATCGGTGATCTCCGCGGGAGGCATACTGCCCGGCTCATGGCCCACTACAATCTGCCTGTCCGGATTTCGGATCGAATCGATGAAGTACGCTTCATCGACTACAACTTCTGTTCCGTCCGTCAATTTCGTTTTCTTTCCGTACAATTCCTTGAATGTGGGGCCGATGCCTTCCGTACCGTCCACACTATGACAGGAGGTGCAATCGAACTTCGCTGCGAGTTGCTCTCCGCGCGCCAGCATGCTCTTCACTTCCTGCAGGTGTTGTGCATACTCAGCCTGTGTCACGACCCGGATCTTACCGAACATTTTTTGATGATTAAGGCCGCAGTATTCGTGGCAGACCACCAGGTAGACCCCCTTCCTGTTGAAATGATGGCTGGCGGCGTTCACAGTTCCGGGAACGGCCATGAGATTCACATTGGTGCCGAGCACTTGAAAACCATGAGTCACATCCGTGGCCGACAGGTAGAAGTTCACGCGTGCATGCTCCGGCAGAACAAGTTCCGCCGGCTCGAACGCCCACATCCTCGCGACATAGTGGATGTCAAATTGATTGTTCTCCCGGGGTAGGATCGTTTCCTCGGTGAACGGCGCCACGTTTTGATGATGCGTAGGTAAAACGATTCCCATGCCGTAGCTTGCGTAGAGCACCATCGCTGCAAACACAGCCATCAACCCTACCGATATATAGATGACTTTTGTTTCCAACCTGTCCATCTGTTCAGTTCCTTCCAACCATGAGGAAATAAAACACCAGCCAGAGCGCGATGTAAAAGCAGATCATCACGGCGAAAAAGGCAATGGACCCCCGGGGCACAAAAGTTTGTTGTGGATTGTCTTGATTCATCGAGCTACCCCGTAACAGACTAAGTTACCTAATTCAATCATCTATCCCCTGCAAGATCAATTGATCTCACCACAGTTGTCCCCATTGTTGCCTAATCAAAATGCTAGAGTGTACTGAACAGTGAAAAAATTATGATCCGGCACCTGATCGGAACTCACGCGTGTCCAGTCCATCGTCATCTTCATTTCATGCTTCTTTAGGTAATAATTGATTCCAACCGCAGGATAATTCGTATCTCCTTTATCGTGAACCGTTAAATGCTCGATTCGGAAATAAGGTTGTAGCTGTCCGGGTCCAACCGGATGCGTAAAAAAGTATCCCCCGGTGAAGTAAACGATTTCGGCTTCGCCACCCGGCGTTAATTCGGTGAAAGACAGCGCAATAGGCGCATTGTTGATTTTGGTAAATCCTGATTCCAGCGTGACGCTTCCTTTTCCGAGCGGCTGATCCATAAAAAAGTCCACCGTAAATGCGGAATAGTCACCTGAAACCAGATCCTGCTGCTGGTCGAAGCCGATTCCGGCTGCCAGAACTTTTTTTTCACCCAGATACGTGCCACGATTTGTCCAGCTCTTTTCACGATCCTTTCCCAGATTGAATGCAAGCCGGCCTGCAAATCGCGGTGAGTCACTCTCGCGACGATCATCCTCAACTCCATCAGAGATCATCAAACGGTATTGAACAAAGCCATCTGCTGGATTGCCCCAAATGACCAGACCATCGTCACGTGCAACTTTGCTTGGGTAAAAAATATTTCCGCGTACACCGCCCTGCGTAAAATTCATGTCGATCGTCATCAAACTGAGTGGCAGTGTTGTGCCAAAGTTACGAGTAAAAGGAATATACATTCGTCCCAGCTGCACTTGAAAAGCCGGATGAAAGGAGTACGCGAGCCAGGCTTCCCGTATCGCGAGTCCACTGCCAAGTCCGTTTGCACTGTCATTGAGTCCTTCCTGCCCGAGCCGGTCTCCGCCGATGATGGTAAACAGGTTTGCTTTCCGGCCGATCTGGCTGCGGATGATGAAATACGCGCGTCTGAAAATAAAATCGTTGATATCCCGGGTCCCGGAGGAAAGCGAAAGATCACTCGCGTATTGCATCCATGCCTGGCCGAGAAACGAGAATTCAACACTTACATCATCACTGATTTGATGCTTTACAGCAGCCGTAACGATTCCAGGAAGAGTAAGAATCAGTAGAATGATTGAAATGAATTTCATGAGAAGATTCTCTCTTCTTCATTTGTAAAATAGTCAATCTTCATTCCCAAAATTTGAGCTGTTTCAACCGAGACTTTAGATAAGAAACCGTTATCCACCGGAATCAGCGAAGGATCTGCCGGAGTTCGCTGAATTGTATAAATCTGAACAGCGGAAGGCCGGATGTCGTTCAAGCATTTTCTCCATAGTGTGAGATCCTCCCGTGAATCGTTCCATCCTTTCACAAACATTGTTTGAAGAATCACTCGCTGAAATGTCTTCAAATTTTCTATGAGCTCGGAAAGCGAAAGCGGCACAAGGGGTCTGTTGAGCTTCAGCCACTTTTCCGGGTCGCCCGTATCAAATTTTACGATCGGCTCCTCTACCATCTGCATTGCGGATCGGATCTTTGGGTCTCCGGATCGATATCCTGTAGAAAGCAGAGCAATTCTAATAAATGGAAAAGTTTTGTCCCGCCAGGAGACAAGGTCGGGAATCAATCGCTCAAAGTGAGGATGCATGGTTGGCTCGCCATTTCCCGAAATTGTGGTGTGAGTGATGTCGATTCCATTCCTCTGAGCCCGATGAAGTTGCTGATTCCATGCGGGAATAATGTCAGCGGCAGATGGAAAAGCAAAATGCTCGTTCCGAAAAGGTCCTGTAAATCCATACTGGCAATACACACAATCGAACGCACAGAGTTTTTCACCGATCGGAAGCAGGTTGATTCCTAGGTCCCAGCCAAACCTCCTGCTTCGCATCGGACCATAAACGATGCTCTTTTCCAATTCCATGACAAATCATTAGGGAAACAAGCTTCATGCCAGAGCCTTCAATCGACAACAGATCGAATCACAATGGGAGGTTCAGATTGACCAAATGTCAGATTGAAAGACAAAAAGTCTTGAATATCGCTTGCCTTTTCCTCTGAAAGAGCACCGGAATTGCTGGCATCAGCATTGCTTTATCTCAACACAAAGTAAGGAGAAAGGAATGCAACAAACCCTGACGATTTCAAAGTTTTACGAAGAGGATCATGACCGCCTGGACGGATTATTCAAAAGCTTTCAAGAACGGAAAAGGACGGATTTCCTTCGGGCGCGTGAAAGTTTTATACAATTCAAGTTTGGTCTGCAAAGACATATTGCCTGGGAAGAAGAGATCCTTTTCCCATTCTTTGAACAAAAACTTGGAGCGTCCATCAGTCAACCCGTACAAGTGATGAGGCTCGAGCATCGTCAAATAGGAAAGTTTTTGGAACTCATCCACAACAAAGTGCGGGAAGGGGATCCGAACACGGACAAAGAAGAACGGGAGCTTCTCATGTTTTTGGAGAACCACAACATGAAAGAAGAGCAGATCCTTTATCCGGCGATTGATCAAGCAGCAACCAGAGAAGATATTGAATCCATCTTCAAGACGATGGACACCCTTCCGCTGGACAAGTACGAAATTTGTTGTTGATCACAATCATTAAGCTACGCGTTGTCAGACTCTAATTGGATATTTTTTCCAGATCCATTTCACGATCGAGAATTCGTGCAAAAGGGAAACGATCAACGCGGCAAGCAAGAGTGTTGCTCCGGCTCGAATAGAAAACGCTGAGGGGACTATCATTCCCGCAATTAACGCAGGCAATCCTGCGACCCAAAGCGCGAAGATTGTAATTTGAAAAGTCCGAACAGGCATATCCACCGGACGCGGAACGCAGTTCGATCCGGCGCGTGTGAACGCGTGATACCACGTAAATATCGATAAAAGTTTTGGCTTTAATCCTGTCACGATCTGGCTGAGAAATCCGATCAGTCCCAAACCTCCATAGGCCAGGGCGAAACGAAGTGTCTTTTCAGTCGGTGAGAGGTGTAATAACACCATGCCGAGAAGCGTGCAAACAAGGAGGCACAAAAAAGCGAAAGGGGCATGGAGCATGGAGAAATCGGGACGAGGCGGCAGAGGTGGGGGAGCCGGTTTGCGATTCAACATGGTTCGAATTGCCGAATAAAAGAACATGGAAAGTCCTGCAGCAAAGAACAGCCCGAAAATAGTGGCGGTTCGTAATTCCAGAATTGCGCTAAGGAATAGACCTGCCACTGCGACTTCAAGGGTCAGAAGACTAAACCAGGGAAGTCTCCCTCTGGCCGGTTCGCCCGGAATGAACATTGGAAGCAGTCGATAGCCCAGGCCGAAAACCATCATCAATGCCCAACCAATCGCCATCAGATGCGCATGCGCTACCACATTCGGGGAGGAGGAGGTAGGCAGAAAGCCATAAAGCTTATGAAGAGCAAGAAGAATACCCCAGGCTCCTCCTACGAATACATTCGTAAAGGAAAACAAAATGTGGAATTTAACGAAACCGGGGGCCCTGGATTGTGGGAGAGCGCGCAGAACCTTGATCCCGGTGAGCACGAGCGCCAGATATACGCAGCCGGCAGACCACGCCATTCCTGCAGGCCGATCGCGCCAGAAGTGGGCCACCATACCGAGGACACCGGTCGAATAAATGAAAAATACTACGCCGTCATAGGCTTTTGCCGAAAGCTGAATCTGAAGCGCCATCGGAGCTACCATGTATAGGGTCCCGATGATGTTCGCTGAAATCCACCCGAGCGTTACCAGATGAGTTAACGCAAGAATACGCGGGTGATAATAAAATCCGGTCAGATCTTCGGCGAACAGAATCGTGCCGGATAATGCGAGCCCGAAACACAAGCTCGCGAACCCCTGATAAAAAAGCGGTAATTTGACGGGAGGAAGTTCCATGATTTCAATGCATTTAACTACTGTAGGGGGCGGGTCTGAGGCCCGCCCAGGGCTCTCTTCCGTGCCGCAATGGCGGGTCTCAGACCCGCCACTACAAGTTTTATCCGGGCTTTATTGCAGCGGTCGAAGAGAGACCTGGCCTTTTCGCGAAAAGTTAATCGATTCGGCAAGAATACGTTCTGCTTCTTGCGGTGCATGAAAACCCGTTGAATTTTCCGCTTCAACAAAATCAAGATAGAACTGTGCTCTTCTCTGGTAGCCGCGTGCTGCATTCAGTTGCTCATCCGTTCTACCAAGACTCTTTGCCGTTTTGATGTCCTGAATCAATTCAATCAGGGCATCCATGGCGAGATTGCGAAGACCAAAAACGCGCTCCTGAATTGTTTCAACGCGCGCCTTTAATTCTTCCTCCGACCAGCGATGACAGGTCTGGCAGGCGCGATTGATATTCAAAACCGGGCTGCGCACGTGATGATCGCTAATTTTCAACGCACCGACTCGGGTATAGGGCATGTGACAATCCGCACAAGCTACTCCGGAACGGGAATGAATTCCCTGATTCCACAGTTCAAACTCCGGGTGCTGTGCTTTCAAAGTTTCAGCTCCCGTTTCGGCATGGATCCAATCGCGAAATTTTTCTTCTTCATAGTACGAATAAATCTCGTCCACCTTGATTCCTTTGTGCCACGGATAAACCAGGCGTTTCTCTTTTCCTTTAAAGTAATACTCGACATGGCACTGACCGCAAACGTAACTTCGCATCTCCTGACGAGTGGCCATCTTGTTCACATCGTAGTTTTCAATTCCCTGCGAAGTCTTCCAAACACGGATGCCTTCCAAAAAGCCAGGCCTTGTCACGCGCAAAGCCATGGATTCCGGATCGTGACAATCGATGCAGGAAACAGGGTGGGACACGAGTTTTCGCGCGTCGGAATACTGCATCGAGTTTATTTTTTCGAAGCCGGCGAAAAGATCATTATTCCCGGCTTTTTTGTACGGTAGATAAACAGAAGCATGACAATGCAAACATGTGCCGGGTTGCTTTGCTACGATCTGCCGTTCCGTATACGTCTGATCGAGCAACATGTACGCGTGGCCACGCTCTTCGCGAAAATCTTTCGCAAACGCGTAACCGGCCCACATCGTCTTCAGTCGCGGATCATCTTCCAATCTCGACTGAGCAACAACCGAACGCGGATCAGCCTGGCTCGGAGTGCGTGGCACCGCTTCACTGCCGCCAAATCGAGTTCGCACTTGATCGACGGTTCGCTTGTAGCCGTCATACTGCAATGGAAAATTCTTGCCCCATATAGCCGGATCTTCCGTATTGTCATCCAATTCCACCACTCGATAGAAAGGATTTCTGGCTTCCTGTTTCCTTTCCATTATGTTAACGAGCAGCGCCGCGCCCCCTGCAACTGCAGTTGCGGCAATGGCTGCAATTAACAACCTGCTTCCAGTTTTGGTCATAAGTGATTCACCCTACAAATGTCCCACCGTCGAATGACACCATATACAAGAAGTTTTCCCCATGGATTGATTCGCACCCTCGATGGCTTGAACGATTTCTTGATGACAACCCCGGCATGCACCTTCCGTAATTTTTCGATTTCGATCATTAATCCGGATCGGCTCATGAAAACGTCCGGTTGTAAATCGAAAAGAATGCCAGAAGCCGTTGGTCGCCTTTGTCATGTATTTCGGAATCAGGCTATGCGGCGTGTGACAATCGTTGCAACCGGCGACGGCACGATGACTGGATTTGATCCAACCATCATACTGCTCATTCATTACGTGACAATTTGCGCACGCTGCAGAGTTATTGGTTAAGTAAGAAGCTCCCTTGGCATACAAAAAAGTGTATGCCCCGAGGCCCGCTGCTCCGCCGATTGCAATAGACAACAATAGTGTTACGAAATCAAATGATTTGAAAATTCTGGATATCATCCAAAGATCGAATTCGCTCGTTTTGTAACCAAGGATGCTCTTGTAGGGGCCGGTTTGAAACCGGCCCCTACTTTCAAAGGAATAGGTTAGCGGAGGGATGAACCAATCTCAAGCGTTCTTCTGGTCCGAGGCCTCATCGTGTCGATTCTGGGATGCGTTTTTGATGACCTCACCGGCGCTGAGATTCTCGCTTTGCTGAGAGACCAGCGGAGCGGTGGAAACGGTAATGACAGGAACTTTACTCCTCGCAATCACGCCTGCAGCAACACTGCCCATCAAAACACGTTCGACGCCCCGGCGGCCATGGGTCCCCATCACGATAAAGTTTATGTGATGCTCTTCGGAATATTTGAGGATTTCACGGACCGGGTCGCCGATTACTGTGGCTACTTTAGGGTTCCCCACAAAATACTTGTTTTCCAGATCTTTTTGAAGAGTTGGATTCACATCCATCCCAACGACCGGAGGTATGGTGACTTGCAAAAATGGATAAGCTCCTGTTATATCGGTCATCGTTGGCAGATCAATCGCATGAATATAGTGAAAATCAGCTTTCAAGAAATTTGCGAATTCGATGCCCAGTGTCAAAGCCCCGTAGCTTGACTTGGAAAAATCTGTGGGTGTCAGAATTCGGTCGAACGCATGATACTTTTCATCCGCATGCTCGAAATCCCGAACGACCATGACCGGAATTTGAGAGTTACGAGCGACCCTTTGCGCAACGCTTCCTAATACCAGCCGGCCAACAGCCCCTCTGCCATGGCTTCCTATGACGATCAGGTCGAAAGAATTTTGGCGCGCATAACTCTGTATTTCATCGGATACGGATGCGCCAAGAATCAAGTGACGATCGCTATTCGGATAACGCCGGATCGGAAAGAAATCTTCCAGTCTTCCGTACAGATCAGCCTGCAAGCTGGAGGTCGGCACAACAAAAGGAGAATCATTATACGGATATTCTCCATAGGCAGAGACATGTATCGCTTCGACTCTACTCGCTCCACGCTCCGCAACGCTGATCGCTGCAGCAAGCGCAGCCCGGGATGATTTTGAAAAATCCGTTGCTACCAGTATTTTCTTAAACATGGCATTCCTCCGTTCAATCGCGTATCAAATAAGAGTTAATTCCTTAGCGCCGATATTGTCTCTGGATCTGGTCACGAGTACTGGACAAAGCGAGTCCGTAACCACCTTTTTCGCAACACTTCCCAAGAACACTTCTTCGATTGCCTTTCTCGAATGATGGCCCACCACTACCAGGTCCGTTTCTCCTGCCTCAACGATCTTGAGAATCTCTTCCGCAGCGGACCCGCAACCAACTTGAAACTTTACGGAGCACCAGTCTTCGTGTGTCGGATCCACAAACTCTTTCAGCTTGTTTGTTACCCACTCTTCCTGTTCCTGCCATTCTTTTGGATGAACTTTGGGGACGCTGTGAAAGAAGGTCACTTCCGCTTGATACATCCGGCCGATGACAAGCGCAATTTTAGCGACGTTTCGGCTATTCAAGTCATAATCCAACGCGCACAGAACTTTCTTGATTTCCACCGGGCGCAATTCATTCTCTCGAATGAAATGATGCGTTGGACGGCACACTGTAAGGACAGGGATCGTCGCTTTGTGCAACACCTTGTTCGTCACAGATCCGGTAAAAAATCTCTCATGGCCCGAAAGACCGTGCGTTCCCATCACAATCAAATCACAGGCTGTCCTTCTGGCGGTTTGTAAAATGACTTCAGAGGGACTCCCCTGTTCAATGATTCTTATGGTTTGCAGAGGTTGTGTGCTCCCAACGAAGCTATCCAGTTTTTCTTTGGCATTGGAAATCAGAGCTTCGTGAACCGTCTCGATGTAATTCCCCTGCAAGTAGCTGACCGTTTGTGAAAAATCAGGAATCGAGTGACAGATCACCAGCGGCGCTTCGTTTTCTTCCGCAAGCGCAACAGCGTAACGTAATGCCAGTTTTGAATATTCCGAAAAATCCACCGGGCAAAGAATTTTCTTGAAGGCTCTCATCGAATGGTTTCCTCCAGACTTCCAAGAGAGCAAAGCGCATACCAGAAGGAGGGAACAATGTGTGAGAGCCTGTACTCAGGAGACATGCAAAACAGGCTGACACTTTGTCTAGGAACCTGACAGAGCGACCTGCTCATGCAAGATTCTGTTTTTGCCTGAAGCTTTTGCTTCGTACATGAATCGATCTGCTTCGGACACCATCTCCATGATGTCCGGAATCCGATCCGTGTAGGTGACGGCTCCAACGCTCACCGAAATGTTCCAATGTTTAGCCAGCATTCGTACCTTCCAGGCATCCACCAGTTTGCGAATAGCTGTCTGACCCGATTCAAAATTCGTCTCCGGAAACAAAACGACAAACTCATCACCTCCAATGCGCGCAACGCAATCGGAGCTCCGCACATTTTCTTTCAGCACTAAGCCAACTTCCTTTAAAAGGATATCTCCAACGTCGTGACCTGAGCGATCATTCATTTCCTTAAAATCGTCCAGATCAATGTAAGCCAGAGTGAGCGGGCGTCTGTGCCTTATGGCGCTATCACGCTCCTGATTTGCAACGGCGAAAAACGTCCGCCGGTTTGGAAGCTCTGTTAAAAAATCAATTCCGGCCGAGGCCTTCTCGCGCTCCAGAGTGGCCTTCAGTGAAGAAATAACCGTTGATATTCCGATAAAGAAGCAAAGCCTCAATCCGGCATTCCACAAAATTGTGAGAGGCTCCCATGGACTCAGGGGAAATTCAACCACCATCCACATGAACACGGAGAGGGAACTGAAAAGGATCCCTGCCGCAGGACCTGCGAACCAGGCTCCCAAAAAAATAGGAACAGCATAAAATATGTAGAGAGAATACTTCTGCGCGGTGATCGAATCCACGTAGCCTACAAGGCTGATGGCCACGCAACCCGCAATCAAAATGATCCATTTGCCCGGTCTACGGTTCACGGCCGGATCGCAATTTTCAGAACGCCGTCCAAACGTTCGCTAAAAAGCTTGTAAGCATCATTGATCCGGCTTAATGGAAAACTGTGAGTCATCAAGAGAGAGGGATCAAAACGTCCCGATTCAACGATGCTCAACAATCGTCTCATCCTTTCTTTGCCACCAGGGCACAAAGTGGTGACGATGCGATGGTCCCCAAGACCGGCGGCGAATGCTTGATACGGGAGTTCCAGTTTTCCGGAGTAAACACCGAGACTCGAAAGTATTCCGCCCGGGCGCAAGCATCTCAGTGCGCTTTCGAAAGTTTGTTGCGTACCCAGCGCTTCGATAGCGGCATCGGCTCCTCCTTCAGTCAAATGTTTCACTTCTGCTACGACATCGGAATGCCTGTAATCCAGAGTGATATCCGCTCCCAGTTTCTTCGAAATAGCCAACCGGTTTTCATCGCCATCCACAGCAATAATGAGGGAAGCGCCTGAGAGCTTTGCTCCGACAGTTGCGCAGAGTCCAATGGGCCCTTGCGCAAAGACAACAACGGAGTCACCAATCTTTATATTCGCCGACTCTGCGCCGCTGAATCCGGTGGATGCAATATCTGCAAGTAAAACGGCTTGTTCGTTGGTAACTTTCGGCGGCACTTTCGCGAGATTCGCCTGGGCATTCGGAACCAGGAGGTATTGAGCCTGTGCTCCATTGATCGTGTTTCCGAAACGCCATCCTCCAAGGGCTTCATAATCACCGCCATGGCCACACTGAGAAAGGTGGCCTGATAGACAGGCTCGACACTGACCGCATGGAGTGATTGCGCCCACCAGGACACGATCTCCAACTTTGTATCCGGTGACTCCCGGCCCAAGTTCATCCACCACACCCACAGCTTCATGGCCGATGATCAATCCCGGTTGAACCGGATATTCGCCGCGCATGATGTGCACGTCGGTTCCACATATCGTCGTTAAAGACACCTGAATCACGGCTTCGCCAAATCCAGCGTGCGGTCGCGGAACTTCCTCCACCCGAAGATCATTGACTCCCCGGAATACTGTTGCCATCATCTTTTCCATAATTCTTCCTCCGTTCTATAAAACAGCAAATCCGCTGCCAAACCAATTGGGTCACAATCCCAGCATTAAGTTATTGTGTTCAAGCGAAATGCGGGAACAACTGCCCCCGCATGGAGACGATGATGCTAGCGACAAAGTGGCGCTACAAGTAAGCATCGGCATATTTACTCGTGATAAAATCCCAACACATGTCAACGACAACTTTAATCGTTTTGGTAGTTGTATCTATAATCGTTGTGCTTTGGGTTCTTTTGTCATTTGTGACAAAAGATTGATCTTTACTTTAAGAGCTTAATCAACTCGACACACAGCACAACCAGCGAACGATCCCATTAAAAAAATCATGGCTTCCTTCTATTCAAGTGACTGGTTTGCCCAGCGGACGGGACGAACCACATCGATTACGTGATTTCTTTTAACCGAAAGATTGTTACACTCTTTATTTCGATTACTTTTTCGCTATTCTAGAATCCCGCCCCTATGCACTGACTTTCGATTTCGAAAACATGATGCTCCATTTCAAAATCATAGAAATAGCCAGGAATCAGGGGATCGTTAGGGAGTACTGACAAAATTACAAGTCCATTCAAGGTTTTCCGCCATTCTGTCATAGAAGAATCGCTCGATCCCCGTCGATAACTTATCGGAACGGTTCTTGCTCTCTGTACGGTGATGAGATTCCTGAGCCGCATGGAAGCAGGGATTGCCATTGCGGGGCTCCTCGCCATCAGTATTGTGGCTTACTCACTTTATCTGATGTCAAACACAGTAAAGCAATTGATCCCGCTCATCCAAATCAGCAATGACATGAAGGTGAGGGTGAGTTCTGCCCATCTCTGGTTTGAAGAGGCAGTGGAGGGAGACACCACGATCAACCTTCAGGCGCAGGTAATGGACAATATCGATGGGGCAATCCGACTGGTGCAAGAACAGCAAAGTCGAATCCATCGAATGGAACCGCGATTGTACCGGCAGATGCAAAAAGGCATCGAAACGCTGCTGAAGGAACTGAATGTCTGGAAACAACAAACAGAGATCCGCTGGCGAAACCGCGCGGACAGTGCTCCCGGTACACCGAGCGATCAAATTTACGACGCCACTTTTCAAAAAATTCTTCAGCTCTGCGATGAAAACAAGCGGAATATCGACGCGCTAGTCAACGCCCGGCAAAAAATGATCAACGGCATCAATGTTCCGTTCATCCTTTTTCTTGTTTGCGTATTCACGGCTTTGATCATCATTTCCACACGTTACCGCGGGTTCATACAGGCCAAAAATCTTGCACTGGTGAAATTATCCCAAGCAGTTGAACAGACGGATGATCTTGTGACGATCACAAATAAAGATGGAATCATCGAATACGTGAATCCGGCATTTGAAAGATTGACCGGTTTTCTGAGTAGTGAAGCGGCGGGACAAAAGCCTTCCATCCTGAAATCGGGCAAACATGATGATGCTTTCTACCTGTCGCTGTGGGAAACAATCACAGCAGGAAAGGTCTTCCGCGCCGAAATCATGAATAGAAAGAAGAATGGAGAACTGTTCTATGAAGAGAAGACAATCTCACCGATCCGCGATGCAGAAGGGAACATTACGCATTATGTTTCAACAGCAAAAGACATCACGGAACGAAGGTCCATGGAAAAAGAATTAATGCATTCCAGGGCCATGAAAATGTTGGGTCAGATTGCCTCCGGTGTAGCGCATGAAGTACGAAATCCTTTGAATGCGATACTGGCGATCAGTGAAACCATGTTTCAGGACTTCAAGGCCCAGGCTGAATACAGCGAGTATCTGGATCACATCCGCAAGCAGGTGAACCGTTTATCCTCGCTCATGCGCGATTTGCTTGAGATTGGAAAATCGATTCCCCCATCAACAATGCGATCCACGCCATTAAATATCCTTTGCGCAAGTTCCATCGAACTTTGGAAACAGTATCAGACCCATTCCTCGCAAACCGTCCGTCTGGTTCAGCCAGCAAGCGGCAACCATATCAATATTCGTGTAAATCGAGGAAAGCTGCAGCAGGTATTCGTGAATCTTCTTGAAAACGCTTCACAACATAGCCCGCCGGACAGTGAAATTCGGATCGTGATCCAGGAACCCAAGAAGAAACAGGTACAAGTTTGTGTGCAGGATCTGGGGCCCGGAATTTCCGGTGAGAGTTTGGACCAGATCTTTGAGCCTTTTTTTACGACCCGTAAATCAGGGACCGGTCTCGGATTGAGTATCGTAAAACACATTATCGAAACGCACGGAGGAAACATCACAATCCACAACAATAATCCTGCGCCGGGATGTTGCGTCGAAATCAATCTTCCGCTTGCGACGGAGACTCGGGATGAAACCACAGATACTTCTTATTGATGATGATTCGGGCATTCGCTTCGCATTCGTACGATATCTGTCCAGAGCCGGTTACGAAGTGCACGAGGCCGGCAGTATTGCTCGAGGCAAAAGAAGCTGTTTTAGGGCAACGGTTTGATGCGATACTGCTGGACCTGAATCTTCCGGATGGAAGTGGATTGAATTGGATTTCGGAGCTTCGACGAATCTCGTCTGATGTAGCACTTGTTGTGATCACAGGTGAAGGAGATATGGCTGTTGCTGTGGATGCGTTAAGGCGCGGCGCGGATCATTTCCTGACGAAGCCGGTCAGCATGCTGGACCTCGATGTCTTCCTTCAGAAAAGTCTGGAACTTGGCGGTTTGCGCCGTGTTCAGGCCGTTCGCCTGAAACAAGCCGAGAAAGAAGAGCCCTTCTTTGGAGAAAGCGACTCGATGAAAAAACTTCGTGAACTTGCCTCTGTCGCAGCAGAAAACAGTTCGCCTGTGTTGCTTCTGGGAGAGACAGGAACGGGGAAAGGAGTCCTGGCCCGGTGGATCCATGCACACAGTCACCTGAAATCATCCCCTTTTGTTGAAGTAAACTGCTCAGGCCTTCGCGGGGAGCTTCTTGCAAGCGAGTTATTCGGTCACACAAAAGGCTCATTCACTTCAGCCGTTCAAGATCAGCAAGGTCTGCTCGAGGTTGCGGATGGAGGAACCCTCTTCCTTGATGAAATAGGGGACATGGATTTCACGGTCCAGACTCAGTTTTTGAAAGTGATTGAAGAGAAACAATACAGGCGGGTTGGAGACGTGAGGGTGCGTAAAAGCGATTTCCGTTTAATCTGCGCCACAAACCGCGATTTAAAGGAAGAAATCAAACAAGGACGGTTTAGAAGGGATCTCTATTTCCGGATTTTCATCTTCCCAATTCAGCTTCCTTCTTTGCGCGAACGACTGGTGGATCTTCCCGGACTCGTTCGACATCTATTGCAACAGCTGAATTCTAATATTGTCGAGGTTCCTGAAACAATCTTGCAACGATTATCCTCCTATGATTGGCCCGGTAACATCCGGGAGCTGAAGAATGTTCTGGAAAGAGCGATTTTGCTCGCGCGAGGCGGACCGCTGGCGCCTCAACATTTTGCAGATTTAATGCTAGACCATTTCAAAACGGTCCAATCATCCGTGTCAACGGATGGTCCTGCCGAGATTGTACTGAATGCTCTTCGCCATTCAGAGGAGGGTTTGACGCGGACTGAAATTTCAGCGCTCTTTGCAAACCACAAATCCGCGCAGGAGATCGGTCAATTGTTGACTCTGCTTAATAATAAAGGACTTGTACGCCAAGACCGGATTCGCACATCAGGGCGCCCTGTCGAACGTTGGCACGCAATCCTGGAATCATAAAAATTCTTTTTACGCTTGTTCCGCTTTTTCAGCTTTAAATTCGCAAAAATCTTCGCAAGATCGTGATTTTAATCGAGGATGTCTGACCGAAATTACGTTGGCATTCATCTTGCCACGTTAATTGATTGTAAATTAAGAAGGCCAGAATGAAATCCGGCCTCTGTTTTAAAGCTTCAAGGCTTCATTGGAACGATTGACGACCGAACGAAGGGATCCAAACCCGGGTTCTTTCGCTTAATCAGCCGCAATTCACGAACAAAACCTTCTCATATCATTCCGAATCTCTTCCATTTCTCGTCCATCCTTGTCAACAATGTCAGTCGAATCGGTACCTGGCACAACCGTTGCTCTAGTGCATTCCTTGAAAAATTGATGAATAAACAAGGAGGAAATCAAATGAAAAGGTTTTTACAAGTTTTGGTGGGTGCAACAATCCTGATGGCGTTGGCTCTGGATTCCTACGCGGCATCAGCACGAGTCCGATGCAGAGTGGAATCAGGAAGAGTGAGGATTCAAGTCGATGGACAGGACCTGGCTAGAGGGACGTATGGTGCCAAAGTGAAAAACGCGAGAACAGGAGCAATCGTAAAGACGGAAGCAAAGAAAGTCAGAACCGTCACAATAGCTCCCGATGACGTTGATCTCGATTTCGATTCAACAGCAAACAGCGCAGACCTGGATTCTTTTGTCTCAGCAAATTTTGTTCGGGGAGGAGATACCGTTCGCGCCAGCGTTGTCAACATCAAGACAGGAGTGACTGTTGCGGCAGCAAGCAATACCTGCGTAAGCAAATAACTTCAGAGTAGTCTGTTTGGGCGGGTCCAGGACCCGCCCTTTCATTTTTTAAGCGGCGGAAAGACGCTTCTGCAGCTTTTCAAATCGCCTCCATCATGCCAGCATTCGCTCAATCTTCCACATGCTATCGACGGTAGAAACGCTGCTTGAAAAGCGGATTGCCATTGAAACCGCATGCTACAGCAAAGATCTACGAATTGACAAGCAATCTAATACTATGCCGGTCGCGCAAGGCTGGCACGTCTTTTCAATAGCAGAACAATCAACGCTGTTGCGAGACTTCCCGTTACAATTGTGGGGATGTACAGACCGGCCACCTACGGCATTCGGAATGATCAAAGTAAACAACCCGACAATGAGGAGCGCCTAAAGTGCAGGTTTTGCATTTAGGCTTCCGTCATAAGAAGAACTTTAGGAGAAGCTATGAAAACAATGATTGTTTTGGTCTGTTCTTGCAGACGCCGGAGTATTCAGCGTCAGTCCTTTTGCATTCACTTTGACATCGTTCCGCTCAGTTGGAATTTGTAAACAACCGCAACATTCAATTCACGATCGGTGCCGCGAAACCTGTCGTAACCGGTATTTTCAAAATGAAATCGAGAAGAACAAGTCGAGGTAAAACCCGGAAGCATCTTGAAAGTTCTTTTTGAGATCGGCGAAAGCTTCGGGGCTCATGTCCAGAAGGCCTTTCAATTTATTTTGAATCTGAGAGCGCTAGAATCACCTTTCCTTCAATCTGGCTTTGCGGAATTCCAAGTATAGAGGCCGCAGTCTCTCCAACCTCAATCGCCACCAATTCGCGCCGGCTGCGCAAAATGTTTCTGGCACTTTCTTCAATCAATTCATTCAATCTGGCAACATGCCGGTCCCGAGCCTCGGCTGAATGAAGCAGCCTTGTCGTAGTAATCATCCCAGGCAACTTTGTAACCTATCGGAAAGACCCGCCATTCATACCTGTCCCCTTGTTTATTCACAAACTCAGTCGTGCGACTACCAAGGTCAACAACTGCAAGTCCTTCCTTCCCTAAAGTTGCAGCCTCGTACGCGTACACGGATTCGTCTTCATCGGTCAGAATTTTTATTTGAATCCCCAGCTGCAGCAGATCCAGCGAAATGTCCTGTCCATTCTCGGCCTCGCGGAAAGCGGCCGTGGCAATGCCATACATTTTTCGCGAACCGGTTCTTTCGCCACATTCATCCTGAAATTCCGCGAGCATTGACTTGATTTCCTTCTGTTTATCTTCCGAAATCATCTTGCGGCCCGATTCTTTTTCGGAGGCTTTCAGGTCATCACCGACTGCGGCAGTTTTTCGAACATCCGATGTGCTGCAAATACTCTCCGTTTTTTATTTCAGCAACGATGAATTTGAATGTGTTGCTGCCCATGTCGACCGCGCAGACCAAACCTGTATCGCGAAGCTCTTCTTCTGCATGGCAGAAGTGGGAAGCGGCAATCATGAAGATCCATGAAACAATGAGAACTGAAAGCACGCGCTCGTTTGGAGCGGAAAAACATACCGTCCAATCATACTTCCGCCTCCGATGAGGAGTCGATTTCAGCGAAGTTGTAATTGTCCGACCGCACTCAGAAAGGACTTGGAAGGGAATCATACGAGTATTAACATTCGGTTAGGAGGCGTAAAAACACTGAAACAAACCGATGTACTACGTCAGCATTTAAGAAAAATGTTGGATTGGGAGGATGCACATGTCAGTTTTGATAATGCGGTCCAGAACATCCCACAGGACATGCAGGGAGTGCAGCCTCCAGGCCTTCCCTACTCCGCCTGGCAGATCCTGGAACATCTCCGGATTTGTCAGGTTGATATTCTGGATTTTTGTCGTGATCCCGAATACAAAGAACTTAAATTCGAAGAGTACTGGCCAAAGACGATCGGGCCACCGGTTGATGGTTGGGAAAAAAGCATTGCCGCATATAGAAAAGATCGGGCCGATTTGCAGGCACTCGCCATGGACCCGACCCTTGATCTTTTTGCACAATTCCGTGGGGCACGGGCCAAACGTACTTGCGAGAACTGCTGCTCGTTGCGGACCACAACGCTTATCATGTCGCCGATCTGATCGCCGTTCGACGAATTCTGGGCTTGTGGCCTTCGTCTTGAGCTGCGAGAGAAAGGAACGATAAAAATGCTTCCCTGGTGGATTCCAATGGCCACCAAGCTCCGTTGTCTGTGCAGCGAAAGGGTTTCATAATAGGAGATATGTTTAGAATAATCGGCACAATCCTGATGATTGTACTGGTTCTGTCATGCGCAACAGATGCGGGCGAAATTATGTTACAAACCCGCAGAGTCAGTAATGTTGATGGAAATTATATCCGCGAGAATCCAACATTTGATACAGCTAAAACCGCATTGATTGTCATAGATCCCTGGGATGCAACAGATGTACCATTTATCAAAAACCTTAAGGAATGTTTGCTTCCGCTCATCGAGATTTGCCGCAAGGAAAAGATTCTGGTTATCTATGCTGCTCATGGTGTTAAGGTATCTCCAATTGTTACGCCACGTAATGGCGATTATGTATTGCCTAAAGACTATTCATCGGATTCGCTAAGGTTATTTCTTCGAAGAAAGGGCATCACCGATTTATGGTATGCAGGGTATGCAACCAATATGTGTCTGCTGACGCGACCATCAGGCATTGTGCATATGTATAAGGATTTTAAAGTTGTCCTCTTTCGTGATTGTACATTTGCAGTAGAAGCGGCCCATTCAAGAACTCAGGAAGAAGCAAAAAAAGGGGCAATCACGATGATTGAACTAACGTTTGGAGCAACAAGTACTTTGGGTGAATTGAAAGGGGCATGGAGAAAGTGAAGGCGTAAATTCCACCCGCAAGCCACCAATCCCACAAAAGTCGCTTCAGCGGACGTTCCTGAAAAACGGCCGTTCATGACAGAAACCCGCCGCTCAGTCCAAAATCATTGACCCGCAACCCACAGTAAGAGATTGTGAGATTGCAATGTGTCAATGACTTGGTACAGGAGGAATGAATTGAACAAATCACTTTCTTTTACTTTCGTTGCTTTGCTATGTGCCTTCTCACTCGCCGTAGCCATGGGTGGTGGCGGCGGCAGTAGTAGTCAAAAGAATTATCGAGGATTCGAAGGAAAAATCACGGATGAAAATGGTAAAAAGCTTGAAGGGGTTGAAGTATTGCTTCTCAGTGTTGATTCCGAAGCGGTAGAGAAAGCAAACATCACTCCGGGTTCAGAAGGGACAAAAACCATGAGTAGTACGACGCGTGCAAACGGAAAATACAGATTTGTAGCCGTACGGCCCGGATTTTACCGTGTGCGGTATTCGCTCACCGGCTATCAGACACTCGAAAAACTAATGGAATTTAAGCGCGGATCAAAAGACGCAGTATTGAATATTCAGCTGCATGAACTGAGCACCGACACGGTCCCTGCGTCCGGAAACCAGCCCTGAAAGGGTCAGCGGTACAAGTTTTCTTTCCCGCCAGCACAAACGGTAGGGTTTAATCCAACAGCAATTTCCAGCATGTCCTTCATCCGCAGATCATAAACGCTACGGAGCGAGACATCTTGCCTGCTTGATTGAAGGCTGGACGTGTGGTTTAACTTAGGCACGTTAGGAGGGACAACGCATGGGAATGATACTGTCGTACATAGCAGGCGCAATCAGCGTGGTTTGTTGGATCATCGTTCTTATCCGCATGTTCAAAGAGAGCGCTCTGAAAGGAATTCTTGGTTTGATTTGCGGACTTTATGCGTTCATCTGGGGTTGGATGAATTCAGGTGCGGGGCTAAAAAACATCATGTTGCTCTGGACGCTGGCGATTGTTCTAGGTATTGTGGGCGGCGCTATCGGGGGCTTTGCAGCGTTTCCGCGTCCGTAAAAACAGATCCTGTTCAAAGTAAATCAGGCGTTTGCGTGAGCTGTCCGCATTCTAAAATCGAATCTGAAGTAGTACTTTTTCTGATAGCGGACAGCGTTTCTCTGAAATCTTCCGGATCCGCAAAAGGCCTTTCGGTGCGTTGAGTCAACCAGCTTTCGATTTCTCTATCGCTGATGTGAGGAATCATTCGAATGATTCCTTCATCGGCGGTATTCAGATCGAACGACAGCGGCACCGACTCTTCGAACGCCACAAGAAGAATGGTTCGTTCCGGTACCCGAACAGGAAGCTGAGGTCCAATCTGCGAATAAAGCTTTTGGGGATCGTTGTACGCTTCCCTTTTCCACCGGGTCCTTGCGTTTGCAATTGTCACATTCTCGGCTTCCCTGAAATCCATTTGTAATGAGGCTAAATAATGATCGCGCCAGAGTTTTTGCGCGCTCTTATCAATAAACACTCCATGGGATAAATCCAGAAGCACATCCAGTGCCTCTTTCCCTTCTTCCGGAGCTTTGGTAATCACTGTCTCCACAAACTTCAACAGGAATGGTGTTTCTGCATCGACTTTCCCGGAAGCATGCAACGCCGCGAGCATTTTCAACATCTTTTGTTGACGCTCCACAACAATTTTTTGGGACGTGGCATTGCCTCTAACCAGATAGGAGAAAAAGAAGCTGGCATAAAATCCTTCCGACTGAAGAAGCTGATTCGCGGTTCGAAGCTCGGAGAAATCACGCGACTTTTCCAATTGAACTCGAAAGTAGTCGGGCCCTCGAAAGGAAGGAGCAAACGCAAAATGATTCTCACGAATGTCGATGTAACGTGTGCGGGTTTGCGAATAAGACAGTAGATCGCCGGCGATTCGATGATATTCGCCCAGCATGGACGGGACACCGAAAGCGACACGCGCATGATTGTAACGATCCTGAATGAAAGGATCATCGAGGTAATGCGCTGCCAGAGTTTCAAGGTGGATCGCAAACCCTTCGTCATAAGCCGTTCCTCGATCCGTAAGGGCGGCGGTCGTGTGCGGGATGGAGACTATTTCTTTTTTGGGTATCTCTTTTCCGCCATTCAGCATCGTAAGAATCATGTGACCGGTTTCATGCAATAGAGTCGTAATAAACACCTGCTCTTCCGGTTCAAGCTCGATGTAGGTCATATGCGGTAACGCTTTCACCAACGAGCCGTCAGACAACTGGAAACCCACCTTTGCATGATTTCCACCCGGCACAAGGGCGATGTAATAAGATGCTACTGAAGGATTGGATATCTTCCAGGCCTGTTCGTATAAATCGAACGCCCATCGCGCTGCTCCGTTGTTCAACCAACCGTTATAGGTTTTCAAACGCTGCACATCGTAGATGAGTTGAAATGCAGGCAGTTCAGCCTTGGCGCGGGTTGTGTCAGGCTCCATAAATAGAACATTCAAAGGTTGCGCATGAGCGCCAGTGCAGAAAAATAACAGGACGCAAAGCCCCAATGCAAAAAATAGATTTCCTTTTCTCATAGGTTGAAAATAGATCATACCAAGATCCGGCAAGCAAGCCGAACAGCCTGGACGGTCGCTACAAAAGCAGAAGCGATCCCATCGTAAGAAGCGCAAGTAGAAAAATGACGAATGCGATCCAACTAAACTTATAGAAGACAGACGCGGGAAGGCGCTTCCCCTGGAAAAGATCCCTTTCCACAAGCTCCAGTGCTTTCTCTGTTAGAAATTTGCTGGAAATTTCAGCGAGATTTTCATTTGCCCGGGATGGATGGCCGACGTATCCGAGCTTCTCTCCCAGCTTGAGTGGATAGTTCGGACGCAGTCTTTGGATCATTCGAACAGTAAAAGGCTTGAGTTCTTTATAAGAAGGGTCCACCAGATCCGGTCGCAGCTTCAGCATCATGGAGGTTTCCCATTCACCCGCATGCGAGTCTTGTTTGAGAGCTTCAAGATCGGCGTCCGTCAGTTGGAGCTTTTCCTTCATTTCCTGCCAGTATTGACCGCTAAGAAAGGCCCAGATCAAATGACCTGAATAAGAAACAGCCCGGACTCCAAAACGGCGCGAAACAATGCGAGCCGCATGTTCGAGCGCCATCAGATGAGTTGGCCCGCCGTGAGCGTTGGAAATCAAGAAGTATTGAAATCCGTATCTGGCAAGTGAAGAAAGAGTATCCACAACAAGATTCCGCATGGTTCGTGGTTTGATACGGATGCTGCCTGGCGCGTCGAAAAGAAAAGAGCCGATGAACATGGTTGGAATGCGGACGATATTCCACTCCGGATGTCTCGCCAGGACCCCCCGTGTGATTTCATCGGAAAAGTATTCGGCATCGAAAGCATCCACACCCAGCGGCAAATGAGGTCCATGCTCTTCCAACGGACTGACCGCCAGTACGAAGAGTGTTTTGCTCCGTTCCATGGCATCCAATTGCGGAAATCGAAGCTCTTCCAACTTGTATGACGGCATTTTCGTTTATTGCTGCAGATAATCCTCTTTGGCACGGTCCATCTCTGCAATGAGCCGTTCCCGGCTTTGTTTTAACTGATGGAATAAATGTTTTCTCGTCAGCATCAATCGATACAACTGCAAGTGAGCCAAAGAAGCCTTGAACTTCTCCCGGTAATAATAAGCGAAAGCACCGGTGAGAGGTAAAGTGCAGCCATAAACAAGGGCGGCAACCCACCCAAACTTTTTCAGCACCCAGTACATTTGTGTTAAATAGAAAATCGAATAAAGCACAATCCCGCTGAGTATACGCGTCGTCGCATAATCGGTTTCCTTTTTGGCAAATTTCCTGCTGATCAAACGGGTCAGATGGTACGGTAGAAAGTGATTGAGCCCGCCCCACAAAGCGAGAGGAAGGCTCGCTAAAAGAAACAGGACTCGAAACAGCACGGCAATCGGCCGTGAATCGAACCGGTGCAGTATTTTGTCCCGCAGATGTGCTTTTCGAAGGCGGCTATTGTACCGGCGGACCTCTTCCCGGATCCTCATCAATCGGGCCGGATCCCTTTTGTTAAAAAAATGAATTCCTTCGACTAATTTTTGTGAGAGCCTGAACGAGTTTACATCCTCAGGCTTGTGTCCTAGCTCTATCAAATCCGTAATCAGTTCTCCCTTGTAGATTTCACCGATGTCATTGACGAGCTGATCCAGCTCAGGAGCATCGATATGAAGAACCTCGTGCTCCATTGCTTCTTGCAAGTCTGAGGTGAGCTGTTCAACGGTTTTCACCGATTCTAATTGATAATGCGGCAAGTAGGCGGACGCTTCGATCGGAGCGCCGATGTTCACCAGAACCTCTCCCCGAAAAGATTTGCGTCTTGAAAAATTAAGTCCCACGGGAACGATTTTTATCCCTGTAGAAAACCGCTGTTCGGCTTCCAGAGCAATCCGCGCCGCTCCGGTTCTGATCTGTTTCACCCGAGGCTCGGCATGTGTTGTCCCTTCCGGATAAATACCGATCGATCCGCCTGCTTTCAGAACTTCGTAGCAGGCCTGAAACGTAGACACATTTTTCTCACTGTGAGCAGGATCATCCTGTTTTCTGTAAACTGGAATCACGCCAGCGTTGTGGAGCATGACCGAGAGTAGTTTGTTTCGGAACATCTGGGAAGTTGCGAGATAATGAATCTTTCGTTCAATCGCATAACTGATGATCAGAGAATCGATAAGATTGTTGGGATGGTTCATTGCAAAGATTGCGGCCCCCCGGGGAATATTATGAGTGCCGTGTACCTCGATGCGGCGGAAAAAGCGATTGATCCAGAAGCGGACAAAAAGTCGCAGCAAGCGATATCCAGGCTGCAATTCTTCGGTCATTGAAACCATTATACTGATTCGTGATAACACTTTTGCCAAATCTGCAAAACGGTGAAACATGAAACGAAAACAACAAAGCATGAGCGAAATTCATTTACTGGCCGCGGAACTGTATGGCTATAGCTATAGCAACTATGCCAATCACCTTGCGGTCAAAAACGTCCGATTTACAAAACTAATGCCGCAGGGGGTTCGAATACTGCAGCGAGCTGAAATCGAACAATGGCCGAAGGAAAAAATTGCGGAAGAAATGGAACTTTCGATCGAAGAAGTGGATTCCGTGATAGAGAATTTCCGTAAAGCAAAAGAAATCGTATTCAGCAAAAATGCATCCGAGTCCTTCCGAAATGCGGTTCGTCAATCCCTGGAGACAGCGCTTGAAAACGGCCTGAACACGCCGGATGATTTGAATGAGCTTGTGATTCAGATCTGTTTTCGCGCGTCCGATCTCGGTTACCTCCTGGACCTTGAAGGGCGAAGAATATCGCATTACTGTCAATGGCTACAAAGAGAGAAAGGGGTCGACTATTCGGGTATCGGACTTCCAAACCTGGATTGACCTGATTACTCTACTTCACCGAACCTTCTTTATTAAGGCAACAACACGATTTTGCCATAATGTCCCGGTTGCATTACAGCTTCATGCGCGCGTGCGGATTCAGACAGCGGAATCTGCATACCGATGACCGGCTGAACGACACCATCTTTCAGTGCCGCACTCAGCGCAGCATGGACCTCGAGCAAATCGCCTTCGGAGGCGTTAAACAGAAGCATGCCAATGATGGATGCATCGAGTGACATAGCGTCGCGTGGATTGATCTCAATGGTTCCGCGATTGCCGATCACAACGATACGGCCATTCCTGCTTAACATGTTCAAATCGCGGCTGAGATTCTTGTTGGCCATCATTTCCAAAATGAGTGAAACTCCGCGCCCTTCGGTTAGCTGCAACACTTCCTGCACAACGTTGTCCGAATTGTGATCCAGCACATGATGCGCGCCGCTCTCACGAACGATAGCGCGCCCTGCATCATTTCCTGCCGTACCGATCACGTTCATACCCCTTGAGCGAGCCAACTGAACGGCGCCAATACCGACCCCACCGCTTGCGCCATGTATCAAAACGGATTCCCCCGGTTTTGCATGGCCCTTTTGAAAGAGAGCGCGAAACGCAGTCGCGTACGGCACTCCCAGCGCCGCTCCCTGCTGCGGCGAAACGTTCATCGGGAGAGCGTAAACCTGAGATTCCCGGCACAACGCTTTCTGAGCGTATGTGCCTGTAAGACTGCCGGCTGTGTAAACACGATCGCCGAATTTGAATCGATGCACCGCAGGTCCAACAGCGATTACGATTCCGGCACCGTCCGAACCAGGCGTGTAAGGAAGCTGCGGGAGTCTCGCATAGACTCCCGAGCGAATATATGTTTCGACAGGGTTTACCCCTGCAGCTTGAATCTCTATCAAAATTTCTCCCGCATGAGGTTCCAGATCGGGAACCTCTTCCAGTACCAGTTTTTCCGGACCACCGAACTGTTGCACACGAATCGCTTTCATTCGACCTCCACAATCACCTCGTATTCCTGGCAAGAACCGAATGAAATCTGGACTGCGCCAAGTGTGTTTCTGGCGTGCGTTTCAACATCTTCAAAAGTTTCAACAAACGGATACACCATTGCGTGTTCTTATTTTCTCCGGTACACATCGGTGCTCAAGTACTTCAGGCCGGAGTCGGCCATGAGCGTAACCACCTTCGCATCCGGCCCCAGCCGCTCTGCCACTTGAATCGCGGCAACGATGTTTGCTCCGGAAGAGGTCCCCGCGAAGAGCGCCTCCTCCCGGGCGATCCGCCTCGCCATCTCCTTTGCGTCGTCTGTTCTGACAGGGAGGATTTCGTCTACTAGAGCCGGCTCCCAGAGTGGAGGAGTATAGCCTATCCCAACTCCTTCGATCTTGTGAGGCCCTGCCTGACCTCCCAGCAACACCGAGGATTCTGCGGGTTCGACGACGACGATCTTGATGCTCGGTTTGTATCGCTTCAACACGGTGGCCACCCCACGCGAAGATGCGGCCGAACCTACGCAGTGAACGAAGGCGTCGATCTCCCCCTTCGTTTGACTCCAGATCTCCTCACCCAATGAGTAGTAGCCGGCAATGCTGTCATGGTTGCTGAGCTGGTTGGTCCAGTAGGTGTGAGGCTCCTGGCTCAAACCACGGGCGGTCTCGATCATGTCCAGGATCAGTTTCTTGGTGGTGAGACCTCCCTCGCTCGGGACGAGCGTCAGCTCCGCACCAAGCGCCGCCATGTGATCCAACTTCTCCTTGCTGAACGCATCGGAGCTGACGATCCGGAGACGGTAGCCTTTGGCCGCGCAGATCAATGCAAGCGATGCCCCGGTACTGCCACCCGTGTACTCGACCACTGTGTCTCCAGGCTTCAGCTTACCGTCCTCCTCCGCTCGCGAAATCATCGCCTGCGCCATCCGGTCCTTGACGCTTCCAGTCGGGTTCTCCCACTCGAGCTTCACGAAGATATCGGCACAGTTAGCCGGAACGACCTTGCTCAGTCGAACCATCGATGTGTTTCCAATAGCATAGAGAATGTCCATAGTTTGATCCCTCCTCATTCGACCTCAACAATCATTTCGACTTCCAAACAAGAACCGAACGGTATCTGGGCTGCGCCAAATGCGCTTCTGGCGTGCGTTCCGACATCTCCGAATATCTCAACAAGAAATCCGGATACACCATTTGCAACCACATGCTGCTCCGTGAAGGTAGGAGCGCTATTGACCAAAACCATGAGCTTTACAATCCGTTTGACTTTATTCAAATCTCCAACAGCTGCGTGCAGTGTGCCTAATAAATCTTTCGCAACATCACGTCCCGCTTCCTTCCCCTCCTCCACCGAAATATTGGAACCGAGTTGACCGCTCCATGGTTTGCCATCTTTCCTGGCAATATGACCCGACAGGAAAATCAGATCGCCGGTGCGAACGAAAGGAACGAACGCTGCTACCGGTTTCGTGAGGGGAGGAAGTGATATTCCCAATCCTGTCCAACTTTTCGTAGACATTCATCCTGTTCTCCTGATTACTTGCTGATTTGAAAATCTACGATGTGAAATGAACCGCTTCTGCATTTCCACCGCAGATCACCACTCCGATTCGCTCTCCGGGACCGGCTATGTACCGGCGCGACAGCAAAGCTGCAAATGCGGCAGCTCCTCCCGGCTCCGCAACCACGCGAATCGTTTCCCAGAGCGTTTTCTGTGCATCGATAATGGCTGCATCTGTAACCAGTACGACGCGGTTTACAAATTTTTGTGCGATTGGAAACATCAACTCACCGACCCGTTTCGGGGCCAGTGAGTCTGCTGCAATACCACCGGCAGGAGCATCCACCGGTCGGCCTGCCGCCCATGCGTAGGAAAGAGTCGGAGCCTCTTCAGGTTCCACACCAATTAGCTTGATTTTGCCGTCATACCACGCGGCGATTCCACCGATCAATCCGCCTCCACCAACAGCCACAAGCAACGTGTCCAGATCGGGACATTGCTGCTGCAGCTCCAGTCCGAGCGTCCCCTGGCCAAACAATGTTTCCGGCTGATCGTAAGCATGAATCGACATTGCGCCCGATTGAACGGACCACAGGCGGCTGGCTTCAAGCGCATCCGAATAGCGATCTCCAGTCACCACAAGGTGCGCACCGTATCGTCGAATCCGTTCCTGTTTCGCAGGGGAAGCAACGACCGGCACATAGATTCTGGACGGTTTGCCCAGTTTTTGCGCGGCAAAGGCTACAGCTACTCCGTGATTTCCACCCGAAGCAGCCACCACACCTGCCTCGGGAACATCCCGCATCAGCAGTTGAGCAAAAGCGCCCCGTGCTTTAAACGAGCCTGAATGCTGCAAAAGTTCCAGCTTGAACACTATCGAAAAGGAACCTAATCCGAAATCTTCCCCGCGAAGTTCCACTACTGGCGTCCTCCGAACGTAGGGGCGAATCAAAGCTTCGGCTTCTGCTATTCCATGGCGATCAATCATAAAGAAACGCATTATAATTAGCTAATAAGCTAATTGTCAATATCAATCAAATGAACTCTTCCCATTGTACGCCGCTACTGAATGGACGCAATATACTCGAGAGGGAAACCAAGCGACTGAAGTACCGCCTTGAGTTGAGCCGCATACACAGGATTCCGCTCGGAAGAGTTCGGGGGCTCCGCAAGGTTGTAGCAGAGTGCCGGAAAGACCTGGCCTTCCATTGTATGGGCTAACACCGCTTCCGGCTGGTAGTGTTGAAGTCCCGGTCCGGAGTACAAATGGCACAATCTCGCCGTGAGTCAAAGCAATAAGCATGCCGTAGGCGCGTGCGCCTTCCGTTGGAATTAGCATGGCGCGCCGGCCAATTGGCAGATTGAAACCCTCAACAAAAGCACGTCGCGGATTCGATGGCATCACCGACTGACTCCGGAGGAGTTTAACGTCCATGAACAGTCCATAGAAGAAAACGTCGATAGACCTTTCATACTTACCGGCATTGTTATCTTGACTCGAAGCACTCAGAGTCACGAGTTTTTCTACAATCATCCCTGCAACTTCATCTCCCAGATTCAAGGGACAAGCCCAGTAATCGAAGATGCCGCCGCGATCACTGTTCTGCCCGCAAATAACGAAGACGCTTGTCCCCAAAGTTTCCTTGAGATGTGTCGCCAACCACCCCACAAATCCACTGTTGTCAAGGCCGTCGGGGAAGTGGAAACAGAACACCTTAAATCGCTCCATTGGAATTGTAATCGGACGGCACGAGCTGGCTAATCAGACTATCGTCTCTAACAAGAGCCAGTGCATCCGATCTTATTTTGCGCGACAACTCGGATATCGTGAACTCCTCAAACGAGTATGACCCGTCGAGTACGCTGAATTCTGCCAGCGATAAGACTTTCAGGAGTCTTTTTCGGGTTTCGCCGGATGTCTCTTTGCTGATATACATAAGTACCACTCCGAGCGAAAAATTACGAATGACCCTCTACAGCAATCATTGTAGCGAGCATCGTAGCGATCAGCTTTTCTTTATTATCCTTCCATGCGAAGACCTCTCCTGCGCAAACCGTGACAGTTCGTCCGGATCGCGTGCACTCTCGCGCGAGCGATCATTCGCTCCCCGATGGCAGGGGAAAGGAAATTGATCTTAAATTCTATGGATAGAACTTCAGTTTGCTCTGGCATTAGACTCAGCGCGGCATAGCCGCACGCCGTATCAACGATGGCGGTAATAACACCTGCATGAAGATAGCCATGCTGCTGTGCGAGATCGGCCCGGAAAAGTAACTCGATCTCAACTTCACCCGGCGTAACTTTTAGCAAGCTCGCTCCGATGGTTTTCATCAACGTTTGCCGCAAAAAACTGGCTCTCACGCGTTTTTCAAAATGAGGATCATGAACTTCGAGCATGATCATTGCTTCTCCCCGGGTCAGAACGCCCTTTCAGTATTATCGTAATCATCAATACCTCTTTTTGTGAACATATTAAAGCCCCGACTCTTTTGGAAACAGATACAGGCGCGGTCAAGATGGACAAAAACACTGCGAAAAACTTTTTTGTGCGCTTGTGAAGGTTACCGTTCCGCTTTATACTCATTAGCCAGTAAGCTAATTAAAGATATGATAAATGGACGGGCGACCGCTATCAACATGGAACTTGCCTTTAGGGCTCTTGCAAGCGAGCGCCGTTTACAGATCCTGGAATGGCTTAAAACACCAAAGAAGCATTTTCCTCCTCAGGTGGACGGAGATTTGATAAAAGACGGCGTCTGCGGAGTTTTCATCGCGCAAAAGCTCGGCGTCAGCCAACCGACCGCCAGCGAGCACCTTCGGATTCTCTCACAGGCCGGGTTCATCCGCGGAAAACGGATCAAGCAATGGACCTTTTATAAACGAGATGAGACCGCCATCAAAGCCATGAAACACCTGTTGCTGGCAAAAGTCTGAAAAGCCCAATCCGTGATTCATGGTCAATCTATTGCCGGCGATCCGCCGACGCTACATTTTTTTAAGCCCGTTGCATGCAAAATGAAATCATGTTTAAAATTGCCGTTTTGGATCAGGAGGAATCATGATCAGTCGCTCGCTTGTTTTTATACTTTTGGTTTTGAGTTTGTTCGCTTCTTTTTCTTACGCACAGGAGAAATCCGAACCTCTGGTTGTGTTGCGAGCTGCTCGTCTTTGGGACGGACGTGCGGCCGGGACCGGTACAGGAATGGCATTGTTGTGATTGAAAATGGAATGATCCGAGAGGCAGGCTCCGGGCTGCAAATTCCTGCGGGGGCAACGGTCATCGAACTTGGCGACACCACAATTCTTCCAGGGTTCATTGACCTTCACGTTCACACGACGGGTGAGCTGGGAGCGAACTACGTTCAAGCATTTCTTTGAAGACCTGCGGAGCGGTGTACCGGAGGAATCTCTCCGTGCCTCCGTTTTTGCGCGCAGAATGCTGGATGCAGGTTTCACAACAATCCGTAATCTCGGAGCCAATGACAGGATCGATGCAGGTCTTGCGCGATGCAATCTCAAAAGGATACGTGATCGGACCGCGAATTCTCGCTGCAACAAACGCTCTTGGCGCCCGCGGAGGACACTGCGATTCAAGCGGTTTTCCCGAAGACTTATTCGGCGAAGAAAGCGGCATCGCCGATGGAGTTGCTTCCGGACCGGACGCATTCCGCGATTCGGTTCGTTACCAGATTAAGTATGGAGCGGACGTGATCAAAGTGTGCGCAACCGGTGGAGTGTTGTCTCTGGCAGACGAAGTGGACACACCACAGATTACACAAGCTGAGATGGATGCGATTGTTGAGGAAGCTCATCGACTCAGAAAACGTGTAGCCGTTCATGCCCATGGAGCAGAAGGAGCCAAGGTCGCTATTCGAGCAAAGGCCGACACAATTGAACATGGGTCGTTTCTGGATGACGAAGCGCTTCGCATGATGAAAGAGCGCGGGACCTGGTTGGTCCCTACGCTTCTTGCAGGCGAAACGATCGTCAAAGGTGGTACGGCATTACCGCCGGAAGTGAAAGCGAAAGCAGATGCAGCGATGGCACAGCGGTCGGATACGTTTCGAAAAGCGTTGAAAATAGGAGTCAAAGTGGCGTTCGGAACCGATTCGGGTGTATCCAGACATGGTGAAAACGCAAAGAGTTTGGCTTGATGGTCGATCACGGAATGAGCCCCGTGTCCGCTCTTCGCGCCGGGACCCTGAGCGCCGCAGAAGCTCTGGGACTGGATCGCGAAATCGGCTCACTTGAAAAGGGCAAAACGGCCGATGTGATCGCAGTATCAGGGGATCCATTCACCGACATCCATGCTACAGAACGAGTTGTGTTCGTAATGAAAAGCGGCGATGTCGTGAAAAAACCGTAGGCCATAGCACGCAGGGACGATGAATCGCGCGCCCCTTACAAAAACATTTTAGATCCCTGTGGGGGCGACGTTCATGGCGCCCGCGTTCCCGTTTGTAAAGCTCTCACTTCATCACAACGTACCAGTTGTTCTGAATATCGTGCTTCAATTGATTCGTTTCTACTGAGCGAAATCCGGCTTTGGCCAGATAGTCCTTCGTCTTTTCCTCACCCCACATTGCGCCAAGACCTTCACCTCCTTGTGCCAGTGAAACTGTCATGCAATGTAAACAGGAAACGGTGTAAAGGAATGTTCCAATCGGATGGCCGATGTTTTTGTGGACCTCGCTGGATGCCCGTATATCCTGCATGATGTAGACGCCATCTGATTTTAATGTTTTGTAGATGCCTTTTAGAACATTCAAAGGTTTTGCCTGATCATGAATGGCATCAAACGTTGTAACAAAATCAAATCGATTTGGTTCAGCGGTTTGATCAAAGTCGCTCAGATCGCGTGCAACAAATTCCACGTTGCTGAGTCCCTTTTTGCGGGCTTCTTCTCGTGCGTAATCGATGGCCTCAACTGAAAGATCGTATCCTTCAAAATGAGCCGTAGGAAACAGAACCGCAAGACGACGGATCACAGCGCCCCGTCCGCATCCAATATCCAGCAGACGCGCTCCTTCGTTCAGCCGGGCGCTGATCGATGGGATAAGGGGAAGCACATAGGATTCCAGCGAGGACATGACGGACTGGCCGCTATCTTCAGCCATGACCGCATGAAATCGTGGATAACGTTCGTAAGGGACGCCTCCTCCATGCTTAAAACATTCAACGATTTCATCCTCGACGCTTCCAAGTAATGGAATATATTGAGCAAAGACGGCAACATTGTCTGCACCGGCTTCCCTTGTTAAAAATGCGGCATGTTCAGCGGGCAGGCGAAACGTTTTTGACTCCGGTTCCACTTCAACAATGCCTCCCGTAACCATCGCTCCCAGCCACTCTCGAACGTAACGCTCGTTCAATCCTGTTTCACGCGCGATCTCTTCCGAAGTGGCGCCGTTCAGCCTCTTCATCGCATCGAATAACCCGGTACGATGGCCAATCGAGCTCATTAAACACAACGACGCATCATTTAGAACTGTCAGAAAACGTTCAGCAAAAGCGTTCGCCTTTGTGGTATCAAAGTTTTGCGACATATCTTCTTCTCCTTTATTCCGGAGGGCGGGTCTGAGACCCGTCCCTACTTGCCATACTGCATTTTCTAATCCAAATATGCTTTTCGATGGCGTAGCTTTACACCCGACTTTTTGGTTTCCACTTTAATCTTGTGAAGCTCATTCGCCTTCTTGTGAAGTGGCGCTTTGTAGCAAATCAGATATTGATGATCCAGATCGCTAAGAACCAAATCGAACCCATGGCGAAAGTTGGAGGAATTTTCAAAATAAAGACCTCCTGTTTCATCCGCGATCTCCGCCATCAGCTCTTGAGTATCATCAAGATAAGTCGAATCTTCCAACTTCACTTCCCGTCTGTCACGCTCCATGCTGTTATCAGGAACGGGGCTAATAACCCCGCGCGTGTTGACTGTATAAAAGGTAATGTTGTGCCTGTTCAACTGCGCAACAATCTTGCGCAGCATTCCCCATAAATCCGTACCTCCCTCGCGCTGCGCGAGAATCGAACGTTGCGCGAAGTCGCTGTTGCCCGATTTTCGTTCAACAAGATCAAAGTACTGCCTTCCCGGTTCCGAATTAATACCGCCGGAAATGAATAAAGCCACCATATGAGAATCGTTCTTCCATTGAACAAGATCCTTTTCAAATCTTTCCAGCGCTTTGATCGATTCGCGGGCCATTTGCCTGTCTTCCGATGAATATTGCTGTGCAAGCCTGTACGCTTCTTCAAGGATCTCTCCGAAAGCAGCCCCGATCAATTAAATTCATGATGGACCTTCTGCGATTCAGAACCTCGATGTCCCGCTGTTGCATTGGCCGTTATTTGGTCCAGCTTTGCCTCAAGCGTCTTGATGTCGCTCGTGAAAGGAACGTTTACTTCGATCGCGCCTGGAATGACTGTAGCCAGCATCATCTCCCAATTCGGAGGAACCTGTTTTAAAAAATCAACGATCTTCGGCTTGATGTGCAAGTATTCTGCCTGTTGTGTGTTGTACAAGTCGAGAATCACGGCGACACGCTTCGTGCGAACCCGCACCGTTTTCAAGGGGTTGAGACTGCTTCTGATTCAGGCGTAGTGGCTACAACTGCCGGAGGGTAAACGGCCTCTTCAAAACACGTAAGCGTCATCTTCTTACCGTCTTCAAAGATTTCAAAGTCCGACTGAGACATGACCTGTTAATGGTTTTGCCGGAACGATCAGTCGCTTTCACCCAAACCATCACTTCCGTAACGCTAACGACTTCCTGGGCGGAGATCTGTGATGAAATCAAGAACAGGAAAATGATTGCTACATACTTCATGTTCAGTCCTCCGCGATTCAGACATTGTAACTTTTATGACGCTCGAGACATTCGGGAAGGGTCAGTGTGCGTCAAATCTAATTTAAGTGGGAGAATTCCTGAGCGTTCCAGCAACGCCCTCGAGTCTAGTTGCTCTCTATAACTTCTTCGCTTTTCGTCTCTCTTTCGATTTTACCTTCATCCAAATAACGATTTGACTTCAATGATTTCAAATCCGCCTTCTTTACACCGAAGCTTGAATTCAATTTCGGGTCCCAGCAACTTCATCTCGTCCAGACGTCGTCCCATTCCATTGCTTAAAATCGTACTTACTGATCGTCACTCGACTATTTTGGCGAAGGAACGGCAGATCGACAGTATAATCATTCGTCAAACTCAGCTTGCAATCATGGAGATCCTGACTTCGCGCCGTTACCGAAATCTGACTCGGGAGTGATAATCGAAACTGGCGCTCACCTCAGTAAACCTGTTCGTTTTGTAGAGATAATAGCCAACTGCCGCTACAATAACAATAAATATGAAAAGCGACCTAGACATGAGGTGACAATCAACATTATAACATCCGCGTTTTATTTTCGCCGAAACGCAAAACGGAGTCCCGACCAGATTTCATCCACAGCACAAACTTTAATGTCAACCATTCCATTGGCGAGACCGATCTGCCGGACAATATTTTCATTTAGATCGGTTTTTACTTTAGAAGCGCCTTTCGGCCAGGAGATCCACAGAATTCCCTTTGGCCGGAGATGCTTTTTTAGACGCGGAAATTCGTTCAGCAGATCTTTCTTCTCTTTTGTGAAGAACTGAATAAACTCCAAACCGTCTTTTTGAAGCTATTTGAACACGTGAAACATCTTCCGGCAGCGGAGTTAACGCCTGATCATAGCCTGGAGGGGCATTGAGAATCAGAATCGTGCCCCCTACCTTAATACCAAGTTTTTCAGCCAGCGGTCTGTTCGAATACCCTGCCATAGCGAGAATTAAAAGTTACAGGTTAAAGGTTAAAAGTGAGAGGTTAATCATGAAAGGTTTACAATCAAACACCTTTAACTTTTAACTTTTAACTTTTAACCCTTATTATATTGTCATGGTTGAGATTTTAGGACTGGATCCGAAAGAGATTGCCAGGCTTGTCGGGGGCCCGGGATATCGGGGGATCCAGATTTTCGAATGGTTGTACCAGCGTGGTGTTCAGGACTTCTCCGCGATGACAAATCTACCTCGTGAGGTTCGTGAGAATCTCGCGGCTCATTTCACGGCAACCATTCCGGAAGTTGTGGCAGCGGAGCATGGTCGGGACGGCACAACGAAATACGTAATGCGCGTGGGAGGAGAAGTCATCGAAGCGGTTCATATGCCGGAAGAATTGCGGGATACACTCTGCATTTCAAGCCAGGCCGGGTGTTCTTTTGGTTGCAAATTCTGTGTTACGGCGCGCATGAATTTGCGTAGAAATCTGAACGCTGGAGAGATCATAGGACAGGTATTGCTCGCCATTCGAAATCACGGAAGACCAAAACGATTCAACATCGTTTTCATGGGTATGGGAGAACCATTGCACAATTATGACAATGTGATGAAGGCTTTCCGCATCATGATCCATCCACGCGGCCTGGCCATCTCACCGCGACGAATCACTATTTCCACGGTTGGATTGGTTCCTGCGCTCAACAGGCTGAAAACCGAGCCGGTGATTCCGAACATCGCTGTATCCCTGAACGCTCCGAACAACAAACTACGGAATGATTTGATGCCGATTAACCGGATGTATCCGATCGAAGTCTTGATGAAAGCTTTGATGGAACTTCCATTGAAGCAGAGACAGCGAATTACCTTTGAGTATGTTTTGCTGAAAGGTGTCAATGATTCAATCGAACATGCGCGTCAGCTTGTTGGAAGTAACGCGATTGGTTCAGAGCAAAATCAATTTGATTCCTTTGAATCCCGATCCACATCTTCCGTATCGAACGACCGGATGAGCAAACCATCGAGCGGTTTGCAGGCATCCTGGTCCAGGGGGGTCGAACCGTGGCGATTCGCCGAAGTCGTGGTCCCGACATCAGCGCGGCCTGTGGACAGCTCGGCACTCAATACATCGACCCAAAGTGGATTCCAACGGGATTGACCGAACAAAAAATGCACTGAAGTGTTTTCGTTACAGGCTTCAAACGATGTTTGTTGCTTTAAGAGGAGTGATCTACTCCGCCGGATTTGTGTTTCTATGGGCATGGCTCGCTGTTTCCATTCGAAGGTACGATCCTCTTTTACCCCTCTTACCAGTATGGCTTCGACCGCTTGGGCTTCGTACTCGGTCTCGCAGGCGCCTTCGTTGCTGTTTGGTGCATCGCTACATTCATTGCCAAAGGCCGAGGGACTCCAGCGCCCTTTGATCCTCCGATCGAGTTCGTCGCCGTCGGCCCTTACCGTTATGTGCGAAATCCAATGTATCTTGGCGCTTTGTGCGTCATTGCCGGCGCAGGACTCGTATGGATTTCTCCAGCAATTGTGTTGTTGGCTCTCTTTTTCTGGCTCGTCACTCATGTCTTTGTGCTTTTCTATGAAGAACCGGCCCTCGAAATGCGTTTCGGATCAAGCTACCAAAACTACAAATCTTCCGTCCGACGTTGGTTGCCCATTTCTTATTTTAAAAAATACAAATAAACACGAGACCAGGACCGTTTTGTATTTTTTAAAATAAGAAATGATCAACGCTTCGCGAAGCGAAGCATCAGAAGAAACGCAACGCTCGCCAAGCGCTCCTCAAAACCATAGCGCCTTTGCGTTAAAGTGTTTGTTCATCCTTGCTGCAAAAACATGAATAAAACGATTCGTACAACAGAGAAAGAATCACTAACTCTGCCGGCTGCGACAAACTATAAAGCGCTGAACAGGATTTTGCCTTCCAGCATTGTGAATAAAACTTTGGTTTCATTGATGGCCGACGGAGTAATTTCAAACAGGTTTTGCGAAAGAACAATTAAGTCCGCAGATTTTCCTGTTTCAATCGAACCTGTTTCATTCTCCCAGAAATTCGCGTAAGCGCTTCCGATCGTGTAGGCAGCAAGCGCCGACTCCAGCGAAATTTTCTCTTCCCCAATGAAAGCGGATCCGGTTTCTTTTCCAGCCGCATCGCGTCGTGTTACTGCAACCTCAATTCCATCCAGCGGGTTGACTGACGAGACAGACCAATCGCTACCGAAAGCCATTGTTGCTCCTGTGTTCAGGACGGACTGCATTGGATAGATCCACCGTGAACGTTCGGGGCCCAATTTTGGAATGGTGAGATCTTTGATGTATGGATCCTCCCAGGCCCAGAGCGGTTGAAAACAAGGAATTGCTTTCAGTTTTGCAAATCGTGGGATTTCCTGCCGGATCGATCAGTTCGATGTGAGCAAGTACCGGACGCGCATCGCGGTTCTTATTTACTTTGCGTGCGTGTTCAACGGAATCGAGGGCCGCCCGGACTCCGCTGTCGCCGATTGCATGAAAATGAACCTGGAACCCCTCGCTATCGATTCGTTGAACAAACGCATTGAGTTTTTCAGGCGTCCATAATAGTTCGCCCGGTTCCTTTGAATCCAGGTACGGTAGGAGCAATGCTGCGGTATTCGCTTCGATGACTCCATCTACAAAAATTTTCACTGCAGTCGGATGAATATGATTGCCTTTGTAAGTTTCACGCATCTTTTTCAAATCGGTAACCTGCTCTATGGGTTTCTCCGGATCTGCGTACTGTGCAATTGTGACTCGCGCCGTCAGAACGCCACGTTGTTCCGCATCCCGGTAAGCCTGAAGAGACTCCGGTCCCGCGCTTGCTTCTTGAAAACCTGTAATCCCGAGCTCATTCATTTTCTTTAGCGCTGCCCTCAAACCTGCATTGCGCTCTTCCTGTGTTGGTTTTGGCGCAACTTTCCAAACGAGGTCCGTGGCGCTTTCACGTAGAGTACCGGAAGGTTCTCCCTTTGTCATTGCGTTCAATCCGGCCACCTTCCGGATCTTGTGTCTCTTTCGTGATCCCTGCAAGCTCCAAAGCCTTTGAGTTGACCCAGACCGAATGGCCATCGGCTGCAGTCATCAGCGCCGGACGATCCGGAACAATGGCATCCAGCCATTCCTTTTGTGGATTTGCATTGGGAAAGACGGGAAGTTGCCACGTATTTCCGCGAATCCATTTTTCATCCGGATGAGAAGCAAGCGTAATTCGCAATCGCTTTGAGGATCTCCTCTTTCGTGGACAACGTACCGAAGTCGAGCTGACCCATTTCCATCCCGGCACTCACGGGATGTACGTGCGAATCGATGAACGAAGGCAGAACCATTTTACCGGAGAGTTCAATCACTTGTGTGCCAGGATGGATCCAACTTTCTATTTGGGAATCGGAGCCAATAAAAACGATCTTTCCGTTCTTGATCGCGACCGATTCAGCCCACGAACGGACCGCATCCATCGTGTAAATTCGTCCGTGCCGAAGCACAAGATCTGCTTTTTCGGCCGGTTTCGAACCAACACCGAATAAAAGAGTTAGGAGGAGTGCCGCAAATGCAAACGATCTTCTTGTCATAGTCACCTCGCTCGAGTATTCTACCAAACTTCCGACGATGGCTTAGAATCCTGCCCCTTTCGTATGAAGCCGGATTCGATAGAGGGCAGTATTCGCAGTTATAAACAATGTCGAACCATCTTCTCCCCACGCACAATTACCGACCGGCACACCGAAATGGAACCGGCCAAGAATCGACGCATCCGGGGCAATGATATATAGGCCACCCGGACCGGCTCCAAAAATGTTTCCGCGCCGGTCGACCTTCATGCCATCCGGTCCACCAGGTCCGTTTTTCACCAGTGATCTTCCATCCAGCAACACACGTTTGTTTGCCAGCGACCCATCTTCCTTCACATCGAATACGAACCAGCCTGAAAGGATTGGATCTGAAACGTACAATTGCCTCTCATCGGGTGAAAACACAATGCCGTTTGGACCTGTGAGCTCTTTACTCAGCAGCGTAAGCGTTCCCTTTTTTGAAAAACGATAAATGCCTTGATACTCAAGCTCCTTGTTTGGATCGTCAAATGTTCCGGGCAATCCGAACGGCGGATCGGTGAAATACAAATCACCATTCGACTTGAATACAAGATCGTTCGGACTGTTCAATCGCTTTCCCATGAATCGGTCCACCAATGTGGTTCTGGAGCCATCCTTTTCAAGGCGGCTGATCTTACGATCCCCGTGCTGGCAAAAAACGAGACGCCCCTGTCGATCGATGGTTAAACCATTGGAACCAGGTTCTTTTCCGGTGAAGGAGGCTGTTCCCGAATAACCGCTGCTCTTTAAGAAAATCGAAACCGGGCTTCCACCCTTCCATTTCAAAACCCGATTGTTCGGAACATCGGAAAAAAGAAGAGACACTTCCGTTTCGAATCCAGACCGGGCCTTCGGCCCAACTGAAGCCATCTGCCAGTTTCTCAAGCCTCGCATCACGGGGCACAATGGCATCGATGCGAGCGTCCAATCGTACGATTTCAGGCGTTGAACTTTTGATCGCATGTGCATAAACCGCTAGAAGAATCATGATGATCCGGAAACAGAAAAAATGCTTTTTCATAGCAATTTGTCCTCTCGGTCCTTAGTAGTGCGAGAGGCTGAATCATTACACTGTAAGGAAACTTCCTCCTGCACCGACCAATACCTGGTGAGAACTGGCATCAGTTTTTTCCTTGAATAACCGTGGAAGATAGATTATTTTGACCAGAGGTAACGCATGGCGAGAGAGATTCTAAAGCGACTGAAGATGGAGTACATCTTCTTTTGGGCTCGCCGTACGCCTCCCTGTGATGAACTTTTGCCGCTCATGTCCCAAAGAATGGATGGAAAACTTACCTGGCGTCAGCGGCTCAGCTTATTCCTTCACAATCACATTTGCGAATGGTGCAGGCGTTATGCCAATCAGCTCCTTTTGCTACGTAAGGCAATGCAACAACAGGAAACGCACATCGATAAGACTCCGATCGCCGACGCGTCACTCTCCAATGACGCCCGCGAGCGCATGAAACGGGCTCTGGGCGAAAACTAAACCGCCGCGGCTTGATCCCTTCTCACCCGCCCCGTATCGCAGGTTCCCACCACCATCAAGAACAATGTTGTAAGGCTTATCAGGGCAACGCGACAGATCATCAAAGGATGGAATGAAACAATGTCGCAACCTGCTCGAGTCTATGTTGATGGGTTCCTGCTGAAAATCCTGGATTCCGCCTATCTGGTTCAGGTGGAGCCGGCAAACGGAAAAAGCGGCAGCTACGCAAGGCCTCAGAATCTCCCAAAATGGATTTTCAAATCGGCACACGCCATCTGGATGACGCTAGAAGACGCTCCATTAATGGATCGTGCGCGCAGAGGCGACGAAATCAAAACTCGAATCATGCGAGAAGGAGAAACCAATGACAAGAACTGAAAGCACTTTTAATCTGGGCGACCTAATCACAGCTCTTTATGAGGAAATCTCAAAATTAACTGCGAATAAAAAACTTCAACGAAAACTTGTCTACCTGGCGCTGATCGATATGCAGCGGATGTAAGGAACGGTCCGGGTTTCTTACTAATGTAGGAGCGCAATTCATTGCGCAGCCAAAGTGAAGAAACAAATAGGAGGGTTCGAAAAATGAAATTACTGTATGGGTTGATTGCAACAGCGCTACTTTTTTCAGGATCTTTTGCGGTTGCAGAAGACAATATGGAGCACACAACCGGTCTGTTTTCGGGGGTGAAAGTCAACGGTGGAACAGCCACGCATTCCATGAGAGGCGGACAGCATGTCTTGAGTCTGTCACAGGATTTTGTCCCACCGCAAACTCCGGATCCGCACTGGCAAGTCGTGGATACCAAAGGAAACGTTTATCAGCTCCAGAAGCTGACGATCAAAGGAGAGAAGTACAACATGTCGATCGTGGTTCCACTATACGTCCCGGATATAGCAAAGGTTCAAATCTGGTGTGCTTTTGCCGAAACGTTACTTGGCGAAGCCTCTTTTCCAAATACTGTAATGCTGAAATAACAAGGGTCGGGGCTTGATTGCCCCCCTGCAGGAGGATTTATGAAATACGGTTTGTTGATTCTGTTTCTCTTGACTTCGTTGACAATACAGGCGCAAGTCGTTGATAAAAAAGGACTGTCTCTGGATGGCGCAAAACTGGTGATCTCAGGCGCAACAGCGGAAGCAAAGAAGTTGAACGCCCCCGGAGGTGTGATTGCGGTTGTCGATGAAGGGGGCAATCTGGTCGCAGTGGAGCGTCTGGATGGCACCTTTGCAGCAGGCGCGAATATATCGATCGGCAAAGCCCGGACCGCTGCTATTTTTAAACGTCCTACGAAAGTATTCGAAGACGTGATTAAGAATGGCCGCACATCAATGGTGGCACTCGCCGATTTCACACCGCTTCAAGGGGGCGTGCCGATCCTGATCGACGGTCAGTTGATCGGGGCAGTCGGCGTGAGCGGAGCCGCGAGCGCTGAACAGGACGAACAGCTGGCGATTGCCGGAGCCAACGCTTTGATGAATTACAACAAGGGAGTCTCGTCTGCTGTTACTTACCTCGGAAACGATAAGGTGGCCAACGCCTTTGTAAAAGGAATGCCGCTGGTTGAGGTTGAGAATTACAAAGTGCACGCAAGCCATCGGGATTCCGCCGGCTTGGCTGAAGTACACGATAAGGATACCGACATCATCTACGTTCTGGAAGGTACAGCAACCTTTATAACGGGCGGCGCGGTTGTAGATGGAAAGGCAACAGCACAGGACGAAGTTCGCGGCGCATCGATTGAAGGCGGCGATACCCGCAAACTTGCCAAAGGGGATGTGATCATAGTTCCGAATGGAACACCACACTGGTTCAAAGAAGTCACGAACCCTTTCAACTATTACGTTGTGAAGGTGACTCATTAAGAAGTGCCAAAGCAATGAGCAATGAGTCATGAGGCGGCCGGAATAATGCTCATTGCTGATAGGAGAGTGAAGATGAAAAGCCAGTTAACATTCCTTTCGATAGCGGCAATTTTAACCATAGCGTTGATGGCGGTTGTAGCGTTTGCCGAGTTGCCTGAAGGCAATTCTTTGACCACGGTTGATCTAATGACTGCAGAAGGGGCCGGTATTGTTCATGGACAGTGGAGATACAGCGATACCAGGATCGTCGAAGTCGCATTCAAAGCGGCTGGGCCGGAAGGTCAGCCTACTGGAGCGCCTGTAAAAACATATGACTATGAACCGCATGCGGGCGGCGCGGAGTTTGATGACAGCGAATGGGAACGATTGGATCCGACAACTCTAAACCAAAGGCGTGGTAACGGTCGTATTTCATTCAACTGGTATCGAATCAACGTAACAATTCCGGGAAAGATCGGAAATTTCGCTCCTGCAGGATCAACCGTTGTTTTTGAAACATCCCTGGATGACTACGCTGAAATCTGGGTTGACGGAGAATTGCCCCGTGTCGTAGGTCAAACGGGCGGATCCGTTGTTGGCGGATGGAATGCAACGAATCGACTTGTGATTGGAAGGAGTGTAAAAGCGGGACAAAAAATTCAACTGGCGATCTTTGGCATCAACGGTCCTATTTCGAATCCGCCTACCAATTATATTTGGATGCGCTTTGCAAAACTTCAATTTTATCCGGGTGGTCAGTTACCGATTCTGCTTACGCCACACGAAGTCAATCTGGAAGTGGAAAGGCTCGATCCTGCGATCGATGCTATCGTTCCACCGAATCCAAAGGTTTACAAACTTGCAGAAGGGTTCCAATTTACGGAAGGACCAATCTGGATCCACGAAGGTTATCTTTTGTTCAGCGATCCGAACAGCAACACCATCTACAAATATGTCCCCGCAGAAAACGGAAATCATGGCCAGCTGAGCGTTTTTAATAACAAAAGCGGATACGAAGGATCAGATATCGCGGAATATGGTCAGCCCGGTTCGAATGGTTTGACAATCGATCGTGACGGAAACCTTGCGATCGATCAACACGGTAATCGTCGGATCATTCGTGTTGAAAAGAACGGGTCTATGTCGGTAATTGCCGATCGCTATCAGGGAAAACGCCTGAATAGTCCTAACGATCTGGTGTACAAATCGGATGGATCTCTGTATTTCACGGATCCTCCTTTCGGTCTGCCAAAGTTTTACGAAGATCCGCGTAAGGAGCTGGATTTTAGCGGAGTATTCCGGGTGAAAGATAAAAACCTGCAGCTGCTGAGCAAGGAACTGTTGGGACCGAACGGCATTGCATTTTCGCCGGACGAAAAAGTGCTATACGTGGGCAACTGGGACCCAAAGAGAAAGATTGTTATGAGGTATGACGTTGCTGCGGACGGTACGTTGAAGAATGCCAGTGTGTTTTACGACCTCACCAACGCTCCCGGCGAAGATGCAATCGATGGAGTAAAGGTGGACCGGATCGGAAATGTATATGTTTCAGGGCCAGGCGGATTGTGGATTTTCTCCGCTGAAGGTAAACATCTGGGTACCATCAGAACCTCGATGCATCCGCACAACTTTGCGTGGGGCGATGAAGATGGCAAAACTCTGTATCTTTGCGCGCGCACTGCGCTTTACCGCATCAAGTTGAACATCCCTGGTGTGCGGCCTTAATTCTTCAACACAGAGGCACAGGGACACAGAGAAATTCAAATTTTTTTCTTTGTGGCTTTGTGTCTCTGTGTGAAGTCCTAAGTGGTGAGGGGTGTTGGATTGAAGTAAGTCAGTTCCAAAGCCCGGCGCAGTTGCATTCGGGAGCGGTGCAACATGACCCAGAGATTCGATTCCGTGATTCCCAGAATTCGACAGATTTCCTGGCTGCTCATTTCATCCATCTCACGTAAAATAAACACCTGCGCTAATCTTGGCGGCAGTGTCGCAAGGGCCTGCTCAAGAGCCTGCCAGAATTCCCTTTTTTCAAGCGTTTTAATGGGATCCGCGCCCCATTCCGTTGGTGCTGCCTCTTCAGTCCAGTGTCCAACCCATTCACCGGTTGTTCGAAAAGTTTCTTCGCGCTCGGTTGGCAACAATTCGGAATCTTCCAACGGGACTTCTCGGCGTTGTTTGCGAAAGTGATCGATGATTTTGTGTTTCAAAATCCCGACAAACCATGTCTTCTCCGAAGATTGTCCCCCGAATTTATTTTTTGCCTGCAGGGCAGCAAGAAACGTTTCTTGTACCGCTTCTTCTGCCAGAGCGCGGTCACGCAATCGCATCAAAGCATAACCGAATAGATAGTTTCCATACTGATCGACCCAGGTGGATGGATCAGATAAAAGCACGAACTGTTCCGGCATTATTCCAACATCCTTGCTGATAAACCTGAGGCATGGAGGACGTTTCGCACCTCCATGCCGCAATTCAATATGTAGACTCGATCCGTTAGGAGCTTCATAAGAACGTCTACTGCCTTCGAACTGATATGCCACACCTGCGCAAAATCTAAGATCACGTGATGTCCATTCAGGAATCGAATGGATTTAATCTCCTGATCCCATTCGGACAGATTCTCATCTGTTATTTTCCCTTCGATCCGAAAGATTACCGTTGCTTCGTTTTCAAATGTTTTGGTAATTCTAAACATCTTCCCTCTGCCTTTACCTGGCTCTATTGCCAGATCGATGCCAACAGAGAGCTCGTGTATGCCAATCCACATAAGTGTCACAAATCAAATGGTTTGGAGATTTAGATGCGAATCGGCGGACTTTTGTTTCTATTTATGGGATGTCAAAATATTGACGCGAGGTCAAAATACTGACTCCCAGTGGTGAGCTCAATTTGGTCGTGTAATTCCCAATTTCTTCATGCGCGCAATGAGGGTCGTTCTGTTTAATCCGAGCAATTTTGCTGCTCCATTCGGGCCCCCAAGGATCCATCTGGTTTTCTCCAACGCTTTCAGAATCTGACTGTGTTGAGAGTCTTGTAGTGTTATGAAAGGGATCTCAGAGACAATCTTCGATTCCGGAATGGCGATGTGCTCGCGTTGCAGAATTGCGCTATCACATAAAATGACTGCTCTTTCCAAAACATTTGCCAATTCTCGCGCATTTCCAGGCCATGAATAATTGACCAGCGAATTCACCGCTGCGGGAGATACTTCACGAATCTTTTTCCCCATCCGACGTGAAAATTTTTGTACAAAGTAGTCGATTAGGAGGGGAACGTCCTCAAGACGTTCGCGTAAAGGAGGAATATGAATCGGAAAAATGCTCAAACGGTAGTAAAGATCGTTGCGAAATGCGCCTAGCCTCACGAGTTCTTCCAGGTTGCGATTGGTGGCAGCCATCACGCGAACGTTTACCTTCAGTGTTTGCGTTCCTCCCACCCGTTCAAATTCTTGTTCCTGCAGAACACGCAGGAGCCTCACCTGGTTTTCAATGTGAAGATCTCCCACTTCATCCAAAAAAAGTGCCCCACCGTCGGCGAGTTCAAACCTTCCCTTTCTCGTACTTGTTGCACCGGTGAAAGCTCCTTTCTCATGGCCGAAAAGCTCGCTCTCAATCAGGCCTGGGGACAATGCGGCACAATTGACTTTGATCAGAGCGCGTTCCTTACGACGACTTAAATTGTGAATGGCCCGGGCGACCAATTCTTTTCCCGTACCTGTTTCACCCGTGATCAACACCGTCGATTCTGTCGGAGCAACCTGTTCCACCTGGCGCAGTACTTTTCGCAAAGATTGACTGTGTCCGATGATCTCTTCAAAGCCATACTCTGCTTTTATTTCTCCGGTAAGATACATGTTCTCCGCCTGCAATCGATCGCGCAACTGTCGCACTTCTTCGTGCGCCAGAGAATTGTCCAAAGCCACGGACACTGTACTGGCCACTTGCTCAAGAAATCCAAGACGGGTTCGGTTATACGCGCCCTTGGCAGACGACATGAAGAACAACGCGCCGCGGCAATGCTCACCGCTTACCAGCGGCATCGCACACAGAGACTGCATTCCTTCGGACGACATAACATCAAAAGTGATTGGGAAGCGCTCTCTCAAGTCGTCTAACGATCCAGTGACGAACAGCGTTCGGTTCTTTATGACCCAGTTGCATACGGTTCCCTGAGCCGGCAACACCGTCGGTTGCGTGGACTCCAAGACCGCTGGGCGGGGGCTGAGAATGTGTCCCTGGAGTTTGTCCCCTTCGATCGGCAACTCAATGCCGAAACGTTCGGTCGGTATCAGGGTTTTCAGAGATGCTGCGAGAGCGCCAAACAACTCGTCCCGGTCCAAATGGCTTCCAATCGCGCGGTTCATGTCGAGTACGGCGCTGAGTTCCAGGTTCAGAGAGTAAATATCCGCGCTGTCTTCATGATGGGGTGATGCTACCTTAACGGCGTGCCTTTTTTCGTCCAAAGTAAGACCTATTTCCGGGCAATGGGAATTAGAACTTGTGCCTTTTACTCTCCAATATTACATCCTCTTTTCTTTAGCTCTGTCAATAGATTCTGTAAGTTTTCGCCCCTCCGATCCGACTGAAATGTCATGGAGGACGCGGAACACACACATTCTCATGTTCGGAATCGCTATTCTGTTATTCCAACTCCCGTGCGCTTGAATGCCGAATTCGATTTGGATGGTCGCGGAGTCACAATCGCCTTTCTGGATTCCGGTTTTTATCCTCATCCCGACCTGACGAAGCCGGCAAACCGAATTGTCGCGTACCACGATGTAACACGACCGGATGCGACACTCGATGCGCATCGTAAGCCGGCGAGTTTTGATTGGCATGGCACCATGACATCGGTTGCCGCCGCCGGAAACGGATACTTGTGCGATGGCGTGTACCGCGGCCTGGCTTCAGAGTCGAATGTCGCGCTGGTTAAGGTGAGTGATCAGGGTAAAATTTCCGAAGATAACATCGCTCGCGGCCTGGAGTGGGTCATTCGAAATAAAGATCTCTACGATATAAAGATCGTGAGCATCTCGCTTGGTGGAGACGAAGATGTTTCCTACCGGGAAAATTATGTGGATCAACTGGCAGAGCAAGCGATTGAAAAGGGACTTGTTCTGGTTGTTGCCGCAGGAAACTCGGGGTGCATGGACTCGCATCACACGCTTCCACCTGCGAATTCACCGGGAGTCATCACTGTGGGCGGTTACAACGATGACAATCAGTTAGAGAATGGAAATCCTCATTTATATTGTTCCAGTTTCGGAGTCACTGCTGATGGAATCATAAAGCCAGAAATCATCGCCCCTGCGATGTGGATAGCCGCGCCGATCCTGCCATCTACGAGAAGTTATGAGAAGGCGCAGTGCTTGACAGAGCTTGCTGAAGCGCCCGATTATGAACTGCCATTTCTAGCGCGCAGGCTGCATCAAGATGCGGGCCTGCCTGAAAGTGTTCTAATGAGTGATACGCAATCGATTCGGGCGGAAGTTGAGTTCTTACTGCGTGAGAACAAGATCATCTCTTCGCACTACCAGCATGTGGATGGGACGTCTTTTGCCGCGCCGGTTGTTGCTTCTGTTGTGGCGTTGATGTTACAAGAGAACCCGGCATTAACGCCCGGCGCGGTTAAAAGCATTCTTATTTCGACAGCCAAACGAATACGCAACGCACCAATCATCCGACAAGGTTACGGCATGCTCAACACGCGGGCAGCTGTTGAACAGGCGAAGCGTGAAAATCATTCGTTCCAAAGGGATCATTTCCTGCCGCCGCGCATTGAATCGCAAAAATTGATATTCTTCTACCACAATGATTTTGCAGAAAGAGTAGAACTCGCCGGTGAATTTACGAACTGGAACTCTTTCAAACGCTTCGAAAAAGACTTCCACGGAATCTGGCGAGCAGAAATTCATTTGCCCAAACCGGGACGTTATTCCTACAAATTCCTCGTAAATGGAAATCAATGGATCGATGATCCAAGCAATGGAGTCAAAGAACCTGATCAATACGGCGGATTCAATTCGATCGTGAGTATAATGGAAGGAGCCGGTTTCTAGTAGGGACGCGATTCATCGCGCTCGCGTGGAAATTTGTGCTGGCGGGCGCGATAAATCGCGAATCATGATCAACAACGAATGGCTTGAAACAGATGGGCTCGGCGGGTTTGCTTCCGGATGTGTAGATACAACCCGATCGCGTCGCTATCATGCGCTCCTTTTGACTGCGACAACTCCTCCCACAGGGCGTTTTGTTCTTGTAAACGGATTTGACGCCTGGATCGAGACGTCGACCGGAACTTATTCCATCAGCTCACAACACTATTCTCCGGATGTGATTCATCCGGATGGACATCGCAGAATCCAATCGTTCACAACAGCGCCCTGGCCCACATGGGTTTTCAAGCTTGAAGACGGTACAAGGATCCAGCAGGAAATTTTGATGGCGAAAAGTGCGCCGGTAACCGCTCTTATCTGGAGTGTTCTTGGAGAATCTCAGCAGATCGTACTTACAATGAAGCCTTTCCTATCCGGGCGCGATTACCATTCGATGCATCACGAAAACGGTGCGTTCCAATTTCAGCCTGAAATGGATGGGCGTCAGCACATCTGGAAATCATACGAAGGAATACCGGCAATTTATGTCAGCACAAATGGAACCTATAATCACGAACCTGCCTGGTACCGGAATTTTCTATACGAACAAGAACGACAGCGTGGTCTGGACTTCACCGAGGATCTGGCTTCTCCCGGTTCCTTTCGATGGAATTTGTCTGCGCAATCGGCCGTGTGCATCCTCAGCACTACTCCGTCCAGTGTCTCTGCTCCCGATTTAGCAAAGGACCTGCAAAAGAGCGAGCGAAAACGCAGGAGTGTGTTTGTCGATCGTTTGGATTTTGCCGCTGATGCTTATCTGGTAGAGCGGAAAAGAGGGAAAACCATTGTCGCTGGCTATCCCTGGTTTACGGATTGGGGACGAGACACTTTCATAGCGTTGAGAGGATTGTGTTTGAGTCGCGGCAAATTCCGTATCGCGCGGGATATTCTTGTGGAATGGGCTCAGACGGTTTCGGAAGGAATGCTGCCGAACCGATTCCCGGATCAAGGCGGAGAACCGGAATACAATTCAGTGGATGCCTCGCTATGGTATGTGATTGCGGTTCACGCTTATTTGATTGCCGACCAAAATGTGACAGATAAAGATCGCAAACTTTTGCAGGAAGCAGTCCTTTCTATTTTGACCGGGTATGAAAAAGGAACACGGTATCGAATTCATATGGATGATGATGCTTTGCTTGCAGCCGGTGAACCGGGAGTGCAACTTACCTGGATGGATGCAAAATTCGGGGATTGCGTGATCACTCCAAGAATTGGAAAACCGGTTGAAATTCAAGCACTCTGGCTCAACGCATTGAAGATCGCCGGCAGGGATTCTCTTTACGAACTGGGCTCCAGAGCTTTCGCCGAAAAGTTCTGGAACAAAGAAGGTGGTTACCTATTTGATGTAGTTGACGTGGATCATCAGTCCGGCAAAAAAAATGATCTCTTTCGACCGAACCAGATTCTTGCAATCGGCGGGCTTCCGTTCTCAATCCTGGATGGGAAACGAGCGCGCTCTGTTGTGGACGGTGTGGAAGCGCGCCTTCTGACGCCACTCGGCTTGCGTTCCCTTGCGCCCGGTTCACCCGCTTATTCTCCAATGTATGAGGGTGGTCCGCGCGAACGGGACAGTATTTATCATCAAGGAGTGGTCTGGCCCTGGTTGATTGGGCCGTTTGTGGAAGCCTGGCTCCGTGTGCGCAAAGGGACAGAGCAAGCGAAAAACGAAGCGCGCACGCGTTTCTTAAGCCCGCTGTTGCAGCATCTGAACGAAGCAGGTTTGGATCACATTTCGGAAATTACGGATGCCGAACCCCCTTACGCTCCCCGCGGCTGCCCCTTCCAGGCATGGTCTGTAGGTGAAGCTATCCGAATCCAAAAACTACTCAGGATCTAGAGCTTAGTTTTCTTGGGGGCGGGTGTGCGTTCGTCCGCACATCGGGCAAGTGTACGCTTCTTCGACAATTCCACCGAATGCGGGATCGATTTTGGATGCGTCTTGAACGTTGTAATCAACTTTGTCGGCATGGTGGTTCATCTCAACGCCGCAATCCGGACACAACATTTTATTTTTGCTCATACAAACCTCCGGTGCTCAAACTGGAACACGGGCGCCATAAATGTCGCCCCTACTATGCTTACACAGTTTGCAGGTTTGTAGGGGCGCAATTCATTGCGCCCGTTACAGACTGACATTCTCCCTGCCGTATCGCAAAACTTTTGCCATCCAGATCAATTCTTTGATGAATTTATCCAGACGCCGACTGTAAGCATGATCCAGGAGCTTCCCGTCAGAATCGAAAACTTTTTGTACGCTGGAAAAATTGCCATCCCAAAAGATTGTAACGAGTCCCAGCTCCCGCATCACGGGCAAAAGATTCTGGATGGCGCGCGTTCCCCCCCAAGGCCCGGCGGAAACGCCCACAATTCCTACAGCTTTGTGAATGTATTCTTTCAGATTGCTGTCAAGCACGTGCTTCAACAGACCTGGATAACCGTGATTGTATTCCGGAGTGACAATCACGAAACCGTCTGCGCGATTGCAGATGTCAGAAAAGCCAGGATCCTTGATCGACTCACCCGCATCATTGACCGGCAGATGCAATTCTCGAATATCGATAAGCTGCGTGGTGATTTCTTCGCCCTTGCCTACTTCTTCCGTGACAAACCGTGCCACGTGTTCACTCATACGCCCTTGACGGCTTGTACCTAATATGACCGGGATAAACAATCTACGATTTTCAGACATAGAAAACACTCCATTTTGCACCGCAGAGAACGCCGAGTAAGATGAAATTCTTTATGACTCTGCGGTCTCCGCGTACTCAGCGGTGAAAATTATTCTCAACAATCTGCATGACGTGCCCATCGGGATCACGCACTAGAAACCCCTTTCTAAAATTCAAATGGTTTCCATTGATATTTACCACACCTGGAGATATGAAAACAGAGCCATTCATTTTTTTCCAGAATGCTTCGACATTCGTTGTAAGTATCTTAGTTTGCCAGTTGATCAAATCATTTGTGCGGGTGTCGAGGGGTAATGGACGTCCGGTTCGCGGAGTTAGATATTCAAGAAATTCAACGGAAGGGCCGGCCTCCGGTTTCATGCTCGTAATGTGCAAGCGGGCGCCAAACACGTTGTTCAAGCGCTCCTGTTCAATCCCATAATTTTCGCTTTCGCCGGCGACCTCAAATCCCAGTGTATCTCTATAAAATTTCAGACTCGTATCCGTGCTCCCCACGACAACTGCAGTATGATCGATTCCCAGGAATAGCTTGTCCGTGCGCTGGCGCCATTTCGGATTTCCTTTGTCCGGCGGGAAGCTCAAGATTTCCAGATGATGGCCATCCGGGTCGCGAAAATAAAACGCGCTGATGCCCCCGGCGTTCTTATTCCACGCAGGCAGCAGCTGCGGACCGGTCGATGCATGCTGCACTTTGTGCCGGCGCAGCCATTGATAGGCTTTGTCCATGTCACTAACGATGATCGCGATATGCTGGAACCATCGATCGTTGCTTTGAAAATCGACCGGCGCCGGACGCCCTTCCGGTGCAAGATAATCCAGGAGCTCAATGTATTCATCACCAAGCCGGAGCCGGGCCACTCGAATACGAGCACCAAATACTCCCTGGAGTTGCTCGTACTCCGTTCCGGTGACTTCGGTTTCCGATACTTTTTCGAATGAGAGAACTGTCGAATAGAAATCTACGGCGCGATCCAGATCGGAAACTGTGATTCCGATCGAATCGACTGTAACTCCTGCGAATGCAGCGGAAACCTGCAGCCAAAAAGCCAGCAACGAAGCAACAAAAAGTGTAAATGGAGCCGTTTGTAACGCCCGCCTCTGGCGGGCTCCTGAGCTCAAGCTCAGCCCACGGGACGCGGGCGCTACAAACCTCCGCGTCACTTTGCTCCTTATCACATCCGCTCCAGAATCCGATCGCCAACGCGCAGAGCATTCGCCATGATCGTTAATGCGGGATTCACAGCTCCGCTGGAAGGAAAGAAACTTCCATCCACAACATAAACGTTGTCCAGATCATGAGTTTTACAGTTCTTATCGAGCACTGAAGTTTTTGGATCATGACCGAACCGAATGGTTCCATTTTGATGCGCAACGCCGGCCAAAGGAATCCGCTGTCCAAGAAATAAATGGCGTGCAAACAGGCCTTCGTGGCAATCATGTCCGTGCATTTCGCACTTCCGTTGTTGTTTCATCAAGCTTTCAAGTTTCTTGATCAGACGTTTGTGGCCCTCTTCATTGTTGGGTTTGTAAGAAAGCACAATCTTACCTGCCGTATCCAGAGTCACACGGTTGTTTGGATCAGGCAAATCTTCTGATGTCAGCCAGAAATCGATCGAATGTTTCGCCATAAGATCGAGTGTCCATCCCGGAGCAATGGCAGGGGCTCCTGCTTTCAATGTGGCCCCATCCAATTTTCCAACAAACGAAATATGCCCCATCGGGAAGTCCCAATCTTGCGAACGGAAGTAAAAATCATTGACGCCGAGGGTCTTTTGAAAAATCGTCGGGTTTGGACATTTGGAGAGTGCCATCAGCACGGAATTGACATGCCCCATATAGTGACGGCCGACAACATCCGAGCTATTGGCTAATCCGCGCGGATGTCTACCGTTAGCAGAGCGCAAGAGCAACGCAGCTGAATTGATGGCGCCGCAGGAAACCACAACAATATCAGCAGAGTATTCTTCGACGGTATCACCTCGCCGAACCCGCACTTTCGTTACACTCCGGCCCGAAGGATCAGTCATCAGCTGTTCAGCCTTAGCGTTTGTGAGTAAAGTAACATTGGAATGCTTTAACGCGGGATCGATCGCGCAAACTTGAGCGTCTGCTTTGGCATTGATCAGACAGGGAAAACCATCACAAGTATTGCATCGGATGCAGGTGCTGGTGCGATTGTTCCTTTCATCCAGCATGATACCGATCGGAACATGGAATGGTCGCAGACCCTGCGCGGCGAAATCTTCGCTGAGCTGCTGCATCCTGGGTTCATGGCTTACAGGCGGATGTGGATAAGGAGCGCTCGCCTCCGGTTCTGTGGGATCTTCCTTTCTCAGGCCGTGAACGTGATAAAGCTCTTCGGCTTTTGTGTAATAGGGTTCCAGCTCATCATATGTGATCGGCCAGGCAGGTGAAATGCCGCCGTGATGCCTGAGCTCCCCAAAATCTTCCTTACGAAGCCGGAAAAGAGCCGCGCCATAAAATTTTGTGTTTCCTCCAACATAGTAATTCGTATGCGGGTGGAGTTCTTTGCCATCGCTGTCGGACCACTTCTCTTTCGTTTGATATTTTCCATGGACGTTAACAGCAGTCGGATCCCAATTATCCTTCTCACGGGTCACGTAATCGCCGCGCTCCAGCAACAAAATCCTTTTCCCGGAAGGAGCGAGCTTGTATGCCAGCGTGCCGCCACCCGCGCCCGAGCCAATGATGATCACGTCATACTTACCATCCGATGCCATATCATTCCTCCTAAAAAAAGTTCAACGACCCATGTTCCAGGTTCAAAGCGGGCACACCTCTGCATAATCCTCAGCATGCTCTGCTTCTTTGCCGTCTGACATGGAGGGGGAACGTAGAGTGAGAAACTGGACCAGATCCTTTGAAAACAATAGATCGAGAGTCCAGTCTAGAGCCACGCGAATTTTCTTTTCAAATCCGGGCAGCTTGCTGAGATAAATCGTTCGCCACATCCACCATGCGATGAATCCGGAAAAGTTTATTCCAAGGATATTGGCGACCCCCGTTCGATGTCCGATCGATGCGAGTAACCCGAGCGTAGAGAATGCAAACTTCTTTTTCTTTCCGCCTCGGATATCCGCAAGGATGTTTTCGGCAAGCACCTTTCCCTGTCTTAACGCATGTTGGGCTGTAGGGGGACATGGTTTTCCGGTTTTTGGATCAGGAACGATGGCGCAATCCCCAAGAGCCCAAACACCCTGCCATCCTTCCACTTCCATGAATCCGTTCACTTTCAGTTTTCCGCGGTCTTTTTCGCAAGGGAGATCTTGAAGCAGTGGATTCGGCGAAACACCTGCAGTCCAAACCAGCGTCCTGCTATCGATCCAGTTTCCATCATTCAGTTGTACGCCGCCTTCTGAGATACCCGAGACTCTTGTGTTGACGCGAATCTCAACTTTTCTTTCCGTTAGTTTTCGTTGTGTATACACCCCAAGCTTTTCACCGAGCTCCGGCAGAATCACAGGGCCTGGATGAACAAGCACAATCCGGAGCATGTCTTCTGTTAAATGCGGATAAAACCGGATGGCACTGCGAAGAAAATCGTTCATGGATGCTATTGTTTCGACTCCTGCAAAGCCTCCCCCCGCAACAACGTAGGTCAGACGGCTCTGTCGTTTCTCCAAAAAGCATTCGAAGTCGGCTTCTTCCAGATTGGCCACCATGCGGTTCCGTAAATAGATCGCATCTCCCAGCGATTTCATAGTAAGCGCGCGATCTTCCAGACCGGGAATGTTGAAAAAGTTGGTGATTCCACCCAGGGAAAGCACGAGATGATCGTATTCCAGCTCATGATGATGCAATTCATCACCGTGGAAAGCGAGAACCCGTTTGGATTGGAGATCAATGCTCTTGACTTTACCGTTGAAGAAATTCACGCGGCGCAACATTTTCCGGAATGGATTGACGATATGTGCGAGATCCAGATCGGCTGCAGCAACTTCATGAAGCATCGGAGTAAAAAGAAAGAAATTTTCGCGATTGACCAGCGTAACTTCGATATCCGAACCATTCTTCAAATGCTTTTCCAAATGAAGGGCCGCATACAGACCGCCGAATCCGCCGCCAAGGATCAGGATTTTTGTACCCATTTCATTGGAATAGTCGTCTGACTCCCGGTTTTCTTACAGAATAAGCGTATGAGCGATAAATCGTACTCTACCAGGCGTAAAAAACCTTGTGGAGACGACATTTATTGTGCCCGTGTCCAATTTTGTGCAATTTGCTTTGGGGGAAGATAGGAGCCAGGAATGGTTACGTCCGGTCATTCACGCTACAATAGTTCGTTCAAGATTGACAATCTTTAAGGGAGTACGATGAAAGTCTTAGGTGTTTGTCACGATGTATTCATTTGTTCGGCATGCATAGTGGAAGATGGCAAGGTTCTGTTTGCGATTCCGGAGGAGCGGCTGGATCGAATCAAGTTAAGCCGCGTCTTTCCGGTCAAGGCGATCCAGGAGTGTTTCCGGCAGACCGGTCTTTCCATGAAAGATATCGATGAAATTGCTGTCTCATGGAATCCCGCCATTGATGCCGAAACATCACCTTCCGGTTTTGTCACCGGCCGCAGATGGCGTGGGGAGCATTTGCATTCCATACCTGCTCGCTTTTTACAGATGGGACGTCATTCGGCGAGTGAGCTTGTAACGTTGCACGACCTCTGGCAAGGCGCTGCGCCTATCACTTATGTGGATCACTACCACTCTCACTTCGGCAATGCATTTTTCTTGTCTCCTTACGAGGAAGCAGCAGTCGCGGCATTGGACGGACGAGGGGAGAGGCATACAGGATTGATCGGCACGGCCAGAGGCGTAAATCTTGAAGTTCTGGAAAAAATCGATTATCCGCACTCGCTTGGACTCCTCTATGGAGCTGTCACGCAATTCCTGGGATTCACACCTGATTCCGATGAATGGAAAGTAATGGCACTGGCGTCGTACGCTAATCCGGACAACGAATACCTTGCTCCGATGCAAAAGTTAATTCACGTCGATCATTCGGGACGATTTACGGTCGCGCTGGAATACTTTTCCTATTTCAATTCGTGGGATCCGCTAATGTTTTCTCCCAGGTTCGTGGAAGTTTTTGGCCAGCCGCGTGGCAGAAATGAAGAGATCACTTCGCGTCACGAAAAAATTGGAGCTGCCCTTCAATATGTATTTGAAGAAGTTGCCGTGCAGGTGTTGACCAATTTGTATCATCGAACAAAGCTCAAAAAACTTGTGGCGACAGGCGGTTGTTTCATGAATAGTGTTTTTAACGGCAAGATCACTTCGCGTACACCATTTGAGGAGTGCTACATCACGAGTTGTCCCGATGATTCGGGTACATCCATGGGGGCTGCTCTTTATGTTTGCGCGCAAAGGACCGGAAAACGTGCTGCCGATCAGACATATCACAGCTACTGGGGACCCGGTTACTCCGATGAATATTGCCGCAGCGTTGTGGAAAAATTGAAATTACCAAACGCCCAGGTTCTGGAAGATCCTTCGGAAGCGGCTGCGAACGATCTTGTGGGTGGGCGTTTGGTCGGCTGGTTACAGGAGAAGAGCGAATTTGGCCAGCGCGCTTTGGGGCACCGCTCGATTCTGGCAGATCCACGCCACAAAGAAACAAAAGACATCATAAACGCTGCCGTGAAGTATCGTGAAAGCTTCCGGCCTTTTGCGCCTGCAATTCTTGATGACGCGGTTACGGATTACTTTGACTGTCCTGCTGGAACAGAAGTTCCTTTCATGGAGAAAGTGTTTCCTTTTCGCAAAGAGCGAAGAGCCGAAGTTCCGGCCGTTGTTCACGTAGATGGCACCGGTAGGTTACAAACCGTGAATGAAAACAATGGTCTTCGTTTTCAGCGCGTTATCCAATCTTTCCGCGAAAAAACAGGCATCCCGATTATTCTAAACACGAGCTTTAACCTGAACGGTGAACCAATTGTTTGTTCTCCTGAGGATGCGGTGCGAACATTTTACTCCTGTGGTCTGGACGTTCTGTATCTGGGCAATATCCGCATTTCGAAGTAGTTTCCGTTTTTACACCATTTCGCAAAGATATGGAAGCAAGGCGCAATAAGGAAATGATCATTCAGTCACCCGATGGAGGTGGGTCAGGCTTCGCTGAGATTCTCTGGAGAACAGATTCTGCGACCAGTGCGTAGCCTTCCTCCGAATAGTGCCCTGGCTCACCGAAAGGAAACAATGATTGCGGTTCGCCGTGAAGTTTGAAGACTTCATAGATATCAATGAAAGGCAATTTTAGATCTTCGAATATTTGCAGGACCTCTCGGCGATAATTGTTCGTCTGAAGAGGTTGGAAAAATCTTTCCCAGTCAGGGAGATAAACAATCAGCAACTGGCCGTTCCAACGTCGCGTTTCGTCTCTTGCCCTTTCGAGGACGGTCCGAAATAGCTTCAGATCAGAGGCATCGTATGGATTTTTGGGCCATTGGGCTAACGGTCTTTCTGTTCTTGGCGGCCGCTCGATCGTCGATTTGATCCTTTTTCGCCAATTCGTAAGTCTTAGAATACTTATTAGAGGCGAAGCCTTACGATAATCGATTTTCTTTTGAAGCTTTACGTGGCTATCCCCATAGTTACGCAAAAATTCATCGATTTCAGCTTGCTTCTCAATCACACCTTGATGGAAATCATTTTTCAAATATTTTGGAAGAATATCGTCCTTTTTTTCTTTATGTAGATCACTCAGGTCGTTTCCCTCAAAATACATCCAGATCACTACTTCAGGCCTTAGCGTCGTAAGATATTCGCGAATGCAAGCAAGCACGAACAGCGGACCATTCCCTGACATTCCGATATTCAATGTTTCAGGGTATCGTCTTCTCAATACACCCGCGACATTCTTCTCCGGTGGAACGCATCTGCCATGAGTAAAGGAATCGCCGACTAATGCAAAATCAATTTCCCTACTCCACATTCCCGGCGGATTGTTAAAACCATGCTCATCGGTCCGAAAGATTATAAATTCGCCACCCTCATTACAAAGAACGGTGACCGCATTGGAAATAAAGCCCAGATGTAGTAGAGGAATAGCCGATTTCCCTGAATGCATTTTTTTTTCAGTTAAGAAATCCTGCGGACTGATGTTCGAATAGCAATCAATACCATCGGCTTTCATCTGTGCTACCACATCATTCCTCATTCTGCCATCGTAGATTACGCCCTTTCGAAATGAGAAATAGTAGGGAAACCAAAAATGCGCAATTACTTCCACGAGATAAAGGGAGGCGCAAAGGGATACGAGAAGAAATGCTGCTCTACACCGGAGACGCATCTCCAACAGGAATAAAAACAGGAGCATACCTCCGACAAGAACCGGGACGGCGTAAAGGTACAGAGCAGATCCTATGCCGGTGGGTTGCCCCATCTTCATGTTAAGGATCAATTTGGCAATACTAATGACGATAAAGAATCCTATTACCGTATTAGCAAAGCTCTTTCTGTTCATCGAGTTCGGACGCGATCTATAAGAATTTGCTTTTGCCTCGACACGGAAACATCTGAAAATCCATGAAGGCTGGGCTTCCCCACATCATTCAAAGCTCGGTTAAGCCTTTTTCCTGGAGCGCGGAATCGTACATTATATTCTCCTCAAAGCGCTCGAAGTTGTAAAGAGTATGTAATGGAAATTGCCGAACGGCCAGGCGCTTCGCCAAGATGAGGAGGTTTAGTCGGTTCCCGGATGCTTCCGCACCAGAAGATACACAACGCTTGGATTCACCCACGCAGTAAACACGTTTATAATTTCATAGTCGTGTCTGGAGGCAATTTCTTCGATTTGTTTCCGCTTCACATAATAGTCCTGAACTCCCAGCAAAATACGCCCGGACGGTTGTAAATGACTCCCTGCGCTTGCTAAAAATTCTTGAATGACATTGGTCCCCGATTCTCCTCCGTCCCAGACTTGATCACCATCTGTAGACAAACGTCTGGTAAGCTCCAGGGATTTACCAATCGCGGTTGGGACATAAGGAGGATTAAAAAAAATCAGATCATAGCGCTGACGAACATTTCGAAAAAGATCACTCTGCCAGATGTTCATTTCACACCGGTTCAGATAGGCAATTCCCTGTGCGCTTTCTACTCGTGACGCCGACACATCAACTCCGTCAATTTTCATTGTGCTGATGAATTTTTTTTGAAGGCAGATACTCAATAATGCAGCTTGCCCCACCCCCATTTCCAGTACTGAGTCGTTCTTACGAGCCACCTTTCTTAGTGCATTTTTAAGCAGAAGCGTTGTGGTATCCCAATGAATTATCGCGCCTTTAGGAACCTTCACACCGAAGAGTAAAGAAATCGACAGGGGGTGGGATCGCACCGATGCGTACACAGGGTGAAAGATACTATGGATAAATCTGAGAACTCCCATCAAATGGAATGGGTCGGGGACTCAAGGACTGATCGATCCGGAGAAAGAAACGGTCGACTCGTAGCGATCACTTCCGACAATGTCTTTTTCTCAAAGCATTCAAGTTCCGATAAGGGTGAGCAATTATAAATTTTTACGTTTTGTTTTCGCTCTTTTAAGGTACTTAAGAGCACCCGGAAGCCTTCCCTGGCAAGTAGCATCTCTTTACGAAAGTTGATTCTCCCGGATAACAAGACTTTATGATCAGCCTCGGGGTAAAAGTGACCGTATGACTCCAATGGGTAGTCTGTTCCCAGCAATATGATTTCTGTGAATCCCATCCATAACGCGGTAGGAAGAACAAGATCCAAAATGACGGTCGGGCCCCACGAAAGCGTCCTTAGCAAGTTGGTCTGAAATCTTGCCATCGCTCTTTGCTTTGCTGCTGACATCTCATCCACTTTTAGATAAACACATCTGGGGTCGTTTCGGAAGCGAATATGAGAAGAAAGGAAGAAATAATCTGGGCTTAGCCGATGAATCTCGTTTATGTTGGGGAAGTAAAAGTTACTGTCGGAGCAAAAATAATATTTAAATTGGCTCCGCAACCGATAGGCAGCGTTTACGCCCAGTACAAAAGGATGGTTCTCGATAAGAGATAAATCCGTTTGATTAATGGAAGGGCCGGTCGCAACTACGACACACTGGCGATCACGATGAACGCCTCGTAAGCTCAAAATTTTCTTGTAATTGATCAGGCTCAATGAGATGCGCCGGCGATTTTTTTGCGCCTCGCGGCGCGACATCATTTCCATCGAGAAATATCCTTGTACACACTTATTCTATTTTCGAAAGTCCGAGCCGCAATTCATGGTGAAAGTTTAGGATAACATAGGTCAAAAGAAATCTCTCAATGCTGTTTTTTTCGACGCTTCAACCACTACCCCTCACCGCAAGAATTTTGAGATATACTGCACTCATGCAATTCGGTGGTGCATCCTTAAAATGAGCCTATCACTCCGGGAACAAAATGATTTGGCTATGCGTCAACGGCTCCAGATGGCCTTGCGCAGAAGTCCAAGGATAGTTCTACGCTGGGCGTTGGAATTGTGGCAGAACAAAAGAAACGGTTGACCAAACGTCGATTCTTTTTTGCCCTCACAGGAATTCTTATTTCGATTCTCTCCGGGTGTCGAACCCAATCTCTCCCAAAGCATATTCCATTTGATTGGAAGACGGATTGGGGTGTTCAAGAGTCCTTTTCGATTGAAATTGACACAGAGGGTTATCATTTCCCAACTTCAATTGCTTTTGTCCCTGAGCCTGGGCCTGGACCGAAAGACGTCCTCTACTTTGTCACGGAACTCCGCGGCGCGGTCAAAGTTGTCACCAATGATCGTAGTGTTTCAACGTTCGCTTTAAACTTCTTCTCTTCTGATCCTCAACAAGATATGAAAGAGTTATCCGGACAATTCGGTATGGCTGGAGTTTGCTTGGATCCCGAGCATGGTTATGTTTTTGTTACTTTTGCTTATCAGGATTCTAAGAAATTTACGTATAACAACATTGTCCGTTTCTCAACAAATCCAAAATCCTTTTCCTTGAAACCTTCCTCCCAGCTTGATTTTAAGGATGTTTTTTCGGCTTACGAATCCGGAGTTCAACATCAAATTGGAAATTGTCAGGTCAAGGACGGCTTGCTGTATGTTGGAGTAGGAGATGCACACATTTCTGCAGACAGTCAGAAACTGGATAATTTCCGCGGAAAAATTCTGCGCCTTACTCTGGATGGAAAGCCTGTAGGACAGAATCCATTTTATGTGAATGATGAAATTCAGAATGCTGCAAATTTTATCTACGCGTACGGAATGCGAAATCCATTTGCTCTCCGGATGGTTGAAGGAAAGCTGTTCGCTGCAGACAATGGTGACGAAATCGACCGCTTTATGGAGATCCACTCAGGGGAGAACTATTTCTGGAATGGAAAGGATTTCAGCATCGGCGCGAAAGCTCTTGCCGTTTTCCACCCTGCAATTGGGCCGGCCCAAATGGATTATGTTGCGAAGGACAGTAAGCTGTTTCCGCCCGAATACACGAGACGTTTTTTCATCTCAACTTCCGCTGCTCCGCCTGGAATCATTAGCTTTCCTTATGGATTAGAAGAAGGAGGCCTACTCGGTCCACCAGAGCATTTTTTGCTGTATCAGGGGTCCAGGTTTCAAAATGTACCTGGATTGAGTTTCGGGCCAGATGGACTTTATGTTGCTCCAATCTATCCCAATCAGGAAGGCAGGTCTCCAATTTTGAAAATCACATATGCCCCGGCGCGCGCGCATCCCTTTCGTATTGGCGGAGGTGATCTTGAGCCTCAGACACTGATGAGAATGAAAGGGTGCTTTGCTTGTCACAGTATGGGCGAGGACCGGAATGCACAGAGTCCGAGCCTGGGTAAAGAAGGCCTTATTACCCGCATTTCGGAACGGCTGCAATCAAAAGAATACAAGCAAACCGTAGACGTTCTGGATCATGTTGATCGGGAACCCTATCGTGAATACACACCGGTAAGACGGAAAGTGTTAAACGCAAAGGGAACAGAACAAATTCGTGTTTGGTTGAAATATCACCTTCAAGAACCGAGGTTTGATAATCCCAACTCAAGAATGCCAAACTTAGGGTTATCAGAAAATGAAGCCACTAGAATCGCTGACTACCTGATCGGAAATCCAGATCAGAACATGTCACTTGTCGACAAAGTGGGCCACAGGGTTAAACAAATTTACCCGAGCGTACGTTACAGACACCTTTTGTACTCATTCTTCATTGGGATCCTGACTACAATTCTCTGCATGGTTGCAATCAAACGTTTCAAAAAGACTTAGATCAAGATTGCAACTTGAAAATGTAAACCGTCAGGCTTTTTATGTTTCGCCCTTCTGTTTGTAACTCTTCCAGCTTCGCCTGGGTCAGTTGAGACAAGTCGTGCGCAAACAAGTCCCAATAATCCTCATATTTGATGCTCCGAACTGCGACCAAAGGCATTGTCGATTTCAACCATAAAGGATATTTGCTTGATGCGGACTCAGGTCGGGAGAGCACAACCAGATAGGACGAATTGGGAATCTGACCTCGTAGCTCTCTCACTTCCAGTTTGTTTTCTCGACGGCTGACCTTGCATTGCCCTATCTTCACCATCTTCGGATGTAATATTTTTTCAGGGTTTTGTGAAAGAGCTGCCCATTGCAGAGCAAGTAGATTCACCTTATCCCAAGGCTCAACCACGCAAAATGACTCGCCATTCGTCTGAAAAATGATCCATTCCTGTATGTCGAGGAGCCGTGGATCGGTTTCGTAAGTTACCTGAAGTGCAGGTGCGATTTGACGAAGCTTACCGTAAGCGGGCGCACCACCTACTAAAATCAACACAAGAAATGCAACGCTCACTGCTCTGCGTAACAAAACAGATTTCAAAGAATCTCGTAATCTTTCCCATATTGCGACCAGCGTTATTCCTATAAGAACGTACAGTGCAGGAACGAAAGTCGCAATATATCGAATGTTCTTTAGACTTTCTATTGTTATGATTGCAACACCAACAAGAAAATACAAAAACACTGCCCTTTGCTTCTTATCCCGAAAACGATAGGCGCTCCAAATGAGACTCGCAATGCCAAAAAGACTGAACAATGCAGAAGGGAAATAGTGGAGATGCAGTGTCCTCGGATAGTATAAAAAATTCTCAATGGTGTAGAGATCCAGTCCGTGCTGCTGCGCATTGGAGTAACCTAAAAATGCATAAATTTTCCACGGCTCCCAGAACCAACCCGTCAGAATTAGACAAAATGGAAAACAAATCAAAAGCCAACGGCGCCCTGGAATCTTTCTTGATAAGAAGGCTTCAAGAACTTCATTGGCCGCGATAGCGATTGTCATTACAATGCCATACGGATACTTCGTCAGCATCACTGCGGCCAGGGTGCAGCCGAGCCCCAGGTTCAGGAGCCATGAATTTCTATCCAGGCCCACCAGGTAAAACCAGAGCGCGAACATGCACACCATGAGTCCCGGCATTTCGAGCATCGACATCGAGGCGGCCAGCAAAATGGCAATGGAACTGAGTGTGAGTGATACCGCCAGTAATCCGAGAAACCATCCGTACGTTCTGTTGAGACGAAGTCCAATCAGGTAGATGAGAACAGTGGATATGACAAGGCAAATCAGACTGAATACGCGTGCTGAATAATTGGATACTCCAAAAACAATGTACGTGGGTGCTTTCAATAATGCCCCCACTGGTGGATAGTAAGCTAACCGATAAAAATCTTTCATCAAAGCACGGAAATTGAACTGGACGAGGTCAGCGGCGAAGTATTGCGCGGTGAGAGCATGGGCTGCTTCATCCGTGTCGAACGGAAATCTCACGAACGCCTGGATGAGTCTTTCCATATGAAAAAACATGAAAACATTGAGAAAAAGGACGAGGGCTAATGTGATTCGAGTTGCAGCCTTCTGGTGCATGGATGGATGGAAATCTATCGACCTGGTTTAATTCCTAAAAATTCCCTTGTTCAAGAAGAATTCGGCCTCAGGCTCCGTGGGTTATGTTTTATCAACATTATTACACGATTTTACCGGCCGCTCTCTATCAAGATGTGCTCCCGTAGTGTCTCATTTTGTATCGCAGTGTGCTCCCCTCAGGTCGGTATAAGAACAAGCTAGCCTTGTCTCTCGATTTGCAACATAATAGCAGCTTGAAACCTCGGGAACTCCAATGGCCTTTATCGATCGCATTTTGCGTCCACTCGGTCTGCGAATCACCCGCATTCAACAATCGAAACAAGGCTCGGACCCCCAGTGGTACGAAGAAAGAATTTATTGGTTTGAGGTGTTTAAGGAGTTCTACAGGAAACATTACGGCCTCGAGATTGATCCGGCACAGACGGATCCTCAAATGGTTCCTCCGCTTGAACTTGCTTTGAAAATTCAATTAGCCAATAAGGCTGACGCAAACGCTTTCTTCGCTTCAGGGTATCGAGCCAGTATTGCTTATCACCAGGAATTGCTCGATTATGGCGCTGCTCTACCGGAGATGAAAAACATTTTGGAAATCGGAGTTGGTCTTGGCCGGTTGATCCTCCATTACTACCCGTTTGGTGCGAACCTGTACGGGTGTGACATAACTCCAGAAGTCATTGATTGGGTCCAGGTGCATCACGGTAAGCGGGTCCATGTTATTTTGACTCACTCCAGGCCGCCGCTACCTTACGATAACGAACAATTCGATTTCATTTATGCGAATTCAGTCTTTACTCATATTCCGTGTGAGCTTGTACCGGACTGGGTGGAAGAGTTACAGCGCATATTGCGCCCGGGAGGAATGTGTATCGTTTCGGTTTTCGATGCGAATCATTACTTCAATAGTCTCTCGTATAGAGAGTTTCACCGAAAATACGAGTGTGCAGGATGTTACAGTTGGGGAGAAGAGAAGGGCGTTCATATGTCGACTTTTCTGAGCAGAGATTATCTAAGAAAAACATGGAGTAAACATTTTAAGGTTCTCGAGTTGCGAAGCCATTATCGCGAACAAAGCCATTTGATTTGCCGGAAAGAAAAATGAAAATAGTTCGTTTATGCATTACGCTTCTCGATTTAACTGCCATCTTGCCGCCTCCATGCTGTTTTCGTGCGCCTGTTTCTTTGACTAGCTCCCTGTTTTGATAGTAAGATTTCCTGACTCAATCAATGCCTAACATCGACGTACGAATCAGCCATCTCTCTAAGAAATACGTACTGAAGCAATCGAAAGGATACAAAACCCTTCGTGATTCGATCATTCTTTCCGCTCTCTCGCCCTTTAAAAAATCGGCAAAGCGCGCTGCGAAACGGGTTAGCTCCGACGAGGATATGTGGGCCTTGAGGAACATCAACATTGAGATTCAACGCGGGGATGTAGTCGGCATCGTGGGACGGAATGGAGCGGGAAAAAGCACTCTTCTGAAGATTTTGACTCGAATCATAGAACCGACTGAGGGACATGCGGAAATACGGGGTAAAACCACCTCTTTGCTGGAAGTGGGAACAGGATTCCATCAAGAGTTGACAGGGAGAGAGAATATCTATCTTAACGGATCCATTCTAGGGATGAAACGGAATGAGATTAACCGTAGATTTGATGAGATTGTGGATTTTTCGGGGGTCAGTAAATTTCTCGACACCCCTGTCAAACATTACTCAACAGGAATGCGTGTCCGACTAGCGTTCTCAGTTGCGGCACACCTGCGTCCTGATATTCTTTTTATTGATGAAGTGTTGGCTGTTGGTGATTTCGAGTTTCAACAAAAATGCCTGTCCAAAATGAAAGAAGTTGCGAGTGATGGTCGAACCGTATTATTCGTCAGTCACAATTTAGCATCCATTAAAGAGATGTGTGATACCTGCATATTTCTGGAAGGGGGAGAATTAAAATACCATGGTCCTGTTGATGAGGGACTGGCAATGTATTTCTCCAGTTTCACCGATGAATCGGCGGAAGACGGCCTGGTCAGTGGATGGCGGAACATCAGAATTGAAGTCAACGGTGAGGATTCATCGACGATCAATAGAGAGCATCCGTTTTCCGTCCGAGCGGATATCAACCTGGCTGAAGATTTTCTTGACGGACATTTTTTTTTCAAAGTCAAAGCCAGCACAGGAAATGCCATAGTACGCGAAAGGGTGAATTGGCAGGATCTCTTTTCAGGGTCTCCGGTGGCAGGTCGATATCATGTCGGTGTTGACTTGCCTGCGCTTTGGTTAGCACCCGGAATTTATGTTGTACATTTCTGGTTCACGGGAAGCAGGATGGACGGTGAGGAAAAACGGTGCCAATCCCCCCAGGTCATGCTAAACGTTGCAGGATCTTTTCGAGGGCTAGACTATTCTCGTGTGCTTTTGTATCCTCCCGTTCATTGGAATGTAGATTGCAAACCGGCTTCGATTCGCGAGCGCAAGGTTCAGGGATCGTGAAGTGCCAAACGTTTCCACATGATAGCTTTGGACCAATCTGCCATTCGTGTTGACTTTCAAAAAAGGAGTTAACACTGTCTTTGGACTGCCGTCTATAAAACGAAATAGTGATGGATGGTTTACCGAATTCCAGAATATTGATGGGTGTTAGCGTAGTTATCTGCGGTCACAATAGTGCGGAACGTCTGCCTCGAACCCTAGAGCACTTGGCCAACCAGGATGTTCCAAGCGAGCTGCAATGGGAGGTTATTCTTGTTGATAATGCGTCAATTGATGGAACTTCAGAGACTGCCTTGAGGGCTTGGCCCGCAAATAACACAATGTCTATCCGTATCGTCCAGGAGCCCAAATTGGGGCTGGCTCACGCGCGCATGCGAGGTTTTGCAGAAGCAAAACATGAAATTGTTAGCTTTATAGATGATGATAATTGGGTTTGTCGCGAATGGGTTCGAATCGTGTCAGAAGTGATGACTGAACATCCCGAAGTTGGCGCTTGTGGCGGATATATTGAAGCTGTGCACGAAAATAATCCACCCTGGTGGTTTGATCTTTATAAGGAAAGTTACGTGATCGGACCACAGGGGGAAAAAGGCGGAGACATTTCAAATACAAGAGGTTGGTTGTGTGGAGCGGGATTGAATGTTCGCAAGTCTGCCTGGCAACAGCTCGTCAGTAATGGATTCCATCCGAAGCTTGTGGGTCGTAAGGGCAAAGCTTTAAGCGCCGGGGAGGATAAAGAGCTGTGTTACGCTTTGCGTCTGGCAGGATGGCAGTTATGGTATGAGCCACGATTAAGGTTACGCCATTTTTTACCAAAACACCGCCTGAAGTGGGCTCACCTGCGGCGGCTACATCGTGGATATGGCGCGCAGGAAGTTCGATTATTTCCCTATCATCTTGCACTCAAATCGGATAGCAAAAGGCTTCATAGAGTAACCAGGAGAGCCTGGAACAGGAAGATTTTCGTTGCACTTCGAAGCCTGAAGCGCCATCGAGTTACGGTACTGAAATTATTTTTGTTTCGGTTGAAGCTTGAAGGGGAACCTACCGTACTGGATGTGGAACAACGAATTGGCTTTTTAATCGCTATGTTGCGAACCCGCCGATGGTACGAGAACCTCGGGATTCGATCCGGGGACGATTCTAATTAGATTTAGGAATTTCGGTTATGTATCTGTTTTTCCTCAGCGACTGGATGACTGAATCCCGGAAGTGCGTTCGTATGCTTTGATATAATCCCTGTAATGATTCGGGCCTCATTCAAAGTCCCCATTCCGTTGCTGATTTTCCTTCTTGCCGTCGGGGTACGGCTGACTTTTGTTCATTTGTTTGCGCAGCCGCCTGTAAACGATCTGTTGTGGAACGACGCAGTCGGATGGAATCTCGCCCAGGGACACGGTTACACAGCGAGTCAAAGTGAACCGCGCGTTCCAGGGATCTTTCGCACTCCGGGATATCCTGCGTTTCTCGCCATTGTGTACTGGTTATTTGGTCATTCCTACAATGCGGTCTACACGGCACAGTCGATATTGGACGCTGGATCTGCAATTCTCATCGGCACGATCGCATTGCATTATTTTCCGAAGCGCATATCACTTCTCACATCGCTGCTTTACGCAATCTATCCTTACCCGGCGATGTTTTGTCCGGTCCTTCATCAGGATATTCTGCTGGTGTTTTGCGTTTTATTCATTTTGTTTTTGTTGACACGGGCGATCAAAAGCGATGGCCAGGCTCCCTGGATCCTTGTAGGAGTAGCCGCTGGACTTACGGCTTTGGTGAAAGCGAACATGGTCCTATTCATTGCCGTGCCTGCCGCAGCAATTCTTTTTTATTTTCGAACGCGGAGAATTCAACGGCTCGCCGTTGTTTTGGGGTCCATGATCGTAGTTCTGTTGCCGTGGATCATCCGGAATTACGTGGTATTCGGCAGTTTTCCGCCTCTGGCTGCCGGTGCCACCGGCACTAATCTGCGATTGGTTGTTCTGGAACTAAAGGGAGGCGAACAGGCGGTTCGCGAAGTGGGATTATCTGCTCCAAACACAGACCTTAAACAGTTGGTTGGAGACGGTCAAGACTTGATCAAATCGGAAAAGAGTATGGCAGAGATCGCATTTCGCGAATTAAGAAAACTCTGGCCGCAGTATTCTTTGCTGATTCTAAAGCACATTCCGCGTTTATGGATTTCGAAATATTCCAGATGGCATTCACAAAAAGTGGCTCTTGCAGGAAACATTCTTTCCTGGGTGGTTCTTGTTTCGGGTCTTCTCGGAATGTTCCTGCTTCGTAAGAAATGGAGGCAACTTATGCCTCTTTATCTGACTGTGTTTTGGATCACTCTCCTGTATGCCGCATACACAGTTGAAGCGCGCTACACTCTTCCTGCGCGACCTGTCATGCTTTGCTTTGTGGCCGCGATGATTGCCGCCGTTCTCGAAAAGATATGGCCCGGAATTTTCAATGAACCATTCCCTGAGTAAACGCGCTCAAGAGGAATGGGCCAACGATAAAATATGCAGAAATGATTGAGGAAGCTGTCGATGCAATTCTCGCCAGGCTACGGCAGGGAGTCATGGGCGGAAGCCTTCTCACTGGAATCAGTGGAATCGATGGCTGCGGAAAAAGTTATCTCAACGGACAAATGGTCGATAAGCTGAATGGGGCCGGGATGAAAGCGGTCGGCATGAACACGGATGGTTGGCTCAATCTTCCTTCCGTACGATTCAATGAAGATCATCCTGCCCAACACTTTTATGATCATGCGATTCGCTTTGAAGAAATGTTTTCTCAACTCGTATTGCCGCTCAAGAAAAATAGATCGATCGACATAACGGCAGATTTCGCTGAAGAGACGGCCACCAAATACAGAAAACACCGATATCACTACACGGATATCGATATCATTGTGGTGGAAGGAATCTATCTGTTCAAGAATGAGTTCCGTGATCACTTTGACATTAAAATTTGGATCGACTGCTCATACGAAACTGCATTGGAAAGGGCCATTGCTCGAGCGCAGGAGGGACTCTCTCCGGCAGAAACCGTCCAAGCTTATCAACGCATCTACTTTCCTGCACAACAAATCCACATCGCTACGGATCATCCGCGCGCTCACGCAGACTTCATCATCAAAAATGACTTCGCTTGAGTCAACTAAGGCAAACGACCAATTTCTACATCAGTCAAAAATACTCGTTAGTATTTCTCCGGCTCTCAGGTTCATGCAAGGCGATGGTCTCGTGAATATCGATCCCTGTTAATTCGGGATGAGGTTGCAACTCTTGAACGAGTCGTTGATTTGGGAAATCTTGAGCTTTTGGTGCTGCGACTCCCTGAGCTGGTTGGTTCTCCGCTTTCGCTGAACGCATTGAGAGAAGATCTTCAGATCAGTCACAAGACCGTCGCATCATGGATTCAAGTTCTCGAGCGGCTTTACGTTGTGTTCAGACTCTCTCCCTTCGGAGCGCCAAGACTCAGAGCGGTGAAAAAGGAGCAGAAACACTACCACATGGATTGGTCGATTGTTCCTGAACATGGCCCACGATTTGAGAATCTGGTAGCTTGCCATTTACTAAAATGGATTCATTTTCAACAAGATGCATATGGCCGCGATTTGGATTTGCGCTATTTTCGCGATGTGGACCTTCGCGAAGTTGATTTCGTGGTGACAGAAAACAGAAGGCCTGTCTGGTTTGTTGAATGCAAGTGGAAAGATGAAGCAGTCCATCCGGGTCTTCGATATTTGCGTTTGAGATTTCCTCAAGCGGAGTCTTATCAAATCAGCGCTACTGGGAAGAAGGATTTTTTGACGCCTGAAGGGATTCGTGTTTGTCCTGCTCTCGGATTCCTTCAGAAGTTAGTCTGAGATCAATAGCTGAAACACACACCGAACCGCAGGGTTCGAGGTGACAGCACTTCTTGAATCTGAAAATCAGCCGGCGAAGCATCTCTTACAGAACCGGAAATCAAATAGAGATAACCCTGTTGATATCTCAACGGCAGGTTCGTTGGATCAGATGATATAGATCGTATGGGAGCGTCGATTCATGGCGCCCGCATGCTTCTGTTGCTTAAGGATGCTCCGCTCCATGCTTACAAGTCGGCGACTTCGCAGAACACCTTGATAGCACCTTTCGATTTCGTAAGTTTTTCAAATAGTTCCTGCGTAATTTTCCAGGCCTTTCACCGGATGAGTCAAGAGTCTTTCAAGCCAGCCGGGATATTGTGCTTCTGCCTGCGCCAGATCCTTGACTCCCATTTCAAAATATTCACGGTTCGCATTCACCGTTCCGACCATCACTTTGTTACCGAGCACAAATTCCAGGTTGATTTTGTCGGCCGGCACTTCAATCCTTTTATCGCCACCGGTTACACTGGAAAGAACCAGAACACCATTTTTACCGAGCGCCTGCATGGCGTCGAAACACGATCGGAGAGAATCCGGTAGCTTCGAAGATGATATCGAAACCGCCATATTCTTTACCTGCTTGAACGACCGGCAAATCTTCGGTTGAGATGTATTGAGCAGCCAAGAGCTTCGATCAAATCTGCATTCAAATATGGTTTTTTCGTCCGGCCCAGCGTGATAACTTCCAAACCCCGTAACCGCAAAGCCAATGTTGCCAGAAGCCCGATTGTGCCGGCGCCCAGCACGGCCGCCCGCTTCGGATGCCAGACCCGCAAGCGTCGTTGGATCTCATATGCCTGAGCGATCCCTTTTTCGACAACAGTTGTCGGTTCCAGTAACACCCCAACTTTCTTCAAGCCTTGCGGAATTTTCACCAGATATTCCGGATCATCCACATAATATTCGGTAAGATAACCGTGCCGCAGGTTGATGCCACGTTCGAAGTACGTATCATCCGTTGTCATGTCGTACGTCCCGATGCGATCGTAAATGCTGTGGCCCGGTCTGCGAACCGTAGCGACCACATAGTCGCCCGGTCTAAATTCTGTTACGTTGGATCCGACCGCTTCGACACGGCCAAAGCTTTCATGGCCGATCACAAGAAAGTTGTATCCTTCCGGTGATTGCCCGTACTCTGCAGCATTGATTTCCTTATCAGTTCCGTCCACTCCCACGCGCAGAACCTTCACAAGCACACCACGTCCATCCGGAATCTCGTTAACGGATGGTTTTTGCAGTTCCGCAAGATGTACGCTATTCGGTTTTCCGGGTAATACGGCAATGGCTTTCATGATTACTTTTCCTCCTTGCCTTTCAACAGATCCGGCCAATTCTCGTTCCCTTTTTTGATATTCTCCGGTATATCCTTTTCCCATTCTTTTTTTGCGTCGGCATTGTAGTTCAGGTACAGTTTGCCATCCACAATTTTCCAGAACTCGGGGTCCGCATCGTAGATGTAGTCCCGGCTGGCAGCGTATGCGCAATAACCACCGAACTGTGGTGCATACTTCTCGGGTGCCGCAGCGAACAGCTTGCGATTCTCTTCGTTTGAGAAATGCCAGGTTGCTCCGTTCCAGGAATGCTGATATTTTTCGCTTCCCTTTACCGGCTTCGAACTGGTGAAATACGCGACTGCATCATACCCGCGGATAGCAATGCCATCCTTTGCGTTCACAGGTTTAACGGATTTCTCAGCAAACGTAAAGCTGCTGAACAACAAAACAACTACACAAGCAATCAATGTTTTCACGATGTAAATCTCCTGATCGATTGGTCGTGCCATTGTCCTCATTCCTTACACGGGAGCGATCAGAATCTACCCGAAACCGCCAAAGGCGGCGAGTGAGCCAAGAACGGTAAGTTTTATTGATACTCAAAATCATGGCGACCTTGGCGTCTCTTGGCGCCTTGGCGGTTGCTGCTTATTCTCCACTTTGTTGCAGCAATTTCGCGACAAGGCCGGTCCAACCGGTCTGATGACTGGCGCCGATGCCCGCTCCGTTATCGCCATGGAAATATTCATGGAATGGAACGTACTGATTCCAATTTTCGTTCTTCTGGAACAGCTCGGTGCCGCCGAAAACAGGTCTGCGGCCCTGATCATCGCGAAGAAAAACTCGCGTGAGCCTCTTGGAAATTTCTGCTGCAACTTCCCACAGAGTCATCATTCTGTCCGGAACCGGTCGGGCATTCCACCTGGAAGTCATCGCCCAGGTATCTGTGAAATTTTTGCAGCGATTCCACCAGTAGAAAATTCACCGGATACCAGATTGGGCCGCGCCAATTTGAATTCCCTCCGAACAAACCGTTGCTGGATTCAGCCGGTTCATAATCCACACGATGCTCTGTTCCGTTGATTTGCAGAATATACGGTTGATCCTTATGCGTGCGGGACAAGGCACGAATGCCGTAAGGAGAAAGAAATTCGTTTTCGTCCAGCATGATCTTCAACACACGGCGCAAGTCTTTCACGATCCACAATCGAAAGAAGGCGTCTCTCCTTCAACCCTTCGGTTCGCATGCACGCAAGGTTTTGTGTTAAATCAGGCCTGTGATCGATAAACCACTCGAGCCGCTTTTTGAATCCCGGAAGCTGATCGAGCATTTCGGGTTCAAGAGTTTCAACAGCAAACAAGGGTATGAGTCCGACCATAGATCGTACTTTCATCGGATAGAACGTGTTATCCGGCAAATGCAGAACATCGTAAAAGAATCCATCTGTCTCATCCCACAACGATAGTTCGTCCCCTCCGCGATGGTTCATCGCGCGCGCGATGTACACGAAATGTTCCCAGAACTTACTCGCCACATCCTCATATGCCGGATCCTCTTTCGCCAGCTCCAGTGCAATCGCAAGCATGTTCAGACAGTACATTCCCATCCAGCTTGTTCCATCCGATTGAGCAATATGACCTCCGGTTGGAAGCGGTGCGCTCCGATCAAACACTCCGATATTGTCCAGACCCAGGAATCCGCCTTGAAAAACATTTCTGCCATCGGCGTCTTTTCGGTTCACCCACCATGTGAAATTCAGCATCAATTTCTGGAAAATGCGCTTCAGGAAAGTTTTATCACCCTCTCCGCGCCTTTTCTGTTCAATCTTGTAGACCCGCCATGTAGCCCACGCGTGAACGGGAGGATTCACATCCCCGAACGCCCATTCGTAAGCAGGCAGCTGTCCATTTGGATGCATGTACCATTCTCGTGTAAAGAGAAGCAGCTGCTCTTTGGCGAATTCAGAATCGACAAGAGCAAGCGGAATGCAATGAAAAGCAAGGTCCCAGGCTGCGTACCAGGGATATTCCCATTTATCGGGCATTGAAATGATGTCGTCATTATAAAGATGAGTCCATTCTCTGTTGCGTCCATTTTGCCGTTCAGAAGGTGGGGCCGGTTGTCCGGGATCCCCTTTCAGCCATCGATCAATTTCGTAGCCGTAAAACTGTTTGCTCCAGAGCATGCCCTGCAAAAGATTGCCTCATAACATTCTTGCCATCCTCCGATAGATCGGCCGGTATGACCATTTCGTAGAATTCGTCGGCCTCGCGGCGCCGTGCGGAAAAAGTTCTTTTCGAAATTTGCGCCAAATGGCTTTTCGGACAGTCTCTTTTGTAAAACGTAGCTGAACGGAAACCGATTCTCCGGGCTGCAAAGTTCAGTCTGTAATGCGCAGACGCTTTTGTGCCTTTTTGTTCCGGATTGATCGCTTCATTGTTCCCCTGAACAATGAAATCATTGATACCATCTTTCGCATAACGAGCACCATTACTATGGCCGAACAAACGTTGTGTATTCGTTTCGTTTTCCGTGAATAAGAAGCTCCGGCGATCCCTCAGCATAAAGATAGCGCCGACCGTATGTGGGGTGGTCCAGTTCAATCCCCGATTGCATCTTTCGCAATTCCGGTTTGCGGTGTTTTGTTCCCACGTCCATGTATTGCGAAACCAGATTGTTGGAAGCAAGTGAAGCTCGGCGGCATCAGGACCGCGGTTTGTAGCCGTAATCCGAATCAAGATGTCTTCGGCATCCGCCTTTGCGTATTCGGTGACAACATCGAAATAACGGTCTTCATCAAAGATGCCTGTGTTGATCAGCTCAAATTCAAAGTCTCGCCTTCCGCGGCGCGAACTCTCTTCCACCAGGCGTCCGTAAGGATATTCGGCTTGAGGGTATTTGTACAAATGTTTCATGTAGGAGTGTGTGGGAGTGGAATCTACGTAGAAGTAATATTCTTTAACATCCTCACCATGATTGCCTTGACTCCCCGTTAGTCCGAATAAGCGCTCCTTCAAAATAGGATCGCGTCCATTCCAGAGTGCGACAGCAAAGCAGATCAACTGATGGCGGTCTGAAATTCCGGCCAGGCCATCTTCACCCCATCTGTATGCTTTCGATCGCGCATGGTCATGAGGCAGATAATCCCAGGCATTGCCGTAAGGGCTGTAATCTTCACGAACCGTTCCCCATTGACGTTCACTTAAATAAGGCCCCCAGCGCTTCCAGTGTTTTGTTCTTTCTTGTCCTTCCTGCAATCTGATTTCTTCGCGTGTCATCGTAGATCTCCTAATGTATGGCGGTGATCCGCTTCCATTAATTTTGTGCCATGCTCATGCTTGGATCGGACAACGGAGCGGTGCCGAAGTTCACACTGAACCGTTTGCACCAGACTGTCACCAGAAGAGTATTTGTTCAAATCTAGATCGGAAGGCAGTTCATAATTTTGATCGCCTTTCGTTCCTTTGATCGGAACCAAGTGAAACAAAGCCGGCATTTCTGACAGTATCATTGTCCGTGGCATCTTTGGCATGCCACAAGATAGATGTTAACATCTCGGCCCGTTGGATGTTTCAAATTCAGTAAACCGGAGAACTCGCTTTGCCGTCCGGTAACTGATAGATCGCAGCCGTGCCTTTTGTCTCGTGCGCCACCGAGTGGAAACGTCCTTCCTTCAGGGACTTCGGTTGACTGGACGCCGCCATTTGAGCCGGCATTTTTAATGGTGCGGTTCCGAAGTTGACGCCGAAGCGTTTGCACCAGACTGTCACGGCGCGGTACTTGTTCAGATCCAGGTCCGCCGGCAAATCGTAATTTTGATCCCCTTTGGTTCCCTTGATTGAGCCAAGAGTCACGAATCCGGAATTCTTGACTGTGTCGTTATCCAGTGCATCTTCAGCCGCCACCATATAAATGTTGACGTCCGGACCATTGGATGTTTCAAAATTTGAAAACCGCAGTACTCGTTTGCCGTCCGGTAATTCGTACACCGCGGCTGTTCCTTTTGTCTCATGGGCGCCGCTGTGGAAATCTCCCTGCGCGAGGATCTCAGGTTGCTTCGCTGAAACGGATGATGCCTGAGTGACCTCTGGAAAGCTTTCGTTCACCTGTGTTGAGATGAACAATCTCTCCGGTCGGAAGAGGTACCAACCGGCCGCTGCCGCTACAATTACAACAATTAGTAGTATCTTTTTCATTCTAATATCTCCTTATTCATGAGTCAGTGTTACTTTGAGGACCCGGTTGACTGCCGGGTACGTGAATCCATCTTGAACCGGACCTACGGTTCCCTGCTCCTTTTCGCCGGAATCGGGCGCCTTCTGACGCGGAGCCTGGTCGGGGCCAAAGCCCGGCTCCTGATTGATCTCGGTTCCCGCATCCCACAACTGGATTAACTGCGTCAAATCACCGCTAATCGCAGTACCATTGCTGTCGAACAGCTCGATCCCTTTTGGATCGGGTGCGTAGAAGAGATCATTCGATTGACCGAACATCTGAGCGAACATCAGTCTTGCCCCGGGATTCGCTGCAAACGTCAGCTCATAAGCTCCACCCGGACCGATCGGTCCCGGTTGTTCTTTACCGAGCGGAGTATTGAAGACCTGCACAAGCTCGACCCCTTTTCCCTTCCTTGCAGCATCGGCAAGAGGAACCGGATTACCATCTTCCGCCAGTCTCTCAAGTCCCGTATCCGGGCGAACGGTTTTGCCGGGAACGAAAACCGGATTCTTGCTTGTGCCGTTGTAAAGAATCACAAGACCGGGCGAAAGCCCTGCCGGCGCGGTACCTCCCGCTTGCGACATCAGAATGTTTTCCGATGAAATATTCTCAATGCGAAGCTTAAAAAGGGTTGAGTGATCTGCTTGGACCATCATGCTGATCAGTACCATTGCCAACATCAAAACAAAACTTTTTCTCAACATAAACTTTTTCT
>CAVYSN010000020.1:0-192381 GCA_963771165.1 uncultured bacterium | reverse complement strand
ACAAGGCCAATCGTTCGATCGCTGCATCCAGGATTTCATCCACATTCAAACCGTGCTCTGCGGATACTGCAAACGTGCGTTCGAAACCGAGTTGATGGAATTCAGATGCCAGTTGCTCAGCCTGTGTGGGAGAATCGGTCTTGTTCACGACCAGGAATATCGGACGATCCGAACGTCTTAAGAATCCCGCGATCTCCTGATCACGCGCTGTAATGCCTTCGCGACCGTCCACAACAAAGAGAATCAGATCTGAATCCTTCACCGCTTTCTTAACCTGTCCGGAAATCAGTTTGGAAATCGTATCTTCTTCGCCCTGGAGGCCTCCCGTGTCTACAAGCCGGAAATTTCTTCCCAACCAATCCCCTTTTTCAATGCGGCGATCGCGGGTCATTCCCGGCTCGCGCGAAACAAGCGCGCGCCGTCTCCCTATGATTCGATTAAACAGAGTCGACTTGCCAACATTCGCCCGCCCGACAATCGAAATTAAGGGCGCCTGCTGCAGCTGAAGCATTATTCTGAAACCACAGAAAGATCAGTCAAGCCCTCTGTCACGTTCGACGATGATAACAGTGACGGAGCGTGAGCGAAGTTTTTCATCACCCAATACCAATCGAACAGTGTAATTTCCGTGTCTTTCATAAACATGCTCGGTAAAAAATTCCGTCTTTACTTTGGAATCGGGTGTATGCGGATCGCAATTCGGCTTCTCCGTAGATTTTGCGCCATCTCCGTAATCCCATTCTTCCTGTAAACAATAGTATTCCTTATCGTTTGGCTCCACTCCTTCTAATTGGCCTCGAAAAGTGATCCGTAGAGGCGCAAACCCCTGGCGAGGCGAAGCGCTAATGTTCAACTTAGGCTTACTTGAAGATGCCGCTGATGCCTGCTGATCCATTTTGCCGCTACAAGCTGTGATTAAGAAAAAAAGTAAAGCCGGGTAGAAAAGGATTTTCTTCATGCTATAAAGTTTAACTCAAAATCTAATATAGAGACACAGTGCGGCCTGCGGCCAACAGAAAATCCACCACAGATTTGTGATAATAGAACCTAAAGGCACGAATGCACAAAGCAGGAGTCTCTTCACCGATTTCTTCGAAAGCGCTTGTTAGTATCGTCGCATTGGCCTTGCTCGCCGCTCTGGGTTTTGTATCGGTTGTTTTTCTACATCGTCAACGTGCTTTTCTGTTCGACCGCGACGATCCGTTAGGATACTACGTATATCTCCGTTCCCTTTTACACGATCGCGATCTGTCTCTCGCTTGTTTTTTCAGGATACCTTATAATCATCGCCTCCTGGTGGAGCTGGTGGCAGGGCTTTTCTTTTGGAGGCCGCAAGTTTTTGGGACTCACACCGATTCTCGTTGTAGGACTTGCGTCCTTTCTCGCCAGGATCGAGCATCTTCCCATCCGCCGGGTCTTTCCATATATTTTCATTGCTCTTCTCCTTTGGAATGTCGTCTTGATACCGGCGTACTTATCCGAGTTGATTCCACATGAAGGAGAATTCTCATGGCTCGAATTTCTTTTACGCCTCCGTGAGCTTCCCGACCAAGTTCTGAAGAAAATGAGTCATCTTTGAGGGAAACACCTTTATCCGCTTTAACTCTTAAACACTTTTCACTTTGAACATGCTAGGCTATTGCGAATGAGTAAGATCGCACTATTGCCTGACGAAGTGGTCAATAAGATTGCAGCGGGTGAAATCATTGAAAGACCTGTCTCGATCGTCAAAGAACTTGTTGAAAATTCGCTCGACGCAGGAGCCACCGAAATCCGGATCGACATTGAACGCGGGGGAAAGCAGCTCATCCGTGTTTCCGACAACGGATGCGGCATCGCATCGGATGAAGTCCTAATCGCATTTGAACGGCATGCAACAAGCAAAATTCAGTCCCCCGACGATCTCCATCAAATCGTTACAATGGGCTTTCGCGGAGAAGCGCTGGCATCCATCGCGGCCGTGTCACAAGTTCAGCTCAAAACCCGCCGCGAAGAAGAACCGGCCGGTGTTTCCGTATTTCTTGTGGGCGGAAAATGTCAATCGAATCAGCCTGCTGCTCTTCCACGCGGCACATTGTTTGAATCACGCAACCTGTTCTTTAACACGCCGGCCCGCAAAAAATTCCTGAAAAGCGATGGAACGGAAGCAGCTGCCATTACTCACATGGTCCAGGCGTTTGCGATGGCACATCCCCGGATGTCCTTTTTTCTTACGCACGACCATCGTGAAGTCCTCACCTGTCCTGCAACTGGAACATTGCGTGAAAGAATTTATCAGATTTTTGGAGCACAGATTCTAGATCAATTGCTAGAGCTGGACGAGAAGCTGTATCACTTCCACCTGACCGGCTTTGTCAGCAATACGAACGCATTGAAAACAAACAAGAATTATCAGTATTTCTTTATCAACCGACGGCTTGTAAAAGACAAAGTGCTTTCCAATTCCGTATATGTCGCTTACAGAGTGTACGCGGAAAGCGGGCAATATCCGGTTACATTTCTTTTTCTGGAAATACCTCCCGCGATGGTGGATGTAAATGTTCACCCGGCGAAATATGAAGTGCGATTCCTGCAGCAAAGTCTTGTGCAAAAAGGTATCATCGATTCGATCCAAAAACTGCTGAATGCATCGCGCCCGCTTCCGGGTTTTCAGCTTTCCGCAAATCCGTACATTCCGCGATATTCCGCGCCCGAATTGAATTTGCAGAGCACGGGTCCGAATCTCGATGGATACATGGACGACCCATCATCAACAACACCAGGCCTTTCGATGCCTGTGCCGGCTCCACGAAAGATGCCGGAGCCGGGCGAATACAAGATCATCGGCCAATACGACAACACCTACGTGGTGCTTTCCGACGAAGGAGGACTCATCCTCGTCGATCAACATGTCGCGCACGAACGAGTACTCTACGAACTTCTCCTTCGTAAAGAAGAAGCTCAGGAGGTGCGCCGTCAAAACTTGTTGATCCCGTTAGTACTCGAGTTGAATCCAGCTCAACTAATGCTGATGGAAGATTTCACCGATCATTTTCGTGAACTCGGATTTGATATGGAATTATTCGGCACCGACAGCGTAATCATCCGGCAGATCCCGGATCTTCTAGCGGACGCAAACTATTCATTGGCGGTCCAACGTCTTTTTAATGATCTGGAAAGATTGTACCGTGATGGCGTTCTGGAATCGTTTGCTGAAGAAATGAGAAAATCGATGGCATGTCAGGCATCTGTGAAAATCAACATGCCGTTGACAAAGGAGAAAATGGAATGGCTTATTGCGGAATTGCTCAAAACCGGCACACCTCAGGTGTGTCCGCATGGACGGCCGATCATTTTACGCATCAGCCATTACGAAATTGAAAAGAATTTCAGGAGAATTTAACCACCGAGACGTCACGGAAGGAGCACGAGAGAATAAAGAGAAAAATTTTGATGTTCTTCATGATCTCCGTGCCTCCGTGGTTGAAATGAGGAGGAATCATGAAAAAAGCATTTATGACGAAGCAGGCCCCGAATCCTGTGGGTCCTTATTCGCAAGTTGTGGAATCGGGTGGATTCTTGTTTCTGGCCGGGCAGGTGCCTTTAACACCTCAAGGCAAAATGAATGATGGTGACATTGCCGCTCAAACCAGGCAGGTCTTGAATAACTTGCAGGCTGTGCTGGAAGCTGCAGGATTATCCATGAATGACGTTGTAAAGACGACTATCTTTCTTGCAGACCTTGGTGATTTCGAAACTGTTAATGGAGTTTACGCGGAGTATTTTCAGGAACCTTATCCTGCACGGTCAACCGTTGAAGTTTCCAAATTGCCGAAAGGAGCCCGGTTGGAGATTGACGCAATCGCCAGACGAATGTAGGTTCACCGCCAATCCGACGGCGAACCCAACAACTGCCGCAATTCCTGAGGTAGCGAAGTTCGAATCAGCAAAGGACCCCGCGTTCGAGGATGAACAAAGCCCAACACTTCGGCGTGCAGCGCCATCCTGCCGGAACGGTCACGCCCGTAGACGGCATCACCAACCACAGGCGCTCTCAAATGAGCCATATGAATTCGCACCTGATGAGTTCGTCCGGTGTGAAGGTAACAACGAACAAGAGCTCGCCCGAGTTTGGGATTAACGAACAATACCTCGTAATTTGTAATTGCAAATTTTCCTTTTTGTGCAACCACCCGAACGCCGCGCTGATCACGGCCAAGAAATGTTTTGAGCTTGCCGGTTTTCTTCTCCGGAATGCCTTGCGTTACAGCCAGATAGCCTCTCAGCACACTGTGTTCCTCAAATTGCTGACGTAAAGAATTACGCGCTAACGACGATTTCGCGAAGATCATCAAACCGGAGGTTTCTTTGTCCAAACGGTGTAAAAGATACAACTGTTCAACTTTTCGATTCTGAAATTTCCAAAAACGACGGATCAAACGGATCGCGCTCTCCTCATCCCTTCCTTCGATCGGATAACTGAGTACTCCGGCCCCCTTCTCAACCACGATGACATCCAGGTCTTCGTAAATCACTTCGATTCGTTCGTGTAATTTTTTTCGCATCATGAGGAAATGCAGGCGGAACGCCGTGCGCTACTTAGCCAAAAACGAGGACAATTAAATAACAACCCCCGCTGCAAATGGCCCCCTGAATCCGTTTGTATCCGAGGCCAATCCTGCTCGAATTCGCTTCAAGATCGTATCGGACCTGAGACGGAATGTCGACCAAATTGGTCGTGGTATACACACTCACGAGTGTAGCCCCTCTGTTGCTTCGTGCAACCGAGCTGAGCGCGAGCATCGGACTCAAGGAATCGAATTTCTTTTGTGTTTCAACGTGAGCTTGAGCCACTTTACTCAACGATTCGGAAAACACGAGGGGACCAAGCTTCTTCTCCTGACGATAGAAATTGAATTGCCTGACCAGGGTCTGTCTCGCTTGTTGTAGCGTGTAATCGATGACCTTGTGAATGAATAGCTCGGTAATATAGAGAAACTGTTTTTGCTGCACAATCGCAGTTGCGGCGTGAGTGTACTCCGGTTCAAGAATGTTCTCGCGATGATAAACGGACTGCATGAGCAACGTATGCGCTGAAATCACATTCACATCCCGTGCGATATTTTCCCCCGTTTTGGAAGCAAAAATCTTTGCGTCGCGAACCCTCTCATTGGGTTCTCTTCCATCGCTACCCTTATGCCCCGCTTTGCCCCTCGCTGCCATATCCTTGCTGTGCGCGAGTGCAACGAGGTACAAATCATCATCCCACAGAAGCGGAGTCAGGTTTTCACGTAAACGCTCAGAATTCACGAATTCGAAAAGTTGTTTTTCCTGCTCCGATTGGGCAAGAACAACGGCGGGTAACAGAAAAACGAATACGGCGATGAGACTATTCTTTTTCCTCAACTTTATTTTCCGCAGCGGCGAGTACATCTTTAAATTTCTTCTTCTTTGTATTGTGCCGGGCAAAATCAGCCGTACTCATCGCATGCTCGTAGTCTTCTACGATCTGAGCAACTCTTTCCGCACTGCTGTTTCCAAGCCCGATACTGGAGAAAACGCCCTCGATGCGTTGCTGCTTTTCATCCTTCGCCATGCGACACCTCACGCATGAATGGGGCCGGACGATTCAAACCACCCATGAGATAAACGATGCATCCGATAAATCCCGAAACAGCCATCGTCATGAAACCAGCAGATAGAAAATAAAAGCCCCTGAGTGGGCGAAATTCCCAGGTAGGAAAGCAAATAAATGTACACCGCATCACGGATTCCGATTCCATTAAAACTCGGCAGGAGAGCAGCCAGGCTTGCCAGCGAAACAGTAATGAAGTGATATGGCAGAGGAATCGACAAAGAGAGAGCTCGAGTTACACAAATGTGAATCATCACGAGGACCGTGTGAAACAGCATCGAGTACAAAACGGCGACAACACCAATCCAGGGTTTGTGCCAGAACACGATCAGATCCTGGCAGACAATCTCCCGCAAACGAGTCCTCGTCTTCCCGAACAAGCACCGGAAGAAGGGCAAAAAAGATCAGGGCAAGCAAGCTTACAAGCGGAAAACCATATCTCAGCCACTGCGGTAACGAGGATCCGAACGGTGTCAACAAGACGATGGAAGCAAGAATCAGATGCGAAACAACTCCCGATCCTCTTTCAACAAGGACGGACAGAAAAGAGATTCTGGTTTTGTCCGCATCCGGCGTTAAATAAAGAGATCGGGTGATATCTCCGCCGATCATCGTCGGCAAAACAAAGTTGAAAAAAGTACCTATGAAATAAAGCCCGGCCATCGGTTTGAAGTCCTGATGGATGCCCAGAGGGCGAGCCAGGTAACGCCATTTAATGACGGAGACCAGTTGGCCAAGGGGAAAAAGAACCAATCCGATCAGCAGATAGCCGATTTTTATCTTTAGTAGAGCCTGAAAGAACGCCCAGGGGTGGATTTGCAAAAGCAGGAACCCAAAAAGCACGAGGCTGACGGCGAGTTGAACGATAAAAAAAGGAAATTTTGTCCTCGGCATAGCGCTCTTATAGTATCGCTCTAAGGGAGTTTCCGCACAACAGGATAATGCAGCCGCGGGCGATATACCGGCCTCCACATCGTCGAGATCGGAATGCCTAAAATTGACACTCGAAGGCGGAAATCAGTATAATGAGACGCTTTTTCAAGCCGATGAAGGATTTCACCAGAGTCAGAAGGTCACGAAAGGAATTACAAAAGAGCTGATCTTGTGCATGTGGTGAGGCGGAGAAGCTTCCTAGAGGGGAAACTACAGATATGAAATCTTGGACACATGAGCAATGTCAGGTCTTGAGTGAATTCATAAAGGATCAGGCAAAGAATTTTGAATACGCATTTTTCACAAAAAAGATAAAACGGAACCAGATCGTATATCTGATGGGGGATCCAGCAAGTGAGCTTTACTGGATCCAAAAGGGACGGGTTCGAGTTTCCGTCATTAGCCTCGATGGAAAGGAAAAAACAGTCGAAATGATCCGTCAAAGTGGTTTTTTTGGCGAGCTGTGTCTCTGTAATAATGGCCGGAGAACGGATCAGGCAATCGCATTCGAAGAATCTATTGTTGCTTCCATGAAGGCAAGGACCTTCTTTGAATTGCTTTACAGCAAGCCAGAGGTGGTTGGATGTTTCCTGACGTTCTTTTGCTCCAAGATTTCGGAAGCCAAGGAACAGCTGGAAGTGCTCTCTTCCAATCACGAATCACAACGTTTCGCTAAATTGCTTTTGAAACTGGGTAAACAGAATGGGGATAAGAACGGCAAGCATCGGACCAGTCTGACGCTGACGCAAGAGGAATTGGCGAGACTCCTGTCGACAGATCGACCCGCGGTTACGGCTCTTCTCGGACGCTTCAAAAGGGAAGGCTTGATCGATTACAAGCGTCAACAGATTACGATCGACGAAGTAAAGCTAATTCAGTTCCTGCTGCAGTAGCGCGCCTTTCATTGACCGTTCAAGTCTGCCGGATTATAATAAGTCCCTATTTTTGTTTGACTTACTCGGCAAAGTAGACATTTCAGGGTTTTCATACGGAGACGCAGAGGTCGCGGAAAAATCACAGAGAAGATAATTCTTTGTTGAACTCGGCGTTTTCAGGGTCTCTGCGAAGTGAAAACTGGGCGAGAAGGTTGAGACGGAAATGGAGTCAGAAGGCTGCCTTCCGGAACCATTGGATGATGAAGTTTTTCCTTTTCTTCCTTTTACCTCTCCCCGCTTCCCCATCCACGGACGCTGACAAGCAAACATTGCTGCAATGAGTGCAGGAGATTTCATTATGAAGTTTTCCGCGAAAGGATCCTTAAGCGACTCAAAATTTATCGAGATACTGAAGGATGCCGCGCAATCGAACTTAACCGGAATGATTCGCCTTGAAAACGGTCCTATCATCAAGGTTGTTTATTTCCAAAAAGGGACTATCTCTTTCGCTTCTTCCAATGAAAAAATCGATCGTTTAACTGAAGTCCTCAAGCGGGCCGGAAAATTGACCCCGGAACAGGTAGAGGACGCTCAGGCGCGACTAAAACCGAACGTTTCCCTGGGTAAGACGTTAGTTGAACTGGGTTACATCAGCGCAAAGGATTTGCTTTGGGGAGCGCGAGAACAAGTGGATGGAATTCTTCATCAACTGCTCTTCTGGAATCAGGGGAAGTACCAACTGATGGAAGGAACGCTTCCGCGTGAGATCATCCATCTGAATCTGCCGGTGGCCTCCGTCATATTCACAGGCATCATGAAATCGCAGGATCGCGATTGGATTTTGCAACACATCGGATCGCCCGAAGCGTTTATGAGTTGACGAGTCATTTTGCAGAACAGAACGAAAAGCTGAATCTGCCCGTTTCGGCAGTCACCTCCAAATTGAACGGAAAGCGGTCGCTTCATGACTTAGCTCAGATTTCCGGTCTGGATACTTTTGAGCTCTGCAAGACGGTCGTGGCTCTAGAGTATCTTGGTCTGGTGCGTCCGGTTTCAGGATGAACCTCTACAGATGGAATTGAATGAGGCAGAAACACTTTTCAATGCCGCTGGAAGATCAACCGGCGCCAACGGAAGTAGACGGAGCCCACAGGTATCCACAGGCTCCTCAATTGCCGATCATAGAAGAGGAGCCTGAGCAGCCCCCCATCCAAGAGGAACCTCTCAAGCAAGAAAGTGTTGCCGTTTCGTCCGGTTTAGCTGTGGAATCACCGATCGAGGACCTTAAACGGGAAACTCGCCGAACCGTTGCCGGTGGAAAATGTGACGATTCAACCCGAAACTGTCTAAAGCCGGAGCCGGTACCGATGGATCTCGAGTCTGCCAGAAAATTGAGGATTCTAAAGAGGACCTCGATTACGACTCGGACAGACCTCCGATTGGTAGTGATTCAAAGTTCAACTGGAAAAGACCGATTGTGATCTTATTCCTGGTATGGGCAATCATCCTGGGTGCAGTCTATTATTTTCGAAGCATACGGGAATCTGAGATTCCTCGCCCGGCGAAAACGATTCTTCCGCCTGAACTGCCCCAGGAGAATCAAACACCTGATATCTCGAAGCCTGTAGAACGGTCTGCAGCGCCTGAGGTCACAAAACCTGTAGAGCCGCCTATAGCACAGCCAAAACCTCCCTTGAGCACAACTCCTATTTTTGAGGAGCCTCTGATTTTGCTGCGCGAGAGAAGGCTTCGGGATGCCGCAACGCTGTGGCGCAGCGAGATCTCACGAAACAGGAGCGGGTACAGCATCCAGCTTGTCATTGCGTGCCAGGAACAAACCGTGATCGATACACATCAACTACTGAGTTATTCCCGCGAGATCATTGTTCTTCCTGTCACGTTTAAAGGCCAGAATTGTTATCGCGTTCTATTTGGTCAATATGCATCCAGGCAACTGGCACAAGCTGCCATGCAAAGGCTTCCCGATATTTTCCTCCGTCAAATCTCCCCTGCGACTGTTGTTGCATTATCACGAGTACTTTGATGCGCATTCACTCCAAGTTCATTCCATTCATTCCATTCCTTCTGTTCTGCGGACTTGGCAGTCTGCAAGCGGATGTGATCTACTTGAAAAATGGAAAGAAAATCGAATGCACAAATGCGCGGCAAGAAGGTGAAGAAATCAAATACACAATTGCGAACGGAACCGTATCCATTCCGTTATCGATGGTCCACAAGCTTGAAACATTGGATATCAAAAATTCTGATCCGTCGCCTGCGACAAAGATCCAACCTCCACCCGAACATTCCGTCGCCACCGACCCAAAGACCACAGAACGCCTTGCGCGATTCTATACGGATCGAGGGCTGGAGTTTGTTGACGAAAAGAACTTTCATCGCGCGATAGAACAGTTTCAAAAAGCTTACGAGTATCAAAAAAATGAAGCGACGACCTTGAATCTTGCCGTTGGGTACTATCTTCTGAAAGATGATTGGAATGCAGAAACAAATTTTCGTGAAGTATTGAAGCGAAATCCCGACAACACGACGGCACTGAATTACATGGCAGAAATGCACTGGCGAAAAGAAGAGCTCGATGACGCGAGAACCTATTGGAACAGATCTCTGGAAGTCAAGGATAGTCTCGAAATCCGCGAAAAACTAAAAAGATTGGATAAAGAGCAGGGTGCGTCTGCGAATTACGACAGCACAGTCAGCAATCACTTTCTGATCCGTTATGATGGCGGCCAGGACGTGATCCCGCTTACATCAGAAATCTCCGAATATCTGGAGGAAGCATATCGCCAGTTGTCCTCCCAGTATGAACTTTTTCCTGCTGAACCGTTTGTAGTCATCCTTTACCCCGACAGCAATACTTCAACGTCATGGATGTTCCTATGTGGTCTGCGGGCGCCAATGATGGAAAGATCAAACTACCGATCAAAGGAATCACTTCTTTGAATGCAGAATTGAAAGGCGTTTTGATTCATGAGCTTTCGCATTCCTTCGTCGATTTGAAGACCTTGAAAAACTCTCCCGCCTGGCTTCACGAAGGGCTTGCTAAATTCTCAGAGGGTGAGCGGTCGACACCGCAGGGCGAAACGGCTGCTGAATGAGCTGATCGAGTCCAACAACCTGCCGCGTTTCGAGAGGCTGAACGGCAGTTTTGCAGGCGCCAATGCTCAAACAGCAGGAGTCCTGTACCTTCAATCTCTGTCGTTTGTCGAGTATCTGATTGACCGAAACCGTTTTTATCAGATGAACCAATTCCTGGACCGATTGGGAAAGCAGGAAACGCTTTCTGAAGCTTTTGAAAACACCTACCTGGTGTCCCTGGACGATATGGAAAATCGCTGGCGCACCGACCTCGCTCTTGAATGAGCACCTGGTGAAACCGCCAAGACGCCAGGAGCGCTAAGGTCGCCAATCCCTATTTTAATTTTAATCTTGGCGTTACTTGGCACCTTGGTGTCTTGGCCGTTAATACTAGCTCTTCTTCCGGAAGCTACCGAGAAGTCCTTTCTTTGAACCGGACTCTCCTGCATCGATTTCTGCAATCTGAGCTTTCGCGACATCATTCTTAGGATCCAGTTCCATCACTTTCATAAAACAGCGTTTCGCGCGCAGTTTTAACGCGGAATTTCGATACAAAAAGGCGAGGTAAAGATGATTTTCCGGATTCTGAGGCTCCAGATCCACCGCTCTTTGAAAACTGTCCTCCGCTTCCTTTCTCCATTGTTCATTTTTCGATAATGCAATACCGAGATGTCTCCAGTACTTTGCTACTGTTGGTGTGATCTGAGTGGCGGAGCGTAAGAACTGAACAGCTTCGAAAAAATTGCGCGAGGAGTACGATTTTTGTGCGCGCTGGTAGTAATCTTCTGCAACTTTTGCAACATTTTCGACAGCCGGCTTCTGGGATTCGGTCGTACTGGAAATATTGATTCGTCTATCATCCAGGGAAGCGGTATCGTATTGATGGCGGCTTTTTGAATTCTTCAAAGTTTCATACGCGACGTTGATGGTGGAAAAGATGATGTCGATCTTTTCCTTCACAATGGGGTCTTCCAATCCATAGTAGCGATCCGGATGAAATTTGCGCGCCAACCGATAGTATGCCGTCTTGATTTGCGGCATGTCTGCTTTTGTCGTCACACCTAGCAGGGTGTAATAATCCTTATGCGAAAGACCGGCGTAGGTTTGTTCGATGATTTCTACTTGTTTCTGAATTTCTTCCGGCAAGCGATCCAGAAGCTGGACCCGCGCTGTTGCCGCTCCTGCCTGAGCTTGCGCTTGATCCATTCGTGGGAGCATCTGCGTCAGGAAGTTGGAGTCCAGAATCCCAAAAGACCAGAGAATGATAAGATTTCTCTTCGTTGATTCTTCGTCTGCTGGAATCGTGTGCAAAATATCCTGCACGGTCAAAGGACGTTCCAGCCTGGATAAAAGATATCCTTGCTGCAATGTAATTTTCAGCCGGGTACTTTTTTCCAGATAATCCGCGGAAAGCTGAAATGAAACATCATTACTGGGCAAAAGTTCGCCGTACGAAAAATTCGATGTTAGATTTACCGCACACTCGGAAAGCATTTCAGAAAGGCTGAATAGGGAAACCGCATTTTGAATGGGATCGACCTTTAATTCGCATTTACGCAGTTCGGAACCAAAAAATTCTGCAAGGTGCTTTTTAACGAACTGAATAAAAAGAGCGTTTAATTCCGGCTTTCTCGGGAGTTCCTGGAATGCCTGAACTTTGTCCTGATTCGATTTTGCATTGCGTATGCTTGCGGCAGTGGATCCCATACCTGTTTGCGCGAGCCATGAGGCAGGAAACAGATCCCCCAGCTCCACATAAACAACCTGGTCTGCCATACAGTACAGGTAGACACGACCTGATTCGAAAAAAATTGACAGCTGCGCAGAAAATTTATTGATCGTGCTAAGGAGTCGTATCGCGATCAATAGTTGAGAAGTGCCCTTCATTACGCTCCCATTTTAGCAGAGGTTCAAAGCTGGAGAAGGATAATAAGCCGAATTCTGTTCCTGTTTTCACAGACGATGATCATTCATCTAGGAAATCCGTCGCCGGACTTCTCAAGCGATCTACCCGGTAACTCGAATGAGACGGGCCGCCTCGGGTTACCATATTTGATCTTGCTCCGTGTGGGGTTTGCCATGCCTTTTCTGTCACCAGAAAAGCGGTGCGCTCTTACCGCACCTTTTCACCCTTACCACTAGCGTCCACGCGTCATGCAGTCCGCGAGTCTACGCGTAGGCCCGAAAACGCGAAACGCGTCGACGCGTCGTGGCGGTGTATTTTCTGTGGCACTTTCCCTGGGATCGCTCCCGGTTCCCGTTAGGAACCACACTGCCCTACGGAGTTCGGACTTTCCTCCCAACCGCGTCCACGCGTTCGCGAGTCCTTGAGTCTTCGCGTGATTCGAGGACCCGCTGACGCGTTGACGCTATCGGGCGATCATCTCACCTTCTCCAACTTTGAACCTCTCTCGACCTTGAACTTTAAACTTCCTAGGCTATACCCTCTTTTTTGATCGCAATTTTATATTGTTCAAGCTTCTTATATAAATTACTGCGGGGTGTTTTAATTCTCTTTGCAGTTTTAGCTATATTCCAGTTATTCTGCTTTAGTTTTTCCATCAAAAATAACTTTTCAGCCGTTTCCTTGAAATCCTTCAACGTTTCCAACTGCCCGAGTGACAAATCCAGTTCTCTTGCCTTCACTTCACCCGACCATTCCCGGTATGTTTGCTTCGAGATCTTCCAGAGTAATCAAATTTCCCGGGCTCATCAAAACAAGTCTTTCCACGACATTTCTCAGTTCGCGGATGTTTCCTTTCCACGGCAATGACTGAAATCTGTCCAAAACTTCCTGCGAAAATTGTTTCGGAGCAAAATTGTTATCAATCGCATAAAGATCTGCAAAATGTCTCACAAGCAGTGGAATATCCGATAATCGTTCGCGCAAAGAGGGTACATAGATCGGAATCACATTCAGACGAAAGAAAAGATCCGCGCGAAAACGCCCGCCTTCAATCTCATCTTCCAGATTCTTATTGGTCGCGGCAATCACACGAACATTCACAACGACCAGCTTCGATCCTCCTACCTTTTCAAGCTCCCCTTGTTCGAGTACGCGCAACACTTTTGCTTGCGTGCGATGGCTCATGTCGCCTATTTCATCCAGAAAAATCGTTCCACCATCGGCTTGCTCAAACTTCCCGATCTTTTTATCAACGGCTCCCGTAAAGGATCCCTTTTCGTGGCCGAACAGTTCGCTTTCAATCAGTTCTTCAGGAATGGCTGCGCAATTTACTTTTACGAACGGTTTGTCGGCACGCGAACTATTCTTATAAATCGCCCGCGCAACCAGTTCCTTTCCGGATCCGCTTTCGCCGCGAATCAATACAGTCGAATTCGCCGGCGCTGCCTTCCCAATCGCTTCACGCAAGCGCTTGATCGCTTCACTCTCGCCGATCATCTGGAATTTTTCTTCCACCTGCAGCTTGAGCTCGCGATACTCCTCCATCAACCTCTTCTTTTCCAGCGCGTTCCTCAGCACAACCAGCATTTTTTCACGCTCCAGGGGCTTCTCGAGAAAATCAAAAGCGCCCCGTTTGATAAAATCCACGGCTGTGCTGACTGAAGCGTGTCCCGAAATCATAATGACAGGCGAGACCCGGCCCTTTCTCTTCAGGATATCGAAGACCTCACCACCATCCATGTTCGGCATTTTGATATCTAAAAAGATGACATCCGGGTGTTCATCGTCAATGATGCGGATTCCATCTGGTCCGTTTAAAGCAGAAATATATCGATAGCCTTCGTATTCAAGAATCATTTTCAGCGTCGACTGAATGTCCGGCTCATCGTCGATCACAAGAACTTTGGGTTTGGGCATAGAGTCACCTAAAAAGGACACTCAAAATATAAGGGGAGAAGGAACCAGTGTCAATTCAGGAATTTGAACAAGGTACTTGAAGGGTGATGAAAAGGTAATTTCCAAAGCGGTATACGTAAAGCAAAAGGACTTCTCCAGACCTGGCATCGGCCACCATTTTATCGAGAGCTGCGGCATTCGTGACAGGCTGCTTGTTCGATTCCAGGATAATATCCCCCGTTCTAAGTCCCGCCTGGTCGGCCGCACGGCCTGCCTGCACATGCTGAATCACGATTCCTTCCTTGTGATCCGGTGGAAGAACGGGATGCGCTGTATGCATGTCTTCAATCCTCCAGCCCAGGCGATCGGCCTGTTTCTTCTGAGGTTCCAACGCAGGAACTGCAGCATCTGTAACTTCCCTTTCCATCAATTCCGTCAGAATTTCAATGCTTTCTGTATCGCGAACAACCTTCAACCGCACTTTCTTACCCGGGGACGATTCTGCCACATAGCGGCGGAACTGATCCTCAGAATCGACTTTCTTTCCATCAAATTCAACAATCACATCGTAACGCTTCAATCCTGCTTTGTCCGCAGGAGTGTCCCTCTGAATCGAAGATATGATCACGCCTTCTGTTTGCGTCAAACCCAGCGCCTTCTGAAGATCAGGGGATATGTCTTGCGGAACGAGACCAAGAAATCCGCGACGCACTTTCCCTTTTTCCATCAATTGCGGCAGGATCTCTTTTGCCATGTTGATCGGAATCGAAAAACCGATACCTGTGCCCTGCGAACTGATCAAAGTATTGATGCCGATCACTTCTCCTTTCACATTCAGAAGTGGACCGCCCGAATTACCGAAATTGATGGCGGCATCGGTCTGAATAAAATTATCGAAGATTGTCGTTCCAAGTTTGCGATTCAATGCGCTGATCACGCCAACAGTAACCGTGTGATCGTAAACAAACGGATTTCCGATCGCCATCACCAATTGTCCCGGACGAAGCCTGTCCGAATCCCCCATGGGCACGGAAGGAAGGGCGCTTTCGGAATCAACTTTGATCAAAGCAAGATCGGTTTCACGATCCTGGCCAATCAACTTTGCAATAAATTGACGATTGTCAGATAGCTTTACATCAATCTTCGAGGCAGCATCCACGACATGAGCACTTGTCAGGATGTATCCCTCGGCATTGATAATCACTCCGGATCCAAAACCAAACTGGTTGTCTTCCCCTTCCTCCGGTTCCGCGGCCTCTCGTTCGACGGAAGGAGTCTCTGTTCCAGTACAACTGATATGAACAACGGAAGGATTGACCTGTTCCGCTATTTCCGCGAAAGCATCGGACAAATCTATCAATTCCCTTCTTGTTTGCAAAGGCGCATCGCTTGCCGTAATGCGAGAACTGCCGATAAATATTCCAGTTGCTAAACAGATGACGCCGCAAAGTCCCGCCGCCATCAACACCCGCGGGGATTTCATAAAGCGTATTTCATCATAAACACCGGGGAGAATGCAAAGAAAATGTTATAACGGCGTGACAAAGCAATGAGTTATGAGCAATAAGACCGTGGAGGCGTGTCTCATGACTCATTACTCATGACTTTTGGCACTATAGTGTTAGAATTTACCTTTTCCATGAAGCTTCGTGATATTCTCCGGATTCTGACTCCTCTTCTTCTGCTCCTGTTCCCTTTGACGAGTCTGGCCACTGTGCAAGTCGACCGCATCACCGTCGGACTGGATGGCTATGTCCGCCCCGAACGGTGGGTTCCGGTCGTTTTTCAAATCCAAAATTCGGGACCCCGGTTCCAGGGAAAAATCCAGGTCTATAAGGGAAATACGGTTTTTGAAAAATCTCTTGATCTGGGAGAAACCGCAAAAAAGAAGGTGGAACTTTTCTACTATCATTCGAACAGTTATGAAAGCCTGAGATATACCATCATCGATTCAAATGGAAGGACGCTTCGAGAAGGAAATCTCGATCCGCGGCTGCTGAACTATCGCGACAATCTTTTGATCGTCATTTCTACCGACGAATACAATCATCAGTTCTTGAACGGTCAGGCCAATCCCTGGGGGGGTAAAAGCTATGTGGTTTATTACAAACCGCAGGACCTTTTTTCTGAATGGATGGCCTACGCAAGCGCGGATGGGATCGCGATTGGATCCCTTTCTCCGGCACAGCTGCTCACGGGACAATGGAGAGCGATTGCTCAAAACATTGCCTACGGTGGAGTTTTGATCTGTTCAGCGGCAACCGATCGGGCTGTTCTGCAAGATCCTGTGTACAGAAATCATCTGCCAAGCATCAGCCCGGAGCTGAATCAAATGTCGAAAGGAGAATTCATGGTTGGATGGTGGGTTAGAAGAACAACCGAACCGTTTCCATCCATTGAACTTCCCGCGCAGACAGTCATCAAACGTGAATGCGATCGTGAATTAATCATGCTTTCAGCTGATTCCAGTCTCGTTACGACCTCCCCGTACTATAAAGGTAATATTACCTACTTTGCTTTTGATTACACGCGAATTCCGGAAGAGCTCCGGAACCTGTTCGCCCATGTATGGAGCCGTACCATCTACCCAACCACTCCCGGAGGTGATCCCGCCCTGAATCAGCGGTTCCGCCAGAGATTGGACGAAAATCCGCGGGTGCAGAAGGATCTGTATAACATTCCAGGACTGAGGCTTCCGGCCATCAAGTGGTTCGCGCTTTTCTTCTTTGTGTATGTTTGTGCCATCGGACCTTTCCAGTATTTGGTTTTGAAGCTGATGAAAAAGAGCTCTTTGCTCTGGTTTTCCTTCCCCGCCATCATTGTCTTGTTTACACTGGCCTCTTTTGGATATACAAAATATCGCCAGGCCGGCAGAGGAAAGATTACAAATGTCGGGGTCATTGAGGTTTTTCCCGCACTGCAACAACAGATTGTTTATCAAATCTATGGAGCTGTGATGTCGGAATCGGGCACGTTTGATTTTCAATCAAACTCCGAAACCAGCTATTTACGTAAAACCGCCGTACAAACGTTCAATTATCAGGCGGAACCTTTCGTGCTATCGGAGGATTTACCGCGGCGTCTAGTCGGTGAAACCATGAAACGATGGACTTTCCGCTCTTTTGATGCGTTCGATTCACAACCTGTATCGCTGAATGTGGATGTGAAATTTACGATGCAACCGGGTAAGCTACAGGGCAAAGTCGTCAATGCAAGTCCTTACGTGTTGAATAACTCTTTTTTCATGTATGACAGCCGAAACTCTGCTGCTCTGGGGACTATCAAAGCAGGCGAAACCCGAACATTCACAATCCTGTTGAAGAGCGATCGCTATCCGCCTTTTGCGGAAAAGCACTTGCGAGACTTGCTGCAACTGTATGCTGCATCCTTTTCGAACCCGCATTTCCTGCTTGGAGAAATCCACGATAAAGAAGGAGAGCTCATCGTGAATGGCCTTGCACGGAAAACCGACTCCACGGTTTATGTCGCTGTTTATGCCGATTCGCCAGATGCGATTGTCATCAATCCGTGGGTGCTCACACCATTGTAAGGTTCATGAGGAGAGTGTTGTATTCCCGCACCGACGCCTTTGATGGCGGAAGGAGACTATGATCCAGCTTGAAAACGTTTGCAAATACTACGGTGAATTAAAAGCTGTAGATTCCTTAAATTTACAAATTAACAAAGGAGAAATTTTCGGATTCATAGGGCCGAACGGGGCCGGCAAAACAACAACGTTACGAATGCTTGCGACACTTTTACGTCCGACAAGCGGTACCATCCGAATTGCCGGACTGGATCCGGAGAATGAACCAGGAGAAGTGCGAAGAATCATCGGCTATATGCCGGACCAATTTGGAGTTTATCCGGATCTTGCTGTCTGGGAATATTTGGATTTCTTTGGCGCAGCCTATGAAATTTCCTCGGATAAACGTCCGCGGCTGATCGATGATGTGTTGGAACTCACGGATTTAAGCGGTAAGAAACAGGATCTGGTGGAGGCTCTCTCACGTGGAATGAAACAACGTTTGTGTCTTGCAAAGACCTTGCTTCATGACCCGGCATTGTTGTTACTCGACGAACCGGCATCCGGTCTCGATCCGCGAGCCCGAATTGAAATCAGGGAGCTTTTGAAGGAATTGAAGAAGATGAACAAGACAATTCTTATCTCTTCCCACATCCTCGCTGAGCTTTCCGACTTCTGTACTTCCATCGGAATTATTGAACGAGGGCAGCTCGTTGTAGCGGGAAGCCTCGCTGAAATCGAAGCAAGAATGAACTATGAGCGGGTTTACAGATTGACGACTCTTGATTCGTTGCAAACGGTCTCAGCCTTTCTGAAACAAATCGGAATCGATACGGTCGAAGCGCAGTCCAATTACATCGAATTTGCCTGCAACAAGACGGATGAAGAGATTGCCTCGATTCTGCAAGCGCTGATCCGTGAGAATTTTCGGATTACTTCGTTTCAGCCGATTTCAGCGAATCTGGAAGATCTATTCATGAAAATTACCAGGGGAGAAGTGGCATGAAATTTCTCAGAAATCCTTTGGTGATCAAACAATTGCGGGAAGAAATGAGATCACGCAAGATCTTTTTTCTTGTCCCGGTTTATATTGCCATCTTATCTGCGATTGCGCTGGTGGCGGTGGGGTCCAGCACGTCAGCTACATTCAATCCGGTCGCGCTTTCCAGCAACTCCAAGGTAACGCTATTCTCCTTCATTATTGCGGTATCTATTTTGCTTGGATTGATTGGATTGATCCTGGGTGCGGCAAGCTTCACAACAGAAAAAGAACGTGCTACGTTCGAACTTCTGGAGCTGACTCCCCTCTCCTACGTTCAACTGGTGCTTGGCAAGTTTTTGCACTCCTTCATTATCGTCAGTTTAATTTTGCTTTCGTCACTGCCGGTATTCTCGACTCTCTTTTTTATGGGTGGATTAACGTATCTGGACCTGCTTCTTCCGATCCTGTACCTTGTTCTATTTTTCGCCGTCGTGATCCTGGCGGCAATTTGCATTTCGATTGGTTCAAACAGAACCATCATCGGAATCATCCTCTCACTGCTCCTTGGTTTTGTCGCGTACATTTTGCTCGCCTTTCTGGGAACCAGCGCTTATCGCGAACCGGCGGATGTGGGGTTTGCGGTTCTTTCTCCATGGCTCGTCATCTGGAGACAGATCTTTGCCCCTGTTCCCCTGAAGGTCGGTAGCGTGGAGATCCCGGTGTGGATTGTTTACTGCTTGATGTATACACTCATCGGCTGTCTCTTCGTGGCCTGGGGCCACAACGCCCTCGATACGCGTAAATTGCAGAGAAATCCACGCGCGAGAATCATCGGAATGATTCTGCTGAACGTTTACGCGGCGACAGGAATTCTTTGCCTAAAGGCTTATCGTCCGATCACTTCAAGACACATTGAAGATTTGTATCAGCTTCTGCTGACCGCCCTGATGATAACACTCCCTTTCTTCGTAATGGGAGTATTTACGGAGCAGGATGAGAAACGATTTCAGGCCATGCCGCTAAGACAAACGTTTCACCCGAAAAATCTGTTTCTGAATCATCCGGCTACGGGCCCCTTTTATCTGATACTCCTGCTTGCGAGCATTTCACTCACCATTTTCCTCTGCACCGGAGTCCCTTCCAGCGTAATTCTGGGGGCGCTTTTTGTTTTATTGCTCTGGATTTTCCCCTGGTTACTTTTTTTTATCACGTTAAGACTGGCGGGCGTCCATGCACGGGGAATTTTTGTTTCATACATCCTTGGTATGCTGCTGATCATTCTTGAAGCTACTTTTTATCACTCCGGAAAATCGACCAGCACAATCTTCGATTTCTTTTTAGTGACCCCGGTCCTCGTTTCGCTATACGCAACAAGCCTGTTGACTTTTGCGATCGCCGGCCTGCGCGCGTCAAAACGTTTGCGCCGGACCGCCTGACTGTGTATTGTTAATTCCATGGAGCAAAACAAAATCTCCCGCCTGCTCCGCAAAATCAGAAGATTTCAAGTGATCTCCCTGCTGGGACATTGCCTGATCCTCGCGGGATGCTCTTACTTGATTTGGAAACTGGCCGGCCAAATCGAGCGCCAGTACCTGTGGTCGTCTCCCTTGATCGTATTCATCAGCACGGGAACAGTTCTACTCTTTCTGCTTAGCAGATCGCTGGCATGGATTGTTTCACACAATCGCCGAACGATCGCTGCTGCGGTGGACCGCCTCTACGATTTAAAAGATCGTCTTTCGACTTACACAGAATTGGAAAAGAACGGGCATCCCTTCCTCAATGCCCTGACACGCGAAACATCATCGAAACTGGCAAACATTTCAGTGTTTCGAGCTTTGGAGCTCAAATCCATCCTGTTGCCTTCCGTTGCCTTATTTCTTTTCCTCATATCCGCGATGTTGGTTCTTCCATATCTCCCGATTCCCGATTCGATACTCGCGAAACAATTGGAACAGAAAAGGATTGATGCGAAAGGGAAAGAACTTGCAGAATTTGTTCGTGAATTGGAAAAGAAGCCAATCCCCGCTGAATTAAAAAAGCTCACTCAGGAATTCAAAAAACTGGCGCAGGAACTGCAAAAGCCGTCTGTTGATAAAGCGGAAGCCCTGAAAAGATTGAATGCACTGGAGGAAAAGCAAAAATATTTTTTTTCCGCCAATCAGCAAAAACTCGCTGACGATCTCAAGAAAGCATGGCAGGAAGCCGCACAGGCGGATCCCGATCGAGGCGGGCTGACGGCTGATCAAAAAGCCGCGATGGAACAGCTTGCTAAAGACTTTCAAGGAGCATTGGAAGGACAGGAACCGTCCGAAGGAATGCAGACGGAAAAGCTCAACACAGAAAAACTCGACGGCAAGGATCTAAAAAGTTTAAAAGAGGCTCTGAAGAAGTACCAGGAACAGAAATCGCACGCGGAACAAATGAGGGCAGAATTACAAAAAGCGCTGGACAGTACGCGTAAAACCACTTCTTCAGGAAAGGGAACTTTTACGGCCGATAGTCATTTAAAAGATCGTGATCTCGAAAAAGGGAAAGGGGGCGTAGAGGATGGTCCCGGGACAACAAATCAGGATTCTGGACCGTCGCATTTTGATACGAGTAAAAAAGGAACTGGCGAATACGTTGACGACAGAACAAAGTCCAAGTACGAAAGAATGTATGAAGGTCAGCGCGAAAACGTAGGAAAGGATCCGGTCTATCTGCAGAGTCAGTGGGATGAGAACGGAAATCCCCAATACACGAGAGTTCGTAATTTCGGTTTAAACAAAGACGCCACCGGTAAAAATGCGCCGAACCAGATCGTCTCCCAAAATCAAGACGAATCGGCTGTTCGAAAAGAACGGGTTCCCCCCTCTCATCAAAAGATCGTGAAAGAATACTTCGAAGCGATTGAAGAATAATTAAAAGAGAAAGATGTTGAAGGTGTTAAAAGTGTTCAAGGTGTTCAGTGCAAACACTTTGAACACCTTGAACTCCTTCATCACCTTATGCCACCTCCTATGATTGAAGAGAAGGCTGAGCAATTTCGAGACTTATACGACGCGATTCGCCTGCAGATTCAAAAGCGAATGGTGGGTTTGGATGAGACGATGGACCGCACCATCAGCGCCCTCTTTTTAGGTGGGCATGTTTTATTGGAAGGGGTACCCGGCCTTGGCAAAACACTTCTGGTGAAAAGTCTTTCAGAAAGCGTTGACCTGAGTTTTTCGCGCATTCAATTCACTCCAGACCTGATGCCGGCGGACATCATTGGAACGAACATGATCATGCAGAGTGCTGAAGGTCATAAGGGGTTTCGTTTTGAGAAAGGACCGCTTTTCACACACGTTTTGCTGGCAGATGAAATCAATCGTGCGACACCCAAAACGCAGTCGGCTCTCCTGGAAGCCATGCAGGAACATGCAATCACAGTGGCGGGGCACCGGTATCAGCTGGAAGAACCTTTTATTGTTCTGGCGACGCAAAATCCAATCGAGATGGAAGGAACTTATCCGTTGCCCGAGGCACAACTGGACCGATTCCTTTATAAAATCCTGGTTCCTTATCCAGCGGAAGAGGAATTGTTGTCGATTCTCAATCGCACAACTGCAGAAGAAATTTTGCGTCTGGAGCCGGTGGCAGGACGAGACAAAATTCGCGAATTTTCAAGCTTAATCTACCAGGTTCCCGCGTCAGAACATGTCATGAAGTTTGCCGCTCAACTGACACTCAAAACTCATCCTGAGTACCCGAATGCACCTGATTTTATTCGTAAATATGTCCGATACGGATCGAGCCCTCGCGGAGCGCAAGCTCTCATCCTTTCCGCTAAAATCGCTGCTTTGCGTCAAGGCAGGTTTAATGTTGCCGTTCAAGATATCAGTGATGCCGCATTACCGTCTCTGCGTCATCGAATCATTCTAAATATAGAAGGACAGGCGGAAAATATTTCCACCGACTTTCTGATCAACAGACTTTTACATGATGAAAAGTAGTGGCAGAGCAATTCCCGCTTAATGCCGAAAATAGGAACTCAGGAATTGATGATTTCATTTTCTCTATGAACATGTTTTCTTGGAAGCAAATGCTCTGCAGAGCATTTGCTCGACAGATGAACGCACACGATCAGAGCGATTCATCAATGCAGAACCACAGTTGGTGCGTGTTTACGCGGCAAATGCTCTGCCACTACGTGTGGTAAATCATGAAGCTGCTCACACGAGAATTACTTGCACAACTCGAACAGGTTCACATCCCGTCATGCAGAAGATTGCGTTATCAGCATCGTGGTGAACGGTCGAGCTTACGCAAAGGCTCCAGTCTGGAGTTCTCTGATTACCGCGAGTACCTGCCCGGCGATGATATTCGCAGCATTGACTGGAATGTTTATGCTCGCACGGATCGTCTGTTCCTAAAACTGTTTCTGGAAGACGAAAGCAAACCTGTTTACTTCGTGGTGGATGCGAGTGAATCCATGGGATTTGGCGACCCGACCAAGTTTGAATATGCCAGAGCGTTTGCGCTTGCCTTGAGCTACGTATCTTTAATGAACTACGATCGTCCTCGCATCCTTGTGGTGCGGAATGAATCCTTTCAAACGCTCGCAATAACTTCCCTTCCACATTTCTTTTCGACTGTCCGCCAGATGGAGAATTCGATCATCGGGGGCCAAACCAGATGGAGCTCTGCGCTAAAGAAAATCGCTTTATCCAATTTTCCAAAAGGTATTTATTTTTTGTTGTCTGATTTTTATTCGCTGGATGGCTGGGATGGGATGAAACTTCTTGCAGCAGCCGGAAATGAGCTTGCATTGTTTACAAACGCTGACAGACGAAGAAATCGACCCCTCCTTCCGTGGCGATTTACGATTGATCGATTCGGAAACGCAAGGACATTCGGAAGTCTCGATCACTCCTTCCGTATTGAAGCGTTATCAGGCCCGTTTGCAGGAGATGCAGGAAGCTTTGAAAAAAACGGCGTTTCACAGCTTTGCCTCCTTCTACGTGATTCGTACTTCGATTCCTTTGCAAACGCTGATCGTAAACGACCTCCGTAAAACGGGTGTTTTTACGCCTGACGAGCGCAGGGCGTCCGCGCCTGCAAATCGCGATTCTAAGCCTGTGACCTCCGGCGTTACAAAGGAGAATTGATATGCCTGTCGCAGAGTTTAAGTACCAGGACCCGTTTCCGTTAACAAAAGACGATACGCGTTATCGTCTGGTCTCAAAAGATCATGTAGCCATCACAAATTTCGATGGACATGAAATTCTAAAGATTGATCCTGAAGCATTGATCGTGTTGGCCAATGAAGCTTTTCGCGATGTTTCCTTTCTGCTGCGAACGGCGCATCTGGAAAAGGTGGCGGCAATTTTAAGAAGATCCGGAAGCATCGCAAAACGATCGAGGTGTCGCTCTTGCCATGCTTCGCAATGCAGAGGTCGCCGCGAAAGGGATTCTGCCTTTTTGCCAGGATACCGGTACGGCAACAATCATCGGGAAAAAGGGGCAGCGGGTATGGACAGGCGTAAAAGATGAGGAATACCTTTCGCGTGGAGTATTTAAGACCTTCACGGAGGAGAATCTTAGATACTCCCAGACTGTTCCGATATCGATGTATCAGGAAATCAATAGCGGATCGAATCTGCCCGCGCAAATCGATATTTTCGCTACGGACAGCATGAACTATGAATTTTTGTTTGTAGCAAAAGGGGGCGGATCCGCAAACAAAACGTTTCTTTATCAACAAACGAAAGCGTTATTGAATCCATCAAGTTTGGAAAGTTTTCTTTCGGACAAAATGAAATCGTTGGGTACCGCCGCCTGTCCTCCATATCATCTTGCTTTTGTGGTGGGTGGAACATCAGCGGAGAATTGTTTGAAGACGGTCAAGCTCGCGACGGCTGGGTATCTGGATCATTTGCCTGCACAGGGAAATCAATATGGGCAGGCATTTCGCGATGTGGAATTGGAAGAGAAGCTTTTGCAGAACGCCTACAAGACGGGGATCGGAGCACAATTTGGCGGGAAGTATTTTGCTTTGGATGTGCGCGTGATCCGTTTGCCGCGACACGGAGCCTCCTGTCCTGTCGGGGTTGGGGTTTCCTGTTCGGCAGATCGCAACATCAAAGCGAAGATCAATCAGAATGGAATCTGGCTGGAAGAATTGGAACGGAATCCAGGTCGATTCATTCCGGATAATCAGCGGAGCGCATATGATGAAGACGTTGTAAAAATCGATTTGAACCGGCCGATGAAAGAAATTCTTACGGAATTGAGCAAGCATCCTGTAACAACTCATCTGTCGCTCACTGGAACAATGATCGTCGCGCGAGACATTGCGCATGCGAAACTAAAAGAAAAGCTGGATAGCGGGGAAGAGTTACCGAAGTATTTCAAGGATCATCCGGTTTACTACGCGGGACCGGCGAAAACTCCTTCCGGTATGCCATCCGGCTCGTTCGGACCTACGACCGCAGGGCGCATGGATTCCTACGTGGAGCAATTTCAATCGCATGGCGGTTCTCTCATTATGCTTGCGAAAGGAAATCGCAGTCCCCAGGTGGCGGAAGCATGCAAGAAGTATGGCGGATTTTATCTCGGTTCCATCGGAGGTCCGGCAGCGCTGCTCGCTCAAGACCACATTAAAAAGGTGGAAGTGCACGACTATCCTGAGCTTGGAATGGAAGCGGTCTGGAGAATCGAAGTCGTCAATTTCCCGGCTTTTATTCTGATCGATGATAAAGGTAACGATTTTTTCAAACGTCTAATCTGAAATAAAGTGGCGCGGACGTCTCGTCCGCGTTTTTTAGAATTTCGATACGGTCACAACGATGGTTGTGCCCTTCCCTGGAACGCTGAAAATTTCCATTCGTCCTTTTGCCTGGGCGGCTCTTTCTCGCATGCTTGTGAGACCAAATCCGCCTTCTCCGGATGAAAAGGGATTATCCGGATCGAAACCCCGACCATCATCTTCGATTCGCATTTCTGTAAGCAACCTTTTGTATTGAAGATGTATTTTCACATTCTCTGCTTCGGAATGTTTGCGAATATTTGTGCACGCTTCCTGTGCAATCCGCAGAAGATTATCTTCCACACCGGGGGGCAATCGCTTTTCTTTTCCAACAAGTTCCATGGAAAACTTCATGTTGGACCCGGCCAAAGTTCTCTCCATCACCTGTTTTAATGCTTGCGACAGGGTTCCCCCTTCCAGTTGCGCAGGCCGCAGCGCCTGCACAAACCGGCGCGACTCCGTCAAGCCATTCCGCGCCAGCTCTCGCGCTCGCTCCGCAAAGGAGCGGGAATCCTCAGAAACATTCTCCATGACCATTTCCGCTGCCTCTAATTGCAGGACTATCGCGGTGAAATCCTGGGTAAGAGTATCGTGGATTTCACGCGAGATCCTGTTCCTTTCTTCCAGTACAGCGGCAAATTGAAGCCGCATTTGACGGATCCGAAACCTGTAAGCCGCCACTGCCACAAGAATCAAAAATAAACCACAGAGAGCATAGAACCAGAACGTCTGATAGAAATGAGGCAGCAGACGAAATGCAACCGTGGCTCCTTCGCGATTCCAGATTCCGTCGTTATTGGCAGCGATCACTCGAAATCTGTACGCTCCCGGCGGCAAGTTTGTATAATACGCAGCTCTCCGGGTACCCGCCTGAATCCAATCTTTGTCCAATCCCTCCAATCTGTATTGAAACCGAACCTTATCGGGAAATAGAAAACTTAAAGCGGTGTAATGAATTTCCATATTGGAAGTTCCAGGCTGAAAGGAAATCAACCGCTCAAAAGGCATCATCCTGGAATGCTGTTGCTGATCCGTAATCAGCGATTCGATATGAACGAAAGGAGCTTGCCGATTCACCGGCAAATCATCGGGATGAAATACAACCACTCCGTGATCCGTAGGGAACCAGAACCGTCCGGAAGCATCTTTCCACCCGGAAGGAAAGGAACCGCCGTTGCATTCATTCGTCGCGCATCCGATTCAGACCTCCACCATCCGTTCCAACCCACAGATTTCCTGAACGGTCGAGGCAGGTGGCGCGGACAAAATTGTGAGAAAGGCCATTTTTTGTTGTGTAAGCAGAAAATTTTCCGCCCTGGTACAAATTCAAACCTCCCAGATCGGTGCCAATCCAGAGACGGTTTCGCTCATCCATGTATAAATGACGAATGTAAACATCCGAGGGAGCGTGTGGTGCCGTGAATCTAGTGAACTTCCCTCCTTCGTAAAGGACCAATCCATTGTTGGTTCCAATCCACAATCTTCCCACACGGTCCGCCAGAAGGGACAGAATGTAATGGCTCTTCAATTCAGGTGTATTGCGTCTGTCAAATGTGGTGAATTGTACGCCGTCGAACCGAGCGAGTCCTTCTTGTGTTCCAATCCATAGGTATCCATCTCGCGTTTGAGCGATTGCCTGTACAGTGTTTTGCGGTAACCCTTCGCGAATTTGCCAGGAATCGAGAATGTATTGCTGCAAATTACGTGACGGATCGAGACCACGGGCAGTCTGTACAATGAACAACGCACCGATCACAATTGCTAGTATCTTCATTGTTGATTCTCGCGTGCTATCATATTTTAACTTCAACATGGAATCTCGTAATCCCTCAAAAAATGATTCCTTTTCGAGATCTGTCAGCATGGATTCTAAATTGCTGGCAACATGGTTCCGCTTGTGTCCGGGATTTCGTTAGAAGAAAAGACGATTCGCTGTCGAACGCAAATACGTTCTTTCGCGTTTCGCTTACGTCCACAAGGATCAAGATGTGATCGTGCTGGAGTCTCCGATGTCGCACTCGCGTATTCTCCTTCACGATTGGATTGCATCGGCTATCATTCATACTCTTTCACGACCTGTATCCGTTGCCCGAACTTTGTAAAATATTTCCAGGATTGCCGGAAAATGCTGCCTTTGATCTGCTCGGCTTACTGTTGACCGCAAACATGATAGGTGAAATCAATGAACGTGGATTCGTGCGAGGAAGAGAACGAATCGGACCTTCAGTGCTGGGAATTTCATGATCTCTTATTTCACTGCGCGCAGCAGAGGTGGAAGACATGATCATCCCGCCGGTGGAACTTACCGGTTCGCCGGCCGATCGGAACCTCCTCCTTTATTGAAAAAAATAGAAAAGAATAACTCTTTGCCCTTGTACAAACCCGATCTCAAACAACTCGAGCGGGAGGATCCTCCTTTTGCCCGTGTACAGGAAGAAAGATGTTCCATCCGTGAGTATTCGGACAAACCAATCTCGGAGCGGCAACTGGGTGAGTTTCTTTATCGTGTGGCGCGAATCGACGACTACGTGAAATTACCGATCCAATCGCCGAATGGTTCGTTGGATCTGGAATTTGCCATGCGTCCGTATCCTGCAGCGGGAGGAGTGTATGAACAGGAACTCTACGTCGTGATCAATCGGTGTGAAAATTTAGAATCCGGCTTTCACTATTACGATCCCGCAAAACACAGATTGGTCCGAATTTCGGATATAACTTCGTCCGTGGAGACCTTGCTCGGTGATGCATCGCGAGCAACGACGATTCCGGTGGATCGAATGCAGATCATGTTCATCATTGCAGCAAGATTCCAGCGTGTTGCATGGAAGTATTCAACGATAGCCTATGCTTCCATTTGAAAAACGTGGGAGTGCTTTACCAAACAATGTATCTTGCGGCAACGGCGATGGGACTGGCGCCTTGCGCGGTGGGGTATGGCGACTGCAGATCTTTTCGCAAAGGCAGCAGGAACGGAATATTACAGGAAACTTCCGTCGGAGAATTCCTGCTCGGAAGTAAAATGAGTTGATAAGAACAACACAGGACAATTATGGGAACAATGCTGGAAATGGCACAGAAGATGGCAAGGGGCGAAGCAGATCCGCCTGCGATAGCAAAGTTGATCGGGTTCCGGCTGACTTCGATTGAAAATGGAATTGCCGTTGTGACCCTGGATGCGGATGAACGGCATACGAATCCGATGGGAACCCTTCACGGCGGCGTTCTTTGCGACATAACGGACGCTGCGATGGGTTTAGCCTATGCGAGCTTACTGGGCGAAGGGGAATCGTTTACGACTCTTGAATTGAAAATTAACTTTCTAAAACCGATCTGGAAAGCATCACTTCGCGCGGAAGCGAAAGTGGTGCGGCAGGGTCGAACCGTGGGACTCGTCGAATGTACAGTCACAGACCACAAAGGGGATCTGGTCGCTCGCGCAAGCTCCACCTGCATGACGCTTCGTGGCGATCAAGCCCGTGACCGCTAACCCGTGAGCTATTGCATATTTTCAATAGTTTTTGGTGCTGTTCCATTTCGGTACCATTTATACGCCATTTCGGTACCATTTTGGTCACTTAATGGAATCCTTTTGGCGCATTTCTGGTACCACTTTGGAGTGATATGTCAAACAAAATGAAATGGCAAGAAATCGTAAACTTGCACGGCAAGGCTATTGATCACTTTATACAAACCAGCCATCGGAGTACCTAAGGATGAATGGAGCAACGCTGAAGATAGCAAATGGGCCCCCGCTCACGTCACTGAACATTTGAGCCTTGTCTATGAAATTCTTCTGGCCGAGCTTGATGGCGGGCAAGGAATGAAGGTGCGCACAAACCCTGTTATGCGTCAGCTGCTTCGCTGGATCTACGTTCCCAGATTGCTTCGAGGTGATCCCGTTTCCGCCTGGAACGCGCGCTCCCCGTGAAACGCGTCCGGCTCTGTTCGCGCGCAGGATCAAACAGAAGCAGTGAACGCATTGAAACACTTAGCCGAGAGCTTCCAAGAGAAGGATCCAGCGCTGCTACGATCAGAATCCGAAGATTCAATTGACTCACGCATATTTCGGAAGCTCCACTTTGAATGACTCGCTTCTGCTTTGCGCGAGGCATATCCAACACCACACGAGAAATTTAAAGACGGGTGGTGGCAGAGCAATTGCCGAGTAATTCCGCTAACTTTCGTCTCTGTCTGATAAATGCTTTATAGCGTATGAGTTCAGCGGTTGAAGGAAATGTTCTGCAGAGCAATTCCTCATAGGATGGAACGTTCATAGAAAACTAAAACCCGTCTATTCAAGAGTGTTGTTTTTTAGCATTCACATTGGAATTGCTCTGCCACTACCTTCGGAGTCGGCTCGCAACAAATTGTTCGGTTGCTAATACAGCGTGGAGCGCTTGGTTGGGATATAAGCAGACCGATCGACAAATAAGTGCCATAATGCCATACAGTTGTAAGTTGCCCCTACGGAAATAGGCGACTTTTAAAAGAAATTCGATGGGTTTACTACGCGACCAGGTTTAAAAATTGTAGCCGACGCCGACGAAGAATACGGTTGAAGTGCCGTATTCGAATGGATCTTCCGGATCCAGAGGTTCTTCTCCGATTTTTTCTCCGGCTTTCAATGTGTCAATCAGGAGCAAACCGGCACCGGCATTGATGGAAAAACCGCGAATCAATTGAAGACCGGCGCCCGCAGAAATTCCGAATTCAGGCGCCAGGATTCCACCGATGAACAGTCGAAAACGCTCGCTCCATCCCACATTCTCGGATTCTGCATCGTAGGCAAACGGATGAACATTCAGTATTCCCATCGGCATATGTCCGCGTAACGGATCTTTCGTTAAATCCCCGCTTTGAATGGTTGCACGCGTACTGCTTTCCAAACTGGAAACAATGACTGAGCTGACAACGCCGAAACTGAACCGTGTCAAAGGCCGGTTCAATAACTTAAAGTCTTGTGTGATTTCATCCTTTCCTTTCTGCACGACATCCTTGATCTGGATGCTGGCTCGAGAGAAAGGCAAATCAACTCGGCTGAGAACTGCATGAATTCGGTTTCGTGGCGCGACCGCTTCCAGCAAACCTTCCAGCACTTTCGGATCAAACTGTTTCAAAAACCTGGGAAGTTGACTCTCCAATCCGCTCTTTTCTCTGGTTGAAATATACGTACTGATCAACAGATCTTCCGGAGCAGAGGTTAAAAACAATTCGTACAAATTCGTTTCATCCCCTGCTTTGATACCCGGTATCCGCGAAACATATGCGTCCGGTGAAGGATCATGCACAAGAAAACGCAGAACCTCCTCTTTTCGGTCAGGCCCCGTATACACAAAAACGACGCTGTAATAGTGTTTTTGAAAGTCGAGCTTCATCTCCTCGTTCAGAGATTCATTGGTGGACCTGAACTGCAAGTTCTTGCAAAACTTGAATGGTTTCGCGTTGAAGCGACTCCCAATCGCCGGAGAAGTATAAATGGGTGATCTCTTCGAGCTTGTTCTTTTCGTAATCGGCAAAGCCATCACCGATCTTCAGCGCCCGCGAGGGAACCTGCGCCGAAACAAAGCTTGTAGTCCACAACAGCAATAAGAGCGTTATGGTTTTCATTCAGCAGGATTATAACTCTAACCGGGGATATCATTCGTGTAAAAGTTGAGATGGGGAGATAAAGGAAATTGAGATAAGCAATCAATATAAAATTCAGATCGATTTACTTTTATTCCATCTCCCTATCTCTTTCAAATCCCCTCATCTCCCTTCTTACAAAATTGACGGGGAAGAAATAACTTTTTGCGTGTAACATAACTCGCATGGTAGAACAGATGATTTCCTTACTTGGAGCGGCCATGATTTTGGTCGCGTATGCCGGCCAGCAATTGAAAAAGCTGCAGCCGGACAAGCCCGCCTACATCCTCCTAAACTTGATTGGCGCCATCATTCTCGCAGTCGTTGCCTATCGTGTTCGCCAAACAGGATTGACACTGGTGGAAGTGAGCTGGGCAGTGATCAGCGCTGTTGCGTTGATCCGCTATTTTCAACAGAAGTAAACGGATGATCGGTCTGGATGGCATCGATCGAACCCGGAGCAAAATAGCCTTTTCTGTAGGCCAATCGAACTCCCTTCCGCTTACATTCAAGATTCAGTGCTCTCCACGATCCATCACGCTTTCGGTTCACGGGATAGTAACCGAGCGTATATTGATTGCGAATCCAATTACGCAAATCGTAAACAGTCTTTTCCAGGGCAGCTTTGTTTTCGGGAAATACGCTGAAACCGCCGGTTACATTAGCCATCTGCTCCATCGCAGCGCGTCCTTTTTTATATTCTTCCATCGCACCGTAGCGACTTGCTTCTTCCTGATGAAAGCGAGTCCCTATCGAAATCACTGTAATGTCGGAAAAACCGGCGATTCCCGCAAGCAAATCGTTCAATCTCCGGTTGCTGGAGTTATCCTGGCCATCGGAAAACAAAAGCAGTACTTTTCTACCCAGTTCCCTGTCCAGTTTGCCCGCAGCAAGATAGATCGCATCATAGAGCGCAGTTGTGCCGTATTGCGGTCGAATCGATCGAAGCGTATCTTCAATTTTCCTTTTATCGAAGGTCGGCTCTACGAGAGATTTAGCATCATGACGGAAGACGATCAGGAAAATCTTGTCATCGGATTTCAATTCCTGCAGCAATAAAAGTCCTGCGCTGCGCGCCATCTCTAGATCGTTTGCGGTGATGCTTCCGCTGTTATCCATCAGAAATGCCACTGTCAATGAGACATCGTCACTTCCTGCGCTAAACGACTGAATGGCCTGAACTTCCCCATCTTCACGCAGCACAAAGTCTTCGGGTTTCAAGTCGGTTACAAAATTGCCGCCTGCATCGATGACAGAAACGTACAAACTGACAAGAGTCACCTGAACATCCTCGCGAATGGGTTCTTGAGCGTACAGAAATTGTAGAGTCAGTCCGAAAAGCAGAATCAGGAACCAGAGTCGAGTTCTACGAACCGCTTTCATAATTCTGGATTAATGCTAAGCAATCGCGAAATCTTAGGCAACCGTTATACAGGTCCGTTCACTTCATGCCTCGTTGGGATTTCCCCTCCTTATGAAGGAGGGGATTAAAGGGGAGGTTGGAAAGCTGTCTTCGGCAACCCCTCTTTCATCTCCGCCTTCATAAAGCGGAGAAAAGAAACTAGACGACTTCAGAACACCACCTTCGTGAGAGGGAACGCTACGAACCGCAGAAAGTGATATAGAATCTGGGGTATAGCCTGATCATGAAGTGGACCATTCCGTCCTCCCTGTTTGTGCTGGTGTGTTCGGTGCCGATTTACAGTTATTTGACCTTTACCAATTGGGGGTTACTTTTTGGAAATCTGGCGGAAGTAGTAGCCCTTTTGTTCGCCAGCTACAACTACCTGAACCTGCTTTCTTACTATGACAGAAACCATCCTCTACGATCCGTATGGCCGCCGCTTGCTCTGGGCGCCTTTACCTGGCTGCTCGGCCAGTGTCTGGAAATCTATTGCGAAATGGTGTTGCGTCTGATCGCATACGGAACTGTTGCCGATGCGCTCTGGGTGCTCGGATACCTACCTCTCATTTACGGATTTCATCGGATTCTGGTTTACCGTATGGAAAAGAAAAATCTCGAGTGGAGGAGCTTTCGCGGAATTTTTGGCCTCGGTGCTATTCTTTACGCTGCGATGTTTATGACCTTGATCCTGCCACAGCTGGGTGATTCGGCCCAGCCGTTCTCGCAAACCATTTTGGATTTCTGCTATCCCACATTAGATTTCGTTCTGATTTTACAATGTGTCTTGCTGCTGAAAATTTCAAAAAGGGGCGATGAATTTCATCAATTTTCACTTTTGTCCATGTTTGCCTTCTGTTTAACTCTTGTGGGGGACGGAATCTTAAGCCTCATCTCAGATTTTCAATCATTCGTTTACCTTTCCGTTGATGCTTATTACTTTGCCTGTTACTTCTTGATGGCAATAGCGGCTTATCAACACTCTCGGCGTCTGGAAAAAAGCGTGGCACGAATCGCCTGATCCGGAAGACCCATGGAAAACTTTCAAGAATCACAAATCCCTTCTGGAAAACAGATTTCTGAGATCGTTAAGCAACGCTACAAAATTGAAAGAAAAATTGGAGAAGGCGGGTTTGCCGAAACCTTTCTTGCGTACGATTTGGAAAGTGGAACTCAGTGCGTTTTAAAGATCCTTTCCTGGAAGGATGTGCCGGATTGGAAAGTGATCGAATTGTTTGAGCGTGAAGCTCGGGTTTTATCGCAGATCCGTCATCCACAGATTCCACGTTTTCTTGAATTCTTCACGGAGAAGAGTGAAACGGAAACTCAAATCATTCTGGTTCAGGAATACATTGCCGGGAAAAATCTAGCGCAGTCGATTCTAGATGGAAAACATTATACGGAACAAGAAGTAATTCGGATCGGCCTGCAAGCGGTTACGATTCTCGAGCATTTGCAGGACTTCTCTCCGCCGATCATTCATCGCGACATCAAACCGAGCAATTTGTTGCAGTCCGAAGATGGTGATCTTCACCTCGTTGATTTTGGAGCCGTACGCGATAGAGTGCTCCACCATCAGAAAACAGAGGCAGGGGGATTCACCGTTGTCGGCACCTACGGTTTTATGCCGTTTGAGCAGTTTCAAGGGCAAGCTGTGCCCGCTTCTGATATTTATTCGCTCGGTATGACATTGATCACCCTGTTGTCTCATAAGGAACCTCATGAAATGGAGCTCAACGGATCAGACATTGATTTTGAGCCGTTTGTAAACATTTCAACAGGCTTAAAAGCCGTGCTTCGGAAGATGATTGCGCACAGACTGGAAGACAGATATTCCTCTGCCAGGCAATTGCGCCGGGATCTGGAAGCAGTGCTCGCAGGAAATCAGCCTGAAATCATCCGTTCCAAAACCAGGAAAATCTCGAGCGGTACTCTGGTCATGCTTCTGTTGGTCCTGTTTGTAATATGGTTTGCGGCTGTCAGGAAACCTGTGGTGGTTCCGCCCATCAAAGCAAGCCAACCGGTTGCCAGCAAGACAGCCCTCAGGCCCCCTTACACTGGAAAGGTGGCGCGCGGGAGCATCTTCTTCGACGGCCAACAGATATCAGATATAACGAATGTGCGCCCTTCCTTTTGGTTCAGAGACGAAACAAAAGGAAGTTTGGTGACAGCCGAAGCATTTTATTCGAACGGGGAATTCGAATTTCGGGGACTCCCGCCAGGTACGTATGGAGCAAGCATCCAACTGGATACGAACGAAAAGAATCCCTCCAGTTTTCCCGGAGATTTGCGCGCGTGGCAGCAGTTTGCCGTAGTACAAGATGCGGACACAGTTATGCGAGTGGACCTGTTGAAGATTATTCACATTGTTAAACCGGAAGATAACAACCTTGTGCTTCGCAATTGGAATCGTTGTTGTGAAGATGGAAAACCGTTGCACACGCGAGACTTCCACCTGGAGTGGACATCGTTAGGAAAAGATGTTTTTTACGACTACAAAATCAACAGACTAATTTGCCCTTATCAAGCTGTCGAAAGCGTGGCCAGCGGGACCACGGATCAAACCAGTGTCAAGTTAAATCTTCCCAGCAGCAAGCCGAAAGAGTACTACCTGTTGGAACTCTATGCGCGAAAAGAAGGTCGACGAATCGGAATGCTCATGACGCACGGCGCCAATGGACACGGTTGGGATTATCGCTTCCGTACGGACTGAGCTCTTTAACGCAAAGACATAAAGCAGCAAAGCAGCAACCCGGGAGATTTTAGCTCGTATAAGAAAGGGGATGTGGAGATTGTGGAGAGAAGGAGATTAGATCTTTTAATTTCGAAACTGGAAACATCCCCCTCATCTCAAATATCTCCGCATCCCCCTTCTTACACAAAAAAATAAAGATTTGAACTATAGTAATGCAAAGACGCTAAGAAAAAACTCTTTCCTTTCTTTACGTCTTGGCGTCTTTGCGTTGAAGGGCTAATTCAGGTTGGAAGCAATGTACAGATCGGTCAGCTCGCGCCTGTAAGTATAGGAATAGGATTTGCCGTCCGGAGTAATTTGAATCGGGCCGATGCTAGTGATCCCGGCGGAATCTTCAGGCGTCAGTACTTTCCACAACGTCAGTTCATTCTTTTTTAAATCGTATTTGAAAACTTGAGCAGGCAAATCCGTGAATTGCGTCAAATAAAGGGATGATCCATCCTCTGACCACTGGATCGCAAAATACCCCGGTTGATTCAGCGGCTGCGGCTCCCCGCCATCCACTGGATAGATCCAGACCGATTGATCCGTTTGCCGTACAGCGGCCACCTTAGCGCCATCGGGAGATACGACGTAAGGCAATCCCACCTCATCGGGAGTTATCTTTCGTACAGTTCCATCACTGATCTTTTGAACGAAGAGACCTGTTCCGCCCTTCCCTTTTCGACCGGTAAAAATAATTTCGTCCGGCCTTCTCGAAAAAATGACCCACTCGTATTCGTCTACATGTTTGGGAAGATCGCGAGCATTTCCTGCGCCGGTTGGCAGGATCGATATTCTGGAGCTGTCCGGATACGAAATCACGAGCACTTCTTTCTTATCTCGTGAAAGGGCCATTCCCCAGCCGGATCCGAGGCGAACAGCAGGAGAGCCATCCGTATTCCTCAAATAAATGGCGTAAGACTCGCCGGCCCCTTCACCCTGTTCCGTTAGTAGAATTTGCTTTCCGTCATCCGAAAGGTCAGTGGCGAACGACCATTCAAACCACGACAAATCGATTTCATGCGGAGCTCCTTCTGGAAATGCAATCACGCCCCGCCTGGGATCAAACAAACTTAACAGGAGTTCCCCTCGCTGTGAAATATCATGCAGGAGAAGATGCCCCGGGAAGGCGGTGATCGCACGAACATTTCCATCCATATCAACGGCATAAATCTGGTAACGTATTCCCTTCTCTGTCGCAGAGAACCACAATTCTTTTCCATCCGGAGACCAGGAGAGACCGTTTACGGCGGAGAAACGAGAGGTCAGGTCGCGTGCTTTTCCCGAAAAATCGTAAATAGAAACAAAACCGGCGTTATCGCCGGTTCGTGGATGGTGAGTAAAGCCGATTCGTCCACCATCAGGAGAAAAACGAATTTGACTGATCCATCCGTCCGATTCATGCAGAATTTTTCCTGGGGGAAACTCTATTTGACTCATCCTGGTAACAACAGCGATTTCTCCGTTCGTCGGATGCCAGTCCGCATCCGTCACATTCTCAAGGATTTCGCGAGGCGCTCCTCCGCTAAGCGGCATTCGTGCGAGTGTTCCATCGGACATAAAACCAAGCCGGAAGCGTCGTCGCAACAGCATCAGCATTTCACCGGACTTTGAAATCGAAAGCACGTTGGCATCCCTGAGGTCTATGGATCGTGATTCATAGCTGTCTTTTCGGGTTTGAAAAATCTCAGATGGAGCTCCCTCCCATGCCGCACCATACACGATCGTCTGGCCATCTGGAGCAAAGCGCGCGTTGAAAATCGTTCCTCTTCGGAAAGTTAGTCGTTTATAGGAAGGAGCGTCTTTCTGTTCAGGTCTGGAAAGAAATTTGACTCCCCACAGTATAAGGAGCAATAACGGAATCGCAAGCAAAACAATAATAAGAGCGCGAAATTTTTTTGAAGGAGCGCCCAATCGCGCATGTGGAACGATGGTTGACGCGGAAACATTCGATACTGTTTCCAATGCAAAAGCAAGATCGGAGACGGACTGAAAACGTTCCTCCGGATTCTTTTCAAGACAGTGCTTCAAAATACGTTCAATTGCAGGCGAAATGTCTGTTGTCATGGCTCCCAGGTCTTCCGGTTCCTGCTTTAAAATGGCGTTCATTGTTTCAACGGCAGAATCTCCACGAAAGGCCCGTTTTCCTGTCAGCATTTCGTATAGAATCGCTCCAAAAGAGAAAATATCAGAGCGAGCATCCACCGGCAGCCCGCGGACCTGCTCCGGTGACATGTATCCAACTGTTCCCAAAACAACTCCCGCTTCTGTCCCGGCTTCCGTTGGTAAATGGCTTTGGCCTGCCTCAACAGGCGACGCGTTCGTAAGTTTTGCGAGTCCAAAATCCAGAATCTTTACCCGGCCCTCTTTTGTAAGATAAATGTTCTCCGGTTTCAGATCGCGATGCACGATTCCTTTTTCGTGAGCTTCGGCGAGTCCACGTGCGATCTGAAGCGCATAATCAATACTTTTTCTATAGGGTAGCGAAGCCGCATGGAGACGACTTCGAAGCGTTTCTCCTTCGAGCAATTCCGATACTACGTAGGGCATGCCATCAAAATTACCGACATCATGAACGGCCAGGATGTTAGGATGGTTCAGCATTCCTGCCGCGCGGGCTTCCTGTTCAAAACGGCGAAGACGTTCCGAATCTTGCGTGAAGTGAACGGGAAGGATCTTGACTGCTACATCCCGTCCTAACCTGCTGTCTCTGGCCCGATAAACCTCGCCCATGCCCCCCGCTCCGATCAAAGCAATGATTTCGTATGGACCCAGCCGTGTGCCTGTTGCTACTGACATATTCGCAGTGATTATAACCTGACATAACTTGTAGGGCAGGCATCACTGCCCGCCGAGTCGTGGGGCCGGAGGCGAACGCCACTGAGCACACCTGCACAATTTGCTATACTGTGCAGGCTTTATGAAATGGACAACGCACTTTGAAAAATCGGACGGACTCGAAACTCCTTCTTATCTGGAGAGCATCGGATTCATTGAAGAGCTTTGCGGATCGAGTCGACTCGCCAAGATCATCACTTTCGGAAAAACTCCACAGGGGCGCGACATGAAAGCGGTCGTGATTGGTACCGCGCACACTCCGCAGCATTCCCGGCGGCGGAAGAAGGCTGTCGTGATGATTCAAAACGTGATTCATGGCGGTGAAATGGAAGGAAAAGATGCGTGGATGCTTCTGTTGCGAGAAATCCTGATCACGAAAGAATTACAGCATCTGCTGGATCATCTTGTCATTGTTATGATTCCTGTCTTCAACGTAGATGGACATGAACGGCGGGGGCACACGAATCGTCCAAACCAGATCGGACCTGTTGAACAGGGCTGGCGAACGACGGCCCAAAACCTGGATCTGAACCGTGATTATATGAAAGCGGACGCTCCCGAGATGAAGGCGCTGCTAAAACTTTATCATCACTGGCTGCCGGATTTTTATATAGATAACCACTGCACGGATGGGGCAGACTTCCAGTATCGTATTCTTTATTGTCTGGAAACGCATCACAATATTCATCCTGTTCTGGCACATTGGACACAAACCCGCTTCATGCCCGCTGTGATTCGTGAGCTTGAGAATCAAGGAATTCCTACAGCGCCTTACAATGAAGGAAATGATCTCACAGAAATCGTTAATGCCCCTGCCAATCCACGATTATCGACCGGCTATTCTGCGATCCAGAATCGTATTTGTCTTCTCGTTGAAGCACATTCCCTAAAACCTTATGCTGACCGGGTTTACTCTACGAAGGCCATGAATCAAACAGTTCTGGAATATCTGAACACCCACCATGACGAGATCACGGAACAGAACCGTATAGCAGACGAAGATACAATCCACGAATACTGTATTGGAAAAAGACCGTTCCCCCTTGTTGTCTCCCTGAAAAGAGAGCCGGAGCTTTTCCGGTTCAAAGGCGTTTCCTCGTATGAGGAGGAGAGTCCCATTACGGGAAACAACGTCATTCGCTATACAGGGGAGCCTGTTGATCTGGAATTGCCGTTTTATTCGCAAAGTGAAATTACACAAACGGTGATTGTCCCGGAAGCATATTTCATTCCCGCAGAATACGGGCACATTGCAGAGCATTTGAAACTTCACGGGGTTATTGTGGAACAATTGAATTCTGAGCGTAAAGCGGAGGTAGAACGTTATCGCTTTCATCGTGTTTCATTCGCCTCTTCGCCGTACGAAAGCAGATTCCGTGTTGACTTCAAAATCGATAACTACTTCGAAACGATCCTGTTGAAAGAAACAGGCTTTCTTGTTCGCACGGCGCAAAGAACTTTGCGCGTGATCCTGCATTTATTGGAACCCGCCGCGCCCGATTCTCTCGTCCGCTGGGGCTTCTTCCAATCGATTTTCGAACGGAAGGAATATGCAGAGCCTTATATCATGGAACCAATTGCACAGAAGATGCTGGAAGAAGATCCGATGCTGCGCGAACAATTCTGCAGACAACTGGAACAGGATGAAGATTTCAGAAATCATCCCGGCCGGCGACTTGACTTCTTCTATCAACGTTCGGTTTACTTTGATAGAAACGAGAGAGTCTATCCTGTAGCGCGTCTGCTGGAGTTGCTGTATGTCTAAAACCATTTTGTGCATCGCGAGCTATGAAAAAGGGCACGAATTCCTTCGCCAGTGCAAACGCGAAGACTGGAGAGTGATTCTCCTGACCTCCAAAAGCCTGCAAGACAAGGCGAATTGGCCGGTCGAGAGCATCGATGAAATCTTCTATATTCCGGACATCAAGAATCTATGGAATATGAAGGATGTGATTTACGGCGTGAGCTACATGGCGCGAACCGAGCAGATCGATCGAATCGTGGCACTCGATGATTACGATGTGGAAAGAGCAGCCTCTTTGCGTGAACATCTTCGCGTTCCAGGAACCGGCGATACGGGTGCGCGTTACTTCCGGGACAAACTGGCGATGCGAAGAGCTGCAGCCGCAGCCGGAATGACTGTTCCCAAATTCGTGCACATACTGAACTACAAGAAAATAGTGGAGTATATCAATGAAGTTCCGCCTCCCTATGTTCTGAAGCCCAGACTGCAGGCGGGAGCCATCGGAATTAAGAAGATTGAACATCACGATGAGCTCTGGAAAACCATTGAGGAACTGGCGGATGAGCAATCATTTTATGTGCTCGAAAAGTATATCCCCGGGCAAGTGCATCATGTGGATTCGATTATTTATGGCGGCGAGGTTCTGCTGGCTGTAGCGCATCAATACGGGATTCCTCCGATGGAGGTAGCCCACGAAGGCAGAGTGTTTTCCACCCGTACAATGATCCGGGGGACCGAAGAAGATCAGGCATTGCAAAAACTCAATCGCGATCTGTTAAATACAGTGGGACTGCAAAACGGAGTTTCGCACACAGAGTTCATCAAAGGTCGCGATGATGGCAAGTTCTACTTTCTTGAAACATCCGCCAGAGTTGGGGGGGCACATATCGTGGAACTCGTCGAAGCGTCTACGGGACTGAATTTGTGGGCCGAATGGGCGAAGATTGAGACCTTGATGGAAAATGAAACTTATGATTTGCCGCCCCATCGTACCGATTACGGCGGCCTGATGGTTTCGCTGGCAAAGCAGGAATGGCCCGACCTCTCGCCTTACGATGCGCCAGAAGTTTTTTGGCGATTAAAGAAAAAACATCACGCCGGCATCATCGTCCAGTCACCGTTGTACGAACGCGTAACACAACTTATGGACGAATACACGCATCGCTTCTATCAGGATTTTTTTACTTCCGGCCCGCCTCAACTGCGCCCCGGCGAATAAAGACCACCGGCTTAAGTAGCGCAGGCAGAGGCTGTTGAAAAATGCAGTGGGAGCGCGGTTAAACGTGAAGGAGGCTTGGCATCACATTGCCGCCGGAACATTCTCTCTGGAATCGTGTCTTATACGGCTTAGAGGTGATCCTGATGCAAACTTTTTCACAGGAGATTAAAGCCGAGATCAACGTCACTCCGCTCGTGGATGTGGTTCTTGTCCTGCTGATTATTTTTATGGTTGTTACGCCCATGATTGTCTCGCGCAATGTTCAGTTGCCTGTCACGGCTAAGCCGGGGTCCGAACCGCAACAAATAAAAAAGATTGTCTATCTAACTTCAAACGGAGATCTGTTTTTCGAAGATGTTCCTGTGATCGAAGACATTTTAACGGGAAGGCTACAGGAGTTGCATCGGAGAAGTCCCGACACGAAAATTCTGTTGCACGCAGATCGGCGTTTGAGGTATGACAAAGTGATGCAGACACTGGATTTGATTTCAAGTTCCGGATTTTCTGAGATTGGTTTGGTCGCTCAACCGCTTTCATCTCAAACTGGAACACGGGCGCCATAAATGTCGCCCCTACAATGTTTATACGGATTGTAGGGGCGCGCTATTCATCGCGCCCGAGTAAGTCTACGTCTGCGCTCCCGGGAGAGGGCCGCAACAACTTCGAGCAAGTCGGCCGGATCGAGCGGCGGACATCTTTGCCCGCAAAGGCTCGTCGAGCAACAGGCTCCCTACAAAACTTGGAACGGTTCGTCGCTATTCGGTTCGTTTCATTCGAGAATGGATTCCACCAAACGGTTGGACCGGAGGTAACCACTTTTTGTGGATCTTCGCAACCACAGTGTAATTTGGATCGACCACCTGAACCACATCGACTTCACCAACCTGGGAGCACAACTGATACGCATCCATCAACTCAAACCCGAATTCATCAACGAGCCACAACACCATCTCCTTGTACGCGATTCGAAACGCATCTTCCAAAGGGCGATAGGATCCGGTTGTCATAATGTAGTCGTCATTTTCAATACGCGGCCAAGCGATCGTCTTACCATGGATCAAATCAATTTTCAGCTTTACATTCAGCGCGGCTTCCAGTGCTGTGCCGATGATCTCGCCTTCCCCCTGGGCCAGATGTCCATCTCCGAATTGAAGAAGTGCGCCATCGACGTTTACGGGCAGATAGACCGTAGCTCCCTTTGTGATTTGATAAGCGTCCATGTTACCTCCGTATGCTTCCGGGGTGACTGTCCATCGAGCTTCATTGCGTTGGGGCGCTGTCGCAACGCAACCAAGGAACGGGCGGATCGGAATTTCCAGTGTTCGGTCACCAAGTTTTGTGCTGGCTGTTCCCTTCTGCTTGTCGATTGTGTACCACCACAATCTTTCCGGTAGCAAAGGATTCAAAAGAGCAGTGTAATCCGTTCCGGTCAATGCTCCGAATCCCGGATAGTGGCTGCTGAGGGCGTGATCCCGCGCCGGCTGCAGATCAACTACATGAACTGCAACAATATCCCCAGGCTGAGCTCCTTCAATATAAAAGGGGCCTGTCTGAGGGTTATCCCGGCCGATCGGAGCCACTTTCGATGGAATATCATTCGGACTCTTGATCGATCCGTCATAACAATCCTCGGTCCAGGATTCCAGAATCGTTCCCGGCTTGATATTCATCACCGCCTTTTGACCCCCGAACGTGTAAGTCAATTCTTCATGTTTTGGAATGTATCGAATCGTTTCTGAATTACACCAATTGGAAAGGAGAAGTAGAAGTAGCGATATTCGATAATACATTTTGATGTCCTTATATCCGCAGGCAAGATGCTTGCGCTCCCAAGCCTGCTCCTCCTCTCATGGAAATTTCATGGCTTGAAATATTTTTTTGAAACCGGGATGAGTTCGAAGTGAATCCAATCTCGGTTCCACTTTTAAGCTGCTCATTTGATAGACTCGGTCCTGGAAAGCTTTCTGCAACCATTCTACCGCGCGATCATTTTCACTCAAACCGGAATAGATCAACGCAATCTCAAAAGCGGCAACGTATTCTTCCTTCAACGATGCTTTGATTTCCTTCAAAAGCTCATGTGCCTCGGAAGTTTTTCCTGATAAGGCAAGCGCACGCGCCAGCTGGGCTTTCGGTTCCGGCGAATCCGGAATCAACGCGGATGCTTTCCGAAAGGAGCGGATTGCCTCTTCGTACATACCTTTTTGCTCATAAACCATTCCGAGCCATTGGTGTGAAATGGGAAAATTCGGATCCAGATCGAGCGCTTTCTTGAGTTGAACGATTGCTTCATCGGGTCTGCGGCATTGATAGAGAAGGAAACCCAGATCTGCATTAATGATGAGCGACAATGGATCCAGCTCGAGCGCGCGCCGTTTCATTGCAATCGCCTCCTCGGCCCTTCCCATTTCGGAAAGAAAACTGGCGTACCAGTGATGGGCGATCGCATAATTCGGGTTCAGGGAGATCGCGCGTTTGTAATTCGATTCGGCATCGGTCCAGGCCCAATCATAATTGTGCTGCGTATGCGCCAGTGCCGCATACGCTTCGGCAACAGAGCCGTCCAGCTGAATGGCCTTTTGAGCAGCAGCTCGAGCTCTGGAATGCCCGGTCGATGGAGTCATGAGCTGCCACGCGGGCATCAACGAATAGCAATCTGCCAGACCGGCGTAGGCGAGCGCGTAATTTGGATCTTTATCGATCGCCATTTGAAACTGCTCTATCGCCCGGCCGAAACCCTCTTCGCTCCTTTTGTTCAAGAAATAACGCCCCTTCAAAAAGAGGTGATAAGCTTCTGTATCCTCCGTGTACTGCCGGGTAATCTGCTGTTGTTGCTCACCCGTGAGCTTAAAGCGCAGCTGACCGGAAATCTCCTTTGAGATCTCTGACTGAACTTGCAGAATGTCCTTGCTTTGCCGGTTGTATTGCTCTCCCCATAACTGGACTCCATCCGGGACACTCACAAGATTCACACGGACGACTAGACTTTGCTGCTGCTGTGAAATGCTTCCTGTTACAACCGCATCCACATTTAATTCATCGCCTATCTCGCGCGGATCCGTTTCTTTCCCTTTGTAACTGAAAACCGTGCCACGAGCCAGGACTTTCAAAGTAGGAACCTGAGACAGACTGTTGATGATGCTTTCCGTAATCCCGTCGCTCAGATAATCCATTTGTGAATCGCCGTTTGGATTCAAGAATGGCAAAACAGCAATCGATCGGATCGATTCTTTTGGCGCCGCCTTATACAGCCACGCGAATAATATGAACGCGACAAACAGCATGGCGACCGTGCCCAGCAGAATTTGTTTTCGTTTGAACCGCGGCTGGACAACGGGATAGTTGATCTTCGCGGTTCCTGAAGGCCGAACGATCATTTTGAGCTCTTGTTGCAATTCACCAGCGGTTTGATATCGGGCCGCAGGATCCTTTTGCAGACACTTCAGGATGACGTGCTCAACAACAGGGGAAACATCCCGATTTACTTTCGAAGGAGGTTCCGGTTGAACATGAAGTATGCTTTCGATCATTTCAATTGCATTCTGACCATGGAATGGAAGCTGTCCGGTGGCAAGCTGATACAAGACAGTGCCCAGCGAAAACAGGTCAGAACGCCCATCCACTTTGCGGCCCAATGCCTGTTCAGGACTGAGGTATTGAACAGTTCCCAAAAGCATCCCGGAATGAGTTTGTGGAATTAGCGGCTGCAACAAACCGTCTTCGGCAGAGTCTCTCAACATTTTTGCGAGACCAAAATCCAGAATCTTTAGTTGCCCGCTCGGAGTCAACATCATATTTACCGGTTTAATATCTCGATGAATGACTCCCTTCGAATGCGCTTCCTCCAGCGCCGAAGAAGCTTGAAACGCAATTTCGAGAATATCAGCATGCGGCAACGGGCCACGTTTGATCCGATCTTGAAGCGTTTCGCCTTCCACCAGTTCCATCGCTATGAAATGAATGTCCGCATCGTTATTGAGCTCATAGATGCTTGCAACATTGGGATGGTTGATTGCCGAGGCAGCTTTGGCCTCCTGTATAAAACGGCTCATCCTTTCGGGATCCAGGGCTACATCGGGTGGAAGAATTTTTAGCGCAACAATGCGACCCAATTTCTGATCCCTGGCTGAATACACTTCGCCCATCCCGCCCTGACCGACCTTCTGCAGAATTTTGTAATGGGATAATGTGCCTTCAATCATTGAATCGCCAACTCCCAATTGCCGGTTCCTATTGTAGCGTTATTTTTGCTGAGACCCGCCGACTTTCCTGTTTTCTTGGCACGATTGCGGGTTTAAAACCCGCCCCTACAGGACCTCACCCACGCATTTTTTCAATACGCTCCACAAGGGGCGGATGCGAGTAATTCAGAAAAACGAAAAATGGATGCGGACCCAGATTCGAAAGGTTTTTCACTGCAAGCTTTTTAAGGGCGGAAATTAAGTCTTCACTTTCTCGAAGGGTGCTCACAGCATAGTGGTCTGCCTGCAGCTCATGCTTACGCGAGAGAGCATTTAAGACAATAGACAACAGAAACGAAATCGGCTCGTATAACATTCCAAAGAAAACCAGCCCCGCATAGGTCGATGGGTGCTGCATGTAAAAAGCGTCGTACAAACCGGAGCTCTTCAGAAAAATCGAAAGAAGATAGAAAATCAAAAAAGTATGCAGGATATTGACAACCATCATGATCGGAACGTGTTTCTTCTGGTAATGTCCGATCTCATGCGCCAGAACAGCGACAACTTCGGGCACGGTTTGCTGTTCCACTAAAGTATCGAACAAAGCAATCCGTTTGTTCTTTCCAAATCCGGTAAAAAATGCGTTCGCCTTGCTGGATCGTTTAGAAGCATCCACGGCAAACACATCCTTGAATCCAAAACCCACCGATGCTGCGTAATCGGCAATCGCTTTCTTCAGCTCTCCGTCCGGGAGAGGAGTGAATTTGTTAAAGAGCGGCATCAACCAGATTGGCGCTATGAACTGGATCAAGAACATGAAAGCCGTTGAGAATAACCAGCAATAGAGCCATGCCAGATCACCGGCAGCATCCAGAAACCACAAAATCATCGCCAGGAATGGAACGCCGAGTCCAACGGCAAGCAGCAACCCCTTAAGACGGTCCAGGATGAAAGTCCGAATAGTCGTGCGGTTGAATCCGAACTTTTCTTCGATGACAAATGTTCCGTACATATCGAATGGCAACGAAAGCAAGCTGCCTGCGAATCCCAGAATACCGATAAATAAAATGCCTGTAAGAATGGGTCCATAGTTCCAGGAACGAACAATCTGATCCAGCCAGTTAAATCCTCCCGACAAACCAGAAAATCAAAAACAGGACAAGATGAAAACCGGATTCGATGAAATGAAAACGTGTATTGACTCTCGCATACTCCTGAGAACGCGCGTATTCATCCGGATCGTATAGATCACGAAATTCCGCCGGTGCTTCCGGCTTCAATGAACGGAGGTTCAGCCAGCGGGCAAGCGTATCGATGAAGAATTTCGCAAAAACCGTAGCCAGAATGACGATGCCAAAAATATTCATAGCAGTGATTATATGGAAAATGTGGGGCAGACGTCCCGTCCGCGGAGCCCTGGGGGCAGGGACGCCCGCGCCACGGTTTCATCGTTTATAATTATTGGTTTCAAAAGGAGCGGGAACATGAAGAAATTTTTCATCTGGCTATTGATTTTCACCCTCACCGGCACTTCCTCGATTCTGGCAAAGGAAGTTGAAAAGAAAGAGGAAAAACCGAAATGGGACGTAAATAATCCATCTTCCGATATGAAAGAAGTCTCGATTGATACGGATGAAGGAACCTGGATGAATGTCGATGTGAGTCCCGATGGAAAAGAGATCGTGTTTGATTTACTGGGTGATATTTACATGATTCCATTCTCCGGAGGTGAAGCAAAATCCTTGACGCAGGGTGTGGCCTGGGACATGCAACCACGCTTCAGTCCGAACGGAAAATGGATTGCTTTTACAACCGATCGCGCGGGCGGGGATAACATCTGGATCATGAAGCGGGATGGTTCTGCCCCACAACAGGTAACAAAAGAAGATTTTCGTTTGCTGAACAGTCCTGCCTGGGCTCCCGATTCCGAATTCATCGTAGCCCGGAAACACTTTACCTCCACACGGTCGCTCGGCGCAGGTGAAATGTGGCTCTACCATCGCTCCGGTGGAGAAGGTGTTCAGCTCACAAAAAGACCGAACGAACAGAAAGATGCCGGCGAACCATCGTTTTCACCGGATGGTCGTTATCTTTACTTCAGCCAGGACACCACTCCCGGTCTGTTCTTTGAATACAACAAAGATTCCAACAATCAGATTTACGTCATCCAGAGGCTGGATCGCGAGACGGGAGAACTCGAGCCGTACATTGCCGGTCCGGGTGGATCGATCAGACCTACGCCATCCCATAACGGCAAATCGATTGCATTCGTTCGAAGAGTGCGAGGAAAATCGGTCCTCTATATAAACGAGATTGATTCAGGGAAGAACACGCCGATTTATGACTCACTGGAACGGGACATGCAGGAATCATGGGCCATTCACGGCGTGTATCCCGTAATGGCCTGGACAGCTGATGATTCGGCAATCGTTTTCTGGGCAGCAGGCAAGATCAGAAAAATCGAAGTCGACAGCAAACAGATCACCGAAATTCCATTTCGCGTGCAATCGACACGGAAAATTCAAAATGCACTTCGATTTCCGGTAGCGGTGGCTCCCGATTCATTTAACGTTCGAATGCTACGCTGGGTACAGGTTTCCCCTGCCGCAAACCAGGTCCTCTATGAAGCTTTGGGACATCTGTACACGCGTTCCCTCCCTGACGGCACGCCTCGCAGGGTCACTTCACAAAACGATCATTTCGAACTCTATCCTTCCTATTCGCGCGATGGAAAGTGGATTGTTTATACAACATGGGATGACCAGAAGTTCGGCACGGTTCGAATCGTTTCCGCTGCCGGAGGGGAAGGGAAAATCATCACATCATCGGCCGGCCATTATATGGAACCAGCTTTTACGCCCGACGGAACAAAAATCGTTTACCGCGCTTCCGCCGGCGGTGGTTACCTCACATCCCCACAGTGGTCCCGCAATCCCGGAATCTACTGGGTTTCCACCAGCGGTGGGAAACAGACGCTCATCACAAAGAAAGGTACAAGACCGCATTTCGGCGCTTTCCAGTGACCGCGTTTATCTGAACAATTCCGAGCCGGCCGAAAAGCCGAGCTTACCGGGAAAAAGTGCGCTCATCAGCATTGAACTGGATGGCAGTGACGAAAGGACGCACGTACGAACGGAGTTTGCTACCGAATTCCGCATTTCGCCGGATGAAAAATGGCTTGCGTTCATTGAACTCTTCAACGCGTACATCACGCCCTTCGTTCGGACAGGCGGAACGATTGAGATGGGACCCAAAGCTGCATCGATTCCTCTTGCAAAAGTGACTCAAGATGCGGGCGAGTATTTGCACTGGTCAGGCGATAGTCAACGCCTTCATTGGTCGCTAGGGCCGGAGCTTTACACACGCGATCTTAAGCAATCCTTTGCATTCATCGATGGCGCTCCGGAAAAGATTCCTGATCCACCCAAAAGCGGTGTGAACATCGGATTTCTACAAAAGGCGCCCGCTCCAACGGGAAGAATCGCTCTCACCGGAGCAAGAATTATCACAATGAAAGGGGACCAGGTCCTTGAAAATGCAACTGTGGTAGTGAACGGAAACCGCATCGAAGCGATTGGTCCGAAATCAGAAATCCCAGTTCCATCCGATGCTTATGTGATCGATGTTGCAGGAAAAACGATCATGCCGGGACTGATCGATGTGCACTGGCATGGATCGATGGGTGAAGAGGAAGTGATTCCGGAACAAAATTGGTTCAACTACGCTTCGCTTGCGTTTGGTGTCACTACGATTCACGATCCGTCGAATGATAACAGTGAGATCTTTGCATCCAGCGAGCTCGCTCGGGCCGGGATGATCGTCGCTCCAAGAATTTTTTCAACCGGAACGATCCTGTACGGTGCGCAGGGAGATTTCAAAGCGGTGATCGATAGTCTGGACGATGCACGTTTCCACTTGCGCCGCATGAAAGCGATCGGAGCCTTCAGCGTGAAAAGCTATAACCAGCCACGACGCGAACAACGGCAACAGGTGATCACCGCAGCCAGAGAATTAAAAATGATGGTTGTGCCGGAAGGCGGATCGCTGTTTCAACACAACATGACAATGATCGTGGATGGGCACACCGGCATTGAACATTCCATCCCGGTTGGAAAACTTTATAAGGATGGGTTTCAACTCTGGACACAAAGCCAAACAGGTTACACTCCGACTCTCGTTGTGGGTTACGGTGGTCTCGATGGAGAAAGCTACTGGTATGCAAAAACCAATGTTTGGGAAAACGAAAGACTGCTCACTTTTGTGCCTCGCGAAATCATAGATAGCCGTTCGCGTCGCAGGCAAACGGCTCCGGAAGAGGAATGGAACCACTTTAACAATGCACGCATCGCCGCAGAATTGTCGCGAAGAGGTGTGCTCGTAAACATAGGAGCTCACGGTCAGCGCGAAGGACTCGCAGCGCACTGGGAAATCTGGATGCTGGCTCAGGGCGGTCTGACGCCGATGGAAGCGATTCGTTGTGCCACGTTGAACGGAGCGAAGTATCTGGGAATGGATAAGGAAATCGGTTCACTGGAAGTTGGAAAGCTGGCAGATTTCGTTGTGCTGGATAAAAATCCATTGGAAGAAATTCGCAATTCGGAAAGCGTCCGTTACACAATCGTTAACGGCAAAATCTACGATGCGATGACGATGAACGAAGTTGGTCCGAATCCAAAAAAGCGGGAGCCCTTTTACTGGCAATAATAGAATTTAACAAAGGGTGCAGACGGCCGCCCGCCAAATTCCGCGGACCAGACGTCCGCACCACTATGCACTTCTAATTTCACCATTTTTGTGATTTGGGTCGCCGCCACGGGACGTCCCGCCCTTTGCTCACTGCAGTGTCCTGATCCGCTTCTTCCGTAACAGGATTTGATGAACTTTCCAGAGCCTCTCTTTCCTTTTGCAGATCCTTTTCAAGACAACACTTCTTGTATTTCTTGCCGCTCATGCAAGGACACAAGTCATTTCTGCCAATTTCCGATTCTTTCATGTTTAACAAATATTAGTCCATTACTGACCGTTTATGTACTTCCAGTTCAGGATGCCGTTCCAAAGGTAACGGTGATCGACCCGATTCATATCGCGATGCATCGGATTGAAGTTGAATGCCAGCACACTCCCTTTTCCAATCGGCACATCCAGAATAGCCGGGCGCCCTTCCAGCGCTTCCGGATTCTTACCGCCGCCGCTGATGATAATGGGCGAGCCGGTTTCACCGGATTCAAATGCTGTTGTGCCCCACTGCATCACCACGTTCGTGTAATCAAATGGCCCTGTCAAACAAGACATGCAGTAAGACATTGTTGTCCAGCGGCGTGGCGGATCATAGGCCGGGTAGTTCGATCGTAGAACATAAGTTACCGTAGGATAACCGTAAGCAACGGGATGTTCAGGCTGTACGAACTTGACACCAACGTGAGCACCCGGCGTTCTAAAGCCTTCCAGGTTCGCGCGTTGAACAGACCGGACAAAACCACTTTCCAGAATGAGCGCCGAGCCGGAACCCAGCGAAATCAACAAACCTCCCTCTTCCACAAATTGATGCAGGTTTGCAAGGCCTGTGTAGCCGATTCCACCTGTGATATCGTCCGATTCCGCCGGAGTCCCCAGACTGGGGAACTGGTCTGTTTTCTTAAACGCGAGAGGGCCGGTACTCTTTTCAATTCCATGAATCTGTCCCTGCAAATCCATCAAGACATTCCCGTAAACGATCACATCCACGTGATTCTTCAACTGCCCGGCGCGGATATCATCATCGCGAACGTACATGTACGGAATCTTTCTTTGATCCAGAATATATCGGATCCAACCGATCATGTCCGTATCGGCCCAGGGCACCCAGACGCCCAGACGCGGTACGACAGCATCATGACGTGGAACATCCGGTCGTGCTGCAACCTGATCAAAATCCAACGCCAGTTCTTTGCTGACTTGTTCAAGTGCTGATGGAAGGCCGGATTGATTTTCGATAATCCAGGACCCTGCAGGATACTCACCTGCTCCAGCCCTGAAAGACTTTTCTGCAATCTCAACTTTAAATGGAGCCAGACGATAGCGCGCTGCAAGCAATGTTTCCTGACCCGTGTCCTTCAATAGATATACAGGTCCCGTGCCGCGAATGCGTACCTGTTGGATTCACGTTTTCCACAAGAAGTTGCAAAGGCACCTGCTCAATTGCGCCATCATCCACGCGAATTGTTTTCACACCAAAATTGATTGGCAGGGCCCAGGAGATGTCGTCATACGGCGTATACTCCGCATCTTTTGGGAAGTCCTGCGGGAGCAGCAGATCCACCGCATAATTCCGGTAAGGCTGATCGAGGCGAACAACAAAGGTGCCAGCCGGAAACGAACCTTCCTTGATCTGAAAACTTTTTGTGGCGCGGCTGACTTCGATTCCCTGGGTGCGAAGGCGGTTCACCATTCCAGCCACACGGCTACGATCATTCTGTTCGGCTGGAATCACGAAAGCAAAAGGATTTCCAGTCTTCCCTTTTTGCCAGCTATTCCATCCTTTTTTGTAAAAATTGCGCAACAATGAATCCGCGTGGCGGGCCGAATAATCCAGGATCGAAAGACATCCGGTTTGAACATAATTCAGTCCATTTCGATGAGACCACAGAAAGTTTCGTTCGGGAGGAGGAAACGGACGATACCATTTACGCGTCAGGTCCGGCGGATCCAGTTTTCTTTTGAGCGTTAAGGGCACTGCATTTCCAAACGTCTCGTATCCGCGACCGATTCCATTGTGATTCATCGCGACAGAATCCATGTAATGATGTCCGAACCCTTCCCCGAAATCCCACGTCCAAACACCGGGCATTCCAAAACCACTCATCGCATTCATTTCGTGAAAACTCATTTCAAGGAATTCGCTCAAGACGATGGGATCCAGATTCGGATTATAGGGTCCGGTTCCGTTCCAGGTTTGCAGCAAAGGAATCGCTTCATGCAGATCGTGAATCACAACAGGATGATAATCAAAATAGGCGCGCGCTACGGCTTGCGTTGCGCCAAAGGCCAGTTGATGGGCATCGCGATTCGCATCCACGTACACATATTTGGCCCAATAGGGCGGAGACTGTCGAGGTAAAGTATCGTAATCCGTTTTCCCTTGAATGTGCTGATAAAACCATTCTGATAACTTGTCCCGTCCATCCGGGTTCGAAACGGGATTGATCAGCACCACCACTTTTTCACGAATGTTCTTGATCATCGGCTGCTCTGAAACCGCCAGACGATAAGCAAGCTCTAAAGACATATCAGGACTGATCGATTCATCAGCATGAATGGCTGCATTAAAAAAATAAAAGGGCCTGGCTGTCTTGATGATAGTTTCGGCCTGCTCCGGTGATGTCTTGCGAGGATCGGCCAACGCTGCCGATGCCGCTTTCAATCTTTGCAGATCGCGAATCCCTGCTTCGTCTGCGATTGCCACAAGCAGTATCTCCCTTCCTTCTTCTGTCTTTCCGATCACCTCCACGTGAACACGATCCGATGCGCGATCCAGTTCCCGGAAATAGCCGTAAATCTGTTTCGTGTTTGTGAATTTGCCTGCCGCACCTGCAATGTGGCCAAGAAAGTCGGATGGTGACGGAACCGATTGCGACTCTGGAATGTAGGAGACCCAGGGACTGCCGTAACGTGGTTCGGTTGTTTCCCGTTGGATCGCTTCGATCGATCCCGGTTCAGGTGTGTCAGGACCGTAATCCGGTTCAGCCCAGAGGCAAATGGCAAACAAGAGCAGAACGAAAGTAAGAATGTGCGTGACATTTTTCATGAGGCAACTTTAACGCAAAGCCGTTGAACAGCCAAGACACTAAGCGAAGCGGTGCGGTAGCTACCCGCCATTTCGGAGACCGTTCCAAAAGTCAAGATTTGCCAGCGTTAGTGGGAGCGTGGTCAGACACAGGCTGTTGAAAAATGCAGGACGAGGATGGTCTTAGCCGGAGACTGACTTCCGGGGGAGTCTCGTCAGCGCTAAACTGGCCCTTTTGCTATCGGATGTTCCAACACTTATGCGAGAATATCGATTTACTGGTTTATGACGCCTTCTTTTGCAAATCCATGGTGGCTGCTTGTTTTGCCACTCCTGCTGTACTTTGTCTACCATTTTCAAAAAAAAAGTTTCATTCCGGCAAGGCGGAGCAAGCAGATGTTCTGGTTTGCGATGCGGTGTTTATTGATCACCTTGATAGTTTTTGCACTCGCAGGTCTTCAGCTGATTACCCGGATACGGAAGAATCAAACGATTTTCCTGGTGGATGTTTCTGACAGCATTGCGCGTGAGCAAAAAGAGAAAGCAATTGAATTTTTGAACACGGCTTTGCGAAAAATCCAATCTCCGGATCAAGCCGGAGTGATTGCGTTCGGAACTCATGCCGAGGTCGAGCGCTTTCCTTCTGCGGCCCATCCCCTCCTTCGTTTTGAGTCCGTTGTGGATTCCCGGGGTACAAATCTCGAGAGCGCGTTGCGTCTGGCCGACGGAGTGATGGCAGATGACTTTCAAAAGAACATTGTGATATTAAGTGACGGATTGGAAAATTCAGGGGACGCTACGCAGTTGGCGAAATCACTTCAGAAAAAGGGGGTCTCACTTCAGGCACTTTATCTTCAGCCGGAAATTGTTGTCGAGGCGCAGGTCGAGAATGTGCGCGTGCCGTCGGAAATCCGGTTGAAGGAGCCGTTTGTGCTGGAGGTGATTACAAAGAGTAATCAAAAAATGCCCGGTCTGCTGCAAGTTTTCCGAAACGGTGTACTTCTTCAAGAAGGGACAATCTTGCTGGATGATGTCGAAAAAAATTTCATACGCATCCCTCAAAAAATTACAGAGCCTGGAATGTACCGCTATGATGTTCGGATCAAACCACAACAGGATTTTCAAGCAGAAAACAATTCGTCGCAGGCCTGGGTATCGGTTGCCGGGCCTCCCCGGTTGCTGTTGGTGGATGAACAGCCGGCGGAGCTTCAATTGCTTGCGGACGCTTTCAAGCATCGGGGGTTTACCGTGGAGTTAAAAGAAGGACGGTACTTTCCACGAACTCTTCCGGACATGCTTCTGTATCAAGCAATTATCGTAAGGAATGTTCCGGCTGCAACGATTCAAACGCAAATGCCTTATGTGCAGCAGTATGTTCACGAATTCGGCGGCGGTTTCGCCATGCTCGGGGGAAAAACCAGTTTCGGTCCGGGTGGCTATTATCAAACGCCGGTGGAAACCGTACTTCCGGTACGGATGGATCTTGTGAACAAGAAATATCTTGCGGACGTTGCGATGGTGATTGTGATTGACAAATCAGGAAGCATGTCCTACGCGGACCGTGGCAGGCAGAAAATTGATCTTGCCGATGAGGGAGGAGCGCGCGTCGCTTCGTTGCTGAAGGATAGCGATCAACTCGGAGTTATCGCGGTCGATTCTGTTCCAAAGTGGGCATACCAGATTCAACGATTGAAAAACAAAAGAGATGCCATCGATGCTATCACTTCGGTGCGCGCTGGAGGAGGTGGAATTTATGTTTACTCCGGACTGGAGGAAGCTTATGATGCGTTAAAACCTCTGAAAGCTTCCGTCAAGCATGTGATTCTGTTTGCAGATACTGCTGATTGTGAAGAAAAAGAGGGACCCAGTGGTGAGAGTTCTTTGTCTCTGGCGGCACGCGCGCTGGAACAACACCAGATCACAACGACAACGATAGGAATCGGACAGACTGGGGATCGGGACGTAGAATTTTTGGAACAGCTCGCCACAATCGCGTCGGGCCGATTCTATTTCACGAATGACATGTTCACGCTTCCACAAATCTTTGCGCAGGAATCTGCTGTCGTACAACGAAATTACATTACAGAAGAGACTTTCTTGCCCAGGATCCATCAGGTCGAGCCACTGCTGTCGGGGCTCCAGGAGGTTCCGGAACTGGACGGTTATGTTGCCACAACGGCAAAGACCTTCGCCAGTGTGAGCATGATCTCCCACAGGGAAGATCCCATTCTCGCCTTCTGGCGTTATGGGCTTGGAAATTCGCTGGCCTACACTTCCGATCCCGCTGGCGCATGGGGAGCAAAATGGCTATCCTGGCCTGATTGGGAAAGATTCTGGGCCCAAACCGCACGTTATCTTGCACGAAATAACCAGCCGGGCCGTTTCCAGGTATCCATTACTTCTAGCGGAAATAGTACTACGGTTATAGTAGATACTTTCGATGAACTGCCCACGCAGCAAGGATCGGTCTGGCGAGGCGCTCTTGTGGATTCGTCCGGCAAGGAACATTCGCTCCAGTTTTCACGGACTTCGTACGGACGCTTTGAAGCGGAAATACAGTCCACCAGTTCCCTGTTTGGCAAGGTATTCCGCCTGAAGGATGGGCAGGTTCTGGAAGAGACGATCGTTCAATTCTCAGCGCCTGGAAACCGAGAATACGAGGTTTCTCCTGAAGGAAAGGAGCGGCTGAAGCAAATGACTGATCGGCTGGTCGAATCTGCAGATCAGCTGAGGTTGAGCAGCAGGATGGCGATGGATTTCCAGCCAGTCCGTTATCGTCTGTTGCTTTGGGCCATCTGGCTTTTCCTGCTGGACGTCGCTCTGCGAAAATTGGATCCGGCGATGTTTCGAAGCACCAAAGTCCTTCAGCCGGCCGCTGTAACCGTTCCCGTTCCGCTCGAAAAGTTGAAAATGAGGAAAACAGAAATGGAAAGGCGCAGACCTGCACCGGTACAAATGGAGCCGCCGAAGATCATAAATCCGCAACCCACGGAGCAGTCGCGGCCGGTAGAAGAGTCAGATTACATGAACCGCTTAAAGAATGTGAAGAAGAGAGTTAAAGGTTAGAGACCACACAAAGAGTGATCTCCGAACTTTAACCTTTATTGTATGGGTTCGAATTTTCCACCTTTGACATGGAAAATTCTTGGCTGAATATCCACATCACCACCGGAATCAAAAGTGATTTCACCTGTGATTCCTTGATGATTCGTATCGGCGATCCTCGCTTTCAAATCCTCAGGGTATTGTTCACATCTGTTGATCGCTTTTGCAATAACCCATAAAGCATCATAAGCAAAAGCGGCATCCACATCGGGCTTTGTCGGAAATTTTGCGCGGTACGCCCGCACGAATTTCTGTATTGCGGGATCCGGACTATTCGGATCAAAGGGTGGCTGCGGGTAAACAACGCCTTCCGCCGCTTCACCTGCAATCTCTAGAAACATCGGAGTCGCCATTCCCTGCACGCTCAGAAGTTTTGGCAGGACTTCCTGTTTCTTGATTTCGCTCAAAATATCAGCAATTTCCCTGTAATAACCGGGAAGATAAACTGCATCCGGAGCAGCCTGTTTAATTTCGGTTACAAATGGCGCAAAATCAGTTGTCCCTTCCGGATAGGGCTTTTCGAATGGAACCGTACCACCAAGCTCCGTAAAACGTTTCTTGAATACTTCCGTCAGACCTTGACCATATTCCTTATCAACATAGAGAATGGCTACGCTTCGAATCTTCATTCGTCTGACCGCATGTTCGGCCATCACTCGACCTTCGCGTGTGTCCGAAGGAAAATTGCGGAAAAAGTATGGACTAATTCCAGTCAGCTTAGGGCTGGTTGCCGTTGGAGAAAGTAAAACAACTTTGTTCTTTTCACACGCAGGAACCAGAGCGAGAGCAAGATTGCTTGTAACTCCGCCGATGATCACGGGCACACCGTTTTTACTTAATTGCTCTGCCTTTTGAACAGCAGTTTGCTCATTTGTCTGATCATCTTCCGTTAATACGTCGAGCGGTTTCCCTTTTGCCCCTCCTGCCGCATTGACTTCATCCAAAGCGAGTTTGATGCCGTTCTGCACGTTACGGCCATACGTTTCGGCAGCCCCACTCAAGGGAAGCACGGCCCCCACACGGTAGACCTTTACTTCTTCTTTGCATGCAAAGGTCCCTATGGCCAGAACGAGAAACAAGACCCCTATGAATGATTTCATCGGCTCCTCCTAAACTGTCTGTCTAATCTCACACCGAAATCGCGTTTTTTTCAAGTAGTCCGGCTACAAAGAAGCCGCCAAGAGGCCAAGAATAAAGAAACCTTTTTCATGGCGCTCTTATCGATTTTGACGCCTTGGCGGTATCCTGGAACTTGCGAAATGGGCTCCAAGACAGTAGACTCAAAAGTTTAAACATGAAAAACTTTCGAGAAGAACTGGCCGAGAGAGTGCTGCTCTGCGATGGAGCTATGGGAACCATGCTCTATCAAAAGGGCATCTTTATCAACAGGTGTTTTGATGAGCTGAATATCTCTGCACCCGACATGGTAAAGGATATCCACAAAGCTTACATCCAGGCGGGTGTGGACATTATTGAGACGAATACGTTTGGAGCCAATCAATTTAAGCTGCTATTTCACGGATTCGATTCGAGGATTCAAGAGATCAATTACATGGGCGCAAAAATTGCTCGCGAGGCAGCCGGCAAGGAGACTTTTGTTGCCGGAGCGATTGGACCTCTTGGTGTTCCAATTGAACCGATTGGAAAGCTGGCATACGAAGAGGCGAAAGATGCTTTTAAACAGCAGGTGATCCCTTTACTGGAAGGGGGAGTTGACCTTTTCATGCTGGAAACATTTTCCCGGCTGGAAGAGCTGGAACAGGCAATCTTAGCGGTTCGTGAATGTTGCGATTTGCCTGTGATTGCACAAATGACGATTACAGATGATGGGAACAGTCCACTTGGAGATACACCCGAAACGATCGTGCGCAAATTGGCTCCGTACAAACTCGAAGCCATTGGATTGAACTGCAGCGTTGGTCCACAGATTATGCTGGAAAGCATCAAGAAGATGGCAGAGTTGACCAGAACTCCACTGTCGGCGCAGCCCAATGCAGGATTTCCGAAGCTCGTTGATGGTCGTTACATTTATCTTTTGTCATCCGACTACATGTCGAAGTTTTCGAAAAGGTTTATTCAGGCCGGCGTGCGCCTGCTTGGGGGATGCTGCGGAACGACACCGGAGCATATGAAGTCCATCAAAACCGTTGTTCGAGTGCTCCACCCATCGAGATTGTTTGTGACCGGGACCGGAACGAAAGAAGCGAAGACTTCGAACGTTCAGCCGGTTCCTACAAGGGAAAAAACACCGCTTGCCCGCAAACTCGCCGATGGAAAGTTTGTCGTTGTTGTGGAAATCGATCCGCCCAAGGGTGTGGATCTCAATAAAGTCATCGATGGGGCTAAGTTATTGCAGAGAGCGCAAGTAGATGCGATCAATATTGCAGATGGTCCTCGAGCTTCGGCGCGCATGAGCCCTCTCTCTCTTGCGATGCTGTTCAAGCATCAATTGAATATAGAGACCATCGTTCACTACTGTTGCCGCGACCGGAATCTGCTCGGTATGCAAGCAGATTTGATCGGTGCACATGCGTTAGGATTGCGGAACATCCTGATTATTACAGGGGATCCTCCGAAGATGGGCGACTATCCAAGCGCCACTGCAGTCTTTGATGTGGATGCGATCGGGTTAACGCAAATCGCCAACCGCTTGAACCAGGGATTAGATCTTGCAGCAAATCCCATCGGAGAACCAACCGCTCTGCATCTTGGTGTTGGTGCAAATCCGGGGGCCGTCAACATAGAAGAAGAGATCAAACGTTTTTATTACAAAGTGGAAGCGGGCGCGGAATTTGTAATGACACAGCCCGTTTACGATTTGCGTCTATTTGAAAATTTCATGAAACGAATTAAAGATGTAAAAATCCCGATTCTACTTGGCATCCTTCCTCTCGCTTCAGCCAAGAACGCCGAGTTCTTACACAATGAAGTTCCCGGTATGTCGATTCCAGAACATATCCGGCAGCGGATGCAAACAGCCGGTGATGGTGAGTCAGGCCGCAATGAAGGGATCCGAATTGCGCAGGAAGCGCTGTTGGATTGCAGATCCATGATTCATGGTAGCTATATCATGCCGCCATTCAATCGATTTGAAATGGCGCTGAAGGTCATGGAGGTCATACCGGAATTTTCCAACCGTAAGAAAGAAGCCGCGAGTTCGTAAGTCTCCGCCAAGGTCAGGTAGTGGCAGAGCATTTGCCGCTTATTCACACCAAACTTAGCTTCACAACGTCGAATGGCGCCCAGCATAAGCCTTTGTCCTTTGAGCAAATGCTCTGCGACTTTGTTGCAACGCGTTGCGACTTTGATGCAACGCGCAGAGCATTTTCTTCCGGAGAGAAAATGCTCATAGGGATAAAAATCAAAGTTCAGGAGTGATCTTTCGGCATTACACAGGAAATGCGCTGCCACTACAGTTTTCAGTGACACAGCGGTTACAATCGGCTGATCTGGGTCAAAGAAGCTGCTTGCGCCTGCGCTTGCGTCTTAGCAATGGCAAGTTCCGTCTGGGCCATCGACCACTGAGGATCGATCTTCACGCATTGCTCCAGATATGGAATTGCTTCCTTTGCCTTGCCGGTTCGCCTCAATACATGTCCGAGGTTGTAGAGCGAATACTTGTATGCCACGGAAGTCGTTCCCGTAGGAAAGGATAGAATGGCACGCCGCAACAGAGGTTCGGCTTGCTGGTAGTTCTTTTGCTTTATCAACGTGTAAGCCTGAAGATTCAGCCTGGCCCCTTCCTCATCGGAATGCACAATCGGCTGCTGTGGATTCGACACTTGCAGAGTCTTTGCGGATTTCGGTTGTGAAGAAAGCTTCAAATTCACCCCGGACGCTGATTTGTCCGCCAGCTTAACCGGAGGTGCAGGATCAATTTTCTTTGTCTCTTTTTCTGAAGGGAAGAAACCACCAAACAGAAAAAATAGTGCCCCTGCTCCGAGAATGACGATGGCAGCAACGTTTGATAGCCCGGAAGTATCTCGTGGTTTGACTTTTGCGGAAGCGCCGCAGTACGGGCATAGTTTCGTGTTTTCAGGCACAAGGCGAGAGCACTTTGGACAGTACCTGCGTACAATCGGTGCGTGGCACGTATCACAATATGTCGCGTTTGCAGAGATCGGAGATTGGCACTCGGCACAACTGGTTTTTATTTCAGCTTTCGCAGATCTGCCAAATTTTAATTTGAGCCTCATACCGTAAAATCTATGGCCGGAAGGTGGCTTTGACCAGTGTTGTGTATAATTATCCGTTTCTCGAATCGGAGGATCCATGGCTTTATTCTCACGCATCTTAAAAAAAGGTTCCGGAACGGGCGGTACGGTTCACTTCCCTCTTGTCCAGAAAAACGTTACAAAAGGGGATGATCGATATGCGGTTTGGGCGCATCAACATCGCTGGACTTCACGAAACGAGCAGTGGTGCCGGATTCAGCAGGAGAAATTCAAATACCGTCCGACAATCGGCATCCTGATGCAATCGAAAAATCCTCGTGGTGATTTCTTTCAAGAAAGCCTTTCGTCCATTTTCAATCAAGTCTATCCCTTTCACGAACTTTCTATTGTTGATCGCGGTTCAAACGATCCGAAAGTCCGAGAGTTACTGGAATCCGTTGAAAAGGATTTACGGGTTCAAGTGAACTACCAGAAAGGATCGGAGCGCGATGTTGCGGCGATCGCGAAGATCATGAAAAAATCGGAATCGGAATGGATTCTGTTAATGGGTGCAGAAGATGTCCTGGAACCGTCAACAATCTACAACATGGTTGCGAAGTTGCAGGACACCGTTGAAATCGACTTTGTGTTCTCGGATTCCGATCTGCTGGACGAACAGGGTAGGCGTTTTGATCCGCAGTTCAAGCCAATCTGGGCCGTCGGCTCGCACTATCCGCTTGGCTATTATAAGCATCCTGTCCTGTTATCGGCCCGGTTGGTTGAAAAGCTTAAGGGTCACGAACGAGTCAGTCAGCTCATGGAAGAGGGTACTTTGCTGGATGACGCTTCAAACCACAGCCGTTACGTACTGCAGGCGCCCGGAATTCTGTACCACGCCCGGGCCCATGGATTCAAGAACGAAAAACCTCCTGAGTCTGCTAAAAATGTTCTCCTCAATGAGAATTTGATTGAGGAAAATGGAAAAATCGTTATAGACGTTACCAGAAGAGTCCGTGCGGAACCGAAAGTTCCATTGAATATTCTCTGGGCCATCGATTCATTGGAAAGGGACGACGGCCCGGCAGTATGGTTCCATTATTTACACTTTTTGTCGAAGGAATCGGGCCATAAGTTTTCGGTCCTCTCATTAAAAGATGGGCCGATGCGTGCGGAATACGAAAAATTATGTCCTGTAAATATCGCCTCCGAATCTCAATCGGATCTTTCGGGTCGCATTACAAAACTGCACACTGAATCGCGGTTTAATGTTGCATTTGTCAGCTCCGTAGAAAACACATGGTTCCCGGAAGCTTTACAGCAGCTCAGTATTCCAGCTGTGTGGCAGCTTTATCCGACAGTCAAACAGGACTTGACCGAAGACCTGACGAATAAGTTTGTGTATCCCGCTACGATTCTGTTTCTGAATTCAGGGATCGCCGGGAAGTTTCGAGAATTGGATCCTAGGAGAGTTTCCAGAATTCTGCCAACCGGTGTCGATCTTGCGGACATTAAAACCTTCAAACAAAGGAATAGCCCTTTTGAGTGGCGATCCAGGCTCAAAATTTCCAATACTTCGAAAGTTTTCACAATCGTTGGCCCAACAGTGGAACGGAAAGGGCAGAAGATGTTCGTCACAGCGGCACTCCGCATGCTTGAGCGAAATCCGGGAAAAGAACTGGATTTTATCATCGCCGGGACAAGAGAGGGGGGTTATTTAACCGAACTGAAATCTTTCATTGAGCAGAGCGGAAAATCTGAACGTTTCCACTTGATCCAGGAAAAACAGGATGTGTTTCAATATTATCCGTTCTATTTGATCTCCGATGCGATCGTTTCCTGTTCCACAGAGGAAGTATTTCCTCTTTCGATTCTGGAGGCGATGGCCATGAAGAAAGCTGTGATCGGTACGAACGTCTTCAGCACAAGTGAAGTGATTGAGCAGGATGAGAATGGTTTTCTGATCACACCCGGCAACGATCAGGAACTGGCTGAACGCATGAATTTCCTGTTCGAGAAAACGGATTATCTTGATTTCTTTGCGCGACGAAGTCTTGAATTCGTTTATGAAAAATTTCAGTTCCGGAAAATTGCAGTTCGTCTCGAAGAGTTGCTGCGAGAATCGATTGTTTATGAACCGTAAGGAGTACCCTGGCAAGCAGCCTCCTTTCCTTATGATAAAATGTTCACCCTCACGGAGGATAACTCTTGGCTAATCAATCCATCGAAGAGTTGAGCATCAACACAATCCGGATGCTTGCCGTTGACGCTGTGGAGAAGGCGCAATCCGGCCATCCCGGCACACCAATGGAAGCGGCTGCCATGGCATATGAATTATGGACTCAAGTTCTCCGCTACAATCCTGCGAACCCGGATTGGCCGAATCGCGACCGCTTCATACTTTCAGCAGGTCATGCTTCGATGCTGCTTTATTCGATGCTTTATCTAACCGGATACGACCTTCCACTCGAACAATTGAAACAGTTCCGGCAGTGGGGCAGCCAGACACCCGGCCATCCGGAGTACGGTCACGCACCCGGAGTCGAAACGACAACCGGTCCGCTCGGCCAGGGCTTCGCTACCGGAGTCGGAATGGCTGTGGCTGAAAAGTATCTTGCCGATCTTTTTAACAAACCGGGCGAAAATATCATTGATTATTACATCTATGCGTACTGCAGCGATGGTGATCTGATGGAAGGCGTTGCATCCGAAGCAGCCTCCTTTGCAGGTCATCACGGTCTAAACAAATTGATTTACATTTACAGCGACAATCGCATCACGATTGATGGTGAAACAGACTTAACCTATTCCGAATCCGTGAGTGGCCGATTCGAAAGCTACAACTGGTTCGTTCAGAACATCGAGGGCAATGACCGGGCTGCTTTTCGAAAGGCAATCAGCATGGCGAAAAACCAGACGGAACGTCCTTCTATGATTATTGCCAGAACTCACATCGGTTTCGGGTCCCCGGGGAAACAGGACAAGGCAGTTGCGCATGGTGCCCCGCTTGGTGCGGAGGAAGTCAAACGCACAAAGGAGAATCTTGGCTGGCCGCTGGAACCTGCGTTTTATGTACCGGAAGAAGTATTGCAGCATTTTCGGAAATGTGTGGAGCGTGGGCTGCAGTGGGAGGCGGACTGGCAGGCAAAGTTCAATGAATATGCCGACAAAAATCCCCGTGATGCAGCTTTATGGAAACAAATCAGGAGCGGAAAACTGCCGGAAGGCTGGCAAAAAGCGCTACCCGATTTCAGCAAAGAAAAGGGTCTTGCCACGCGGGCTGCTTCAGGAAAAGTGCTGAACAATCTGGCCAATCTATTGCCGAACCTCGTTGCAGGATCCGCCGATTTGGCGGAATCAACAAACACACACCTGAAGGACCAAGGAAGTTTCGGAAAGAAACCGGGCGGAAGAAATATTCATTTCGGCATCCGTGAGCACTGCATGGGCGGAGTGATGAACGGAATGGCACTCAGTGGAATGCTGATTCCAGTCGGCGGAACCTTCTTTATTTTTTCCGATTACATGCGGCCTGCGATGAGAATTGCCGCTTTGATGAAGTTGAATACGATCTACGTTCTAACGCATGACAGCATCGGTCTTGGTGAAGACGGGCCTACGCATCAACCGATTGAACATCTTGCTTCGTTTCGAGCCATGCCGAATATGACAGTGCTTCGCCCTGCTGACGCAACCGAAACTGTGATTGCCTGGGAAATTGCATTGACGCGCAAGCAAGGTCCGGTTTCCATGGTGCTCACGCGACAAAAGCTCCCTGTCATCGACCGAACGCGTTTTGCTGCCGCAGAAAATGCAAAAAAGGGTGGGTACGTCCTTGCTGATGCACCCGACAAAAATCCGGAGTTGATCCTGATGGCCACAGGATCGGAAGTGCCTGTCATTTTGAATGCGTACGAAAAACTCCTGGCTGAAGGGATTCAGACGCGAGTCATCAGCTTACTCTCATGGGAGATTTTCAATGAACAGCCGGAGGAGTATCGCAAAGAAGTGTTACCCGCTGCTGTTCGCGCGCGAATTGCAGTGGAAGCGGCCTCCGAATTCGGATGGCGACAATACGTAGGGGACCATGGCATCATCATTGGGATGAAATCCTTTGGAGCTTCCGCGCCCGCGGAAGTGAACATGGAAAAATTCGGCATCACTCCTGAAAATGTAATCGCAAAAGCCAAATTACTTCTGCGGAAGTAGTGGCAGAGCATTTCCCGTGATTTGAACGAAGGTCTTTGGACCCCAACTGCTTTTTTCAAGTTGCGTATTCCCTGTAGAGAAAATACTCTGTTAAATGGCAGGAATGCAGAGTATTTGCAACAGAAAATCTTGACTCGGTGGCGAGTATACACCAAAAGGCTGAGACGCGTATAAACACAGCGCGGCAAATGCTCTGCCACTTATAGTTATTCCGAGCTGTTTTTTCTGAAGATTCTTTGAAGAAAAAACAGCCTAGCCTGAAAGGGTCGTCCGAATCTGTGGAATCTGAGAAAATTTAGAAAGACACGCAATGCTCCGCTACGAATCTCTGCCACAGTCATGCGATGACCAATGTAGACTTTCGAGCGGAGCAAAGCGCTTTGGTCGACAACGCATACTCAGATGTTGTCGCAAGAAACGACTCTACTATAAGGGCTGCGAATGACCGAAGCAAGCGTGTTTTGAAGGAGGAATGAAAATGGATAATCAGTTTAATGACGATTACGCAGCGCTTGTTTCTATCGATTGGGCGGATCAGACCCATGAGTACGCTGTTTCGGACCAAGCAAGTCGAACAAGAGAAAGAGGTCAAATCGAACATAGGCCTGAAGCTTTACAGGAATGGTTGTTAGGACTGCGAAGGCGTTTTCCAAACGGATCTATAGCCATTTGCCTGGAGCAATCTCGGGGAGCCTTGGTGTACTTTCTGATGCGGTTTGATTTTATAGTTTTGTACCCAGTCAATCCACTGACGCTCAGCAAATTTCGTGAGGCGTTGTACCCGAGTGGGGCGAAGGATGATCCGCGCGACACTGATTTGTTGCTGGATTTGCTTGAAAAGCACCGGGATAAGTTGCGTAGATGGAATCCTGAAGCGGAGTGTGTTCGCAAAATCGATCTGCTCAATCAGAATCGCCGTAGGATTGTCGACGACATGACCCGATTGACCAATCGTTTGACGAGCTACTTAAAAAGCTACTATCCACAGGCGTTGTTTCTTGCTGGAAGCCTCAATACAATTCAGGCGTGCGACTTTTTAGAAAAATGGCCGTCTTTGCCGTTACTAAAAAAAGCGAAGCTTCAGCAAATCGAAAAGTTTTACCGCAAGCATAATTGTCGATCTTCGGAGCGAATTTCCGAGCGTCTGTCAATGATCAACAACACAGTGGCAATTACGGAAGATTCAGCGATCTGTTCCGTCTACCAAATGGTCGTAATTTCAATCGTTGGACAATTGCGAGCACTGCTTTCCTCTTTAGAGCAGTTTGACCAGGAGTTGGAAAAAGTCTTCCAGCAATATCCCGAAAAAGAGTTGTATCAATCTCTTCCCGGCGCAGGCCCTGTCTTACAACCGCGGCTTGCAGCCATCTTCGGTCTGGACCGTTGCAAGTGGCAAGGAGCTGACCAATTACAATCCTTCTCCGGCGTTGCTCCGGTTACAGAAAGAAGCGGTAATCACCGTTGGATCCACTGGAGACTGGGCTGCCCCAAATTCATTCGTCAGTCCCTGGTAGAGTTCGCCAATCATTCTCGCGCTAAATCTCTTTGGGCCGCCGCTTACTACCAGTCCCAGCGTCTTAAAGGAAAATCTCATAATGCAGCGTTGCGCGCCCTGGCTTTTAAGTGGGTCAGAATCCTTTTCCGCTGCTGGAAAGACCGTACCGTTTACAACGAACAACTTTACCTGGAGGCACTACAAAAACACAATTCACCATTGATCAAATTGATCGCTCAATAACCTTGACGGACCGGCTCAGATGTCTACAAATGTAATGGGGTCTCGCGCAGCACAATGCTCAAATTCTCGACCAACCAATCTGCGTTCTCGATTGAAAAAACGAGTGGTGGTTTGATTTTGATCACATTGTGAAAGGGACCATCTGTGCTCAACAGTATTCCCCGTTCTTTCATCCGTTCCACTATATAAGAAGCCTGGCGGGCTGCGGGAGTCAAAGTGATTCGATCCATCACGAGTTCTATTCCGATGAAGAGACCTAACCCGCGAACATCGCCAATCAAAGAATATTGCTGCTTTAGTGACTCCAAACGGGATTTCAAATGGCCACCCACTTCCAGCGCCTGTGCCTGAAGCTTTTCCTGTTCGATCACATCCATCACGGCCAGGCCAATCGCGCAGGAGACCGGATTGCCGCCGAAAGTATTGAAATACTCCATACCATTTTCAAAAGCTGCAGCAATCTCTGGTGTAGTGACTACAGCAGCCATAGGATGTCCGTTGCCGATCGGCTTTCCCATGGTTACGATATCGGGTACAACATCCTGGGTCTCAAAACACCAGAAGTGGCTGCCGACCCGACCGAAACCCACCTGAACTTCATCTACGATGCATACCCCGCCTGCTTCATGAACATGTTGAAATGCATTTTCCAAATATTGAGGGGGCAGAATAATCTGTCCGGCACATCCGAGCGCTGATTCAACGATAAACGTCACCGCCCGTGCATCGTTAAACGATTCCAACCTGGTCCGGATGTCTACGGCATATTCTGCGCCGGCGTTATTGTTCCCGTAACGACAAGAACCACGATACCGATCCGGCATCATCGCTTTACGAACGTTCGGAGGCGCGCCGTTTCCGCCAGGCCCGTCGAATTTATAAGGGCTGATTTCAATCAGCGAAGTCAGATTCCCGTGATAGGCCCCTTCTAAAACGATTGTATTTTTATTTCCGGTATAAGCGCGTGCCAAACGCAGCGCAAGATCATTTGCTTCGCTTCCGGAGCAAACGAAAAAGCACACACTAAGCGGATCCGGAAGTGTGGCGCAAAGCCGCGCAGCATATTCCACCAGATTCGGATGAAGGTAGCGAGTGTTTGTATTCAATTCCTTCATCTGTTTCCATGCAGCTTCAACCACCCGCGGGTGTGAATGCCCCACATGACAGACATTGTTCACGCAATCCAGATAGGCCCGCCCGCTTTCATCGAACAAGTACTGTCCTTTTCCACGAACGATGAGCAAAGGAGCCCTATACGAAACACTGAGCGCGCTGCTGAAGTGCTTCTCGCGCCTGCGCAAAATCTCCTCTGAAGAAGGACCTTCCGGCCGCACGCCAGAATTCAGATTCGGACACAAACTAAGCCAAACAGGTTTCTGCTCTGGAGTACACAAACCCGGGTATGTTTCATTTTCATCCAGCATATCCAAAATGAGCTGGATGTGAACATGAGGAGGCCAGTTGCCATTCTCATCAAACGATCCAATTCTTCCCACGCACGCTCCCTTTGCAACAGTTTTTCCAGGACTCAGTCCCAGAAGCGAATCAGAGCTCAAATGGCCGTAAAGCAGAAAGAAGGGAACATCGCCTGCTCGATGCTCGATGATGATCGTGGGACCATAGTCACCCGATCCCGAGTTGTTCCGGAAGCTGTGAATCACGCCATCGTGCGGGCTGTAAATCGGGGTCCCTGGTTGTGCGAAATAGTCCGTCCCAAGATGAACGGAGCGCCACTCATAACCCTCATTTCCGGAAATTCGAAATGTCTCAGGATTGTGGAAACGGATTTCACCATATCCGCCTTTCGATTCAAATTCTTTCACAACAGTTACTTCGGGGAATTGCTGTTTCAACCAGTCTCTCACATTCCCCGATTGAGGATGCGGTTCCAGGCCACATGCCTCGCGAAATGTGTAGACCGCAAGACGCGGGTGGATCTCCCTCAGCTTTTCTAAAGCGGCCCATGCAGGAAGCTCGCTGATCTTCAGATATTCGTTTTCGGGTTCCTCATTCTGTTGAAATGCGCCGATGCTGACGCTTAAACAAAGACGCATACTAATAAAGTAGTGCAATAAAGATACTTCCACTTCTGTAAGAGGAAACACTTGGTTATAACCGCGCACGACCTCAACCGCGGCCGATAAGGGATCGGTTTTTTCCAACATCGCATACGCTGCGCCAATGGCAACCTCCGAAAGAGTGTACGTATGAAGCATGTCTCCAAAGTCGATCAACCTTACTTCCGGTTCCACATCGCTCGTCTTTTGAACGACAAGAATGTTGTATTCGTTTGCATCATGATAAACGACACTTTTTCTGAGAGAAGGAAGAACGGGCGTGACCTGCTCGCGCCAGAGTTCCAGGAAATGCCGGATCCATTCGGTTTTGTTTCCCTCATCGATGAAGCGCCCGAAATGTGTAAGGACCCATTCCGCCCGATCAAAATCCCATCGAAGGTCCCGCCGGGAAGCAGGGTGATCAAAACCTTCCAGAGCACGACCGACTAATCCCAGAGCCTTTCCGAGATTCCTCAAAAGGAAAACGGAATGCGGTCGAAACAGTGCAAACGGAGTCCCCGGAAGGTACGTCAACATCCGGATCCAGTGCGGCTGGCCGGAAGAATCTAAAACAACAGCCATCTCTTTATTTTGAGAATTAAGACAAACCCGCTGCGTTAAAGCAACGTCTGTCCGCGCCGCAACGTACTCCATCGCTTTGTTCTGCATTTCGAGCGTGGCTTCCGACTCCAGAGTGCTTGCAATCTTTAAAACGTACTCACGCCCTGTACCATCCTGAATGTAAAAATTCTGGTCCCGTTCGCTTGGAAGTTCTTTCAATACCCCCGAAACCCGATAAAGGCTTTGAGCGATCTCCGTCGCTTCCATTTCGCTGAACTGAGGACGTTTCCGGTCAACAAAAGCCATACAAGAAGTTTACAGGTAACGGTGCTTAGTGAACAGTACTCGTTAAATGGATTAAGGTGTTCAACCTTTTTATCGCTTTTTCTGTAAAATCAAACTATGCTGAAACATTTTATTTGCATGGTTCTGTTCGTTACTTTTGCGTTTTCAGAAACCATTCAACCATTGCCTTCTTTGCGAGAGCAAGCGGAAATCCAACAACAGTGGCTCAAGCTGCGCCTGGAACGGGTGCTGCCGGAATTGATGCGCAAGCATCAAGTGGGTACATGGCTCGTGATTTGTCGCGAATACAATGAAGATCCGGCCTTCTTCTCATTGGTATCCCCAACCGTCTTTGCTGCACGGCGTCGAACGATCTATGTCTTTCACGATCAAGGCCAGCAGAGGGGGGTCCAGCGTCTCGCACTCGGCGGTGGATCGAACGGCGGGTTGTATGAAGTGTATCGCGATGCCAACGTAGAAAATCGCGAGCTGTGGGGCCAGGGGCAGTGGGCTTTATTGCGAAAACTGCTGGATGAAAAGCAACCACAATCCATTGCAATAGACATTTCCCGAACACATGCTTTTTCAGATGGGCTCTCCGCAGGAGAGAAACAGGCATTGGAGGAAGCGGTGGGGCCTGTTTGGACCAAGCGGATGGTAACGGCGGAATTACTTCCTCTGGAGTATATCGCTACACGACTGCCCGAGATGGAACCAATTTACAAACAAATGATGCAGCTTGTTCACTCTTTGATTTCGCGCGCATTTTCCAGCGAAGTGATCACTCCAGGCAAGACAACCAGCCAGGATGTTGTCTGGTGGTTGAGGCATGAAGTGAATCGAATGGGGCTCGATGTGTGGTTCCATCCTTCCGTTCGAGTTCAACGAAAGGGAGCAACAGGGGTACGAATATTGGATGAAGCGAAAGATATTGTGATTGAACGTGGCGATGTTTTGCATACGGATTTCGGCATCACCGCGTTGCGTTTGAATACGGATACGCAACACATGGGTTACGTACTGAAGGAAGGGGAATCGGATGCTCCAGCCGGTATCCGTCAAGCTCTGACAAATGCCAACCGGTTGCAAGATCTTCTAATGGAAAGATTGCAAGCGGGCAAAACGGGAAACGAGGTCCTTCAAGAGACTCTTGCGGCGATGAAATCTGCCGGCCTTCAAGGAACCGTTTATACGCATCCGATCGGTGATCATGGTCACGGTGCAGGGCCGCTGATCGGATTGTGGGACCGTCAGGAAAGCATTCCGGGTCGGGGCGATGTACCGATTTGGAATCAGACCTGGTTCTCCATCGAGCTTGCGACAGAAACGAAAATTCCGGAATGGGAGAATCAGGAGTTGTGGGTTGGCCAGGAAGAAGAAGCGATGATAAAAGACGGAAAAGCCGTTTGGGTTTTACCGAGACAAACGGCATATCATCTGGTGAAGTAGTGCAGGCAAGGTGCCTGCGATGCTGAATGCTGGCGGGACGCCCGCGCGCCTTGCAAATTGGCGGAAATAGGGGCGCGCTTCATCGCACCCGCGCTCCTATAAGTTGCCGGAAGCGAGACGCTGGATGAGATCTTGATCGGCAGCAAGAAAATCGTATTCAGCCAGACGAGCCGGCTCAACCCAGGCAAAATCGGCGCAATCAATCGCGGCGACTTTGCCGCTCATGTAACGACATGCATAAAAAAGCAAAAGCACAGCGCGGTCCGGATAACGGTGATAAACCACTTCTACAATCCGGTCGACAGACACCATCGCATCCAACTCTTCCTTGATTTCACGCGCCAAACAATCACGCGGGTCCTCATCCGCTTCAAGTTTTCCGCCTGGAAATTCCCATTTCAACGCGCCATGCTTTCCAGCGGGCCGTTGTGCAATCAGCAGCTTTCCATCGCGATAAATTAAGCCGGCCACAACGATCAACATACGGAAAGTTAACCCGGGGGCCAGGCGAGCGTTCTTCCACCCAGCAGATGGAAGTGAACATGAAACACAGATTGTCCCGCCCCTGGATTGGTGTTGCAAACCAGACGGTAACCGGAACTACTGATATGCCGATCTTTTGCAATCGTTGTCGCGACAAGGATCACTTCACCAAGCAAGGAACGCTCTTCCGGTTTGGCATCATTAAGCGTTGCAATATGCCTTTTGGGTATGACAAGAATATGCGTTGGAGCCTGTGGATGAAGATCTTCAAACGCTACCACGTCTTCATTTTCCAGAATGATCTTTGCCGGAGTGGAACGAGCTACGATCTTGCAAAAAACACAATTATCCATGATAGCCTCAGCTTTAACTTTTAACCTTTAACTTCTTTATGATATTCGTTCGACATCAGCGTCCAATCCACGCAATTTTTCTTCGATCCGTTCATAACCTCGATCAATATGATAGACACGATGAAGGAGCGTCACACCTTCGGCGACAAGACCGGCAATGAGCAAGGAAGCGCTGGCTCGTAGATCCGTCGCCATGACGCTCGCGCCCGACAAGGGAGTGCGACCATGGACTTCGGCCACATGTCCGTGCGTTTGAATATTTGCACCCATGCGGCGTAACTCGGCAACATGCATATATCTATTCTCGAAAATATTCTCATAGATCCTTGATGTGCCTTCGGCCTGTGTCATCAATGCCATGTACTGTGCCTGTAGATCCGTAGGAAATGCAGGATAGGGCCGTGTCTCTATGTCGGATGGAATTAAATGTTTCACGCCTTGAATCGTCATTTCATGTTCTGAAATATCGATTTGACAGCCATTCTCACGTAATTTTGCGATCGCCGATGTTAGATGTTGAGGGTTACATTTCTTAACATTCACGTGTCCACCCGTAATGGCGCCTGCCATCAGGAAGGTTCCGGCTTCAATGCGATCCGGAATGACATTGTGTATCGTGCCATGCAAAGCCGGGGTTCCACGAATTCGCAGGGTGTCCGTGTTGTCGCCTTCTATCAATGCCCCCATAGAACGGACAAGATGGATAACGTCTTCGATTTCCGGTTCCATCGCGCAGTTTTCCAGGATTGTTTCGCCTTCCGCCAGTGAAGCCGCAAGAATCAAGTTTTCCGTTCCGGTGACTGTTACATTGGCAAAGCGGTACCGGGCACCCACCAGTTTTTCTGCGCTCGCAAGGACATATCCATGTTCTATTCGGATTTTTGCCCCCAGGGCTTCCAGACCTGCGAGATGCAAATCGATTGGACGCGCACCTATGGCACACCCGCCCGGCAACGAAACAACCGCTTTTCCAAAACGAGCAACCAGCGGCCCCAGAACCAACACGGCGGCACGCATCGTTTTCACCATGTCGTAGGGAGCCTCAAACAAATCCACGTTGCGAGCCTGAATGGTAAGGCTGTTCCCTTCCCACATTGTGTCGCAGCCAAGATGTTCGAGGAGCAGCCGCATTGTCGCCACATCGCGTACAAGCCGCGGCACATTGTTCAGTTGAACTGTCTCCGGCGTCAACAAAGCCGCTGCAATGCAAGGCAATGCGCTGTTCTTTGCGCCGGAAATGAAGACTTCGCCGGAGAGAGGTCGCCCGCCGGCTATACGAATTTTATCCATGAAGGTTGGTCAACAAGCTAAATTTTTTCGAAAGAATTGCAAAACACGATGTTCATATTCCTGAGCATGAGTTAAATAAACTTCCAGATGTCCCACATCATCAACAATCCACAATTCTTTTTCCCCCGCAACGTTCTCATAAATCACGCGGGAATGATGCGCCGGAATCTTCTTATCTGCTCCACCGTGAATGAGAAATATAGGACATTGTAGCTTCCGTGCCATAACGGCAGGTTCAATTTCAGGAACCCAGAAGTTGTAGGCAAGATAAAGCCAGCAGTAAGCCATATGAATCGATAACTTCAAAACTGCTTCCGGGCATCTTGTTAATTGGCAGGCCCATTCAGTTGAAATTCTCTTCAGTGAGCAAAAAGGACTATCCAGAACGAGCGCGGAGACTTCCTTGCAATCAACCGCCGTTAGAAGCGCAACCGAAGCGCCCATCGAAGCTCCCAGAATTCCAATTCGTCCCTCAAAGCCCCGGTCGCGTAAATACAGGATCGCTCCCAGCAAATCCTGTTTCTCATAGAATCCATATGTGGTTATCGTTCCTTCACTTTTTCCGTGATTGCGAAAATCAATCAGAATCAGCGTAAAGCCTTCTCGCAAAAGATACTGAACGTAACGAACACCGCTGTATTTGTCATGCGCCAGGCCATGGCAGATCAGGATGGCATGACCGTTGGCCCGCACAGGTTCCAGGCGGAGCGCAGAGATCAGTACGCCATCCAGGCTACGAAATTCAAATTCTTCGCTGATGTATTCCGCCTGCGGAACATATCCGGTTAAATCGGAACTATGATTTTTCTTCCGTCTCGGCCTGAGGAAAGTGTAATTGAAGTAAGCAGACCCGACCACATTCGCAAATAGAAACGCGCCGGTGAGCCCTCCTAGAACCCAGGGTGCCGCCTTTTTCAGACGTCCTGTCTCCAACTTCATGTTGTTCTTAATACTAGTGTCAAAAGGGCTTCTGATCAAGAACTTCTCGGGGGAGCGCGGGTGACGAGCCACTGAACTTGCGCTAAACTACGAGATACCGGTAACATCCAGGCGTGCCAAGGCTGAGACTGAGAGGCCGGTCGCAAAGTGAATCTATGGAAAAGAACATTCGCATTCTCATCCTGGAAGATAACGAAGGCGATGCTGAACTCCTCGAACGGGAATTGCGGAAGGCCAAAATTGATTTCCAGGCGAAAAGGGCCGACACCCGTACTTCTTTTCTTCGTGAAATCAATTATTTCAAACCTGATATCGTTCTGTCTGATTATTCAATGGCCGGTTTCACGGCCAAAGACGCCCTCGAACTCTTGAAGCAATTTGCGCCATCCGTCCCCCTGATTGTTGTTTCCGGCTCCATTGATAATCAGGTGGCCATGGACATTGTTCATTCCGGAGCAGCAAATTATGTCACGAAAGGGCATCTGTTCCGCATCGTTCCTGCCGTGATCGACGCGTTAACAAAGAAACGGTTGCGTGAAGAACGGGAGCATGCCGCAGAAACACTTCAGAAGAGCGAGCAACAATATCGTCTGCTGTTTGAAGCGAATCCACAACCGATGTGGGTTTATGATGTTGAATCGCTTGTTTTTTTGAACGTAAATGCAGCAGCCATAGCCCAATATGGGTACACAAAAGAAGAATTTCTTTCGATGACGATCAAGGATATTCGCCCGGACGAGGATGTTTCTTCCCTTCTGGAATTTCTGGCGAAACGTCATACCTCGTTCAAAAGTGACTTCAACTGGCGGCATAGCAAAAAAGATGGAACGATCATCGATGTTGACGTCTCCTCGAATCCGATCCTCTATGAAGGAAAAGCGGCAAGGCTGGTTTCTGCGCGTGATATAACGGAAAGAAAACGCAATGAAGGAGCACTGAAAGAATCTGAGAGACGTTCGCGTGAAATATTGGAAAAGATGCAGCTCATTGCTGTAACACTGGATCTCCAGGGCAGGATTACGTTTTGCAACGATTTTCTTCTTCAATTGACCGGGTGGAAATCGGACGAGATTTTGAGCAAGGACTGGTTCGATCTTTTCTTGCCGGACGAAATTCGTGACAACATTCGGGAGACATTCTGTAAGCAACGTCAGTCGCGGAACGCTCAACGTCTATCGAGAAAACGATCTTGTTACAAAAAACGGATCCAGGAGAACGATTCTCTGGAATAATACGCTGTTGCGAGATTTCCGAGGGACCATCACCGGTGTTACCAGCATCGGTCAGGACATAACAGAACAAAAGTGGGCCGAAGAAGCGTTAAGGAAATCGGAGCGTCGCTACAGGAACCTTTTCGAAAAGAATCTGGCAGGTGTTTACCGCACTACGATCGACGGCGCCATTCTTGATTGTAACGAAGCTTACGCCAAGAGCTCTTGGTTTTGCTTCCGTAGAAGAAATCAAGCAGCGCAAGAGCCCTGATTTTTATCATCATCCGCGACGAAGAGAAACTTTTCTGACAAAGCTTCGTGAGCAACGCGTCCTTACGAATGTCCAATCACTGTTAAAACGCAAAGATGGAAGCCCGTTGTGGGTGCTGGAAAACGTAACGCTGGTTTCCGATGAAGAAGGAAACGATATCATCGAAGGCACGATGATGGATATCACCGAATGGAAACTGGCGGAAGAACGTCTCGATTATCTGGCCAATTACGATCAAATTACAGATCTTCCGACCCGTTTGTTGTATACGGATCGTTTGAAACAAGCAATGATCGATGGATCCAATCATGGAAAGATGGTTGCGGTGATGCTGCTGGATCTGGACCGGTTCAAAACAATCAACGATACGCTCGGTCATGATGCCGGGGATCTGCTTTTGAGACAGGTTGCTCAAAGGCTCGCAACCACTGTGCATTCCGGAGATACGGTCGGACGCACTGCGGGTGACGAATTCACCATCATCCTGCGAGATCTTGAAAACGTTCAACAGGCGGCGGACATGGCTCAAAAAATTCTGACCACTTTTGAGAAACCATTCCGTCTGGAGCATCAGAACTTCTATGTGGGCGCGAGCATCGGCATCACGCTTTATCCGCTGGATGATCACAACATGGACAGTCTGATCAAAAACGCCGAGACAGCAATGTATAAAGCAAAGCAGGAAGGCCGCAATAATTACCAGTTCTACACGGCCGAGATGCAAGTCACTCTTTTGAAGCAATTGTCCCTGGAAAACCATCTGCGTCAGGCACTCGACAAGAAGGAATTTCAGATTGAGTATCAGCCAAAGGTAAATCTTCGAACCGGGTTGATTGTAGGCGCCGAAGCTTTGTTGAAGTGGAATCATCCCCAGCTTGGATTCGTCTCACCGGCTCAATTCATTCCACTTGCAGAAGAAACCGGATCGATCATGAGTTTGGGGGAATGGGTGCTGCGGGCTGCGTGCGAGCAGTGTAAAATCTGGCAAATACCGAGTTACTCCCCTGTTCGAATCGCCGTGAATCTTTCAGCACATCAGTTCAAACAGCACAGACTGGTGGAACGCATTGCTTCGATCCTGAATGAAACAGGCTTGGCGCCTCATCTTCTTGAAATCGAGATTACTGAGACTGTTTTGATGCAGAGCACGCCTGAAACGATGAGACGACTGGCAGATTTAAAAGCGTTGGGAGTTCACATTTCGATCGACGATTTCGGAACCGGTTTTTCTTCATTGAGCTATCTGAAACAGCTGCCCTTGATTCGTTAAAGATCGATCAATCGTTTGTACGAGATATTCCGGCAGATTCGAACGATGCCGCAATCACCCGCGCTATCATTGTTCTTGCACACACCTTGCAATTAAACGTCATCGCTGAAGGAGTTGAGACTCCGGAACAGCTCCGGTTCCTGCTTTCTGAAGGTTGTGATGAAATGCAAGGGTTCTATTTCAGCCGTCCTTTACCAGCCGAACAGTTCGAAAACCTGCTACGAGCCAATACACGCCTGCTTTTGGAGAGTTAAAGGTTTAAGGTTAAAAGTTAAAAGTGAGACTGCGGGCCGTCATTGAAACCTTTAACTTTTAACTTTTGCGAAGCAAGAGTATCCGAGGGATGCCACGTTGGTCCTTGCGAATGTCAACCAGATCCAGCCCCGGAATAGCGGAGGAGATTGCACTCAATCGCCCGGCTTGTCCGAAACCAAACTCCATCACTAGAAATCCACCGGGTTTTAAAACTTGAAGGCCCTGCCTCATAACCTTCGTGTAAGACTCCTCCAGGGATTCCACGAGAAGCGCACTTTCAGGCTCCCAGCGCGTTTCGGCCGGCAAGTTGTGGAAATCCTGCATTTCCACGTAAGGGAGGTTGGCTGTGATCGCATCCAATGAAGCGGGCTTAAAACAGAGAGATGTGAAATTGCCGCGAACCACTTTCACAGCACCTTTCACATTTCGTTGAAGCACTCCAATCGCGCCGGATGATAATTCAAGAGCGACAACGAAACTACCTGGAATTTCGTGAGCCAGAGTTACTGCAATATTTCCGGAGCCTGATCCGAGATCCAAAAGGAGTGGATTCTTTCTGAACGGAAGGCTCAAGACAGTGTGGATTAGTTCTTCTGTCTCAGGGCGCGGGATCAACACCGATTCATTGACGAAGAATTCACGCCCAAAAAACTCTTGTGTGCCTTCCAGGTATGCGAGCGGATAATGCTCAGCTCGTTTCTGCAAAAACTCTATAAAGCGGGAAAGCTCAGTCCGACTCAGCTCGCGATCCAATTCCGCGTATATTTTGCTTCGTGGTTGCTGCAGGGCAAGGATCAGAACTCGTTCGGAATTCCAGCGAGGTTGCTCCACACCGCTCTCTTTTAAGGTTCGCTCGCCATGGAGGATTGCCTGATGTACGTTCACAACGAAGAATTTAACGCAAAGTCGCAAGGACGCAAAGTGATCTGTGTTTTTTCGTGTAAGAAAGGAGATCTGGGGATTCTTGGGATGTGAGGATGTTTTTAGATTTCTGTTAATCCCGCTCTCCCCACTATCTCCACATCTCCCTTGCTTACACCGAGCTAAACTGGTTGCAGTTTTGCCGAAGGCTCAGGCGGTGACGAGTTTCTTCAGAGCTTCGGTTTGGTAGTGTGTTGCAAGCGCCGTTGTAATTTCATCCAGATCCCCTTCCATGATGCGATCCAGTTGATACAAAGTGAGGTTAATTCTATGATCGGTCAATCGGTTTTGAGGAAAGTTGTAGGTCCGTATTTTTTCGCTGCGATCACCGGAGCCTACCTGGGTTTTCCGATTACTTGCAATCGCACTCGCCTGTTCTTCCTGCGCCAATTGATAGAGTCGTGAGCGCAAAACCTTCAGGGCTTTCGCACGATTTTTATGCTGGGACCGTTCATCTTGGCAACTGACAACCATTCCCGTTGGCAAGTGCGTGATACGCACAGCAGAATGCGAAGTGTTCACGTGCTGTCCTCCCGGACCGCTGGCACAAAAAGTATCGATTTTTAGCTCCGATTCTTTGATCTCCACTTCGACATCTTCAGCTTCCGGTAAGATCGCAACGGTCACTGCAGAAGTATGAATTCTTCCACTCGCTTCGGTGACAGGCACCCTTTGCACTCGATGCACGCCGGATTCATGCTTCAGGATGCTGTATACTCCATGACCTTCCAAAGATGCAATGATTTCTTTGAAGCCTCCCAGTCCGGTCGGATTGCTGTCAATGATCCCGATTTTCCAGCCTTTGCGTTCTGCAAATTTGCTGTACATACGGTAAAGCTCTGCAGCGAACAGAGCAGATTCTTCGCCTCCTGTCCCTGCTCGAATCTCAACGATTACGCTTTTTTCATCCTTTGGGTCCCTCGGTAGAAGCATCTTTTGCAGCGCCTGCTCCAATTCGGCTTTTTGGGATTCAAGACGATCCAATTCTTCTCTTGCCATCGACTGCATTTCTGCGGAATTCTCTTCGCGAAGAAGGTCTTTGGTTTCGGTAATCCCCCGTAAAACAGACTTGTAGTGTCGAAACTCACCAACGATTTCTTCCAGCTCAGCTTTTGCTTTCGCGTGCTTCTGGTATTTCTGGTAGTCCGTAGCGATATCAGGGCTGGAAAGAAGATCGTTCAGCTCCTGGTATTTTATTTCGATTTCTTCGAGCTTCCGGATCATTTGTTTTTTTTTACCGCAGAGCACGCCGAGAACAAAGAGAGGAAACATCCTGACTTCGGCGTTCTCCGCGTACTCTGCGGTATGATTACTGAGCTGGTGCAGCCTTCTTTTTTGTGTAGCGTTTCTGGAATCGTTCGACACGGCCGGCTGTATCCAGGAGTTTCTGTTTACCCGTGAAGAAAGGATGACACTTCGAACAAATTTCGATGCGGATCTCCTTCTTTGTCGCCCGCGTTACAAAATTTTCCCCGCAAGCACAAATGACTCTAGCTTCGGTATAAACGGGGTGAATACTTTTTTTCATGAATTTTCTCCTAAATGGTCAAAATAGTATAAGCATCACAGGGAAAAAGTCAAAAGGATTCAGGCAGGATGCCTGCGACGCTTCGTGCAGGCGGGACGCCTGCGCACGTTTAAGCTACACGGCCGAGGACATCGATGCCAGGAACTCTTTATTGTTCTTCGCCTTGCCCATGCGATCGACGAGGAGTTCCATCGCTTCCACAGAAGATAGAGGTGACAGAACCTTTCGAAGGATCCAGACTCGATTAAGCTCTTCTGCAGGGAGAAGAAGTTCCTCTTTTCTCGTTCCGGACCGGTTAATGTCGATAGCCGGAAAGATTCGTTTGTCGCTGAGCTTGCGATCCAGATGGATCTCCATGTTGCCGGTGCCTTTGAACTCTTCAAAAATGACATCATCCATGCGGCTCCCTGTATCTACGAGACAGGTTGCCACGATCGTTAAGCTTCCCCCTTCTTCAATGTTTCGTGCAGATCCAAAGAAGCGTTTCGGACGCTGCAAAGCGTTTGCATCAATACCCCCGGACAGGACCTTCCCGCTCGAAGGAATGATCGCGTTATTGGCGCGGCTCAATCGGGTCAGGCTGTCCAGCACAATGACTACATCCCGTTTATGTTCCACGAGCCTCTTTGCCTTTTCGATAACCATGTCCGCAACCTGAACGTGCCGGGAGGGGGGCTCATCGAATGTGGAACTGATGACTTCGGCATCCACGCTTCTTTGAAAATCCGTAACTTCTTCAGGACGTTCATCGATCAATAAAACAATCAACACAATTTCAGGGTGATTGGCTATGATGCTTTTCGCGATCGTCTGCAGCAGCATGGTTTTACCGGTTCGGGGTGCCGCGACAATCAAACCGCGTTGTCCCTTTCCAAGTGGTGTCATAAGGTCCATGACCCTCGCAGAGAGATTATCCTGTGTTGTTTCCAGGCGGATGTGTTCGTGAGGATAGAGCGGAGTCAGGTTGTCAAAAAGAATTTTGTTGCGTGCCTCTGTCGGATGCTCAAAATTGACTGCTTCGACCTTGATCAAAGCAAAATAACGTTCCCCATCCTTGGGTGGCCTGATTTGACCGGAAATCGTGTCTCCTGTGCGGAGATTAAATTTCCGGATCTGGGAAGGGGACACATAAATGTCATCCGGCCCCGGGAGATAGTTGTAATCAGGTGCGCGTAAGAACCCAAAACCTTCCGGCAATATTTCCAGTACTCCTTCAGCGAAAATCAGACCCTCTTTTTCTGTTTGAGCCTTTAAAATCTCAAAAATGAGTTCCTGTTTTCTCATACCGCTGGCGCCTGTGACGTTTAGTTCTTTCGCCATCTGGCTGAGTGTTGCGATATTCATTTCTTTTAATTCAGCAATATTCATAACTTTCTCCGTTCTTACCACGGAGTCACGGAGATTACGAAACTATTCCGTGTTCTCTGTGCCTCCGTGGTGAATTCTATTACCTCAATTGATCTAAGATCTTCTCGATTTCTCGCTTCCCTTCTTTGGTAAAGGCAGAAGTAAAAAGGATTGAAGTCCCCGGGAAACTAAACTGAGCCTGTTTTTCGGTTGCGATACGTTCTTTTTGATTCAATTTGTCTGACTTATTTAGAACAACCAAATGCTTTATCCCGCTGGCCTGCAGCCATTCATGCAATTCCATGTCCATGGACATCGCGGGATGTCTGGAATCTACGATTTGAATGGCGTACTGAAAAAAATCTTGATTTAAGAAATGATCAACCAGCTTTTGGAATTGTTTACGTTGTCCTTTTGAAACTTTTGCAAATCCATATCCCGGAAAGTCTCCAAACACCCACCGATCATTCACAGAAAAGAGGTTCAACGTTAGAGTTTTACCAGGTGTTTTGCTGACTTTCGCAATTTTTGTTCCTGTTAGAAGATTAATCAGGGACGATTTCCCCACATTAGACCTTCCGAGAAATGCCACCCTCGGCTGTTTTCGTTCCGGCAGAGGATTTGGTGACACAAAACTGCCGAGAAAAACAGCGCTCACGGGGTGCACCTACTGGGGAAGCGTAGTATCGTTTTTAGCGCTTTTCCGTTTGGCGACTTCTCTTTCGGGTTTTCTTTTTCCACGAACCGGGTTTGTTAAAGCAATGGGTAGAACTTCATCCATCGTATCCACAAGTCTTACATGAAGTTTCTTGCGTACTTCCTGAGGAATCTCAGAAAGATCTTTTTCATTTCTTCGCGGCAAAATAATTGTTGAAACACCGGCCCGGTGCGCTGCAAGTAGTTTTTCCTTGACGCCTCCGATGGGAAGCACCTTGCCGCGAAGCGTAATTTCTCCGGTCATAGCTACATCATGCTTCACAGGATTTTTTGTTAATGCCGAGATCAAAGCGGTTGCCATTGTGATTCCGGCGGACGGACCGTCTTTCGGAATCGCGCCCTCCGGTATGTGAACATGGAAATCCAGATTCTGATAAAAGTCGTTCGAAACTCCGAGATCACCCGTCCGGGAACGAATGTAACTCAGAGCTGCGCGTGCCGACTCCTGCATCACTTTCCCGAGCTTACCGGTCAACATCAACTTGCCTTTTCCGCGCATCAATGTGGCTTCTGTAAATAGCAACTCTCCGCCCGTTTCCGTCCATGCAAGTCCCGTCGCCATACCAATTTCACTCGTCTTCTCGCGATCCTGATCCCGAAATCGCTCCACTCCCAGTAATTCCGCTACAAGTGCCGGATCAATTGTTTTTGGATATGAGTCCTTTAAAGCGATTTTCTTTGCTATTTTGCGGCAAATCGATGCAATCTCCCGCTGAAGATTTCTTACTCCTGCCTCTCTTGTGAAGTAGCGTGTAATGTATTTGACCGCGTTTTCTTTGATTTGAATTTTGTAATCCGTGAGGCCGTGAACCTCGAGTTCCTTTGGTATCAGGAACTGAAGCGCAATCTTGATTTTTTCTTCTTCGCTATAACCGGGAAGTTGAAGAATTTCCATTCTATCATAGAGCGGCGCGGGAATATTGTAAGGAACGTTCGCTGTTGCAATAAACATCACGCGCGATAAATCGTATGCCGTATCGAGATAATGATCGAGGAAGCTCTTATTCTGTTCGGGATCCAGAACTTCGAGTAAAGCCGAAGATGGATCTCCGCGAAAATCCATACTCATCTTGTCTACTTCATCCAGCAAGAATACCGGATTGACAGTGGCAGCGCGTTTCATCATTTGCAGGATCTGTCCCGGGAATGCGCCGATGTATGTTCGGCGATGCCCGCGGATTTCAGCTTCATCCCGCACACCGCCGAGAGAAAGCCGAACAAACTTCCTGCCGGTGGCGCGGGCGATGGAACTGGCCAACGAAGTCTTGCCGACTCCCGGAGGGCCGACAAAACAAAGAATTGTGGCAGCCTCTTTTTTCTTCGAAAGTTTGCGGGAGGCCAGGAATTCGATGATCCGTTCTTTGACTTTGTCCAATCCATAGTGATCCTTTGCCAGAATCCTTTGAGCGCGCTTTATATCATCGCTTTCAGCGGATTTTTCGCTCCAGGGAACACCGAGCATCCAGTCGAGATAATTTCGCGTAACAGTCGCTTCAGCGGACATGGAAGGCATCATCTGCAGTTTGCGCATTTCTTGAGTTGCCTTCTCCCGAGCGTCTTTTGTCAGCTTTGTGGTTTCAATTTTTTTGCGATAAGACTGAATTTCTTCCTGAAATGCATTCTCTTCCGATTGTCCGAGCTCGCGTTGGATCGCTTTCATTTTTTCGCTCAGGTAATATTCCCGCTGCGCTTTTTCCATCTGGCGTTTTACGCGCTTTCCGAGCTTTTTTTCAACTTTCATCTGTTCCATTTCCGATTTGAGCAGATCCAAAACACGATTCAAACGCTCCGACGGATGGATCGTTTCCAGCAGATCCTGCCTTTCCTGCAGATCCAGCTGCAGATAAGCAACAACGATATCCGCAAGACGTCCCGGATCTTCCGATTTCTGAGGCAACATACGGTCCGCGAGCATATTCGGTGCGAGCCTGGAATAGCGATCCAGAAGAGTGAGCAAGCTCTTCCATCCGCTGTGAAAGATCGGCATTCACATCCGCCCGTCGCGAAAGAAGCTTTACGTGGACTGTAAAATAATCAGCAAATTGTGCATCCAGGATTCGCGCGCGTTCGAGTCCTTCAATCAGGACTTTCACGTTTCCGTCTTCGCAGCGCAGACTCTCCACGATTACACCGATCGTGCCAACGGAATAAATATTTTCCATTCCGGGGTTGATGGTTTTCGCGGAGTGCTGAGCCGCCAGAAACAATTTGCGATCGCCGGAAAGGGCGGTATCCAGGGCTTTCAAAGAGTGGTCCCGGCCGACCAGGAACGGCATAATCATTCCGGGAAACAGTACTGCATCCCTGAGAGGGATCATGGGAAGAGTAATGACTTCTGTTCTTGGTGCTTGGGTTTTTTCAGTCATTTATTTTTGTTAGGGATATTCTTGGTAGAGGCGCGATTCATAGCGCCCGGGAGCAATGAATCTGCGCCCCTACACATGATCGGGTACTATTTAAACTGCTTTCTCGATCAGCGTAATCGGTTTTGCAAAATTCAGGACAACGTCCTTTGTGATCACGCACTCCTTTACGTTCTTCTGCGAAGGCAAATGATACATCAAATCCAGCATCAGGTCTTCTATAATCTGGCGAAGACCTCGCGCCCCCATTTTTCGCTGAATCGCCATTTCAGCAATCGTTCGAACCGCTTCATCAGTGAACTTCAGGGCCACTCCATCGAAATCCAACATTGCCTGATATTGCTTGATCAGCGCATTTTTCGGCTCCGTCAGAATTTGAATCAAGGCCGCCATATCCAGATCGTGCAGCACAGCAACCACCGGGAGTCGTCCTACAAATTCCGGTATTAATCCATATTTAATCAGATCTTCCGTTTGCACCTGTTCCAGCACGGTGCCGACGTTCTTCGAGCCGGCAGGTGGAATATTAGCGCGATATCCAAGACTCTTTTTCCCTGTTCTTCGTTCTGTAATTTTATCGAGTCCAACGAACGCTCCACCGCAAATAAACAAAATATTTGTCGTGTCAATTTGATAGAACTCCTGATGCGGATGTTTCCTGCCTCCCTGCGGAGGAACATTCGCAACCGTTCCTTCCAGAATCTTTAACAGAGCCTGCTGAACTCCTTCTCCGGATACATCGCGCGTGATCGATGGATTTTCATCTTTCCGCGCAATCTTATCAATTTCATCAATATAGATGATTCCTTTTTGAGTCTTCTCCAAATCGCCATTCGCGTTCTGGAAAAGCTTCAAAATGATGTTTTCGACATCCTCTCCGACGTAACCGGCTTCCGTCAACGTCGTTGCATCGACAATGGCAAACGGGACATTCAAGCACTTGGCCAGTGTTTGTGCAAGCAAGGTCTTTCCGGTACCAGTGGGTCCGATCAACAGGATGTTGCTCTTCCCCACTTCAACGTCGGACTTCTTTTTCACAAGCTCAATTCGTTTATAGTGGTTATAAACAGCAACCGCCAGCCTCTTCTTGGGACGCTCCTGACCGATCACATATTGATCCAGAAAAGCCTTGATCTCGGAAGGCTTCATCAGCGTCGAGGAAGGGGTATTCCGGTTGAATACATTTTCCTCTTCGATGAGCAGGTTCCGGCAAGCCTCGATACATTCGTCGCAAATGCAAACGGATGGGGAACTTGCAATGAGACGCCGAACGTCCTCTTGCCTCTTGTGGCAAAAGGAGCACCTGAGAACGATTCCGTCGTTGTTGTTTCGTCTCACCATTGATTAAGGCAGGGATTAAGAACTGACCCGATTTCCAAACCTAATAATAAATTGCGAATTTTCAATTGTCAATTTTGCACCGAGTGGCAGCTATTGTGGCTGTCCATCCAATTGACCACAAGGGTCACGCCTAAGACTCAGAATCGCGTCTTTTTGAAACGGAACGCTGCATGATGACTTCATCGATCAAGCCATATTCCTTTGCGTGTTCCGCAGTCAGGATGAAGTCTCGGTCACAATCTCTTTCCAATCTTTCTCTCGGTTGTTTCGTATGATGTTGCAGAATATCGATGATCCGTTCCTTCATCCGCAAGATTTCCTGCGCCTGGATATGAATATCAGATGCCTGACCCTGGAAGCCTCCGAGAGGTTGATGCAGGATAACGCGAGAATTCGGCAAGCGCCAATCGTTTGCCTGGTGATCCGGCAGCCATCAGGATAGCAGCCATGCTGGCGGCCTGTCCGATCGCAATTGTGGAGATGTCGGGACGAACGAATTGCATGGTATCGTAAATGGCGAGTCCGGCTGTAATCGACCCGCCCGGAGAATTGATGTAAATCTGAATATCCTTTTCCGGATCTTCGGCCTCAAGAAACAGAATTTGGGCGATGACAAGATTGGCAATTATATCATCGATCGGCGTTCCGATAAAAATAATATTGTCTTTCAACAGACGGGAGAAGATGTCATATCCTCTTTCTCCACGGTTTGTCTGTTCGACAACAACTGGAATCCATTGATTGATAGAGTCAGGAATTTTCATGATTTCTTCTCACTTTCCTTTTGATTTTCACTGACGTTTCAATGTATTCAACTTTAGCGTGATCGATGATGAAGTCAGCAGTTTTAGACAATAGAATCCGGTGTTTCAACCGGTCCATACGGTCCTCTTCTTTCAGTAATTCAGCTTTAATTGCTTCAGGAGCCCGACGCTCCTGTTCAGAGATCAGTTGAATACGTTTTTCAACATCATCCTCGTTCACTTCAATTTTTTCTGCCTTTGCAATTGCTTCCATCAGAAGAGAACCACGGACCGTGTTGTCGGCCTGTTTCGCGAAACGGGATCGAATTTCATCCCATTTCAGTTCCGGATCCTCCAGATTCATTCCGCGTTGGTGCATCGTATAAGCATAGTTTTGCAAAAGCGTTGCGGTCTCTCGTTTTACAAGACTCTCCGGAACCTCAAAAGGATTTGTTTCAATGAGTTTTGTCAGAGCCTGATCCTGAAGATGCCCTCGCTGTTGATTGGTTTTCATCTGCGTGAGGTCTTTTTTGATTTTTTCGCGCAAATCCGAAAGGGATTGGAAATCACCAAGATCCTTGGCAAACTCATCATCTATCGCAGGCAAACGTCTTTCGTTGACGTTCTCCACATCAACTATGTAGTGAATCTTCTTCCCGGCAATTGATTTTTCCGGGTAATCGGCGGCGTATTCAGCATCGAATTCCACACGCTCACCCGCTTTCTTACCGGTCAGATGCTCGTTGAAGGCCGGATGATTCTCCTCCGAACCGATTTCAATCAATGTGCGATCATCGAAGAGATTCTGCTTCTTGTTGTCTTTGTCCAGAGTGGCTTTGACTTTCGCAGATAAAAAGTGGCCCTTGTCGGCGGCCGTGTCTGCAAGTGGAATCAATTCGGCAGCTCTTTGCTGGTACGATTTCAACATGGATTCCACTTCTTCCTCTTTGACGTCGACAGGCAATGTTTTCAACTCCAGTCCTGTGTAATCTTTCAGCTCGATTTTCGGCTTCGTCTCGACTGTGACTTTAAATACGAAGGGGGATCCTTCGGTGTACAGGACATCGGAGATTTCAGGTTCCGAAATGACTTCCAGATCGTTCTGGTTCAGGGCATCTTTGTAAGCTTCCGGCACAACATGTTGTATCACTTCGTCTTTGATATGTTGAGAATATTTGTTTCGAATCAGACTTTCAGGAGCTTTGCCGGGCCGAAAACCGGGAATACGGGCATTCTTTGAAATTGTGCGTATTGCGTGTTTGATGTGTTTATCTACGTCTTCCCAGGGTATTTCAAAGTGAATGACCTTCTTCACATCGGTAACATTCTCAATCTCTGTTTTCAACACTGCCTCCGAAAATGATCGCGAAGATGCAATTTTTTGCTCAGAATCAGCATTTTTGCGCGCACTAAATTTAACATCCGCGTCGGAGATTGTCAAAAAATGCGATGGATAGCGGGTTTCCAGCCGAATCCTCAAGCGGTCGTATTTTTTTTCTTACCCTTATACCATCAATGGTAGATCCTGTTATAGAAAATACGCACAATTTTTGATCAAATCGCAAAGAAGCCGTAATCATCGCACATTCAGGGCAATCCGATTTGGAATTTGTCAGGGTTTTCCACAATTTCTGTGTAAAACTTGTCGCGACACGCCCGTCAGACATTCTACGACGCTATAATGGAAAGAGTTATGAAGGACGCAAAAGTTTTCAATCGTTCAGGCCTCATCCATGGCATGGAATTCCCGTTGGTCCCGACCCTCCGAAGATGGTAACGGCGTATATTGAAATCACTCCTTTTGACCTTGTCAAATATGAAGTCGATAAGGAAACAGGCTATTTAAAAGTCGATCGTCCACAAAGGAGCTCTTCTCAGCCTCCTGCACTTTATGGCTTCATACCAAGAACCTTATTGTGGCGAAATCTTTCGAAAGTTGTCTCCAAAAGCCTCAGCAGGAGATGGCGACCCGCTTGATATTTGCGTCATCAGCGAACGTTCCGTTACCAAATCGGACGTGCTCATGACAGTGCGGCCGATTGGAGGTTTGCAAATGGTTGATAAGGGGGAAGCAGATGATAAGATCATCGGCGTTCTGGAAGGAGATTTTGTTTGGGGAGAACGCAGGATATTCTCGAACTGCCTGACATTCTTCTGGAACGGCTTCAACATTATTTTTTGACATATAAACTTCAGCCCGCGAAAAATAATCAGGTGGTGATTCACTCGGTTTATAGCGCCGGATCACGCAAGGAAAGTGATCGAAGCGAGTATGGCAGACTACAAGAATTTGTTCGGCAACATGGAATCCAAGGAGACAAAATGAAGTTCTTCGACGCGGTTTCACCATTTGATGCACGTTATTACGGAGCAGATGAAACCTTCTACAATAAAATTCACGATTATCTATCGGAAGAAGCGAGCATTCGTTACTTTCTACAGGTGGAAGCTGCGCTCGTGGAAACCCTTGTCCGATTACGGCTTCTGCAGCAAAGAAATTGCCGCTGAGGTAACGAGTGCGTGCAGCGAGATTACTGCTGCCGAAGTTTACGAGGAAGAAGCCAGGATTCAACACAACATTCGCGCGCTTGTAAACACCATCCGGCGCAAGATCAGTGAGAAAGCCCGCGGGTATGTGCACCTGTTTGCAACCTCAAACGACATCATGGACACAGCTGCGGCGCTACGGTACAAGGATTTCACCTTGAAGGTGCTATTACCCGATCTGATCGATCTCATTGAGTTGCTGGCGCAAGTTGCGCAACAGGAAGCCGAAACACCGCAGATTGGGAGAACACATGGTCAACATGCGGAACCGATTACATTTGGTTACGCTGTCGCCTTATTTGTGAGCCGGCTCGGGGGCCGTGCCGAAAAACTGGAGTAGGCGCGCCGGTCGCTTCGCGGAAAGTTCGCAGGTCCGGTCGGAGCTCACAATGCCCTCGCACTGGCACGTCGGGGATCGCGCGCTACAGTTTGAGCGGGACCTTCTCTCAAAACTTGGTTTGAAACCAAGCCCCACCGGAATCTCTTCACAATTGACCGAACAAGAGCCTCTTGCCGATCTGGCTTACACCGCCGTATCCATGACCGGCATCCTTGCTAATTTTGCAGACGATATGCGCAACCTTTATCGAACGGAAATTGCGGAGATCAAAGAGAAGTTTCAGCCTGAACGAGTCGGATCTTCGACAATGCCCCATAAAGTAAACCCGAAAGATTTTGAGAACGTTAAATCGTTCTGGAAAGCTTACATGCCCCGTTTTACGACCGTGCTGATGGACCAGATCTCAGAACACCAGCGGGACCTGACCAATTCAGCCAGCGGCCGTTTTGTCGCAGAGCTGTTCGCCGCATCGGATTACATGATTTATCGTACTATTAATGTAGTACGTCAAATGGAAGTCAACCGGACCAGAATGCGTGAAAATCTCGACCTGTCCCTCAGTGCCATCATGGCAGAACCGCTTTACATTCTGCTGGGACTGCACGGATGCCCAGACCCCTACGATTGGTCCAAGAAGCTTGTGAATGCGTCGCGAAATACAGGTAAGACAATGACAGAGCTCGTGGAAGCGGAAAAGGAATTACTCCCCTACTTCTCCAAATTCTCTCCTCAAGAGCGGGAGTTGATCAATCATCCTGAGAAATATGTGGGAAATGCTCCTTCCGGAACGCGTGAAACGTGCGATTACTGGCTCAAGAAATGCGACGAGATTGGTTCACGGTTGAAGGAGTAAACAATAAGACGTTAGGAAGTTAAACGTTGAACTTTCTCTAAATCAAACTCCACAAAGATTGCTGCAGCGATGACAGTGGTCCATAGATGGTCTTTATGACCCACTGCGGACTGAGTTACGTTGCGTGTGCCAACGATATGATCGGAGAGTTGATAGATTTCCCTGTTGGCATCCCAGCTTTTGTCCACATCGAATTCCAGACCAAGTGTGGTTGCAAGCATTCCGGCTGCAAGGTCTTCTGCGTAATCCCCTGCTTCCTTTTCTGTTTCACCATAACTATGATGCTCGGAAAGATAACCAAATAACTGCTTATCTCTTGGGATTGCCAGGCCAACAGTGGCGGCAATTAAACGATGCGGCTCATTGGTTGCGCTTTCGGACATAACGGCAAATGTAATTTGTCCGGGCCGCAAATACTTTTTGCCTTCTTGCATCGAAAGAATTTTGCAATTGGGCGGAAAAATGGATGAAACTCGCACGAGATTCAAAGGGGCGATGCCTGCATCGCGAAGAGCCATTTCAAAGCTTGTCAGTTTTTCCTTGTGGACCCCTTTTCCTTTCGTCAAGAAACACGTTTTTGGTACCATTTTTTTCTCCTGGATAGCGAATCGAAAAATACCATATCAAAATTCACCCAACGCGTCTATAGAAAAAATTTGGCAGGATCAGTTGTCAGATCGCAAAAGACGAACCAATCGAAGCATGGATTGAGGAATGAATTGATGTTCCTGCAATGCACGTAATCCGTATTTTTGTCTCAATTCGATCAGGCCAGTTTTGAGGTCTTTTGTTTTTTTCAGCAGGGCACTGACTTCCTGCGCACGATGATCCACACAAACATCCACCTGATCCAGTTGTGTTTGTGAAGCAGAACGGTAAGATTGCCAGTGAGAAAAGACACGAAACAAAAGATAGTAGCCGATCAGGTTCGGCCCCGGAATCACCATGATGAATAAAGAAGGAGGGAGCAACAAAAGATCGATGAACATCCACCGCAGATGATGATACGAGCGATCGCGAATCATTCTTTTCAGTTTTGCACGAACTTCCGCCGGTGCGACGGGACGGTTCAATGCAACGGTGATCTTTTTGAATGAACGAAGGCGTCGAACAAACCGATCTCCCGCAAAAGCCTCACACGCAACACGCTCATAACGCTCTTTAATCCTTTCCCACAGCTGACGCCCTTTTTCAGAAGCTTTTCTCCAGCTGGAATCGTGAATGATTTCTTCCTCGAAGAATAGGAGCTCGGGAGACTGGGAATCTTCTTCCGCTGAAAGATAAAGGCGCGCCACTAGCGGGTCAGACACCAAAGCATTTTTTTCCAGGCCGGTCATCGTTCCTTAATAATAGACACTATCATGGATAAATTCATCTGGAGAGAATGATCAAGGTGTTGAAAGTGTTGAAGGCTCAATGTTAAAAGTTAAAGGTTCAAGGTGTTTGCTCCGCAAACGCTTTGAACACCTTAAACCACTTCAACACCTTGAACTTATCAATCAGACTTTTCGCATCCGCTGCACTTCCAGAGCCAAACGGTTCTGATCGACAGAACCGAACATTGTTCCCACTTCCGATAACAGTGCATAGACAACTTCTTCCAGTGCAGCCGAAACAAGCTCAAAACGGCCGGATTCAGGAATCGGAGCAAGGTTCTTCAAGAGCACATCAAAATCCAACCGGCCATACGTATCCAAATGAAGATCTCTGGTGACATTGGGCATGGTGCCTTGAACCTGAGACATGGCGCGTTCGGTGAGTTTGTCCGCATCATCTCCCAGTTTCTTCTGCGCGTACTCATGGATATAGGAGTAGACATCGTTATATGTTTCGACCAGATCGTGAAGATCAGCTTCCATGTCCGCAGAGGAGGAAACGTAGCGCGCAATTTCGCCCGACCTGTCGGTGGATTCCTGGACCTCCAACGCTCCGACCAGTAAAAACGCCCACAACACGCGGCACGTTTCAAAATTGGACAGATAACTCATGCCGCAAACTTCTTCAACATTGAATCGTCCTTTCTCACACAATGAAAACAGATGTGATTCTTCGGGAGCCAGTGTCATGCTCAGAAGACTTTTTTCAGAATCGATAGAAGGCAACAGTTTGCTTGTAAAAGAGCCAATCCCTTTGCTGATCCGGGACCAGGAAGTTATGGTTTTGACGCCTTCAAAGATGATGTCTTCCGGAGTCAGATTCAGCAAAATCATTTCTTGAGTGTCTACGGGCTTGAGCACAAGCTCGTAGGTGCCTTTGACCGCGTCGAACAGGTTAATAATGACAGAGCGAACTTGATCCCGCACGCCATCGACCAGTTCATCCGCGCTGATCGCGCCATTTTCACAGAGAATTGCACCGAGTCTTTTGCCGGGCCTTACATTCTTTGTAGCGTCCAGGAAACTTCGTACGGTGATGCGGCCCTTTCGAAGCAAAAATTCACCAAGACGATCATCCATTGCGGAAGAAGTAGCAAATACGATCTGACCTTTTTCCACAAAAATGGATTTTATCTGCTCTCGAACGTAGCAGGTTAAAACACCCGACTCCTTATTTTTGCAGACCGATCGCAAAAGCTCCGGAATCGTGGATTCTTCGAGGGATCCCCGGATTGTCAGATCATCATCCACCATCCACCTTCCCTTTGGTGCATGTTAGATTGACTGAGCAACAGCAATTGCATTTTTGGATTGATTCTTGATCGTGAACATGGCACGGTCGGCTTGCCTGATCAGATCGTCTTTCGTTGAGGCATGCTCCGGAAACGAAGCGATGCCGATGCTACCGGTTAAATTGACCTGAGCATTTTCATTAATGCGGAACGGCCTGCTTGCAATTGTATTTCTGACGCGATCTGCGACCTGATAAGCTCCCTGGGTATCTGTTTCCGGAAGCACAACACAAAATTCATCACCTCCATACCGGACCACTTTATCGATACCGCGTACTGTCAAAATGATCCGATGGGCCATCTCTTGAAGCGTTTTTGATCCGGTCAAATGGCCGTATTTCACGTTCACTTCTTTGAGATTATCGACGTCAAAAAAAATAAGGGATAAATTGGATCCATACCTTTTTGCGCGAATGAACTCTTCGTCCAAATATTCTTCAAAATATCGCCGGTTATACGCTTCGGTAAGATCATCTTTGATTGTGAGCTCTTTTGTTTTGTAATGGATGATGGCATTGTGAACGGCTCCTGCGATCTCTTCGCTTAGAAGCGATAACAGTTTGAAATCATCTGTTGTGAATGGTTCGCTTCCGTCATATTTCACAATCACAAGCTCACCGAGAGGCTGATCTTTCCACCACGTGGGGGTCACGATCATGCCGGCAACTCGCTGTCCATTTGGAATAAAAAGCGGGGGATCCGTCGGATGCAACAGAACCGGCTCCCGTTTTGAAAGGATGTCGTAAAATTCCTTTTCTTGAAGACCAAAGAATTCCGATCCGCTACCGATTCCGCTGAGACCACGAACCGCTTTCATAGTCAGCATGTTGGATTTTTCATCCAACAAAAGAATCGTACCGCCATCCGCGCCCGTTAATTCTATGGCGGAATCCACCAGAATGTTCGCCAGACCATCGAGTTCCATTGTTAGAGCAATCTCTTTGATGATCTGCAGCAACGTTCCCTCGCGATGATAGACCGGCCGGGTTCGTTTTGCCGCCGGCATGCCATCGCTGTACAACGCCTCAAAATCGGCAAGCTTGAAGGGAGTCGCCCAATAATGCCTCGCTCCGGATTGCATAACTTTGACGGCAACATCGACTCGATCGGGGCCTGCAACGAGTAGTTGTGAAGATCCCTTCAATTTCATGCCAATATCGCGAGCAAATTCCGCTTCAGATGCGGAAGCCAACGAACAAAAGATCATCGTATAGGCATTTCGTGAAGCTTTTTTTACGAACTCATCCTTTTCGTTAGCGAGTTCAATATCCCATCCTTTTTCTTCCAGGAATTTTGCAACGAATGCGAATACGCCTTCCATGTCATAGAACAAGGCCGAATCTCTCATCAGTTTATTTCTTCAAGTTTCCCAGGATATCGATGGGTAGAGGGAAAATGATTGTCGAATTTTTTTCCGTGGCAATCTCCGTAAGTGTTTGCAAGTATCGCAACTGGATTGTCATGGGATTCGTGGAGAGTTGATTTGCAGCTTCCGATAACGAAAGCGATGCTTCCAGTTCTCCGCGAGCATGAATAATTTTGGCCCGCTTTTCCCGTTCCGCTTCCGCCTGTTTGGCCATAGCGCGTTGCATTTCCTGAGGAAGATCCACGTGTTTTACCTCCACCATTGAAACTTTGATTCCCCAAGGATCGGAACGCAAATCAAGAACCTGCTGCAACCGGGCGTTTAACGCTTCTCGTTCCGAAAGGAGCCCATCCAGCTCCACCTCCCCGAGAATCGAGCGCAAGGTGGTTTGCGCCAGCTGAGAAGTAGCATACAAGTAATTTTCAACTTCCACAATGGCTTTACTCGGCTCAAACACACGAAAGTATACGACTGCATTCACTTTAACGGAGACGTTATCTCGCGTGATGACGTCCTGCGGAGGGACATCGAGAGTCACTGTTCGCAGGCTGACTCTCACCATTTTTTCGATCGGATACAAGACAAAAACAAGTCCCGGGCCGCGTGGCGTTGGATCGAGCCGGCCCAAACGGAAGACCACACCCCGTTCATATTCACGAAGGATATTGATCCACGATTTGAACAAAAAAAGGGCAAACAGGATAACGATTCCATAAGGAACCCAATTTTCTAACATACAGACTCCTTTCTTTACTGTTTTTCAACTCTGAGAGTCAATCCATCTGCAGAAACAATTTTCACTTTTTCACCTTTGGGAATGGGTTCGCTTGACGTAGCGTTCCATAGCTCGCCATGCACAAAGATCCGACCGTTTTCATGAATATCCGTTTGCGCGATACCGGTTTCCTGCAATAAACCTTGAATTCCGGTTACCGGCTTTTTGCGATGCAGCGCAACAACCATAAATACAAGGAATGCCATGGTTGCCGCTATCAAGAACACGGATGTTGCGATCACCTTAAAACTGATCCGCATCTCAGGGATCGGAGCATCGAATAACATCGTGGCGCCCAGAATAAACGAAACGATGCCGCCGATTGTTAACAGGCCGTAACTTGTTATTTTTAGCTCCAGAACAAATAAAACAACAGAAAACGCGATCAGCATCGCACCGATGTAATTGATCGGCAGGATTTGAGCGGAGAGAAAGCAAAGGGCGAGACTGATGACGCCCACGATCCCCGGAAGAATCGCGCCCGGGTTATACAATTCCATCATAATGCCGATCATTCCGATGCTGAACAAAAGTACGGTGATGTTTGGATCAGCCAGAAAAGAAAGAAATTTCTGGCGTCGGGTCATCTCAATTGCAATCACCCTGGGTTTGTCCAAATTCAATTTTTTTTGTGATCCATCAAATCTCTTGATCGTCATTCCATTCGCTTTTTGAAGAAGCTCATTGAGATCATTGGCTACGAAGTCAATAAGTTTCAGCTTCAAAGCCTCTGTTTCAGTGAATGAAATGGAGTCCCGAACTGCCTTTTCTGCTTGTTCTATGTTGCGACCGCGCTTTTCAGCGAGAGTTTTGATGTACGCAACGGAATCTTCCGTCGCTTTCTTCATCATCGTTTTCGTGTTTTCTGTATCCTGTCCGCCATCTCCCCCAAAGACAGGATGAGCCGAACCCAGGTGTGTTCCGGGCGCCATAACGGCAAGATCTGCTGAGATCATCATGTAAAAGCCGGCCGATGTGGCGCGCGCTCCGCTCGGAGCCACGTACACAATCACGGGAACTTTTGAATTTACAATTTTGGAGATAATGGAACGCATAGAATCCACAACTCCACCGGGAGTCTGGATCTGTAAAACGACAATCTCCGCATTCGTTTCCTGTGCGTGATCAATCCCCCGGTTGACATACTCGGCTGTCACGGCATGGATCGGGCCATCAAAAAAAAGATGAATGACCTTTGGCTCTACGCCGGAGCAGATGCAGGTCAAGAAGAGAAAACAAAACACAAACAAAGCTTTTGTTTTCATGCGGATAGAAATGATCGCTACTGATAAAGGATTATAACTCGGAATGATGGAATCAGGTAGTGGGAGCCATTTTTGAAAAAAGCCAACCGATGAGGTATATGGAGCCAAATGCAATGAGTGGTAATTTGGTCTGTTTAGATAAAGAGAGGCCTTGCTCGAGGGCGTGCGCGGAATCTTCCTGGAAGACCCAGTTCATCCCGGCTCCGGATGCTGCAGCAGACAACTCTTGCTTGGAGGCGCAACGTTCCAGAGGTTCAACACGGCACAAGATGAGGGTGTCTGCCTGATGTCTTATCATTTGAATCATTTCATAAAAGTTCTTGTCCTTCATGGCTGTGAAGAGAAAGATCGATTTTGTCCAGCCTTGCTCGTCAAGATACAGGGAAAGAGCTCGCACTCCCATAGGGTTATGCGCGCAATCGAGTAGCAAGGGAGGATCCAATCCCGGAACTTGATCCAAACGCCCTGGCCATCTGACTTCATTCAGAGCACGGATGATGCTCTCACGGTCCAGCTTCATTCCGCTTTGCTGCAGCTGCTCGGCTGCCAGCAAGGCGATACCGGCATTTTCAATCTGATGCCGGCCGCGCAAATTTACGCGTATTGTCCTGTCCCAGGGAACGTAATGAAATTGAGGAAATCCGCTTACAAGTTCTGCTTCTACGATATTCGAAGTCTCAAGCGAGTAAACAGGACTTTCTGTACCGGCGCATATTGCCTCAACGGTTTTTCGCGCATCGACCGGCAGGTTTCCGATTACCATTGGAACACCGGGCTTCGATATCATCGCCTTCTCGGTTGCAATGCTTTCCAAAGTTTTTCCAAGAAACGCCTCGTGATCTAAACCGATGCTTGTGATAATCGAGAGCTGCTGAGAAATAGCATTCGTCGCATCAAATCTGCCTCCAAGCCCCACCTCAACAACCGCAAAATCGACGGGAACTTCGGCAAAGTGCAATAATCCGGTTGCCGTAAGAGCTTCAAAGTAAGTGGCCGGAACTGCAAGCTCAGCGATGACCCGAAAAACTTTTGAAAGAGATTCCCGGAACCCTTGTTCGGATATCTTCTTTTTGTTTAGTCGGATTCTTTCACGGACATCGATCAGATGGGGAGACAGATAATAGCCGGTTGTGAATCCATTCTCCACTAGGATTGCCTCAAGCATAGCACCGACGGAACCCTTTCCATTGGTGCCGGCAATCAAAAGGGAAGGATATTTTTGCTCAGGGTTTCCGAGCGCAGTCAGAATCCGGCGAATATTTTCGAGCCCGAATTTGATCCCGAGTGTCTCAAGCGATTCCAGACGTTTGTAAATATCAGACATATTTTTAACGCAAAGACGCCAGGACGTAAAGAATAAACTTATTACTTTGCGACATTGCGTCTTTGCGTTAAAGCTTGCCGTTCATGAATTGGAGGGCTTTGATGAGATAATCGCGTAACTGTTTGCGTTCAACAATCTCATCCAGCATGCCATGCTCCAGCAGAAATTCGGACCGCTGGAACCCTTCGGGGAGCTTTTGCCGGATCGTTTGTTCGATCACCCGCGGTCCGGCAAATCCAATCAGGGCACGGGGTTCGGCTATATTGAGATCACCGAGCATTGCATAGCTGGCCGAAACTCCGCCCGTTGTCGGATCTGTCATCACAGAAATGTATGGTAGGCCGGCATCATCCATGCGGGCTAACGCCGCTGAAATTTTCGCCATCTGCATCAATGAAAGCGCTCCTTCCTGCATGCGCGCCCCGCCTGAACAGGAGATCAGAACAAGTGGCAATCCGTTCTGCAAACAATGTTCGATCGCGCGGGTAATCTTTTCACCTACCACACTTCCCATGCTCCCCCCCATGAACGCATACTCCATAACACCCAGAATCACAGGACGTCCGCCAAGCTTCCCTTCAGCAATTCGAATCGCATCAGATTTTCCTGAAGTATTCCAGCTGTTCTGTAATCTGTCTCGGTACTTCTTGCTGTCTTTGAATCGCAAAACATCGACAGATAAAACGTTTGGAAAAAGTTCGTTGTATTTGCCTTCATCCAATAACAACTGGAGCCGTTCCTCGGAACTGATCCGGAAATGGTAATTGCATTTTGGGCAGACGCGGAGATTCCGGTCCAGTTCTTTGTGCCATATGATCTGCTGGCAGCCTTCACATTTAATCCATAAACCTTCCGGAACGCGGGAAGGCTTTTCCTGAACCGGCTCTTTGGGTTTCTTCTCTTTTCTGAACCAGGACATAGCTAGGGGTTGAAGGAGTTCAAAGGGTTCAAAGCGTTCAAAGTGACTGTACAAGCACTTTGAACACCTTAAACACCTTTAACGCTTGAAACATTAGAATGCGCTAGATTGAATAGTGTAGATGGGATTCAGCAGGGTGGTTATGCCTCGACGACGTCTTCGGCGCCCTCACCTGCTTCTTCTCGCTTTTCCAATTCATTTTCGACACCCAACATGGCGCAAGCGGCATCATACATCATGCGAACATTCTTTTTATCGTTCTGCAGTTCGGCAAGCCTTTCTTTGACTCTGGCCAGCTCCTCTTCGATTCTTGCATCGATTTCGTCAATCTGCCTCTTGGTCATGTCGAGTGCGTTTTCGTAAAACTTCTGCTGTTCCTTTGATAGTGCCGGCATAGATTAGGATCCCTCCGTAGTTTGTAAACGATTAACCTTGTATTTTAAAGACGATCGGATATGTAACCCAGACTTTAACTTTTTTGCCCGCTTTAACAGCCGGCTTAAATGTCCATTTTTTTGCAGATGCAATGGCTGCCTCGTTTAGACCTGTGCTACCGCCAGCCGGTCTCAACACCTTTACATCCTCCACTTTTCCTGTTTCTGAAACCAGCAGGCTTAAAACAACCGTTCCTTCGACCTTCTGTTTGAATGCTGCTGGAGGGTAGTTTGGTTTCGTACGATTCACAACCTCTGGTTTCGAAACATCGGCGCCAATCTCCACAAGATCACCTTCATTGACCGCTGGTTTCTGTGAAACCACCGGCTTGGGCTCTTCTTTCTTGGGAGTCTCTTTGACCGGTTCCGGCTCTGGAGCCGGGGTTTCCTGCACTTGAACGGGAGGAGGTTGAACTTCTGCAACCTTCGTTTCTTCCGGTGGAGGTTGCTGTGCCGCTTTTGCCTCTTCCTCTTTCTGTCGTTGAGCGAGCCGTTGCTCTTCTTTCAAACGCTCTTCTTCTTTTTTCCTGGCCGCTTCCTCTTCCCGTTTTTTGTTTTCATCTTCGGTTTTTTGATCGGCCAATTTTTTAGCGTCCTCTGCGGCTTTCTTGTCTTCTGCTGGGGATTTTGTTTCTACTGGAGGCGTAATTACAGGCGCGATGGGCTCTGAGGAAGCCGGAGCCGTTGTCTGTGCCTGTTTCACCGGTGTGGGCTGAGCTGAAACGGGTTCCGTCTGCGGATCGGAACGGAACAGGAAATATGCAAGAATACCGACAAGAACGGCACCGCCAATTCCAACCGGGAGAATGGGGAATCGACGCTGTTCCTGAGGCGCCATCATGTCCGGAACGGAAATATCGCGGAAACCGGTCTTCGAAGGAACTGGTTCCGGCACAGAAGCCACAGGAGCCTTTTTTTCTTGCGGAGGAGCCACAGGTTCTGCTGCCGGTTTTACAGCAACAGGTTCCAATTTGGGTCGCACCGGTTCCGGTATCGGTTTAGCGACAGGAGGCATGTCCGTAGCCAAGGAAGCGCCCACAGGTTTCGCAATCTCTTTTTCAATCACAGCTTCTTTCATCTCGCCTTCATGAGATTCATCCGGGAAGAGATCACGAACGTAACTGGCAAGAGTCGCACCCGTAGCCGTATAGCTTTCCGAATAAAACAGATTATCGAGATCTTTTTGCATCTCGTAAGAAGATTGATAGCGTTCATCCGGATTCTTTTTTAACGCGCGACCCACAATCTTTTCCAATTCCGTGGGGACGCGGCTATTAAACTCGCGTGTGGGGGTAACCTTCGCTTCGCGCACCTTCTCCAGTATGGTGACTTCCGTATCGTTTTCGTCAAAAAAGAGCGGGCGTCCGGTGAGAAGCTCGTAGAGCACAACACCTAGACTAAAAATATCGCTCCTTTTATCTACAGTCTTTCCCCAGGCTTGCTCCGGAGACATGTACAACAGCTTGCCTTTCAACGCACCATGCTGGGTGACGTGGGCCTTTGTAGCTGCTTTTGCGATTCCGAAATCAACGAGTTTCACTTCACCTTCATACGAAATCAAAATATTCTGCGGCGAGACATCACGATGAACCAGATTGAGCGGCTGACCGTTTGAGCCCCGTTTGCGATGAGCGTAATCCAGCGCGCTGGCAATTTTGGAAATGACAAGCACGGCAAGATCTACCGGCATCGGTTTGGTTTTTGCACGGGAGGATTTCAATATACCCCGCAGGTCTTTGCCATGAACATATTCCATTGCGATGTAATACGCGTTTTCAATTTTCCCGAGATCGAAAATCTGGCAGATGTTATGGTGTGTCAGTTGAGCCGCAAGCTTGGCCTCATCGATAAACATGGTGACGAATTCTTCGTTATCCGACATGTGAGGAAGAATTCTTTTGATTGCCAGAATTTTTTCAAAACCCTCGACCCCTTTCCGTTTTGCTAAGAAAAGTTCTGCCATACCCCCCGTCGCGATTTTTTCGAGCAGCAGATATTGACCGAAATTAATGCCTTCCTCTTCAATAACTTTTGCAGCGACTGCCGCCGGCAGAGCCTCCTTCACAGGCGCAGGAGCGGGGGTCGGTTTAGGAGCAACCGGTTCCATCTTTGGCATTTCCATTCTGCGCGTAGGTTCAGCCGCCGGTTTTGCAGCGGCAGGAGGTGCCTTGACAGGTTCAGCCGGTTTTGAAGGGACGGCCGTGGGCTTAGCCGCGGCAGGCACCGGTTTCTTCAAACCGGACAGCGTGTTGGAAAGCTTTTTTTCAAGATCAGAATCAAATCCAGCTATTTTTTTGGATTCCGCTGGTTTTGCCGACGGTTTTGGCATCTGGATGGTCGGCGCAGAAGATGCAGCCCTGGGCGGCTCCTGTGTCCGCGTTTCATGTGCTGCCTGTACGGGCTCTTCAACCGGCGGAGCAGTTACATTTAGTGGCGTCGCTCCCACAGGAGGCACCGTCACGACTTCTGCCGCGTGTTGTTCCGCAATGAGCTTTTCTGATTGAAGTTCTCTTTCAACACTCGCGATCACATCCGTGAAAAGGTCTTCAGCAGTAAAAACCGGGCCGGAGGATTCAGGCGATGAGGGCTTTGCAACCGGCGATTGAGGCTGTTCCGGCATAGACAAAATTTCAGTTTTGGCAGGGTCTTTGCCTTTGATTTTTTGCTTTTTATTTTGATCCAGATCCAGACCCGCCAATGATTGTTCTAACTTCTTTGAAACTTCATCTTTGTCTTTCGGCTTATCATTCACTGTCTTTTTCTCACTCACCGGTTTTGAAGCGCCAGTTACATCTTCTACCATTCGATCCAGCATGTCTCTGCTGAACTGAACGGTCCTCTCCCCGTCGTCGTTCGCTAAACTCGACTGTCCGTTCTGCTTAACGAGCCCCCACAAAATTGTAACAAGGTTAGAGTCTTCAATCGGCTTTTCAATGTATTCCGTGGCGCCATATTTATTGATCGCGTCTACCCGATATCGTTTGCCTTTATAAACATCTGTAATAATGACTACAGGCGTTTTATCGCCGCCCGGGAGCTTGCGAATATTGCTGCAAACTTCAAAACCATGCATCTTCGGAAGCATGGCTGAAAGTAATACCAGATCGGGAGCAAGAGATTTGAACTGATCAATGGCAGCTAGCCCATCCCCGCATGTGGAAACCTCAAATCCTGCCCCTTCCAGTACCTCCCTCGTATGGGTAAGACTTCTGGGGTCGTAATCCACCAGGAGAATTCGTTTACCTGGCATCCGCGAGTCCTTGAATACCCCTATTCAAATAAATAATTGCTTGCACGAAGAATGCGTCCTTTATAGCACCAAAATGCTTGATTTGTCAATATTTACACCTCCCAATCGATCTCTTCAAAATGCGGTCCGGGTACTTGAAATTGAATCGATCCTGCCTGCGGATGCTCTTCCAAAACAATGTCCTTTTTTGACAGACTGATCCGGAAACGAACCGTCTGACCGGAACTGGCACTCAGGTCCTCAAAGGGAACTTTAATCTCCAAAATCGAACCGATGCCACTCTCGCAATGGTGATCCAATTTTATCCAGCCATCATCCCTCTCTCTTTCAAAATTGATCTCGATGCTTCCATCCTCTTTTTGATTGACCGAGAGAATAAAGGAGGGCAAAAAGAAGATTTGAAACGCATAACCGTCTTCAAACAATTCTGTCGCGGTGCGGTTTTGAAGATCGATTCGGAAGTAAGCGTTTTCCAGATCAAAACCGAACAGGATTTGGCGAATGATGGTTCCTGCTCGATGCATTGTTCCGAATTGATCCGCGACATAGTAATGTCCGGCGGTCAACCACTCGAAATAATTTGAAACGTCACCATCGAGTTTCGGACTGACAAATCTTCTTGGCACACGGTAAACAAGTGACGGAGCCCGGGGGACCTTGATGGGCAGCAAAAGAGCCTCGGGCACTGGTTTTCCCAGGAAGTGATAGACGTTGCTGATGTGCTGGCGAAATAGTCGGTCGAATTCCGCATCATTTTCCGAAGAATGATCGTCTCCGAACCACCAGAACCAATCACTACCTTCCGCGATCAAGATTTCCTCGTAGGCTTTTTCGATCAAATCAGCTTTATGAGGTTCATTCACACGAGCATAATCGATGAGGTCGCGCGCTTCTCTCAAAAAGTCCCAGGCCTTGTTATCTTCAGGATGCCCGATCCAAATGGCAAAGTTGTGACTGATCCAGGAACCGGGAAAAAGCTTGGCGAGGGGGCGCCCCCCATGCGTTTTCAAATAATCACCAATTGTGGTCGTTTCAATCCAGGGCTCATTCGAAATTCGCGAGTACAGGGCCCGCAGAAAATCTCTACCATTATGCGGATAGTATTCCCATGCATTTTCTCCATCCAGAATGATCGAAACAAGCGGTGGACGATCGTCGTCGCCTTCCGCAAGACACCGTTGATCTATTTCATGAAGCCGCTTCATGAAGTCCTCTGCGGCATCGGTTGCAGAGACGCGGGAATAATGAAAACCAATCATGTCTGACAGAACGTGATCGCGAAACACCATACGGATTGGTTTCTCCATCGCAGTCTTTTCATAACCCGTGTAAAGATTTGTCGCGCACCATCGCGCTTTTTCATAAACGGGCCCTCGTTCGAGCGAATGCAAAAGGATTTCCTCATCGGATGCAATCCATTGAACTCCTGCCTCTGCCAGCAGGGGAAGGATATGTTCGCTGACAGAACCCTCCGAAGGCCAGCATCCGACCGGCCGTTCGCCGAAAATTTTTTCATGGTAAGCAATGGCCCTCTGGATCTGCAATCGCGCATCTTCCGGCCTCGCGAATTCCAACGTAGGCAACTGCACAGAAGGCTGGGATTCCTTTGCAATTCTCGAACTGACCAGCAGCGGAAGTATCGGATGATAAAAAGGAGTTGTGGAGAGTTCCACTTGTCCCCTTCTCATTGCGTCTTTGTATTCGGGAAGAATCGCCCGCAAAAGCTCTATTTCCTTCTGATGTAAAACGGCTTTATCGTTCTCATCGAAAAAGCGTTCTTTCTCAACAAGCCGAACAACGTCAGGATCGGAAGTCAGATATTCTTCATCCATCCAGGCTAATTTCTGCAAAATCTGAAGATCCAGATAGTCCTGTGGAGTATACGTCGCTCGCGCGTGCTCCATATCTTCCATAGACCCTTCAAAGCCTCTTTTTTCCAGAAGCTCCCAGTAGCGGGGGAACCTTGCGATAAGGTTCTCTTTGTTTGTATAGAAAAAATAACGCAACAGATACCCTTTGTCGGAATCATTCAGCTCGTTAACAGGTTTCAGTGATAATTCAAGCATCGCCTCCCTGGCTGCTTCGTTTACGTAATCTTCGAGTTGGATCATCAACGAAGGCACGAGATTAAAGTTCTGCTTTATATCTGGAAAGTCGCGAAGTATCCGGACCATGCCGTAGTAATCTTTCAAGCCATGAAGCCGGACCCAGGGCAGCAAGTAAGAATGATCGGCGTTATTCTTATAGTACGGCTGGTGCATATGCCATAGAAAGGCAAGCTGAATAGCCATAGGGCATAACTATAAACGAAGTTATTGCAGATTGCATATTGGAAATTGCGTATTGCAAAGTAAGCCGAGCAAGATTTGCAATCTGCAATTTGCAATATCGATTGGTGCCCGTTATTATCCAAACCTCATGATACTCGACCGGTATCTCATTAAAGAAGCCGTTCCGAATTTCTTAATCGGCCTGCTCGTTTTCACGTTCGTAATGCTGATGAACCAGATTCTTGTTTTAGCCGAGATTCTAATCACGAAAGGGGTCGATTTCATCGTCATTTTCCTGATCATTTTTTACAGTCTGCCTGCGCTGACTGTGCTGACAATACCAATGTCTCTCCTGCTGGGTATTCTGTTGAGTTTTGGTCGTTTGAATGGTGACAGTGAAATCACAGTGATGCGGGCCAGCGGCATAAGCATTTACCGTATGATGGCGCCGATGCTTGTCCTGGCTCTGGCAGGTTGGCTGATTTGTGCTTACTTGATGCAGATCACTGTTCCATGGGCAAACTATTCATTAAGCCGTTTATTGTTCAAGATTGCTACCACGAACGCGACAAGCCAGCTGAAACCTCGCATTTTCTACAGCGAGTTCCGTCATATGTTGCTGTACGTTCAGGATATTCCGAGCAAAGAGCAGAACTGGAAAGGAGTTTTCATTTACGATGAAAGCCAGCCCGATAAAGCAAGGGTGGTTCTGGCGCGAAAGGGCGAAGTACAGAAAAAAGAAGTCGAAGACGAGAATCTAGAACTCAAGTTGGAAGAAGGGAGTTGGCACGAAGTAAATCCACAAATTCCCCAGGACTATACCTTTGTCTATTTCAATGAGAACGTCCTGCCATTGCCTCAACGGGGTCAGTTTAATGTTGAGATCCCCAAAAATGACCGTGAGCAGACGATCCCCGAGTTAAAGGCGAGAGTGGCTGAATATAAAAAGAAGAAATTTCCAACAAGCTTTCTCGAAGTGGAAATCCATAAAAAGTACGCGATTCCTTTTGCCTGCATTGTATTTGCATTCCTTGCAGTCACACTCGGTGTTAGTTCGAAAAAAGGAAGCCGTTCCTCGGCCTATGCGATCAGCATTGGAATCATTCTCGTTTATTACGTGCTGCTGATCGGCGGGGAAAGAATGGGAGATGCGCAGCGCGTATCGCCCTGGCTAGGCGCATGGGGAGCGAACCTTGGTCTAGGAAGCCTGGGTCTCTTTTTATTTTTGAAATCAAACAGTGTTGCTCTTCGAAAATTCTTTCAATCAATCGGTGGTTTTTCTTTTCGGATTGCGGTTCGTCATCACCAGGGCCCGACTCCTTCGAATCGCAAAGTGCGGGTCGTGCTCCGCATTCCACAGATTACGCTGGGTCTTTTCAGTCTGCTGGACAAATACATTGTTAAGGAATTCATTAGGAATTTTGTGCTGATTTTGATTGCCCTCGTCTTGATTGCTGAGCTCATAGAAGCCACGCAGCTGGTGGATGACCTTTTCAGAAATAAAGTCGCCGTATCCGTGCTGTTTCAATATTTGAAATTCAACATTCCACAGTGGATTTTTTATGTTGTACCGGTGACTGCGCTGACCACAACCCTTGTCACATTCGGCACATTAACGAAGAACAGTGAAGTGATTGCGATGAAATCCAGCGGAATCAGTCTTTACCGCATCTCATTGCCAATTGTGATTGTTGCCATGGTACTGAGCGTCTTTGCTTTCTGGCTACAGGACTTCATACTTCCTTTAACAAATAAGGTCGCCCATAATTACAAAGACGCACTGAAGGGACACCCTCGCGAGAGCTTCACAACATTTGAACGCCACTGGATTGCGGGAACGGATGGTTTTTATAACTACGATTTGTTCGACACGCAAAAAGGAAGGATGTTCGGCTTTTCGATTTATCAGATGGATCTGGACGACTTTATCTTGCAGAAAAGAATTTATGCCAGAGAAGCTGTTTATAAAAACAACCACTGGCAGCTCCAAAATGGATGGCAAAGAACATTCACCGGTCAAAAAGTCCAATACGAAACTTTTCGAAATATGGATATGACCTTGCCGGTAAGTCCGGAATTCTTTACTGCAGAACAACAACTGCCGTCAGAAATGAACTTTGGAGAATTGAAAAGCTACATTGCGAAGATGAAACAGCGGGGGTACGACTTTGTGCGGTTTGCCGTTGATCTGCAGGCGAAGTTGTCTTTTCCCACTGTATCTTTGATTTTAACTTTGATTGCAATTCCTTTTTCGTTCACAACGGGCAAAAGAGGAGCGTTGTTTGGAATCGGATTAAGCATCGTAATGGGAATTGTGTTCTGGTTCTTTCTGGCTCTTACCAAGTCGCTCGGCTATCTTGAAATTCTGAATCCGTTTCTCGCCGCCTGGACCCCAAACATCCTGGCCTCCCTGCTCGCGCTATACCTGCTCTTCAAACTTCGCTCGTAGCTCTTAACCGCCAAAGCGCCAAGAGCACGGAGAACCGCCAAATCATTTTCATTTATGAAGCTTTGGCGTACTTGGCGAATTTGGTGTCTTGGCGGTTTACGTTCCTTCTTGCCAGGATGCGAGATAATGTTCCTGTTCCGGCGAGAGATGGTCGATTTGCACACCCATCGTTTCCAGCTTGAGCTTGGCGATCTCCTGATCTATTTTCTGCGGAACGACGTAAACTTGCTTTTCCATCGTTTTTGCGTGAGCCATCAGATATTCAACAGACAACGCTTGATTCGCGAAACTCATATCCATGACCATGGCCGGATGCCCTTCTGCTGCTGACAAATTCACGAGTCGACCTTCGGCCAGGAGATAAAGTTTGCGGCCATCCTTCATGGTGAATTCCTCTACGAAATCCCGCATGGTTCTGCGATCGATCGATAAAGATTCGAGGGCCGGAATGTCAATTTCCACGTTAAAGTGACCCGAATTCGCGATGATGGCACTGTTCTTCATTACATCGAAATGGCGTTTCTGCAAGATGCCTTTGTTGCCGGTTACGGTTATAAAGATATTGCCGATTTTTGCAGCTTCGTCCATGCCCATCACTTCAAAACCATCCATAACGGCTTCGAGCGCTTTCAATGGATCGATTTCAGTAACAATCACATGAGCGCCTAAACCTTTTGCGCGCTGAGCGACCCCTTTTCCGCACCAGCCGTATCCGGCAACAACCACTCGCTGGCCCGCGAGAAGGACGTTTGTCGCACGAATGATTCCATCGATCGTGCTTTGACCCGTGCCGTAACGGTTGTCAAACATGTGTTTGGTATTCGCATCATTAACAGCAATGATCGGGTAGCGCAACACACCATCGGCGGCCATGCTTCGTAAGCGAATGATCCCTGTTGTGGTTTCTTCGGTCCCTGCGATCACATGATCCAGCAGATTCGTTAGCTTTGAATGCAGGACGCTGACAAGGTCCGCGCCATCGTCCATCGTTATTTGCGGGGAGTTTGAAAGACATGCAACGATGTGCTTGTAATATGTGTCGTTGTCTTCCCCTTTGATGGCAAACGTCGGGAATGTTGTGATTTTTTACAAGAGCGGATGCCACATCATCCTGAGTTGAAAGAGGATTGGAAGCGCAAAGTTGAACTTGCGCCCCACCGGCCTTCAAAGCAAGCATGAGATTTGCTGTTTCTGTTGTCACATGGAGGCAGGCGGCTATGCGGATTCCCGCAAGCGGTTTCTCTCTTTCAAAGCGGTTTTTAATTGCACTGAGAACAGGCATGTTTTGCCAGGCCCATTCCATGCGCAATTCTCCTTTTTCAGCCAGACCAATATCTTTCACATCGTATTCCATAATTTCTTCTCCGGATTCTGTAGGATTTTACTTGGCGACCGCCTGGTGTTCCAGCGCTTTACGCAAATCATCAGCTTTATCCGTTTTTTCCCATGAAAAGCTGTCTTCGGTTCGCCCGAAATGACCAAAAGCGGCTGTCTTTTTATAAATCGGACGTCTCAAGTTCAGTGTTTCAATAATTCCTTTCGGCGTCAGATTGAAATATTCCCGAACCAGATTCGATAGTTTCGATTCTTCTACTCGCGATGTTCCAAATGTTTCTACGAGCACGCTCACCGGATCAGCAACGCCGATCGCGTAAGCAAGCTGGATTTGCGCCCGTTCACATAGTCCCGATGCCACAAGGTTTTTTGCAATATAGCGGGCCATATAAGTTGCGGAACGGTCAACCTTCGTAGGATCTTTGCCGGAAAACGCGCCGCCGCCGTGTGGCGCATAACCGCCGTAGGTGTCCACAATAATCTTGCGGCCGGTTAAACCTGTATCGCCGTTCGGTCCGCCGATTTCAAAACGGCCCGTTGGATTAAAGAAGTATTTCGTTTGCGAATCCAATAGACCCGCTGGAATGACATGTGGAATGACATGATCCATAAGATCAGCGGATATCTGTGCTTGATCAATCTCACGGCTGTGCTGAATCGATAGAACAATGGTGTCGATTCGCACCGGTTGTCCGTTTTGATATTCGACAGTAACCTGCGATTTACCGTCCGGTCTTGACCACGGAAGCACTCCGCTACGGCGCAACTCCGAGATTTTACGAACGAGTTTATGTGCCATCATAATCGGCATCGGCATCAACTCTTCGGTTTCGCGACAAGCGAAACCGAACATCATTCCCTGATCTCCTGCTCCGCCTGTATCAACACCCATTGCGATATCGGGTGATTGACCCTGAACGGTAGAAATCACAGCGCAAGTCTCGCTGTCGAAACCGAATTTTGCGCGTGTGTACCCGACTTCCCGAATTGTATCTCGAACCACTTTTGTAAAATCCACGTAACAAGTCGTTGTGATTTCACCGGCAATGATCGCGCAACCGGTTGTTACGAGAGTTTCGCAGGCAACGCGTCCCTTAGGGTCCTGCTCCAACACGCGATCCAAAATCGCATCGGAAATTTGATCGGCAATTTTGTCTGGATGACCTTCCGTCACCGATTCCGATGTGAACAAACATCTACCATTCTGTATCATTTCAGCTTTCCTCCGGGCTGTAAGGTTGGGCGCAAAGGCCCCTCTGAAGATAAAAGAGATTTACCGTACCATAGTCCGGCAGCCTCTGTCAATTTTGAATTAGTGCCCGGGGCAATGAGCAATGAGTCATGAGACCTGAGCACTTTTTTTCACTAATTTTTCGGCCAGAACGAGCTGGCTTTTGCGATCCGGTGCTTCTCCATTTAAACGTGACCGCAGAATCTGGTCCAGGAACTCCTTGATTTCAGGACCCGGGCTCGCGCCAAGCTGCAGAATATCATCGCCTGTGATTTCCAATTTTATCGCCGCGGTAGTCTCGGATGTACGCAAGAATCTGGTGTCTGACAGTATCTTCGGTGGATCTGGCCATCGCGTAAAGAATCACTTCCAGCGGAAATTCACGCAACGAAACATATGTATCTCCCGGTTTGGGCTGAGCTGCGTGACAACAAACGAGCACGAATGTCCTTGGTGTTTGATTTGTAATATTTCAAAATCTCCTGAACACGGGACGTCAACTGCAACCTTGCCGAAACATCAACTCGTTCTTGCCGATCCAGCTTTTCCAGCAATGCCATCAGATAAAGCAGCCAGGCCTCCGGCTGCTCTTCATTCAAGAAATTCAACCGGAACCAGGAGAGGACATTTTGCACCTGATAAACAAGATCCAGTAAAAACGAATCCAGAACAACGGAAGGGTGAACAAATTGCAACAGCCTGTATTCGTGAAGCAAACGGATCGCTGGAATCGGATGCTCTTCTTCCAGGATATGTTTTAATTCAGACCACAATCTTTTACCGGATAATTTATCAAGCACGCGGCTTTCCACTGCGCTTCGAATCAATCGTTCCGTGTCCTTGCTGATTGTGAAATTGAATCGAGTGGCAAACCGGACTGCACGCAAGGCTCGAGTTGGGTCATCGACAAAACTTAAACTGTGCAGCACACGAATAATCCCCTGATGCAAATCATCCCACCCGCCGAAGTAATCGATGAGGGAGCCAAAACGCGACGGTGACAGATCAATCGCCAGAGTGTTGATTGTAAAATCACGACGGTAAAGATCCTGACGCAAGATTCCACCTAAAACCTGAGGAAGTGCAGCCGGAGCGTGATACGATTCGGTCCGCGCAGTCGCAACATCCATTTTGAATTGTCCTTCGAACATCAATCGGGCTGTTCCAAATTGTTTGTGAGTCGCAATCTGTGCCGAATGCAGGGCTGCAAATCGCTCTGCGAACTCAATTCCATCTCCTTCCACAACAAGATCGAGATCTATATTTTCGCTGTGCAAAAGCAAGTCTCGCACCATACCGCCGACAAGATAAACTTTGAATCCCATCTCCTCAGCGACAACCCCGGTATCCTGCAACAACCGGATAATCGAATCCGGTAAACGCTTTTTGAGCATTGCATTCAGATTTTCCGATCGTTTGCTCTTCCGAAGGGCGAGCTTGGGAGAACTCAGCTCGTATTGAAATCGCAAAAGATCCATTCGAGTGATGATTCCTTCGACATTGGATGCATCCTTACCGACAAGGACAAAACGGGTTCGCCCGGAAAGCATTCTATCCAGAATATCACTCGCCGGCGTATCAGGATCTATCATAGGAATTTCCGTAGCCATGTACTCCTGAACCTGGCGATCTCCAAGGCCATGAAAGATGCCTCCCTCCACGATTTGCCGCGCGATTGTACCCACAACTTTTTTCCCATCCGCAACAACGAGCGCATTGATCCTGTAACGATTCATCAACTCGGATGCATCCGTGAGTTTCTTGTCCGGCGTAATCTGGATGATGTTGGGTTTCATCAGATCCGCCGCTTTCTCACGTTTCTTTAAGTTTTGATGAAGCAAACCGATCAACTTTTCACGTGCTTCGATGAGAGTCACACCTTTCAAGACCGCAGATGCGGCCATTTTGTGGCCGCCCCCGCCAAGCTGGATCATGATTTGGCCTACGTCAACGTTTTGGGAGACCGAACGCGCAATGACATGCACACGATTCTCCATAAGAATCAAGCCGAAAAAGAGATCGATCGGCTCCAGGTCCATAAACCGATGAACCAGATAAGCAGCTTCGGGAACAAACGTGGGCCAGGAAAACACCGACAACACAATCGTGGATCCGTCTATTTCGATCTGCTCGCTATGAGAGACCAGCTTGTTGAAGAAAGCAGCCTGATCCGGCTGCAATCGTGTGTTAATAATCGATTCACTAATGCTATCTCCGCGCCGTTATTCATAAGGAATAAGGCCGCTTGAAAATCTTCCGGTGTAACACCGGTCGACGCAAAATTTGCTGTGTCTTCATAAATTCCGGCCAACAAAATGCTTGCTTCAAACGACGTCAACAGAACAGAAGCATTCATGAGCTCATGAACCACAATCGTGGTTGTAGAACCGAATGGCCGAACGTGAAGCTGATCTGCGCGGATGGTGATCTGTTCCGGCGGATGATGATCGTAAATTTCTACAAACGGACGTTTTTCCTGGATCAGGAGAGCGGATAAAGGACCAAGACGATCTTCGCGTCCCACATCCACCAGAATCAAATGGGAAACGTCGTTCATATCTCTAACGGAGAGTTCAGGAAAATCATCGCGATTCTCACTGAAAAAATGCCGCAGAGTCGGTTCCTTCGCTCCGGGAAACACGAGGTGCGCATCCGGATGCAATTTCAACAGGCCGACCATGGCCGCAAATCCGTCAAAATCGGCGTTTACATGAGTGGAAATGATCTTCATCGGGCTTTTATCAGCATATCATTTTAAATTGTAGAGTGCGGCCGGGTCCGTGAAATGGAGTGTGATATATTGGAGTTCATCTTGGAACAACCTACAGACCTGGAACTGATCGAACGCTGTCTCATTCAGGATCAAGCAGCCTGGGAGCAGATTGTGGGACGGTACAAGCGAAAAGTTTTCGGGATCGCTTATAAATTTACCGGTCGTTTTGAGGAAGCAGAAGATCTTACGCAAGAAGTGTTTCTAAAAGTCTACAAAGCTCTGGATACATACAAAAAAGAACAGGATTTTTCCTGGTGGCTCGTCAGCGTCAGCCGAAACGCTTGCATCGATTATTACAGGAGCACGAAACGCGAACGAAAACTGCTCAGTCAGGGGCTCGATAGAATCAAGGATTTCAAGTTTGATGGCATCTCTCCTGAAGGATCGATGCAGGTGGCTGAGCGTTCAAAGGCCTTGCGCCAGAGTCTGAGTGAATTGCCCGACGATCTTCGCACAGTCTTGGTGATGCGGGACCTGAAAGGGATGTCCTATAAGGAGATTGCCGATCAATTGGGGCTGGTGGAAGGGACCGTGAAATCGAGGATTCATCGTGGCCGCGCGGAGCTCGCGGAGAAGATCAAGGGTATCGCCACGATACAAGGAGTTTAATCAATGAGTACCAAAGAAAACCAGGTAAAAACGATTCGAGTTCCTTTCGAACGCATGGTTTATGACATTCTCGATCAAGTGGCGCGTGAGTGGGCAGGATACCTGCAAGAAGGCCACCGTAACTTTGTGATTGATCTGGGTCGCGTCTCATTTATGGATAGCGCCAGCATCGGATGCTTGATGGATTTTTATCGCAAAACAAAAACAGCAGGCGGCCGAATTCATCTTGCCGCCGTGCAACCCCGAATCGAAACACTGCTTGCCATAGCCAAAGCAAAAACGCTTTTCTCCATATATGACAATGTAGAAGATGCTGTCGCAGGCTTTGAAAATGATGGGAGCAGGGTATGAAAAAGATCAAATTATCCAGCGGTTACGAGTTGAATCTTGATGGGGACCTGCTCTCGATGATTGAAGCAATCTACCAGGAAGTGGCTCTTCGAAAAGAGCTCCAGCATTCTTATGAAGATGTTACGAAGGAAATTGAAAATATTCTCCAGCAGCTTACACCCGAACAGCTTCAACACTACTTTAAAGAGAGTCTATTCTTAAATACCGTTACGTACGAAAACGAAATGCTGGATGCGTACTTGAAAAAATTGATTCAGGAAAAGGCCTGACAAGGAGTGCGAAGTTGAACGTCCGATCCTGGATTCTTATTCCGGCGTTTTGTCTCCTGACACCATTCGCGAGCTTCTCCGCTCCGAGAACGATCGAAATCAGCTGTCAAAAATCGTTCTATACTCCCGATGTGATCCGTGTAAAGAAAGGTGAGCCCCTGACATTGATTGTAACAACCTCCGATGTGTCCCACGGTTTTGCGATTGACGAATTCAATATTGCAAAAGAAGTGGCTCCTGGGCGGCCCGTCAAAATCGAACTCACACCCGATCGGTCCGGCGAGTTTTCTTATTATTGCGTTGTACGCTGCGGCAAAAAACATTTGCAAATGCGCGGCAAACTCATCGTCGAATGATTTAACGCAAAGACGCTAAGCTGCAAAGAAGAACTAAGAAATTTTATTCTTTGCGTCTCGGCGTCTTTGCGTTAAGATTTCGTTCGAATTCTTGCGGGGTTACGATCAAAGAGGACCTTTTCTCCTCTTTCTTCTGTCTTGCCATTTGTTCCTTTCGGATTTCCAGCGAACGCTCCAATAGGACATTGGCAAAAGCACCGGACTGAATATTGGAATCCAGATCGGAAAGCTGTTTTGAAAAACCGTAAGCGATCGATGCCGTTTCCGGATCACTGTTCTTCAGGAAATAAGAAGCTTTCTCCAGGGCAAGAGCCCAGCAGCTGCGTTTGTCATCTGAAAAATATTCATGCAATGCCTGATCCAAGGCTTCTGACCTTTGATGACGCCTTTGCTGTTCAGGAAGAATAATCGGCCCTTCTTCGATTTGCTCGAGCCGTTTGAAGACACCGTCCAGAAAGTCATCCTCAACCAACCAGAGTTGAAAATAATTGTGATTGAGCAACAGCACCGCGTCAGTGGAAACGAGGTTTGTTCTCGCATTCAAGCCGGATGAAGGGTCTTCTTTACGGGCTTCCCCCATGTATTTTCTAAAGTCTTCCGAACCGCGCAATCGTTGAAAAGACTTTTCAAGAAAATAACGCGCGTGCGAAGGAGGCATCGAAGTGAAAGTCATCGGGACGCCGGTGCTCTTCTGAAATTCTCCGGCATAGTTGTCTGCAATTCGGTGCATTGCTTTCTGGTTCATGCGGATGTCTCGCTGCTGCTGAATAATCTCGAAACCCTTTCCTTCATTGATCTCAGCAAAAAACCAGTCGCCGCGCGCTCCGGTGCTGCGGTAGTAAAAAAATGGTTGCCATAGGGGCAAGCGATTTTCCGCAAACAGAAAGATCTCCGCGCGCTGTGACATCTCGGCTCTTACCACCATCTTTTCCCGCACGGGTGCTTCAATACCCTTCTGTCGAAATCTGTAAAGCGCTTTCCTGATGGCCTGATCCTGTTCTCTTGAGGGTCTTGCATCTAATAACTTAGTAAGAAAAAGAGCTGTTTGCGGAGATTCCTCGAGATCCAGGAGCGATAGCGTTCCTTCGAAGAAGCCCTGGCTCTGAAACAACAGCGAAATGGCGCGGTCCCAATCCTCCGACAAACCTTTCCGGACGGTTTGCAGAATCCATAATGCTTGTGAACGGGGAGATTCGGTGTCAGCGGAAATCAGACCCGAAGACTTGAGTGCCAGGACTGCCCCTTCGGAGATTCCTGCATGATCCGAGATCTGTTTCAGCTTCCGTTTGATCTCCGGTTCTGATTCTCCCCAGAGCACGAAATATTCCCAGCCGTTCTGCTTATTCAAGGTGCTGATCACGACCCTGTCACCACGATCTCCCAAACCCTGCCAGTGAAAAAGCAAATCCGCAGATGAAACCGGCTGCTGTTTGATCAGTTTCTTCAACAGACGTTCAAGGTTTTGTTCGTTCGGTTTCACTAATTTCCTCAACCAGCGCTGACGGATTTGTAACGCGCGTCTCGCGGCCGAGTTAGAGCTTCGGCGCCCGCTGGAGGCGGGCGTTACAAATGCAACAACGTAGTACTATATATCATATGAATCGGATGGCGCTCTGGGTGGAAGAATACCTGGACTATTGCCGGATTGAAAAGGGCCTTTCGGAAAATTCGGTTCTGTCTTATCAGGGAGATTTAAAGCATCTCCTGATGTTTTGTCAAAGAAACGAATGGAACGAAGGTCCTCAGGAGTACCTGCAGGTTATAGAATTTCTAAATGACCTTCATCAAAAGAACCTCTCTTCCTCTTCTTTAATGAGAATGACCTCGACTCTCCGCAATTTTTATCGCTATCTTGTTCAAAATGGAAAGCTGAAGGTGGATCCCACTGTGCAGTTGGAGGCGCCAAGGAGGTTTCGGCGCTTGCCAAAAATGTTAAGCAAAGAACAGATGGAACGGTTGCTGACGCAGCCCGATACGCAGAAAGACGCAGGCATTCGAGATCGCGCAATGCTGGAGCTGCTTTACGCGGCAGGGATGCGAGTTTCGGAAATGTTGAGCCTGAAGCTTCATCAGCTTCAACTTCCGCTGGGATTTGTCGTATGTACTGGAAAAGGCTCCAAAGAACGAATCGCTCCCGTCAATGATCAGAGCAAAAACTGGATTCAAAAGTATCTGAAGGAAGTGCGGCCGAAGTATATTGGCACAAAAACGAGAAAAAATTTTGGCAATTCCAAACGCCATGGCGATCAACAAATCCTGTTTTTAAACCAGCGAGGCAAACCCCTTACTCGTCAGGGGTTCTGGAAAATTCTGAAGTTGTATGGAAGAGACGCTGCCATACCCGGCCATCTCTTGACCCCCCATGTTTTGAGGCATACATTTGCCACACATCTTCTGGAGGGAGGAGCGGATTTGCGGTCCGTTCAAATGCTTCTTGGACATGCGGATATCAGCACAACAGAGATTTACACTCATGTTTCCAGGGAACATCTTCAAAAGATCTATCGCAAGCATCACCCAAGGGGATAAGTTCAAGGTTAAAAGTGTTTTGTCCGGATGCACTTTTAACCTTGAACCTTTAACTTCTATGTATGTACGAATTTCTGGATCACCCCTCTGAAGCATTGGTAAGGGTGACGGGATCAAGCGTGGAGGCCGTGTTCATCGATTCAGCGACTGCACTTTTTGAGCTCATGACTGACACGAAGAAAATCAAGAGGGATCAGAGTTTCAAAATCGAATTAACCAGCCCCGATCGATTGTTGCTCCTCATCGATTGGCTAAATCGATTGATTTTGCTCCACGAAGTCGAACATGTTTTTCTGAACACCTTCGAAGTCCACTTCCAGGCCGGACCGTCGTGCGTATTGAACGCCATCGTCAGGGGAGAAAAGATGAATCAACAAATGGAGCGGAGACTTCACGCCAAAAGCGCAACTTATGGACAGCTCCAGTGGAATGAAACGCCGCAAGGCCATCAAGTAGAATTTGTGATCGACGTATGAATCAGGAAAAAATAGAAAAGCTTTTGAGTCTACCGCTTCCGAAGATTGAAGAAGCCGGTTTGCTTTTATTTCCGTTGCAACTGAAATCTCCTTTTGAAACCAGCTTCGGCTCAGTAGATCATCGCCAGGTGCTTATTTGCTATGTAAAAGGCGAAGAAGGCCTGGAAGGCTACGGTGAATGCGTTGCGGACGAAGATCCCTTTTACAGTTATGAGACCGTATCCACTGCCTGGCAGGTGCTAGAAAAATATCTATTACCATTCCTTCGATCTTCGAATACATTAGAAGAATTTTTCAACAACTCATCACGTGTACGGGGTCATAACATGGCGAAAGCTGGAATTGAAGCGGCTCTGTGGGATTTTCTTGCCAGGAGCAGGAAAGAACCGCTTCACAGAATGTGGGGGGGAACCAAAACTAAAATTGCTTGCGGTGTCAGTATCGGATTACAAAAAGATATTCCTTCTCTTCTGAATCATGTTCGAGATTATGCATCACAAGGTTATCGCAGGATCAAAATCAAAATAAAGCCTGGTAAGGATCGAGAGTTGCTCGCTGCCATTCGACAGGAATTCCCTGAGGTGCCTTTGATGGCCGATGCGAATGCGGCTTACACGCTGGCCGATCAGGATTTACTGAAGTCTTTCGATCAATTCCGATTGATGATGATCGAACAACCGTTGCACTACGAAGATTTAGCGGATCATGCAACCTTGCAGGATCGGTTGGAAACCGATATTTGTCTGGACGAATCGATCACCTCATTGCATCTGGCAAAGGCCGCGATTGCGCTCAAAAGCTGCCGGATTATTAACATCAAAACAGGAAGAGTGGGGGGACATCGCGAATCGATTCGGATTCATGATCTTGCGATGTCGCACAAAATTCCGGTCTGGTGTGGTGGAATGCTTGAATCAGGGATTGGCAGGGCTCATAATCTCGCACTGGCTTCGTTGCCGAACTTTACGCTGCCTGGAGACACTTCAGCAAGCGATCGTTACTGGCACAGGGACATCATCAACCCTCCTGTCGAAATGGCCGCAGATGGTTATGTTGATCTTCGAGATGGGCCGGGCATTGGTTATGACATCGATCGAGAATATCTCGAATCGCTGGTAGAAAAGAGGTTCCGGCTACAGGTTTCCTGAATTCGACCTGAAACGGCGCTCACTTTTCCAAACCGTGGTACAATCCTTCTCGATGTTTGCCGACGTTGTTCTGCTGTGGGAATGGGAGCACGATGAGGAATTTGCGAAGATTTTTGATCGGAAATGCCAGCAGTTTCGGCTACAAAGTTATCTCGTACAACCCTTTAATCAGCCAAAGGTATTCGAAGAACTAAAACGCGGGGAATTCAACGCCAGGGTCTTCTTCGATCGTGCCTCGGATAACCAGCCGGCGTTTGAACCATTGGTGAAAAAGCTGCTGGCCAATGGCGCTATCGCATTCAATCACCCGGAAAAGCTCTCCACTGCGCTCGATAAAGCGGTCATGCATCAGAAACTGGCCGATCATGATGTGCACGTTCCGTATACGATCATTTTGTCTCCTTATAGAGACTGGACGAAAATCAAGATCGGAGAATTAATCCGCCTGGGAGAACCGTTCATCATCAAACCGGCAACAGGCGGCGGCGGCGTCGGTGTGGAAGCCAATGCGAAAACACTTTTCGATATCGTCAAAGCGCGTGAAGGGAGGAGTCGCGAAAAATTCCTTCTCCAGGAAAAGGTTTTACCGGTGCAATTTGGCGATCGACGCGCCTGGTTTCGCACATACTATGTCTGCGGTGAAGTCTTGAGTTGCTGGTGGGATGATCTTACGCATATTTATTTTCGCGTTACTCCCGAAGAAGAAAAAATTTACGGGTTGGAGCGATTAAAAACGGTTATTCAGAAAATAGCAGACTTATCACGGCTTGATTTCTTTTCGGCCGAAATTGCACTGGTCGATCGTGAAACTTTTGTTGCTGTGGATTACGTCAACGACCAATGCGACATGCGTTTAAAATCCCGTTTTGCGGATGGCGTTCCGGACGATGTGGTTGAAGAGATCGCATTTTACCTGGCAAGACACGTGCAAACCACGATTCAATCCATGCCACGCAGTTTACGTCTGGCAGAAAGATGATCCAGAGCTTATGATTTTTCTTTGGGCGCAATCGGATTCGCGCCCGCATTGTGGAGGAGGTGCGTATGAAAAAACAGGCACTCTTTGTTTTCCTGGTGTTGCTAGCTTTTGCAGCAACGACTGTGGCTTCCGAAGTGGCCGAGGTTGCAAAAAAAGAAAGAGCACGACGCCAGGCATTTGAAAAAGAAGGAAAGATGTCAAAGACTTTTACCAATCAGGACATTGCAAATCTGAAATCAACCCTTGCATTTGAAGTCAGCCAACCTGAACCCGAAGAGCCTAGAGAAATAACAACTCTTCCTGCCGCCGATCGTCCGGCCGAAACGACCGAACAGGCGCCACGGGATGAAGAACGCGAACAAGAACTCCAGCAACTCAAAGAAGAACGCGAAGCATTGGAACAGCAGGCCAGAGACGCTCAGCAAACGATCAACCAGGGAGGCGGATATCATACGAGAAATTTAGGAAATCAATACAAGACCAAACGCGAAGCTGAATCCCGCATCCGCGAGATTGATGAGAAAATGACAGAGGAAAAAGAAGAAGAACAGTAAATGTCGTTCCTTTTATTGATTTTGTCTCCTTAGAATCACATCGGAAGTTTCGCGAACGATGACGTCAATGTCACGGCTGGTCTCTCGAAAATCTTTCATTCCGAGAAAGACAAGCCAGAGAATGAGAACGAGAGGCGGGGTCCAGAAAATCAAAGCTCCCGTCGGTTTTGCAAATGACACGATGTAGATTCCAACAAACAGAAGGACCGCTTCAACAATCAATACAGCCGCGATAAGCACACGACGATTCCGCCTTTGTTTTGAAACCAGATATTCCTTATTGCCGTGCAGATAATTCCGATACAGTTTGATTTCGCGACAAGCAGACCACACGGCAAATACGATCATGCCCACAATCAGCAGGCCAACGATAATCTCCATCTTTGATCACCACAGAGTCACGGAGATCACGGAGAAAAACATTCTGACTTTATTCTTCTTCTTTCTCGTGCTGAACCTTGGATTTGTGCTCTTCAATAATCTTCTGTGACATGTGCGCGGGCACTTCATCGTAATGAGAAAAATTCATTTCGTAATAACCACGGCCGCCTGTCATCGAAGTCAGTGAAGGAGCGTAGTTCAACATTTCCGAAAGAGGAACTGCTGCGTGGATGATCTGTGTGTCCCCGTTGGAATCCATACCTTGCATCCGCCCACGTCTTCCACTCAAATCACCGGTGATCGCTCCCAGGTATTCGGAAGGAGCGTAGATATCAACGTGCATCACGGGCTCCAGCAATACCGGCTTCGCCTGTTCCATCCCTTTTTTAAATGCCATCGACCCGGCAATCTTGAACGCCATTTCCGAGGAATCGACCGGGTGAAAAGATCCATCAAAAACGGTGACTTTGAAATTGACAACAGGAAACCCGGCAAGGATTCCATGTTGTCTGGCGTCTTGAATTCCTTTTTCAACTGCAGGCACATAGTTCTTTGGAATCGAGCCACCGAAAATCTTGTCTTCAAATTCAAAATCCTTGTCCCTGGGCAGCGGCTCCATCGTGATCCAGCAGTCACCGTACTGGCCGCGCCCACCCGATTGCTTCTTGTATTTCCCCTGAACTTCCACTTTTCCTTTAATCGTTTCTCTGTAAGGAACTTTCGGCGGATGGAGTAAAACTTCGACTCCAAATCTTTTCTTCAATCGTGCAACAACAACCTCTACGTGAAGCTGGCCCGATCCTGAAACGAGTAATTCCTTCGTCTGGGGATCGCGATCAAATTTCAGTACCGGATCTTCATCCGAAAGTTTATGCATCGCTGTGCTGATTTTTTCTTCATCACCGCGGGATTTTGGTTCAATCGCGAAGGATATGATCGGATGCGGAAATGTTAAGGGAGAATACTTGATCGTCGCAGACGGATCGGCGAGTGTATCATTCGTTTGCGTATCTTTCAGCTTCGCAACGCTTGCAATGTCTCCCGCGTAAACTTCGTTGACCGGATTGGCCTGCTTTCCCTGCAGGATCGAAATGTGGCCGATTTTTTCGGAGGTGCCTTTGTTGACGTTCAGCACGGAATGATCCGCTTTCATCACTCCCGTGGTCACTCGAAACAGGTTCACGCGTCCTGCGTAAGGGTCGACAAAAGTCTTGAATACGAATGCAGAAAATGGACCTTTCGGATCGATCTTTGTTTCGATCCTGGACTTATCCCTGGTGTTTTCCGCGTCCATATGGATGCTGGATTCCGCAGGATTGGGCAACAATTCCACGATCGCGTTCAGGATCGGATGAGCACCGATATTATGAAGAGCAGAAGCCGCATAAATAGGAATAATCTTACGTTCCAGAATAGCCTGCTTTAAACCCTTTAATACATCTTCTTGCGAAAGCTCTCCTGCTTCAAAATACTTCTCCATTAATGCATCGTCTTGCTCAGCGATCATCTCAACCAGAGCCTGACGCTGCGATGTGGCTTCTTGTTTCAGGGAATCCGGAATTTCGATTTCTTGAAATTTTCCCGAATCATCTTTGGGATACTGATATGCTTTGAAATGAATTAAATCCACCACTCCACTGAAATCTTTTTCAGAGCCAATGGGAATTTGAACCGGAATGCAGGCACGTCCGAAGGATTTCTGGATCGATTCTACAGCCCGCGCATAATCTGCACGTTCACGATCCAGTTTGTTGACAACGACCATTCTGGCAAGCTGGAATTCATCCGACCATTTCCAGACTTTCTCCGTTTGTACCTCCACGCCGGCTACGCCGCAAACGAGAATCATGGAGGAATCAACGGCGCGTAAAGCGGCACGAGCGTCAGCAACAAAATTGCCGTAACCCGGCGTGTCCAGAAAATTGATCTTCGCCTTATTCCATTCCACATAACACGGGGATGAGGAAATTGTAACTTTGCGTTCAATTTCATCTTCGTCAAAATCAGTAATTGTGGTTCCTTGATCCACTTTTCCAAGGCGATTGACCGCGCCGGAGTCGAACAGAAAATTGGAAGCCAGCGACGTTTTGCCTACGTCTCCGTGCCCCACCAATGCAACGTTTCGGATGGCATCTGTGGGATAAACTTTCATATAAATCCTCCAAAAAAAGTGTCAGATCAACAGCGAAAAAAGGAACAAAAAGTATAGCATACTTGATCGCTGCAAGATGCAGATCGGATTGACTTTGTTGTGGTTTGCAACTAGATTTGAGCCATGCCGTCCCAACTGCTTGGAGACGATGTTAAAGTGATTGCTACTACGATCATCCTTATCGCCGCACTCTTCTTGATTTACTACTTGATTCGGTTGATCCGCGAGCTGATTCCGACCGTTCGTCAATTGAGAAGGACTGTAAAGCAGTTGGAACTTACGATCCAAAATTCGCAGGAGATCATCTACAACCTGAAATCCATTACCAGGAATATCGATCAGGAAGTCAAGGAAGCACACGATATTCTAGATGTCGCGCGGGGTGTGGTGCAGCAGGTCGAAACGGTCACGAGTGCAATCACAAAACCGGTGACTGGTCTACGAAATCTCTTAATGGGCGTAGGCTACGGGATGAAGTATCTCCTGAAACGAGATCGTCCGGAATATGAAGAAGAGGAAGTCTAATCAAAACAATTCCCGGAAGCATGGGAATTTGAAGGAGGAAATTATGGGTAGACAGGAAAGCAACTTTTTAGAAGTGTCGTTCGCATTTTTACTGGGAAGCCTCGTGGGAGCAACGATAGCATTGTTGTATGCACCTTCAACAGGGGAGCAGACCCGGCGTAAAATCCGCGAAAAAGGTGGCGAGGTCCAGGAGAATCTCCGGACACAATACGGCAAAATCAGCGACAAAGCGGAAATCGAAGTGAGCCGTTTTAAGGATCGCGTCAGTGATCGGGTCGACAAGGCAAAGGACTATTACGATCGCCAGAAAGCGAAAGTGCGGGAAGCAGTTGATGAAGGCAGGAGAGCGTTCGAAGAGGAAGAAAAGGAACTGCCTGCTTCCACAAACGAAAACGCATAAGCGTCTGTGCGTCGCGCGTCAATACGTCTGGGCGTCGTAGCCATCGGCGATCTCTTTTAATGCATGAATCAGTTCGGCCATATCTTCGTCCGTATTGAAGTAGCCGGGACTGACTCGCAAGCAGCCTTCCGGAATTGTCCCGAGTTGCTCGTGGAGAACGGCCGCGCAGTGTAAGCCGGACCGAACAGCAATACCAAACCTCTGGTCCAGAATGGCTGCGACTTCATCCGGAGGCGCGCTCTTCAAATTGAAGGCCAGAACCGCGAGATCGTTATGAGCAAGCCGGGAATACACTAGAAATCTGTCATCGGATTCGAGAAAGTCAAAAATTCTTTTTGCAAAAGTCCATTCGATTCGGTGAATCTTTTCAATGCTTTCCTTTTCGATAAAGGTCAGACCGTATGACAGCGCCGCGATCGACATAAAATTCGGAGTTCCCGCCTCCAGATGCATCGGCAGCTCTGCAGGATGCTGCAAATTCTCGGAAGCCGTCCCTGAGCCACCTTCCCGCCAGCTTCTCAGAGAAACGCCCTCCGGCACGATGAGCAGTCCTAGACCGGGCATTCCGAAAAGCGATTTGTGAGCGGAGCATGCCAGAAGCAAAGGTTGATCCGCCAAGATCGATCGGGATCCTTCCCGCCGTCTGTGCCGCATCCAGCAAAACGGGTATACCGGTTCGCAGAAATGGCTCGAAGTCTCTGAACCGACCCCACCACGTTGGAGCCATGATTTAATACTATAAGTGTAGTATTATTACGGATAGCCTTCAGGCAGGTATCCGGATCGATGGTGAGGGAAGGAGTGATCGGCAGCCGCGTGATCTCGATCTGTTTTTGCATGCGCAATTTTTCCAGCGGCCGGGAGACAGAGTTGTGATCCAGATGAGTCGCAATCACATGATCCCCCTGTTTCAAATGGCCTTTCAGTATCATGTTGATGGAGTCGGTGCAGTTGTAAGTAAAAATCACCCGGCGATGATCTTTTACGCCGAAAAAGCTCGCGACTTGCCTTCTTGTACCCTCCACAATGGAAGCCGAGGCTGCAGCAAAATGATGACTTCCCCGGCCGGGATTTCCAGCTCCTTCCCGCATGAAAAGAAGCGTTTTTTCATACACTTCCCGCGGCTTCGGGTATGTTGTCGCCGCATTATCCAAATAAATCATAAGGATTGCAACGCAAAGACGCAATAGTCGCAACGAAAAAACTTTTTTTCTTCGCGTCTTTCGTGCCTTTGCGTTAAGGAGCTATTGCAATCCCTAATGATATGATACGGGATCAATGAATCCACTGAAAATTTTGACTATTGCTGCGGAAGTCGCTCCATTTGCCAAACGCGGAGGCCTTGCGGACGTTTGCGGATCACTGCCGAAAGCGTTGCAGAATCTCGGTCATGAAGTTCGTGTTGTCATGCCTGCGTATCGAACGTGTGGAGAACGCTTATGCATCCGGAAAATGGAATTTGCAGCTCCTGCCAGGTGTTCTTCGGGTTCCAACTGGAGCGGGGATCATTCCTGCAGCGGTCTTCCGGGGTGAACTTCCCGGCAGTGAGGTTCCGGTTTACTTCATAGCAGAAAAGAATCTGTTTGATCGCGATGAAATATACGGATACAACGATGATCCTTATCGATTCTGTTTCCTAAGCCGCGCGGGACTCGAAATCATTTCAGCATTAAACTGGCGTCCGGACGTGATCCATTGCCATGACTGGCACACGGCTCCCGCGTTAACCTGGTTAACCACAACCGGGCAAGCTGATCCTTTGTATCGCGGGTTGCCCGGCATTTATACGATTCACAATCTGGCGCACCAGGGAAAATATCCACGGAATGTTTTGCATTATCTGGGCACAGGAGTGGAGCCACTGTTCGAAGAGAACTGGCAGCATGTCAATTTCATGGCACGCGGCATATACCATGCGACCATGATCAATACAGTAAGTCCAACATACGCCCGTGAAATCAAGACACCTCAAGGGGGCGCCAATCTCGATCCTCTACTCCGCTACAGGCAATTTGATGTGCATGGAATATTGAACGGATTGGATTATGACGTGTGGAACCCTTCCACGGATTCTCATCTCGCAAAAAACTTTACAGTGGCGGACCTGGAAGTGCGCGTACACAACAAGCGAGCGCTCCAGACGAAAATTGGACTACCCGTACGGGACGACGTGCCGGTTCTAGTCAATTGTATCGCGTCTGGATCATCAAAAAGGATTCGATATTGCGGGAGACGTGATTCATGAAGCGTTGAGCAACTATCCCAAAGAGGTGCAATGTGTCGTTCTTGGAAGCGGAGTTCGCCATTACGAAGAGATGTTCTTAAGTCTGGCAACCGCGCATCCGAACCAGATGACTGTCATTCTGCAACATTCTCCAGAACTCGCTCCGCTGATCTACGGTGGAAGCGATATTTTTCTGATGCCCTCGCGTTTTGAACCGTGCGGACTCGGTCAGATGATCGCCATGCGCTACGGCTGCGTTCCTGTTGTGCGTGCGACGGGCGGGCTGGCGGACACAGTTCAGGATGGCGTAACAGGATTCACATTTGATGATTTCTATGTTGCCGCTTTCTGGGATGCTGTTTGGCGGGCACTGTACATCTATTTTAACGATCCAGGCAGTTGGACGGAGATCCAAACTCACGGGATGAATACGGACTTTTCGTGGAAACATTCGGCTCATGGTTATTCTCAACTGTATGAATGGGCGATTGCACGCGTCCGCGGTTATTAGAGGGCTGCGAGTTGCGTTCACGCATTTTTGTATGAATCGAGGAGGTTATTCAATGAAACGCTTCGTTATGATTGGTCTGTTCATTTCCAGTGCACTTTTATCTGTTTCCTTTGCTGAACAGGGGGAATATGACGTGGTGATCCGAAATGGAATGATTTATGACGGCACCGGCACTGACCCGATAAAAGGGGACGTCGCAATCCAGGGAGATCGCATTGTTGCTGTGGGAAAGGTTTCAAGCAAGGGACGGACCGAGATCGATGCGAAAGGCATGGCGGTTGCTCCGGGCTTTATCAACATGCTGAGCTGGGCCACCGATTCGCTGATTGAAGACGGTCAGTCTCAGAGCGATATCCGCCAGGGAGTCACACTCGAGGTGATGGGAGAAGGATGGTCGATGGGACCACTCAATGATGCCATGAAGAAAGAGGCCGTGGAAAGTCAGGCGGACATCAAGTATGACATTAAATGGACGACCCTTGGCGAATATCTGGATTATCTGGCAAACAAGGGGATCTCAACAAACATTGCATCGTTTGTGGGTGCAACGACTGTTCGAGTGCATGAGCTCGGCTACGAAGACAGACCACCAACCGCTGAAGAACTGGACAGGATGAAGAAGTTGGTGGCTCAAGCGATGGAAGAGGGAGCTCTGGGAGTCGGTTCTTCTTTGATTTATGCCCCCGCTTTTTACGCCAAAACAGATGAATTGATTGAACTTTGTAAAGTCGCAAGCAATTACAACGGAATGTACATCTCCCACATGCGGAGCGAAGCAAATCACCTCATGGAAGCCCTCGATGAATTAATACAGATTGCACGTGAAGCAAAAGTTCCAGCGGAAATCTACCATCTAAAAGCCGGCGGCGAACCGAATTGGAAGAAGATGGATGATGTGATCCGTAGGGTTGAAGCCGTGCGGGCTGAGGGCCTGAAAATTACGGCCGACATGTACACTTACCCTGCCGGAGCAACAGGTTTGGATGCCGCCATGCCGCCTTGGGTTCAGGAGGGCGGATTAAAAAAATGGATCGAACGTTTAAAAGATCCTGCGACTCGCGAGAGAGTCAAGAAGGAGATGACAGAGAACAATGACAACTGGGAAAATCTTTTTTATCTTGCCGGCTCACCGGAACGCGTGATCCTGGTGGCTTTCAAAAATGAAAAATTAAAACCGCTGACAGGAAAGACGCTTGCCGAGGTCGCGAAAATGCGAGGCAAGTCTCCCGAAGAAACCGCCATGGACCTTGTCATTGAAGATGACAGCAGAGTTGGGACTGTGTATTTCCTGATGTCGGAAGAAAACTTAAAAAAGCAGGTTGCGCTGCCCTGGCTGAGTTTTGGCTCCGATGAAGCTTCTTTGAAACCGGAAGGAAATTTTCTGAAATCGAACCCGCATCCACGCGCGTACGGAACCTTCGCGCGAGTGCTGGGGAAATATGTACGCGATGAAAAAGATAATCCCGTTGCAGGAAGCCATTCGCAAACTGACTTCCCTTCCAGCTACAAATTTGAAGATCGAAAAACGCGGTCTGCTAAAACCGGAATATTACGCAGATGTCGTTGTGTTTGACCCGGCGACTGTCCGAGATCACGCAACATTTGAAAAACCACATCAATTTTCGACTGGCGTTCATCATGTTCTCGTGAACGGCGTTCAGGTGCTAAAGGACGGCGATCACACAGGCGCCACTCCCGGACGTGTGGTTCGCGGTCCCGGCTGGGTAAAATGAGCAATGAGTACACGAGTCAGCCTAAAATTTAGCGCGTTCTCATGACTCATTGCTCATGATTCATTGCTTTGGCACTATTTCACGTACTTAGGCGGACGCCCCTCTTTCCACGGATCGTAGGTTCGAATAAAAGTCAGGCGTTCGTTTAGAGGCGGGTGTGAATAAAGCCAGAACTTGATGAAGGGAGGAGGCTCCGGATCGGATAAATTAATTTCGCCTAGGGTCTGAAAGGCAGCGGCTCCTGTTTTCTGCGGCTCCGGCACGATCCCATGAACAACTTCCAATCCATAGATATCCGCGTTGTGTTCCTGGATGCGACTGTAGCTACTGATCAAGGGAGTCGCAAAAAAACTGAAGAGTGAAAAAAGAAAAATGAAAACAGGAAGCGATGCATAATCTCCCACTTCTCTGATATCCCAGCCGATTCCGTATTTGTCAACCAGAGAGTGCATGTACTGGAAGCCCACGAAGAGGAATAACAGCAGAAGAATTGCAATGAAGGCGACGGTCTTTAGAATGTGATTCAAGACGTAATGACCCATCTCGTGGCCAAAAACGTAAAGGGTTTGGGGAACGCTTATTTTTGCAATCGTTGTATCCCAAACAACAACACGTTTGGAGGCTCCGAAACCTGTCACGTAAGCGTTCAATGATTTCAATTTCTCGCTCGCGTTCATCAAAAACATCCGATCGCGCGGAATGGAGAGACCTCCCTTTTTCACTACTTTTTCAATTTCCTGCACGAGTTCAGGCGCCTTTTTCTCCAGCGGTTCGAATTGAAAGAACAGAGGGTCTATCACAAGAGGACTGATAAAAATAACAAATACAATCAATGGAAGAGAGGCCAGCCAGAAATAGAACCACCATGCTCGCGGACTACGGCGAATCACGCCATACAAAATCCAAACCAGCATGGTCGCGATTAGCAGGCCAATCAAAAGTGATTTGAGCCAATCCCAGAACCAGGAAGCCCAGCTTTGAATCGACTGCTCATATTTCAAGGATAAGCCATGGCTATAGGAATCAATCGGCAAAGTCAGCAAACTGATAGTAAGGACAATCAACGGCGCAATGATCGCCACCTGAACGATCCGCCTGGAGGAAGCTTTCTCCGCCCACTGCCGAAATCGCGGGGCAATGCGGTAGCGAATCATCATCCAGAGCAGAATCAAACCATACGCTGCACTAATAAAGTAGATTGTGTATCTCGCGCGCCTGTATTCTATCGCCTTTTGGTATTTTTCAGGGGTAAGAGTGAAGGAATTCACATCTTTGTCCGACTGCCGTGTTTCATTTGTTTGAGCGATCGAGAACAGAATCGGACTCACCAGACAGAACACAATCAACAAAAGAAAAATTCTTGTTTTAGGACCCAATATATTTGGCATAAAGGTCGCGAGCACGCGAAACATCGGTCGTGCCTTTTATGATCGCACGTCCATCGGGAAAAAGAACAATTTCATGATCGGACAAAATCAATTTAACGAGGAAAGCATTTTGCTTGCATTCACCGAGCGTTTTCCAACGTTGATAGAACTCCTCCAACCTTAGAAATGCTTTTTGGTGAGGCTTAATCTGAACAGCATCTCTACCGCAGAGCGAAGTTTCGAGTCCGGAACGCGGCTTCAGAGCCGTAAATTCGTGAAGCCCACATGTGGGGCAATTTGCGCGTTTGGCCTTTTCCAGCGATACGGTTCGATAATGATTCTCCCAGACATCGAATTGCATAAGCTCCGGCATCTGTTCCTGACCCGTGAGAAACTTGAATGCCGCTGTTATTTGATAGCTTACCACGACACCGACAGCGGGCCAGATGATACCTGCTGTGTCGCAGGTGGGCGCTGTACCGGGCGGCGGCTCATCTTCGAACAGACATCTCAAACAGGGAAATGATTCCGGAATGAAAGCGCACGCCACACCCGTGGACCCCACGCAAGCTCCATAAATCCATGGGACTTTTTTCTTCCAGGCGTAATCATTGATGAGATAGCGGGTTTGAAAGTTATCTGTGCCGTCCATGATCAAATCTGCTTCGAAGAGCAAACCCATGCTATCGGAACTCAAGTCTGAAAGCTCAGGAATTACTTCCACTTCAGGGTTAATGCGTTGAAGATGCGCGCAGGCAGCGATGGCTTTCGGCATGAGTTTCTTTGCATCTTCTTCGGTGAACAGCACCTGCCGCTGGAGGTTCGAATTTTCAACAAAATCACGATCGATGATGGTGAGTCGCCCGATACCGGCTCTGCACAAAATTTCTGCTTGCAACGAACCAAGCGCGCCGCATCCCACAATTGTAACCCGCGACTCGCCAAGCTTCCTTTGGCCTTCTTTCCCGATTCCGGCAAACAGTTCCTGGCGCGAATAGCGGCTCATGAATTGTACTCACTGCGCGCTAATCGTTTAGCGCCCCACTCCAGCGGCACCAATCCGACAACCAATGTCAGCAGAACCGCGCCCACAAAGTACAGGCTGTTGTGAATTTCATCGGAATGTCTAATCACGTAGTACCACACCGGACGCACCTGCAGGCCGAACATCAAAGCAAGATAGATAAAACTCAATAACATATACAGGACACCACCCGGCCCGACCGCAATCTGGGACGGATTGTCACTCTTGAAACTCGGCATCAGAGCGCCGATACCAATGGCAAGTCCGGTCAAAGCAAAAGAAATTGCAAATATGTTGACCATGGATAGAAAAAGAAAGAAATCCGGAACCTGCAGAATTCGGTTTGAAAAATAAACCAACATCTGCGAAAAGAGCAAAAAGGGAGGAAAAAAGATCAGATACTTACACCACAAAAGGCTCCGAAACGATACGGGCAGCGTTCGAACGATCCAGAAAGATCGTCCCTCCATAGAAACAGATGGAAAGAGAAAACGAACGCTCAACGCAGAAAGCACGAAACCGGCTAATCCCAGATTAATAAACGATACAATCCACCGCACCATCGGAAGCTGAATTGCCAGATTCTTAATATTCAGCAAATAAACTACGACAAGAGCCGCGAGCAAAAAGAGCTGTGACCATTGCGTGGCATCTCGCAAAAAAAGACGGAGATCTTTCCGGATTAAAGCCAGCACGGGATGGCCCGCAGAGCTTCGTGAAACTTTTTTTGAAGCAGGTTTCCCCCTTAGAGAACGGCTCTCCTGAGAAAAGATGAATGCTTTGTTATAAAAAGCTGTCAGCGTCAAAGACAGAATCGCCAGGGTGACGGTGCTGAAAATGAGAAGATAAATCACCGGCAAAACGTGCCCGTACACCGCCGCTTGACTGGTCCATGCACTGGGCAGATAGTTCATCGATGGAATCGTCAGATCCTTGACAAGCCTTACAAAATCATCCGTTGTCGTAGGATTCAGCAAACGCTCCGGTTTCATCATGCGTACGGAAATCATAAGCGCCCCCAGAAAAACGCAGGCAATGAGCGTTACGAGCTGATGAATCCTGCGCACAGGAAAGAACCGGATCAACACAACGACCGCCGCGCTCCCCATAGCGACGGGTGAAAGCGTAAACAACAAAAGCAGAAAACCAAACAAAGCATACTGTTGCCACGTTAAATCAAAAGAGCTCGCATACGACAGCAAAAAGCTGAACAAAAACATCACGATGAGATAACAGCTGGTTCCCCAGTTTTCAAGGAATTGTACGGCGAGTATTTTCTTCCTTGGAATCGGTAGAGTAAAAAGGAATGGTAATTTTTTCGATAGAAAGAAACAGGATAGACCATTGATCATGCTACTCATGAAAATCATGGAGTAGCTGATGAGAAATATCAGTCCGAACAATCGCTCGAGAAGAAATTGTACGAAGAAAGGTGAAAAATCTTCCAGAGAGCTCATATACCGGAAAACTTTCCCGAATCCATAGAATTCGAGAGCCAGCAGCGCAATTCCCAAAAGCAATAAAGAAAAAAATGGAACGTAATTCTTCCACGAAGGAGGAACGAAATAATGGTGGGCCGCTTTCCCGTAAAGGTCGAGTAGATTCCGGATTCCGGAAGAATGCTTCAATGAATTTCCTCGGTTGTAAGCCTCAGAAAGATATCTTCCAGACGCGATTCCGGTAGTGCCGCTTGCGCGCGAAGGCCCGCGATATTGTCGCAAGCGAGTAAATTGCCTTCATGGATGATGCCTATGTTGTGACAGGCCTGCTCTGCGAGTTCCAGGTTATGGGTGCTAATAAAAACGGCCACATTCTGTTTCGCAAGATCTCGAAACAGATCCTTGATCAGCCGGATTCCTTTCGGATCAAGGCCCACCATCGGCTCATCCACAACAAGAATTTCAGGTTTGTGAAGCAAAGCGCCGGCAAAAGCGAGCCGTTGTTTCATGCCATGCGAATAACTCTCGACAAGCTCGTCCGACCAATCCTCCAGTTCAAAAAGGGAAAGGTATTGATCGATTTTTTCAGGCTGGCCATTCATGCGGAATACGCCTCGAATAAATTCCAGATATTCACGTCCGGTCAGTTTTTCATAAAGATACGGACGGTCAGGAATGTATCCCATGATTCTCTTAATCTGTAAATCCTGATGCGCGTAGGACATCCCTTTAATTTCTAAAGAGCCTTCAGAAGGATAAGCAAGACCCGTAATCATACGGATAGTGGTTGTTTTTCCGGCGCCGTTTGGACCCACAAATCCAAAGATTTCGCCCTGTTGAATGGAGAGATTCAGATTCTTGACCGCCAGAAATTGCCCGTACCGTTTGAAAACGCCTCTTAGAACGATCGCCGGTTTACTCATTGACTATTGACAGAAGGTAGCAAAGAAAGCGAAGAATTTGTTTCTCTTCGCTCCCTTTGCTATCTTCTGTTTAAAAATCTTTTCAATCCAGGCGGATCTCAGAACTGCTGCTACTCAGAGTTTTTGCAAACTCAAATAGATTCGGAAAGCATTCCACCGGTTCTTTCCATGCCTCCTTTGTTTGCGAACCGTAACCTGTCAGAACCAGCACAGTCCTCAACCCGGCATTCTTCCCCAGTTCGAGATCCACGGTCTTATCTCCGATTAGAATACTTTGCTGCAAATCAATGCGATGTTTTGAGGCCGCCTGTCCCAGCATACCGGATTTCGGCTTCCTGCATTCACATTCAATATTATAAGGAGCGACCCGCCCCGCTGGAAAATGTGGACAGTAGAAAACATCATCGATCACAGCATCTTCATCTTTTGCCATCGCTTTTAATTTTTGATGAATCTTGTTTACTGATTTCGGACTAATCAGGCCCCGCGCGACAGCAGATTGATTTGTGATCACTATGTTGAGATAGCCAAGATTCTGAAATATTCGTAGCGCTTCGGCCGCGCGAGGTGTGAATTTTAAGTCCTCAAGCATCCGTAGATAGCTCACCTCCTGGATGAGGGTTCCATCGCGATCGATAAATATGGCCTTCTTCACGCCAGCACAGGCTCCGTAGGTTGCGTTTTCCAACGCCTGTGCATCCATAGCCAGCATTCGGGATGCGCTCGAACAAAGGCCTCGATCGTATTGTTGCATTCCTGTGTGATTCGATGCACATCTTCCTGCCGACTCCCAGTCAGCTGTATTTCCACTGGCGGACCGTAAACAAAACGATAACGATTACCGGCCAGAGGGTAGCTGTAGGCGCAGATTAAAGCTGCATCCGTCTTCAATTTCAGCAGCGCAACAGATGGCGTCGTCGAAGCGGGTCTTCCTAAAAACTCGACAAAAATGCGATCTTCAGTGCTGACGTTCTGATCCATCAATACAGCAATTCCTTTCCCGTCCCTGAGTGCTTTCAGCATCGGTCGAAATCCTTGCTTTTTATCGATGATCACATTGCCTGTGCTGAGTCGTAGCCTTTCCAACAAGGATTCCAGATAGGGGTTATCCAGCCGCCGGACAACAAGTTCAAGGGGCCAGCCTCGCGCACCATGCGCCATTGCCATCAACTCCCAAACTCCGAAATGAGCACCGAACAGAATAATTCCTTTTCCCTTTTTATACGCAGCTTCCAAATGTTCGGCCCCTTCCACTTCAAACTTCTGCAACCTGGACGCAGGAAGCGTTGGAAAACATGTAAGCATATCAAACAAATACGCCGCGAACGACTCATAACATCGACGGATCGTCTCCTGAGCATCTCTCTCCGTCGCTTCGGGAAAAGCAGTTCGGAAATTATCCAGAGCGATGTCTCGATGGCGTTTATCCAACCGGTACGCTGCTCGTCCAAAACTCCGTCCCAAACGGAGAAAAACATCGCGGGGAACTAGACGGGCTGCCAGACAGGCAAGCCAGAAGGCAAATCTCTCTACTTGATATCGTATGTTCATGGCAGCTTGCTGGCGCGAATTGCGGACTTACTTAGTTCGTTCATCACGAAATCAAAGAATAAAGCTTCTTCTGTGATCTGCAATTTCACACCGATCGGTTTTAGAAATGAGTCGAACCATGCCGGATCCATTTTGACTGCATCTTTCGCCGTAGTCACGATCATTGCGGCGTCCTTTTCTGCGGCTTGACGGCGAAAATCCTCGATTTCGTGTGCAGCGAACGGATGATGGTCGCGAAATGATTTTGTCGCGACAAGTTCAGCCCCTTCCTCTTGCAAAAGCCGGAAGAAATGATGCGGTGCCCCGATGGCAGAAATGGCAGCAATCCGCATTCCATGAATCGAATGTGGATTCTCCATCACATAGTTCGCAGAAAACACCGGGACGTGAATATTCTTCCGGACCCATTCCGTGGTCTCAATACTCGCATTCTTTTGATGTGTGAGGACAACCGCGTCCGCCCTCTGGAGCGAACCAAGTTCCTCCCTCAACTTACCGAACGGAATGAGTTTTTGTTTCAAAATATTCTCAGTGGCGTCGATCAGAACAACATCCAGATCACGTTCCACTTTCCTATGTTGAAATGCATCATCGAGTAGAATGACATCCGGCTTGAACGGCTCCACAAGACCAAACCCGTCGGAGCGTTTTGCGGCAACAACAACAATTGCTTCGGGTAAAGTACTTGCCAGCAGATAAGACTCATCTCCACTTTCCTGCCATGAAGTTTTCAGCCGCATTCCATCGCTTACGATAAGCGGACCTTTTGTGAGCCGATGATACCCCCGGCTCAAGATCGCAACCCTAAATCCCCGGGAAATCAGGAATTCGGCTAAGCCCTTCACCATGGAGGTTTTCCCTGTTCCTCCCCATGTCAGATTACCAATGCTAATGACATAGCTGCGAGATTTTACAGTATTCAGATAGTGTCTTTCGTACAGGTAATTCCGAAGCCTGCTCCACACTAGAAGAAACATCTAATTGAGCACCCGGTTGCCGGCCTGCTTCGAACCGAGTTCCAATATACGTCGAACAGCGGTCAGCACAGTACTTGTTGCTCCCGCGTTTTCTTCCACCAGCGTACGCGCAGCCTTGCCCAAAGCGTGTCGCTTCTCCGGATTCATCAAGAGATTGCGCATATCATCCAGTAAGTCGCGGGTAATTAATACGGCATGCTTTCCCTGAAACTCTTCAAAAACCGATCGGAAATTCTGACAATACGGCCCACTAACAATGGCTTTCCCAAAGAAAGCAGGTTCAATGGGATTGTGTCCGCCGCCATTTTCCAGCAAGGATCCGCCCATCAGCACAATGTCGGCGTATTGATAGGCTCCAGCGAGTTCTCCAATGGTGTCAAGCACAAGGATATCCGCTTTCTCCGGGTTCTTCTGAGTGCGTCTGAAATAAGTCAGTCCTTCCTCCGAAATCAGATCTGCGACCGCAGTAAAACGCTCTGGATGTCTGGGGGCAATCAACAGTTTCAAGCGATGTTCGGTCTTCAACATCCCGAAAACTTCCAGAATAATTTGTTCTTCTCCTGCCATCGTGCTACCTGCAATCCATAAGGGATCCTCGCCTTTCCACGCCGACAACATTTTCGAAAGTTCCTCTGAAGCAACAGCAGGGTGGACGTCGTACTTCAAGTTCCCCATCACGTAGACGGATTCGGCGCCAAGAGATCGCATTCCTTCAGCATCCTTCTCTGTTTGCATCCAGTTCTCCGTGAATTTCGGGAGCCATTGCTTCACCCAGGAGTATCGCGACAGGGATCTGTCCGAAATCCTGCCGTTGATTAATATTGTAGGAATTTCAGCGGTCCTGGCGCTCCACAGGAAGTTGGGCCAGATTTCAGTTTCAAGGACGATTATCAATTTAGGACAAATTCTTCGTATTACCTTGCGAACAGACCAACTCCAATCAAAGGGAAAATAAAAAGATGAATCAGGAAGAAGCTTCCTGGCGAGTTTCTGCCCAGTGATCGTTGTTGTTGAAACGAACAGCGGAAATTCTGGAAACATTTCCTGCATTTGGCGAATCAACGCTTTACAGGCAAGAAATTCGCCGACACTGACTGCATGAATCCAGATCGATGGACGCTCGTTCCGTTGAGCTATATTGCCGAACCTCTGCCAGACTGTTGACAGGTACTTTCCTCTAAACAAACCTGCAACGAAAAAGTAAGGAAGTGCAATAATAAAGGCGCAAGTATAAAGGAGAGAATAGAGAAAACGCATTTTCTGTTCGTGAATTTCGTGGGTCGAAAATGAAGTGTAACATAAGGAGCGTAGACTTGCGGGCGATGAATCGCGCCCCTATTCAGACAGGAGGAACTGTGGAAGAAAAACGCATTGATATTCAGGTTCAAGCTGACGAGCAGACTTTACAGGGAAAGTATTCAACGATGGCCCAGGTCATCCATACGCCGGAAGAGTTCTGGATTGATTTTTTTGCTCTTTTGCCAAACACGCAGATGGCAAGACTATTGGCGAGAATCATCCTGTCACCACAACACGCTAAAAGGCTAGCTCATGCCATCATGGATAACATTTCCAAGTACGAATCAAAATACGGAACGATCGATGAAGGGAAGTCCTCACCCCCCACCTTTGGCTTCCAGAATTAAATCTCACCACAGAGTCACGAAGAGCACAGAGAGAAAAAATCTTCATCTATCCTCCGTGAGCTCCGTGACTCCGAGGTAAATTAAAGCGCGTAAAGTCTTATCGCACAATAAGTTGACTTTTGAAAATGCGACTGACATAATAGGGCTCCTTATGATTAAAGCAGATCTGGTAGACATTGTCGCCAAGGAAACCAAAATCACCAAAACACAGGCGGAACGAGCGGTCAATGCAGCAATTGAATCGCTTCGGGACGCTCTGACGGACGGCCGCAGAATTGAGTTAAGAGGTTTTGGTGTGTTTCAGGTGAAGCCCCGCAAGCGCGGCATCGGACGCAATCCACGGACAAAGGAAGAAGTGGAAATTCCGCCGGGCAAAACCATCCGTTTTAAACCGGGGAAGAATCTGCAAAATATTCCATAAGTGTCTGTCTTAACACAGAAGACACAGGGAACACAGAGCGAACAAAAAATAAGACACTGGAACTCTGTGCCTCCGTGGCTCTGTGTTAAAAATGCTTGGCCGATTTATGGTAAAGAGCTTAAACTAAGTTACATGTCGGAACGATATACTTTTCCCCAAGACTCCGGAGTGGCAGAAGCGATTGGTTATTCGGTTGCGCCAACCACGCAACGCTATTTCCTTCATGCTTCCCTTTTCTTACTAACCGTTCTGACGACGCTTTTCTGGGGTGCATACTGGATGCTGCTGCATGAAACAAGTGGCCCATCGCCCGATCCAATCGCATTTTTTAATCAGATTCTTTCGAATCCGACACTGCTATACAAAGGCATCGGATATTCGTTCGCGATTATGGTGATCCTGCTCTGCCATGAAATGGGACACTATCTTGCCTGCTGTTACTATGGAATCAACGCGACCCTTCCATTCTTTCTTCCAGCACCGATCGTCGGCACTGGCACCTTTGGCGCGTTCATTCGCATTCGGGCCCCCTTTCCAAATCGACGATCTCTTTTTGATGTCGGAATCGCCGGCCCTCTCGCCGGATTCGTTGTGGCCCTTCCCTTCATTTACCTTGGAATACACTGGTCTCCCCTTGTGCCCAAAACTGCTGCCGCTGCAGGGCAGGTCTATCTCGGAGATCCTTTGATTTTCAAACTCTTTTCGCCTGACTCGACTCAGGATTATTTACTTCATCCTGTAGGGTTCGCGGCCTGGTTTGCCTGTCTTGCAACAAGTCTTAACTTGATCCCGATTGCACAACTGGATGGTGGTCACATATCTTACGCTCTGTTCCGAAAACAAGCCCATAAAATTACCTGGATCTTTTTCGCGGGATTGCTGGCGCTGGCGGCTTATGGATTTACTCGTTCACCGATGGCAGGATTCCAATGGGTTTTCTTCAGCCTTATGCTCCTCGTTTTAAAGAAGATTGCGGGCTTTCGGCATCCTCCAACGATGAATGATGACGAGCCGCTTGGAACCGCGCGATAATCTGGGGAATTGTTGCGGCAATCGTTTTTATCCTCACATTTATCCCTGTTACAATCTTTACGTAAAAAGTGCCAGAGCAATGAGCAATGAGTCATCTCAGACGGACTCTGACATGAAGAAGCGAATTCTGACCGGGGATCGTCCGACTGGTAAACTGCACCTCGGACATTATGTTGGTACGCTTGCGAACCGCGTAAAGCTGCAACACGAATACGAATGTTTCTTTATCATTGCCGATCTGCACATGCTGACAACACATTACGACCGGATTCCAAATATTGCCGAGAATGTGCGCGAGCTTGTGTTTGACTACGTGAGCGTTGGGATCGATCCTGAGAAAACGACGATTTATTTGCAATCGCTTGTGCCGGAAGTGGCTGAGCTGATGCTGCTTTTCTCCATGCTTGTAACTGTGCCCCGTTTGCAACGAGTTCCTACGTTGAAAGAGCAAATGATAGCCTCGAATTTCGATACCGCTACGTTGGGATTGCTCTCCTACCCGGTTTTACAAGCGGCGGACATCTTGATGGTGCGATCACATCTCGTTCCTGTCGGTAAAGATCAAGCGTCCCATCTGGAGGTCACTCGAGAAATCGCGACACGCTTTAATTCCCTTTATGGAGATGTTTTTCCGATCCCACAAACGATGATCGGCGAAGTGCCGACTTTAATGGGAACCGATGGTAAAGCAAAAATGAGCAAGAGCCTCGACAACGCAATCTATCTTTCGGACGATGCCGACACGGTTACGAAAAAAGTGATGCGCATGTACACCGATCCAACTCGATTGCGTGCCACGGATCCAGGTCATGTGGAAGGAAACCCTGTTTTTCAATATCATGATGCTTTCAATGAAAACAGTACAGAGGTTGAGTATCTGAAAGAACGGTATCAACAGGGCAAGGTAGGAGATGTAGAAGTGAAAAAACTTCTGGCATCGGCCATAAACCGTTTTTTAGATCCGATTCGCGAGCGGCGTAAAACCGCAGAAGAGCAACCGGGGAAAATTGAAGGAAATATTGCGCACCGGCAGTCAGCGCGCGCAACAAGAAGCGCGTGAAACTCTTCGTCTGGCCAAACAGGCCATGAAACTCGTTTAACGCAAGACGCCGGGACGCTAAGTTATGATGCTGCTCCTCGATAAAGAAAGGATTTTCTTTGCGATTTTGCGTCTTTGCGTTGAAAATAAAGTTATAATGTTTGCATTCACAGTGGATTTGATGGCGGGGAATTGATGCCTTTATTGCGCGTAGAACAGAAGCACGAGAAGCCGTTTGAGGTTGACCTCAATAAAGAGGCATTCACCATCGGTCGATCCTCCGCAAATGATTTGACTTTCAATAACTTATCGCTTTCGCGACATCACGCCAGAATCGTCCGAAAGGACACCAAATATTTCGTAGAGGATACAGGAAGTCGAAACGGCACATTTTTAAATGGCATCAGGATCCGTCAGGCCTCTCCTCTGAAGAATGAAGATGTCATTCAGCTAGGTGAAATTACAATCCGTTATCTTTCCCCAATTTCTGACCGCCTCGAAGTTCGCGATACGGCTCCGGCACTCGGCATGGAAGCCACCTTCATGATCGATACAGACGAGCTAAATATCCGACGCTACACCGAAGAGGCCATCTCCGGAATTACTCCGGTCGGAGCCGGCGAAAATCTCTGGCCTGCTCTGCAGCAAGCAGCTGCCACTTTGATTACGCATTTTCCGATCGAAAAACTGGTCGAAGTCATCATGGACATTGTTTTTGAAGCCGTCCCTGCGGAACGGGGAGCGTTGATCATGCTGGATCCGAAGAATCCGCGAGAGCTGGAGCTCAAGGTCGTGCGTAATTCGCACGCGGATCAGAACCTGCAAATCAGCCGAACCATCATTGATGAAGTCATGCGAAACCAGAAAGCCGTGCTGACATTGGACGCACAGGCGGATGCGCGTTTCGGTTCCGCTCAAAGCATCCAGATGCAGGGAATCCGTTCGATCATCTGTGTGCCTCTGTGGAATGAGAAAAACGTGATCGGATTGATTTACATTGATAACTTGATTTCACGCCGCACGTTCACACAATCCGATTTGCGGTTGATTGCATTGATAGCGAATATGGCGGCTGTAAAGATTGAAAATTCATTGCTGCTGGAAGAACAGCTTGAAAAAAAGGTGATGGAAGAACAGCTCGCTGTTGCAGCACAAATCCAACGGCGTTTGCTGCCTCAGGTGAATCCGGTAACATCCGAGCTATGAAATCTACGGAGTGAATCATTCCTGCTACCAGATCGGTGGAGATTATTACGACTTCATCGATAAAGGGAACGGAAAACTGGCCGTTGTGATTGCAGATGTTTCAGGGAAAGGTGTGGGCGCCGCCCTTTTGATGGCCGCATTTCAGGCATCGATTCGAACACTTGTGAAAAGCGAGGAGAATCCGGCCGCGTTGATGGCCCAGCTCAACAATGTGATGTTTGAAAATTCGCCGCCCAACAAATACATCACAGTGTTTTATGGAGAACTGGACACCCACGCTTCACACATTTGTGTACGTAAATGCCGGTCACAACCCTGCGATTTTTGTCAGGCCGGACGGCCATCAATTGCTCGAGGCGGGTGGCCCGGTGGTCGGTATTATCGCCAGCGCGCAATACAAGGCCCAGCAAATCAGCCTCAATACGCGTGACCTCTCTGTTCCTCTACACGGACGGAATCACGGAAGCAGTGGATCCCGAGGAAAAAGAATTCGGTGAAGAAGGCGTTCTCAAAGTACTGACGGCGAACCGGTCAGCAGGTGTGGAAGATCTTGCACTGACGTCTGGAACGTCAAATCAGCGAATTTACTCGCGGAGCTCCACCGTTAGATGACAGCACGTTGATTTTAGTCCGAAGAGTTCAATAGCCCCTGAAGATCAAAAGAGTCAAAAATGTTAAAAGGGTTCAAAGTGTCTAATGAAAACATTTTGAACACTTTAATCACCTTAACTCCTTCATCTACTTACATGGACTGGCTAAAGAATACTGAAAGAATTTATTTTCCGAACGGTCTGACTTTGCTTCTGCATCCGTTGCAAAATTCCGAGGCGGCGGCGCTGCATTTTTGCGTAAAAGCGGGTTATTTTTGTGAAACCGATTCCGAAGTCGGACTCGCCCATCTGCTGGAGCATATGTATTTCAAAGGTTCCACGAATTTTCCGGAACCGGGAACCCTGGGCGTGCGCATGAAGGCTCTGGGAGGAATGATCAATGCGAGCACCAGTTATGATCAGACCAACTATTATTGTGAAGTCCCGGCCGGGAATTTGATGCCGGCTCTCGAGATCATGGCTGATGCATTTGCTGCGCCGTTGTTTCCGGATGATGAGCTGAAAAAAGAATGCGAAGTTGTCATCGAGGAATTCAATCGCAAGCTGGACAATCCGTCCGCCTATTCGCAGGAAATGTTGATCCAACTCGCCTACACAAAACACAGGATGAAACGCTGGCGAATCGGCACACCAGAACAATTAAGATCCTATAACCGCGAGCATCTGTTCGATTACTTTTACCGCTACTATCAGCCCCAAAACATGGTGGTCACCGTCACAGGCAAATTCGATTCAAAGGCTGTGCGAAAAGCTGTTGAAGAATCATTTACTCCGATGAAGAATCGCGAGCTTCTCAAGGATTTTGGCCCAGAGGAACCGCCCCAGCACGGCATCCGTTATGCGAAGAGAAACGCGACGGCCACCCAGAGCTATCTGCATTTCGGTTTTCATGCGCCGGGCGTTTTGCATCCGGATGGACCTGTTATTGAATTCCTTGCTTTCCTTATGTCAGCCGGAAGAAGTGCCCGGCTTCATCGTCACGTTGTAGAGCGGAAAAGATCCGCGAGCTCTGCATCCTGCTATTACCTTGCGTACGAAAATGTGGGATTGCTGATGCTCACGGCAATCACCGATCCCGAAAAAATCCGTGAAGCCGCCAGCGACAGCTGGAGTGTGCTTCGCGATTTGCAGGATAATGGAATAGACGGCGATGAGCTTCAAAAAATACGAAATAAACTACGTCTTTATCAAGCCATGCAAACAGAAGATGCTTTGAGTCTTGCGGAGCTGTTGAGCTATTACGAGGCCTACGGTTCGTATGAACGAATTGAAGAACACTTGAACCGTATGCAACAGATCACTGCAGAGGAAATTGTTCAAACATCGGCTAAGTATTTACGCACCGAAAATCTCTCCGTGATGGAGTACGTAAACGGGAATGTTCCGGATATTTCATCTGAGGAATACAAGGAAGTCCTATTAAAAGGATACGTGGCTCCTGTCGATCGACCGCTCTTCCCCGATTGGGATCGCTCCACGAAGCAATCAGTCGCGGATTCAGACCCTCAGCGAGCCGGTGGTTCGCAAAGGACATGCGACGTACATTTTGCATCCGGACAATCATTATCCATTCATCGCAGCAGGGATCTTTTTTCTTGGAGGCCGCAGCGAAGAAACGGAAGCGAATGCCGGAATCACACACCTCATGCATCGTGGCGCGCTAAAAGGAACCTCGAAGTTTTCTGCAGAGCAGCTCGCAGATCGTTTCGATGGACTGGGCAACCCACCGCGATTCAATTGTTATCGAGACTTCAGCGGTTTTACAATGGAAGCGCTGCCTGAATATTTTCCCGATATGTGTGATCTTCTCATCGAGTGCATTCTGGACGCCCAGTTTCCAGTAACAGAAATCGATACGGAAAAGGGAAAGGTCTTATCAGCAATCCGCCGGAATATGGATGATAATTTTGTACGGCCCCATGCAGCTCTTCCAACGCGCATTTTATGGAACCCGTCATCCTTACGGTTTACCGGAAAACGGCTTTGAACACACAATCACTACGATGGATCGAGAACAACTCGCAATATGGAAAAGACGTTTATGGAACAGCAAAAGGGCGATTGTTACAGTCGTCGGAAGCTTCGATCCGGATCAGCTCTTCGACCATTTGGAAAAGACCATTTCCGGTCTAAGTGATTCTGCTGAGGATCTGCAGAATCCTCCCCACGTGAAGACTCCGGTTCATCCGTTGGAAATGGAGAATAGACCCAAAAAGCAGACCGCATTCGTTCTGGGCTTTCCTGCTCCACCGGCATCGAGTCTGGAAATTCCGAAATATGATGCCCTGCAACAGATCTTGTCCGGTATGGGGGGCAGGCTCTTTTTAAATCTTCGTAGTAAGAAGGCGCTTGCCTACACGGTGCATGCATCTCCAATCTCCGCTTTGCATGGTGGCGCTTTCATAACTTACATCGCAGGGGAAGCTTCCAAGGAAGAACAGGCGCTCGATGGAATGTGGCACGAGCTGGAGGAATTGAAAAGAACAACTGTGACAGCAGAAGAATTGGAAAACGCGCGCCACGCGTTGATTGGCAACTACACGTTGAATACACAAACAGCAAGCTCGCGAGTCATGGACTATACAAGCAGCAGTATTCTGGGCAGAGCTCTTCCCTACGCACCGATTTATCGCGATATGGTTCAAAGAGTCTCGGCACGCGAACTTCTGGATGTCGCTCAAAATACGTTTCAGCGTGAGCATAGTGCGATAGGTATAGTACGTGGAACAAAAGAAATCCCCGATGAAGAGATAGAGGCCGCTTCCTAGCCATGGATCCGAAACGACTTCATTCATCTGCTGGAAGATTACAAGAATTCCCGCTTGAGCGCCGAAGAAGCTCTGGATGTACTGAAGAATCTTCCCTTTGAAGATCTTGGATACGCGCGTGTTGACCATCATCGCGAAATGCGAAAAGGCTTTCCGGAAGTCATTTTCGGCACCGGAAAGACACCGGATCAAATTCAGGGTATCGTGCGGAGCCTGTACAAGAACAATACGAACGTTCTGGTCACCCGGTCTGACGAGTCCGTTTTTCGAGTCGTTGCAGAAAGGATTTCCCGGAAGTCGAGTTTCATCCAAACAGCAAAGCGATTTCCATTCGGCGCAAGAAGGAGTACACGGGCAAAGGCACGATCCTCATCGTTTCCGCCGGAACGGCGGACATTCCTGTGGCAGAAGAAGCGCACGTCACCGCAGACCTCTTTGGCAATCAAACGGACTGCCTGTACGACGCAGGAGTGGCCGGTTTGCACCGCTTGCTTTCTGAAAAAGAGCGGTTGATGAACGCGCGCGTCATCATTGTTGTTGCCGGCATGGAAGGAGCTCTGCCCGAGCGTCGTCGCCGGATCTTGTTTCGGCTCCTGTGATTGCCGTTCCCACCAGCATCGGCTACGGAGCTCATTTTGGTGGAGTTGCACCGCTTCTATCCATGCTCAATAGCTGCGCAGCACTGGCCGTCGTAAACATTGACAACGGCTTCGGCGCCGGTCAAATCGCCAGCATCATCAACCACCTGTAATATAAGTCATGAGTGATGAGTCATGAGCAATGAGAACTTTCCGTAAGTCTTCATGACTCATTGCTCATTGCTCTGCACTAATTACGTTGATCTCTGAGCAAAGCTGCTGCAGTCCTGGAATGGCCGCAATTCCTGCAACTCTTCTCCGGCTACACGACCTCTCCTGCAGCTCAGGATCGCGCTCTGAAGATTTCGCCGGTGGAGAATCTGGACGAAGAACTCGGCCTTGACGCGCGACGCGTTGATCAGTGCCCAAAAAGGAACGCTTCCTTCCCTTTCCGGCCTGGAAAACATTGAAACAATCATCCGCAAATCAGCGATTGAAAATCATATTGCGGAGGGAATCGATCTTTACCGGATTGGAAAATTGGCATCCATCAACAATGAAATTCGCCACGCAGCCAGCCGGATGGATCAAGGAACTCCCGCATCTTCACTTGCGTGGCTTCCCGCCTGCCCGATTTAAAAGTTGTCGAAGCCGAAATCGTTGCAAAAATCGAAGCAACCGGTGAAGTAAAAGAGGATGCAACGCCGGAGCTGGCTCGCGTCATCAAACACGTGCTTGCAGCTTCAATCACGTGTGGAACGCGCGTTGGAGCGTTTCTTTCGCGACAGCCGGTACAAGAATGCCTTGCAGGAAGATTATGTGACGTACCGTCACGGTCGTGCCGTTTTGCTGGTCCGCACCGAAGAAAAGAATGCAATCCGTGGCGTGGTCCATGGTGAATCGGGAAGCGGCGCGTCCTTGTTTGTAGAACCCCTGTCGGTTCTCGAACTCAATAATGAACTCGCTCAGCTTGCCGACCGGCAAACGGAAGAGGTCAGAAAAATTCTGAGAGATCTGACATTACTGGTTGCAAGAAATGCTGACCCTCTGCTTTTTTCGCTTCAGCAGCTGATCGGTTTGGATTTGATTTTCGCGCGGGGCCGTTTCGGAAAGGCCTTCGATTGCATAGTTCCGGAGTTCACGGAAGAATTCAGTCTGATCCTGAAGGAGGCAAGGCATCCGCTCCTTCTTGCCACGCTTCAGAAACAAAACAAGCCAATCATTCCACTGGACCTGGAACTGCCGCCTGAAAAGAAAGCACTGGTTGTCACGGGTCCAAACACCGGGGGGAAAACGGTTTTTCTGAAGACCGCCGGGTTGATTTCTCTGATGGCACATTGCGCGCTCCCGATCCCGGTTGCGGAAGGATCGAAGCTCCCCCGGTTGAGCACGATCCAGGCCGACATAGGAGACCAGCAGAGCATCTCAGAAAGCCTCAGCACTTTCTCCAGTCATATCCGATCATTAGTAGGAATACTTTCGAATATACGAAGTAGAAGCTTGATTCTGCTGGATGAGCTCGGAACCGGAACGGACCCTGAAGAAGGCTCGCATCTGGCCGTTGCGGTTCTGGAAGAGCTTTTAAAACACGACGTCAAAGTGCTGGTTACTTCTCATCACAGTGCGATGAAAATGTTTGCCGTGAATCACGCGGGGAGCGTCACAGCAGCGATGGAATTCGACGGTGAAAATCTGCAACCCACGTATCGCGTTCTGTTGGATCAGATCGGGGCCAGCCACGCGCTTGAAATTGCCGGCCGCCTGGGAATTCCGCAACAAATCCTGGAACGCGCTCGGGGGATGACGGATGAAAATCTCAGGCAGGTGCAGGATTTTCAGAAAAATCTGCAGGAAAAAATCCGGGTTCTGGAAAAGAATCAGGACCAGCTCGAAAAAGAAAAAGCCGAATGGACGCATACAGCATTCGCACAAAAACAACGGTTGGAAGGACTCGAAATTGAGCTCGAAGAACAACGAAAGAAGCTTCGAACTCAGAATACTGATCTCGTCCGGACTTTAAACGCGCGGGTCGAAAATCTGCTTAGTCAAATCAGGAATGCACAAACGCGCCAGCAAATTCGCAAGCAGTACGAGGCAGAGATTGCGCCGGTCATTCAGCAACTCCAGGAAACGACCACAACATCGGCACCGGAGATTGCAGCATCCGATCTAAAACCCGGTGATCGTGTTTGGGTGGAACTTTACAAAGATTTCGGCGAATTCATTTCGGCCAAAAAGGAACAAGCTGAGGTTCTGATCCGGAACAAGCGATTCGTTGTTCCGGTTCATCAACTGGAGAAGCGTGAATCGGTGGCGAACAGCCTGCCAAAAGGCATTCAACTGCACACAGAAAAGAAGGATGTTCCACGCGAATTAAACGTCATCGGGCAAAATGCCGAGGAAGCACTGGCGAGTGTTGATAAATATCTTGATGATGCAATATTGAGCCAGCTTCCGGAGGTCCGGATCATTCATGGCTACGGCACCGGAAAACTCAGAAAGGCCATCGCGGAGATGCTGACCGGCCACCCACACGTTGCGCGTTTTCATTCTGAAACGCAAGAAAAGGGAGGAACTGCCGTAACCGTCGCGGTACTGAAATCGCTCTAACTCTAACCGCCAAGACGCCAAGTCAGCCAAGGACGTCAAAAGAATAAATTAGAAGAAAATCCTGGCGTACTTCGCGATTTGGCGCCTGGCGATTAGATCTTTCCGCAAAGGATTCTGCCTTCATTCACGCTCTTATGAGTCAAGGAGTTTTGATGTGAAGCATTTTCGATTCATCTTTGTACTGATTCTGTTTATCCTGATGACTTCCCTGCAAGGGGGGGCACACAACAGCCAAAGCGCGATCGAAGAATTTCGAGCGCAAGAGGGAACCGGTTGGATTTTTCATCTATTTGATGATGGGAGAGTCCGTTCTATGTACGGTTTTGGCGGCGGCCGGCGTGTCTCCAATGAAATCGATGCAAAACTTTTTTTTGCAGATTATGCGGAACTGTTCGGCATTCAAGATCAGTCTCATCTGCGGCTTGAAAGTATCGAAAAGGATTCAGGTACCAGCTACATATTTCGCCAATATTTTTTCGGACTTCCCGTAGTAGGCGGAGAACTCGCTTTACATACAGACGTGGAAGGTCACGTTCTGGCAGCAGGAGGTCAGTATCATTCGATGAAGCGCCTGGATGCCATAACCATCGACCGACGTGATGAAGCACGCGTAACCGCGTCGCGAATCCGGTTCGCAGATGGAGTTGTTTCGAACGGAACATTGATGATTCTGCCGGGGTTCACTCAAACAAGAATTGTTTGGAAGTTCGAAGCCATTTCGAACAGATTTCCGGGCCAGTGGGCGATCTACGTTGATGCGCTCTTGCCCGACAAAGTCCTGCGAGTCCAGCGCGAATTTTTCGAAGTGCAGGCTACAGGGACAGTATTTCCAGAGAACCCTGTCGTCACTCCAGATGTTTCCAATGAACGGTTTCTTCACTTGAAAGATTCCAATAGACTGAACGGCAAATACACAAAAATCTATAACGCAAATTTTCAACTGCCATTTCCAAGAAATGGAGATCTCAACGGGTATACGACCGCGGCGGAATCGGATGAGGATTACAGCTATCCAACTTCGGATGCCAGGTTCGCAGAAGCAATGGGCTATTTCCATATCAACGTCGTTCATGATCGGTGGCGCTCTTTCGGATTCCAAAAACTCAACCGCCAGATCCCCGTATTTGTAAACATTGTTACAGGCATAGGCAAAGGCTTTGATAACGCCTTTTACACACGCGGCGGCAGATCCACACCCTTTAAGAATGGAGCAATCGTCATGGGGGCCGGAGACCGTTTGGAAAATCTTGGACACGATGCCGACGTTTATTACCATGAGTACGGGCATGCGGTGCTGGACTTCGCAAAACCAGGCTTTCTGGAAACATTCGAGTCTAATTATGCTTTTGCGTTTCACGAAGGTTTTAGCGACATTTCAGCTTCCGCCATCACGGGAAATTCAAAACTTGCTGAATTCGGATTGCGATTGAAAAGCACTGGAAGATTCCAGGGACGGAATCTGGAAAATAATAACAGGTACCCGCAGGATGTAATCCTGAAGGGTCTGGGCAAATCAGAATCACATCACACAGGTCTGATTGTCGGAGGAGCCTGGTGGGATTTGCAAAAGCAAATTGGAATCGACACCGCTCAAAACATTCTGTACCACAGCCTTGCAATCCTTCCGAACGATATGAATTTCTTCGATTTGCGGAACTCCATGCTGACTGCCGATCTACGCAAGAATGGCGGCGCGAACGGAACAGCGATTCAAAGCGCCTTCGCGAAACATGGGATTGACGGTGAGGATCCCGGTCAGAAAGGAACGATCCAGACCCGATCGTTGAAAACGGCCCGCTTAAATTTCTCGAATTTCAAACTGACTCTGAAATCCACGTTCAAACGTGGGGACTACATCATTGTTTTGGCAAGTTATTCAGGGACCGGCCTTACTCCCGGTTACAACCTCATTTCCGATCTCCAAATCACCGGCCCGCCGAACATGAACGTGGATGCCTTCCCTTTCATTGATGAAGTATCAAACGGTCTGCACCTCGGCAAGAAAGGAGCCTGGGTCGCCGAACTCGGCACATATGACTTTTCCGCTCGAGGCGAATACACGGTCACTCTCCGTTCCCGACTGGGCGGCACTTCCACGCTGACCGAAACCAAAACGGTGAAATTCAAACTCACCGAATAGATCTAGAGCTCAACCGCCAAGACGCCAAAGGTAGCCAAGATCGCCAAACGACTGAATTAATAATTCCTGCCTTACTTGGCGCTTTTGGCGTCTTGGCGGTTATAATCTCATCACATGGCAACTTCTGAAAATTTCCTGACGCAACTGAAAGGAGTTGTCGATCCGCTTACAATTTTCGCTCATTATCTTTCCCTGAAAAAATCGGGAACCCGATTTAAGGCGCTTTGTCCGTTTCATTCCGAAAAGACACCCTCATTTTATGCTGCATCGAATGGAATGTTTCATTGTTTTGGATGCGGAAGCGGAGGCGATGTGATCACGTTTGTGATGCAAATGGAAAAGCTTGATTTTAAAGAATGCATCCAGTTGCTCAGTTCCCGGTACGGCATTCCATTGAAGTTCGCAACGAGCGGAGAGCGTAAGGAAAAAGATGATCTTCTGGATTTGATGCGCCAGGCAACAGACTTCTATCACAATCTTTTGACGAATCACGAATCCGGATCAGCAGCCATGGAATATCTGGAGCAAAGAGGGATGACCCGCGAAACAGTCAAACGTTTTCAGCTGGGCTGGGCGCCCGCCGGATGGAACTCTCTGCTCGAACATTTTCAGAAACGAAGTGTGAGTGCGGCGTTGCTGGAGAAGTGCGGCCTAGTAGTGGCACGCCAGCAAGAGGGACATTACGACCGTTACCGGAGCAGGATCATGATTCCGATCCATGACATTCACGGCAACATCGTAGCGCTTGGCGGCAGGATTTTTCAGGGAACCGGTGAAGAGGCAAAATATCTGAACAGCCCTGAATCGCCGGTTTACTCCAAATCAAATCAACTCTACGGACTCTATTTCAGCAAGGAGCACATCCAGCAGAAAGAATTTGTCATTCTGGTGGAAGGATATTTCGACATGATCGCACCTTTCCAAGCCGGTCATCAAAATGTCGCTGCTTCCTGTGGAACAAGCTTAACCGAAAATCAAGCGAGGTTGTTGCGGCGATACACCGATCGAATTGTTCTTTTTTACGATCCGGACACAGCAGGCAAGGCTGCCGTTATGCGTGCTTTACCGATTCTGTTACGCGAAAACTTTTCGGTCAGCATCGCCATCCTGCCGGAAGGTCTTGATCCCGATACTTACATTCGCCAGCGCGGTGCGGATGAGTTTCAACTGGAGATAGACCGGTCGATCCGTTATGACCAGATGTTGCTTCGAAATCTCGAACAAAAGTTTGACCTGAAAAGCTCCACAGGAAAACTCGCTGCTACGGAAGAGCTCATGACGTTTGTGGACGCGATCGCAAATCCATTCGAAAGGCTCGAAATTGCAAAAAACTTTGCCGTCACCATCGGCGTGTCTCCGAATCTCATACATGAGCAATTCCGTAAGATTCGAAAAATATCACACCTGAAAGCGCCGGCCCCCTCCAAAACTCCTGTCGACATCGAAAAAAGTCTTCTGCAAATCTTCTGCATGGATCCGATGGTTGCAAAAGAGGTTCTTCTTGAATTTGAGGATGAAGATATACAGGAATTGCCTCAGGCGGATCTCTTTCGGAAGCTGAAAGAAATTGTCTGCTCCGGCGAAGAGCTGAAAACAGATGAAGTCATCCACCAGTTCCCGGCAGAAATGCAGAAATTTCTAACCGCCATAATCATGGAAGAAAATGCCCCACAACCCAGCAAAGAAAATGCCCTGGATTGGCTTCATTCGTTCATTCGACCGCATCGACGGCAAAGGCAGTCTCAAGACCTGAGTCTCGACGACGAAGAGGCTCTCACCAGACGTCTGGAGTTGGCCAGGGAATCCAAACGTCAGAAGGGCATGCGTAATATTTAGCCGCTCCGTGGCTGGCAACTACCTTTTGCTATTGCACTTATATCTTGCATTTCTAAGGCGGATTCCTATACTATGATCATGCCGTTCTGGTGTGGGTCCCGGACTCTTAGGACTAAATCCCACAAAAACAACAACTTGCAAGAAAAATATTTTCTTCAACCAGGGGTCAAAATTTATCCGAGTTCACCTTCAAAGGACGGGCAACGTATGATCAATTCCTTGTTAGGAGGTAATTCGTTTGTCCATCGACGATAAATACGACGAAATTAAACAGCTTGTCTTTGACGGCAAGCAAAAAGGCTATCTGCTCTACGATGAAGTCAACGACGTGCTGCCGTCAGAGATCATCAACTCTTCTGATGATATCGACGAACTTTTTACGATGTTCGATTCCGCTGGAATTGAAGTTGTAGATGCCGAAGAACAAAAATATCAATCGGATGCTCCTGGTCCCGGCTTTCAAAAAGATTTTGAAGAGCAGGAAGCGGAGGCGCAGGAACCGGAAAATTATGCCAAGACATACGATCCGGTTCGAATGTATCTTCGCGAAATGGGCGTTGTTCCCCTGCTAACGCGCGAAGGTGAGATCCAAATTGCGAAACGCATTGAACTCCATAAAGAAAATCTCATTCGCGCAATCTCCCAAGCCCCCATCGCAATCAAAGAAGTGCTGGCTCTCGGCCAGCGCATCAAAAAGAACAAGAATCTCATCCCCAATTTTTTCCATTTGGTGGAAGACGAATACAACGAAAAAAATATTGATACAAAGTATCGTCAGATCCAACACATCATGGAAAGAATTGCACGTCTGGACGATGAGTACATCAAGCTGAAAGAAAAGCTGAAAAAGATCGTCAGCAAAGCGGCAATCCATCGCTATAAAGAGAAAGTCGATCAGAATCGTGGAAAAGTTTCCAAATACATCCAGCATCTTCAGTTAAACGATGGCCAGAGAGGCCGAATCATCCGCAAGATCAAAGAGATGCTCACGAAACTGGATGAATGGGAAATGGAGACCAAGCATCTTCGCGCAAGTCTCGAACAAGGAAGAAAGAGCGAAGATCGAAAGAAAGAGATCCGGCACCAGGTTCGCGAGCTTCATGACAGAGTCCGGAAGATGGAATTCGAATATCACTCGGATGTAAGAGAGATGAAAGACAACTTCCGGGTGATTGAAGAAGAAGAATCGCAAGTAGATCAGGCGAAGAAAGAGCTGATTGAAGCGAATTTACGATTGGTTGTTTCGATTGCAAAGAAATATACAAATCGCGGATTGCAGTTCCTGGATTTGATTCAGGAAGGGAACAACGGCTTGATGAAAGCAGTTGAGAAGTTCGAATACAAACGCGGTTACAAGTTTTCTACCTATGCAACCTGGTGGATCCGGCAATCCATTACAAGAGCGATCGCCGATCAGGCACGAACGATCCGAATTCCGGTGCATATGATCGAAACAATTAATAAATTGGTGCGGACATCCCGGGCACTTGTTCAGGCAAAAGGAAGAGAGCCCACCTCGGAAGAAATCGCAGAACGGATGGGAATGCCTGTTTCGAAGGTCCGCAAGATTCTCAAAATTGCGCAGGAACCCATTTCATTGGAAACTCCGATTGGAGAAGAAGAAGACAGCCATCTGGGAGATTTTATAGAAGATCAGAAGGCAATTTCTCCTTCGGATGCAGTGATCAACGTCAGCTTGAAAAAGGAAATAGAAGACATCCTGAAGACGTTGACTCCGCGCGAGGAAATGGTGATCAAGCTGCGCTTCGGAATCGGCGACGGCAGCGAACGTACGCTGGAAGAAGTTGGTCAGATTTTTTCAGTAACGCGTGAGCGCATTCGCCAGATAGAAGCAAAGGCATTACGTAAATTACGGCATCCTTCCCGAAGCAAAGTCATTAAGAATTTTTTGAACGGCAGAATATAATGCGTCCATGCGTCTCGCGTCTACGTGTCTGCGGGTCAGACGCGAGGACGCGAAGACGCCAGACCCGCAGACGCACTGGGGCCCATAGCTCAGTTGGTCAGAGCTACCGGCTCATAACCGGTTGGTCCCTGGTTCGAGTCCAGGTGGGCCCACCTTAAAGTAGTTCAAGGTTCAAATGTTCAAAGTATGGGATTGAATTTACAACCGCTGATACAGCTGCATTTTCTGGATCGAGAGATTGCCGCATTGAACGGTCGACTTTCCCAAATGCCGGTTCAAATGAAAGAAGTGGATCGCAAACTCGAGCGCGCTTTGCGTCATTTGCAGGAAAAACAGAACCTCATTGCGGAAAATCAAAAAAAGCGACGCGAGTTGGAAGGAGATCTGGCGCTGATCGAAACCAAGCGCAAAAGATATAAAGAGCAGCTGGACGGAGTCAAAACAAATAAAGAGTACACCGGACTCCAGCACGAAATCGATTTAGTCAGCCAGGCCATCCGTGAAATGGAAGATAAGATTCTTGCACAAATGGAAGAAGCGGAATCTCTCAAAGTTCAGATCGAAGATGCGCAGAAAGTAAAAGCACGTGAAGAAAAAGTATTACTGGAAGAAAAAGGGGTGATCGAGAGGGAAGCGGACAAGCTTGGAAAAGAAATGGACGAGCTTAAAAGCAAACGTCAGCACTGGGTCTCTCAAATTCCTCCGCCCATTTTCGAGGAATACGAACAACTTGCCAGTCATAGAAAAGGGATCGCTCTGGCCGAAGCACGGGATGCAATCTGCATGGAATGCCAGATGCGAATTCGCCCACAGCTTTTCCAGGAAATCCGTCGCAATGACACCATGATTACCTGCGAGAACTGCAGCCGGATCCTCTTTTATATCCCTTCGCCAGACGAGCAAAAGCCGGAACTGAACTCAACAATATCTTAAGCCAGTTGGTCCTCTCCTTTGGCCTTCTGAAAACAACCTTTTTGACATTCATCCCGTCTGTTGTTACATTGGCGACTTTGCTGCTCGCCGGCTCTCCTTAATCTGCCGCCGGGCAGGCGGCGATACCAGAGAGGGAAATCAATGAAAAAATTAGGCCTGTTATTGTTCTGTCTTTGCATATCGGTAACCGTTGGAGACGCAGTCGAGAAGAAGAAGCCTGCGGAAGAAAAGAAAGAAGGATGTTGCCGCGGAAATCAACAAACCGAGGTCGGACGCCAGAAAAATCACGTTTGATACGAATGAAGGAACGTGGATGTCTGTGGATGTTTCTCCCGATGGGAAAACGCTCATCTTCGATCTGCTCGGCGACATCTACAGCCTGCCTGGGAACGGCGGAACCGCCACGGTTCTAAGCAGCGGCCCTGCCTATGACAGCCATCCGCGCTATTCTCCGGACGGAAGTAAAATTGCATTTTCAAGCGATCGCAGTGGAATGGAAAATTTCTGGATCATGAATGCGGATGGAAAAAATCCGCGGGCGATTACAGATCAAAAAGATTATCAGCACAAAAATGCTGCATGGACTCCTGATGGACAATACTTGATCGGCAGAAAAGTTGATACGCGAAAAGCGGGCGCAAACCTCCCAACGGAACTCTGGATGTTTCACATACGTGGCGGCAGCGGAATCAAGTTAACCAATTCGGATGAAATCAACAATCCGTCGGGACCAGTCGTTTCACGAGATGGACGATATGTCTACTTTGCGCGTCGCACAGGAAGATTCAGTTACACCCCCGACATGAGCAGCGGTCTGTGGCATATCTTCAGGTACGATCGTGTGACAGGAGACGTGCTGCCGTTGACCCAAGGCTTTGGCGGTGCCGCGAGACCTGCTATTTCGCCAGATGGGAAAACTCTTACGTTTGTCAGTAGACGCGACAGCAAGACCGTGCTCGTCGCGCGAAATCTTAATTCTGGGGCCGAAGAAATTCTTGTCGGCGATGTTACGCGCGACGAACAAGAGGGATTTACCTCATCCGATGTGTGGCCCAATTATGCCTTTACTCCGGATGGAAAATCTCTGATTTACTACAACCATGGGAAAATCGAAAGACTTGATCTGGCAACAAAGAAAACAAATGGCATTCCGTTCACTGTAAAGGTCGAACAGTCTATTGCACCGCGCGTAGCCTGGCAGGATAAACTCGAAACAGGTCCTGTAAAGGCCAGAATTTTGCGCTGGCCCAGTGAGTCTCCAGACAATCGCCGAATTGTGTTTGATGCGTTTGGTCGAATCTGGCTCCAGGAGGTTGCAGGAGGCAAAGCGGTTGGTTCTCCGCGGCGACTGACGCCCGAGGATCCGTCCTTACCAGTCCGTGAATACGCCCCTGCCTTTTCAGCGGACGGGAAATGGGTTGCCTACGTGACATGGTCCGATCAGGAAGGAGGTCATGTTTGGAAAGCGCCTGTGGAGTCCGGCGCCGATAAACCGCAAAAGTTAACACGGCAGGCAGGACACTACGTGAACCCCTCATGGTCCCCTAAAGGGGATCGACTGCTGGTCATTCAGGGTTCTGGACTTGAATTTCGGGGACGGCAACCGGAGCAGGAATCCTTTTTTGACATTCGATGGCTATCCGCTGAAGGCGGGGATACGCAGTTTGTCACGACTGTCGAGCTCGGCGACTCCTTGCGGTTTCATCCACAAGCATTCTGGAATCAGGATGGATCTCGCATCTTTTACCGCGATCCGGTGGAACGGCAGAAACCAACCGATGAACCCAAAAATGACCTTGTCTCGATCCGGTTGGATGCCACCGATCGACAAGTTCATCTGCGTTTTCCTACGTTAAGCGATATCGTGCCTTCTCCGGATGAAAAGTGGGTTGCTTTCACCTCTCACGATAACGTCTATATCGCTGCGATTCCGAATATCAAAATGAAGGAACCACCGGAAATCGGACTAAAAGAAGGCTCTGTCCCGGTGTGGCGACTATCAGAAGCTGCCGGCGGCTACGTCGGATGGGCAGACCGAGGCAAAACGATCACCTGGGGCCTGGGAAATAACTTTCACATGCTCTCGCTGGATGCCGCGTTCCAATTTGCGGAAGCCCTGAAGCAAAAACCGGAGGACCAGAAGGAAGGAGAGAAGGAAGAAGAGAAAAAAAGCAAAGTTCCGAAATCCGAAATGATTACAGTTGATTTGAAAATGCCGCGTCCTGTTCCGCCCGGCGCTGTTGTTCTGAAAGGAGCCCGAGTCATTACAATGAAAGGTGATGAAGTCCTGGAGAACGTCGACATTGTTATTCAAGGGAATCGAATTACAGCCATCGGACCGTCCGGAAAAGCCGTCATCCCGGATGGCGCCAAGATCATGGATGCTTCAGGCAAAACAATCATTCCGGGACTGATCGATACACATGCACATCTGAACTATTCCGCATTTGAAATCTTCCCGGAAAACAAGTGGGAATACGTCGCAAAGCTTGCTTACGGAGTAACTACAACGTACGATCCCTCCGCGCCTTCGCTGGACGTTTTCGCTCAGGCTGAAATGATCGAAGCAGGTTTGATGATCGGACCCCGCAGCTTTTCTTCGGGAGATGTTTTGTATGGCGGCCAGAACACAGATATCTTTGCTGAAGTCACAAGTCTCGACGATGCGCGCAACCAGGTGAGAAGAATGAAAGCGTATGGGGCCAGAATGATCAAAGTATACCAGCAGGCCCGGCGCGATCAGCGAATCTGGTTTGCAGAAGCCTGTCGCGAATTGCACATGCTCCTGACTGCTGAAGGGGGCGGTGAACTGGAAACGGACCTGACTATGGCGATGGATGGTTACACAGCATTTGAACATTCGCTCCCAGTGCCCATCTATAACGATGTTGCGCAATTGCTGGCAAAATCAGGAACCTATTACACTCCCACGCTTCTCGTTTCTTACGGCGGTCCCTGGGGGGAGCCGTTCTTCCTTCAGACAAGAGAATTGCATGAAGATCCAAAAGTGCTGCGTTTCCATCCACATTTTGGAATTGATGTGCTGGCTCGCAGAAGAACCTTGATTCCTTTGGACGAATATCAATTTCCAAATGTTGCACGAGGGGTTGCAAAAGTCGCAGCAGCAGGCGGCAACATTTCGCTTGGCGCTCATGGCGGTTCTTCATTGCTGATCCAAGGCATCGATGCACAGTGGGAATTGTGGGCCATGGCAGGAGAAGGACAACCGCAAGGTATGTCTGCGTTGACTCCTATCCAAGCCTTGCGAGCCGCAACCATCGCAGGCGCTGACAAAATCGGCTTCGCATCAGACCTGGGGTCCATCGAAACAGGCAAAGTCGCGGATCTGGTTGTGCTCGATGCAAATCCTTTGGAAAACATCCACAACACATCCAAAATCAAATGGGTTATCAAGAACGGCGAAGTTTACGATGGCGAAACGATGAAACAGGAATGGCCGCGACAAGCCGGCCCGCCAAAATTCTTCTGGCAAGGTAAAGCGAACGCCTCCAACTGACCCGTACGTTTAACCACGGAGCCACAGAGCACACGGAGCAAATGAAATGGGTTTTAGCTCTGTGTTCTTCGTGACTCCGTGGTAAAGATTATTTTTCCTTATCGAATTTTAGAGAGGTAGAATTGATGCAATATCGCAGACCCGTTGGGCGTGGACCATCTTCAAACACGTGACCCAGGTGAGAACCGCAACGGCTACAATGCACTTCCACTCGCTTCATCAACAGACTGTTGTCCGTTTCTGTTTCAACGTTCTCCTTTGCAACTGGTTCATAAAAGCTCGGCCAACCGGTTCCTGATTCAAATTTTGTTTTCGAATGAAACAGATCATTTTCGCAGGCAACGCATCGGTACACGCCTTTCTCGTGATTATCCCAGTACTTTCCCGTAAATGCGCGTTCCGTCCCTTGCTCGCGCGTAACGTGAAACTGCTCAGGTGTCAGTTGTTTTTTCCACTCTTCTTCCGATTTATTTACCTTATTTGTCATAATGAACCTCTTTTGATCCACAGAATAAACCTTAATTTGGCCTTCGCCGGCCGATCGTGGTTCGGGAGCTGAAATAGCTGTTAAGCCGTAAACCACAACGACCGCGATGGCCGCCAAAAGAATCCTCGTTTTCACCGGTTCCTCCTCTGTCTTCATTATAGTTGCCAACTCTCGATAAAAACTTCATGTGTTTGAATCGATTTTAACACTGTGGTGTATGATAGCGTCGTGCGAACGCTTGGTATCCTTGGATCTCTAGGTCTTTTTCTGGGTGTTGCTCTGGGAGCTTTTGCCGCGCATGGTTTAAAGTCGCAAATGACTGAATCTGCGATGAATACGTTTGAAACGGGTGTTCGATACCAGATGTACCATTCGCTGGCGATCCTGCTGGCAGCTCTCTTCAGTGAGCGGAATAGTCTGTTTCAAACCGCCGGTTACCTGCATGCAGCGGGTATTGTGCTTTTTTCGTTCAGTTTGTATCTGCTTGCCTGGTCCGGCATCAAATGGCTTGGAGCCATTACACCTCTCGGAGGCCTGTGCTTCCTCGCTGGCCATACCTTGATGATCTTCGCATTTTGTAAGCGTTAATTATCGATGTGGCGCGGGAGGCTCGCCCGCAAATCGCTCGAATACAACAGGCCGTGCCAGCGGACGGGACATCCGCACCGCATGCCTACGAGGATCGTTTGCCACGTTGGTATTGCTGCACAGCGCGGTTATGCTCCTGTAGCGTAGCTGAGAAGTGATGACTCCCGTCATTCTTTGAAACGAAGTAGATCTTATCCGTTTCCTGCGGATGAAGGGCCGCCTGAATTGAATCCCGGCCTGGATTACAAATCGGACCGGGCGGCAAACCCGCACTCACGTAGGTGTTGTAAGGGGATTCAAACTGCAAGTCAGCACGCGAAATATGCCCGTCATGATTTCCCTCAAGCATGATGGCATAAATCACAGTCGGGTCGCATTGCAATAACATCGATTTTTTCAACCGGTTGTGAAATACCCCTGAAATTAGAGAACGTTCTTCGGTTCTTGCCGTTTCTTTCTCAATCAAACTGGCAAGCGCAATTACCTGCAATGTAGTCAATTTCAGTTCGGCGGCTCGCGCGCGTTCTGCCGGACCATATTCTTTCTGAAATTGCCTGATCATGAATAAGATTCCCGTTCGGGCATCCAGTTCTCTCTTCGTAAAAAAATATGTATTGGGAAACAGAAACCCTTCAGGCTTTTCAATCGCAGGATCGATCATTTTTAAACCGTTTTGAACTTCTTTTGAATCCAGGGCCATTCTAAAATCTTCTTTGCGGCCAACATTCTTCGCTTCAAAGATGTTTTCCACATCGAAAATATTGGAACCTTCCGGGATCGTGACCACGGTGTATTGCATCTCACCTTTCATCAACTTTTCATAGACGTCCCAGGGAGACATTGGTTTATCAAAGGCGTAGTCTCCTGCCTTGCTCTGTCCGGCTGTTTTGTTCCAGATGAAAATTCCCTTCAAATACCAGGGATGTGGAATGATCCCTTTTTTATGAAGAGTATGTGCAATCGAATTGACCGAGCTGCCCGGCAGGATCGTGACTGCGATCCTGGTGGCCGAATATCCTTTGTACGGAGTAACAATTTGCTTACGAATATGTAGGAATCCCGCAACTCCCGATATCAGGCAGATCAATAAAAATATCGCGAAAACCTTTTTCATCGTTCCCGTAAATATTCCTCCAGCAGAATGGATGCGGCAACCGCATCAATTTTGTTTTTCCTCTTCCGCCAATCACCCCTGCGATCCGATAATCTGTATTCGGCTTCGACGGTTGTCAACCTTTCATCCTGAAACTCGATTGGAATTGTCACGACTGACTGCAGCTTTGCAACAAATGTCCGCACATCCTGTGCTTGTTCCCCCTCTGCACCGCTCAAATGAAGAGGAAGGCCGACCACGATTCTTCCGATCTGCAATTCATCAACCAGTTTACGGATTTTTTCCGTCGCTTCCCTGTTTCGATCCATCGTGGAATGCGGCCGGGCCGTGATCGCAAGAGGATCGGTGATTGCAACTCCGATCCGTCTTTTGCCCACGTCCAATCCCAGGATTCGCATTTTTCCTCGATGAATTAACCGCCAAGACACCAAGAGTGCCAAGGACGCCAAGGTTTAGAATTTAGTTCTCTTGAAGATACTTGGCGAATTTGGCGTCTTGGCGGTTAAAAGTCTTCGGTTGGTCCAATCCGAGGCGAGTCGCATCGCGTAAATCATGCTCCCCGGATCCGCTACACCTTTCCCGGCTATATCAAAGGCGGTGCCATGATCGGGAGATGTCCGGATCAATGGTAGACCGAGCGTGACATTTGCGCTGCTCTCAAATTCCAGCAACTTCAACGGAATCATCGCTTGGTCGTGATACATCGCGAGAATTACATCCCAGGATGCTCTGGTTGCCGCAACACGAAATATGACTTCAGGGGCAATGGGTCCTTCCACTTCGATGCCTTCCTCCCGCAACTCTTTCAGAGCAGGTTCTATATCATTGATTTCCTCGGCGCCGAAAGCACCTTTCTCGCCGGCATGCGGGTTCAATGCAGCGCATCCAATGCGCGGATGGCTGCATCCCAATTTCACAAACTCCCGGTGAATCAACCTGATCTTATCAGCTATTTTTTTTCGTTTGACCTGCCGCATCGCATCTCGCAGCGAAAGATGAGTTGAAAGCAAGGCAATCTTGAATTTTTTTCCCGCCATGAGCATACAGAAGTCGGATGTTCCGGTTTTCTTTGCGCAGTATTCAGTTTGCCCGGGGTAGTGAAATCCGGATGCGTGCCAGCTTTCTTTATGGATCGGACCTGTAACGATTGCATTCACCCTTCCACGGCGAAAATATTCAAAGGCGGTCTCCAAATAGTCAATAGAAGCGCGTCCGGCTGTTTCAGGAGCAGGGCCAAAATAAGGTCTCGGAACGTTGTCGATATCGACAACTTCTAAACGCGAGGAATCTAATGGAATCTTCAGTCGTGAGGAATGATGACGCAGGACCTTCATCGAACCAAAAACAATATACCGGCCTGATGTTTTTTGCAGCGCTTTCAGCAGGACTTCGGGGCCAATGCCACCCGGATCACCCAGTGTAATCCCTAACTTGGGACGCAATTGCAAAAGACTTACTTATCCTCGTTATCCTCGGTATCAAACATGGGATCTTTGAAGATGTATTTAATGCTTTCTTTATAGATCAAAAGATTGGGAGCACCCGCACGGTGAACCTTAATACAATTCTTGTCATACCATTCGATGATCCCGTGTATCTCTTCCCCATCTCTTAAGAGAATTACCATCTGGGTCTTATTATTCATTTGCCGGATGAAATAGTAATTCTCCGCATTTGTTTGATCCGGAGGAGCCGGTTTTTTACCTTTTGGTTTTGAAGAATACTGTTCTTTTATTTCAGTCAGATTTGGACGAATTAGCTTTCTGTTCAAGATTTCTTTAACCTCCTTAGCGCGACCTTCCCTATCAATGAACTTTCTTGTTTGAGTCGGCAAGAGAGAATTGAATGAATTGATCGGATACTATCACAGCGATCAATCGAATTCAAGCAGACGCGATAACTTTGAATCCAGTTCTTTTGGTGCGATACTTCCAATTCTCGAGGAGTTTGAAAGTGTTAAAAGTGATTCACGTATTCAATGTGTTTATCCTTTTCATTGCGTTGTCGGAGGCCCAAACAGCGTCCGAATATTTTCAACAGGCTAACGAAGCATACGAGAAAAAGGACTACGTTGCCAACGTTGAATTCTTGGAGAAATCGATTCAAGCCGGCGCGGATCATCCAACGATTCTGTATTTTTTAGCCCGCGGCTATGCATTAACCGGAAACCAGGAATCGGCAATCAGCACATTGAACAAACTCGCCGATTTGGGGCTTTCGTACAAACCCCAGGAAGACTCTCAATTCGCTTCCGTACATAAATCGTCAACTTTTAATCTAGTAGTCGAAAGGTTTCAGGGAAATCTGAAGCCTGTCCAGATCAGCAAGCCGGCCATTACGATCGCCGATAGTTCATTCATACCTGAAGGAATTGCGTATGATCCGGCCGAACAAACATTTTATTTTGGGGGCGTGGCGAAGAGGCAGATCATCCGATACAAAGATGGTCGGTTTCAGGAATTTTCAAAGCCCGCTGATGGACTCTGGAGTGTGCTGGGCATGAGTCTGGATCATCGAAGCCACAAATTATGGGTTGCGAGCAGTGCACTGGCCGGAGATGAGAAAGGAAAGTCAGGAATTTTCGAGTATGACTTAAAGCAGGGTAAATTATTGAACAGATACGTCCTGAGCGAGGGAGATCATGTTTTAGGTGAAGTCGTTGTCGATTCAAAAGGAAACGTTTATGCTACCGACAATCTCGCGCCAGCAATCTATTTTTTGAAACAGGGAAAACTGGAGTTATTTATTGGCCCCGATCCATTCCGCTCACCGCAGGGAGCCTGCCTGTCGCAGGATGAAAAGGTTCTGTTTGTCGCGGATTACAGCAGAGGCATTTTCGGAGTTGATCTTTCCACGCGAAAACACTGGAAATTAAGCCGCGCGCCGGGAACAACAACCGTAGCAGGAATTGATGGTCTTTACAGACATGGAACAGATCTGATTGCAATCCAGAACGGCGTACAACCGCACCGTGTGCTACGGATTTCCGTCAGTCCAGATGCAAGCCGGATCGAACGTGTGGAGATTCTTGAATCGAACCATGAAATATTCCCTGAACCGACCTTGGGAGTGGTGGTGGGGGACGATTTTTATTACGTTGGGAATAGCATGATCGGACCTTTCCTTGAAAATCCGAAGGCCGAATTAAAACCAGCCGTAATCTTGAAACTACCGTTGTAGCGCTTGAATTTGAACATCTGCATGCTGCATGGATGATTTACGCGGGGTTCCTTCCCTTTCCGATGTCGTACGAGATTTCTGTAAGCAACGGTGAGCGCTTTTCCGTAGACGGCAGCGCTACAGCGCGCCGGTACTATTGCAGGCCGGGATTCACGAAATCGTCTCTGAAACTCCGCTGAGGTGGGTGCGGATCGTTGTCGCAAGTTGAAGGGCGGATGAACCTGGTCATCGTCGGATCCCGTCCATGCACCGGGAAATAAACAGATCGCAAGAACAGGAAATACTTTTCTCATTTGACGCGATACATTATATTGTAGGTTCCAAAGTAAGCTCTTTGACCGTCTCTGTGTTGAGAGCCAGGAGTGATCCGTGAACAGAAGATTTGTTTTTCTATTTTGTGTTTTGACGATCGCTGCAATACCTCTCGCAGCTGCGCCTGTTTATTTAACTTTTGTCGCACCCGGAGCAGGTCCGATTGACAAAGGACAGATCAGTTTGCGATTGGAGGAGTTCAACGCTGCGGTTTCCGAAGTCGTGTATGTGGATACTTCGAACCGTTCTCCTCAAGTTTTGGCTCATCCGGGCGGAAGACGGCTTTATGTTTTTGTTTATGATTTTCTTTTTTCCTCACCCGAAAATATGATTCAGGCCAGAAAAACAACTGAAACATTTCTTTCCAAAATCGATAAGGCGGACTTGATCGCAATTGCGGGAATCACGATGCAGGAAGGATTGAAGATGTTTTGCATGCCAACGGCGGACAGAAATAAAGTGATCGCGGGTCTCAATTGGATGGGTCAGAAAAAGATGGCAGGTATGTTTGAAGGCCCTGAAGGGAATCTCTATTCGGAAGATTTCGACGCTCAAGAAAAACAGTTGACGCTGCTTCCGGATGCCGATTTCCTGCAAAATATCCGAACCTATGCGGTATCTGAAAAAGACAAAAAAGATGCCAGTCCGATTCTTCTGCAAAGCATCGCCGATCTCGGTTTCCTCCTCTCTGCTCTTGACGGAAGAAAGCATATAATTCTTTTCAGCCCCGGCGCCGACACGGGTGGTCTTAGTATCAATCTGCCGTTAAGAGATAAAGCTCCCAAAAAGAGACAAACGGGCGATCAACCTGTTGAAATTCCTCACGAGGACATTGATAGCATTACGGACACTTCTCTAACTCCGGAAAGATTGGAAAAGAAAGCATCGTCGGGCGGAATCAGGAGAAAAGGACCAAAACAAAGCGGAGACACTTTGCCGGACCTGATCGCAGGAACCGACGCGCACATTCACATTTTTCATAATGGCACACAGGAACATGGCCTGTTCAAAAACCTGGCTTCTCGAACGAACGGAAATTTCATTACAACGCAAACAGATGTAAACAGCACCATCGATCAGATTCTTTCGTCGGACAAAACTTTTTATGTTGTGAAGGCTGACGCGCCTACAGACAAAATGAAAGACTTGAATAGCGTCAGGCTGGACGTCCAGGCAAAGGATGTCACGGTTTCTTCGAAATGGCTGATACCAAAAAATCCGGCAAACTACACTTCACTTGAAAAGAAAGCAAGGATTGCTGAACTCATTTACAAAAGCTACGAAAAGCCGCAATCCGGTTTCCGCTTCTGGTCCGACTTTGTTCTGGACCAGAACAGTTCGCGAATACCATCCTTTGTGCAGATCGATGGCCCGTTTCTATTGCAGAACAAAGCCGAGCTGGTGGACCTGGAGTTTTACGCTTTCGCGACCGATAAATTCGGCACAGTTTTGGATTCGACGTACTTTGTCTTTTCGCTCGATTTGACCAACAAAGGTTTGCAGGACAAACTGAAATCATCCGGAGTAAAAATCTGGAACGTATTACTGGGGAACCTTGAACCTGCAACGGTCCATTGGACTATCGTGAATCTTCAGACGAATGAAATTCTGGATCAGTCGGTACAGATCGAAGGGATCGAGCCGACAATGACAATGACTTATCCTTTCTTCCCGGCATTGAACCTGAACTGGATGGTTTGGCCCGCTCCCACGGCTAGTCTCACCAAGCGCGGAAAAGAAATCAACTATCCTTATCGAGAAGGGAAGGACATGATGTTTTTTCCCGACATGTCACCTGTGTTAAAAAAATCCGTAGATGGGCAGGTTTTTTATTTGCGGATTTACAATCTTCCGAATACTGGTAAAATCCCCGTAGTTCGCGTGATGCTTGTCGATTCCGGCGGCAAATCAAATGAAGTAAAAACTCTTGGACTCTTGCAAAATCCGACTCGGGTTGAGCCAAAGGGCATGGGCTTGTTCTGGCGCCTTGCGACTCTACCTGACGTTCCGCCAGGACAATACCAGTTGAAGATCAGTACTCTCGATCCTGCAAAGAACCAGGAGATAACAAGGGAAATGAAAACCCAAGTTCAGTAGAGTAGATTAGCATGATCAATTTGAAACAGTCCTTCTGTGTTGTTGCAATCATTCTGTTCAGTTTTCCAGTCCCTTCACAGGATTATCAGGTCACGGTGTCGACAGTTGAGGTATGGGTAAAAGCATTGGACAAGGATGGTAAACCGGTCGTCGGTCTAACAATGGCCGACTTTGAAGTGCGTGAAGATAAAACCATCGTTCCCATTACTTGTTTCGAAGAACAAATGGTCGCCGGAAGTCTGGCGCCGGTTCCATCCGAAAAGCCGGTCCAGGCTGTGTCGAAAAAATTTGTGATCTTTCTCGATCTTTTCAATACCTCGGCAAGAGAATACTGGTCGATCAGACCTCATCTGTCAGAATTCATTAACTCACTCTCCGGTGGAGGCCACGAAGTGATGCTGGCGGCCCTGCTCCCTAACGGGAAAATGGGCGTCGTTTCACCCTTCACAAAAGATCTGAACAGAATCCGGATTTTAATTGGGAAAGCTCAAGCGGGAGCCGACCGAGAAATCACAGTCCGGAAGAATATGGATGAAATCAATCGCGTCATCAGCACCGACGACGGGGGCACTGATAGAGCGGGGGGAGAACTGGTCGATAGAGTGAGAGATGCGTATAGGCTTGCTAAAAGTTACGCGCAGCAGGAACAGCGACTCAGCGAATTCACATTGGAAGCTTTAGAAAAATTCGCGCAGCATATGGCGATCCAAAATCTGGGCGATAACTCGGTCGTCGTTTATGTCTCGGGCGGCTTTTCAGTCGATCCCGGTCGGCAATACTACGACATCGTCTCCAACCTCGGCAGCACCGCCAGCACAACGGAAGAATTTATGGTCCTTTCGCAATTGATAGAACATAACCTGGATTTGCGCAGCGAAATCAAGACTACACTCGGAAAGTTAAACAAAATGAACGTGACTTTTTATACAATCGACACAGTCGGACTTGGGGGCAAATCGGAATACCAGGATTCCCTGGTAGAAATGGCCTCTGAAACAGGCGGAACAGCTTTTTACAATTCGCAAAATTTCAACGTCGGATTGAACAAGGTCATGGAAGATCTAAATCATCAGTACCTTCTCTGTTTTCAACCTCCAGCACATCCCAAGAAAGGCGTTTATCACACAATCCAGGTCAATGCGAAGAGATCCGGTGTCGATTTACGGCACCGCAGAGGCTACACAGACTGAGTGTCAAGCAATCAGACGAATCACTATGAAATATGCAATATTGAATCTACAATCTACACTAATCTCAGTTCCCACTTCATTTTGTTAGAATTTCGCTGCCTACGAAAGACAACAGGGATTCCAGTTTTATGTTGAAAATCAGATTTTTGTTAAAGGTCATCATCATTGGCCTTGCCGGTTCTTCGCTATATTCGCAAGAATATCAGGTCACCGTTTCGACTGTCGAAGTGTGGGTAAAGGCAGTTGACTGGAAAGGACAACCCGTGATCGGGCTGACCGCACAAGATTTCGATATAAAAGAAGATAATTCAAAAGTCCAGATCACCTGTTTTGAAGAACAATCGATTGCAGGATCTCCGGCGCCGGTACAAACAAGAAAGCCCTTGCACGTCGTTTCTAAGAAATTTGTGCTGTTCCTGGATCTTTTCAATACTTCCGCAAGAGAGTACTGGTCCATCAAACCTCATCTGCTCGGATTTATTAATTCACTTTCCGGAGGGGGACATGAAGTGATGCTTGGGGCATTCCTGCCAAACGGAAAAATGGGAATCGTTTCACCATTCACAAAGGACTTGAATAGAATTCGAATCCTGTTGCATAAAGCCCAGGCTGGTACCGACCGCAACATCAACATCAGAAAGAATCTGGATGAAATTAATAGACTTATCTCAGACGAGAGCCCAAGAATCGAATTTATTGACAAAGTTCGGGATGCCCACCGGCTTGCGCGCGCTTACGCTCGCCAGGAACAACTTCTCAGCGAATACACATTGCAAGCGATCGAAAAATTTGCCCAGCACATGGCCATTGAAAACTTAGGTGATAACTCCATTGTGGTTTACGTATCGGGCGGTTTCTCTGTCGATCCGGGAAGACAGTATTACGATGTGATCTCCAATATGGCCGCCACTGCAGGAACCACAGAGGAGTTTACGGTGTTCCAGCAATTTCAGGAAGGTAATCTCGAAATGGTTGATCAAATCAAAAGGACTCTCGGCAAATTGAATAAAATGAACGTTACTTTCTATACAATCGACACGGTCGGATTGGGTGGAGCTGCTGAATACCAAGATTCCCTTGTTGAGATGGCAAACGAGACAGGTGGAACCGCCTTTTACAATTCACAAAATTTTAAAATTGGCTTACAAGAAGTCCTGACGGATTTGAATCATCAGTACCTTCTCTGCTTTAATCCACCGGCTCATACCAAGAGGGGTCAGTACCACAAAATTAAAGTATCCACAAAACGTTCGGGCGTCACCCTGAGACACCGCAAAGGATATACCGACTGAGATACTGCATATTGCAAAGTGTAAACAAAATCCTAGTGACCGAATGATTCGCGTTGCAGAAGCCCTCTAACCACCAGGTGCCATAGTTCTATGCTGAAATCCAGATTCTTGTTTTACGTATTGACCTTCAGCCTGATGAGTCTCTCCCTCTCTTCGCAAGATTACAGGGTCACTGTTTCCTCGGTCCATGTGTGGTTAAAGGCCGTTGATAGCAATGGACAGCCCGTGACCGGCCTGACGATGGAAGATTTTGAAGTCTATGAGGACGATAAGAGAGTGAACATCACCTGTTTTGAAGAGCAGGTGATAGCCGGCAGCGAGGCACCGGTACAGACATCAAAACCAGTGGAGGCCGTTTCGAAGAAGTTTGTGCTATTTTTGGATCTCTACAACACGTCGTCTAGAGAATGGAACTCCATCCGAATTCACTTGAATGAATTCATCAATTCCCTGTCGAATGGTGGACACGAGGTTATGCTCGCGGCCCTCATGCCCAACGGCAGAATGGGCATTGTTTCGCCCCTCACAAAGGATCTGAGCAGAATCCGAATCTTAATCGGGAAGGCGCAGGCAGGAGCGGATCGCGAGATCACAGTCCGGCGGAATTTGGATGAACTCAATCGCGTGATCTCAACTGATGAGAGTGCTTTGGACAAAGGAGCAACGGAACTTGTAGATAAAGCTCGAGACGCCCACAGGCTTGCAAGAACTTACGCGAGACAGGACCAGCAAATCAGTGAATACACGCTGAAAGCTGTAGAGAAATTCGCTGAACATATTTCCTCGTTGAGTCTGGGTGAGGACCCCGTTGTGGTCTATGTGTCGGGAGGCTTTTCTGTCGACCCTGGACGCCAGTATTACGATATCGTATTCAATCTTGCCTCCGCCGCAACAAATCCGGAAGAGTTTGCAGCGCTATCACAGGTGCAGGAAGCCAACATGGACATGCGTCGTGAAATCAGGAAAACCCTGGGAAAATTGAATAAGCTGAATGTCACCTTTTATACGATCGATACCGGCGGACTTGGAGCAAAATCGGAATATCAGGATTCACTGGTGGAAATTGCGAATGAAACAGGCGGAACAGCTTTTTACAACTCGCAAAACTTCAAAATCGGATTTAAGCAAGTCATCACCGATCTGAATCACCAGTATCTACTCTGTTACTCGCCGCCTGTTCATACAAAACAGGGCGAATATCACAAGATCAGGGTCATTTCGAAAGAATCAGGAATCGATCTCAGACACCGGAAAGGCTACACCGAATAAGCGACCTACGGTGGAAGCGCATACACGCAAAATTAAAGCAACTACGTAAATCGAAACACTACTCTATCCTTTACAGAAGATAACAAAGACAGCAAAATACAAAACTCCTTCGCTTGCTTCGCTGTCTTCTGTTCAAAACCTTAACGAGCCCGGATGGATTCAATATTGTTACAGAGCGGAAGCGAACCGAATTTCCTCCAGAATAATTTTCCCGGAAATGTTGCCGTTCCATTTGAGTTTGTTATTCACAGCGAAGAAATTGCGGCGGATACAAAGCGGTATGAATACATCTGAATGCATCGCTAATTTCATTCCTTCATTCAGTAAAGCCCGCCTGCGTTCTACTTTCATTTCGCTTGCGCTTTCCTCAAGGATTTTGTCCAGGCCCGCATCAGAGAAACCGGAAAAGTTCAGCGATCCGAATTCTCTGCCCGGTGTCTTCGTATGAAAACCGAAATAGAGAATGTCACCGCTGTCCTGAACAGGGAAGGTCCATTGCACGAGGTAGGCAGGAGCCTTTTGCGCCTGCAAAGAAGCATCTAATTCTTTCCACTCAATCTCATGCTTTTCCAGTTCAATTCCAAGCGGCCGCAATTGCAATGCAAGAGAATCCGCAATCCTCTTGCTTCCGATCCCGAAATATAAGGTCTGCCGAAAGCCGTTGGGAAATTTCGAGCGGGAGAGGGTGGCCTTTGCTTTTTGCAAATCCCTCAAAGGAACCTGCAGATCTGTGGAGTATCCGAACACTTCGGGAGGAGCCAGCTGACTGGTTTTCTCTGCTAGCCCGAAAAATGACTCATTAATTAGTTGCTGCTGATCGATGGCAAGCGCAACTGCTCGACGTACGGAAGCATCGGAAAAAGGATTGGACGGATCCTTCACAACAAAACCGAGAACAGTGATCTTCAAACCGGGACTTTGAATTACGTGAGCTTTCTTTTCGCCTTCCAATCTGGTCAAACTTCCCTCCGGGGGATGATCAATCACATCGGCATTATTCTCCAGTATCGCATTTAATCTTCGATCCACATCCCTTTCCGAAACAAATACAGCACGGCGCCAGTATGGTTTGCCTTTCCAGTATTTCGCATAACCCGCGATCACCGCTTCCTCCTTCTCGATTTTCTCCAGTCTGTAGGGCCCTGTTCCGTTACAACGTCTCGATAAATAGTTTTCTGAGTTCTTCGGTACGATTAGAACCCTTGTCATGTTATTCAGTAAAAGTGGAGAAGGCTTTACTGAAACAATTTCGACGGTGTCATTATCAACGACGCGAACTTCGCGCAATAAAGGGAGTTCCGGTTTGATCCAGGACTGCGGATGTTTGGTGCCTCGATCAATGCTGTATTTCACATCTTCCGCTGAAAAGATTGACCCATCATGAAAACGCACGTTCTGTCGTAAATCGAACCGCCAGGTATGCTCATCAGGATTCGACCACGCAACCGCAAGAACCGGAACAGCCTGATTGCTCGTTGTTGAACTCACAAGAGGTTCGTAAACATTGGAAAGAAAAGATAAGGTGGTTGAATCTTCGGTTGTATGCGGATCCAGGGAGGTGATCGGTGTCGAAGTCATCACCCGTAGTTCTCGCTTTTCGGGCATCCCGCAGGCAACGAGCAGCAAACAAATCCACAGAAAGCTGATTTTCATTGTTTGAAGGAACCAGCCGGCCGGAACCCAGCATTTGAAGTTGCCGGTACGTACAGTTTACCTGCTTTTTGCCATCCTTCGAAGGATTCGCTGCTGCCGTTTATAGACGGCCGGGTTCTTCTTCAAAGGATTGTAGATCTTTGGATTGGGAATCATCGCAGCCAGTAAGGCCGCTTCACTTTGTGTTATGGCTGAAGCAGGTTTGCCAAAATAGCGACGAGCGGCGGCTTCGGCGCCATACGTCGATTCGCCCCACTCGATCACGTTCAAATAGGTTTCGAGAATCCGGCCCTTTTTTACACATCGCTCGAGTCGAAGCGCCAGAATCGCTTCTCTATACTTTCTGAGAGGATTTCTCGACGAAGAGAGATAAAGATTTTTTACGAGTTGCTGGGTGATTGTGCTCGCTCCCACCGCCAGTTCACGTTCTTCCCAGTTCCGTTTGAATGCGAGTTTGATCGCGAAGAAATCGAGCCCGTGGTGATAATAAAAATTCGGATCTTCGGCAACAATCGCCGCCTTTTGGAGATTCGGTGAAATCCGGGATAGCGGAACCCAGATTTGATAGATCTTCCTTTTGGAACCCTTCTCTACCCATTCATCCTTCCGTTGCTCAATAAATGCGGTTGTTTTCGGATTATTTTTTGCGAGTGAGCAGAGGTCAGGCGCTGAAATGAAGCAGTAAAGAGTATAAAGAATGAAAAACAGCAGGACAGCTGAACAAATCCAAAGGAAGCGACGTAAGAGTTTTTTCAAGACCTTCCCTGAAAATGGTAGTGGCAGAGCATTTGCCGGGTAATCACGCCAAAATCAGGATTGCACAGGAATTGTTTGCCACTACGCGGGTTCTACCGCGTTTACCAGTTCCGCTGAATAACGAAATCTAAGAGATTCAGCATGGCAGTCTTGGCTTCTGAATCATCGAAAACCGCCAGATCATTCTTCGCTAAAGATGCATAGAACTTCGCCTTTTTTTCCGCATCTGTGAATGCATTGCTTTCATTCAGGTGATGAAGCAGCCGCTCACGCGGAATCGCATCGTAATTCTTTTCCACCAGAGCATTACGAATATCGTTGATTTCATGATCACCGTTTGATCTTTCCAGAAGGTAGATCAAAGGAAGGGTAATTTTTCCTTCTCGCAAATCATGGCCGACGTCTTTTCCAAGAACATTTTCGGTGGAGGTGTAATCGAGAAGGTCATCGATCAATTGAAAGGCCATTCCGAGGTTCAATCCGAAATTCTGAAGCGCTGCCTCCTTCTGAGGTGATACCTTTCCCAGAATTCCGCCAATTTGTGTGCAGGCAGAGAACAAATAGGCTGTTTTTCGGCGGATCAAGTTTAAGTGGTCCTGCTCGGAGATCCCGATATCTCCATTCCTTTCAAGGCTGATCATCTCCCCTTCCAGCATGCGAAGCGTGATGTCTGAGATGAGTCGCAGGATCCGCATGTGCTCGCGGGTCAACGCAAGTGACATGGCTTTTGTGTAAAGGTAGTCACCCATGAGCACTGTCAAGTTGTTGCCCCATTTCAAGTTCAGTGAGGCACGGCCGCGTCGTTGCGTCGCTTCATCGATGATATCGTCATGAATCAGGGTCGCTGTATGAACAAACTCCATGATGGCCGCGAAAATCACATCCTGATCGCCTCTGTAACCCACAATCTTTGAGCTCAAAATAACCAGGAGCGGGCGGATCCGTTTTCCGCCGCTTTGGAAAATGTAACGGCCCATCCGACCAATGATGTCGATTTCCGACGAAAGGTATTTTTCGATTTCCTGTTCCAGCGACTGGAGTTTTTCTTCCAGATGATTCGTCAAATCCGGTGGAAAAACTGCCAGTTCCCGGGGCAACTGCTTAATCATGTGTGCTAATTTGACCTGTAATTTGTAAATTGCAAAGGAATTCCAAGAGTCGCTTCCTGCTCTCGAAGCATTTTAATCACTTCCTGAAGCTCATCCTTGTTCGGACTGGTGACGCGAACCTGATCTGCCTGAATCGAAGCTTGAACCTTCTTTAGCTTTGAGTTCTTTATAATTTTCACGATTTCCTTTGCTTTCTCCGAAGCGATTCCCTGTTGCAACTTGGCAACCTGTCGAACCGTACTGCCGGCGGCCTCTTCGATCTTTCCATAAACAAAGCCGTTCAAGGGAACCTTTCTCTTGATCAGCTTCTCCTTCAAAATCTCAACGACGCTCTTTAATTTCTTCTCGTCGTCCGATATCAGGACAATCTCTTCTTTTCCGTCAAAAGTTATGTTGCTTTTGCTCCCTTTGAAGTCAAATCTCGTTTGAATTTCCTTCATCGCCTGGTGCACGGCATTCGACACTTCCTGCACATCAATATTGGACACAACGTCAAAAGAATTTTGCTGTTTGGACACGGGTCATTCATCTTAGCATATTGGCTAAAATTGACAATCATTCAAGAATAAGCTTTTGTAGGAGCGCAGGCTTCCAGCCTGACATTAAGGATCGCAGGCAATGCTGCCTGCTTGGAATGAAGTTTGGCCTACTTTCTTTTTTCTTTACTCGCTTATCTCGTTGGCATGAGCTCCCTATTTTTCTTCTTCTGGTTTATCGAATTCGGAGACACTGTCGCGCCCGTCTTCGCTCAAGCCTCGCTGTGGGTAAACGTGATGATTTTCCTGGTTTTTCCACTTCAGCACTCTCTTCTGCCCCGGCAATTCATCAAAAAACGAATCCATCCCTATCTTCATCGTCCTTTGTATGTTTTGACATCGGGAATTGCGTTGTGGATTGTGCTGCTCGTGTGGAAGCCGTTTGGTCCATTTCTGTATCAAACGACGATCTCCTTGTTATTCAATACATTGTTCTATGCATCTCTCGTATTGATCATCATTTCCACAGTGGCATTGAATCACACTCAGATGTTCGGTCTGTATCAAGGATACGCAGGATGGAAAGGACTTCCTCTTCCCTCGCCTGGGCTTCGGACGGATGGGATTTACGGCATTGTTCGACATCCGATTACGGCCTTGTTCATCCTGGCGCTCTGGTCTCATGAATCCCTGACCTCCGGGAGATTCCTTTTCAACGCTTTGTTTACAGCGTATGCGCTAATAGGCACCGCGTTGGAAGAAAGAAGTTTGATTCGGGAATTGGGAAAAGATTATCTGGAATACCGCAAAAAAGTCCCGGCCTTCATACCGAATTTACCCATTCCCAGATAAATCGCAAAGCCGATCAGCGTCACTCCCAGCAATGCGTAAGGGGATGCCTGCATATTATTGATTCCAAGCCAATCATATTGTGGATAAAGTCCGATGAAACTCACAAAGGCATTGCTCATAGCGTGCAGAAGGATCCCTGTAAACAGGGAACCTGAGATATAGACAACGAAACAGGCAGCGAAACCGATCAGGAATACACCGGGAAAACGGTGCAGACTTAAATGAAATATGCCAAAAAAAAGCGCCGTAATGAACATGGCAACCCATGGCTTTTTACGGCTTAAGAGACCGGAGAATACAATTCCCCGGAATGTCGTCTCCTCGCAAATCGCGGGAAGCAGGGCGATCAGGCATAAAACCTGCCAGAAGGGGCGATCATAAACTTCCTGCATCATCTTTTCAAGAAAATCCATCAGTTCTTTCGGAAACGGAAACAGACGATTCTGAATGTAGAGGATTGTGCTCATCGTTAGAGCAATACCGGCGAACAATAGAACAGTGACAATCAAGGATCGGGCGGACGGCAGCCTTAAGCGGAAGGTTTCCCGCAAATCCACCTTCAAATAAATTGCAAAGGCTACAGGCAATGCAAAGAAGAGGGCGATTTCGGTAAAGATCAGCCCTGAAACAAGATCCCGCATCTGCAGTGGAAGACCCACATAAATCAGAAGCGCCAGAGAGATCATCGTGAAAAACAGAGCTTCGGATGAATCCGGAATTGGTTTTGGCACGATATTCGACCTTTTAAAAGAGAGTCCGAACGATGAAACTTCACCGAACAGAACCTCCTCGCGTCCGAACAATTTGATGGCAGCAAAAATGGCGATAGAAGCCAGGAAAGTGATCGAGAAAAAGACGGCGAAAATGTGAGGCCAGCTTAAGATTCCGAGCATCAGCTCCTTAAACAGCAAGACAACATTCGCAATCGGGAAGGTCAGCCAGAATCCTTCAAGACGGATTCCCGGAATGGAGGAAATCATGGCCGGCATGGTCGCAACAAGATAAAACGGCGTAACCAGATTCTGCGCTTCCTTAAAAGAACGAGCAAAAGAAGAGATGGCCATCATAACGCCGCTAAAAAAGATTGCCAGCGGAATCATGCAAACCAGCATGATCAGCATATAACTGGCAGGAATCTTGATTTGAATCGCATCGCTGAGGCCGCTGAAGATTCCAAAAGAAAACGTGGCCATCATACTCCCCAAATTCAGTAGACCTGTAATCAAGGCGATCAGGCTCACGGTCAAGAATTTTCCCAAAACAATTTCGCTCTTCGTCGCAGGACTTGTCAGGATCGTTTCGAGTGTCCCTCTTTCTTTTTCTCCTGCAGTCATATCAATCGAAGGATAAAGGGCGCCCACCAGTATCATAAAGACCATCAGCATCGGCAAAAACCTGCTGATCACAAACCCGCCCATCCGTCTTTTCGTCGCTACGTTGACTTCCTCAATATTCACCGGCTGAACGAACTCACCTGATAGATGCTTTTCTTCCAGACGGAGCGATAATAATTCCTTCGAATACGTCTCCACAATTTCGCGAACCCGATCCAGGTTGGTAGCAGCATCGTCGTTGGATCGATCATACAGAAGTTGTATCTTTGCGGTTTTGTGTTGATCGAGCAAAGCGGAAAGATTCTCCGGAGCCCTCAAGACAAAATCGATCTCTCCCAGTCTCAAATCTTCCCGTGGATTCCGGCTTTGTACTATCTCAATACGAGGTTTTGAACGGATCAAACGCATGAAATGCGTTCTCTCCGAAATGTTGATCAGAGCAATCTTTACAGTCTTCTGCTCCATCTTCACTTGCTGACTCGAGGCGAGCGAGTTGACAAGCAGCATCAGGCCGGGATAGAGCAAAAGAGGAACAATGATCATTGTGAACAGAGTACGTCTGTCTCTCAACGTATCGAGGACTTCCTTTCGGAAAATTGTATTAATTTTGTTGAGTCTCATACCGGTCAACCAGGGAAAAGAAAACGTCAACGAGAGACTGCTTACCCGTTTTTACCTTTAAGCCGTTGAGCGTATCGCACTCCAGAATTTTGCCATTATGAATGATTGCGACACGGTCACAGAGAATCTCGGCTTCTGTCATGTAGTGGGTCGAAAAAAGAATGCATTTTCCTTCCTGTTTTGCGGAGCGGATAAAATTGAGAATCGATTTACTACTAATAATGTCGAGACCTGCTGTTGGCTCATCAAGAATGATCACAGGCGGATCATGCAACAGAGTTCGGGCGAGATTGATTCGTTGCTTTTGACCGGTCGAAAGTTTGTCGCAATGACTGTTTTGAAATGATTTCATGTCGAAGGCTTCAACGAGGGTTTCGGTTCTGCTCTGAATCAGTTGTTCGGGCATCTCATGAAGTCTGCCGAAAAACCGAAGGATTTCACGCGGAGTTAATCTTGCGTATAAACCGGTTCCGCCTGTAAGGAATCCCAGGTTCTTGCGGACTTGCAAGGATTCCTTCTGGACGTCGAATCCTGCAACGGATGCGCAACCGGAGGATGGGGCCAGTACTGTCGCCAGCATTCGCAAAGTGGTGGTCTTCCCCGCTCCATTGGGTCCGAGTAGCCCGACGATTTCCCCGTAATTGCAGTTCAAAGTCAAGCCATCGACAGCCCGGACTACACCGCGGGCCTTATCCAGATAGTCCTTGCTGAGGTTTTCAACCTGAATCGCATGCATGTACTCGGCAATTTCCGCCGCAGACTGTCCACGTGGTTCGTGCATTCTAAGCCGTCAAAAGCATAACTCTGCAATTTTTGCAATTTGCAATTTGCAATCTACAATCTGCAATAAATAATCAATCCTGTCTTCCTTCGATCGCAAGAAGCAGAATTCCCGCCGCCAAAGCCATCCGGCGATCCAGCCGTTTTCCTGTGTCCTGCGTAAGATCCATTGTTGCGCGATACAGAAAAGGATTGAAATGTTGCTGGAACGTACCTACCGTCTGGCCGCCACCGTGAAATGATACTTTTGTGGAATCAAATTGGTCAGGAACCGCCGTGAAAGAGCAAATAATGTGGAATCCTCTTCATATCTTCGCCGATCAAAACCCGTTGGATCGTATATCTCCCATTCATCCTTGAATATGGATTTCAACCTTTGCGCTTCAGCGAACCCGCCTTTTCCCCGGAAGGCAGTCTCCAAAATTTCGAACGTGGCGAGATATCCAGAATCTGGGGGTCCGAATCGCAAGTACCTGATTGGTTTCGATTCGTCCGAGTAAACCCGAATATCCTCCCTGATCTTGAACGCTTTTTGTTCGCTAAAAGAAGAAGGCGCTCGCTGGTGTCGTAAACGCGAAATGCTCCGCCCGCCAGTTTAAAAAACTGTTTCCGGTATTCAAAGACGTGTTGATCTTCAGGTAGCATGCTCCACCCCCTTCAAGGAAGAGTGATTGTAATTCCGACCTGTTTAGAATTCAAGTTGAGACTGGTTCAAAGGGTATGTCACTTGATTCCCTTCCACACGCGCAAAAGGGGTCAGCACATGAGGTTCGACCTTTACAGAATCCAGGATGTGCAGGACTCGCACTTTGCGCACTATCAATGCATCCGAAGTCAGCTGGCGATGGCATTTTGTATAAGAAGCTTCCGCGCACATCAAAGTAATATTCCGGCTACCCGCGAGCTTGATCACATCCAGTAATGCGTTTTCAAATGGCGAGGTCTGCATATAGTCTGCATAACCTCGAAGGCCGGCGTTTTCCAGCGCAAGGTTGATGCCGTTTGATGACGGTTCCCGAAGACCGCCAAGTTCCGGGATAGGACGGTACTCCATTCCGGCCTTTGCAATCGACTTTTCCAAAGCTGCCTTGTTGAATTGCGGATTCCATCTTGAACGAGGCAGCGCGCGAATGTCGGCAAGAAGGTCGATTCTATGACGAGTCAACAGTTCAATGAAATCCTTTTCGGACCTCGTCGAGTGGCCGATTGTGTATATTTTCTGCATGATTAGGTTCGTACCCTGGACATTTTAACGCAGGGACGCGGAGACTGCAGAGTTTAAAATTTCTTTTTCTCTGCGTGCTCGGCGTCTCTGCATTAAGAGCTAAATCGGTGTGCAAAGAGTAGAGGAATTTATGTTGAATCGCAAGAAAATCGCCGTTATCGGTGTTGGAAAGATCGGAGAAGCGCTGGTCACCGGGTTATTGAAACAAGGAGCGGTGGACCGCGGAAACATTGCTGGAAGCGTAGGACATCCGGAATCCGCGCAACGTGTTCAGGACCGATTGGGAATCGAGGTCCAAATCAATAATCATCAAATCGTTCAAGAAAAGGACATCATACTGCTCGCTGTCAAACCACAAAACATGAATCAGGTTATTCGGGAACTCGCCGGGTCGCTGCATCCCGATCAACTGGTCATTACAGTCGCCGCATCAATTACGACGGCTTACATTCAAGATCGACTCTCCGGAAATATCCCCGTTGTGCGGGCTATGCCAAACACTCCCTGTGTAATGAATGCGGGAATGACCGTGCTCTGCGGTGGGCTTTACGCGAATCAAGAACATCTCCAGATCGCTCAGCATATTTTCAAATGCGTGGGAGAAACCGTTTTTCTGGATGAATCCCTTATGGATGGTGTGACCGGCTTGTCCGGAAGCGGACCGGCTTACATTTATGTGGTGATCGAATCTCTGGCTGAAGCCGGAGTAAAACTCGGCATTCCGCGTGAAATTTCCACACTGCTGGCCGCCCAAACAATGTACGGGGCGGCAAAAATGGTGCTGGAATCGAAAGCGCATCCGGCTCTGTTGAAGGACATGGTAACGACTCCTGCGGGTTGCACCATTGACGGACTTCTGGAACTGGAAGAAGGTAAACTGCGTGTGACTTTAGTCAAGGCCGTTGTGAAGGCTGCCGAGCGCGCACGCGAACTGGTTCACGGCGCGAACGGGACATGACATTGTGCCACCGTCAATGGCCGTGCTTTTGCAGTATCGATAGGACTTCCTGCTTGCTGAGGTCCCCATCGCGGTCTTGATCCGCTTTCCGGAAAATCTGATTGACCTCCTGTGCGAGTTCCTGTCCGGGCATCCCCGCATACTGCAGACTCTGGAGAGCAATTTTCCAATTTTCACTTACCCCTGTGATGTCTTCCGATTTCCCCTCTCTGATTCTGCTTGTTCCAGATAGCGCAAGAAAAAAATACAACATTCCTCTACGATAAAAAACGGCCAGCGAATCCGGCCTCCTGCTCGCTTCATCACAAAATTGCTTCAGCAACGCAATTTGTTCTTCTGAAACCGATTCAGGAAAATGGTTCCTGAGATAGACTTTCAAAAAATCCTCTCGACTGTTTCTTGCCAGAAGCAAATCATCCTGTACTTGAATGGCGGAAAATCCTTGCTGAGCCAGCGGCGAACTTCCCTTTCCGGAAAACATGCTGGAAACGGCCTGTCCCGTGGTTTGTGAAAGCCATTCCTTCCAACGGTCCGGATCGTTCCCAATTTGTATTCCGGAAATTTGACGCAAGTACTGGACGGCTGAGATGACGAGCGTTTCATCCAGGCTACTAACATTGGCAACAGCCTGGCTTTTCAAAGCAGGATTTCTTTGCCGGCGAAGCTGATCCAGTATCCCTGCGCGTTGCCGGTTGTTCCCGGATTGAAATAGTGCGCCCCACTCCTCCTCCGTATGCCGTACGATCAATTCCGGTCCTGGTTTTGGACCGCGCCAGTTTCGAGCAAGAGTCAAACACTCATTCGAAGATTCAGGAATCGCAAAGTTGCGTAAATATGCGACGAATCGGTTCCTGGCATGGGGCGATAAGGAATGGCAGGAAGACTCCAGAATCGAAATGTCTTGAGCGGTTGGATTCACCCGCCACAAGTTCTCGAAAAATCGATCCTGCAGAAAACGTATTTTCCAATCCGCCATCATCCTTAAACATGGCAGAGTCGGCCTTGTGAACGGCAACATCAAAACAAACGACACGATGACGGCAATTCCAATTCTCCATCCGTGACGCATTCCCAATACAATCAAAATAAGAACGGGAACGGCAATGAGGAAAACGTAGATCATGAATTTCAATACAACGGTTTGATAATGAATCTCAAAAAACTGATTGACAGGTTCTCTTACAGCCATGAAATAGAACAGTAGCAAGAAAACCAGAACGCGGGTTCGATTCAAGACGGGTCGGGCGATCAGCAGAAGACTGAATAGAAACACCACAACAAAAATGATCACCATAAAGATACCAGACAGATCCCATTCGAAATGATGGCAACGAAAGGAGCCCTTCTCCCGAAATTCTCAACAAAAGAGGCAAGCACAATCCCGGTTAGAGGCAAAAGTCCGATGAACAAAAGGCGCGTTTCGGAGAAATTCCAGTGCAGGTTCGCGTAAATGAAAAGCAGGAGATTCACGACATTAAATAGCATCAATTCGCTAAACATTGGCGCGCTCTCAAATGCCGCGGCAATTCGTTTGTATTGAAAGAGAATACTCAGTAAAAGAAATAGCGCAAAACCTTCGACAAACCAGAGAGGATCCGCTCTTTCTTCCGCAATCGGAAAGAAAGAAAATCGAATTGCTGAGGTAACAAAATCTTTCAAAACATACAGTGATCCGCTGGAAAGATATTTCCCCCGTGGTCCGGAACCGCCTACGATCCCGCTCCAGTCACCATAAACCAATTCATTGCGTATCAACCACAAACCGCTGATCGATAGAGCTACCAATGTAATCAACAGCAATCTTTTCAAAGCTTCACTTCCCCTTCTCATAACAATCCATCGAACAGAAAGGAATACAATCCAGATCAGAAACGAAATTTTAGTCAGAATGCCGAGCCCGATCAGCAATCCCCACATCCAGATCCGCTTCACATCACGATCAGAATGCAATAAAAGAAAAAGAATCGTCGACAGGAGCCAGGCGAGATTATCGTTCGCCACCGAACTCCCGATCCGCACCAGAACAGGATGAAAGCCGAGGAGAGCCATGGCGGTCAAAGCAATTACATCTTTCTTTCGAAAAACCCGGATGACAGTAAGCACGGCCAGCCAGAGAGTTACACCGCTTAGGACAACTGAAAACAAGCGGGTGGCAATGATCGGATTCGAAAAAGTTACGAAAGGCAGATTCAGGACGTAATAAAGAGGGGGTTGAGCGTATTCAAATTCATTGAATATCCAGACAACGGGATTTCTTAAGTCCAGAATCCGGGTGTTCACTGGAAAGTCGCGGTTTTGCTTCAAGTAGAGGCTATACTTCAGGTGCGGATATTCATCATTGAACGGACGAATGACTTCCGAAGCCTGGTCCATAAAGAGAGGAGTTTGGAAAACAAAGAAACAGCGGAGGGCGATCGCGCAGATGAACAGGACTTGAAGGATCGTGCGCGTGAGAGGAGAAACAGGCTGGCCCTGAAAAGGCAGAAATTTTTGGATTCGATTATCCATAAATTCACGCTTAGAAATAAGTGCGGAATTCCAGCAGTTTTATTTTCGGACTCAAGAATTTTTTCAACTCCTGCAACGAGAATGTGCCGTCGCCATCTTGATCAATTCTTCGTCCAATTTTTTCAAGCGCCTCTGCCAGCGGTTGCCCGCTATCACCGGATTCCCGAAACAAATGCATCGACAAATCGTACTCTCTTGAAAACTCCACCGGATCCAGATTAGTAACCCAGTCGCGATGCGATTGATCCCAAGCCTTCTTTGGTAAAAGGATCAATTTGCCGGCATGGACGATCCCTTGCTGAAATTGCATCTTGTAGCTGCCTCCCGATTGAGAAGCGATTTTAGAGTCCAGGAAACTCAGGTAGTCCTTTGCCGGTTCCAAAGGCAAAAAATTGCCGTAACAGACATCGAAAGCATCGGCATCAGAATTTTTTCCGGCTGCCTGAAGCGCCATAGCAAGGCCAAACAGGCTCATGCTCCCCGGAGTTTCATCGGAGCGCTTCTTGTAAAAATCATACGTTCCCTGTGTCTGCATGCCCTCTACATTGATTTTTACTCCGAAATAAAGTGGGTCATGATCGGGAAAGGCCTGGATAGCCTCGCGGTTCCGATGTCCAAGATCCAGGCAAAGAATCACCGGTCCTTTCAAAAAAGGATCGTTCCAGCCGACAAATTCCCCTCGCATTGTCTTGTCCAAAAAGACAAGAATTTTTCGATCTCCCAGTCCTTCCAGCTTTTTTTTCAGCAAACCGGCTTGATCATGATTGGGATTGAGTCGTGAAACAAAACGGGAATAACTGAAAAGAAGAGAATAAAGAGAAAGGACAACGATAAGAATGCTCGCAGCATCGCGGGCAAAACGCATGTTTGTTTTTATGAAAGGTAGGTTGGCGATCATCAATAACAGAACAGGAGAACACACAAAATAAAAACGCGGGCCAAGAATGAGATCCTGGTAATAGTAGAAGAAGTAGAAAGAGACAAGCGTTCCGCAGGCAAGAAGAAGAACGCGATCCCAGACCTGCAGTTGCGAGATGCAGATCAGAAAAAGCAAGACAAAAAACAACGAACCGGTGCCCCAACCTGATAACCAGGAACTCAAAGACAGAAGATGATTCGAAGTGTTCTCCAAACCCCTAGCAGGGGAATGGATCTGGCCGACAGATACCTCACCGAACCCAAATTGTGCGCCGGCGTATGCGTTCGGAGGTATGAAAGGATCCCCCACAGTTTTCCAGTTGTAGAAAAAGAGCATCAATATTCCTAAAACGATTCCAAACGAAGCGATTGCGGGGAACGAAAGCGATCGCGCGCGCAGGCGGGTCCAAAAGGTATACGCCAAGACAGGGCCTAGAAAAGCAAGAAACGAAAAACTTCTTGTCAGAACTCCGCACCCAAGCACAACGAACAACAGGATGGCAAATCGGATGCGAGGAGTCTCTATTTCGCGTCTGCAAACATAAATCGCGGCGGAAACAAGGAACAATTCCGCTGGATGAACCATTGTGGTAGCAGAAAGCAACAAAAGAAAAGGGGAAAAAAGAATCATCCAGCCCATCAAGAGTGCGGCCGGCCGGCTGTGCCAACGTTTCACATAAGCAATCCATATTCCACATGTGAGAGCGCCCAGAAGCGGGCAAACAAACCATTCCAAACCGAATGATACAACCGTGGAAAGCAGAAACGGGAACCCCGGCGAATAGATACTAAACCAATAGCCATCTTTCATTACGACCAGGCTGGCAACATGGTTGAAAAAATCGGGCACAGGCGGAGCATCCGCCGCTAATTTTGATTCAGCGAATGTCTTTGCCTGAAAAAGATAGGAAGCTGAATCAGGAACGATCGGACACTTTTGAAAAACAAATATCGCAATCCAAGAGGAGACCAAAAGAAACAATAAGCAAGGCATCCACAAAAGAATCCTGTTCTCAGCCAGTACCCCTATAGTGGCTCTGACCCTTTCGGCGGCCACCTGTAACAAACGGGGCTTCAGAGACAAAAGGAGAATGAGGATATACAGCAGAACGGCTTGTTTAAATAACTGGCGGGACCAATCCTCTCTGGCGTTCGGGAAACTTCTCTGTAGCCACTCGCCCCATGGAAGGATGATCAGGAATAAAAGAAGCACAATCACCATGCGCCGGTTTACGGCTTGCTTGAGATGAGGAGCCAGCGACCATGCTGCAATGATAAGAGCTGCGAAAAAAAGACTCGAAAAAACAATGTAGTCCGTCCGGCCGCGATAGATGTACCACTCCGACAAATAACGCCAAGCGGCCCAGAAGAGCGCAAGTGCTGTAGCATGACGAAAAAAACCGGCGAGTGGAAAGCTTTTTGTTTGAATGGAACGCATTCAGCGTGCTGAGTATATCATCATCAAATCCTACTTGGTTCGATGTCGCACAAATTCGGCAAAACTCAGCAACAATTCACCCCGGGATTTCAATGGACGCAACGTCTGTTCCGCCGTATCGATTAACTCATTTGCAAGCTGTCGCGCCCCTTCCAATCCACAGAAGGTGATGAAAGTGGTCTTGCCGGTATCTTTACCCGTGTCTTTGCCGATCACCGAGGGGCTGGCTGTCGCATCCAAAATGTCGTCTGTAATCTGAAAGGCAAGTCCCAGGTTCTTTGCAAAGTTCAGGATCGCCTGACGTTCTCCCTCTCGCGCTTTCGCGAACGTGGTTCCCATTTCAGCGCATGCCAAGAACAACGCTCCGGTTTTCCTGCTATGAATGAATTCAAGGGTCTCAAGATCGATTGCGATATTCTTGGAGGCGAGATCCACAAGCTGCCCTCCGATCACGCCTTCAGAGCTCAGTGCTCGGGAAAGAATGGAAACAAACTGTGCCGACAGCGTTGGACTGAACAGTGATTGCCTGTAACTTGCAAGAATTCCGTATGCACGGTTCAAAAGATAAAATGCAGCTAAAATCGCAGTATCTTCTCCAAAAACAAGATGATTGGCCGGCTTCCCCCTTCTTAATGTTGCGCCGTCCATGCTAGGCAAATCATCCAGAATCAATGAACAGGTGTGCACCATCTCAAGCGTGCAAGCAGCCTCCGACAGTCCATCCTCGTCCACTCGAAAGATAGAAGCGACAGCCATTGCAAACACAGGGCGGATCCGTTTTGCGTCTGCAAACAAGGAATATCGCACACTTTGGTGTAGTTTTTTAGGTTCGATATCTTCAACCGGTATCAATTCCTGCAACCGTCTCTCGATTGTTTTCTGCTTGTCACGCCAATAGGCTTCAAATAGGCTCATGATGATTTGAGTTCCGGCTCTGTCAGGCCTGCGTCGATCAAACGATTCCGAACTGCGGCGGAAAGATCTTCCGTTTTTGATTCTGGCGCTACTTCAATGAGGGGCATGATTTTCAGGTAGATATGTCCTGGCTTTGCGAGGACGCTCCCCGCCGGCATTAGTTCAAAGGTCCCTATGATTGCAACAGGAACAATCGGCACGTTCAGCTTTTTAGCGAGAGTAAAACTACCCCGTTTGAATTTTCGCAAGCTTCCATCGCGTGTTCGAGTCCCTTCGACAAAAACAAACAACGAAATGTTCTTTCTCACGCGCGCGGCGGCTTTTAGTAATCCACGCTGGGCTTTCTTCGCGTTTTTTCGATCAATTGGAATATTGCCTCCCAAATACAAATGCCAGCCCAAAAAAGGAATCGTAAACAGAATTTGCTTGGCCATGATTCGAAATTGAGCGGGCAGATACCCAAACATAGCAGGAATATCAATTGTGCTCTGATGATTTCCGGCGAAGATCACCGCTCTGTTTTTCGGTATATTTTCAACGCCACTTACGTGAACACGGATTCCGACACCCCAGAAGATGAATCTGGACCAGTTACGCGCGAAATGATGGGCTGTTCGTCCCGAATGATCGAAAAGCGAACAGACGCTCGACGCGAGCCCTAGAAGTACAGTTGCCACGCCGAACAACGGAAGAAATAAAGCACATCGCATGATTTAGCTCTTTAACGCAGAGGCGCGAAGCCGGTAGTGGCAGGGCATTTCCTCACAAATAGCGCACATTCTGGGACAGCATTATCAACGTTACATGGCCATGGCCTTTCGAATGATACTGGAAATGCTCTCCACTACCTATTTGCGCCTTTGCGTTGAATCTTGATTTTAGCTGATTTCCTGTGCAATCCGTTCGGCAGCTTTCACAGGATCAGAAGCTGCAATGATCGGCCGCCCGATAACAAGATAATCAGCTCCGGAGTTTAGAGCAGCTGCTGGAGAAGCAGTACGTTTTTGATCGCCTGCTGAATCGGATGTTCCGCGGATCCCGGGAGTGACTAGAAGGAAAGGGGCTGGAAAGCGTGCTCGAAGCAAGGACAACTCCTGAGGTGAGCAGACGATCCCATCTACTTTGCAAGCGAAGGCCAATTCCGCCAGCAATTGGACCTGATCGGAAACAGAACGGTCGATTCCAAACTCTGTGAGTGAATCAAAACTCGTCAGCACCGTAACAGCAAGTAGCTTGCAGGATGATTCTCGCAATCGCAGTTTTTCCTTGCAAAGTTTCAACATTTCAGATCCTCCGGAAGCATGCACAGTGATCAACGAAACTCCCATCTGTGCTGCGTTATCCACAGCCTCAGCCACAACCGAGGGTATATCGTAGAACTTCAAATCAAGAAACACCTGGCCATGTTTTAATATGGTTTTTACAAAGTCCGGTCCCCCTTTTGTGAATAGCTTCATCCCGATTTTGAAAAACGGAAAGACGGACTGAAGAGATGCAGCAAGCTGAACAGCATGAACAGGGTCATCGAGATCCAACGCAACGATGACACGATCGCGATTTTTCATGATATCTGCAGCGATCCTATTAAGCTACTGACCTTTTCAATTTTTCTCATCGAACAATAATCCCGAAGTTCACGCACAAGTCTCACAGAAACCGTAGGATCGTAGAAATTTGCTGTGCCGATTTGAACAGCCGAAGCGCCTGCCATCAGAAATTCAATCACGTCGAAGAGATTTGCAATTCCGCCGATGCCAATCAACGGAACCGGCAGCGCTCGCGAAACCTGATGCACCATTCTCAACGCCACAGGCTTAATCGCCGGACCGGATAATCCTCCGGTCACGTTTCCAAGAATTGCTTTACCATTCCAGTGATCGATAGCAAGAGACCAGAGAGTGTTGATCAATGAAAGCATGTCCGCGCCGCCATCCACCGCGCGACGGGCAATGAGTGTAATGTCCGTTACGTTCGGACTCAACTTCGCAATCACAGGCCGGTCTGTAGCGTCCTTGACTGCACGGATTACCTGATAAGTCATCTCAGGGTCCACGCCAAAGTGCATGCCGCCCATTTTTGTATTGGGAGATGAAATATTTACTTCAATTGCGGCAACTCTTGAGACACCGCGAAATCGCGCTGCCGCCGCCGCGTATTCCTCAATTGTGTTTCCCATCACATTCGCCACGATCGCCGTATCGTATCGTGACAGCGAAGGAAGTTTTTCTGTTAAATACGAATCGACTCCGATATTCTCAATCCCAATTGCATTCAGCATCCCGGATGCGGTTTCAAAGATTCTGTGCGGTGGAGTCCCCATTCGTTTTTGTGGCGTAAGGCTCTTTGAGACAATTCCTCCGAGTTCATTGAGATCGAGCAAATCCGTGAGCTCCAGACCATACCCGAAGCATCCGCTCGCAGTCATGATTGGATTCTTCAGCTCGAGGTTGCCAAGACGAACGGAAAGATCGGGTGTCATATCATCACAACCGTAGAAGGGAAAATTGGGCCATCCTTACAACACAGGTAGTATGTGCTTTGTCCCTCACGCGTTACACCCGGTATTGGACAGCCGATGCAAATACCCACTCCACATCCCATCGTTTCTTCCATGGAAAGATAGGCAGGGACTCCGTACCTCTCTGCAATGCTTTTGACAACGCGCAACATCGGATGAGGACCACAAGCGTAAATCACGCTGTCGCCGGGTGATTCTTCCAGGTCCTTTTCCAGAAGCTGTGGGACAAAACCATGATGCCCGGCGCTTCCATCATCTGTGGCGATTTTCAGACTGTGACTCAGCTGGTTCAACTCTTCGACATAAATGAGTTCTTCGACACTGCGGGCGCCGTAATAAGTGATTGGGAATGTGCGATGTTCATTCAGCACGCGATTAAAAAAGGGAAAAGGAGCAATTCCGATTCCTCCACCTACAACCAGGGCACGGGCGCCGGCAACAACCGGAAACGAATTTCCGAGCGGACCGAGACAGAGGAGATGCTGCCCGGGCCCTGACTGTGAAATCAAACGCGTTCCAATGCCGATCGCGGTATAAGCGAACTCCAGCAGTCCTCCTTCACGAACGGCTGCAATCGAGAAAGGCCGGCGCAGCAAGCTCTCACCGCTGTATTCCGGGCGGATCATGCAAAACTGACCGGGCTGAGCCTGCCGGGCGATTTCGGGAGCCTCAACTCTAATTCTGTAGTACTTGTCGCCGAGACAAATATTCTCCACAATTTTTGCGCGTAGATCGAATTTCGTGAACATAAACTGCTTAGTTTACCAGACCACTCACACGTGCGGAAGCCAGTATCGGATCAGCAAATAACTTTCGAACAGGAACAGAAAGACGGTGAACAAAGTCGCACCAAGAAGACGGAACGCAGCGGCAATGCTTCTGGCGAGGCCTGCGCCAAGACTAAGAGCCAGAGGAACGATTGCCATATACAAATAACGGCCCTGAGGAGATGGGATCTTCATCAGAACAATCACGATTTCCAAAATTGCGAGAAATCCCGCCATGACCATCAGAAAAAATGCGGGCCTCTCAACACGCGGATGAGCAAAATCAATATCGTTTTTCCCGTCCCGCCAGATTTTGACAATTCCAGTCACCGCTATGACTTCAAAAAAAAGATACGCGGCATATTCCCAGATTCCGGCGTGAAATTCATTTCTTCCGAAGTAAGCCCAGAAAGAAGCATGAAGAAATGCAATCGTCTCCAACACATAGGACCACTGAAACAGTCCACTTCGAACGAATCCAGTAGCAGCGGTTACTTTCCATAGGAGTGGATCGCCATACTGAATCCAGTTTCGAATGTACCACCAACCTCCGGTCGCTATCGCGCACAAAGCCAATGCTGAGGCGTGGATCAAAAACTGATTTCTATTCCTTGTCTTCAAAAAAAGGACAGCGATCGACGGCGGAGCAAGAAAGACGGCCACACTGCGAGATAAAATGGCAAATCCCAGGACACTTCCCAGAAGCATGCTCTGACGTATCGTGATTGCCGGATCAATCATCATCTTAATCAGATAAAAGGACGCCAGCGAGCAGACAAGGGTGGTCGTTGGAATATTCCCGATACCTGAATGAACAAAAACAAATTGAGGATTGAATACGGTTAACCCCATTGTGAGAATTACAGCGGCGGGATTCGATGGAAAGATCATCTCAGCGCACCTCCAGAGAATGAAGACCGCCAGGACACCCTGGAGTAAAGAAAAGAATCTGAGGATCAAAACCTGACTGTCCTGAGACCAGGAAGGCTGAAATAATACAGCAGCACACAGGTAATACAGTGGAGGATGAAACACAACAGGGCCTGCGATTTCGGAGAGTCTATCACCTGGCTCTGGAAGTTTTTGATGGATTCGTACGTGGCGGATATACTGCAAATGACTGGATTCATCGGGAAAATGTGCAAACGGCGTTAGCCAGGCAATGATACTGCCCCACAAGAGGAATAGAATCGGAAAAACGTACAGCGCTTTCCGGTGCAAGGTTGTCACTCCTCGCATTTAGCGCGCATAAAAAGCAGAAATAGAATCCGCAACATAGTGAATCTGCTCCATCTTCAATTCGGGATACATTGGCAGTGAAAGGATTTCCTGGGATAGCTTTTCGGTTAGCGGATAAGCTCCCGCTTTGAGTCGGAGGTCAGCATAAGCTTCTTGAAGATGAATGGGTATCGGGTAGTGAATTTGTGTTGCAATTCCTCGCTCAGAAAGAAACGATTGAAGACGATCCCGTTCTTCACAACGGACGACATACAGATGGAAAACATGGTCGCGATTCACACCGATCTGCGGAGTTCTTACCTGAGGAAGCTGTGCAAGAAGTTCCTGGTACTCGGCGGCATGCTGTCTCCTAAGCTCGTTCCATGCATCTAGATATTTGAGTTTAACGTTTAGCACCGCTGCCTGTATATTATCCAAACGGGAATTGATCCCTTTGGTAGCATGATAATATTTTTTTTGTTGCCCATAATTGCGCAGCCTTTCTAATTTCTCCGCCAGATCGTAATTCGCCGTCACAACAGCACCGGCATCACCCATAGCCCCAAGATTCTTGGAAGGATAAAAGCTAAAACATCCAATATCGCCGAATGTACCGGTCCGCTTACCGGCATATTTTGCGCCATGGGATTGGCACGCATCCTCAATCACGCGCAGCTTCCGCTTTGATGCGAGTTCGAGCAAAGCATCCATCTGAGCCGCCTGTCCATAAAGATGCACAACCAGGATCGCTTTTGTGCGGGATGTGATGGAACGCTCAATCAGCGAGACATCCAGATTAAACGTGTCTTCGTTCGCCTCGACAAGAACTGGACGCGCGCCAACTGCTGAGACGGCGAGAGCCGTAGCGATGTAGGTGTTCGCTGGAAGGATGACTTCGTCGCCGCTGCCGATATCCAGGGCAACCATTGCCAGTCTTAGAGCATCGAGCCCGTTCCCGGTGCCGATCACACGCGCAATGCCCAGATAAGAGGCGAAATCGGCTTCAAAACGCAGTACCTGACCGCCTAAAATAAAATCGCCGGCGTTGATTACATCTTCGATTGCCTGACGAATTTCTTCGCGGATGTTCGCATGCTGAGCTTTCAGATCAACGAAAGGAACTTGCATGACTCTTACTCGACACGCACCGGTACACCGCCGGACCTCAGTGACTTTTGGATCGCTTCCAGGACACGAACTACGTCAAGCCCCTGACGGCCATCGGATACTTCAATCTTACCTTTCTGAATGCAGCTCAAAAAATACCGGGCTTGATTCTTCAGAGGTTCTTCCAACATCACGCGCGGAATCGTGATGTCCCCTTCTCGCGTGTAAAGTTGAAATTGACCGTAATCTTCATAAAACGGCTCCCTTACAACACACTTATCATAAATATGAACCGTACCTTGAAGCGCGAGATCATCAAAGGTCACCATCTTCTTATCGCCAACGATCGTAATCTCGCGCACCTTGCGTGGATCAAGCCATGAAACATGAATCCTGCACAGCACGCCATCGGGATAGCGCATCGTTATAAACGCAAGGTCTTCCACACCTTTTTGCAGAAAATCCTGACCTATCGCAGACACTTCGTCCGGAATCGCCCCAAGCAAAAAATTCAGGATCGAAACGTCATGGGATGCCAAATCGTAAACCGCGTTCACGTCTCCGCGAATCGGTCCTAAATTGGTGCGAGTGGAATTAACGTAGTAAATTTTCCCGAGATCACCAAAATTCAGTAGTTCCTTCAGTTTCAGAATTCCATTGTTGAAAAGAAAGACATGACCGACCATCAGGATTTTCTTTTTCTTCCGTGCAAGGGCAATCAGTTCCTGCCCTTCACCTATTTCCGTACACATCGGCTTTTCTATCAGGACGTGCTTTCCGGCTTCCAATGCCTCTTGAGCAATTTTCGCATGCGTTTGTGTGGGTGTAGCAATCACGACTACATCAATCAATTCATCTTCCAGAATATCGCTATTTCGGCGGGTAAAACGAACGGAAGGATGCTGAATCTTTAGAGCATCCAACCGAGACTGGGACGGATCTGCAGCAGCAATCACACAGGAACCGGGAAGAGAAGAGAAAATTCGGATGTGGTTTGGGCCCCACTGGCCGCAACCAATGACGCCTAAGGTGATCCCACTGTGCTTCCGCATGGCGCACACATTTTAGCATGTATGAAAGATGCCAAGCCCCGGGATGGCAGCAGAAAAATGGTAAGATAATCGTTCTCATCAGCAAAAAATCATGTCGGATCGTAACGTTGCTGTAGTAACAGGAGGTTCCGGAGGAATCGGAAATGCCCTCTGTAAATGTCTTATTTCGGAATCATACCGGGTCTATATTTGGTCGCGCGATCCGGAACGAGGCACTCGAGTTGTTGACGCCCTAAATCAGCTGAACCTGCCGGGCAAGGCCATTTATCAGAATTGCGATGTCCGCTCGGAGGCCTCGATAGGAGAAGCGGTTCGGGGACTATCTCAAAAGGAGGATCAAGTAAATTTGCTGGTGAACGGAGCTGGAATCCTTCGCCGCATTCCTGTCGAGAAAACCGATTCGAAAACTGCATCCGATCAGATCAACACGATGCTGCTTGGTACGATGCTGGCAACATCAGCAATGGTCCCCTTATTATCCGCCGCAGGTAACGGCAACGTGATCAACATATCTTCGGTTGCAGGCCGTCACTCGTATCCCGGTCTCGCGGTCTACGGCGCCGTAAAAGCGGGAATCATCCATTTCACGCGCACTTCCGCGAGAGAACTTCTGGCACGAGGGATTCGCGTCAACTGTATATGTCCGGGCATTGTGGATACTCCCCTTCAGTCTGCCGCGGAGCTGTTATGGCTCAAGTCCGTTAGCCCAAGAAATCGCATTCAAAAGCCCGAAGAAATCGCCGAATTCATTTTTCAAATACTTCGTTTCCCATCCATGACAGGATCTGTGATCGATCTGGATGACGGCGTCGGATTGTTTAGTGGAGCTGCTGTTCAGACCGGCAAAACGGAATCCCCGCCACCCGCTTCAATACCAGATGAAAAAATCTCAGAACCCATTGCACAGGACGAAACGACGCAAACGCTGTCTGTTGTTTTTTCACGAGTTTTCGGCATCAACTCAAATCAGATTCATGCTCATTCAGGACCTGATGACATCATCCGGTGGGATTCGGTAGGCCATCTTCGCTTGATCAGCGATCTCGAGGGAACCTTTGGACGCCAGTTCAGCATCGACGAAGTTATGCAAATGACAGACTTCAGCGCTATTCTAAGAATTCTAAAAAAGTAATTAGAACGCCGAAAGGTTCACAGACTTGAGTTTGCAAAACGTCGTTGACTATCTGCTGGTTCACAACTCCGATTCTCCGGCTATTTTCTTTCGTGATCAGCAAATGACACATCGTGAGCTACGGAACAAAGTCAGCAGCACCTGTGCGGTTTTCCGAAGAACCGGAATGAAACCGGGAAATCTGGTCGTTCTTGTTGCAGAAAACAGCATCCAGTGGGTTATCTGGTACCTGGCGGTTATTTCCAGCGGAGCCGTGGCTGTACCACTTGCCCCGAATGAGACCGGGCGCGCAAAAAGCACAGTCCTTCGCTTAAGGAATGTGACCCATGTGCTTTGCGAAAAAAAGTACTTGTCTTTCCTAACCGACCTGCATCCTTCGGTTCAAATCCATTCCGAAGAGCCACAGGACAATCTTAGCTCACAGAATGTCGAGTGGTCACCCTGGTTACCGCCATCACAGAATTCATTAGCGGCAATCATGATGACCAGTGGATCCACAGGAGATCCGAAGGGCGTCGCTGTTTCGCACTCCAACATTATCGTCAACACGCAGTCGATTCTTGCCTACTTAAAACTCACATCGAACGACTGCATGATGGTGGTCCTCCCTTTTCACTATTGCTACGGACTATCTCTGCTCCATACTCATTTGCGTTCCGGCGGAAGTGTGGTTTTGAATCATCAATTCCTGTTTCCGAATAAAGTATTGGATGAGATGGAGCAAAGGGGATGCACAGGTTTTGCCGGCGTTCCATCCACCTATCAAATTCTACTCCGCCGGTCGGATATCGCTCGCAGACAGCTAAAGACTTTGCATCATATTCAGCAAGCCGGTGGAAATCTGGCCGTGCCTGTTCTTCGTGAATTACAAGCGATATTACCCGGGCACGTTAAAATATTCATCATGTATGGAGCGACAGAAGCAACGGCTCGACTGAGCTACCTTCCTCCTGAAGAAATCGGGCGAAAAGCCGGATCGATTGGTTTCCCACTGCCAGGCGTTGAGTTCGAAGTAAGGGACGAAAATGGAAATCTTTTGCCGGAGGGGCTAGTCGGAGAGCTTGCAGCGCGGGGAGAGAACATCGCGCAGGGTTACTACGAGGATGAAAAACGAACTGCTGAGAAATTTCGCAATGGATGGCTCATGACGGGAGATCTTGGTTATCGAGATCCAGATGGATTCTACTATCTTGTTGGAAGAAAATCGGACTTCATCAAAACGTATGGTTATCGCGTGAGTCCCAGAGAAATTGAAGAAGTGCTTCTTCTGTTTCCTGGA
>CAVYSN010000019.1:0-293385 GCA_963771165.1 uncultured bacterium | reverse complement strand
AACAGATCCGGCAGATATTCTTTGTCCAGTTTTTTAAAAACTTCATCTTGTTGATTCATGACATTGTTAGAATGAACATTAGGATCACTGCTGTTCTTTTCAACATCGGAAGGCTGGCAGGACGACAACTTATGTTGTATTTGGGAGTGTGTTGGATCGCTTGTCTCGGACGAAAATGACTGTGATCACAGATGCCATAATTGAGATCCCTCCAATTACTGGGATCATCATAATCGTGTCTCCCCAGTCAGTTTGATTTGTAGCAGCTCCGCATGCGATGACACCAACGAAGAACAAATATGCATACAACTGATATAAGAATATACGTTTTAGGATTCGTATCTTCCGTGGTTTTGATTTTAGAAAAGTGCGAAAAAACGGCCAAAAGAGAAACCCAGCGAAGTACAGAACGGGAACGATAATATAGTCGTCCCGGGACATCAAATCCGATGCGATGATCGCAGCGTTTGCAAACATTGCAGTCTACTGTTGGCCGGGACAGCACATTTTTGGCTTAGGCATACATATGTCTCTGTCCATAGCCCGGGGGTTAGCAACATCCATTACAAAGTGAATGACAGTTCCAGGTATGCATCCACCCCAACTACATTTTCCATCTGACCCTTTTTCCTTGCAGGGCGGATGTTGGTCCCAATGTTCATTGTATTAACGCTCATGTAAAAATGACCCACTAGCGCTCATTTAGAATTGACCCACCCTGTGGGTGGTTGACTGGATGAGCGTCTGGAGGAAAGCGAAGAGAGCAAGGGCGCCGAGGCATCCGAGGCGCCCAGGCGAACGGAGCTTTTCTCCTGACGAGGATGAGCGCCGGGGACCACCCATTTCCCTTTAACCTTTTCAAACCCAGAATATCCTCAGTTTCCCGCGATCGGGATCAAGGAGAAACCGAGGATGATTCAGTGGGAGGGATGGATGGAAATCAAAGAATTAAAGAGCCAGGGTCATTCGATCCGAGCGATTGCAAAAATGACCGGGCATTCAAGAAACACAGTGCGTAAAGTATTGCAGCAGAAAAAACCGGAGCCGTTTCACACACCGGATCGAACTTCAAAGCTTGACGACTTCAAAGAGTATGCTCGCAAGCGATATGAGGAATGTGCTTTGTCAGCCATCCGGATCGTAGAAGAGATTCGGACGATGGGTTATTCGGGATCCGTTCAAACCGTTCGTCGTTACCTTCAATCCCTGCGACCCAATCGAAAGGCACTTCAAAAGATGACTTTACGATTTGAAACGCCACCGGGTCAGCAGGCCCAGGTGGATTGGGGCTACGCAGGACGATTTACTGATGCAACGGGGCGGATAATCAACATCTACATTTTCGCGATGGTACTGAGTTTTTCGCGGATGCTGTTTTTGAAGTTCACAACTTCGATGAAACTTCCTGTACTGGTGGGCTGTCACATGGAAGGATTCGAGTTTTTCAACGGCTGGCCGGCAACGATACTTTACGACAACATGAAGCAGGTCCGCCTGGGTGCAATGCAGTGGAATCCATTGTTTTTGGATTTTACAAATCACTACGGGATCATCCCGAAAACTCATCGAATTCGAAGGCCTCGAACGAAAGGAAAAATCGAACGAATGATCGACTACATCAAAGACAATTTCCTGAACGGAAGGAGCTTTGCCGATTTGGACGATCTGAATCTGCAGGGAATCAACTGGCTCAACAATACAGCCAACGTACGAATCCATGCAACAACAAAGCAGCGTCCCGCTGATCTTTTCGTCAAAGAGAACCTTGTCCCTTATAGCAGTGCACCAGCCTATCGGTTGAGCGAAAAAGGACTGCGGAAAGTCGACAATGAAAGCTTTGTGAATTTTGGAACGAGTCGTTATTCGGTTCCTCCGGAAAACGTAGGCAAGACTGTCCTGGTCCAACAAGACGAGCAAAGAGTGATTATCCGATGTGAGGATTTGATCATTGCTGAGCATCCGGCAGCAGCGCGGCCCGGATGTTGCATTGTCAATCCGGAACATATTGAACAGCTCTGCAAACTGTCTTTACAACGCAGTGAGGTACCAGCAGCAAACTGGCAAGTTCGTTTCGATCAGGCAGTCGATGCGCCGCCACTAACAATCTATGAGGAGGTTACTCGATGAGTCTGACCTATGAAGAAAAAGCAGTCACCGGACTTGAGCGACTTGGATTGAACGTCGCGATTCGCCAGCTCGATTCGGTTAGTCAGCAGGCGGCAGCGGCAAACTGGAGCTACACCCATTTTCTTGGTTACTTGCTCGATGGAGAAATTAGTGAGCGGCACAGGAAGTCTGTTGAATTAACGCTGAAACTTTCGAATCTACCTTACCTGAAAAAGTTCGATGAATTTGATTTTGCAGCTCAGCCCGGAATTGATCGGCGACTCATCGATGAATTGGCTACCGGCAGATTCCTGCATGAAGGCACGCAACATCGTTTTCCTTGGGCCTCCCGGTGTGGGTAAAACGCATCTTGCAATTGCACTGGCGCTGCTAACCGCTGAAATGGGAAATCGAATCTACTTCATCTCAGCAATCGACATGGTTCGCAAGCTCGCAAAAGCAATGGCTGAAAATCGCTTGCACCGTGAAATGAATAATTTTACGCGGCCAAAACTCCTGGTCATCGATGAAGTCGGTTATCTGATGCTGGACAATTTGCAGGCATCATTACTCTTTCAGGCAATTTGCAATCGGTATGAGCGGGGCCAGGCGATTATTCTGACAAGCAACAAAGCTTTTAGCGAATGGGGATCGGTTTTCGCTGGAGATCCGATCATGGCTTCCGCTGCACTGGATCGACTTCTTCACCGCTGCACGGTCGTCAACATTCGCGGTGAAAGCTTCCGACTCAAGGAAAAGCGTCAGGCCGGAACCAAAATTACAGACCAAATCCAAAAGGAGGTGAAAACCAAGAGAAAAACAACCTAAACTTTACCTGGGTGGGTCAAATCTGATGGTTCAAAGTGGGTCAATTCTAAATGAGCGTTGACAATTGCACCCGCCGCTCTTATCAAAGCAGACATGATGTTGTCCGTTTGTTTGACGAAAGCACGTCTCGCCGGGATGAAGTCCCACCGTCACATCCGTGTCTTGACAGTAATTTGAAGCATTGGAAAAATCTGTCGTCTTATACGGACATTTCGGCCAAAATAATTTAGGAATTTGACGAACGCTGATTGGTGGTAGGGGGACACCTGAGGTAGCGTTAGCCAATCCTTGTGGATCTGTAAAAATGATAGGGTCGTTTTTCACATAACGATAGAAATTAACGTCGATGTAGTATCCCAAAGGATCCTCACCAGTAAAACTTCCAACGCTGGGGTTGTAATAGCGCGCCCGATAAAAATACAATCCTGCTTCGCCTGTTTCGCGTGAAGTGTAGACGAAAGGATTTTGTACCGAGCCTGTTTGATTTCGCAGCACTCCCCATGCATCGTAATCGTAGGAATTTTGCACCGCTGCTGCTGAATCAGAAAGTGAAGCAACCGATCCTAAACCATCCGCGTTGTAGTAAGAAGTAACGCCGCCACGGTTTTGAGCGAGCGGCTCATCGATTCCGGTTCCAAAAACAAAATCAGCAGTTGTTGTGGAAGTTTCGCGAATTAAATTCTGTCCATAGTACAAATAGTTTGTCGTTACGCCATTTACGGTTTTGCTTTTCCGGCGTCCGTTGTAATCGTACGAATAAGTCGCAGTCAATCCTCCGCCGGTAATTCCAGTCAACCGATTTTCATAATCCCAGGTGTACGTGTAGGTTCCATCGCCGGTGACGTTGCCGTTTGCATCGTACGTGTAAGTTTTCGTTCCATCCGATTGCAGGCGCTGGCCGTTCAACGGATTCGAACCGTTCTTGAAGTACGTGTAATTCGCAGTGGAAGCGTTCACCGTGTTGGTCAGCCGATTTCCGATATTGTCATACGTCCACGCGTGAACTTCGCCGTTGAACGGAGCAGCGTTCGGATAAGTGGCTCCGGTGAGCTGATAATTCGAATCGTACGAGTAATTCGTTGCCCCGAGCGCGGAAGTCATCGAAGTTCGCTGACCAAGAAGCGGATTGTCGTAACCGTACGCGAACGTGCCGAGATCGGTCTGGCCGATGGTATTTGCGAGTTGTAGTAAACGTCCCTGATCATCATAAGAATAGTTACGGGACTGGGTGTTAGGGAAGGTGATTGTAGAGTATTGACCGGTCAGGGAATATTGATAATCAAACTGGCCCACGATAGGACTCCAGGCAATCGTTTTCAAACTTCCATCTTCATAATAATTATACGTCGCAAAAGGGCCGCCCGAAACAGAATAACTTTGAATGCGATCGGCCGCATCATACGTGTACGTCAATAGTACCCCGTGAGCCCTGAGTGTTTGAAGCAACCCGATAAGAAGTATCGTATGCAAACGAATGAGTTTCAGAAGAAATAGCATCGTTGACAGAAATCAACTTCTGACCTGTGTAAGTGTAGGTGATGGAAGGACCCTGATAGGGGGTTTTGGATGTCAACCTTTTGAAGCGATCATACGCATGCGCGAGGATGTACCCCCTGCGGTCGGTTTTGTTAGCGAGCAGTCCATCCGCATAATAGGTGTAAGTTTCAGTGGCACCGTTTGGAAACGTTGTGGTGGTCAGACGACGTAGTGCGTTGTAGGCATAGCTTGTGACATTGTTGTTTGCATCGGTGATCGAAGTGAGCAACCCCTTCGTGTAAGTAAAAAGAGTGAGTTTGTTTAACGCATCGATGCTGCGGATCATCTGTCCGAACTGATCATAGCCTTGCTTTGTGAGTTTTGAATTCGGATCGGTCTGATGAGTAAAAAGCAGGCCGGTTACAGAATCATAATTGTCATAGGAATAAGTTGTAACAAAATTCAGAGGGGATCCGGCAGCAGGCTTTGGGAGCGTAACGCTTGTGATTCGATCGAGATTGTCGTAGGTGTAAGTTGTGCTGTGATTTAACGGATCGGTCACGGAAGTCACTCTTCCCATTGCATCGCGGCCATACTGGTAAGCCGGATTCGCGCCGGCATCAGAATTTTTCGGATAAGATCACCGAAGCCAGATCGCCAGTCGTCAGAATCATACGCGTAAGTCGTCACAGCACCCGAACCATCGGTCACAGTCAGCACCTGTCCGGCAGAATTGTAGGTGTAAGTTGCCAGCGTATCGAGGTTGTCCCATCGCTTCGAACGCGATAGACATGATGAAGGGCTCCCGGCGCAGGCACTGCCGGCTTGATGGTAATCGTATTGCCAGGCCTGCCAGTCTGGATCGACAGCGCCTGTGGCAGGATTCTTTGGCGTAATGGAAATCACTTTGCCGGTGAAATTGGGATCGTACGCATAATCAAAACGAACGGCTTGAGGGCCTTGTATCGTCGCGCGTGATCGTTGCAACCGAACCATCGGGATTATAGGTGTAGGATGTTTTGATGCCCATTTCATCAACGGAATTCTGGATGGAGCCATCCGCGTTAAAGGCTGTTGTGGTCGTTGATCCCCACCAGTAAGGGGAAACCCGGCTGGTGATGTATCCATCGGAATTGAAAGTAAAAACCCATTCAATACCGTTCGAGTTGGTTTTTAGAACTTTGAACGGATCATCCTGATACTTATAGCCGTAATAATAGGATTCACCTGCGTCGGTGTAAGAAGAGGTGCGGTCAGAAGAATCGTATGTGATTGTGGTGATCACACGATTCCAGTGGTCCTTGATCTGATTCAACAGGGGAGCGAATCTTCCATTGGCGTAACCGTAGAGGGTTTGCCGCGCGGCCGCATCTGTAGCCGATGTGAGGGCTCCCTGCGCATTGTAGACGTAAGAGACCGTTCGATTCGCAGAATCCCGCAACGTGCTGACGCGTCCATCGGCACCATAAAGGAATTCCAGATAACGGCCCGATCCGGCTCCATCACTGACCCTCTCCAAACGTCCATTTTCATTGTATGTAAAAAGGAGACTGTTTCCATATTCATCGAGCTGAGAAGTCAGAAGGCCGGTGGAAGAATAGTTGTATCGAATACGGCTTTGTGGAAGCGTTAATTCAAAGGTTCCATCACCGTTTTTGATCAGTTTGTAATGGTTTGCTGGAAAGGGTGTATAAGAACCATCGGTGTTTTCGCGGAATCTGTAAGTCATGCCGTTCGGTAAAAGGACGTTGACCTCTTTTGAGTATGTAGAGGGAGCGGAGTACAGATAGGTCGTCTCCATTAAAGTGCCTGTAAAGGAGGAAGTCCAGCTGATACCGAAGGGACCATCCACCATTCGCGCAGAATCGTAGTGGCGAGTGAGCGTGAGCGGCAATCCGCGTGTGGGCAGATGAAGGTCGGTGGCGGAAAATGTATAGTTTCCTTTCGCGATAAAATTGGGTGAAGCGGTGCAATTGCCTTCACACTCGCAGCATGGTGGTTCCGGTGGGGGACCAACCGGAGGAGTGAACGGGTAACCACACCAGTACTGCCCGCTCGCTATGGAGGATAATCCCAGCATTACAAAAACAAAGAGGAAAACATGCACAACGAATGTTCTGTTCCATCGAAAACTTGCTTCTCTGCCATTCATGTGGAGGCCTCCTCAATACCGAACCGTTGTCAGAATTTGTCCACCGGCAGTATTTCCAATCGGATCGGTTATTTTCACGGTCACCGTATAACCACCTGGCGCAACCCACATTCCGTTATCCGCCTTTCCATCCCATCACGGGACACGCCTGCAATTTGGCTGATCTCCTGTTTTTTCTGCTAAGCTTTTGATTCATTTTCAATTCAGGAGCCTTTGTGTCCAGACGATTGTTGCTTTTTATTATTTTTAGACAGCAAATGATGATTCTTGCATTTTTACAGCAAATCATTGTTTTCAAACGAACTGTAAAGAAGCCGAAGATCCACAACTGGGACCGCCTCTTTTGGATCCTGTATAGAAAATTCATTAAGGACTGGAAAAAACCGCTCCACCTGGTTCAGGTGGATACCGTTCTCCGTTGGCAGCGTGATCTTTACAAAAGAGTGTGGAAAGCGTTTTCCAGAATTAAGAACAAAAAGGACAATCCGAATACCGCAAGAAACTCGAGAATTGATCGTCCGGATTGCTAACGATAACAAAACATGGGGAGCGGAGCGAATCCGGGGCGTGCTTTTGAACCTTGGTATTCGAATTGCCAAATCTTCTATCCAGAAAATCATCCGGCCATTGCGAAGCCATCCGGATCCGAGAAGATCGCAAAACTGGCGAACCTTTCTCAGGAACCATGCCCCCGAAATCTGGGCAACAGACTTTTTCGATGTCGTTACGGTCGGATTCAAACAACTCTATGTGTTTGTTGTTTTCTCGATTCACACAAGAGAAATCATCCACTGGAATGTTACGGAACATCCAACTGCCCAATGGACTTACCAGCAAGTCTTACAATCAACATGGTCGCGTAAATCGCCGCGTTTTCTTCTGGCTGATCGTGACAGCAAATACGGTTATCGCTTCAAACAGATTCTCAAAGCAAACGTTGGAATCCAATTGTTACGAACGCCCTTTCGCGCTCCCAAAGCCAATGCCTTTATCGAACGATGCATCGGCTCGATTCGAAGAGAATGCCTGGACCATTTTCTTATTTTTGGTGAAAATCATCTTAGAAAGGTGTTCGGCGAATACGTGGAATACTACAACAACTGCAGACCGCATCAGGGGATAGGCCAACGTATTCCGGCCAAAGACAGCGTCTCACCTCCAACAGCCGGCCAGATACGGTGCCGGTCGTTTTTCAACGGCCTTCACCATTCCTATTTCAGGGCTGCCTGAAAGAACTCTTCCGCTTTTTAATGATTCGTTCTACGCCATTTGTGTAATTTATTTTCCGAGTTCTCTGCTAAATTGCATGATCCGCTCCAACTTTGATGCTTGCAAAGCTTCGGTTTCCGGATGCCTTCGTTTGCAGAATCCTGCGTAACCGAGTGATCTTTCGGTTTTCTTGTCCCGGATCTGCTAATCGGCCAGCACAGGATGAGCGAAAAGCGGAGTGAGCGTAACGAGGATGACCGAAGGCAGCCGCCTTGCGCATGGCAACTGCTTTGCTGAGCTTTCCCTTTTTTAGGAGCTTGCAGCTAAAAGAAAAACATTTCTAGGCACAAAACTTTCAAACAATTGCAAAGCAGGTGACATGCAGAGCAAGGCGGATGACTGAGGGAAGATCGAGTGAAGCGAACAAAACCACCGCAAGCAAGGGTGGGAGGGCCGGCCGCGCGCACTCTCCCGTTCAACAGAGCTTGTTGGCCGGCGAGTTGTCCAAACGCAGGAAGCTTTCCCTTTCCATGAGCGAGAGCCCGCGGTTTCCGCAAGGAACATTGCGGAAATGGCTGCCGGCAAAAGCGGCAAAGGCAGGCGGCTTGCTGAAACTTTCCCCGCTCACTGATGATTTTTTGGAATGAAAGTTTTTTCTTTAGCTGAAGTTTATTAGCTGATAGCAAGACGCATGCGTTTGCCCCTTTTGCCGCAGCGCGGGACTGGCGCGGCTTTTGCGTTTTTTGCAAAAGACGTGACAGGACCAAGCGGTGCAGCCACGAGCTGCTTTGTGGCGGCCAGGGCAGCGGAACCACAACGAGTTCGTTGTGGTGATCGCCTGCCCGGTGCGAGCACCGCGAGCAGGCCGCCTCAAAGCAGCCGCCGCGGGCGGTTCGCTCAACCAAACTTCGCCCGTTCAATCTCGCATTTATCATTTGCATCCAATTCGAGCGCGCGGACCGGACGGGCGGGAGGCATTAAGTGATCCCAGTGGGCTGTTCTGAGGCCATGCCTCGCTATGAGGCAATTTCAGCGGTGTTTGCTCCTGTTCGCCATATATGAAAATACCAGTAAAAAGGCATGATCAACAGGTTCATGAAAAAGATCAATAGTATCCATAATGCTCGTTTGTATTTGCTGAGTCTCTTCGATCGAATAACATCTACACAGTAGACTACTTCAAGTGCTAAAACAGAAAAAATAAAAACAATGTTAAGATTCATCAAAGAAAAGGACCCTTGATAATCCGGATTAAACGAGAAGAAAAACGCTATAAACAGACAGTATAAACAAGGTAAAAGTACTGTCAGCAGCCCCAGAAGCGCGCTATTTCGTTTGGTCATTGAAAACTTCCTGGGAAAATTTTCTGTTTCACATTTTCAGTCGGACTGTTCACAACAATCCTCTTCTTTAGCGTTTTCAATTTTGGAACTACCATAAAAAAAGGCATCGGCACTTATCCCAAATGATTTTTTGTTACGCGAGCAAACCGTTTTGCTTTCAGCTTCTCCAAGTTTAATTTTTGTGCAACTCGCGCCTATTGGACCGACCCCTCCACCGCCTGAAGAATAAACGAAATCGCCTTCAAGATGTTTCGCGTATGGTAAAGGGTAAGTGTCACACAAAGTTATTGATGATTGCGAAAAGGTAATAGGAGGAAATCCTACGGTTGTCCCTGCGACTCTTGCCTTAACATCCGCAACCACCCTTCTTTTGCCCACGCAGTCAGAAACACAATGGAATTTCACAAACGCTCCTCCAATAATTTCCCCTCCGGACTTCACATCGTATTGGCATTCCCAGCATATTAAGCCGAGCGGATCAATATGTATGATGGGATTTCCGTCGACATAACTGAAAGGATTGGGACCTGCGCTATAGCGCAAAGGATCTTCGCTGACAAACCTTCCGATTCCCCTTGAGAGGTAGCGTGCCCGGTAGTACATCAACCCGGCTTCCGCGTTCTCCCGCGCTGTATACGTGAAGGAATTTGATGTTAATTCAATCTGGTTTCTGATCACGCCCCACGCGTCGTATGTATAACTGTTCTGGATTGCGCCAGACGGATCATCTAAAGCAGTAATCGATCCAACGCCGTCAAGGTCATAGTAACTGAGTGTCCCGCTTCGACTCTGCGCAAGCGGTGCGTCGATCCCTGGACCAAAAGCGTAATCTGCTGTCGATGCACCAATTTCTCGAATGAGATTCTGCCCGTCGTACAAGTAAGTGGTTGTGACTCCGTTCACCGTTTTGGTCTTGCGTCTTCCAACGTAATCATACGAATAGCTCGCGGTGAGTCCTCCACCAGTGATCCCTATCAGCCTATTTTCATAATCCCAGCTGTATGTGTAAGTGCCATCGCCGGTGACGTTTCCGTTTGCATCGTAGGCGTAAGTTTTCACGCCGTCGGATTGGAGGCGCTGACCGTTCAGGGGATTGCTGCCGTTTTTGAAGTAGGTGTAATTCGCGGTGGAAGCATTTACGGTGTTGGTCAAGCGATTTCCGATGTTGTCATACGTCCACGCGTGAACCTCACCATTAAAAGGAGTTCCAGAAGGATAAGTCGCTCCGGTGAGCTGGTAATTCGAATCGTATGTGTATGCGGTTGCACCAAGCCCGGAAGTCATCGAAGTTCGCTGGCCAAGCAACGGATTGTCGTAGCCGTAGGCGAACGTGCCGAGATCAGTTTGACCGATGGTATTAGCGAGTTGTAGTAAACGTCCCTGATCATCATAAGAATAGTTACGGGACTGGGTGTTAGGGAAGGTGATTGTAGAGTATTGACCGGTCAGGGAATATTGATAATCAAACTGGCCCACGATAGGACTCCAGGCAATCGTTTTCAAACTTCCATCTTCATAATAATTATACGTCGCAAAAGGGCCACCCGAAACAGAATACGTGGCGATACGGTCTGCTGAGTCGTACGTGTATGCAATAGTACCTCGTGAGCCCTGCGTATTTGAAGCAACCCGATAAGAAGTATCGTATGCAAACGAATGAGTTTCAGAAGAAATAGCATCGTTGACAGAAATCAACTTCTGACCTGTGTAAGTGTAGGTGATGGAAGGACCCTGATAGGGGGTTTTGGATGTCAACCTCTTGAAGCGATCATACGCATGCGCGAGGATGTACCCCCTGCGGTCGGTTTTGTTAGCGAGCAGTCCATCCGCATAATAGGTGTAAGTTTCAGTCGCAGCGTTTGGAAACGTTGTGGTGGTCAGACGACGTAGTGCGTTGTAGGCATAGGTTGTGACATTGTTGTTTGCATCGGTGATCGAAGTGAGCAACCCCTTCGTGTAAGTAAAGAGAGTGAGTTTGTTTAACGCATCGATGCTGCGGATCATCTGTCCGAACTGATCATAGCCTTGCTTTGTGAGTTTTGAATTCGGATCGGTCTGATGAGAAAAAAGCAGGCCGGTTACAGAATCATAATTGTCATAGGAATAAGTTGTAACAAAATTCAGAGGGGATCCGGCAGCGGGCTTTGGCAGAGTGATGCTTGTGATCCGATCGAGATTGTCGTAGGTGTAAGCTGTTGTGTGATTCAAAGGATCGATAACGGAGGTGACTCTACCGATGGTATCGCGGCCATACTGATAGACCGGATTGGCGCCGGCATCGGAGTTCTTCGGATAAGTCACAGAAGCAAGATCGCCTGTGGTCGAATCATACGAATAGGTCGTCACAGCACCCGAACCATCGGTTACATTCAGCACTTGACCGGCAGAATTGTAAGTGTAAGTGGCCAGCGTATCGAAAGTTGTTCCATCGCTTCGAACGCGATAGACATGATGAAGGGCTCCGGGGGCACTGCCGGTTGGATGGTAATCGTATTGCCAGGCCTGCCAGTTTGGATCGACAGCTCCCGAGGAAGGATTCTTTGGCGTAATGGAAATCACTTTGCCGGTGAAATTGGGATCGTACGCATAATCAAAACGAACGGCTTGAGGGCCCGTATCATCGCGCGTGATCGTTGCAACCGAACCATCGGGATTATAGGTGTAGGATGTTTTGATGCCCATTTCATCAACGGAATTCTGGATGGAGCCATCTGCGTTAAAGGCTGTTGTGGTCGTTGATCCCCACCAGTAAGGAGAAACCCGGCTGGTGATGTATCCATCGGAATTGAAAGTAAAAACCCATTCAATACCGTTCGAGTTGGTTTTTAGAACTTTGAACGGATCATCCTGATACTTATAGCCGTAATAATAGGATTCACCTGCGTCGGTGTAAGAAGAGGTGCGGTCAGAAGAATCGTATGTGATTGTGGTGATCACACGATTCCAGTGGTCCTTGATCTGATTCAACAGGGGAGCGAATCTTCCATTGGCGTAACCGTAGAGGGTTTGCCGCGCGGCCGCATCTGTAGCCGATGTGAGGGCTCCCTGCGCATTGTAGACGTAAGAGACCGTTCGATTCGCAGAATCCCGCAACGTGCTGACGCGTCCATCGGCACCATAAAGGAATTCCAGATAACGGCCCGATCCGGTTCCATCACTGACCCTCTCCAAACGTCCATTTTCATTGTAAGTAAAAAGGAGACTGTTTCCATATTCATCCAACTGGGAAGTCAGAAGGCCGGTGGAAGAATAGTTGTATCGAATACGGCTTTGTGGAAGCGTTAATTCAAAGGTTCCATCACCGTTTTTGATCAATTTGTAATGGTTTGCTGGAAAGGGTGTATAAGAACCATCGGTGTTTTCGCGGAATCTGTAAGTCATGCCGTTTGGTAAAAGGACGTTGACCTCTCTGGAGTATGTAGAGGGAGCGGAGTACAGATAGGTCGTCTCCATTAAAGTGCCTGTAAAGGAGGAAGTCCAGCTGATACCGAAGGGACCATCCACCATTCGCGCAGAATCGTAGTGGCGAGTGAGCGTGAGCGGCAATCCGCGTGTGGGCAGATGAAGGTCGGTGGCGGAAAATGTGTAGTTTCCTTTCGCGATAAAATTGGGTGAAGCGGTGCAATTGCCTTCACACTCGCAGCAGGGTGGTTCCGGTGGGGGACCAACCGGAGGAGTGAACGGGTAACCACACCAGTACTGCCCGCTCGCTATGGAGGATAATCCCAGCATTACAAAAACAAAGAGGAAAACATGCACAACGAATGTTCTGTTCCATCGAAAACTTGCTTCTCTGCCATTCATGTGGAGGCCTCCTCAATACCGAACCGTTGTCAGAATTTGTCCACCGGCAGTATTTCCAATCGGATCGGTTATTTTCACGGTCACCGTATAACCACCTGGCGCAACCCACATTCCGTTATCCGCCTTTCCATCCCACGGGATGTTGACGTTTCCAGGAGTGACTCCTGTCATGTTGATTGTTCGCAGAATAGAAAGCGAAGAATGACTTTGAAACGTAGCGGTGATATTTACGGCCTGGTTCTGAAAGGACGCGATTGTAAAAGAGACAGATTGCGTTCCTTTGTAGGGATTAAACATGGAAGGGGAAGCTGTAACCGCTGATAAATTGAGCCGTGTACCGTAAACAACAACCACATTCGGTTCAATGCCTTGCTCCAACATCACGAACCCTTTCATGTCCGTGCGAAACGCTCCGGTACCGTCCACTCCTGCCCATCGGAATGTGTGTGTGCCCGCTTCCCTGTACTCCTTGGTGTACGGGCAGAAATTGGGAAGATCGCAGCCTTCAGCAATATGGTCCCGGGGGACTCCCGCAACGAGAGTCGGCGAAAATGCGAGAACGAGAAGTTTCGGGGGAGAATTAATTGGGAACGTCAAAACGAGTGGATTATTATTGAAGGGATCCCACGTCTCGTAAGGGACGAACCGGCACGCAGTGCAGGGTATGATTTGGCCGGTCTGATCCATTGTCAGTACATTCGTACCATCGGTTACAGTGACAACGTAGAAATACCCTCCTGTGGGAAGGTATGCACCGGACACCATCTTTCCGTTCCAGGTATCCACATGGTTGCCGGCATTTCGTGGAACGTTATTGACGAGTGTTCTTACGATTTCACCATCAGAATTCTTGATGACGAGGGTTTCCGTTAATGCAAAAGGAACGATCGACGTATATTGCACTGTTTCATTTGTCGCGACATTGATCTGTCGAACGTTCATGCTCACTTCAAAATTGCCGACTGTCAGCGTGGTTAAGGCACTGATCTGGTTACCGGCCTTATCCCATGTTGTAAGCCTCAAACTGTAAGTACCATTCGTAAGATTCGATGTATCCCAGAGGTGAATGGGGCCGCCGGAAGCAGGCGAAGTTCCCGTTTGAAGAGTCGCCCAGGATGTCGGTGCCGTGCCGGCCCCCCTTTCCAACGTCCATTGCTGATGATTTAAATCAGTACTATTGGCGGTGATTGCAACCAGTTCAGATCCTGCTTGATAGAAATTGGACAATATTCCGCCTCCATTCGGATACAGGATCTGGGAAACGGGAAATGTGGTGTCAATCGTTGCGGGTTTATTTGCGCCGTTGTTCATCGTGCCATCGACAATCAATAATTCAACGATGTATCCTCCATCCGGCTGGAGACTCGAGTTTGCATCTTTGCCGTCCCAAACGTAAGCAAAGCCGGCTCCCTGTCCCGATGTAGAACGAACGATCGCGTTCGAAGAATTGCGAAAGTTGAGGGTCCAGTTCACATCTTCGAAGTTAAAAGCGGCCTGAATGGAGTTCGTGTCCTGAATCCCATCATTATTCGGACTGAAAAATTCAGCAGCGGAAAAACTGGAAATCCCAAGTTGTTTCGTCGAATCGATAACAATCGCTGCTCCTTTAACGGATCCGGCGATTTCACCGGAAGGGGAGGCGGTGCTTTGAAGCTCAAAATTATACGTCCCATCCAGCATGAGGGTTCCGAAGCTATCTCTACCGTCCCAGACAGCAGTTCCCGTTTGTCCGCTCCCGTTGTACGTGCGAAGGACCGTTCCGATCGCGTTTTTGAAAGTGGCCGTCCAATCGCCGGTTATTGTTGTTTCAAAAGGAATGCTGATGTTCACTCCGTGTGCCGGATTGAAGGTTTGATTGATGACAACAACCGAAGTGAAAAGATGCGGATCCAACGGGGCGGCAGAAAAAAACGGATCGAATGTTACTTTGGTGGAGATGGATTCACCGTTACCAGGCCCCGCTCCGGAAGGACCATTCGGCGAATCCCAGAAATTCATTCTTGCATCTATGGTTGCTGCATTATCGTTTGAAATTGCGCCGCTGCCGTTATTCACAAAACTGCAATGCTTGATGAATGGAGTTGCTGTTCCGGCCAACAGGATTTTGATCCCATATGTAGCGGAATCAGCGATCGTTACGTGCTCAAGAGAAGGAAACCCTTGATCAAAAACAACGGTTCCCAGGTGACTTCCATATTGAGGATCCCCAGCGTAAGCGAGGGTTGCATATTTCAATTGACTCATCGAACTCCCGGCTCGGAAATAGAATCCGCCCCAGCTTCCCGCCGTGGGAACCGCTGCGTTTGAAGTGAAGAGAATCGGCTGTTGCGCGCTGCCAACTGCTGTAAGTGTGCCCTGCACTTCTATGAATTTATCCGGCGCGAATTTGATCGTCGCACCGGGAGCAATGGCAAGAATACCAGTCGCGGTAATTGTTGGTGTTCCAAGAACAACGGTTTCGATTTCGGAATCCCATGTCACCGTGGTCCCTGTTCCGATCCCATCGATGCCTCCCCCAACGAATCCAATCGCGTTCTTACTCCCTCCTCCATTTCCGGATAATGAAGGCGTCGAAGTGACGACAATTCTGGCCGTTGAAAAGGAGCCGATGGCATAATCCACATTGTTGTTGAGAGCTCCATTGCTCAAAAACAACATCGAATAGCGGTCGACATAAATGCCGTAGCTGCCATTGTTGGATACCGTTGAATTGCCCAAAACCAGTGCGCCTCCCGTCACAGTAATTCCTCGTGTCGTGCAGTTGGAGATTGTCGAATCGGAAACGTTCGTTTGCCAGCCATTCATCATCTTGATTCCATTTGTGGAGGATTCTGTCACAGTCAAGTGATCCATCGAAGGTCCCGGACTCGTGTTGATTCTGACGAGCGTGTCACGATCGGTTCCACCGCTGGCTCCACCCCAGGAAACGTTTACGTAAGAAAGCTGACTGGCCGAGCTCCCTGGTTCAAAATAGATTCCACGCCAGCTGCCGCGCGTCGGTGTTGTTGCATTCGTCGTAAAAGTGATCGGTTGCGATGCGTTGCCTACCGCTGTCAGTTTTCCGGCGATCTCCAGCTGTGAACCGGATACAAATTTGATTGTTGCACCGGGATTGATCGTTAATATTCCGGTGGATGTGACAGTCGTTGAAGCGAAAACGACGATTGGGATTTCCGAATCCCATATTCTTTCTTCTGAGATGCTGCCACCGAGATGTCCGATTGCATTTTTGACGCCGGCTCCGTTTCCGGAAACTGTGATTTGTCCGCTCATTGTGATGCCGGCGTTTCGATAAGCGCCGATCGCAAAGTCGGTATTATTCGTGATTGTTACGCTTGTCAGGTCAGCCAACGCCCAAACATCCACGTAAATTCCGTAACTGCCGTTGTTGGATACGGTTGAATTGTTTAAAGTGATTTGTCCGCCCATTACCGTAATTCCTCGGGTGGTGCAGTTCGAAATGGTCGAATCGGAAATGGCGCCTCCCCAACCATCTATCATCTTGATCCCGTTTGTGGAAGATTCGCTCACTGTGACGTGATCCATCGGAGGTCCGGGATTCGTATTCGTGTTGATTCTGATGAGAGTGTCACGATCGGTCCCACCGCTGGCTCCACCCCATGAAACGTTTACGTAAGAAAGCTGACTGGCCGAGCTTCCCGGTTCAAAATAGATTCCACGCCAGCTGCCGCGTGTCGGTGTTGTCGCATTCGTCGTGAAAGTGATCGGTTGCGATGCGTTGCCTACGGCTGTCAGTTTTCCAGCGACCTCCAGTTGTAGACCGGATACAAATTTGATTGTTGCACCGGGATTGATTGTTAAGATTCCAGTGGACGTGACAGTCGTTGAAGCTAAAACGACGATTGGGATTTCCGAATCCCAGGTTCTTTCATAATCGATGCTGCCTCCAAAATGTCCAATCGCATTTTTGGTTCCTCCTCCGTTTCCGGTGACCGTAGTTTGGCCAGTCATCTTGACGCTTGCATTCCGTATCGCACCGATCGCATAATCGGAATTGTTTGAGATCGTCACGTTCGTAAGCGAGCTAAGTGCCCAGACATCTACGTAGATGCCGTAACTGCCATTATTGGATACGGTTGAGTTACCTAAAATAATTTGGCCCCCGGTAACGGTTATTCCCCGGGTTGTGCAGTTTGAAATGGTCGAATCGGAAATGGGATTCCAGCCATTGATCACTTTGATCCCATTTGTGGAAGATTCACTGACTGTAATGTGATCCATCGCAGGTCCCGGATTCGTATTCGTATTCAGAACGATCAAGCCATCGCTTGATGCGCCTCCCCACATCACATTCACGTATGAAAGTTGGCTTGTGGAGCTTCCTGGTTCGAAGTGGATGGCTCGCCATCCCCCACGAGCCGGTGTCACGGCATTCGTTGTGAAGGTGATGGGATCTGTTGCTGTTCCAACGGCGAGCAGCCTTCCATTGGCCGTCAGACTATAACCGGCATTGAACTTAACCGTAACGCCGGGATTGATTGTTAAAGTCGCCGCTGAGGCTATCGATACGGTGCAGGTCGCAATATAAGGGCTGCCGGCAACTGTCCAGGTTGTATTTGTGTTGATGCTGCCGCATACGTTTGTTGAACCCTGAACCGACCCGCTCCAAAAGAACAGGACGAGTGTCGTCGCGATAAACAGGATGACAAATCGGATCGTCCGCATCTTCTCCTCCGGTCTAACGACTTCCATCTATGATTTTTTCGATTCGCGTACTTTGATTCGAAATGCGTTTACAACAAGAGGACCGAATTCGGTTACCCAGTTCACTGCAACGTACTGAATACGGTCCGGCATCTTGACGATTGGAACATTCACTTCGAAGATTGCCTCAGGCTTCTTTGTATTCCAAACGAGCTTGTCGTTTAGGAATACACCCAGAGATCCCGGTAGTTCTGAAAATGTGCCGGCGGAGGGGCCTTCCAGCCGCCATCCAATCTTTAGCGATCCTTCCCGCACAACCCACGCTTTTTCTTTCTCGGACCAGACTCCATTGATCGGTGCCAGTTTCATGACGGGGGAAATGTCTTGTATTGTGGATAGGTCCCGATGATGCTCGTGGTCGCCGCCGGTAGTCCGGAATAACGGCGAACCGGTCCTCTGCTTGATTGTGTCGAGAAAAGTAATGCTGCGGTTTCCCACGGAAATCATGCAATTTTCAGGAAGCTCTGACGCCGAGATGGAGAATACGAAATTCGGTAACTCGGGAACGTAGATCGTTCCACTTTCATCAAACCCGGACCAGTGCTCAATGATTGCGCCTGCAATTCTGGGTTCGCGGTTTACAAGAGTTTTAAGAACCGGACCAAGTGCTTGCTGGGTTTTGGGATCCACAACCGCAGAACCGGCATGAGCATGGATTCTTGCTGCCTTCGGAAGTTTGTAGCTGAGGACCCTATTCTGGCGGTCATAGTAACCGATTTCCGCTTTCACTTCATTCTGCGATTTTGCGGCCGAAAAATAGCTGTAGGTTGTATTGCCGGCACGAATATCGATTTTTATCGAGTAGGCTTCATCCGGAACAATCGTTCCTCCGTCGTCTCGGCCATTCCAGATCAGTTGGTTCGTCCCGGACACGATGGGGGTCTCGGCGGCAAGTTTTCGAACGATGTAGCCGTCCCGGTCTAAGATGTCCAGGCTTAAAACTCCGTTGGCGGGGGATACGAACTCGATGGCAACGTTTTCGTGGATGGATGGATTGAAAAAACTACGTGAAATCTTGACCTCAGTGATCGGAGTGTCGGCAAACGAGCGGACGCTACACAGTAGGAGGGCGGTGAAAATAAGAGGTACGCTGTGTTGCGCTAGGTGAAATCGCGACCGGGCGGATCCTTTTTTCAAAGTCGAATTACCGGAACTCGTTAATGCACGTTATCAATGAAGTGTATAGATGTTTCTAACACACGCTACAGGACTAATTCGTAATCGCAGTTGAATCCTATCATCGCTGAAATCTAAGTGTCAACAGGTATCGATCTAGCCACTAGCCGCATGTAACAGTAGCTAGCGGAGTGATCCGATCCTTACCTCTCTTACGATCTTTGGTGTAGCCGTCTAACAGCCTCATCAATAATAAAGATTAGGACGTGCTAGGAAACCAGGATGATACCTGATAACTCCACAATCTATTTGTGAAGTGCTACTAGTACCCTGTAACACTGGTTTCGTCCGGTGCCTCTCCTCCTTATGAAGATGGGAGTCAGAGGGCTGGAGGCTTCGTACAGCAACCTGCCTTTCGCCTTAATAAATCGGGGGCGTTGCTGTGGAGACCGCTGTAGCGAGGTACTGAACCACAGGTTCACACGGGGCTTGCAATGAGACATCAACATATGTATATATAGTGATATGAATTTATCAGCGGACTTCTTCCGGTTGCTGGGGGATTCGCAGCGGCTGCGGCTGCTGCGTCTGCTTGCGCGTGAGAAATTGAACGTGAGTGAGTTGACGGAGATTCTTGGGGGGGCGCAATCGGGAATTTCGAGACACCTGAGGTTATTACGGGAAGCGGACCTGGTGCGCGAGACACGGGAGCGAGGGTGGTCCTATTACTTTGTCGATCCGGCGCAGTTTGGTGACGGGATTGCGGGACTGTGGCCCTCATTGAAGGAGCAGTTGCGGGATCTGGAAGGGTCGCGTGAAGATGATGTCCGGTTGCAGGAAATTCTCCGGCAGCGGAAGGAAGATTTTCGTGAGCAGAGCGGCAATGTTCCGACACCGGGAAGAAGCTGGGCTGCCTGGGCGCGCACTCTGAGCTATCTGGCCCCGCTCCGGTGTTGTGGCAGATCTGGGTTGCGGCGATGGTTATCTTACACTGGAAGTTGCCCGCTGGGCGCGAAGAGTGATTGCAATCGACAAATCGAAAACCATACTCCGTCGCGCAAAGCATCTTGCTCAGAGGCACGCCGTGAAAAACATCCGCTGGAAACAGGCTCGAATCGAAAAACTGCCGCTGGGGAATGAGAGTGTGGATTTTGTATTGATGGCCCAGGTGCTGCACTCCTTGCAGGATCCCGCCCAAGGCCTCACGGAAGCGCATCGCATTCTCAAGCCTGGCGGAGTACTCCTGTTTCAAGAACTCCGAACGCATGAAGAAGAGTGGGTGAAAACAAAGCTGGGGGATGTATGGCTCGGCTTTGAGGAAAAGGAGCTGCGTGGGTTTTTAGAGAAGGCAAAGTTTACGCGAATTCGTATCGGTATCGGATCGAAAAGGCGAGGAGATCCATTTACAGTTTTGATCGGTTGCGCGGTGAAAAAGAAAAAAAACAAGGGAAGACGGGCGCCGTAAATGGCGCCCCTACATGTAGGGGCGCGATTCATCGCGCCCGCGTGCCTCATAGGAAAAGGACATGAAACAGCAGGAATATACACAACGTGGAAAAGAACTGATCGATCTGATTCGAGATCGAATTCTGGTTTTGGATGGGGGAATGGGGACCATGTTGCAGTCCTATCAGTTGACCGCTGCTGATTTCGGCGGTGCTGAATACGAAGGATGCAATGAATTCTTGAATCTGACCCGTCCGGATGTTGTACGCCAGATCCATGAAGCGTATTTCCAGGCCGGCAGCGATATGGTGGAGACGAACACGTTTGGGTCGATGCCGACTGTATTGGCGGAATACAATCTGGCAGACCGGGCCATCGAAATCAGTGCAACAGCGGCCCGGATTGCTCGCGAAGCGGCAGCAAAGTTTGGGGGATCCCGTTTTGTTGCCGGCTCCATGGGGCCGACAACAAAAACGATCACTGTCACGGGCGGCATCACGTTTCAGCAGATCATCGATTCGTATTGTGCGCAAGCGATCGGTTTGCTGCAAGGAGGCGTGGATGCATTGCTTCTCGAAACATCCCAGGACACGCGCAATGTGAAAGCCGGAATCATCGCGATAAAAGAAGCGTATCGTGAAACAGGCATCCGTGTGCCGTTGATGCTCTCCGCCACGATTGAACCGATGGGAACGATGCTGGCAGGTCAAACCATTGACGCTTTTTATACGTCTGTTGAGCATTCGGGAATGATTTCCGTTGGACTGAATTGCGCAACCGGTCCCGAGTTCATGTCGGATCATTTGCGCACACTGAACTCCATGGCGAAATGCTTCATATCCTGCTATCCCAACGCGGGACTTCCGGATGAAAACGGGCGTTATAGTGAGACTCCGGAGATGATTGCCGCGGCGCTTCAACGGTTTGTTGAACAGGGATGGATCAACATTGTGGGAGGTTGTTGCGGCACGAACCCGTCGTACATTCGGAAGCTTGCCGAAGTGGCACATGCGGGGAAGCCGCGCACGCCGGTCTCCTATAAGAAGACGCAAGTTTCAGGAATCGATTACGTAGAGTGCGAAGAATCGAGCCGTCCGTTGATCGTTGGGGAGCGCACGAACGAAGTCGGCAGCCGCAAGTTCAAGCGTTTGATTGAAGCGGAGAAGTATGAAGAAGCCGCAGAAGTCGGACGCGCCCAGGTTCGCGCGGGCGCGCAGCTCATCGATGTGAATTTGCAAAATGCCGATCGAGACGAAGCGGAAGACGTCAAACGTTTTTACGAAAAACTCATACGGATGGTCAAAGTTCCGGTTGTCGTGGATACAACGAACGCCGCAGCGCTGGAAACTTCTTTAACATACTGCCAGGGAAAATCGATCATCAACTCCATTAATTACGAAGATGGCCAGGAAAAATTGGAAATCGTCCTGCCGCTTGCCAAAAAATATGGCGCTGCGGTCATCTTCGGATGCATTGATGAGGATAAACAGCAAGCTCAGGCGATCACAGTAGAACGCAAGCTGGCAATCGCTGAACGTGCGCACGCTGACCTCACACAAAACTATGATTTTCCCGAAGAGGACATCATCTGGGATCCGCTTGTGTTTCCGTGCGGAACGGGCGACGCAAACTACGTTGGTTCTGCCGGTGAAACGATTCGCGCCGTTGCTGCGTTGAAACAGCGGTTCCCCTATACAAGGTCAATCCTTGGAATTTCGAACGTTTCATTCGGGCTGCCGGAAGCAGGGCGCGAAGTGTTGAATTCCGTTTTCCTGTATCACTGCACAAAGGCCGGGCTCGACTTTGCAATCATTTCTTCTGAAAAACTAATCCGTTTCGCGAGCATTCCTGAAGAAGACAAACGCGTTTGCGATGATCTCCTTTTTAATCGTGGAGAGGATCCTGTTGCCGCTTTCGCTGCTCATTTCCGCGGGAAATCAAAACAGACAAAACCGGTTGCTGCAACACGGACACTGGATGAAAGGCTCGCGGGTTACATCATCGAAGGAACGAAAGAAGGCTTGATCGAAGACCTTGATGAAAAGCTGAAATCAACGCCGCCTCTGGAAATTATCAATGGTCCGTTGATGAAAGGAATGGATGAAGTGGGGCGTCTTTTCAACAACAACGAGTTGATCGTGGCGGAAGTCCTTCAAAGCGCGGAAGCGATGAAAGCGGCTGTGGCGCATCTGGAACAGTTCATGGAGAAGTCGGAAAGCGCGAACAAAGGCAAAGTCATTCTGGCAACAGTCAAAGGGGATGTTCACGACATCGGCAAAAATCTGGTGGAGATCATTTTTTCAAACAATGGTTACAACGTTGTGAATCTTGGGATCAAGGTTCCGCCGGAAGTTTTGATTCAAGCGGTGCAAAAGCATAAACCGGACATCATCGGACTTTCCGGTTTGCTGGTGAAGTCTGCACAGCAGATGGTGACCACAGCGGAAGATTTGCATGCAGCCGGCATTCGCTTGCCGATTCTTGTTGGTGGCGCTGCGTTGACGCGGAAGTTCACGCTGACAAGAATCCGCCCTGCCTATGCGGGAGGGGCCCCGGCGCCGATCGTAGCGTTTGCTCGCGATGCGATGAAAGGATTGGATCTTGCAAATGCTGTGATGAGCGATCCACAGTCCGTTTTGCTACAGATCGATGAAGAGACGCAATCCTTGAGCGGCGCTGCCGGCGCGCAGGAAGCGATGTCCGGAGTTTTGCTTCCACCGGTTCGATCTTCGCAAGTATCCGTTTCGGAACCGGCGCTTCGTCCGCCGGATTACGAACGTCATGAAATTCCATTTCGGTTGGCTGAAATCTGGCCGTACTTAAGCAGACAAATGCTTTTTTCAAAACATCTGGGATTGCGCGGCTCTGTCGAACGACTGGCGGAGGAACGGGATCCGAAATATCTGGAGCTGGATGCTTTTGTGAGTGATGTGATGAAGCGAGCTGAAAATGGATGGCTTCAATGCCGGGGCGTTTATCAGTATTTCGGCGCAAATTCGGAAGGGAACCGGCTTTTGCTGTTTGATGGAATTGGAAATGAAGTGGGACACTGGGATTTCCCGCGCCAGCAAAAGGAAGATGGACTCTCGCTTGCAGATTTTGTGAAGCCGCTTGCCACAGGCGAACGGGACTCGATTGCGCTTTTCGTTACGACATGCGGTGAAGGGGTTCGTCAGCGCGCCGCTGATTTAAAGGACCGCGGCGAATATTTGCTTTCACATACTCTACAAGCTCTTGCTGTGGAGAGCGCGGAGGCGGCGGCTGAACGTTTGCACAGAAAAATTCGAGAGGGTTGGGACCTGTTTGATTCGCCCGAGCTAACGATGCAGGACCGGTTGAAAGCAAAATATCAGGGAATTCGCGTCAGCTTCGGTTATCCCGCCTGTCCGAATCTTGCCGATCAGCAACTGCTGTTTCGTCTGTTGAACCCTGAATCCATAGGCGTTGAATTGACAGATGGATTCATGATGGATCCGGAAGCGTCTGTCAGCGCACTCGTTTTTCATCACTCCCAGGCGCGATACTTCAACGCTGGCGCTTTGTAACGCCCGCACCGCATGGATTACAGATTTCTCGCGCTCGTTACAAAATGCAAGAGCTGATTCTCTTTGACTTCGTAAAACTCGACATTGTTCTCACCTTCTTGAAAACAGGATTCTGGAACAATCGCTCCAAACTCTTTCCCAGTTGGTGAAGAAGCAACGGTTTCGGTAATCGAGCAAATTCGGCCGTTGATTGCGATCGCAAGCCAACCATTCTTATTCGTTTCAGGCTCAGGGATACTGCCGGAAATAAAGGCAGGCAAAAAACCGGATTTGAGTTTTACATCCCGATACAATGTCCGGTCGTTCTGATACACCGTTCGTTTGCTTTCTTGAATCAGGAATTCTTTTACGGAGCGCCCCATCATAAAACCGTAAGGAGAATTTCTTAACCAATAAAGTTCTCGTTCCTGTCCGAACAGAAAAAATTTTCTGCGAACACTTTCCGGGATTCGCGGCAAATTGGTTGGAATGGCCACAAGCTGGCCGGTTTTGCGATCCAGCAAGATCCTGGTTGTGCGTAAACGATCAGTCCGGATCAAACTTACTCCATCATTCTTCCATGGGAGTTTCAGCCCAAGGGCATCCGCAATTGTAGGCACAAGATCGATCGATTCCACGCTCCGTTCATCGGTCTTTCCTTCCTTTTGATCAGGGAGCTTCACGAACAGGGGAATCGAAGCAACATCCTGAAAGTTTGCTGCGGTTGCAATGCGATCATTCTCGGTATCAAGGAAAGTGATTCCGTGATCGGCTGTGAGAATGATTAAAGCCCGATCATAGAGTTGCGATTTCTTGAGTCTTGCGAGCAATTCTCCAAGTACACGGTCCGTATATCCAAGCTGCAGAAGGTGCTGATGGAAGCGTCGTTCCTTGATCCACGGGTCCTCTTTCCCGATCTGATCCGTTTTTTTGGGAGAATTATAGCGTTTACCGGATGGCAAAAAGAGCCATGGCCTGTGTGGGAGCATCAGGTGAAGGAAATGGAACCTGGGTGAATCCGCAGCGAGAAATCCGTCCATGAATAATTGGAGCTGGTCCTGCCGCGGTATTGTTTTTTCTTCGTTCCACTGGTTCAGGAAATCTCCCCAGGTGTCGTTAACCGATGGAAAATATTGAGCGTAGCTTTGCGGCAGTGAGATTTGCAGATACACCGCCGCTGTGTCCGTCGCAAGCAGAAAAAGACGTCGGAAGATACCAGGATGTTCCGCGAATAAATTTCCCTGGGAGTAAAATTTCGTGATCGGCTCCGCCACTCTCATTTCATAGGAACCGGCCAACAGGGAAAAGAGATTCTCCGGATAGTCGGTTGCACTCGGATGGCGATCGGCTTTCGGATAATTTCCTGTCAGTAATGCCGGCATCGCCGTTGTTGTTTGGTCAGCAACGGTCGTGGCGTCTCGGTACCACGTGAAGTGCTCCAGCAGTCCGGCAAAGTTTGGGTAATGCTCTGCATCGAGTTCACCTCCCTCGTTTAACAACGAAGACAATGGCAGTTCATCAAACACGATGAAGACAATCGGTGGAGTGAAAGAAGGTCTTACGGGATAAATCTTCATTTTGTCCGATCGAACGATCCGAAGTATGGAGCCATGGCTCAAAAAGACCGCCGGGACCAGAATCACAACGATCCCAAAACACACAGTTAAGAATCGGGACTGATCAATTTTCAAAATCAGCGCTGCGAGTAGAATTGCCGGAGCTATCGAAAGTGGAATGATCAGCGGGTCGCTCAACGACAAAGCTTTGAAGATGGGTAGGAACAGGAAGAAAGACAGGATGATTACAAGAACGAAAAATAAGATTGCGGCAACAGATTTTGAGATCTTCCGCGTGAGGCCCAGAAGCAGTGCAAACAATACAGCCGGCGCAATTATGAACAGGAGAATGAATAAAACCAGTTCGGTCCGAGGAGAATCTCTCACAGCAAGAAATTGCGGGCTTTTCGAAACAACGTCAAACAAAGGCTGAGCTACAGCGATGCCGAAAAGCATCGCTAACATCAGGACCTGCTTACGGAGTGGAACCGGAGTGGTGAGGATTTTCAAAATGCTTAAAGAATTCTGTGAATCATACAACGAAATAGGATTGCACCGCAAAATCACCCGGCACCGGAAACGGCAAATGCTTTGCCACTACAGGATGAAGATGTATTTCATGGCTTCTTTTCGGCAGCTCATCTTTGCCGGATGCCGTTTCGCGTCAAAATGCTCAGAACCTTTTTCCCCCACTTCTATAATGATCTCAGACGGAGGAATACTCTTCATGCGCACACCGGGAAATCATTTCTTATTCATTGCTTTTTTGATTGTTGGGTTCGTTGATGCCTCAGACGATTGGCCGGCATTTAGAGGTCCGAACTACGACGGCAGCGCAAATGGGGCGAGATTCTCACCCGAAAACGGAAATCTCACGGTCTCGTGGCGAGCCAAAGCCGGTTCCGGTTATTCCGGCGTATCCATTGTCGGCGGGAAGGCTGTGACAGCTTTCACGGATGGGGAGAAGGACTTTGTAGCAGCCTATGATTCCAAATCCGGAAAAGAGCTTTGGCGTTATGAGCTTTCTCCGAAGTATGCCGGGCATGATGGATCGCATGATGGTCCCATTGCGACACCGGCAATCCATGACGGCAAAGTCTTCGCCCTAAGCGCATTCGGCGATCTCACCGCATTGAGTCTGGTGAATGGGAAAAAAATCTGGTCTCTGAATGTGACCAGGGAAGGGGGCCGCTCTCCTTTTTATGGTTATACGGCATCCCCGCTGGTTTCCAATGGTGTGGTTGTTGTTCAGATCGGCGGCGAGAAAGGAAAGTCGATTGCCGCCTTCGATCAGCTAACGGGGAAGGTGAAGTGGACGGTGGGTGATGATATGGTCAACTACCAATCGCCCATCCTGATGAAGATTGATGGAAAAGAAAGAATCATTGCAATCAGCGATAAGAAAATGTTTGTTGTGGATGCAGTGAATGGAAAGAGCGTGTTGGAATACGATCATGGCGGAGACGATGCAGCAACCATTCTGGTGCCGCTGCCGCTCGATGGTTCCCGGCTGCTGCTTCGGAATAAAGAAGACAGCGCGGATCTGCTCCGGCTCGCCGCAGGCGTCGACGGCAAAGTTAACGTGGAAAAAGTGTGGACTGCCAGCGTTTTCAAGAACAGCTACAATCCTCCGGTTTATTACAATGGCCATCTCTATGGATTCAATGGAAGGATCCTGACCTGTGTGAACGCTGAAAATGGCGAAACGAGATGGAAGACCAGAGCAGTTCCTGATGGATTTGTTTTGCTTGTCAATGGAAATCTAATCATTCAAACAAAAGTCGGTACGGTTCATGTCGGCCCGGCCAGTTCCGAAGGATGGAAGGAAACAAAACAGGTCGAGGTTTTTAAGCATATTTCCTGGACGCCTCCGAGTTATGCCGATGGCGCGATCTTTTCACGCAGTCATGGCGAAGTTGCAAGGGTCGACATCAGCAGCGCCGTGCAAACGGCATCCATTCCAGGCGCTATCCTTCCATTACCTGTGAGTTCAAAATTTGCGTCATTTATGAAAGACCTGGAATCGGCATCCGACAAAAAAGCAACGGTCGATCAATTCTTTGTCAAACACAAGCAAACACCAATTGTGGAATGGCCCGACCGGGTGATTTTCCTGTATCGTGGAGCAGGTGATGATATCGCGATTGCGGGAGACATTCAGGGTCAGCAGCGCGAAGATCAAATGCAACGAATTGCAGGAACCGATTTGTTTTACTACTCGACCCGCCTCGAACCGGATGCCAGGATCAACTACCGGTACGTTCGTAATTTCGAGGAAAACATAGCGGACCCGCACAATCCAAGGACCACGGTCGATCGCAGGGGAAATCCAATGTCGTGGTTTGCGATGCCCGCCTGGCAGGAACCAACGCACACCCGGGAGGCCACGGCGGATAAACGGGGAACCTTCGAATCCCATGAAATCAAAAGCAATACAAACCGGGCAGGATTAGCCAAGGTGGATGTCTACTTGCCCGCAGGCTATGCATCCTCCGGGACTTCGTATCCTGTTCTGTACATCCTGGATGGACAGCTTGCAAAGTCGCAGGGCGCGATCAACAATACGCTGGAGAATCTCAGCGGCTCCTTTTTGCAACCGGTCATTCTTGTATTTCTGACAGAAATCAAAACCTCTGAAGAACCGCGCAATCAAGTCATGGAACAGACAAAACAGACTTCGAAATACTTCGTCGAAGAAATTGTGCCCTTCATTGATGGACGTTACAGAACGGCTAAAGAAAGAGAGAGCAGGGCAATTGCAGGCACACTGGGTGCCGGCGGTGACGCTTTCTACATAGCCTTTGAAAATTGGAAATTGTTCGGTGGAGTTGCAACACAATCCGCCTGGCCGATGGATGTGGACGATGCGCTCAAAGCAATGATGACCAATGCTCAAGAGAAACCGATGCGGATTTACATGGATTGGGGCGCATACGATGCAAGATCCAAAGCAGATGGCTGGGACCTTCGCACGGCAAACCGCGAATTCTACACGTATTTAAAAGAGAAAGGCTATTTGCCCGCAGGAGGCGAAACTCACGAGGGTTATGGTTGGGGAAGCTGGCGCAATCGTAACGATCGCCTGTTAGCAAGCCTTTTCCCAAAAATGTAAGGAGCGCAGACGTCTCGCGTGCATTATGGATCGCAGGAATCTTGCCTGCTAATATAAACAGATGACTCTCAACCTGGAACAACTAAGCGATCAGCTTAAACGGACTCCGGCTGTGTTACGCGCTTTATTAGAAGGCCTTCCCGAAGATTTGATTCGCAGCAACGAAGGTCCGGGTACATGGAGTCCGTTTGATGTTGTTGGTCATCTTATTCATGGTGAGCAAACGGACTACATTCCGCGCGCTAAAATGATCCTGGAACATGGTGTGAATCGTGCTTTTGAGCCTTTTGACCGGGAAGCAATGTTAAAGACCGGAGAAGGGAAGACGTTTAACGAACTGCTCGATGAGTTTGCGGCATTGCGTTCCAGGAATCTGGAGACTCTGCGCGGGATGAAACTATCCCAGCAAGATTTGGCCCGCAAAGGGACCCATCCTGCGCTCGGTGAGGTTACGCTCGGGGAATTACTGGCAACCTGGTTCGCTCATGATTTGGATCATCTCGTTCAAATTCTTCGCACAGCAGCAAAACAGTACGGCGATGCCGTTGGACCGTGGCGAGAATATCTGTCGGTGATGACAGATCGCACGAAGTAAAATCGACGTTCAACGGGGCAGAAAAGGAATCTTGTGCATCGACAACGTTCCGTCCCTCCAGTGGATATTCGCAGAAATGTCCCAACGTGAGTTCGATGGCGCGGTGCCATCGAGAAAGTATTCGGTTTGCGGAATCGCAATTACATTTGTCTGGGTAAAATATTCCAGGGGCAAACGGTATTCGACTGATCGGATTTGATTCAAAGCGTGCGGGTCACCGCGCAACCAGACTCTGAAATGATGATATCCGGACGGTGCCCCTTGCAGAGACTCTTCCCAGTATTTGTCTTCAAAACGTAATCCGTAAGGGAGCTTCGGTGTGGCATCTGCTGCATACGGAATTTTTCCCGTAATTAAGACGCCTCTTCCGGGCGAATTCCAGTTTGGTTGCAGCATTACAAGCGCGTGGAGATCCTCACCGAACATATGTTTTTCCGTGAAATTGTAATGAGTGGACGCACCTTCTTCTGATGGAATCACTGTTCGATGATCGGGTCCAAACAGGTATTCAACATCTTCAATCGCCTCGAACAACCAGGGAGGCGCAGAGATTTTGGCTTCGAAAGGGCAGATCGGCTCCACGTGTTCGCAACGACTCGTGATGAGCAAAGTAATGTTCTCATTCATGAAACTGGCAGTGATCGAATTGCCATCGTCCGCAGCGACGGTCCAGATGGGAATCGACAGCAATAACACAGCCAAAATCCGGGAATGCATACTTTTATTTTACGCTACCTGCGATTCACCATGACAGTGCTATATTTACACGATGTCTTTTGCGATGTTCGTTCTTAGAAAAATAATTTCGATTCTGGTTCTGCCTTTGAATCTCTGTCTTCTTGCCCTTCTTTTGGGGGTGTTCCTGATTTCTTTTACACGAAGACAGAGGGCGGGAAAGACATTGATCGGCGCGGGTGTTTTGATTCTGCTCTTGTTCAGCCTTTCTCCAATTTCGAATCGATTGATTGGCTCACTTGAATTACGCTACCTCCCGTTATCAACAGAATCGGTGATTCAATCGAATATTCAATGGATTGTCGTGCTCGGTGGTGGGCATAACAGTACGCTTCCTGAGGGGGCACAGCTTTCACAATCCTCTCTTGCAAGACTCACGGAGGCGATTCGAATTTACAGAGCAAAGCCGGGGAGAAAACTCATTTTGTCAGGGGGCGCTGTATTCGATCCACTGCCGAATGCAATGGCGATGTTTACAACAGCCAGAATGTTCGGAATCAACGAGAAGGATATGTTTATGGAATCCGAATCGTGGGATACAGAACAGGAGGCACGGTTGATCGCGCCCAGACTGAAGAGAGAACCATTTTATCTGGTCACGTCTGCATCACATATGCCCCGCTCCATGGCGCTCTTTCTCAAACAGGGAACGCGTCCCATTCCTGCGCCGACTGATTTTGTTTATCAGCCAAACCACGTTCCACTGCTCTTAAAGTTGTTGCCCAGCTCTAACGCCTTTCAGCAGTCAGAAAGAGCCTTGCGTGAATATCTGGGTCTCACGTGGAGTTGGCTGAGGGGCAAAGCTGATTAGGCGTTGCAGTAACGGCCGCACTTGCCTTGAATGGCATCCTTTTATTTACGATTGTAAGAAACACGATAAATGACACCGTTTCCGTCATCTGAAATGAATAACGACCCATCTGTCCCCAGCGCTAACCCTGCCGGCCGCGAGATGAATTGTTTCCCCTTATCAATCAAGAAACCGGTAATGAAATCTTCAAATTCTTCAGGTTTCCCGTTTTCAAAATGGATTCTGGCGATCTTGTAACCGGAAGGTGGTTTACGATTCCACGAGCCATGCAACGTTACAAACGCATCATTTTTATATTCAGCAGGAAATTGTGCGCCCGTATAGAACAGGAAATCGATCGGTGTGCTGTGAGCATCGTAGTCTAATGTGGATGCGATCGTATTTTTGCAATATTCAACTTTCGTCGATCCTGGTGGCTTCGGCGATTGAGAATCAATCTGTTGTTTTCCGAAGCACACAGGCCAGCCATAGTCCCCACCCATTTTGATTTGATTCAATTCCTCGGGCGGATTGTTATTACCACGCCAATCAGAACCAATGTCCATTCCCCACATTTCGCCTGTTTGTGGATGCCACCCGTAACCCATCGTGTTCCGGAGACCTCTGGCAAAAATTCTTCTTTCCTTTCCGTTTAACGTAAATTGAAGGATCGCAGCATGTTCTTGATCCGCTTCCATGCAATTGTTGCAGGTGCTGCCGATCGAAACATACATCATTGAATCTTTTCCGAATTCAATGCACCGTCGGAAATGGTATCCGCCATCCGGCAGGTTGAACACAATCGCACGCGGTTTAGAGATAGAATCTTCCTGAATATCACTTACATAGATCTCCTTGACGGTAGCCAGATAAACCTGATTCCCGTGAATCGCAATCCCGTGTACTTTATCCAATCCGGATGCAATCACGTTGGTACGATCCGATCTGTGATCATTGTTCTTATCTTGAAGCAGGAGAACATCATTATTTTCCGGGCGCGTGACCAAAAGCGAACCGTCCGGAAGTACTGCCAGCATTCTGGGTCCACCAAGATCCTTTGCAAAAACATCAATCTTGAAACCTGGTGGCACCTTCAACTGTTGTAGAAGTGATTCGGTAAAAGTTACAGCCAGAACGCGTTGAGCTTGGGCTTGAGAAAGAGGAGCTTTTCTCGAAGCAAAAAGAATCAGCAATGCAAGCAGCAAACAACTCAGGAGAAATAGCTTGAGATTGAACTTCGACATCATTGGATGAGCGGAATATACACTCTTTTCGTGAGGCTTTCCAGCGTTTGCGTCGGCGTGATGGGAACAGGTTTTTCAGGCCTGGATGAAGCGCTCTCCGACGTGGAAATATGGTAATCTTGTTGCGAATCATGAGAAGCGATGCATGGCTGCACTATTGGCAATACTTTGCCCGTGATAAGAGCAAACTGAGGCTGGCAGTTCTGGCCGGCCTTTTTCAGGCTCTTCTTCTTTTTCCTGTTGCGTTTCTGGTTCGTGAAGCTTTTCAAAGAGCCATTCCTGAAAAACAGCCACAAGACATACTGTGGATTTCCTTTTTGATTTTTTTCCTTTATCTGTGCAATGGTGGACTGATCTTACTGGCGCGACGCTTGACGCTTGATAGCACGAAAAAAGCAATTGAAAACTTCCGGCTTGAATTGCTCTACAAGTTCCATTCCCTTCCACAAAGTTACTACGCGGGTGCCGATAAAGGTCGTCTGCACGCAATGGTAGTACAGGATACCCATCACGTGGATGTCATGAGCAATCTCATCGTGACGCATCTAATTCCCGCTCTGGCTGTCATCGGAGTTCTTGGTGCGGTTCTCATCTATCTGAACTGGATTCTGTTCGGACTCGTGCTAATCGTCGTGCCGTTGCTTCTTATGCTTACCCGGCGAATTGGAACCCGATTGAAACAATCCAGCAGGGAATATCAGCAAACCGAAGGACGATTCAGTAGTGCGATCTTGCTCTTTTTGCATACCCTTGATCTGGCGCGCATTCATTCGGCAGAAGAGTATCAAATAAAAAATAGCGCTACTATCCTTCAGGAATTTCGCAAAGTAGGTGTCACTTCGGGTTGGTTGGAAACAGCTTATATCGTGAGACACGATTTGATCGGAGTCACGGCGACTGTTGTCATTCTCCTTGGCGGCGGAATTTCTATTGTCTCCGGCTGGATGACCGTTCCCGAAATGCTTTCTTTCCTGGTTGCAACGATGTTGCTTCGCGGTTATATCAGCACCGCAACTCGCTCCATTCCCCGTATCATAGATGGAAATGAAGCTTTGTCGCGCCTCTTTGACTTATTGAGTCTGGAAGACCGGCTGCCTTATCAGGGTACGACCCAAATTTCTTTCTCAGGCGATGTAAGACTCGAAAATGTCTACTTTGGTTACCGCAGTAACACCGTGCTGCGAGATATCAATTTTCATATTCAACCGGGTGAAATCGTTCTGTTGACCGGTCCCAATGGTTCAGGCAAGACCACCCTCGTTAATCTGATTCTCGGCTTGTATCGTCCACAGGAAGGCGACATTTATACGAATGGGTATCCATATGAAAAAGTGGATCTTGTCTCTCTACGTCGCAGCATGGGAGTTGTCATTCAGAACCCCATCCTCATACCAGGCACGATCCAAGATAACATAGCGTATGGTTGCTCTGAAGTGAATCAGGGCGACCTGATTGATGCCGCCATTCACGCCAACGCACATGACTTCATCTCACGTCTACCTCAGGGGTATCAAACGCCTGTTGGAGAAGATGGTCTGCTTCTTTCGGGAGGAGAAAGACAAAGAATCGCCATCGCTCGCGCTCTGTACAGAAAGCCGTTTCTGCTGATCCTGGATGAACCTACGAATCATCTGGATCCGGTTTCCGTTACAAGTGTTTTGAAAAATCTGCAGAGTTTGCCGCAATCTCCCTCGGTTATAATCGTCACCCACGAACCGGTTTCTTATGTAGCCTTTCATCGGGTTTACCGGTTGGAGGAAGGAACGATTCGGATCACAAACACTCCTCGTAACATCAAAGAAAATTCTGCCCCTATGATCAAGTAGCATGGCTAGGATTCTTTACTGGGCTCAGTTGTTTTGGCCCTATGTGGGTGGAGTTGAAGTGCTTGGTAAGCGGTATGTCTTAAATATGTGCGAACGCGGCCATGAGCTCGCTGTGATTACTTCACAGGGTAGCCTGCAGATCCCTGAAACGGAGTTCCTGGATGGTGTTCCCATCTATCGTCTTCCCCTGGATGATGTGTTGAGAAGTCGTGATCTGGTTCAGTTGAATCATCTTCTGAAAAAGGTGGAAGAGATAAAGAAACGATTTCAACCGGAAGTAGTCCACATCAATTTCACCGATCCAAGTGTCTTCTTTCATTGGCAAACACAGGGCAATAGCGCTGCCTCGACACTCGTGGCTCTTCACGTGGCACTTCCTTCCAACTCACCGGAAGATTCGTTGGTCAAAACGACATTACGATCCGCTCAATGGGTTACGGCGCCCAGTCGTTCCATCCAGGAGGAAGTATTATGCCTGACACCCGAAATTCGTGATCGGTGTTCGGTTATTTACAGTTCGTTGGAGGCGCCTTCGATTCCTCCAACTCCGCTTGGTTTTCAACCCGCGCAACTGGCATGCCTCGGACGCGTGACAGAAGAAAAGGGATTCGATGTAGCCCTCCGTGCGATGGTCAGAATCCTTCAAGAATTTCCCGATACGACGCTGGCAATCGCCGGAGATGGGCCGGCGCGCGGATCACTGGAAAGGCTGGCCGAAGAATTAGGCATCTCTTCTGCGGTTCGTTTCCACGGCTGGATTTCGCCGGAAAAAGTTGCAGAGTTTATGAATGGTGTTACTTTGGTTTTGGTTCCTTCACGCTGGCGCGAAGCTTTTGGTCTGGTTGCTCTGCAAGCTGCTCAATTGGGGCGCCCGGTAATCGCTTCGGATGTGGGAGGTTTGCCTGAAATTGTTTTGAACGAAGAAACCGGTTTGTTGGTCCCGTATGAAGACGATCGTGCGCTTGCGAAAGCGGTTTTGCGTTTGCTCCGCGACCCACAAGAAACCATAAAACTGGGGAATGCCGCAAGAGGTCACTCGAAACAATTCGAATGGAACGATTATGTTGACAAATATGAAGCACTCTGTCAAAAATTAGTTCAGGAGAATCAACGATGATTGAAATGAGCCATAGATTGGAGCACAACCGCAAGGAGGTGGCGGCGACGGTTATAGATGGAGAGGCAATTTTCATCAATCTTTCCAACGGAACCTACTATAGTGCGGATCAAGTCGGTGGAGTAGTATGCGCTCTTATTGAAAAAAATTTTAGTTTTCAAGAAATAATCAATGAAATTACCAGGTGCTATGATGTCTCCTCACTGCAGGCGCAGGAGGATCTTCAGAACTTATTGCAGGAAATGATTCAAGAAAATTTGATTTTCGTTTCCCCTTCCCTGGAGAGAGGAGAGGCCTATCAGGTAGAGCTTGCGAATGGCAGAATGGGCTATATACCGCCGAAATTATGTACATACCGGGATATGGGAGATTTGCTGGCTTTGGATCCTCCAATGCCCGGGCTGACAGAAATTCCATGGTATGGCTCCAAAGGAAACACCTCCAAGTAAGCGATTTCTTTGATGCATTCTTTTGAGGATCTTGTGAGCGTTTCAAACAACGCCGGCGAGAAGAACTCTTCCATTCGATTCAATTACCAATTTGGAGAATCCACAGTTGCACTTTCTTGTGCAGGAGAAAGACTTGCAGCCAGAGTTCCCTTTGCGTTTCATCATCTTCTGAAAGATTCACAGTCAAGGCCGCAGTTGAACGTTCAATTGTTTAGTTCAAGAAAGAAGGACCGAAATAGCGATGACTTCTTGCGCGCGGCGGACTGGAGTTTCGAGTTTGAAGGGGGGACCGTAACCGGCACACGGGATGGTCGTTATCTGAGCTACAGAAGGCAATGGACCGAACAGAGGCTTGACCGTGCTAACGGCGAGCTTATGGTCTGGTACGATGAGGATGTAGAAATACCTATCTTTGAGCGGTCAAAACCTTTATCCTTGCCGCTTTCGGTGTGGTACAACGACCAAGGTATCCAGATTGTGCATGCGGGATTGGTGGCCTTAGACCATTCGGGCATACTGATTGCGGGGCCGGCAGGATCGGGTAAAACTACAGTTACTCTTGCCTGCGCCGCCGAGGGGTACGGCTTCCTGGGAGATGATTATGTCGGTCTACAATCACGGCCGGACCGATCTTTTATGGGTTACAGTCTATACAATTCTGTACGATTGCATCGCTCCAGCAGCGATCATTTTTCCTGGGTTCTTCCGAATGCTGAAATCGATCCGAACGGACAAGAAAAGCTGCTTCTTTTTGTAAGTCGGGTTTTCCCTGAAACGATTCAACAGCAGATACCGATCCGACTTGTTCTTTTTCCACGTATCAGCGGTTCAGGCCAAACAAGAGTGTATCCTCTCGAAAAAGGCAAAGCACTGTTGAGATTTGGTTACAGTTCTCTGCAGATACCTTCGGCGGGACCTGCCTTTGGTTTGCAGCGCTTGAGTCAGTTGTTGCAGACAGTCCCTTGTTTCTGGTTGGAATTGGGACAGGACATCAGCCAGATTCCCGCATGCATATCCAATGTGCTCAAGGAGGTTGCGAAGCCCTGAGTTTAGATGGTGTGACCTGCGTTGTTCCTGTTTGGAATTGTGAAAAGTACGTCAGTGAAGCACTTGACAGTATCGCTTCGCAAACCTATCCATGCACCTCGGTGATAGTTGTTGATGATGGTTCAACGGATCGCACGAATCAAATGGTTTCCGATTACAAGAACCTCGACATCCACTACATCCGTCAGATAAACGCCGGGCCGGCCGCCGCAAGAAATCTCGGGTTGAGCCAGGTTCATACTGAGTTTGTGGCATTTCTCGATGCAGATGATGTCTGGCATCGGGAGAAGCTTGAAATTCAAATATCATATTTTCATAATTCTCCTAAACTTGAACTTTGCGTTTCGCACATACAAAACTTTTGGAGTCCGGAATTGCCTGGCGAAGCACGAGAGGAAAATCCAGGACTTCTGAATCCATGGATCGGATATGTCTACAGCGCTTTGCTCGCGCGACGTTCCGTTTTTGATCGAGTAGGACTTTTGAACTCTGGCATGCGACATGGTGAGGATACAGATTGGTTCGTCAGATCTGTGCATGCGGGAGTTTTGCGTGAAGTTGTTCCACAAGTTCTGACCTATCGCAGACTGCATCCGGACAATTTATCTCGAAAACATCACGAGTCGAGAGATGCGTTGTTGCGGACAGTCAAGCAGCACCTGGATTGGAAACGCAGTCGCTGACCGTGCCCTCAACAAAACAGAATAAGAGAAATGAGTAATCCTGATGTTACCTGCATCGTTGCCTGCTATAACAGCGAGCGTTATATTCATCAGGCGCTTGACAGCATTCTTGCGCAGACCTATCGTCCCATGGAGATCATAGTCGCCGATGACGGATCCACTGATCACACGCACTCGATTGTGTCCGACTACGGTGATCTTGTACGCCTGGTTTCCCAAACTACGTCCGGACCTGCAGCGACTCGAAATCTGGGCATCACGAATGCGCGAAGCGATTTTCTTGCTTTTCTCGATGCCGATGATCTCTGGCAACCACAAAAAATCGAACTTCAGATGGATCGCTTTAAAACTTTACCAGAGCTTGACATCAGTATTTGCCATACAAAACTGATTTGGAGCAACGATTTGCAGCAGGAAGAGATCAATTATCGTGATCATCCGCGCAACCTGTCTGTGCCCGGCTACACCAGCGGAGCGATGCTCGTGCAGCGCAAAGTTTTCGTTACAGTGGGTCTTTTCAATCCCAGGTACTGGTTTGGGGATGCTACGGAATGGTTTTTACGCGCCCGCGAGAAAAATCTTGTTATCGAACTCTTGCCGGATGTTCTTACTTTTCACCGGATGCATGAGACCAATTTAACGCGCCGCCGGAACGACGCCAGCCGCGAGGAATTTCTTACGATCATCAAGGAATCGCTGGATCGTAGACGAAAGGAAGAAGGAAGTAAGCCTTGAAAATTTCTGGTTCTTCCATGTTTCAAGCTCTTCTACCGGATCCAGAGCAAACATGGCTTCTGCAAGCTTGTTTAATGGAAAAAATTAAAGCTGCAGAATCCTGGGATCTGTGGCTTAACAGAGTCCAATCGCCGATGAGCGAATTCAAGAAGAATTACGCCTTCAAGACACTCGCCCCGCTACTGCACTCATCTTTTTCAAAAAAGGAGATTGAACCTCCTGCTGAAATTGCGACGTTTTTGCGAATCGCATATTTACAGGAGAAGCTTCGTGCCGAAACGTTACGCGCCTGCTCCAGAGATGTCCTTAATGCTCTGGTGGACGCGGAAATCCTTTTCCTTGTCCTGAAAGGCGTTGTGTTGGCTGAACTCTATTACGAAAATAAGGGACTTCGTCACACGCATGATCTGGATCTGTATGTAAATCCCGAAGCGGTTACGAAGGTATTCACGATATTACGAAATCATCAGATCGATCCGTTATCCTCACAACGGAATCTTCTGGATGGGAGGGCTATATTCCGTCATCGCTCCGGCTTAAATATCGCTCTACACACAAAGCTTTTCTCAATACCGCATTACGACCCGCCCATTTCAGATATTTGGAAGCGTGCACGGACGGTTCCGATTGCGGAAGTAAACGTTCGTGTGCTGGAGCACACGGATATGCTGATGCACGTTCTTGGTCATGCTGCTTGTTCGTACAGTCGTAACAATCTGAGATGGGTCTGCGACTGTGTGTTTATTCTGAAACACCAAAAGCCTGACTGGCGCCAGTTTATTGAAACTTCTGCTATTGCCCGCCTGTCTTTGGTCTCATTTGTCATGCTCACTTATCTTCGTAATAAAATGGGCGCCGAAGTTCCGCAGGCGGTTTTAGACCAATTGCGGAACCAGCCGGATGCAAATACAGTGGCCTCTGCGGAATCCTTACTGCAAGGGGTCCGCCTTGGCTCAAAGAAAACATTCCGCCTGTTCGCGATTGCGCATAACTGGTACGACCCGCTTCTGCTCCTGAAATGGATTGTTGCCCCACATCCTATGTCAACAATATGGAGAAATCGGATCCGTCGGAAATGGCTCGTTCCTCTCTATTACCTTTACAGACCGCTGCGATATTTAGCAGGCCTTACACACCAAAAATCTGAAAATCATCACTGACCTGAAACTCATTTCAGAACGCTCAATGGATCGGCGCGATAAATTTCATGAAACACTTGATTTCCGTAGGAAACATCCGTAAGTGGTGGATCGAGGGCAATAATGACACAAGGCGAGAAAAGAGAATTTGCGTACTTTGCAGAAACGTTTCGGACCTGAATCTGTTCCAGACGGAATGAATTGTCCAGTTCTTCCTCAAGATAGATCCATAAGGGATACTCACCCGAATCACCATTCATGATCAATCCTATCTGAGAACAGCGCAACTGTCCTGCAACGGAAGCTACTCGTCTGTACGCAGAATAAGTTTTTGGTCTGTTGGACAAATATTGTTCGGCTCGAGCCACTTGAAAAATATTCCTTGGTCCCAGAAGCGGTCGGGACGTATTCAAGAACAGCCAGGGTAAGGCCATAACAAAAAGAAAAGCAATTATGATGAATTGACCTTTTTGGGAAAGAATTTTCACAGAAACCAATCCGAAGAGAGCACTACAAAGCACAAATACCGGCAGGTGTAATCGGCTGGCCCAGGGCTGCCAGCGTAAAAAGAGGCAGAACAGCAAAAAAGCGGTACCACAGCTAAACAAATAGCAGATTGTGGTCCTGTTTCTTCTCACTTCAGTAGAAAGGAGACAGAACAGAGCCACCACAATCATCAAAAGAGTGTGAACGAGATTTCCAGCCAGATCCTCATGAAGAATGATATCGAAGTTATCCTTAGCGCCACTTCCGGGAGCCAACCAGCGTGAAGACGGGATATGGAACTCTGTGTTTGGATAGGTCGTATCCGGAGGATTTGCGCTCAGGTCCATCCATTGATGGAAACCGACAACGGCTGTTTCAACACCTTGATTGATGAAATCGGAGGGTGTAACGAAATGCAGAGCAAGATTTCTCGCAATGCTGGATGCCAGTAAACGAAGGCCGAAGTCCCAATTCACAGTGCGTGCAATCGGACCGCCGGGATTTCCGAATGTCGCAATATTCCGCGTAAAATGTCCGCTGATCAGCAGTAAAACAATCAAACCGCCCGCTATCAAGCGAATGAATCCCGCTAAACCCCGCCGTCGGAATCTTTTCAGGCCCAGCCAGGTTAGAAACGGTAAAGCATAGATATAGGCTGTTCCTTTTGTCAGGAATGCCAGCGAGAGTGCCGCAAAAAGCGCTGCAAAGGTAAGGATTTGATTATCTTCTAATATGAGTATTCGCATACAGTAGTAGCAAAAACTAATCAGCCAGAAAGAAACCACAAGATCATTTTGCGTACTGGAGCCCTGCAAAATTCCCATCGGGATCGTGACGGTAAACAGAGCGGTCAGGAATTGGCCCTGTATCGTGCAGCCCAGCAATCGTGCAACGAGACTGCTTCCAATCGCGCAGCCGGCCATGCTAAAACACTGCAAAATATTTGCGAAGCGATCGGATCCGGTCAGGATTTGAAGGTGAGTGATTGCGTATTCCGCCCAGGGCTGAAGATACAGTTGCCGTGTATTATGTGTGGGATAATGCGTCAAACTCTGGTTTTCGATCCAGTGAACGACGCGAGGCATGTGATAAGTCATGGAGTCCCATGTGTTCGGTGGAGCGATCAATGCGGTGATCCCAACCAGTCCCAGAACAAGACAAATCAATACCGCTTGAGCGAGCGGGAACTGACTCCAGGCAACAGAAAAGGAAACTCTTCCGCGTCCAAACAATCGCAGGAGTACCCAGGTTTCCATGCACACAATTGGTGTCCAACATGCGATCAACCATGTGCGATTCAAGCAATGAAATATCGAAAGGAATTCAGTAATTACTGCAATGAAGACTCCGGTAATAATGGATGATGCAAGGAAAGCTTCCCTCCAGCCTCGCAAGAACGGCATAAAACAATCATACAGCCTGTCTCCGGTTTTACATGTTACAGTAGATCAGAATGATAAAATGTCGCCCCGCGGAATTTCAGGTTCTGCTGCTATCTGCCAGGATGAAGCTCACGGAGGCAGAGGTCAGCCAGTTGAGGAAACTTGTTGACGGTCCCCTGGATTGGACCCGGCTTTTTTCTCTTGCTCAACGTCACAGTCTCCTCTCGATCCTGTACTGGCAACTCCACCGTCACTGTGAGGACCATGTTCCTTCCTCGATCATAGAAAAATTACACCGGCACTTCCGCTCCAATCTTCTACGCAATCAGATCATGACCAGGGAGCTTCTAAGATTGGTACAACTATTCGAACAAAAAGGAATTCCATTGATTCCCTACAAAGGCCCGGTTCTATCGCAATTTGTTTATCAAAATGTAGGGTTTCGAGAATTCTCTGATCTGGATATTCTGATTAAAAAGCACGATGTAAGAGCAGCCAAAAAGTTGCTTGTTAGCAATGGGTACAAAGAATCATTCAATCTCACTCCGGCTCAAGAAGCAGCATATTTGAACTCGAATGGTCAATTCATATTTGAAGAACAGCAACACAAAATCTTTCTTGAACTTCATTGGAGATTTTTACCCGCGAGATTCCGGTTTCCCATAGATCCGGACATTGTGTGGAATGATTTGATGCCTGTCGCACTGGATGGAAGAGGAGTTCTTAGCCTGAGCCCGGACAACCTGCTTCTGGTGTTGTGCGTACATAACTCAAAACATCTATGGGAGAAAATGTTATGGATTGGTGATGTTGCTGAATTGTTAAGAATGATTGCCGGGAAAATTGATTGGGGACAATTTTGGGTTCGAGCGGAAAAGCTGGCGTCTCTTCGAAAAGTTTATCTTGGAATTTATCTTGCGTCTACTTTGTTGAATGCTCCCATTCCCGGAGAAGTAACTCAATTGCTGGAACGCCAATCTTCGGTGAAGCGTGCTGCGGAAAGAATTACGGCTCAGTTGTGGGCCGAAAACGACAGCTTGCCTCGAAGTTCGAGAGCATTGTTAAATCTGAAAATGGCCGATCACGTTTCGGATGCTTTGCGCTTTATGTATCGTAGAGCTCTGACCCCTACCTTAGACGACTGGTCGGCGATCTCGCTCCCGGATTCTCTGTATCCCCTATATTACCTCGTCCATTTTGCGCGCAGCACAACGAAGTATGTTGCCGCCTTAGCGACTTCATTTACCAGCAAGCATCCGACAGATCCGGCAGGGCATTTGTAAACAAAAGTGATTCGGGCGTCCCGCCCGCCGGGTTCCGCGTACGAGACCTCCGCGCCACTTGTGTTCATACATTGTTAATATTCTTCCAGAATACGGCCGCAGATTTCTTTGAGAATTTTTGAACATGCTGCCGCGGTGATATCGGACACATCTCGCAGCGGATTGAGCTCCACAATATCTGCGCCGATGACCCTTCCTTTGAGCGATTGGATGATCCGTACAATCTGACGCGTTGAAAGTCCGCCGCCTTCGGGATGCGATACGCCGGGGGCAAACGCCGGATCCAGGCCATCCGTGTCGACCGAAATGTACACAGGTGTGTGAAATGAAAAAGTCATCTCATCCCTGAAATTTCGCATCTCCACCATCTGTACATTGTACTTTGCCGCCTGTTCACGCTGATGTTGATTCGCACATCGGATCCCGATCTGCACCAGCTGTTCGGCAAGCTTGTTCTCCATCACGCGCGCAAAAGGTGAAGCGTGTGAGTAAGGATTTCCTTCAAAGTCATGATAAAGATCCGGATGAGCATCAAAATGAAGGATGCTGATCCGCGGATATTTCTTGTGAAATGCTTTTAGAATCGGATAGGTGATCGAATGATCTCCACCCAGACTGATTAACGGCTCATCCAGTTCGAGCAAGTGAGGAAACTCGTGTTTCAATGGAATGAAATATTTCTTGTTGTGTCCCTTCCATGTCTCCCGCATCTTCTATCAGACCGGATAGATCAAAATTATTCTCGGTCCAGGAGTTGGAAGAGTCGGAATAGAACGCTTTACGGATCGCCGCGGGCCCTTGTGCCGAGCCGCGCAGGAACGAAGAGTGATCATCAAAAGGAATACCAAGAAGTGCAATCTTGCGTTTCATGAGTTTAGGATATCATTGCTGAATGAAACTTGAAGAGATCCGCAAGTACTGTTTGTCGTTGCCCCATGCAACCGAAAATGTGCAATGGGGAAATGATCTTGTTTTCAAGATTGCAGGGAAGATGTTCACGGTTTGTGATCTGGAAGGCTCCAAACTGAGCTTCAAATGCACACCGGATGAATTTCAGGAGCTAATTCTAGATTGATGGCATCAGACCCGCCGAATACGTGGCCCGATATCACTGGGTAACTGTGCATAAGCTCGGAGCGCTCAGAAGCTCGGAGCTGAAACGTTTGATTCAAGATTCGTACCAGATGGTTGTTGATAAGCTGCCGAAGAAGATTAAGCGGGAAAAGATGAAGTGCACCGCGCTACCGGTCTTACTTCAGGCTTTCGCGGAGTTGGCGGACAGGTTCAAACGCGTAGCTGATGACGGAACGGCGTCCGACAACGATTTCAGCAAGGCCTCCCATTCCGGGAAGAAGGTCTCGTTTTTGTCCTTGAACCATTACAGAATCATCCGCCACTTCGACAAACACGCGAAATACGGATTGATCGGCGGCGGGTGAAATCCAGCGGACCGATCCGGATTTCACTCCATATCTTTGAAAGGGAAAAGAATCATAAAGCAATTTTACATTTTGTCCCGGACGGATTCTGCCTACACCGGATTGCGGAACGCTCAACTCCGCCTGCAATTTTTGTTCGGAACAAACAAGATCGCACAACACATCCCCATCCTGAACAACCGCTCCCGGCGCAGTCACTCGTAAACGCAGCACCGTGCCGTTGCAGGAGGCGGTAATCAGAAGATCCTCGCTTTGCGTCTGATCTAAACCGGCTTTCAACATCTCCATTCTCATTCCGGTTCGCTCGATTTCTTGTTCCCACGAATGTTTTGATTCTTCAAACTCCACTCGCCGGGTTGCCATATTGTTTTGAAGCTTCTCGATCTCCAATTCATTATTGGAAATCTCCTGTTGAAGTTCTTCAAGCTCAACGGAGGTTTTTTTCACTTCCAATTCCTGATCGGAATAATCTGTTTGGCTTGAAATCCCCGTATCCAAAAGCTTTTTATACCGTTCCACTTTTTCCTTCATCAGAGCGACTTCTTCCGATTTCAGCTTGACCATCCGGCTCAAGTTGTCATTTCTTCTTTTCAAGCCTGCGATCTCCTGCTGGTCGGTTCGCATTTGAGTATCAAATCTCTTTCGCGCGTTGTTTAAGCTTTCTACAGCGCCTTTCTTTCGCGTTTCCACCGACCTGTATTCCGATGCACGATCCACCAGACTCTCGGATCGCATTGCAAAAATTGGAAAGCCCTTTGAAACCGCCTGCCCTTCTGATGCGCGAACCTCAAGAATCGTTCCATCATACAGAGCACGAATCGGATCGGTTCCTTGAACGGGCATTAATACGAATGGAGACGATACTGTTTCCGGAATTCGGACGAATAAGGACAGAAGCACGGCTGTCACAAATAACAGGATCAGAATATACGATAGCCCTTTCATTGCCCAATGCGGCGGATCTACATCCAGAAAAGGTGGTAAATCTCTTTTTTCAGTTCCTTTTGCCATAAATTAAAAATTCAAAGTTCAAAGTTTAAGCGTTCAAAGTGTTAGCTCCGGTTCTTTGAACCTTGAACTTCTTTTCTCACATTTCCAATTGTTGGCTCACCAGATAGTAATAGAGTCCCTGTTGATCCATCAACTCCTGGTGACTTCCAAATTCAGCAAGTTTCCCTTTTTCCAACACCATGATCACGTCTGCATTATGAATCGTGGAGAGTCGATGCGCTATGACAAAGGATGTTCGTTTCTCCAACAAACGTTCCATATTTTCCTTGACTGCTCGCTCCGATTCGGTATCCAGAGCGCTGGTCGCTTCATCAAAAATCAAAACGGGCGGTTCACTATAAAGAGCTCTCGCGATTGCAAGTCGTTGGCGTTGACCACCGGATAGCGCGATTCCTGATTCACCAACCGGGGTCTCGTATCCAAGTGGAAGTCGTTCAACAAAATCATGCGCATTGGCAAGACGGGAAGCCCACAATACGCGATCCATATCCACTTCATAGTCACCGAATGCAATGTTCCGCGCAATCGTATCGTCAAAGAGATGGTTTTCCTGCAAAACAAAACCGATGTGTCGCCGCAGATCGCGATAATTCATCGTTTTCATATCCATGCCATCGAAATAGATCGTTCCTTCCGTCGGTTCCAGCAATCCTGCAAGACATTTGATCAATGTGGTTTTGCCGGAGCCGCTGCGGCCAACGATCGCAACCATTTTTCCCGAAGGCACTTCGAGAGTGACTCCTTCCAGAATCCGGGGTGAATCAGGTCCGCCGTAGCGGAAGCCCACGTTTTCAAACCGGATATTTCCTTGCAGGCCCTTTACAGGAAGGAGGTTTGAGTGATCGAAGCCCTGTTCCGGTTCCTGAATCAGCACGTCATTCAAGCGGTTCACCTGGATTTTGCTCAACTGAAAACGATCCCACAGCGATAACAGCGCCCAGATCGGTGCGTTGGCAAGGGCCACAAGTGAATTGAAGGCGACAAGTCCACCAATCGTGATCTGTCCTTTCATGACTTGATGCGCTCCGATCCACAGGAACAACGAAATAGACAAGAAGTTAATCGTTTGAACCGAAGCCTGGTAAGTCATAGCGGTGAAATCGGCTTTGAATTGATGACGCGCAACGGCTTGGAACTGCGTAATCATTCTTTCTCTGAAAGAGCTTTCACCTCCTAGAGCTTTTACAGTTTCAATTCCACGGATGGCATCAATCTGGAATGAATCGTATTTACTAAAAGCCTCTTCGAGGTTGTCGAATATTCCACGCAGGCGCTTGCTAGAGAAAAACATCATTGCCACGTACAGGGGAACGACCGACAGGAAGACGAGCGTCAAAATCGGGCTGTACACAAGCATCAATGATAATGCCGCAACCAGCTGGACGCTGGACGTGAATCCCATGACGCCGTTTTCGACAAGGAATTCCCGCAAATATCTCATTCCGAGCAAACGCCTCTGGATGTCGCCTGTTCGTCTTGTGTTGAAATAACTCATCGGCAAGGCAAGAAGCTTTCGAGTGAGGAAATCCAGAGCAGCTGCGTCGACTCGCACAACAGCGAAACTCAACAAATAACGCTGCACAACAAGCGATAAACCCATGAAAAACAGAACAAAGATCATGCAAATGATTAAAACATTCAGAAGTCCGATATCTTCTTGAACAAGAACTCGATCTACGATGACCTGTGTAAAAACGGGGAGCACCATTTCCAGGGCGCTCACAATGATTGCCAGAGCCAGCGCTTTCAAAAGGAATCCCGTGAATGGTTTGAAGAAAGGCGCAAGCCAGCGAATGTCCGCTCGATCTTCCGGAATCTTCTCGAACTCTTTTGTGTAATCAAATAGCGCGGCAAACCCTGTCCATCTTTCCTCAAAGTCGTCACGGTCCATACGCCGATGCCCAAGTGCCGGATCGGCAACCCAAACGTGCTTCGGTGAAATTCCGTACACAACGACCCAGTGATTGCCGTGCCAGTAAACAATCGCGGGTAAAGGCATTTTATCGAGATTCTTTGCGCTCGTTTTCACAGAGCGCGTCGCGAGTCCCAATTCAATACCCGCGATGCAAAGTGCTTTCAGGCTTGTCCCATCCACGGCCGTATGCACGAGTTGCCGGATACGAGCCAGGCTTACAGATTTTCCGAAGTACTGGCAGACCATTGCCAGACATGCCGCACCGTCATCAAATTCATCGATCTGATAAATTTTGGGAAAGCCCCGGAGTTTACCTTTCTTTACAAAATGTCCCTCGGGGCTTGCAAAAGGGGATGCGCTTTGCGTTTCTCCTTCCTGGATGACGTCGACCTGTGATGTTTTGACTTTATCGTGCGCCTGGCTGTCTGCAGGCAAATTCTCTTCATCAAAATCGACAGGCACATCGTGCAGATTTGTTTGTAATCGTACTGGCTGATTCGTTCTTCAATCGCGGCCTGAAAGTCAGGATATTTTGCGAGAAGTTTCTGAAAGGTCTTCTCTGTCAATTTTAATAACTTGCATTCCGACACGGTTTCTACGCTTGCTGTTCGTGGAATGCCTTTAAAGACAGACATTTCTCCAAAGAAATCACCTTTCCGTAAGTAGGCTCGATACTTTCGCTCGCCATTTTCTTCATTAAAAACCCGCAGCCGGCCCGATTCGACAATGTATAGCGGGCCGGGACGATCACCCTGTTGGATGACAATTGTGTTGGAAGGGAAGTCTGTTTCTTCCAGCTCCTTTAAGAAAGTGTCCAGTGCTTCGCTTGGAAGCCCCTTAAATGGGGAGTAAAGATGGAAGAAATTCTGCAGATTTCGATGTTTGCTTTGCAGCTCCAGATACTTTCGAATTTGCGGATTATTTTGAAGAACTGCGTGGAAAACCGAACGGTCTAACTTGAGAACTTCCACTTCACTGACGGCTTTTACGGTTGCTTTGGTGACAGAGTCCTCCAGGAGGCTCATTTCTCCGAAGCTGTCACCGGCACGGAGTACGTTCAGCGCAATTTCCTGGCCGTTATTTCCTTCTTTTACGACTCGCGCCTTGCCGGACAGCAGCACATAAAAAGCGCTTGCCGGTTCATCTTCTTTGACGATGGCGGTGCCGAATGAAACAGTCTGGGATGAAAAACTGTCAATGATGACTTTTCGAACGTCCGACGGTAGCAGCCGCAAAATCGGAACATTATTGAGAACTGATCGAGTATCTTCTGTTGCCACGAAAGAAATTAAACCACACTTTTCACGGAGCGGAAGCAAATGTTTCGGTTAGCCTTTGACTACTCCGACGGGGCGAAGGCGTGCAACTTTCTTACTGATGCCGGCGTCATGCATGACCTGCACGACCGAATGAACATTCTTGTAGGCTTCCGGCATTTCTTCTGAGACGGTGCGTATTCCGGAGGCCATCACTGAAATTCCTTTTCGTTTCATTTCGTTGATGATGTTCCGGCCTCGCGCTTTTGCCGTCGCTTGTTTGCGGCTCATCACACGCCCTGCGCCATGACAGGAACTGCCAAATGTTTGGGACATTGCTTCGGATGCACCAACGAGTACATACGAAGCATTTCCCATATCACCCGGAATCAACACCGGCTGGCCGATCTTTCTGTACACTTCCGGCAATTGCGGATGCTCAGGAGGGAAGCTTCGTGTGGCTCCTTTTCTGTGCACACAGAGTTCCTTCTCTTTCCCATTCACTCTGTGCTTTTCAAATTTTGCGACGTTATGGCACACATCATAGACAAGCTGCCACCCCAGCGTTCGTGGGGCGATGTTCAAAGTTTCTAGAATCGCCTGTTCGGCCAGATGCATCATTGCTTGCCGGTTGGCCCACGCAAAATTGGCTGCTGCTGCCATGGCGCCAAGGTAACTTTCCCCTTCCGGCGATTCAACGGGCGCACAAGCGAGTTGCATGTCCGGAACCTGAATGTTGTATTTCTTCATCGTTGATTGCATCGTGCGCAAATAATCCTGGCAAACCTGATGACCGAAACCCCGCGAACCGCTATGAATAAAGACACAAAGATTTCCCTGTTCCAGACCGAAGACATCCGCCACTTCCGGTTCAAAAATCTCGTCCACAATATCCAGTTCCAGGAAATGATTTCCCGATCCCAGACTGCCAAGTTGATCCCGTCCTCGCGCGATTGCTTCTTCCGATACAGCATCGGGATCTGCATTCCTTAGAGATCCATATTCTTCCGTTCGCTCCAGATGCTCCCGCGTGCCCATTCCACGTTCTACGACCCATCCGGCCCCCTTTCGCATCACGTCACGCATGTCTTCAATAGACAATTTGTTGAGCACACTCGTGGAACCAACACCGGAAGGGATCCGATAAAAAAGGTTCCGAACAACAGCGTGCAATTTTCCTTCAAGATCCTTTTCTCGAAGACTGGTTCGGGCAAGACGGACGCCGCAATTGATGTCATACCCAACACCACCGGGAGAAATAACACCTCCATCTTGCGGATCTGTTGCGCAAACACCGCCAATAGGAAACCCATAACCTTGATGAATATCGGGCATCGCGAGCGAATACTTTACAATGCCGGGAAGATGAGCAACATTCTGGACCTGTTTGAGGGAATCATCTTTGATGATTGCATCCATCAACTCCTGATTCGCATAAATGCGTCCAGGTACGCGCATCCCTCCCGATTTCGGTATCTCCCACAAGTACTCATTGATTTGTGTAATTTGCATAGGATTCAATGCAAAGACGCTAAGAAAGAATCTTTTTTTATTCTTTGCGACTTGGCGACTTTGCGTTAAATCCTAGTTTATTTCTCGCGCCACGCGAAAGCCATAGTCGGCGTACCTGAATTCAGGCGGTATGGAACTTCTTGCAGCGCAGCGGGTGATCTTGATTTGATGACGCCAGGAGCCTCCGCGCGAGGATCGCCTTTTGCCGTATGGTGGTCCTTGCGGGTTATGAGCCGGGGAGTTGCTGTAAAAAAGAGGATCAAACCAGTCCATGCACCATTCATGCACGTTCATTCCCATGTCAAAAATCCCCAATGCGTTGGGTTCAAATGATCCTACAACTTCAGGACCATTCTTGAAACGAGAATGGAGTTCCGGCCATTGGGTCCAATCACGCGTCCCCCACGGAAATATATTTTCAGGTGATCCTGACCGCGCAGCGTATTCCCATTCTGCTTCCGTTGGTAATCGATATCGTTCACCGCTCAATTCCGAAAGCCACCTGCAATAGGCGAATGCATCGAACCAATTGACGTTTGTAACGGGCAGCATTGGATCGGAATCAAGCGCGGGTTGGCTCGGAAAATCATAGTTCGTTGCTTGAAGAAACTCGATAAATTCGCAATTGGTTACTGTGAATTTCCCCAGATAGAATGAATCTAAAGAAACGGGATGAAGGGGCTTTTCATCATCTTTTCCCGACGCGTCTCCCATCAGAAAAGAGCCGCCAGGGATGTGTATCAATGGAGTCATTCGATTGATATAGCCCACGAGCCCGGCGGACCGGAGGTCCGCACCACATCTGCTTAGAAATCGTTCAGTGTTCAACCTAAAGCACCTTTTTCAGAACGATCGCGCTGTTTTTGGAGCCAAATGCGATTGTATTGCAGAGCGCTGTTTGGACCGAAGAGCTTCGGGATGCATTCGGCACATAATCCAGATCGCATGCAGGATCAGGATTTTCCATGTTGATCGTAGGATGGATCACTCCTTCTTGAAGGGCCATGCATGTGGCGATGATTCCTGCCGCACCGCAGGCGCCCTGCGGATGCCCGATCATGGATTTTGTGGAACTTGTGGGGATGCGATGGCAACGTCCATCAAAAACACTTTTGATCGCCAGCGTTTCCAGCTCATCATTAATTTTTGTTGCTGTTCCGTGCAAGATTGATGTATTCCACTTCCTGGGGCGTTAAACCCGCCGATTGAATGGCAATCTTGATCGCTCGCGCCGATTCAGCACCGCCCGGCATGATCTGAACTTTGTGATACGCATCACACGTTGAGCCGTATCCTGCGACTTCCGCATAAATGCAGGCATCGCGCGCCAATGCATTTTCAAGCGTTTCCAATACAAGAATCCAGGCGCCTTCGGACAGCACAAATCCGTCACGATCCAAATTAAACGGACGTGATGCGCGTTGTGGATCATGATTCCATTTGGTCGTCGTTGTACCCATCTGTACGAATGCAGTCAGCACAGCAGGTGTAATGCACGCTTCTGCTCCGCCGGCTATGGCGTAGCGAACCATACCACTTCTCACCATCGATGCGGCGTATCCAATTGCATCGGTCGAGCTGGTGCAACCTGTGGAGATAACGTGACTGGGGCCTCGAAATCCGAAATGAATACTCACTTCGCTGGACACCATCCCAACAAAAGAGGAGACGATTGCAAAGGGGCTGATCCTCGCTCCCGATGTAAAAAACTTTTCGTATTCCTGCTCCCCAAAATCGAGTCCGCCCGCTCCGCTTCCCAGAAAGACTCCGACCTCCTGGCGCTGCAATTCAGTGAGCGTGCTGTAATCCATGCCGGCGTCACACAAAGCTTCTTCGGTTGCCAGGATAGCCATAGGAACAATTCGCGGCACGCGTTTGCGATCTTTCAAAGGAAGGCATTCGTAGGTAAGATTCTTTACTTCCCCTGCGATTTTGCAGGCGAGCTTATCCGTGGGAAATAGGCTGATTTCACCGATTCCACTCGCTCCCTTTTGTAAGGCCTGCCAGTATTCTTTTTTGCTGGAGCCATTGGGACTTAGCGCACCCAAACCTGTAATAACTACACGTGAATTTTCCATACACGTACTCTCGACTGAAGTTTGGGCCGCTTCTTAACTCAGTGCCAAAGCAATGAGCAATGAGCAATGAGAACTATTAGTTCATATCTCATGACTCATTATAATAATAATCTATTCCTGAAAGATCCTTCCTTCAACCTGGCACCGGAGCGGGCCCTTTCCTATGCTACGAATCATGATGTCGTTCAGATTGCCCCCGGCGACCACTTTGTCTTTAGGAAAAATATAACCGTCAATGAACCCGCGAGTGAGCAAAAAGTCGATTGTCGCCATTGTATAAACCTTTGCGAGATCCAGCGGGGCGTCGCCAATCATGACCTTTATGATTCTTTGACCGGGCGGCTGATCGGGATCGAAGGTGAACCTCATTCCCGAGACCTGCGGAAATCGTCCATCCTTTTCGCCGATCCGGCTTACACCATTTTCAAGCTGCTCCAGTAGTTCCCGGCCAGTAATGTCAATCGAGCGGAGTTGATTTTCAAAAAGGAGAATCGTATAAAGATCATTGAGTGTGAGCGGTCCTGGCGGAATGACGCGATCACCACGAAACGCTCCTCCGTTGATCAAGGCGATGTCCGTTCCCATCTCTTCTCGCATCACGTCTGTCAGATAGTTGGCAAAGTTACTTTCCTTTTCGCGAACCGTATCCTCGCGCACATCGAGAGCCACTTCTGTGCTTCCGATGACTTTTTCGAACTCTTGCATTTGTTGAGCATATGGCGCGAGCGCAGCCGTTACTGCAGGGCTCGGCTTCGTCATTTTGGGATCCACATCGACGCGTTTCCAGCTCTTTTCTATAATCCACCCATCCGGCCCCCGAATTCCCTTTATGCCGATCATTCCAAGCGCGGTCGCATTGGCTCCTGCTTTGGTGATCAGGGTTTTACCCACCACTTCCACCATCGGCTCATGATCATGACCGCCCACAATGAAATCGATATCGGGATTCAATTCAGCAATCCGCCGGTCATCTTTGAACCGCAGGTGAGTCAGAGCAATGATCAAATCGACTTGTTGTGCCTTTAATCGAGCCACCATACTTTTCGTGGTCTCGAAAGGATCTTCAAAACGAATCGGTTGCGCTCCGCAACCCTCCAGAGGCTCAAGAGGAAGAGTAATGGCGAAGATTCCAACCCGCATTCCGGCGATTTTCAGAATCCTGTATGGCTTAATCTTTGCCGCAAGGGGGGTCATTTCTTGAGGAAACTTCACGTTGGAAGAGAGCCATTGAAACCTGGATTGATCGATCCTTTCTGAAAGGACTTTACATCCAAAATCGAATTCATGATTTCCAAAAGTTGCGAAATCAGTCGGCAGAGCGTTCATTGCATCGACCATTTGTTTGCCTTTGTGTTTGAACTTGATCGATAACAAAGATGGCGAAAGAAAATCTCCCGCGTGAAGAACGAGGACCGGCCCCTGTTTGCGATACTCCTGGATCATCGTACCGGCATATTCGAGCCCTCCACGAAGCTCCACTTTGTGATCCACAATTGTGGGAGCAGGAAAGACCTCATAAACATCATTGAGCTGAACGATATTGAAGGTATGGGGCTTCGCGCCTTCCGCAAAGTTGCTTAAAAAGACCAGACCAACAATAAGGAATTGTAAAATTTTCGATTTCATTTTTGATGAATTATTCGTTTCCCGTCGAAAAGTCCGCAAACGAGGAAAAAGTATAATACCATTACGGATAGCGGTCACCTGCTTTAACTGTTAAATTCTTTGTTTCAGGCACGTAAATTAAGATGACCACTGATCTCCTGGTTCTCGGTGCCGGTCCTGCCGGCGCATCGATATCTTTGCTAATGGCGCGCAAGGGTTACTCGATAGAAATCCTGGACGCAGCGCATTTCCCCCGCACCAAAATTTGCGGGGAGTTTTTGAACCCGCAGGCGGTGCAATGGTTGAAAGATAACGGACTTTTGCCTTCCGTTCAACAACTGAGCCCGTTTCCAATCCATGGCATGAGGATAACGGATCACCAGGGGAACACCTTTCGAGGTACTTACAGGGACAGCCAGGGGTATGCGGTCCAACGAAAGGATTTTGATGCTTTGCTGGTATCGCGCATGAAGCAGCAGGGGATTCTATTGCACGAAGGCTTTCGGGCAACAGAATTGATTCTGGAAGGGGAGAGTGTCGTAGGGGTACGAGGCATGGATGCCGGTGGGGATCTCATTGAGAAAAGGGCCCGCATCACCATAGGTGCCGATGGCCGAAGCAATCTCATTGGACGCGCGTTCGGTTGGATGCATACAATACCGAAATTCCGTAAATATGCTTTCTTGAGCTACTTTGAGGATATTTCCGGATTGCAAAATTACGGCGAGATCCATCTCGTTCAAGATGGCTATATCGGTGTCGCTCCACTGAACCAAAATCTAGCCAATGTTGCACTGGTCATTGATGAAAAAGTGCGCCCCAACAACGGCACCGATCCAAAACAGTTTTTGTTTCATTATCTGAAACAAACGGAATTGGCAAAGCGAATGCGGAAACCGGATCCGATTGCGCCCGTGATCAGCGCTGGACCTCTTGCGTATACGGTGAAACGTGCTAGCGGCAATGGAACAATGCTCGTTGGTGATACCTGCGGATTCATCGATCCATTCACAGGCGAAGGCATCAACTATGCTTTTTTAAGCGCTTCGATCGCTGCAGAAGTCCTGGATCAATGCTTCCAGAACAATCGTTTTGATAATTCCGACCTGATGGGCTACGATAAAAAGAGACAGCAAATCCTGGGAAGGAAGTTTCAAATGGCCCGTTTGCTCCAGAAAGCCGTTCACTCCCCGCGCTTTTCCGATTTTCTTGTGCGCCGGTTCGCAAGCCGGCAATCCCTCGCCGATAAAATGGTCAGCGCTATTGGCGGTGCCATTCCTGTTCATGAAGTTTGGAACCTGGGGTTCTTGCTGCAAGTAGTATTTGGAGGTGCGCGGTGAAAATCTTGATGGTTTCCATGCCTGATACGGCTAGTTGCTTTGACAGAGTTATGAAAATGCCGAACCTCGGCCTTTGTTCGGTCGCAGGATCTCTACCTTCGGATGTGGAAGTAAAAATCATTGATCTCACTTTGAGTAATCAACGGATCGGTCAGACGATCGAAAAATTAACACAGGAGTATCAACCGGACCTGATTGGTTTGAGCGCGATGAGTTTCCAATTCCAAACCGCAATGAAGCTGGCAAAGATCATTCGACAGATCGCTCCACAAACGAAGATTGCTACCGGCGGATATCATGCGACACTTCTGCATCGTGAGATTGCAGAATCGAATGACGGGCCGTTGCTTGACTTTATTGTTCGCGCCGAAGGGGAGCCAGTGTTCCGGGATCTGGTGGAACGAATGAAGCGAAGAGAGGATGACTATTCCGACATCCCGGGCCTTTCTTATCGCAAACAGGATGGAGAATGGGTGCACAACGTTGAGGCTCCTCTTGTTGACGTTCGGAAATTACCGCTTCCAAACCGCGATGCTCGAATTCTGAAAAACTTTCATTACCTCAAACGTTCGTTCGATTGCGCGGAAACGACTCGCGGTTGCACCTTTCCATGCACTTTCTGCAGCATTACAAGAATGTACGGGAAGACCTTTCGCGAATTTCCCATTGAACGAATCATTGAAGATCTCACGATCCTGAAAAAAAAGGGAACCTGGGGTGTTTTTTTTGTGGATGACAATATAACGCTGAACGTCACCCGCTTGAAGATTCTTTGTGAGGAAATCATCCGACATAAGTTGAATACGATTGACTACCTGACGCAGGCAACCGTGATCGGCATCGCGTCGGATCCCGAGCTGGCCCGGTTGATGGGGCGCGCAGGATTCAAATTCGTGTTTCTCGGAATTGAAAGTGGAAACAAAAGGAACCTCCAGCTTTTCAAAAAGAGCCACATTTGCGCCAAGACTCGCCAGGCGGTTGAATATCTGCAACAGAATAAAATCATCGTGCTGGGCGGTTTCATCGTTGCAAATCCACCGGATGGTAAAGAAGATGTGAAGGCGGTCTTCGATTATTGTCTGGATATTGGTGTGGATCACCCGATCATTCAAACGCTTACCCCTTATCCCAAAACTCCAATGCGTGAAGAGCTGCTGAAGGCCGGGCTCGTTGTGAACAAAGATGATTTCCAGAGATATAACGGTTTCATAGCAAATGTCCGCACGGAAAAACTCAGCATTGATGAAATCAACCGTCTGATGCTTGTCGAAGGGGCAAAGTTATACTGGCACCCGAAATATCTCGCGAAAAGCCGTTTCTGGCGCTATCACGGTCTCGGAAGCATCGGATTGCTTTATAACAACTATTTGTTCATTAAGAGCGGCCTGAAAGGCGATCTGTTTTTATCGAGCCATACGATGTAAGTTTTACCGCCAGGACGCCAAATCGCCAAGGACACGAAGAGAATATTTTTTTCGCTTGGTGAACATGGCGAAACCTGGCGCTTTGGCGGTTTCATTCCGCATGTATGCTGTATCTTTACTTCCTTGGGTTCAGTGCGCTTGAAATCCTGGGCGAAACCTGGATATCCGCGCGTAATTCCGGAGCTCTTCTTCGAAGAGGAGCGATAGAAATTGCGCCCTTCGTTTTGCCTGTCATGGCCTCCCTGTATGCGGTTATGTATTTCGGCAGTCTTGCCGAGTTTCTTCTGATTCCCAGACAAATCTCCCTAAGCTGGACCATAACATTTGCCCTGCTTTTTTGCGTCGCAAAAATTTTGAAATTCTGGGCGATTACGAGCCTTGGTCCTTTCTGGACCATGAGGGTTTTGATTGTTCCTGAATCAAAAGTGGTCACAGCAGGGACCTTACAGGTGGATACGTCACCCAAACTACATCGCGGTCCTGATGGAAATTACTGCAACAACCTTGATGGGAAAATGCTTGTTTACCTTTGCAGTTGTGATTGTTTTGTTTTCTGCTACGCTTGTGTTTCGAATCCGGCACGAAGAGGACGCTTTGAAGCAATATACGGATTACGCCGGCCAGATGGGAATACGGCGACGCTTTTTACCCTGAGAGGTCCTGATGAAAAAGCAGATTTTCTTTGCAATACTCTGGTTTGGCGCTTCGATTGTCTCCGCACAGGTTCAAAACTATAAGATCGTTCCTGAACAGTCATCGCTCACCTTTGATACGAGCGCACAGGTGCATAAGGTTCACGGCGTATCGAACGATTTCAGCGGAATGATCAGCGGCGATCCAAAAGATATTACTACAGCGAAAATTACAATTCGACTCAATCCTTCCAACTTCAATACGAATAATGATAAACGGGATAAAGTGATGCGTGAAAAATCACTCGAAATTGAGAAATATCCATTCATTGAATTTGAATCTACCTCCATTGAAGCAGTCCATAAAGAATTGACCGTCCATCGCCCTGCCGAAGCCACGATCAAAGGAAAACTAAAACTACATGGTGTCGAGAAGGAAGTTGCCGTTCCTGTACGGATTCTATGGGACGAGCGTCAGATCGCTGCAGACGCGACAATGGATCTAAACCTGGACGAGTACGGAGTCTTTCGTCCGAAAGTATTGTTCTTTCGTTTACAACCGGAAGTGCAAGCGCGCTTCCGCATCGTTGCGGAACGCCAGGTCGAGTAAGTTAAAGGTTAAAAATTAAAAGTGTTCGGACGGCTGCCCCCGGTTAACTTTAACCCTGCCTTCAAAAGCGGTTACCATTCCACAAACCCGGTTCAGGAAAAGATTGCTGGTACATTCCAGTGTGACACCAGCGAACGCGGGAGATGAGCGGCAACAAAAATAAAGGTGTGACAGAGCGAGAAGCCGAGGTCATACAACTTGCAACCACTCCTTACCGCAAACTATTTTATTTCGAAATACATTCCCGTATACAAATGTTAGTGAACCTATTTGCAAGTAGCTAGCTTGAGCGAGACGCTGTTGTTGTCGGCTCAAACGAGTTGTTCGGCGGCACGTTTTATCACTCTTGTTGCCTGGCCTCGAGATTTGACTCGCGGACATATAGAAACAACGGCAAAGCAAAAGAGAGGCCAAATGTTAAGAGCGCCAAAAGATATAACCACCAACGCCCCATTGAGCAACGAGTTGCCTCTTGACGGATATACCCAATAAATACTATGCACGATATCAACAAATCCATAGCGAAGAAGGTGGAGATCCGAGTACTGAATAATTCTTGAACAAATGCTTTACCATCCAAGCCATGGGTTTTTAGAAATAGAATAAAGAAATAATACGGAACAACGAGACCGATGATGGAAAGGATCAAGTACACGTGTTTGCGATTCATAGAACTTTCCTTCCTTTGATGCTTTGCTTGGAGTATAAAATCTAATTCTCCGTCTGCCGCCGAATGCTGGAGTTTACGGCGGCGAACTGTGCCGCGGCGCGGGTGCGACGCTTGCTGCCGCTCCCAGCATAGAATATTTTAATCAATTTTACCTTTCCCCTTCGCGGAATTTCTTAACGGATTGCGAGCGGCGCGAGCGTGCAAGGCGCCCGAGCCGTCCGCTGCAACGATTTGCTAGGTCGCCTTCCCGGAGGAGCCGTCGCACACGAGCACGATCTTGCCTACCACGCCTCCCTTCTCGAGAAGTTCCTGCGCGTGTCTTGCCTCCTCAAGGGGGAGTCGTCGCGCGATGACCGGCTTGATCTGTTGCTGTTGAAGGAGGTCGAGCAGGGCGATCAGGTCCCGCCGAAACAAAGCCGGTTTCAGCCTTTTGAGTGTCTGGATGCTGTAGGGGACCACTCGTTTCCGACCCGGGAGGAGCCAGCCGCCGATGATGTAGAGCCCGAAGGTGGACATGCCACGGAAGCGCTGACGAGCACCTGGGCGACTTGAAGTCAATCCTTTCCCGCGCAGTGAGGTGGAAAGGCCATAACCCACCACCCTTCCTCCTGGACGGAGAGCCTTGCGGGATATCCAGAGGTGAGGACCCCCGATGGGGTCAAAGACGACGTCCACGCCTTCGTTCGTGAGGCGGTGAATCTCTTCCACGTAGTCCTGACGCTGGTAATCGATCGGGATACCGCCCAGTTCGGAAACGGCTGGCGCCCCTCGCGGGGAACAGGTACCGTACATCTCCAGCCCGGCAAGCCGCCCGAGTTGCAAGAGCGCCGTGCCGACCCCACCTGCCGCGCCGTGAATCAGCACACGCTGGCCCGATTTGACCTTCGCGGAATGATGCAGCATCTGATACGCCGTAATGTAGTTGAGCACGAGGCTCACAGCCTCAGCGGCATCCAACCCTGATGGCACCGGAACGAGTTCACGGTGCGGCAGGCAGACGAACTCCGCGTAAGCACCGCTGATCGGCATCGCGGCAACTATCTGGCCTGGTTCGATTCCAGAGACACCGTCGCCGAGCCGATCCACCTCGCCAACCAAATCCCACCCCGGCGTGAAGGGCGGCCTGGGCGTTTCGGGATGAACGCCCTCGCGCGCCAGTACGTCGGGCAAGGAGACACCCGCGACATGCACTCGCACCCTCACTTCTCCATGCTTCGGCTCGGGACACTCCTCTTCAACCACCTGGAGTACATCGGACCCGCCATACTGAGCAACTACGATGCGCGTGTGTTTCATGGAACTCTCCATAACTTGCCGGACCGGAGCGTTAGGCCGGCTCTACTTGTACTTCGTGTGCCTGAGCGTCGGCGTCACAGGCTTCGCCGCGTCAGCTGCGCGCCGCACGTCGTCGTGGGTGAAGACCGCGAAAACAAACGGCTGCGCTTCGAGGAAACGAGCCAGGTCGCCCAAGGTCAGACCGAGATGCGACAGCCGGTCCTCATCGACGAACATCTGCGCGTTTTCCGGTTCGTAGGACTGTTACGAGCTGCTTCGCCTGTGGATCAAACTTCTGGTGCAGCAGGTCTACCACGCTCGGGCGCGAAGTGCCGGCGCTCCGGCGGTGCGGAGGGCATGCCATGGTCAGCGGTCACCGCCAGGAGATAGTCCTTTCCAACCTTGGCCTCGAGCGCGTCGATGATTCGCGCCAGATTGCGGTCCATTTCGCCGAGTGTGAGGCGCAGCTCGTTCGAATCCGGCCCGTAGCGGTGCCCCACGAAATCCGCGCCCTTGTAGTTCAGCAGAAGAAGGTCTGCGACACTGTCTTCGCCGAGCGGCTCGTGCTCGATCATGGCGATCATCGCGTCGGCTTCGAAGGCGGGGAAGAGCGCCGAACGACGCACCGCCGCAGGCGAATCGATTCTGTGATGCAGCCACTCGCTCTCCGCCGACCACAGCGTGCTCGCATTGCGATCCTTCAAATAGTCAGGCAGCCGGAAACAGTCGGGGTTCGAGTGCCAGGCACCCGTCGTCTCGTCGTAACTGACGAGCACGACCGGCGCGCCATTCGGCTGACACGCGCCATGGCCGGCGAGCGGCGTCGCCGCTCGGTCGATGCTGCCCTGTGCCAAGACGATCGCGCGGCCTGACGTGGCGAGTTGCCATACGTCTGCAAGCGTCAATGCCATCAGAGCCTGCGGCGTCATCCCGGCGAACAGGTCCTGGCGCCGCCGGTGGAGGCGATCATAGATGTTGTTGACCGTGACGCCGTGGATGCGAGGATCGGTGCCCGTCGCGATCGTCGAGTGTCCGACGGCGGTGTTCGTAGGCAGAAAGTTGACCTGCGCCTGGCTGAACCACGCGGCGCGCCGGCGTAGCGCGGAAAGCGTCGGCATCACATCGGCGTACCGATCGAAGTAATCGCGCCGCATGCCATCCAGAACGAGGACGAAGACAACGCGCGGTCGAGCAAAACCAGGGCGCAAGACCGGCAATACGCGGCCTGTCGCAGTCGGGGGCATCGACACGCCCAGCGCCGCCGCAAGCGTTGGCGCAACGTCCTGCTGCACGGCCGGCATCGAGTACACTCCCGTTTTCACTGCAGGACCCGCAAACATCAGCGGAATCGCGACGTCATACGCCCACGGCGAGCCGTGCATGTACGCCACGTCCGGGTCAGGCCGCGTGATGAAGTCGCCTTCACGCGGCACGATAACCATCATAACGAAATAAACTTTTCCCTGCCACCATTGAATGTGAACATAAAGCAACCGGCATGACTGAGTAAGGCGCGGGAGGTGTCGGCTGCAGCAAGTTGTTCGGCTGCGAGCACGAAGAGGCTTGCTAGCAGAAACTTTATTTCAGCAATTGCTTCGCATTTTCGGAAAGAATTCGCCATTTGTCGTTTTCAGTTAAGTAGTCGGCCTTTTTGATCGCTTCAACCGCAGGCGTTATCATTTGCGGCCAAGCCATTTGATCAGATCCGAACAGAATACGGTCACTCCCCACTGTTTGCACAGCTTCTTTCAACATTCTATCGAAAACGCTTTTTCCTAAAATCCAGTTCACGACAGCGGTATCCAGATATACGTTCGGATAAGCATAGAGCATGTACAGAGCATGATCCGAGAACGGCCAACCCATGTGCATGATTACAACCTTCAGGTTGGGAAAACGAATCACAATGTCTTGTAGTAACAAAGGATCACCTAGCTCCAATCTGAATTTCGGGGAAACCAACTGCTGTGGGTTCGGCCCATCCAGCCCTGTGTGAAAGAATACAGGGATTTTCTTCCTTTCACAGATCTCATAGTAAGGAAAGAGCATTGGATCATTCAGCGGTAATCCTGCGTATGGCAAGCCCAGTTCGCCCATCGCCCTCCATTTTCCCTCTTCTACTTCTTTCTCAAATTGTTTCGCAGCTGAGTGATGGTCCTGAACGGACATGTCGGGTGAAAAGGAAGGAAGAAAGCGATCCGGATATGCCTGGACCCAACTTTCTACCATTTGGTTGTCTCCACTCACGAGGGCTTTTACCACATTGTTTCGATCCATGTATTCGATGGTCTTTTTCAGTAGCAGTTGGCGGTCGCTCACGATACCAGTAGCCGTTTTCTTATGAGCGCCAAAATTGGCAGTCTGAGCTTGTGAAAAGAATTCAGGTGGCACCGCGTGCAGGTGAACATCAAAAACTTCAAGTTTGGATTCGGCTTGCAGTATCGGAGGAATGAAAAATGTAAGAATCAAAAGGCTCAAAACTGAAATTTTCATGTGGGCACCACCAGCAAAGAAGTATGCAGAAACTTACGGCGAATGAGTGTGCGGTGTAAATCTTTCATATCCACCTTCCGCATGCAGACCCAGCCAAAAAAAAGATCAGGGCTTCAATTCGTAGGACTTACCCAGGGGCCCCGCGGCCCTCCAGTGTTTGCGTGCGCGCACCAGCTCGGCGATCTGGCGAATATGTCCCAGATCGTGCATTGCCCATTCATGCAGCATTTGCTCCAGGGTGATCTCCCCGGCTTCCTGGTGGTCGGCCACGCGGCTTCCCGCGGAGGCCGGCAGGTCGCGCAGAATTTCCACGTTGGTCTCGCGCTGCTCTTCGAAGTGGTCGAAGGAGTCCTCGGGATCGGCCTTGCGATACAGGTCCAGGTGAAACTGCGCATCGTCCGGCTCGAACTTCGGGCGCTTCTCTTCGAGGAAGCGGTCTACCCGCATGCGATAGCAGTGCGCTTCCGAGTGTGACAGATGCGCCAGCACTTCGCCGATCGAGAAGCGGTCCGGCGCCGGCTTCCAGCGGACATCGTCGTCGGAAAGTCCCGCCATCAGGCCGCGCAGAATGCCGGGCGTCGCTTCCAGCAGATCGAGGCAGGGGAGTCCCTCGGCGCTCATACTTTCATCCTACGATGTTCTCGCCGCCATCCACATGGATCGTGTTGCCGGTCATCCAATATCTGCACACACCAACATTATATATAAGATGGATCCTCACGGCGAACAGCAATGGTACGCCCGCAGGAATTGCAATTTCGAGCATAAGAGCTGATTTTCTGTTGTGCGTCATGGTTTAGCGGGGCCGAACGCTGGAGCTAAGGCGCAACAGCCGTGCGGAATGAAGGCTTGCTGCTTGCAACGACTCACTTCGGCTCAACAAGCACCGCGATTACTGCCAAGAAAGCAATCAGCACTGACAGACCGGGAGAAAGTGAATTCGGATCAGATTTGAAGGTTTCATTTAAGGAGCTGAGTTCCCATAGGGAAAAGAACCCGGCCATTGAACAGACGAAGTTGTAAATAAAATCTCCCCATATTGGCGTATAACTCGGTTATGGCAGGAAAGCAGATCCGTGCTCTAAGAAGTTAAATGTTAGATGTTAAGAAGCGCAGCCACACAAACACTTTTACCTTTAACTTTTATCCTTTAGCCTCTAGCTTTTAACTTTCTCGGCTTCCAACGCGGTCATCATGCCGGCGATGCGTTGGGCCATCACTTTGAAGATTCCATGACAGATGGCTGGATAGTCCTCCAGAATGTCCCACAGAGTTTCCCGATCAAGCTTCAGACAGTGACAATTCTCTTTCGCCACAGCAGTAAAGAGGCGCGGCTGGTTTCCCAAAACGGAAAGGGTACCAAAAGTTTCACGTTCCTTGATTATAGTCCCCTGTGAGCCCCCGCGTCGTAATTCGACGGTTCCTTCAAACAGAATAAAAATCTCATTTGCAACATCTCCTTCGGAAAATATTACATCCCCCTCAGCAAATTCCTGTTCGTTGCACTGGTTGGCCAATAACAAAAGTTCATTCGGGCCCAGTTCCGAAAAAATATCGACTTTCCCCAGCTTTTCTAATTTCTGAATTGTTGAAAGCTTCCTTTGGATTGAAGAATCGCCAACCATGCCTTTATACCTCCATAATAATGTCTCTTCGACCAGAGACTGATTCTGAAAAATCTTCAGAGTATTCTCAATATCCGGTTGCCAGTCCTGAAGTTCATTCACAGTTAAGTCGGCCACAAGAGCTGCAGCAGGCAATTGATCCTGTGCGCCAAGGTAGCCTAAAAGAACGGCTCTGCGTGTGGCTGAATCACTTTTCGTACGAACCCGCCCTGTTCCTTCCAGCAACGCCAGAATCCTGGTACGATGCTCCGGTTCGAGCACGGTATCGAGCCATTCCAAAGCCGCGTCCGCTCGGCGCTTATCCCCCTGTGTTAATGCGCGATATGCGCTGTAAATGCTCCTGGCATCGTAAATTAGCGCCAGCGCGCGGAAGAGTCTCTCCACCGCCCACGACTGCCTCTGATCCAGGACACGTTCAATCACGCTGCCCGGATGAGGAACAAAAAACCTTACTCGTTCAAGCTCCACTTCCAATGCCGTAATTTCCTGTTCCAAAAGTCGTTCTAATCTTTTGGGGAGCACTGCCAGACGGTGGTGCTTACGAATCCGGTTCATGGCCTTAATGGAAACAAAACGCAAGATCAGATTAGGCCCAAGTGCATGTTTCAAAAGAAAATCCACCGTGGTTGGGGACTCTATATCGGAAAGAATCATTAATGCTTGCTTCCTTCTTTCCACGGATTCTGCGGCGTCATCGGCGATTCGCTGCAGATGCGGAACAATTGAAATTCCGTAAGCTCCAAGCGTTTGGCGTACTTCCGCGCGAAGCAGCGGATTGCCCATCAATTCCAGCACCGTCGGAATCAGGCTCGCTCTGCGCAAATGAGCTACGCTTTTCAAGGCAACCTTTTGGACCGCGTTCACCGGATCTCTAAGAAGGCGTATGCTGAGATCATCACTGGTCTTGGAAGGTTTCAAATGTTCCAGGATTCTTGCTACTTCCAGTCGCACTTTCGGTCGCGCTTTCTGCGACGAATCGCTCATAATTTCTTCAAGCTTTTTGTACGCGGCTTCCTTCGCCGGCTCTAAATCCAGGTTTAAAGAACAGGCGCATGCCGCCGCCTGAACCGTTGGGTCCGGATCCATCAACAGGTGCGAAAGCTTCTCAAGAGGATCAATGGAAGACTTAAAACAGAGATAGCGGATCGCTTCCACACGGATGCGCGCATCCGGATCATTCACCAGATGCTCTACTTTATTAGAGAGATCTTCGTCCTGCTTAAACAGAAGCTGCAACGCCATCAGACGGATTTCCGGATCGCTGTGCTCCACGAGCGGTTCCAGATAGACTCTCATCTTTCGCGTAGGCGTCGCTGAGAGCAGCTGGAGAAGATCAATCAATGTTTCACGATTTGAGTTTTTCAGCAGTTCCGGCATCAGATTGTAGAAGTCCGTTGTAAAGAAAGTCGTTTTCACGCCCGAAAAACTGAGTTCCTTCTGCTGAATCGCATTCGTTAAAGCTTTTGGGTATTCCCGCCCCAGGAGAAAAGTGCATACGATGGCGACTGCGAGAAGAGAGATGCTGATCATAGCCAGATACGGAAGCGGCAATTGGCCGATGGAAAACAGGAAAATCAATAAGACCGCGCCGATTCCTTCCGCAGTTCTCACTCCGACCGTATCGATGAGTGATTTCAACCGCACCTTCACATCGTCAGGAATCGCCATGTAAAGCACTTCCAAAGAGGATCGATCCACAGAATGCTTGAATAATTGTTCGGACCCTTTCAAAAAAATGGCCGCGGCCAGGGAACCGGTAACCATCACCCATCCGTTTCCGAATGCCAGACTGAGCGGAAGAATTGCAAGAGCAGAAGAGACGCCGACACGGCTCATCAGAAAGGGAGTCACAAGGAGCTGAAACAGGAAGGTGACGAATCCAACGTAAGCATAAAAGGAGCCGAAAAATGCAGCGAGTTTTTCGGCGGTAAACATTTCTCTTTGCGCGATCACTTTGAATTGAAAATCGGCAAAAGTTGTAACGATGGTAGATATTCCGACAACCACCAGCACCAGAATGATAAAGCGAGGACGCACTTTTGGCGATTCGACTTCTTTTGGGGAAGACGGAAAAGCGGTTCCAAGAACGGATAGAGCCTGGACAGCGAACAAGAGACAGCAGAATGAGAATCGTCGCTGTGGGTAAAAGCGTGGTTACGCTGGAGGCCTGAACGACCCAGGTGGAGAAAAAACCGCCGGCGCTTGCTCCCAGAATTCCACCCGCGCCAATGATTCCAAGATCCCGTCTTGGCCTGGCGGGTCAAAAGCTGTTGCGTGATGATGGACCAGCTTTGAACGGGAGCGAGTGCTCCATAGATCCCTGTCCAAACGTAAAGAATCGGAGTGGCAAGACTCCACCCGGATTTGATTCCACCCCACAGAATCAGAGTTCCTACAGCAAACGTCTTGAGACTCAGTTCTACAGCAGGCCCAAGCGATAGTTTTTTGTACAGCCGGATGTATGTTGCCGCGACGACTGCAGTGGCAACCGTTGTGATCGCCATAAACCAGGGCAGAGTGTTTGCGGAATAGTCGCTCAGAACAAGCCCGTCTCTAGCAGTCTTTAGAATGATGAATGCGGCGGTTACAGCAAAAAGCAAACCTGCGCAAAGAACTGTTGTCTTTTGCAACCCTTCCGTGACTCCGAGTCTTTCACGCCAGTCCATGCTGATGATTATACGTTTTGTAAGGAGCACAGACATCCTGTGTGCAACAATACGGATGCGGCGCAAAGAATCGCGCTCCTACCAAACCGTCTAATCATTGTAGGGGCGCCATGAATGGCGCCCGCGTTCCGATGGGAGAAGCTTGCGTGCTGCCTGGAAGGTTGCGATCCTTATTGCAGGCTGGAAACCTGCGCTCCATCATGATTTTGCGTTTTGTATTATTGTTGATTGTCTTTTTTTCGACGGATCTTTCCGCATCAACAAAACTGCTTCCGCCTGACTTGGAATCGTATCGGAACCAGGGGATGGACGCTCTGTTTAACATGGATTATCAAGACGCCCGATTCAGTTTTCAAAAAATGATTGATTCGGATCCGCAGCATCCGGCAGGTTACATTTACACGGCCAACTCCATCTGGCTCGGCCATCTTGCAGCGTTACGCCGTTTGCAAACAAATATTTACAACCGTGGGAATTCTTTTTTCAGCAAAACGGAAGACGCAGTGGATCCCAAAGTGGATAAGGATTTCAGCCAAAATATCGATAAAGGAGTCTTACTGTGCGAAAAGCGATTAAAGACTCACAAAAATGATATTTCTTCGCTTTACTACCTTGGCATAGCGCGAAACATTGTTGCGGGTTACGAAGCCACTGTAAAGAGAAGTTTCCTGAAGGCACTCCGAAACGGTTCCAAGGGGGTGGATCTGCATCGAAAAATCATCCTAAAGGAGCCCGGTTTAATCGATGCTCAGCTCTCGGTGGGGATGTACAACTACGTGGTGGGTAGTCTCCCTATTGCTGTGAAAATTCTGGCTTTTATCGGCGGCGTGCGCGGCTCAAAAAAAGAAGGCATCTCGATGCTGGAAAAGGTTTCAAAAGAAGGGAACTATGCGAAAGACGAAAGCAAGGTGCTTCTCATCATGCTTTACAACCGCGAAAAACGGATGGGTGATGCTTTGAAGATGCTGAATCAACTTGTGGAGAGTTATCCGAAGAATTCGCTCTTTCGACTGGAACGCGCCATGACATTGGGACATCTCAGGAGATTTGATGAAAGCTCGCAAGAGTTCGATCGATTGCTTCACGATTCGGATGCGAGCGCTTACGTTCCTGACCTCGTACATTATCAATACGCTACAATGCTTGCCGATGCGCTCCGGTGGCAAGCGTCCCACGATCATTACTCCGCGGCCTATCGTTCGGAGAAAGCACCGGCGACTCTCGTTACGCTGGCTCATTTGAATGCGGGGAAGTGCTTGGACGCTCTGGGCAGAAGGGATCAGGCTACCCTGGAGTATCAGCTGGTGTTAAAGCGCAAGGATGTTTTTGATTCCCATGACACGGCGAAGAAATATCTCAAGAAACCTTTCTACCCGCGCGATTCATGAAAGTTACCACGGAGTCACGGAGTTCACGGAGCCAGTTCAGAAATTGTTTTATCTCTGTGACTCCGTGGTGAAAAATGGCTCATAGATTTCAAAGTATCGAACAAAAGAAAAGCATAGAACGGAACATAGATCAGCAATTTCAGCCACAGAATCGGTTTCCAGACTCCAACCGGATACAGATGCCGTACAAGATAAGCGAGTACAATCCATCCACACAAAAATAACCATGGCTTATTTGGATGAAAAACCAAAAAAGGGAGCACCCAGCACAGGTACCACGGATGTACGACAGGCGAAAAAATGATTACGCTTGCGAAAGCCACGAAGGCTGCCCGGTAAAAGGTGAATTTTTTCACGAGACAGATTCCAATCGCTGTGAGCGTGAACAGGATGCCCGCAACTCTGGCCGGTTCCGCTCCCCCGAGCCATTTGTAAAGAAATCCAAATAGCGAATCATTGAATCGCCATTTCTTGTAGTAGGAGAGCAGACCGGAAAACATATTGAGATCGGGGGAGTAATACTGGAGGAGCAAGATCATTGCAGTTGCCGCGCAGGCAATAGCAAACTTCCACCAACCCTGCTTCAAGAACCAGGGCAGAGTTAAAACGGGCAAATACTTGGTCAGAACAGCAACGGCAAAACCGGCTCCCGACAGTGCGGTGTGGCGGTTTTGCAGTAGCAGATAAGAAAGCAGTAGAAACGAAATTCCAATAACATCCATATGCCCGCCCCCTGCAAATTCAATGATCGGGAGTGGATGCCACGCATAAACCAGGAGCCATCCAGCACTCCTGTTTTCTTTTTTCAGGAGCCTTCGGAGGATTTCCAGCAGTATAAGATCAAAGAGCACAATGAACGATTTGAATATCCTTGGCTTTGTGGATACCAATGCAAACAGATGATAGAACGTTTCAGCAGCGGCTGAATACGGAGTTCGAAATTCCTTGTGATTGATCCGATCGTAGTAAGAATCGCGAAGCGGCGCGAGTTCCTGTGCGCGAGGTGGAAAATCGTAAGGACTATGACCGGCGGCCTGGACCTGCCCGTCCCATCTGTAACGGTAAAAATCTTCTGATAACGTCGGCTCGCACCAGAGCAGGGTCAGGCGGAACAACAGAGCAGGGGCGAGAATCCAGACGGTGGAAACTTCCCCGACTCGCCCTTTGAAAAGCCAATACAGGCAAAAGGCGTACAAGGCAAAACAAAAAAAATAAAGTCCAAGAAACAAAGGAATCTGTGAATTCCAGTTCCCCACGAGGGCAAGGATTACGTACGATACTTGTAGTAGTGCTGCCGGCACAACAAGATAAAGGCCGGATCGGGACCCGTGCTTGGGCGCGCCGTTACCGTTTAAGACCTTTTCTTCCGGTACCATTCAGCAAGGACTCGCTGTGCCTTTCTGTCATGAGGGGAATGACTGTCGGCGAATCTACCACGGTCCCCCGGCTCGCTGAACCATTTCCACCAGTGCATGCCTGCAAACCAGGGTTCATCCCAGTACGCTTCCAGAGCCAAACGATAACATGCTTCCTGCGAATCTTCATCGTAGTCCGACTCATCCGCTTCGAATTCTTTCGGGCCCATTCCGGCTTTGCTGTTCGCCATGTAACCGATCTCCGTAAACAGGACCGGCCGGCAATAACGGAAGGCATAACGCTGAATCATTTCTTTTTGTTTCATGAAGCCTGCCTTCATCTGATCGATTCCCTGTTCTTCTGAAGTCCTCACGGGGTAGTAGTTGTCCAGGCCCATGTAATCCAGAGCGTCCCAGAACTGGATTTCCTCAAACTCGCGCCCCCAATTTGACGCATAAGTGATCGGACCGTGATAAACATTCCGGATTCTTTCGATCATGAAACGCCAGCGATCCGGATTCTTCAAGGTTGCTTGAACGAGCTCTGTGCCGATGCAGAACAATTTAGCCCCGGTTAGTTCGGCAATAATAGCGTAATGCACGATCCATTTTTCATAGTTGTCCAGCCAGAGTTTCCACTCCTCCGGCGATTCAAATTGAATATTTCCCACCCACGTTGAATGGCTGATCCAGATTTGAGGTTTGAGCATGATCTTTATGCCAAGTTGATCGGCATCTTTCGAAAGTGCCCAGAGGCTTTCGTCATTTTCAGCAGCGATGTGATGTCTGGGAAATCGTATTTCTTGCGCCTGGTTGGAACGCATGTAACCGTAAGGTATCGAAGCAATCCATTCAACGCCCAGATCGCGAAGCTTCTTCAAGGATTCTTCCGATTTTTTGGTAGCGTAACCTCCGTCGTAGCTGTTCCAGTACGCATACGACATGCCTTTATGAAACTCAGGGGTGAAAGCAAAAGGCTGTATCTCCTGGGATGGGATGTTTGAAAGCTTCTTTTGCCATCGCTCCGAATAGTCAGATGGAAGATCGCCCTTTTTGTAAAACTCAATCATGGCAGGCAACCCGTATTCCTGTTTGATAAATCTGGTCAGCGATGCATTCCACGCATGACGAATGAAACGGCTGGTCTGCCCATCCTTGAAAAGGGAAGGGAATTGCGGGAGGAGATTTCTGGTTTTCAGGAACACTTCCCAATCATCAAGTTTTTTTTGAAACCAGACTTCCGCCAGCGCGCTACTTGCATATTCTTCCCATTGTGGAAGGAATGCGCTGCCATGCGTTTTCCTGAGCAGGACCTGAAATTCGGGGCGCTCCCCTATACCATCCCATTCCGGATTCATGATGCAATAAAACGAATTTGAATCGGGATTGGCGTGTGCGAGCCGGACATCATCGATAAAGTTTCCTTTTTCTTCCCAGGTTCCGAACAGATAAACATTGAGCGGTTTTTCCAGCGGTTTTCCTATTAAAGCTTCCGCATCTTTAAGATTGGATTCCAAACGTGCCGCAAGGGTCTGGATATTCGCAGAGAGGTATGGGTTCGGAACGTAATGAATCACGATGCGATTGGCTGGAAATTGCTTTAATATTACCTCTTTCGGCTGTCTGCGCCGGGATTGAGCTCCTGTGAATAAAACGGTTGCGACCAGCAACAAAAGGATCAGAGGAATTCTTTTCATAATCATACGGCGCGGACAACCCGCCTGCTAAGTTACAATTTAAAATAAAAGCTATGGTATACCACAGGTTTTTGATTCTTATAGTGCTCATTGTCTGCAGCAGGGCGTATGCGTTCGATCATGAATACAAAAACTACTCAGATGTCCTCTCAAAGCACGTCCGGAATGGTCTCGTCGATTATGCTTCTCTACAAAAGGACAGAAGCGGGATCGACCTGTTCGTCAAAGAGATCGGAATGGTCACAAACCAGGAGTATCTCGCCTGGTCGCGCGACCAGCAGCTTGCATACTGGATCAACGCTTACAACGGCTGGTTTCTGCAGATCGTGATCGATCGGTATCCGATTCAAGGGGGCAGGCTGGTCGGAGTCTTTTATCCCCAGAACAGCGTTCAACGGATTCCCGGGATCTGGGACAAAATAAAAACACAAGCGGCAGGTCAACTCGTATCGCTGAATGATATTGAGCATAAGATGCTTCGTCGTTTATTTAACGAGCCTCGAATTCATTTTTCGATCGTTTGCGCCTCGATTGGCTGCCCGTTGCTACGCTCGGAACCGTTTCGTGCGACATCCTTGCAGAGCCGGCTGGATCAAGCAGCGCGAGACTTTATGAACAATCCAGCAAAAGTCCACTGGAATGAATCGAACAAGCAGCTGGAGCTCTCCAAGATCTTTGATTGGTTCACCGATGATTTTGATTCAGCTGCCGATGATCAATGGCGAAAGTCCTACTCTAAAAAACAGGCCGGTTCTGTAGCCTTTGCAAGCAGATATTTGCCTGATAAAGTTGCTCAGACCTTAAAGTCCACTCGTGCGAAGATCGTATATCTCGATTACGATTGGACCTTGAACGAAACCGCCAAGACGCCAAACTCGCCAAGTACACCAGGAAAAAGATATTAAGAATACTTGGCGAACTTCGCGCCCCTTGGCGCCTTGGCGGTTAAAATTTAGAGAGTTTTGAGAGCCGCGATGAGTTCCTGGTTTGCGCGTTGTTGCGGGATGTCATAAACATTTACATAACGCACGATTCCTTCCTTATCCACAATGACCGTGGCGCGATTCGTGATGCCCTTATCTTGCAGATACAGCCCAAATTTTTGTGCGACCGCGCCTTTTGGATGAAAATCGGCAAGCAATGGATAGTCGATTCCCAATTTTTCAGCGAATGCTTTATGCGTCCAGGCGCTATCCACGCTGATCCCAAGAATTTGAGCATTGAGGCCATTGAACTGGCTGAAATCATCGTGAAAGCATGCATGTTCTTTGCTGCATACCGGACTAAAATCGAGCGGATAGAATGCAAGAACCACGTTCTGTCCGCGAAAGTCTTTCAATGAAACTTCTTTCTGGCTTTGATCTTTTAATGTGAATTCTGGTGCAGGTTGTCCTACTTCAATCGGCATGTATTCCTCCGTTTATATGTGCCAGAGCATGACTTTGGCACTAGATTCTTAATCGAGTTACGCCGGGTTGTCAATGCGCGTATTCAAAAGAATGGCGGGTGCATGGGAAAAAGGATTGGATTCAATCTGGCAATCGATCCTGAATACTTCTCGAAGCAATGCCGGCGTTAGAATTTCCACCGGACTTCCGATCTGGCGACAGGATCCGTTTTGCAAAACGATGAGTTTGTGGCAGAACTCGGCCATCAGGTTCAGGTTATGAGATACGGTGAGGATTGTGAGATTTTCAGTGGCATTGAGCGCCTTGAGAATCTGAAATATTTCAATTTCATAGTGAAGATCGAGGTGCGCGGTCGGCTCATCGAGCAACAAAACTCGCGGTTCCTGTGCGAGAGCGCGCGCGAGGAGCACCCGCTGACGTTCTCCGCTGGAAAGTTCGTGAATGTAGCGGTCTCTATAATTCCACGTTTCTGTTTTTCGCAATGCAGAATCAACGATTTGATGATCCCGCTCCGCGTGAATGCTCAACCGGCCAACAAACGGGATGCGTCCCATCAAAACCACATCCCGTACAAGATAAGGAAAGGAAAATTGTGCTTCGCTTCCAACAACAGCCATTTTTCTTGCAAGCTCGATTAAGGCAAATGATTTCAAATCCCGCCCCTCGATCGAAATGGTACCTGCCTGTGGTCCGACAACTCTGCTCAGCATTTTCAGCAACGTCGATTTGCCTGAACCATTCGGTCCAATAACACCCCAGAACGCTCCTTTCTCCATTTCAAACGAAATATCTTGAAGCTCGAAGGAGTCACCGTAGCCAAAGGCTATATTGCGCGCAATGATCATTAATACACCAGATCCTTTTGCTTCCTCTTTAGTAAGAAAATGAAAAAAGGAGCTCCGCAAAGCGAGGTAAAGACGCCGACTGGAATTTCAACGGGCGAAAAAATCGTTCTGGAAAGAATGTCCATCAGCATCAGGAAAAATGCACCTCCCAGGGCGCTTGCAAGAATCAACTTTCGATGAGACGGACCGATGAGTAATCGTAGAATGTGAGGAATGATCAATCCAACAAATCCGATTGACCCTGCGAGTGCAACGCTCGCTCCCACCAGAAGGGAAGACGAGAAAAACAGAATCTGTTTTGTCCTTTCCACGTTGATTCCCAGATGCACAGCATCTTCTTCACCGCCGCTCATCGCATCCAGATCGCGCGCGTAAAAGGCTGCGATCAGCAATCCGAGTAGAACGAGGCAACCGGAGACAAGAATGGACCAGCCTGTTCCGGCGATGGATAAGGATCCGAGCATGAAGAACAGAACGGAAAAAGATTCACGGCGAAATAATGTAAACAATAGAAGTACAAGCGCGCTAAAAAAAGTGCTGGAAACCACACCTGCCAGAATCAATGTCTGAATCGGGGTTCGTCCGCGCGTCGTTGCGATTCTATAAACCAGCATCATGCTTGCAAAAGAAGCTCCAATCGAAAATGCATACAGAGTGAACTGGAAATGAAAGTTGAGGATGGTTGCGACCAGGGCTCCGAAAGTTCCGGCGCTGGATGTACCGAGAATGTACGGATCAGCCAAAGGATTTCGCAGCAATCCCTGATAGACCGCTCCGGATGTCGCGAGGGCGCTTCCCACGATCAGTCCCAGCAAAGCCCGCGGCAAACGAATGTGAACGATGACCGCAGGGTTCCATTCGCGCACTTCTCCTATATAAAGAGAAGCGCCGAACGTGCCCAGGAGCAACAGAAACAGCAAAAGCATCCATCGAACAAATGGTTGATTCATAGAAGTTGACTTGAAATGACAGATGGAAATTCCCGCAAGGCGCGCAGGGTTCCGTAGCCATGCCACGCAATGTAAGCGCCGTCAAACAAAAGCATCCGATTGTTCCGGGAGACCGGTACATGTGAAAACTCAGTTTTGAATTGTTCCAAATGTTTTGCTCGAAACGGATATGGCTCGTCCGGGAATAAAACTACGGCGGGATGGGCCTGCTCAATCTCTTTCGCGGTCACCGTTGGATAGCGTTGTTCATGCTTCGCAAACAGATTTTGGAATCCGAAAAGGCTGCACGCAGCATGAGCGTATGTATCGGCGTTGAATGTCATGTAAGGAGCGCGCCAGATGAGAATCAAAGTGTCCGGAATTGGAGCCGGCCGGTAGTTTTCTCGCAGCTGTTGAATCTCATCGATCATTTGTTTTGCCTTCAGTTGCACAGGAAAAAGTTCCCCCAGGTCACGAATGATCTGAATGGAATCTTCCACCGTTTTAGGAAATACACTAAACGTGCGGACTCCGCGACTTTCAAGCTCATCGGCATCCTCTTTGCGGTTTTCGTCGCAGTCCAGTATCACGATATCTGGTTTGAATTCTATAACCGAATCGAGATTCGGATTTTTGGTTCCGCCCACCTTCGGTTTACGGACCACTTTTTCCGCAGGCCTATTGCACCATCGAGTTACAGCTACGATCTCATCATCAAGCCCCAGTTCGAACAGAGTTTCAGTGATTGAAGGAACCAGACTAACGATTCGCATCATTCAACTTTCGTAATGCTTGCTCGAGTTGACCAATCCCTTCGATCAAACGGGAGCCCTGATGGGTAATTGAATTCCAATCGATCGCATTCTTATCGATAATTTTGCCGTCACGGACCGCTTTCAGAACTCGCCATGCAGATAAGTTCTGATATTCTTCCCGGGAGCGGCTTAAGGACATCAGCAGATCCGGGTTGCGCGCAACAATGGATTCCATTGTAACAGTCAGGTAAGGCTCCTGCCTGTCAGAAAAAACATTTTGTGCGCCCGCAACCTTCAGGATTTCTGTCAGGTAAGAGGGTCCACCGACAGTCCAGTTGCCTGCATCGATTTCCATGTAGACTGTTTTCTTTTGATCGGACGCGCCGCGATTTTTGATATCATCCATTTGCTTTCTCATCGATTCCACCAGTTGGGCAGCCTGCTGCCGCCGGCCAATTCTTTCGCCAATGAAAGTAAACCGGCTGAAAACGTCATCCAGAGTTTGAGCATCGGGGACTTCAACCACCTGTATGCCGGCCGCGCGTAATTTTTCAGGTACGTTCCATTTCCAATTGCCTGCGAAAACAATATCAGGCTTCAGGGAAATAATTCGCTCTACATTCGGATTCAATACGTCGCCGATCTTTTTAGTTTTGAGAGCTTCGGCCGGATAATCGCAATACAAGGTTGTACCAACGACCTCAGGCCCCGCCCCCAGCGCATACAGGATTTCAGTAAAAGATGGAGCAATGGAAACAATCCGTAACGTTTTCGCGGAAACAGGTAACGTCAGCAATACAAACAGCAACACCAGCAATGTAGGGGCGCGATTCATCGCGCCCGCCCGTGATTTTGCCAAGACAATATTACTATTCATGTTTCTTTCGTATAGTTTGGAATTCAATATAGTTCTTAATGAGTTCCATATCTCCTGTTTCAAACCCGCACTCCTGCATTCTTGCGACTTCTATTGATTCGGAGCAGTATTCTTTGTTTGGATTTTCCGGATCAAGATTCCAGAGTATCGGGTTGGTAAGTATATATAGCTGCATGATTCTAAAGGTCTTTTCTGTTCTTATAATGTGATCGTAGTAGTTCCGCTGCCATTCGAAATCGACAAACCCTGCACGCCGAAGCAGTCGGCATGATTTTGCTTTGAACATACGAAGAATTTCGCCTAACGCTGACTTTGAAGACGTTCCGGAAGATTCGGTAGAGTTTGGTAGTTGAATGATTCCATGAAAGTGATTGGGCATGACCACAAAAGCTTGTGACGTCAGATGATTGGTTTTTTGTAGATCCAACCAACATTCCTTAACGATTTCGCCAGCGGACGACAGCGTTAATAAGCCTTCAGTGATTTTACCCAGTCGCGCAACTCTATTTTTCACAACAATAGTAATGAAGTAGTAACCGGATGAAGAGTAGTCGTATCCTTGTTTTCTGGTGGAGCGCCTTGTGTGAGTTCGGAATTCAGGGTTCATGTTCAATGGTACGCGGGCGCGATGAATCGCGCCCCTACCTTAAGTTTGTAATGCATTGTTACAGGGGTAGGGGCGCGATTCATCGCGCCCGCCCGTGATTTTGCCAAGACAATATTACTATTCATGTTTCTTTCGTATAGTTCGAAATTCAATATAGTTCTTAATGAGTTCCATATCTCCTGTTTCAAACCCGCACTCCTGCATTCTTGCGACTTCTATTGATTCGGAACAGTATTCTTTGTTTGGATTTTCCGGATCAAGATTCCAGAGTATCGGGTTGGTAAGTATATATAGCTGCATGATTCTAAAGGTCTTTTCTCTTCTTTTAATGTGATCGTAGTAGTTCCTCTGCCATTCGAAATCGACAAACCCTGCACGCCGTCAGATGATTGGTTTTTTGTAGATCCAACCAACATTCCTTAACGATTTCGCCACCGGACAACAGCGTTAATAAGCCTTCAGTGATTTTGCCCAGTCGCGCAACTCTATTTTTCAGAACAATAGTAATGAAGTAGTAACCGGATGTGTGAGTTCGGAATTCAGGGTTCATGTTCAATGGTACGCGGGCGCGATGAATCGCTCCCCTACCTTAAGTTTGTAATGCATTGTTACAGGGGTAGGGGCGCGATTCATCGCGCCCGCCCGTGATTTTGCGAGATTAGAACGTCCATTCGATTCCGCCGTAATAGCCCCGTGGAAGGGCCTGGTAATACAAAATTTCCTCGTATTCTTTATCCAGAAGATTTTCGATGCGCCCCTTGAACCTCAAAGAAGGGAAGACTTGGTAATGCCCTGCAATGCTGACCTTCCCATATCCGGAAAGAAAAACATTTTGCACAGGAAAAGCAAGGAAGTCATTTTCCAGTCGTTCGCCGATCGCCGATACATTTAGATTCGCGCCCCATTTTTCCGCTCTATAGCCAACCAGAAAACTTCCGGAATGTTTTGGTCTACGATAAGAGCTGCAGTCCGGTCGTTTCGTCTTCCGTATCCAGATAAGTGTAACCGGCCGCGATATTCCATCCGTTCTGTGACCAACCGGCGAAAAGTTCCAATCCCCGGGCTTTCGCTTCAGCTACATTGCCTGCGATGAGTGTATTCGGATCGAAAGTGATGAGATCGTCATACCTGTTATCGAACCAGGAGGCAGAGAAGGAAAAGCGTTCATTCCAGGACTTGTCAAACCCGACTTCCCAGGAGCGACTTTTCTCCGGTTTCAGGTTTGGATTGCCATAGAAAGGGAGGCCGAGATCGCCTGCTGATGGTGCGCGAAATCCTTCGCCGTAGCTTCCGCGCACTTTTGCGTCGTTATCCAATTTAAATGCGAAGCTGACTCGCGGATTGAACGTATCACCGAAAGTATTGTAGTGATCGAAACGGAAACCTGCGGTCAAAATCCAGTTAGAATCTTCATACTTGTTTTGAAGAAAAATCGCATGATCGTCCACAGACGTTAATGGATAAACGCCGTTAGCGCTGTCCTCCGCATCAATATTTTGATGTTCATATTCGTACCCGGCTGTCAGAGTATTTCGTTGAGCCCAGATGATATCGTTCTGCATCGTCAGTTGAAATATACCGGAATCATTTTGTGAAGCCGCAAAGCTCGACCCCGGATCTTCAAAAGAAAAAGTCCGGCGCGTGTACGCAAACTGCGTCGACAGATTGAGGTACGGGCCGGCTGAATGTTTCACTGAAGTGCTGAACACACCGAGGTTGCTTTCTTGTTCCTGCAGCGGTGAGGGCTCGTTTTTCAGCAAGAAGGTTGCCGGATCAAATACTGTGTGGAAGGGAATTCCAGTATTGGAATCAAAAATGCTGGCTGTGAAGGCCAATTGTGTGTTGTCGCTCCATCTGTATCCTCCGCGCCCGGAAAATACGTTCTCGGAAAATTCATCATTGTCGAATTGGCCTTGCGTGTCCTGGCGTGAAAAGCTCAACGAATAGTCGAAAGCGACCTTCCAGCCCGCGAAGCGAAATCTTTTCCCGGAAGGTTTCAAACGAACCTCCCTCAAACGCCGTTTGAAAGGACGATTTTTCCTCTCCTTTTCGTGTGATGATTTGGATAACACCACCGATCGAGTCGCTTCCGTACAACGGGCTTTGCGGACCCTTTAAAACTTCGATCCGTTCCACATTATCGGTCGTCAGGTCTTCAAAATTGACTCCGCCGAAATAAGGATTGTTGATGGGTACGCCATCCAGCAGCACAAGGACCTGAGAAGATCCTGCGCCACGCAGGAATATTGACGTTATTTTTCCCGGTGATCCGCTCTGCACGACACTGATGCCGGGAACCATTCGAACCGCATCGAGAACGTAATTCCATTGATTGGCTTCGATCTGATCGCGCGTGATGACGGAAATGGAATCGCTCTTTTCGTTAACCGGCTCTTCCAAACGATCACCTGTTATGGTGAGCTGATAATCGATTGGATCTGCTTCCTCTTCCTGCGCCCATACTGTGATGGAGATCAGGAGTAAAACGAGGACAGAAAAGTATGTGAATCTGTGTTTCCTTGTGATTTCTTTTTTGCACATTTTGCCTCCAAAAGCAAAAAAACCCGGCCGATCTGCCGGGTCTGCCCTGGATGCATGAGTGCGCATTTAAGGCGGGTCATTTCGTCTTCCCTCCGAAGATCGGTCGCGATGCGCCTGACAGGCCAGGTTTTCTGGCTCACGGATCATCCTACTTTCCGGCCCTTCCCATCCTAAGACAGTGGTTGAGTGATTTTCACCACGGAGTCACGGAGGGCACGAAGGAAATTGGATTTTTTCTTCGTGTTCTTCGTGTCTCCGTGGTAAAGACCGCCGGATTTCGTTCCCGTTCACAGCAGCGGGGGCTGCGGTGGCTTTTCACCACCTTCCCATGTTCCCGCAGGCGGGTTTCGTTTGTTATTTCAAAGATCAGTCATGACTTAAAAAGTCACGAGTAATGAGTCATGAGCAATGAGACCCGTTCGGAGCTGGCCTCATAACTCATTGCTCGTTGCTTTGGCACTATTCTAATAGTACAGCCCTTCGAACGCAACCGTCTTGATTCAGTTTCGAAAGATATCCAGTACACTCGTGATGTTTGTTGTATGATCATTCAATTCACGAGGATGTATTATTTTTGATGCGGATAGTCCTGTGGTTGTTTTCAATCATCAGCGGTTTCAATGCCGTCTGGATGCTGGTAGCGCCTCAAAACTGGTACCATAACCTTCCGGCGCATGTTCCTGATTATGGCCCGTTGAACACACATTTTGTGCGTGATATTGGAATCGCTTTTCTGATTGTTGGAATCGGACTCGCAGCAGCTGCACGGAATCCGGTTCAACGAAGAAGTCTTGTGATGTTTGCCGCTCTTTTCTACGCTGGACATGCACTGGTTCACCTGTTTGAAGCATTTACCGGCGGTGCAGCGGCACATCTCTGGAAAGGGGAGTTGGCGATGGTCTATTTTCCTGCGCTGGTTCTTTCAGGAATTTCCATCTCTTTGTACAGACGAACAGCCGTTGATCGTTCGTGACATTCAGCGGTTCTTCAGGTCTTAGTGGTATGATGAAAATAACCCAAGGAAGTGTTGTGAAAACACTACTGATATCCCTTTGTTGTGTTCTTCTGTTGTATTTATCTTCCGTGTCAGCACAAACGGCAACTGCAAATCTTACTGGAACGATTCGGGATGATTCCGGCAATCCGCTTCCCGGCTCTTTTGTATCCGCACAAAACAAATCTACCGGCCTAAAACGGTCTGACAACAGCAACGTGACGGGAGATTATAGAATTTCCTCGCTGCCCGTTGGAACGTATGACATCATGGCGGAGATTCAGGGTTTTGCAACAGTCGTACAAAGAGACGTCGTGCTGAATGTGGGACGTACCGTCACACTCGATTTCAGTTTAAAGCTCTCTGCTGCGGATGAACATGTCGAAGTTACGGGCCGGACTCCCATGGTCGAGAAAACGGAATCCCACGTCGCTACTAGTGTGACTCCGGAACAGGTGACAAACTTACCGTTGAACGACCGCCAGTTTGCAAATCTGGGCGCGCTCGCCCCTGGAACCGCATTGATTTCGAACCCCGATCCCACAAGACTCACCAATCTGGCAGTCAGTTTGATTGGCGGGAGCGGACGAAATTTAAACGTCATGGTGGATGGTGGAGACAATACGGATGATACGGTGGGTGGGATCAATGAATTTTATCCGCTGGAATCGATTGCCGAATTTAGTTTCCTAACCAGCCGTTACAAAGCGGAATACGGACGCGCCAGCGGTGGGGTTATGAACGTGGTCACGAAGTCCGGCACAAATGACTTCCATGGTTCCTTCTTTACCCTGTTTCGCGACGACGCTCTCAACGCCCTGTCAAAACCTGAAAAGGACGCAGGCCTGACGGACCCGCCGCCTTACAGCCGCGAACAATTCGGAGGCTCTTTCGGCGGCCCGATTGTCAAAGACAGGGCCCAGTTCTTTGTTTCGGTAGAACGCGAACAACTGGATATTCCGGTTATTGTGGACACTTTCGGAGCAGCTCCGGAGTTTGATGGCGCTCATAACGTGCCTACCCGTCACAATCTCTATACTGCCAAGCTCACCGCAACGCTGGATCCAAAACAATATCTGGTGGTTCGTTATGGACAGCAAAAAACCACGACCTATTTGTATGCGTATGCCACAAACGCCCCAACGGCCTGGAGCTCTCTGAAGAATAACCTCCATTCGATTCTTGCAAGTCACAATTATCTTTTGGGACAGGATAAATTGAACGAACTGCTGTTCCAGTACGCGGATTTCAAGAGTGAAAGCGACTCGGTTTCCCGGGAACCGTCGGAATTCTTCCTTTATACGGGGGTGTATGTCGGACAGCAGATCTATACTCCTGCCGTAACGAAACAGAAAAAATATGAGCTGAAGGATCACTTTTCCTGGAGCTCCACAAAATGGAAAGGCACGCACCACTTCAAAAGCGGAGTTCAATTCATTCACGAACCAGTCCTGAACGCTTCCATTTCCCCTGCCGGCAATTCCTTTCAATATCAGTATCTCGGAGATACCCGGGATGCGCCTATCACCACAATCCTTCAGCTCGGAGGTGAGTTGCAGTCCAGGGTTCCCAATAATCAATATGGAATCTATTTCCAGGATGATTGGAACTTCAACGATCGCCTGACTTTGAATCTCGGTGGACGGTACGATTATGTGACGGGGTTTGATCTGGATCAATCGCGCGATCAAATGTATTCACAAATGACGGAAATTCCGTATGATTTTTCCTGGCTTCGCGCCATAAAAGAGAATCCTTCCGGCAAGCTTTCGAACGATACCAACAATTTCGCGCCCCGCATTGGATTTGCTTATGATTGGAATGGCGACGGAGCGACCGTGATTCGCGGAGGCTGGGGACTCTACCATGACTTCCCTTACACGAACGCTAATCTCTTTTTTCCTCAAGCGTTCGGCGGCAACTTCGGATATTCTTACTTTTTTGCAGATGATGCCGGCATCCGCAACGCGGACGGCACCTTATTTCGCATAGGAGATCCTCTACCACCGAACCAGGCATTCGTTTTTACTGACGTGGTCGTCATTTCACCTGACTTCCGGATCCCGTTCTCAAGCCAGTCTTCCATCGGCTTCAGTCATCTGGTCCGCCCCGACGCGGCCATAGATGTTGACTTCATTCATGCGTCCGTTCGAGACACATTCGTTACCTTTCGTTTTAATGGAATCATCAACGGAGAGAGGCTTCTAAGTGACTTCAACAGCCAAGCCTCACTCATTCTCAATGGTGGATTCAGCAATTACAATGGTTTGAATGTCACCTATCGCCAAACAATCAATAAAGGTATTCAAATTCAGGCCGCCTACACACTGTCCAGGGTTACCGGAAACACTCTATCCGGCTCGGATCAATTCCGGCTGGGCGGGAACCCCGTGTGCCAAAATTGCGCACTGGACTTCCAGATCGGCCCAAAAGATGATCCCAGGATGGAAGGTCCGCTCCGTACGGACTCTTTGCATCGCCTCGTGCTCGCGGGAATTTTCGACCTCCCATGGGATTTTCGCTTCTCCGGATATTTTCGAACCTACTCCGCCTCCCCATTTAACGCCTTCCTACCTGTAGATCCGGATGGTGACGGCTTCCGATACTCGATCACGGACGAACACGTAAATGCGCGTCGCGGGGAAGCCTTTTCGCAATTGGATCTCCGGATTGCTAAAATCTTCCGAATCCACGACACTGTTGATGTACAGGCCATTCTAGAAGTGTTCAATCTCTTCAACGCGGAGAACCCATCGAACTTTATTGGTAATTTGAGTTCGCCACAGTTTGGAACTCCAATCTTTTTCGGGGATCAGCGACTGGTTCAGATCGGCTTCAGGATAGACTTCTAATTCAAAGACACTGTTGTGCGGGCATCCCAAATCCCTCTCTGATTCCGCGGTTGCATCAAGTCCACGTGATACTATGAAACAATGGACCGGCCCGAGAAGCTTGGTGTATACGAAATTCTTGCACCGCTCGGTGCGGGTGGCATGGGAGAAGTTTATCGCGCCAGGGACCCCCGACTAAAACGAGACGTCGCCGTCAAAATCCTTTCGCCGGAGACCGTGCTCGATCCGGAGCGGCTGAAAAGATTCGAGCAGGAAGCGCAGGCAGCCAGCGCTTTAAATCATCCTAATATATTGGTAGTTCACGATTTCGGTGTTGACAACAACACTCACTACCTTGTTTCGGAGCTTGTCGAGGGGGATGCACTCCGCAAACTAATACAAAAGGGTGTGCTTTCGACGAAGAAACTTCTGGACATTGCCGTACAGATCGCGGATGGCCTGGCTGCAGCCCATCGCGCGGGAATTGTTCACCGGGATTTGAAGCCGGAAAATATCATGGTGACTCCGGAAAATCGTGTGAAAATTCTGGATTTTGGCCTCGCAAAATTAGCGCAAACAGGAAAAGAAGAAGAGGAAACGGTTTCGCACTTCCGTTCCCAATCAGGCATTATCAAAGGAACTGTGCCTTATATGAGTCCGGAACAGGCATCCGGCAAAAGCGTGGATTTCCGGTCGGACCAGTTTTCCTTTGGTTTGATTCTGTATGAGATGGCCACCGGTAAGCGCGCCTTTCAGAAAGACACGGGTGTGCAGATTCTTTCCGCGATCATCGCGGAAGAGCCGCCTGCAATCGCCACATTGAATCCCAGCGTACCTGCTCCGCTCCGGTGGATGATCGAGCGATGCATGATCAAAGAGCCGCGTCAAAGGTACGATTCCACGGCCGACCTCCATCGCGACCTTCTCAATTTGAAAGAACATCTTTCGGAAACGACCACGATGACCACGGAAGGGGTTTTGCCCGCCACTGCAAAACGAGGCGCCTGGAAACAAATCGTTGTTGGCGTGACATTTCTGATGGCCGTAGTTTCCTTATCTCTTTTCTTGACAAAGGGCAGTCCCGGCGATCTTTCCTCATACAGTATTACCCGACTCGAAACGGGAGCCAGAATGATCCAACCACCCTCCTGGTCTCCGGATGGCAAAACGATCGCCTATTTGTCACAGGTGGATGGGGTGAACCAGGTTTTTACGAAGGATCTCGAGTCGTTGGTTTCCAATCAAGTAACAAACGCGAACCAACACTGTTATAAGCCGTTATGGTTTGCCGATGGATCTCGATTGTTCTATGAAAGCGGAGATGATCTATGGGCGGTCAGCGCTGCGGGAGGTTCGTCAGAAAAGATACTGGGAAATGTTCAATCGCCTGCGCTTTCTATCAAGCTGAATACGCTTGCTTTTTTGCGGGCGGAAGGCGAGCGGAATTTGCTGAATGAGCTGTGGATCTCTTCCCCTCCTGGCGCCGAACCAAGGAAGTATTCTCCTCTACCTGATGGTATAAAAGAGATCCTTCCGGGGGCTGTACGCTTTTTGCCGGATGATTCAGGGATCTCACTTTGGGCTAAAACCGCGGAGGGCGTCGGCTTCTGGATCCTTGCTTATCCTTCCGGCAAACCGCGATTAATCCGGCTTCCGAGTGAGGTGCCGCAACCTCGGCCTTACTCATGGATGCCGGACAGTGAGCACGTCGTTTTCGGCGGGTCACCCGGATCCCAGAGAAATGACCACCTTCGACTGGTCGGGATCAACGGTGGCTCCTCTCAGCTTTTTACAGCGGGATATGCAACGGCCGAATCGACGCCGGCGGTTTCTCCGGACGGCTTGAAAATTGCGTTCACCACTTTTGAGTGGAAGTCTGATCTCATGGAGATACCATTGGACGGGTCTGTGTTTCGACATCCATCTACGGATGACTTTGCTCTGGCTCCTGCGTGGTCGCCCATCGGAAATCAGTATGCTTTTGCCGGGCGGAGCGGAGGAATCGATGGAATCTGGCTCAGAAGCGTTTCAGATCGATGGACTCGTCCGATCGTGACTTCGAGAGAATTAGAAGCAGACGTCTTTGATTCTCCCAGCTTTTCTGCAGACGGACAACGGGTTGCTTACCAGCGAAGCGGCGAAGACATCTGGATGTCTACAGTTTCAGGTGGGAAGCCTGTGCGGCTGGTAACGGGGGAGTACTCTCCGGATTCTCCTTCCTGGTCACCGAACGGAGACTGGATCGCCTTTTTTGATGGAAGGAGAAAAGCGCTGGTAAAAGCTGCAACCACAGGATCCGGAAAGCCTGTAATTCTCAAGACAGGAATGGACTCCTATCCACCGCGCTGGTCTCCCAACGGAGACTGGATCACTTGCATCACATCCGAGGGCCTTTCCCTGGTTTCACCAGACGGAAAAAGCACCAGGTTTCTAGCGCCAGGAGCCTGGGCAAACCATGCCTGGTCTCACGATAGCCGCACAATTTACGGATTTAAATCTGAAGGCCAACGCATGTTTGTGTGTTCATTGGAGGTAAATACAGGTGTCGAGAAACGGCTCAATGAACTGTCACGCCGACGCACCTCGATGTACCTGGGATTCAGTCTGTCTCCGGATGGATCCTCGGTAATGACTTCAGAATTTCGTTTTTACTCATCCATCTGGCTGCTGGAGGGCTTTCCGCAACCAGCCGGCTTTTTCTCGCGCTTCTGGCGTTAGAAATTGCCGATCCCAATTCCTTGGGCGTGGCATACAATCGCCGATTATATTTCCGTCAAGCAAGATTTAGTGTATTTGTCCCGTGCTATCGGAGCCTTTTCCGTTTTCTGTCTGCGATTTCGGACAGGGCGCCGATCATCCGTAAGGCTTTCCCGGTTTCATTGTAAATCACGATCCCGTAATCGCGCACATTTGCATAGGAATCATCTACGCGAGCAAACCGGTATATGTCCCGCCACTTCTCTTTCTGGCCGGAGAAAGAATCATAAAGATCGGAAACTACTTGATCCCTATCCTCCGGATGAATCTTAGACTGTTTGAAAGCAAAACTGGAACCAACTTCGTCTCTCTTATAACCGAAAACCGCTTCCATTGATTCGCTCCACCACATCTCATCCGTTAGAATGTCCCAGTCCCAAATCACCTGATCCTGAGCCTTGATAGCCAATTTCAAGCGCTCATGACTTTCTTGGATCGCCTTCTCGATTCGTTTTTCCTGAATCGAAGTTGCTAATATATTTGCTACTGTTTCCATGAAATAAAGGGCCGCACTTGTGAAAACGCGCTGCTCGGCCGTGAAGGCTCCCAACACCCCGTAGGCCTGGCCTTTTCGATGTATCTTTATGCTCATGCCGCTGACGACTCCATGCTCATACAATAGCGGAGATGCCCTGAATATTGATTCAGTACGGAGGTCTTCAATGATTAGGGGCACATCAGAGAAGAGTGTTGAGCCCGCGAGAGATTCAATCGTAGCCGGCACTAAAGATAATGATGCGGAAGTATCCCTCCAGCCGATTCCAGCGCGGGAGAAAAAGCTTTTGTGGTCAGGAAGAAGCTCTAGAACCTCACAGAATTCCACCCCCAGAATGCGAGAAATAAGAACGACTGCCTCATTTAGAGATGCACCGTAGTCTTCTTCTCCAAGCGCGCTCTGCGCCAGAACTGCAATGGCAGACTGATACATTAAATTTTCTTTCAAAGTTTCTTTTTCGCGCTTCAAAGTTAGAATGGTCGACATCAAGTTTCCTGCGCAAGACAGAAAATCGATTTGCTCAGCGTCAAATCGCAAATCCGCATCGTCGCTTTTGACAGCAAGAACCCCATCAATCCTCTTTTCCGTTTTTAAAGGCACGCCGAGCCAAAATGCGAAGGGTTCTTCTATCGACTCGATCTCTTTGCTCAAAATAAGCTCATCCACCTGGTCTCTTGAAATCAGCAGCGTTTGTCCGGAGCGGAAAACCCGTTCGGCAAGCAGTGGGTCAGGCGCTCGTGTTTGAAAATTCTTGATCTCATCCCGAGCAAACGCCAAAATGAATCGGTCCTGAGGGTCAACAAGCCAAATTGAAAAATTCTTTGTGCCCAATACTTCGCTGACCATCTCATAACAGCTTGTGCAGATTACGTTAAAATCTTTCGAGCTATTGAGTTCCGAGGAGAGTTGATACAGGGCTTTCTGAATCTGTTCGCATTTCTCGAGTCTCTTCCCAATCGACTCCAGATCTGAGCTTTCAGGATTCATGGGTTGCCGGTTAAAAACAATCTCATCTTACTACAAACTATTAGAAAATTTCTGTCCTGAAAATTCTCTATTCAATCATTGGTAGGAAAAGAACCTTTGAAGGCTAGTTTTAGCGGATGTTTACTTCAGGGAAAAGCAGTGTCAATTCGGCATAGTCCGTCGTAACGATCACGTTGGGAAATATGCCAAACAGCTTTTTATAAGGTTCAGGCTCGATCAAATAAGCCCTTTGGAGCGCAACCATTCCTGATTGAGTTTCGAAAGATATCTTGTTCCTGTATCGGGTAAGATGACAACTACGAGCTGGTCCGGTCTCATTTTTTGTGCAACTTGCATTGCTCCAGCCACAGCGGCACCTCCGGAGGATCCAACAAAAATGGATTCTTCCTTCGCCAGACGCATTGTGACATCGTAAGCTTCTTTATCCGGAATTTGAATGAGTTCATCGATGTATTCAAACATATAGGCTCCGGGAATGAAGTCTTCGCCGATGCCGTCCACCAGGTAAGAGTGGGCCCCCTCAATTTTCCCGGTGTCAAAGTAGCCTTTCAACACCGAACCTACCGTATCGATTCCAACCACCCGGATATTCGGATTCTTCTCTTTCAAATATTTTCCGGTGCCGCTAATGGTACCTCCCGTTCCGCAACCTGATACGAACGCGTCCAGTTTTCCATCCGTGTCACGCCAGATTTCCGGACCAGTTGTTTGATAATGCGCGTCCGGATTCTTCGGGTTGTAATACTGCTGCGGTAAATAAGAATTTGGAATTTCACGATTCAGTCGCTTCGATGTTTCGTAGTAAGAGGTTGGGTCTTCGGGGTCTACCTCAGTCGGACAAATCACGCACTCCACCCCGTAAGCTTCCAGCAATCGAATTTTTTCAACAGGGACCTTGTCCGGCATGACTGCGATCATCTTATAGCCGAGAATATTCGCAGCCATCGCCAGGCCCAGTCCAGTGTTGCCGGATGTCGGTTCGATGATCGTTCCACCGGGCTTCAGAACCCCACGTTCCACAGCATCGCGAATCATGTGAATTCCGATGCGATCCTTGACGGAGCCGCAAGGATTAAAAAATTCCAACTTTGCAGCGATTTTTGCGCCGGACGCAGGAACGACTTTGTTCAGATAAACAAGCGGCGTGTTGCCGATTAGTTCCAGTAAATTATTTGCGATTTTCATAATAAGTGCCAGAGCAATGAGCGAGGAGTCATGAGAATTTCACAAGGACATTTGAAAGGCGCCCAATTCTACAATATTTGTTGATAAGCGTCCAATCACTTCTTGCGATAAATAATAATGGGGACTGGCGGATGGATTTTATAGAACTGAGCAAAGTCCCCCTGATTCATGGCAAGTCCGAGTCTACCGCGTGAATCAATGTAGAAAAGGGTTTGATTCACTTCCACATCGCTGAATGTTTTGACAAACGGGAAATCAAAGTCCCGTTCTCCGATTCTTGCATGAATCATTTCGCCCAGCACATAGTTGGTCTGCCGAAACATTTCTGCAGAAATGTTTGTCACTAAATTTCCATAGGGACCGTCCAGACCGATCACCTCACCGGAAATTCCCATCTCATCCAACTGAGCGCGATGAATTTTAAGACGTACGTGATCGGAAAGTTCCGGTCCCGCCTTCCTCCAATCTTTGCCGCTTGCAAGATGGCCCGCAGCAGGCGCAAAAATATCGCGCCCGTGAAATGTTGAGGAAAGTGCCTTGCCGATCATCCAATCCGGTCTGCTGATTTCGCGCACACCTTCGATCCCATCCGTCTCTTCCACCAGAGTTATTAATCCATTGTCCGGCAAAACGAAATACTGATTTCTTCGCGATTTGACAATGATCGGTTTTCGAACGCTTCCAACACCGGGATCAACGACAACGATAAAGATGGTCCCCGGACTGAAGTGGGGAGCGGTTCCTGCTAAAAACCGGGCCGCATCCGGAATAGAAAAGGGTTTCACTTCGTGCGTGATGTCGATGATTCGAGCGTCCGGTTGCATTCCGATCATCACACCTTTGCAAATCGCAACGGAATCATCCGTTGTTCCAAAATCGCTCATGAAAACGATTGTCGGAGGCGCAGAAAAGGCGAGAAGCGGGACAAAGACGGCAAATAGTGTAAGAAAGGAGATAACGAGATAAGAAAGATAAGGAGATTTAGTTTTTATCTCCATATCTCAAATATCTCCTGATCCCCTTTCTTACACGCAGCTTTAGCGGATGATTTTAAAGAAACGTTCCCAGCGAGTATCCGGGATAAAATTGACAACGATATGCGCAATATGACGCAGATTCTCGCTCATGGTTGACGGACCGATGTTTTGCGGGCCATCAAACGACCAGTAGATGATGAATGCTCTGCCCTTAATGTAGTCTTTTGGCACAAAGCCCCAGGCACGGCTATCCTTACTGTTGTCTCGATTATCACCGAGCGCGAAATAATAACCATCCGGGACCTTGACAGGATCAAAGTTGTCGCTCATCAGCCCGACGAGATCGGGCTGTAGATCGGACTTGTGAACTTTATACGGTTCCTCAATCGGTTTGCCGTTGATGTGGACCTGTCTGTTCCGGATTTCCACTTCCTCATTTCCAAGACCGATGACGCGCTTGATGAAATTGCGGCTCGGCTCCTCAGGGTATTTGAAAACGATCACATCCGTTCTCGTCACATCACGGATTGGCAACAACTTTTTTTCCCATGCAAACGCGGTCGGCGCATATGCAAACTTATTGACCAGAATGTGATCTCCAACAAGGAGATTATCTTCCATTGAGCTGCTCGGGATTTTAAACGCTTCTAAAACAAAAGTACGAAAGAACAGAGCGAGCACGACTGCCAGCACAATTGCTTCAAAATATTCTCGTGCGACTGATTTCTTGAATTCTACGGTTTCCATTATTGCTTTTGATCCTCCTTGAGTATTGCAAGAAAAGCTTCCTGAGGTATATCCACTTTGCCCACGCGTTTCATTCGTTTTTTCCCTTCCTTCTGTTTCTCCAGCAATTTTCGCTTTCTTGTTATGTCTCCCCCATAGCATTTCGCAATGACGTTTTTGCGCATTGCAGGAATTGTTTCACGCGCGATGATTTTATGACCGATAGCGGCCTGAATTACAACTTCAAACATCTGGCGTGGGATCAGAGACTTCATTCTTGCAGCAAGCGCACGGCCTCTAATATAAGCCTTTTCTTTGTGCAGGATCAATGAAAGCGCATCCACCGGCTCTCCATTCACAAGCAGGTCCAGCTTGACGAGTTGCGAAGGCTGATATCCGATGAAATTGTAATCAAATGACGCGTAACCCCTGGAGACGGATTTGAGCGCATCGTAGAAATCGATCACGATTTCATTCAGCGGTAATTCATATTTGATCAACACCCGGTCCGTCGATAAGTACTCCAAACCTTTCTGGATCCCCCTGCGGGCCTCACAGATCTTCAAAATCGGTCCCACAAACTCATCCTTTGTCATGATTAACGCTTCGATCATCGGTTCTTCCGTTTGTGTGATCAGCTGTGTTGCCGGCATCTTCGAAGGATTTTCAATCTCCAACACGGTGCCATTTGTCAAAATAACGCGGTAACGGACGTTGGGTGCGGTTGTAATCAATGAAATATTGAATTCATTTTCAAGGCGCTGCTGAATGATCTCCATGTGAAGCAAACCAAGAAAGCCGCACCGAAATCCGAACCCAAGAGCCATAGAATTTTCAGGTTCAAAAAAGAATGAGGAATCGTTGAGCCGTAATTTTTCAAGAGCGTCTCGCAATGATTCGTACTCGGTGCTTTCCGTGGGGTATAAACCGGCAAAAACCATCGGCTTAATTTCACGAAACCCGGGTAGTGGCGCATCCGTCGGATGTTTCTCGTGAGTGACTGTATCGCCGATTTTCGTGTCTTCGATCCGTTTGATTGCAGCAATGATACAACCGACTTCGCCTGCACACAGTTCTTCGACAGACTTTATTTTTGGCGTGAATACCCCAAGGTCCGTTACTTCATAAGCCTGATTGTTGGACATGAATTTAATTCGGTCTTTCACCCGAAGAGTTCCTTCAACAACCCGGACGAGCACGACCACTCCTCTATAAGTGTCGTACCAGGAATCGAAAATCAGCGCTTGCAACGGAGCGTCCGGGTTTCCTTTAGGTGCTGGAATGCCATGAATGACTCCCTCGAGAAGCTCGGGGACACCGACACCGGTTTTCGCGCTGACGTGATACATTTTTTCGTCTGTGAAACCAATGATATTCTCGAGCTGTTCTTTCGTGCGTTCAATATCCGCGCTTGGCAAATCAATTTTGTTGATGACCGGAAGTATGATGAGATTGTTTTCTATGGCAAGATATGCATTCGCCAGCGTCTGAGCTTCGACTCCTTGTGCGGCATCCACGACAAGCAAGACGCCTTCGCACGCCGCCAGGCTGCGGGAAACTTCGTAGGAAAAGTCCACATGGCCGGGTGTGTCAATTAAATTTAGAATGTATAATTCCCCATTTTTTGCTTTGTATTCCAGACGAACCGCGTGGGATTTGATCGTGATTCCACGTTCGCGCTCAATCGCGTTTGTGTCCAGTACTTGCTCTGACATTTCACGAGCAGACAGAGCTCCGGTTAATTCCAGAAGTCGATCGGCCAGAGTCGACTTGCCATGATCGATGTGCGCAATAATACTAAAGTTCCTGATTCGTTGATTTTTCATGAAGAAGCGTCAAATGATAATATATTGCGGCCGTCAAAGAAAGGTAAAAAAAGGGTTAAAGGTGCTGAAGGGGTTAAAGGCATTCAAAGCGTATAGTAAACACCTTGATCACTTTCAGCACGTTTATCCCTTTTAACGGATCAAACCATGAAGATAGTCAGTTTATTACCATCGGCAACAGAAATCTTGTTCGCGCTCGGGCTGGGCGATCGCGTTGTTGGCGTCACTCATGAATGTGACCACCCACCCGAGGTCGGTTCACTGCCCGTATTAACGAAATGCGCATTCGATTCCGAGAGCATGACGCAGGAAGAGATTGATCGCGAAGTCAGACACCTTGCGGAAGCGGGGGAAAGCCTTTACCGCATCGACGATGAGCTGCTTCGTGAAGCGAAGCCGGATCTGATCGTCACCCAGGATCTTTGTCACGTTTGTGCAATCACTCCCCGTGAAGTGGACCGTGCAATCGGTGTTTTGCAGAACAAGCCGGAAATCATTCTTCTGAGTCCGAAGGTCCTGGAAGACGTTTTTACCGATATGAAAGCCGTGGCCGAAGCAGCGGGATCGGACGCCACAGGAGTGATCGAAAAGCTGCAAGCGAGAGTGAAAAGAATAGCGCCTGCTGCAATCTTGCGGGAACGCCCCACAGTGGGATGTCTGGAATGGCTCGAGCCCCTGTGGCGAACGGGACATTGGATTCCTGGAATGGTTCGATTAGCCGGAGCGGAAGATGTTTTTGCAGAAATCGGAAAGCCCTCCCGAACGCTCAGCTGGGGTGAATTGCAAGAGAAGGACCCCGATCTTCTCATCATCATGCCATGCGGTTATAATTTAAGCAGGGCGCGCGAAGAATTTTTGCGGGTTCGCAAGTCTTATCCGTGGGAGTGCCTGCGGGCATATCAAAATCAAGCCATCTTTGTAGTCGACGCGAATTCCTATTTCAGCCGGTCTGGTCCGCGTCTGGTAGATGGGCTTGAATTGCTTGCAGAAATGTTCCATCCGGAATATTTTGCTGGTCTTGCTCCTTTGCATTCATATATAAGGTTTACCCATTAGGATAGGATGCGATGAATCGCGCCCCCAGGAATGCCATGATGTTGACGCAAAATAAAATAGGAGAAAGGAAAATGAAAAAGCTAGCAATGTTCTTTTTGCTTGTGCTGACGGTTGCGGCCTATGCAGAAGACAAGTGGACAGAACAGATCAAAATTTTAATGACGGAACAGGAAAAAGCAGATTACAAAAAATTGAAGTCTGATGCCGACAAAGAAAAATTTGTTGTCGAGTTCTGGGCCAAGCGAGATCCATCTCCAGGAACTCCGGAAAATGAGTATAAATCCAGGTTCGAAACAAACTTTGGGGAAGTGAATGCTCGCATGAAAGACAAGCGCGCGTTCGAAACAGATATGGGTCAAACTCTGCTTCTTCTGGGTCCTCCGTCGGATCAAAAACAGCAAGAAGGCAAGGAGCCGGGTTATGGCGATGAAGAAGACCAGGCAACGCCCGGCAAGCAGGTATGGGTTTATAAAAACTTGCCGGCGGAAGTCGGTTCCGGAGAAGTGAAGCTTGAATTCAAAGCTACAGGCGGCGAATGGCGCTTTGCGGATAAGAAACTGGCTCAAGCACTGCTGGAAAAGGCTCGTCAACGGACGATCACTGCCGCGCAAGCGTCTGCACAGTCTCCACAGGAAGCGCCTCAACAACAGGTTGCCCCGCCGGCCGGGGCTCAAGGCCCACCTCCCGTGACATCACTTGATGTAAAAGCTGCGCTCGATGCAACGGCATCCGGCTCCGCGCCACAGGACGTGTCTATGAATGGTATCGTCGATTCTTTTATGACTTCAACAGGAGATGTTTTCTCTACATTTGCCGTGAATAGCAACGGCGCAGCTGCCGGCGCAAAAATTGGAATTCGTGTCATCGATGCAGCCGGGAAAACAGTCGCAGAAACCGAACTTCCTTTTGTAGATGCTACCGCCAATCCACCGGAGTCTGCGGGTTACTTTCAGAGCAACCTGCCGATCGCTCCCGGCGAATACTCTATCGCAATGGCCGTTAGCTCAGATGGAAAAGCGGGCGGTGTGAAGAAGACTTTGAGCGTGCCTAATTACATTGGAAAGTTTGCGATGAGTTCTATTATCCTCTCGAAAGGGCATACGGCATTAACAGAAGCCAAGCTAGAGAAGACTCCATATACATTTGGAAAAATCAAGGTCGATCCGAATGTGAATCGGACATTCACGAAAACAGACGACCTCATAATCGTTTACGAAGTTTACAATTTTCTACCGGTTGAGTTTAAGTCGCGACAGCCGGCGGCCGGAAAGCCAAGTGACATTTCTGATCAGGATTTTCAAACCGCGCGTTCGACTTGCGAGTCTAGATGGCCCGAAGACTTTGCGATGAGGGCGTTTTGTGAGGAGCAGCAGTTTGAGGCCATCCGAAAACTAGGACGCGCGGATCAGTCACCTGTTTTGACTGCAGATGTTGATGTGACAATAAGCTTTACAGATCCAAAGGGAAAGGTCACGCGTATCCCTCCAACACGTGCAAATGGTCTAGTCACAGGAAAGAAGATGACCGTTCCTACAAGTTTCGCGCTCAGCGAAAAGATTTTCACGCCAGGGCAATGGAAAATTCTAGTGCAATCTGACGGATAAGATTTCGAATCAGACCGCAAAGCAGGAAGCCAGTTTTACGATTCAGTAGGATAATGTGATGAAACATCGTATCTTACTTTTTTCCTTTCTCCTTTTGGCCTTTCAGGCTTTTGCTGCGTCCGGAAGAGTCCGTGGAACTGTGAAGGATATTGAGGGCAAGCCGGTTGAAAAAGCTGTCATCACAATCACTTCGATGGGTGAAATCAGCCAGACGTACACAGCGCATACCAATGCGAAAGGTGAGTACATCCACATTGGTGTGGCACCGGGTCAGTACCGGGTGAGTGTGAGTAAAGACGGTTACAAACCGGTTGATTATGCGTACAGCGAAGTTCGCGTTACGTTGAGCGATCGGGAACAGTCGTGGATTTCAAAATGCAATCCAGCGCGCCCCCCGAGGCCGCAAAGCAAGCTGCGGCACCGGAAGAATCGCCCGCCATCACGGAGGCGAAGGCCGGTCTTTCAATGCTGACAGAAGGAAAAGTCGACCAGGCAATTGCTTCGTTTGAAAAAGCCTTGCAGCTGGATCCATCGTTAGCATCCGTTCATTACAATCTCGGAGCCGCCTATGAACGGAAGGAGAATCTGGCAAAAGCGCGTGAGCATTTTCAGGAGGCGGTCAAGCTCAAACCGGACTTTGGCGAAGCTTATCTTTCCATCGGGAACAGTTATCTCGCAGAACGCAAATTCGATGCGCCGGCGGTTGATGCTTTGATCAAGGCAACCGAGCTTCTGCCGCAAAACTACAATGCCTTCTACAATCTTGGCGTTTGTTACTCAAACTCCGGGAAATATGTTGAAGCGGAAGGGGCTTACCGGAAAGCCGTAACAATCAATCCGAACGAACCAGTGGCGCATTATCAGCTCGCAATGGCGTTGCTGGGGCAATCGAAGAATCTTGAAGCAAAAGCCGAGTTTCAAAAGTATCTGGAGCTGAACCCAAATGCCGCCGATCGCCAGGAGGTTGAGGAGTTGATCAAAACCCTTTGAAGGGGATAGGGAGATTTTACGGGAACAAGGAGATAAAAGAATCATCGAGACATTTGCGGTAGTGCATTGAAAGTCGTTGTGAACGGGATCGAGTTGTATTATGAACTGCATGGTTCGGGTGATGCGGTTCTGTTGATTCCCGGATTGGGATCCGATTCGGGCACCTGGGCGACGGTACTTCCTGCTCTTGCACCCTACAAAATCGTCAGTGTGGAGAATCGCGGATCAGCCCGTTCCGGAAAGCCGCCCGGTCCCTACTCGACAGAAATGATGGCGGAGGATGCTGCCTCTCTTCTGGAACACCTGGAAATCGAAAGGGCCCACGTGATTGGAAAATCCATGGGGGGAATGGTTGCACAGATCCTTGCAGCCCGGTATCCGCAAAGGATCAGGTCCCTCGTGCTCGCATGCACGTTAATGAAACACGATGCGTATGGGGAGGAGCTGCTGGAACTGGGAAGAATTCTTGCCGAAAAAGCCGGACTATATGAAACTTACAGGCTCGCCTTTCTTCTATCCTATTCGAAGGAATATTGTATGAACCATCGCTCCCGCCTGGAAGAAGCAAAGAAGTTGCTGGCGAAGATCGGTTCCGCGGAATTATTGCAGGGCTATTTAGGGCAATCACTGGCGTGCGAGAAGCACGATAGCCGTGTGTTCGCCAAACAAATATCAGCTCCCACTCTTGTCCTCGCTGCCAAAGAAGACAGGATCACGACTCCCGAAGATTCAGAGGAGCTTGCTGCCGCGATTCCGGGCGCAGATCTTGTCGTGATCCCGCGCGGTGGGCACGGATTCTGGCGTGAATTTCCCTCCGACGTTAACCGCATCGTCAGTGAATTCTTGTCCAGGCACTGATATGACCGGCGTTCTAATCACTTTCAATTTTGTATCGATTGCCTTTCTAATCTGGGTCTTTGTTCAGGGTATCCTGATTGATTCCGGGACTTCGATCCGGGCCCATATTGTTATGGCTCTCGCCGCAACAGCCTTAAACGTTTTCGCTCATAGCCTTACTCTAATGTATGTCGTTGCGGTGGGTAGAATGATCCGCGAAGCTGTCGAAAAAAAGCATATGGATCAAAAATATGTTACACAGACCAAGAGTTACCGGAAGACTATTTCGAAGGTCGCGACGCTAGCGATGGTTGCCGTGATGGCACAAACCATCCTGGGCGGTGGTGTGCATACTCGCATGTTTCCGATCTGGTTTCATTTCGGCTTTGGTTTGATAGCCGTATTGATCAGCGTGTGGGCTTCGTATCTTGAGGTCCGATACCTGATAGCAAATCATCTTCTGGGGCATCAGGTTGCGCGTGAGTTTGAAACGTTACGTTGAAAGACCCTTTGTAACGCCAACTCCCATGGGCAGGAGCTCGAACTCAAGAGCCCCCAGAGGCGGCGTTACAAAGCCTCTACTGCGCTCTTGTTCCATTCGGCACCGGTTTTTCAGGCACTGCAAGAACCGGACTAATGCCGTCCGCATAACCAAGGTCGAAAAGCATTCCCTCGGACACATCGCCTGCCATCTTCCGGGGAGCAAGATTCACAACAAAGAGGGCCTGTTTGCCTTCGATCTCTTTCGTGTTCTGTCGTTCCTTTTTCATACCGGCAAGGATGGTGCGCCTGTGATCGCCGAAATCGACGGTCAATTTTACTAATTTAGTAGAAGCAGAAAGATCGTCAACGGAGAGGATGGTGCCGACACGAATATCGATTTGTTCCAAAACATCGACCGCTAACAATCGGTTTTATATCTGAAGGTTTCCATTCATGATTCATGAATTGAGTATAAACGGTCACTGTTATGCTGAAAAAAGGTTTTCACTGCTCCTGTACCCCTATCATGATTCGGCGAAGAATAAAGGTATGGAAGAACGGGAGAGAGAACTTCTACAGTCCATCAATCGTGTCCTTCAGGATCCTCGAGTCATTTCGATGATTGATGAGACGGCAGACCGTATCGAGCAGAAGTTTCAAGCCAGCGGCGAACTTCTGGCATGGGAGCCAGTTCCGCTCGAAGCGTACGGACATTCACTTCCGGAAATCATTCGTTCGAGCTGGGTATTCCTGCTTCGAGAAGGATCCGCAAGTGGTGCGGAGCGCCATCCGAACAGTCATCAAAGAGTCAGATCCTGGAGACGCACCGGAGATCTACAAGTCTGGATCGAAGACCATTGGGAATCTCACATTCTGCGGGATCGTTTCGATGTGCCGATGGAAGAACAGTGGGCATCGATTCCAATCAATTTCTGGCATCAGGCAGTTGTTTCGCCCGGCGAGCACTGGATCGTGGTTTCTTTTCATACCGCCTGTTCGAATGATTTGATTGAAGAACGTCCTGATCCGAATGACGCAAGCATCATGCGCCAGCGCGTTTATGTTCGTGCGCAATCGTAGACAAGTCTCCCCAGAGTTGCTAGCGCCTGATCCATTTTCTCACTCCAGGGATAAGCACAGTTGATGCGTATGCAATTGCGGTAATGTTGCTTCGGTGAAAAAAGCGAGCCCGGTGCGATACTGATTTTGGCTTCAAGCGCTTTTCTGTAGAGTTCAAGTGAGTCCGCGGAAGCAGGAAGCTCTGCCCATAAAACGTAACCACCCTGCGGACGGGTCACTCGGGTTCCCCGTGGAAAATACAGCCCAATCGCTTCGGATGTTTTTTGGACCTGGTAGGCATAAGCCCTGCGAATTCTTCGCATATGATGATCGTATCCGCCTGTCCGCAACATTTCAGCGATCGCAATTTGCGTCGGTAATACGCTGGATAGGGTATTCATTAACTTCAAACGGCGGACCTCATCTTTGAAACGTCCGGGTGCGGTCCAGCCGACGCGATAACCCGGTGATAAACATTTCGAGTAGGAGGAACATAACAGAACAAGTCCATGTTTATCGTATGCTTTGCTCACTTTTGGCCGCTCATTTCCAAAATAAAGCTCTCCGTAAATGTCATCTTCGATCAACGGAATCTGTTTGCGGGCGAGCAGTTCGACGATTTGCCTCTTTTTTTCCTCCGGCATACGCGAGCCCAATGGATTATTGAAGTTGGACTGCACCAGGCAGGCTTTCACAAGATTCTTTTTGATCGCCAGTTCTAAAGCGTCTACGCAAATTCCATCCCGCGGATGTGTGGGAATTTCGAGCGCTTTCATTTTCAAACTCTCAATGATTTGCAGGAATCCGTAGTAAGTGGGAGATTCAACTGCTATCGTATCTCCCGGCTGCGCGACGGCTCTCAAGCAAAGATTGATCGCTTCGGTGCAGCCAAAGGTGATCACAACATCCTGACTGGAGAAGCTGCAACCCCAGTCGATCGAACGTCGCGCAATCTGATGCCTGAGTTCTTCGCTTCCCTGCGTGAGGCCGTAGGAATGTTCCTCGCCATCGGATTCACGCGCGATTGCTGCCAGAATTCGATTTAATTTTCGAATTGGCAGAAGCTCCGGACTCGGAGTCGCTGCCCCCAATGGAACAATGTCCGATCTTGTGATCGCATCGTGGATGCTGGCCACGAGCTCACTGACATTGACTCGTTGGGCTGATAAGGAAGGTTTGCTGATTGCCGGCTCAGGCGGAAGCGAACGTCGCTGCAGCCGAACATAGTAGCCGGATTGGGGGCGGGCTTCGATCAGCCCCCGGTCTTCCAAAAGAACGTAAGCTTGCAAAACCGTACTGATGCTTACTTTTTCCTGGAGACTCAACCGGCGTACAGATGGAACTTTTTCGCCTGGCAAAAAAGTCCTTTTTTCGATCAGACCTGCAATCTTGTTGGCAAGTTGTTCGTACAAATATGCTTCAATTTGAGGATTCATAGCAATTAAAATGGTTCAAATAGCTTAAGAAACTGCGAGTTTGATCAAAATCGCGGCAAATGAATTTTGCTCCCGCAGCTTTCAAGCGGGACCGGTTTTCATCAGAGCTGACACCGACAAATCCGATCCCGAGATTTCGAGCAGTTGCGACATCCCAGACTCCGTCACCCACATAGACAACAGATGAGATGTTGTTGCAGTCGTAGTAAATCTTTGCTTTCTCAATCGCGCAGTGAACAATTTCATCACGAGAGATTGAATCTTCACAGGAGGCAAAAGGAAATTTGAATTGGATTTCTGCCTGGCGAAGCTTAAAAAAAGCAGAATCCGCCCAGCAACCGGTCGCTATGGCAACCTTCCAAACAGTTTCTTCCTGTAAGTGCTGCAATACGCCGGTCGCACCGGGAATGGCACGGAAATCATTCGGATTCTTATGAAATGCGTGATTTAATTCTGACAGAAAACGCGTGCGTACACGCTCCAGTTCAGATGGAAAGGGGGCTCGATTCAAAAGGGAAGTTAGAACTTCAGTCGCAATCCCCTGATCAGTAGTGTAGGTGTAGATTTCCCAGTTGCAGGATAGTTCCAATAAGCCGAATTCCTGCTTTAAGGCGAGCTGGAAACAAATGCGGTCTACATCGTCTGTATCTGTGAGGGTCCCATCAACATCGAAAATAACCAGCTGCATATTTGTTTATAATACTCAGCTAATCTGTACCTGTACAGATCAGATATTTTGAAAATAGGGGAGTACAGTTTGCTTTATTCACAAGGACAGGGCGTCATAAATGTCGCCCTACGATGTTTACACCGTTTGCAGGGGCGCGATGAATCGCGCCCGCGTGTATCTTTTTGCGGTGCTTAGATAATTTATAATAAACGGCTTATGGATGAGACTCCGATCAGCGAGAAGTTCCATGAATTGAGAAACTTCAGATCCAAAGGAGTAACTTTTGCGAATGCAAGTGGACTGAAGCACTACACTTGTGCCGAGCTCATGGAAAATGGTCGACGAGTTGCGCGCGGCTTATTCAAGAAGGGCGTACTGCCCGGAGACGCGGTGATTCTGGTGATGACGAATCCCGAGGCAGCAATCTTCACCATTCTCGGATGCATGATGCTGGGGTGCCCTCCGACTCCCGTATATCCGCCGCTGAATCTTCAGGCGGTTCCCGGGTTCCTGCGTTTTTTGAAATATGTTGCAGAACGGTCCGGTGCGACGCTGATCGTTGCTGAAGGACAAGCCTTTGGGTTTCTTGGTTCAGTCCCGCATGAAACACGGACAATCCGCGAAGTCGTGAAATTTGAATCGCTACTGTCCGAAAGTTCTGATCATTTTGAGAAACCTCAAAACCCGATTGCCTTCTTACAATTTACTTCCGGGAGCACGGCGGAGCCGAAAGGGGTGATCGTTTCGCATCGTGGTCTTGCTGCGAATCTGTGGATGATTCGAACGGCTTCCCATATGAATGAATCTTCGAGCGTTGTGACCTGGCTTCCCGTTTATCACGATATGGGCTTAATAGGGACAGTCTTGAATGCGATTACACTGCCATGCGATCTTGTCGTTCTTCCTCCAACTTTATTCCTGAAAAAGCCGCGGTTGTGGTTGGAACTTATCACAAAATTTCATGGAACTCACACGGCAGCTCCCAATTTTGCCTATGGGATTTGCGCCCGGCGCATTAACGATTTAACAGGGCTGGATCTATCCAGCATGACAACCTTTATTTGCGGTGCGGAGCCGGTCATGCCGGCTACGATGCAGAAATTTGTAGAACACTATCAAGATGCCGGTTTGCGGCCGCAGGCAATGGTGCCGGCTTACGGATTGGCGGAAGCGACTCTGGCAGTCACGTTCACACCGCACATGCGCGGACTTTTGTCAGACACAGTGGACCGAACGGCTCTTTCCGAAACAGGGTTTGCCAGGTCAGTAGATGGATCCGACGTTCCTTCCATGCATTTCGCTTCTTGCGGATTGCCGATGCCTGGGCTGTCTGTTCGGGTGGGAACGGAAAATGGAACAATGGCATCCGACAGGCAGGTTGGAGAAGTGCAAGTGAGCGGCCCTTCCGTGACACCGGGGTATATCGGCGATGAAAAGGCCACCGCTGCTTCGAAAACTCCCGATGGCTGGCTGAGAACTGGCGATCTTGGCTATACGGTTGATGGAGAGCTATACATTTGTGGGCGAAGTAAAGATGTAATCATCATTCGAGGAAAAAATTTTCATGCACATGATCTCGAAAGCGTCGTCTCCGAGGTCCCCGGAATCCGAACAGGAAATGTGGTTGCATTCAGCTCCGCTCGTGAGACAGGGGAATCATTCGTTATCATTGCCGAGACACGCAGTGAAGCAGAGACCGATCCATTGAGGCGGAGCGTAAGAAATCGCTTGTCGGAGGCCATCGGTATAACACCCGATGAAGTCGTCATTGTTCCGCCCGGCACTCTTCCCAAAACCTCCAGCGGCAAATTAAAACGATCTGAGTCCAAAAGGTTGTTTGAGAGCGGGAGTTTGGAATCCCGTCCCGGCAAAGCCGCAGCGTACCTGGAGGCAATGAAGTCCGGAATTGGATTTCTGAAAGGCAAGAAAAAAAACTAACCACCGAGTAGGGGCGCGACTCATCGCGCCCGCATTTCAGAGGGTACAGGCTCCCCTACAATACCGCGTTAGTACTAACCGGCCGCCTTGTCGCCAATGTTCAAGGGTGCGGCGCTCCCAGACTTTGTGTACAGAAATTTCGTTATAAGCCAGCCGGCAAGGATGATAATTGCCGCTATGATCCATCCGTACTCTTGATTGCCATAGAGCCCGGGATAGTGATTTGAAATCATGAAGAAGGCTAACGGGACACTCATGTACGTATTGTGCTTTGAACGAAGTCCTGCGAGGGCAACCAGAGATGCATCGGCTGCCGGTCCTGTTCCTTTGATTCCGGCAATGATTTTCTTTTGTGCCGGCCAGATTCTCATCCATACATTCATGAACATGATCGTTCCAAACAACGCACCAATGTGAATGTACACCGCCCGTCCGATCAAGAATTGTGATAAACCGAACAGGACTGCGACGACCAGAAGATAAGAAATCGCAACGCCGACCGTTTCATTCTTCACAGCTTTCCAGAGAACGTCGTAAATGAAGAACCCGAAGATGACGATCGCAAGTGATATGAGACTTGCGGTTCCATTGGACATTGTGCTGCCTTGTGGAACCATGTTGTGGACCATGTAATACGAGAAGGCCAGAAGAAGCAATCCGGAGATCCATGTGTACATCGCGCCCCAGCGAAACCAGTAGAGCGCACGGGGCATCAGTTCCGGAACCACCTTCTTTTTCGTTTCTGCATCATATGTTTTCGCGAGATGTGCGTTTACGAAGTTAAAAAAATAAAGATGTCCGATCCATGCAATGCCTGCTGCCACATGTATCCATCGGAAGAAAAATTCCGTATTCGTCTGAACCCATTCCATTGCTCCTCCTTTTTGACGTCGTATTTGAACCGCCAAAGCGCCAAGACATCAGAACATTCCTTGGCGTCCTGGCGGTTCCATTACTTCATTGCTTAAAAATCTGCGGAAACTGGTTCAAAAAACTTAATGATGTTAGCGCTGCGGCCCGACTGTGTGCACATTGACCGCGATATTTCATCATTTCACAAAATTCCTGAATTTTCAAAATATCCGGGCGCTGCATCGAGAATATTTTGTAAAGTTCCTTTGTTCCAAGAGAACAGGGGGGGCATACACCGCAACTTTCCCGCATAAAGAAGGAAAGTGTTTCCTCAGCAACCTTGTGTATATCGGCCGAATCATCTATGACAATCACGCCGCCTGTTCCCAGGTGACTACCGGCATCGTGCAGGCCTTCGAAATCCATGCAAGGGTCGGCCTCAATCCGGACGATAGGGGTGGAAGGTCCGCCTGGGAAGATGGCAACGAATTGTCGTCCTGGAAGGGGTCCTCCCCCGGCTTCGTGCAACAGTACAGAGAGTTTGGTGCCCAGCGGATACTCATACACGCCTGGACGCTGGATCTGCCCCGATAAACAAAACAACTTTGTTCCCGGAGACTCGGCAGTTCCATACTTGCGGAAGGTTTCCGTTCCGTGCATCAAAATCGGAATTATGTTGCAGATCGTTTCGACATTATTCACCAGAGTAGGACATTCCCAGAGCCCTTCCTGATGCGGACGCGGTGGCTTTACCCGCGGAATTGCCGGTTTCCCCTCCAGGGATTCGATCATGGCTGTCTCTTCTCCGGCGATGTAAGAATCTTCTCCGCGGTGAATCACGATATCAATATCCAGTATTCCATCTTTCCCAAGAAGCTTGCGACTTCGTGCTGCAATCAGGGCCCGTTTCAGACGCTCCTCTTCCTTTGTAAAGATTCCACGCAAATACAGGAATGCTTTTTCCGCCCCTATTGTGAAAGCCGTAATGGCCGCGGATTCCAAAACCATGTGAGGATTTTTCAGTAACTCGCGATCTTTAAATGAACCCGGTTCACCTTCAGCAATATTGCAAATGAAGTAATGTGGTTTTTTCTCCTGTCGGTGAACAGCTTCCCACTTCGAACCTGTCGGGAAGCCGGCTCCACCTCTCCCACGCAGGCCGGATTCCTGGACCAAAAGGATCATCTGCTCCGGTCCCAAACGCGCAGCTTTGGCCGCCGCTTGATAGCCCCCCTGGCGTTGATACACTTCAATCATTTCAATGTCCGGTATGTTATGAGACCGAAGCAAAATTTTCGAATCCATTAGAACTCCATTCAACGCAAAGGCGCCAAGACGCAATGAAAAGGAAATATCTCTTTGTGTCTTCGAGTCTTTGCGTTAATGATGCTTATTGAAATGTTGGAGCAGCCAGGCCTGTTACGACTCGGATTCCATCAGTCTCTTTCCGGTAAACCAGTTTCAAAGTAAAGAGTCCGTACAAAATCCTCGCAGTTTCATGTGGAGCATAAGGTGAATGGGCGCATAAATCATAAAGACATGTCTTACCATCGACAAGTCTCAAAACAGTTCGTTCCTTTTCTTCAGCCCCGTACATTTCGATGCAGAGTAGTGCGTTTTCCTCCGCGCGCAAAACCGTATTCCGGTTTCCCATGATCCCGATCACCCGTTTCGTATTTTGAATCTGTCGAACTCCATCCAGAATTGCTCGCGGGATCGGAATATCCATTTGAATCGGTTTAGACTGGCGAAATCTGCCCAGATGAAATGTGACATCACCTTCATACCAGTTGAACAACGACCATACGATTGCCTGCTGATGACTTCGGACAGCCCAGGGCAGTTCGTCTGTCTTCAGGGCTCCGAGATCGATCAGAATCTCTCCTTGCCATTTACCTTTTTCCTTTGTCATTAACTCGATCGATTTGTCATAATCAACGCGGGATATTTTGCCGCATCGGAACAGAAATTCTCCCAAATGATCATCGGGAGAGTTGGATGCAGCAAAAATAATATTTCCATCTCTGAGAAAAACCTGTTTTGTAATCGCATGATGATGAACGGAGAGCACGCCGGGAACCTTATATTGCGCGATTGTAAAGAGAATTTCCGGAAGGTGTTGCTCAGAGAGTTTCGCGCTGTAGGAGAAGTGAGGTTTCTTTTGCGAACCTGTGGTCATGAGGGCTGAAGTTGCTTCTTCATTCTCAAAACCGTGCCGTTGCCATTCTTTTTGAATTCGTATTCCACGCCATCCATGAAGCTCTTCATATAGAAAATGCCGCGGCCGGTTGATTTCAAAAGATTTTCAGGCAATAAGGGATTTTGAACCTTGCCAGGATCGAACCCGACTCCTTCATCTTCGATGACAACAGAAAGTTCGCTGTTTTCGTAGGTCATGCGAACAACGACTCGTTTCATCAAGTCGCATTTGTTGCCATGCTTGATCGCGTTGCTGATGCCTTCTCGAACGGCGAGAATGATCCAGTGTGTCGTATCTTCGTCAAATCCGATCAGATTACAAAGATACTTGACTAGATCGTGGCCTATATCGATGAACTTATAATTGCTGTTGATAATAAGATCAACTTCGTACTCCGCACCAGCCATGGGTCGTAGAGTTCCCTCCTCAACGGCATTCTTTTGATTGTTGGCCACTTTTTACTGATTGCCAATATAACATAGAAGATTCCAATCGCAAATATAAGCTCGAAGTAAGGATGGAACGGCTGCAAGTAATCTCAGTTGACATTTTTTGACGGGTGGGGACTTAGATGGCGAACCATCGTCACAAGTATAATGTGTGTTTATGAGCGAAACTCTGGCGGATATCGGCGAAAAGAAACTGCTGCAGAAGCTCCGGAAGTATCTGGGAAAGAATGAAGGAATCGTCCGCACATTTTCTGAAGATTGCGCCGTTATCGATTCCGGCGGACGCTCCTACAGTTTGTACAGCGTCGATTGCCTGATGGAGGAAGTGCATTTTCGCAGACAATACGTGCCTTTCTTTTACCTGGGGAGAAAAGCAATCAAAGTGAACGTTAGTGACATTGCAAGCATGGGAGGAACTCCGAATTATTATCTGGTTTCCATAGGCGCCCCTTCCGACACTCCGGTTCAAGTTCTGCTGGACATCTATGATGGAATGAGCTCTGTTGCGGATGACCTGGGTGTGCATCTGATCGGCGGAAACGTAACTTCTTCCTCACAGCTTTTCATCGATGTGACGATGATCGGAACGGTCCCAAAAGGCCAGGTACTCCAGAGAAATGGCGCAAAAAAAGGGGATTCCATATTCGTAACGGGCTATCTGGGAAATTCGGCCGAAGGTTTGATGCTCTTGCGGGAAGGATTTCGTCTTCTGGGGGATGGTCTAATTCTGCCTGACGGGCAACGCGATGGTCATCTGGCAACGGAAGCAATCCTCGCGCATATCGATCCACCCTGTTTAGTCCTGGTCTCACGAAAACTCGCAAAAACTTCAACGCTCACATCGATGATCGATTTGAGTGACGGCCTCGCGGCGGATCTAGCGGAAATTTGCCGGGAAAGTAATGTCGGCGCCCGGATCGAGCTTGCAAAACTCCCGATTGCTCCTTCGGTGCTCCATTGGGAGAGGAAGAGGAATCGCGATCCACGAAATCTTGCACTGTACGGCGGGGAAGACTACCATTTGCTTTTCACTGTGAATAAGAAACTGAAACATTTGTTCCTCCGGCGGATCGAGCGGGCGAAGATCAATGTATATGAAATCGGGCAGATTGTCGCTGCCTCACAAGGGATCCAGGCTGTCGATGAAAATGGAAGGATCCAAGGCTTAAGTGAAGGTTACCAGCATTTCAGGTGAAAGATGAATGAAATAGAAAGGGTGGCTGCGGAGAAGGAAGCGCGTTTGGTGAATTGGTTCGGGCAGTTTGGAAGTGCGCTTGTTGCATACAGCGGAGGCGTTGATTCCACGTACGTGTTATTTGCTGCGCACCAAGTGTTCGGCGATCAAGTTCTTGGAGTCAGCTCGTTTTCCGAAACGGTACCGCAGATTCAAAAAGATTCTGCTCTAGAAAATTTAAGAATCATCGGGGCGCCCTATGAAATTATCTACACAGAAGAAATGCAAGTGGACGCGTTCCGGAACAATAACACAGACCGCTGTTTTCATTGCAAAGACGAGCTTTATGGAGTACTCAAAGACATCGCAGGGAAAAGAAATTTTGATGTGATCGTGGATGGAACTAACGCCGATGACGTTTCCGATTTCCGTCCAGGCAGAAGGGCAGCGGAACTGCATGGCGTGCGGTCCCCTCTAGTGGAGATTGGGATGAAGAAAGAGGAAATTCGGGTCCGTTCGCGTCTTGCAGGACTCAGCACATGGAACATTCCAGCTTCCGCATGTTTATCATCGCGTATCCCTCATCAATCTGTGATCACTTTGGAGAAGCTAAGAACCGTGGAACAAGGAGAAGATTTTCTTCGTGAGCTGGGATTTCGGCAGATTCGAGTGCGGCATCACGATAAAATTGTTCGAATTGAATTAGCTCCGCAGGAAATGAAGAAGATATGGGACGATCATTTGTTTGACAGGATTGCGGCGCATTTCAAATCACTCGGTTTTAAGTTTGTGACTCTCGATCTCGAGGGTTACCGCACAGGCAGCCTCAACGAATAGCTCCCAACACAGAGACACAGAGACACAGAGACACAGAGAAAAAGAATTAAATTACCTCTGCGGCTCCGCGTCTCTGCGTTAAATCTTTTAACGTTTGGGGGGGCGCAGGGGGCGCATTTCTACGAGACTTACGAGGGTACGGCTGGAAGATGTTAAAAGATCGACAACGGTTTTCGCCACATCTTCCGGAGTGATGGCCCAGGACTTATCTTTAGAGTCGGTACTGAAGTCCGTTTGCACAGAGCCAGGGCAAATCGTACTCACCTTGATGTTGTGATGGCGGACTTCCAGCATCAGGCATTCGGCAAAGGAATTCAGTGCATGTTTTGACGCACAGTAAGCAGAGCCGCCTGCAAAGCTGTTTTTTCCAGCCAACGAAGAGATGTTCACAACATGTCCTTCTTTATTTTCGATCATTCCCGCCAAAAATGCTTGAGTACAATAGAACACCCCGTACAGATTTGTTTCGATCACTGCACAAAACTCTTCTTTTTTCATTGTCGAAACTTCACTGAAAAGGCCGATCCCGGCATTATTGACGAGGATGTGCGCAGTACCGAATTTTTCACGCACAACTGCAGCGAGGTTCTCAACCTGGTCCGACTTTCGAACATCTGTTGGAACAGCGAGGACCTCAACGTCGAGTCGTTCGAGTTCTTCAGCCGCTTTGCCTAGAGTCTCTTCGTTCCTGGCTGTGATGACCACGCGGCAACCTTCTCCGCCAAGCGCTGCTGCAATCTCCTTTCCAATTCCCTTCGAGGCGCCGGTAACGACTGCTACCTTATCTTTAAGACGTTTCATGACTGGATTTCATTTGAGTTAGCTTATTATAATATAGGCTCCAAAATGGTCATTGTATGAAAACATCTCATGTTGCGATTTTTGTAGTTCTAGTTTGTCTACTCTCCTTTGTTTCTCACTGCAAGAAACCCGAGAAGGTTTCGGATCTGCCTCAGGTTCAATTAAAGGATCTAAATGGCGGTACGGTGGATCTGGCTCAGTTTAAAGGAAAGCCCATCATCATCAACTTTTGGGCTACCTGGTGCGGTCCCTGCCGTTTTGAGATTCCTATGCTAAATGAATTGCACAGGAAATATTCTCCCAAGGGCCTGGTCATCGTTGGAATTTCCACAGATGAAGAAGGGGCTTCTATCGTCAAGCCGTTCATGAAGGATTTACCGATTGAATATTCCTCTTTCGTCAAGGGAAGCGATACGGAAGAAAAGTTCGGGGGGGTTTGGGCGCTTCCTACGACAATCTTCTTTGATAAGAACGGCAAGCAGGTCGAAAAGATCCTTGGAGTTCAGCCCCGCGAATTCTTCGAACAAAAAATCCAGCAAATGCTGTAGCTCTTTAACGCAAAGTTGCCAGGTCGCAAAGATCAAGAATTTCTTTTTTTGCTTTGCGCCTTCGCGTCTTTGCGTTAAGGAATAAGGCGTTTTATGGGGAAAGGATCTGACGGATTCTGCGCAACAAATCATCCGGTTCAAATGGCTTTGTGATGTAGTCGCAGTAATCCGTGGGATGCGGCTGATTATCTTCGCGAGGTGAAGCGCGGGCCGTCAATAACGCGACAGGAATATCTTTCGTTTCTTTCTGCGATCTCATGGCTTCCAATACTTCCCATCCGCTCAGAAAGGGCATCATGATGTCCAACAGAATCAGATCGAATTTATCTGTTGCGACTTGTCTTAGAGCATCCCGTCCGTCCGTAACGGACACAACCGTGTATCCGGCATCCTCCAAAATCATGCGAACCAGATTGACGATGTCTTCCTCGTCATCCACAATCAAAATTCTTTTGGCCATCTTAAGTCAGGTATTTAGGAGTCGAAAGAGTTTCCGGTTTCGCGGGTTTCACAACCGCTGCAAGATCAGCCGCATGGAGGGCCGGCACAACCATACCAAACGTGGTCCCACGACCGATCTTACTCTGAACTTCAATCGGGATTCCATGCGCATCCAGAATCGATTTGACCAGCGCGAGTCCCAATCCGGTTCCACCATATTTACGCGTGTGTGAAGAATCCACTTGATAAAAGCGATCAAAAATTCGCGGCAAAGCTTCGGCCGGAATTCCTATTCCTTCATCGGTGATCGTAATCTCAACAGGAGTCAGCGCATCCACAAGACAATTGCTTGTATAGGTCTCCGAATGAAAGTAGGGACCCGGGTGGTGAATCGCCTGCGCGCGGATGATGATTCTTGCCTGATCGTTACTGAATTTGATCGCATTGCTCAACAAGTTTCTCATCACTTGCGTGAACCGCTGTATATCGACGAATAGCACCGGAAGATCACCCTGGAATCGGACCTGAACAACCAGATTCCTCCTTTCAATGACTTCAGCGTACTGTTCGTAGACATCAGCCCAGATATTTTCCAGTCTGCAGGGACGCAGCTCGATCGGCGCTTTCTTAAATTCCAGTTTCGTATAATCCAGCAAATCATTAATCATGCGCTGCAGCCGCATGATATTTCTCTGAGCCACTGAAAGTCCTTCGCTTTGCATAGGCGTGATAGGTCCGAGTTTCTCTTTCTTGATGTATTCCACATAGCCTTTGATCGAAGTCAACGGTGTTCGTAATTCATGAGAAACATTTGAAAGGAATTCCGACTTCAATCGATCCACCTGACGCAATTCGGTATTCAGATGCTCCAGTTGATCCACTTTTTCAGTTAAGGCCCGGTACAGTCCTGCGTTTTGAAGCGCCAAAGCAGTTTCATCCGCGACCATAATCAGAACTTGCATGTGCTCCCTTTTAAAAGCCGACACTTCGTTGCTATAGACGTTGAGAACCATGTGTATTCTGTCTTCAACAACCACCGGAACCGCAATGCAGGAACAGATTTCATCTTTCAGCAAAAGTTCACGCTCTTCTCCGGACGCGTCCTTTGTTGTATTCGAAATCAGCACAGGCTGCCCCGATTGTGCGACGCGGGATGCAAGCTGAAGCAAAGCTTTCGGAACAGGCTCTTTCCCCTGTAAAAGATGCACATTTTTCCATTGATCAACGCGAACGACAAACCAGGAATCCGTTTCTACAACGGACCCCATTTCTTCAAAAAGCAGGCTCATCACTGCATCTTCTTCGCGAATGGAAATAATTTTCTTGCTGACACGATTGAGTGAAGTCAGGTGCCGCAACTTCTCTTCCAGATCGAACCGGATCAGACTAAGTCGCCTGAGCACGATATTCGCCAGCAACAATGTGGAACTCAGGAGAACAAAAGCGAGTGTCCCCATCCGGTTGTAGGACAGAGCCATCACGACACCGAAAGGGATTGCGGCGAATTCGGTAAAGAAAGCCGGAATCAACGCTCTTTTTACGAATTCGAGCGCGCGTTGACCTCTCAGAAAACTGGAGAAGAAAAGAAAAAGAACATTTAATAAACCGAGTCCACCGTACATGACAAGGATGGATAGAATAGACCGCCATGTGAGTTGGATCAGCGGAAATTGGGATTTGAAAAGATGAATGTAAATCCAGCTGGCGAACAGCCACATCCATGCGATCATTCCAGTGTTAAAAAGAATGACGCCAATCTCATAATTGAGAGGTATGTTTTTCCGCAGTACGTAGCGTCTTTCCCACATGCGTTTGATGGATCCGACCAGAATTCCTGTAACTGCGATATACACGGCCGGCAGTGCGCCAAAGACAAGCAATGCAGCTGTCACGAATGAAGAGCCGAAGGTGATCACAACGTTCATACGGGCGTATTGAAAATGAAGGAACGATGCAATCACGTGCATAATCAGAAAAATCGAAAATATCAGCAGTGGTATGGATCGTTCAGGAAAGGGCGGGTCAACAGAACAATAGACAACAAAGAGAAGCCCCAGACATCCGGCGATCCAGTGATATAGGTTGACCGGCAATCCGTATTGGGTGCGTCCCCCTAACATGTTGAGAAAAGTATAACATGGTGTCTTTCAGGGGCGTTTTTGGTTTGTGATAATATAACATTCGTTTTTCCACCACTGCGTGTGAAAAAGACCTGACTCGACTCAAAATGGCGAAAATTCTAGTTGCCGATGATGAAGAAGATGTGCGGAATCTTCTGGTAATGATTTTTCGCGATGCCGGCTATGAGGTTGTCAGCGCAAAAAACGGCAAAGAAGCTGTTGAACAGGCGACAAAAGAAAACCCTGATCTCATTTTTCTCGACATCTTGATGCCGGTCATGGATGGTTTTGAAGCTTGCGCTCAGCTCAAAAAACATGCCGTCACAAAGAATACCTTTATCGCGTTTTTAACCGCGAAAGATATGCCGCAGGATTGGGATAAAGGGCTCCAATCGGAAGCGGATGTCTATATCGCAAAACCCTTCAACAATGAACGGATTCTTTTTGTCGCGCGAGAATTACTGGCGTTGAAGGAAAAGTAGGGGCGCGATTCATCAGTATTGTCCCAAAGTTGTAGGTATGCTAATGGTTGTCCTGTTCCTCCCCCGTTATTAATGAATCAAAGAAAAAAAGCAACGGGCAGGTTCAAGAAGAAATGGAAGGAGTACTCAAAGACATCCTTTCCAACCTCCCCCTGACCCCCTCCTTCATAAGGAGGGGGAATCGACCCAGCAGACTCAAATCGATAGCCGACGAATAACCTACAATTTTGGGACAATAACGATTCATGGCGTCCGTGTGGTCAGCGTCCCTGTTTGTTTATTCGAGAACCGTACCTTTAGGTACAACGACCACACCATTTTCCGATACATGAAAACCTCTTTCCATGTCCGCTTTTCTGTCATACCCGATTTCACAACCGCGCGGTACCTTTAGGCCTTTATCGAGAATAGCATTTTTGATTTTTGCGTAACGTCCCACGTCGACGCTGTGCATCAGAATAGAGTCGTCAATTCTGCTGTAACTGTGAATCATAACCCGAGGTGAAAGAATGGAACGGTTCACGACCCCACCACTTACAATGCAACCTTCCGAAATCATCGAATCGAGGGCGATGCCGGTCCGTTTCTCCGTAAAGTTTGCAAACACGAACTTCGCCGCAGGGTAATCATAGTGAACGGTCCTGAATGGCCACCTGTAATTGTACAAATTGAATACCGGATCGACTGCGATCAGGTCCATGTTGGCCTGAAAATAAGAATCGACCGTTCCCACATCCCTCCAGTATCCCAGCTCTTTTTCTTCTGCTCCAGGTATGACGTTCTTCGTGAAGTCATAAGCATAAACTCGATAATCATGGTAAATCTTTGTGAAGATCGTCTTTCCGAAGTCGTGAGCTGAATCCTGAAGAAGCGCATCGTCTTCCAGTTCGTTGATTAAGGTCTTTCGATTGAAGATGTAATTTCCCATTGACGCCAGCACGAAATCGGGCTTGGAAGGGATGGGTTTTCCAACAGCGGGTTTTTCTTCAAATCCAACGACTCGCCAGTCGGAGTCAACTTCTATAATGCCGAATTGGCTCGACTCTGAAGCTGGAACAGGAACCGCTGCAATCGACACATCCGCACCCAATTCTTTATGGAAATCTAGCATTTGCTGAACGTCCATCTTGTACACATGATCTCCACCGAATACGCAAACGTAGTCCGGTTCTTCGTCGAAAATCAAATTTAGATTCTGATAAACCGCATCGGCCGTGCCCCGGTACCAGTGCTGACCTTTTCTCATTTGTGCGGGTACGGCATCGACATATTGATCGAGAGTGGGGGAGAGTCTCCATGCTTTTGAAAGATGTACGTTCAAGGAATCGGACTTGAACTGGGTCAATACTTTGATTTTGAAGAACCCTGAGTTAACGAAGTTGTTCAAAACAAAATCAACGATTCGAAACCGGCCTCCGAATGGGACAGCCGGTTTGGCTCGATCGTGCGTCAGCGGAAACAAACGCGATCCTTCGCCCCCCGCAAGGATCATTGTGAGCACGTTCTGTGAATACATAACTGATCTGTGGGAGTGGGTCTGAGACCCACCCCGGTTCTCCAGTCGAACTTCAATCGGGCGGGTCTCTGACCTGCCTACAGGATTACTATTTTACCACGCGAGATTTTACAAAAGTTTCAGAATTGCCGGTTGCTTCGAACCGATACTCATTACCGTCTACAGTTAGAACTCCCTCGTAATTCATTTTGTATTGCACGAAATGAAGCGGCTGTCCCTCTAATTGAGTCGTCACAAAACGGACCGGCTTACCGGTGATGGACAGGGAACTGAATCTTTTTTGCGCTTGTATCTTCATCGTCATGGGTACGATCAATCCATCCTGCGACTCAGTGTAGTTTGAAAATTCGATTCGATCCGGACGAAAAAGTGTAAAAAATCCTTGCAAGTCGTAAACGCCCGCAAAGAGCCCTTTACTCTTTCCACCCACGTAAATCTCTCCAAAAAATATTGCGAAATCTTTTGAAAAAGCGTGCCCCCAGTTCCATTCGATCTGACGCCAGATCCCCCAGTTGTGATCATGGTAACCATCCAAATCGTCAAAATTGTACGTTGTACCGCCAATTTGAATGCTGCCCTGATACTTTCCGCGAATTGCGGGAATGACATAACCGGATTCGAAATCGCTTTTTTTAGCTAAAAGAGCAGGTGGAAAATAAAGACCTTCTGTGGGAAAGTACTGCAGTTTTCCGCGCACGGGCGCCTGATTCTCAAAATCCAATTCGATTTCGTAATGATCTTTTTCATAGCGGATCCTGTTCGGTCCGGCCCTGTAATCGATCCGCCGAAGGGGAAGGGAATTCTGTGAAGCTGGAAAAGTTGCTGAGTAACGCTGATACTTGCGGTCATAGAGTTGGAGGCTTATAAGCCATTCTCCTTGATTCGCAGTTATGTTACCACCAGCCATCACGCTTAAATATCCGTAAAAAGATGGGGATTCAAAATTAAAGTAATGCCACTCAGCCCATCTCTCCATATCGGGAGCTTCCACCGACGGCAAGTGGAATCGGTCGATTTCATGGTAGAAGTCGTTCTGGGACGGTTTGATCCATGAATTGTCGAGCGAATCATTTTGCCAGGGTAACCGGGCATTTTTGATCCTGTTTTCCTGGTCCGGCAAAGAGCCTTCCGCAAAAGCATGCAAAGGCGGCTGTTGTTTTTGCGAATGCCGGATGTACATCAGCTTGGGAACGATATACGGAGAAACCGTATCGATATCCTTTTGAAAGCGGCTGCTGTTCAGGATTTGCCGAACGATGAAGCGTGCCTGGGGAATCGAGTAGTACAGTGCCGACATTCCTCCGACTTTCATGCTTTCCAGATCGATTCCCTGCGGAACCAGAATGAGATCTCCGCCCCCCAGCAAATCTTTGTCGCGTGCCTGCTGCAGGACCGCTTCACCAACCGCCAGCAAAGTGACCATCACTGCTGTAGCCAGGGCATAACCAAGCAAGAACAGAACTGTACGCTTTGGCTTGGCCGTGAAGGTCCTTTGAAGAAGCAGCCACGCTATTCCCATTTCCCATCTCTCATATGCCTGATTTGTTTTGCTGACGCGGCCAGTTCCGGATTGTGAGTTACTGTAACGATCGTCAAACCGTTTTCATTAAAACGTTGAAACAGTTCCACAATTTCAATGCCGGTGGCAACATCCAGTTCTCCGGTGGGTTCATCCGCCAGTAACAGTTCAGGATCGTTTGCGAGTGCCCGTGCAATAGCTACACGTTGCATCTCACCGCCGCTCAACTGTGAAGGTCGATGGCTTTTGCGCTCCGCCAGATTCACTGAGCTCAACAGGTGCGTTGCCTTTTCAATTCTGAGCCGTGCTGAAATCCCTGCTTCCCGCATCGGCAGCTCAACATTTTCCTGTGCAGTCAGCATCGGCAACAAATAAAAACGTTGAAATACAAATCCGATCTTCCGTAACCTCAGCTGCGTCCTCCGTTGTTCCTTCCAATCATCCATGGGCTCCCGATGCCAGGCCACCTGTCCCCGGGATGGACGATCGAGCGCGCCAAGCATGTGCAGGAAAGTCGATTTTCCGCACCCACTGGGGCCGACGATCGCAATGGAATCGCGCGGATAAACATCCAGCGATATCCCCCGAAGCGCATGCACAGGCTTCTCCATTTGGTGATAGATCTTATGAACCTCCGTGGCTTGTACGATCGGTTCACTCACAAAATCTCTTCCCTTAAAGTCTGGGCGACCGGTAGATTGATGGCTGCTGTTGCAGGATAGATACCTGCGAAGAATCCCGTCAGCAACAGTACGATAAATCCCCGGATCACGGATGGAGGATCGAAGATGAAGAAAGAAAAATCTTCGGGGAGTCCAGGCGCGGAGGTCAAAATGCGGTCCAGATAGATCGCAACAATCTTACCAAGAAACGCTCCCAGAATTGCCGAAGCAAGGGAAGTCAGAATTCCTTCTAATAGGATAGTAGTAAAAATTGTTTTTTGCCCGAGTCCGATGGCCTTTAGTAATGCAATTTCACCCAGCCTGTCGTGGAAGGAGATCGTGGTGATGATAAAAACGAGAACAAAAGTTACGACCAGGCTGATGCCGCCGAGAATGTACGAAAACTGTTTGAAATACGACAGTTGTTTGTCCACTTCTTGAATCACAGAACTGATTGTGTACGCCGTAATCTGCGGAAATTCTTCGTTCATGCGATCGACGGCGAGACCCGCGCGGGAAGGGTCGCTGAGTTTTATCAGGATTGCGGAGACAGGATCGTCCGCCTTTTGTAACATCAACTGGTGGAGAAATTCGAGTGGAGTGGCGATCGAGAACTGTCCCTCTGCGTCAAGATAGAAGTACGCAATCCCTGCGACTTTCACCACCGATGGATCCTGCCCGCCCGCAGTCTGAGATTGTCCGGGCATCCACAGCTGTAAAGTATCTCCAGGACGGATCTTTTTTTCAGCTGCAAGATAGCGATTCACAAGTACTTCTGCAGCGCCCGGGCGAAGATCGGAGCCATCAATGATGTTGTATCCAGATCTGCGACTGATTTCCATTCCCAGAGCGAAGCTCGTGAACTTTTCGCCTCTCCATTGAACTGCAACGGTTGTTCCCAACAATGCGTCCACGGACTGTACTTCCGGGAAGGTCAAGAGTTTTCGCTTCAGTGATTGAAAATTCTTGATCTGTGCTTCTGTTTCGAAAGGAAGCGTTCCGCGCGCGCTTGCGCGAATTTCGTAACCCATTTCATTCAATATCCGGGCGATGCTGATGCTCAGTCCGCTTGCCAGCAGAATCATGTCCAACAATAGAGCCGCGGTTATCGATGTGCCAAGAATGTAAAGGATGTTTCTGGAAGGATGTCGAAGAAGGTTCCGCAACGCTAGAAATAGGGGGAACCTCATCGTCCGAGCTCCTGCAGTACTTGAAGGTGCTTGATACGAAACCAGGAGAATGTGCCTGCGATGATTCCAAGAAGGAAAGAAACTGTGGCTGCCTGAAGCAGTATCGAAAAAGTAACCTCGGCAAAAATCAACGACGTTTGATAGAAATTCTGGTAATACAGATTCACGACTTTGGCTGCTCCAATTCCCAGGAGTGCTCCGATCAGACTGGCCACGAAGGCAAAGAAAATGGATTCGAGCACCAGCATTTTTAGGATTGTTTTACGGGAGATGCCTGTTACTGTGAGGATTGCGAACTGTTTGCGTTGATCTTCCGCGCGCATCACAACAAGAGCAAAGATGAAGATGGCTCCTGCCATCATTGTGATAAAGGCAATGGCTTTGTGAAACCGGCTTACAACTTCAAATGTTGTACTGTTTCGCGCAGCTAGCTCTTCAGCGGAAGTTGCCATAAAGCCGATTGCTTCATCATTCAATCTTGCTGCCAGTTTCGGTCCGCTGGCGCCTTCTTTCAATCGAATGGAAATTAGATCCAGTTGATCCGGTCTTTCAAGCAGGTCTTCCAGATCGGAAAGATGCATCTTGATCATGTTCCGCCGGAGAGGAACGAGATAAGGATCTGCTTTTTCACGATAGATTTCAGCAACCCGGAAGGTTCGGGCTTTTTTCATATCGCCCGTTGCGGAAATTTCTACGAGGTCACCTGCGCGAATCGTGAGCCTCTGTGCAAGGCGTTCATTCACCAAAATCTCCGGTTCGGCGGAACAGACTCCGGCAATACAAAGAATGATAAATAAGGCGAACGTACATTTCATGCACTAGGATTTTAACGCACAGATGCAAAGATGCGGAGGGACAAACTGTGTAAGACGGGGATGTGGGGATATTTGAGATGAGGGGATGGGTAAAAAATTTAAAGAGCTAATCTACCGATCTCCATCATCCCCTTGATCCCCCTTCTTACACTTGCGGCCTTGCGGTTAAAAAAGGAGCCTCTAATTGTTAGAATGGAATAGATGAAAAATTTGGAGAATGACTTACGCGCGTCGATTGAAGGGGAAGTGCGTTTTGATCAGGGCACCCGCGCGATCTATTCCACGGATGGTTCTAATTACAGACAGATTCCGATCGGAGTTGTGCTTCCGCGCACTCTTGATGATGTGATCCGGACGCACGAAGTTGCGCGCCATTACGGCGCACCGCTGCTCGCGCGAGGGGGCGGCACCAGCCTGGCCGGACAGTGTTGCAACGTGGCGATTGTGATGGATTTTTCCAAGTATTTGAATCGTGTGCTGTCCATTGATCCGGTTCAACGCCTTGGTGAAGTGGAACCCGGAGCGATCCTCGATGATCTCCGCGATGCTGCAGAAAATCATCATTTGACCTTCGGCCCCGATCCCGCATCGCACAGTCGCTGCACGCTGGGGGGCATGATCGGAAACAACTCCTGCGGAGTCCACTCGGTTTACTCCGGAAAAACAGAAGACAACGTTCAGCAAATGGAAGTCCTGACTTATCGTGGTCTGCGGATTCGAGTGGGAAAAACGAGTGAGCAGGAACTTGAAAATCTGATTCGCGAAGGAGGAGCGCGCGGCGAAATTTATGCAGGACTGCGAAGTTTACGCGATCGATACGAGGATTTGATTCGTTCGAAGTATCCCAAAATACCCCGCCGGGTATCCGGTTACAATTTGACTCAACTGCTACCCGAAAACGGATTTGATGTGGCCCGCGCACTTGTCGGAACCGAAGGAACCTGCGTAACCGTTCTAACGGCCCGATTGCATCTGGTGCATAGCCCTCCTTTTAGAAGACTGGTCGTCCTTGGTTTTCAGGATATGGCCACAGCAGGCGATCATTTGATGCAGATCCTTTCTTTCAAACCACTCGCTGTAGAGGGTGTGGATGACCAAATGATCGAATCGATGAAGAAGAAAAATCTTCATCCGGAGAATGTCGCGTTACTACCACCGGGCGGCGGCTGGCTTCTGGTCGAATTTGGCGGGGGGACTTCTTCCGAAGCGCTTGAAATGTCGCAACACATGATCGCCGCGCTGGCGGAGATGAACGAACCACCGTCCATCAAAGTTTGCAACGACAGTCTCGAAGCGAAAATGATGTGGCGAGTTCGAGAATCGGCTTTGGGTGCGACAGCTTCTGCGCCTGGCGAAAAGCTGAATTGGGAAGGCTGGGAGGACTCAGCGGTTCCGCCTGAAAAGATGGGCCCGTACCTTCGGGACCTTCGAGTTTTGATGGCGCGATACGAATATCACGGCGGACTTTATGGACACCTCGGAGATGGATGCGTTCATACAAGAATCGATTTCGATTTACAAACAGCTTCCGGAATCAAGAAATTTCGACAATTTATGGAAGAAGCTGCCGATCTCGTAGTATCGTACGGCGGTTCACTTTCCGGTGAACATGGCGATGGACAATCGCGCGCAGAATTGCTTCCTAAAATGTTTGGCAAAGAGTTGGTGCAGGCGTTCAAAGAATTCAAAGGTGTCTGGGATCCGGATGGAAAGATGAACCCTGGAAAAGTTGTGGATCCTTACCGGATGGATGAAAACCTGCGTATGGCAAGCTTTCCAACGGCTCCCTTGCAGACTCATTTCCAGTTTCCAGAAGATCAGGGTTTCTCAAATTCCACACTCCGATGTGTCGGTGTTGGGGAATGCCGCCAGATCAATCGTGGCACGATGTGTCCGAGTTTTCAGGTCACTCGTGAAGAAAAGCATTCAACGCGCGGGCGTGCCCGCATTTTATTTGAAATGTTAAACGGCGAAGCAGTGAAGGATGGCTGGAAATCGGAAGAGGTAAAAGATTCACTCAGTCTTTGTTTGTCTTGCAAGGCATGCCGCACCGACTGTCCTGTCGGTGTAGACATGGCGACCTACAAAGCAGAGTTTCTTTCACATTATTACCAGGGGCGGCTCCGTCCTGCCTCCGCTTATGCGATGGGACTCATTTTTTGGTGGAGCCGCCTGGGTTCGCGACTCCCATTGATGTCGAATTTTTTCACACAAAACGAGCCTTTTGCCGGATTGATGAAAGCCATGATGGGTGTAGCGTCCGAACGGAAAATCCCTCGTTTTGCCCGGCAAACGTTCCGTGACTGGTTCAAGCACAGAAAAAAAACCGTACAAGGCAAGCAACGCATCGTGCTTTGGATTGATACTTTTCATAATTTTTACTATCCGGAAATCGCGCGAACATCGACCGAAGCTCTTGAAAGACTGGGCTACGAAGTACTCATACCATCACAAATCCTTTGCTGCGGACGTCCATTGTATGAATATGGAATGCTGGATCTCGCTAAAAATGTTTTGAGTAAAACAATTCAGATGCTTGCAGGTGAATTTGGCGAAGAGATCCCGGTCGTAGGCCTGGAACCAGGCTGTATTTCAGTGTTTCGCGATGAGATGGTCAACCTGTTTCATGGAAACGAAGCTGCCGAAAAATTGCGTCTTCGCACGTTTTTGCTTGGCGAGTTCTTGAACCTTCAAGATATTCAATTGCCTCAATTGAATAAGAAGGCAATCGTTCATCTACACTGCCATCAAAGATCGATTCAGGGAAGCAAGACTGAAGAATCGATCTTGAAGAAGCTGGGAGTGGAGTATGAGCTCCTGGATTCCGGCTGTTGTGGAATGGCCGGATCCTTCGGCTTCGAGAAGGATCATTATGATGTTTCGATCCAATGCGCAGAACGCGTGCTGGTTCCGGCGATATCCGAAATAAGTGACGATACTTTGATTCTCACAAACGGTTTCAGTTGCCGCGAACAAATTTTGCAATGCACAGGTAAACGTCCGCTGCATCTGGGCGAGGTGTTGTCGCTGGCGCTTGAGAAGAAGTAGAGCTATTGCATATTGTATATATTAAAATTATTTTGTTCGGCGGGACCGCTCTGAAAAACGAAAGCGATTCCAAACGTTCGAAAACAGTTGCCGTCGCAAAAGAAATTTTCAATTCGAAATCTTCAATTTGCAATATGCTATAAAGAAAGATCCCTGCGCTCCCTTCCAAAGGTGTATAATTATTGAAGAAGGTCTGCTGTATGAAAAGATTCTTTATTGTTTCTTTGATCGTGCTTTTTGCTGCTGCTGTTTGGTCCGAAGATTTAGCCGAAGTAGCGAAAAAGGAAAAGGAACGTCGGGAGGCGCTGAAAAAACAGGGCAAAAAGGCAACAGTATTGACCAACCAGGATGTAAAGAACATCAAGAGCTCACTGGGGATTGAATCCACTCTAGTAGAAGGGACTGACTCCGCTCCAGTAGAAGAGACTGACTCCGCTCCATCCGACTCGGCCGAACCGGCGGCTGCTGCTGTTGTGAAAGAAGCGATCGATGATTCCAATGCCAGCCTTGAAGAATTGAGACAGCAGAAGGCAGAGCTGACGAAAAACATTCAAGAGACCTCGGATTCCATCCAGCAAAGTGGGGCGCACTCCAGTAACATCGGGGAGCGTTATCGTGAAAAACGCTTGAAGGAAGAGGAATTAAGGAAGGTGGAAGAGCAGATCGAAGAACTGGAAAAGGGAACAAAAGAGACTACTGAGGAACAAACTGAGAAACAGGAAGAGAACAACTGAGCGCCCCGCCTTTCACGCTTCGTGACAATAAAGTAAAGCGATTCCCCATTTGGCTCTACTTTATCAGTGGCGTTTTACTTTATGCTACCGCCGTCCCGGCAAAGGATGCATCGAATGTTGCCATTCAGCAAGCGCGGCGTTATCTGCAATCGTACAGTCAACTCAGTGGAATGCCTGGTCTGGCAGTGGCGGTAGGACAGAATGGCAAGGTGATCTGGCAAGAAAATTTCGGTCACAGTGATCTGGAAACCAGAGTCGCTGTTACAGCTGACACGTGTTTTCGACTGGGCAGCGTTTCGAAAGTTGTTACAATTGGCGCCCTTGCAAGACTCGTGGATCGCGGTGAATTGGACCTGGATGCACCTATTCAAAAATACGTGCCATCCGTTCCTTCCTCCTTATCGACCATCACAACGCGCCAACTGGCCGGACATCTCGCAGGAATAAGACATTACGCTCCCAAAGACTTTATCGAACCGGAATGTCAGAACTTCAAAACCGTTACAGAGTCTCTCGCCAAGTTCATCAACGATCCCGTCGTAAATGCACCGGGTGAAAAATATTCCTATTCCACCTATGGCTATGTTTTGCTCTCTGCAGTTATGGAAAGCGCTACCAAACGCGATTTTTTAAAATTGCTGGAGGAAGAAGTCTTTCGACCACTGGAAATGAAACGATCCGGGCCGGATTTTATTCGTCAGATTATTCCGAGCCGGACACGCTATTACGAGAGAACTGAAGGTGAAATCCTGCTCGCTCCTTTTTCGGACACGAGTTATAAATGGGCCGGCGGGGGATTGATTGCAACAACCGGCGATCTGATCCGTTTCGGTTTTGCTCATTTACAAGACGGTTATTTGTCCGAGGCCACGCGTTCTTTGCTGTTCACTTCGCAGAAAACAAAGACTGGAGAGGAAACAGGAACCGGCTTAGGTTGGCGGATCGGGAAAGATGCTTTTGATCGTCGTATTTATCATCACGGCGGAAGCCAGTCAGGTTGCCGCGCAATGATCATGATGTATCCTGATCAAAACCTCGTTGTTTCTATTCTATCGAACTTGAGCGGTGAGCCACCGGGAATCGATCGCACCGCGCAAATCGTTGCAAATTCTTTTTTGAACGAAAAGCGTCGAGATTCTGAAATTTCAGGGAAGTTTGTATTAACCGGAAAAGATCAGGAAAAGGATTTTACAGCGGAAATGGAAATTAAACGCGGTCAAGGTACGATCTCCGAAACCTTTCCTCTCGCCACGTTCTCTGCGAAAAACAAGTATCCCTCTCGCCTCGCGATTGTCGACGCTGTTCAGATGCAAAATAGAATTCTGCTCGTTGTTGCCTCAGCGTTCGGTCTGGTGGATGTGTCCCTGTATCCAGAAAACGGCGGTTACAAAGGGGTCCTGGAAGCCGGTCCGGTGAAAACAGAATTTCGTGCCACGAAACAGAAGAATTAACGCAATGACATAAAATGCAAGCTACAGCCCTTTGAACCGGTCGAACTCTTCGTCTAATATACCGGGAACATGTTTTGGATCTTTGGAGTACTTTCGCTGATCTTGTTGCTGGAAGCGGCCTTGACGCTTTCAAAGGTCATTCGATTCCGCGAGTTTTTTCTGGGATATGTATCCGTTGCTGTCGATCATTGGCCAAAAGTCGCCCTGTTCGCGCCTTGTAAGGGACTCGATCCGGGTATGGAAGAAAACATTCGTTCCTGGTTCAAACTGGACTATCCTGATTTCAAGATTGTTTTTATTTTTGATTCGGATCAGGATCCTGCCTTATCGCTTGTTCGGAATTTCAAATCAGCCGAAGTCCTAATCGCCGGCCCGGCGGTTGATTGCGGTCAGAAGGTACACAATCTGCGATTCGCGATGAGCAACCTCCCCCCCGGATATGAAGTGTTTGCATTTATAGATTCAGATTGTTTTGTGAAAGAGGACTGGTTAAGGAATCTTGTGAGAGCTCTTTGTAACGAAGAGGATAACGCTGTAACAGGATATCGATGGTTTACGAGCACACTGAATTTCGGATCCGTGGTTCGCGCTGCGTGGAATTCTAGCGTGCTGACCCTCTATCAAGAAAAGGGTAAAAACAACTTTGCATGGGGCGGGGCAACCGCGATTTTTCGAAAGACTTTTGAATCCTCACGCGTTCTGGAATTCTGGAGGGGATCGATTAGTGATGACTACAGTCTTACGAATGCACTGAAGAATTCAGGCAGGAGCGTGAAATTCGTACCAGGCGCTATTGCCTTTACACACGATTCGGTTAGCTTCAGAGAGTTTATGAAATGGGCATTCCGGCAACTTCTTATTACGCGCATCTACTATCCCAAACTCTGGGCTGCAGCCTTTGCTTATCATTGTGCATGGTTTTTCTGGATCGCGACCGGCCTTTTTTATCCGCTCTATTTTGTCCCTGTATTTTTTCTGGTGCAGTTTATCCAATCCATCAAAGCCGACCTTCGATGGCAATGCATCCGCAGGACGGGAGAAACTTCCAACCGTCAACGAATCTACTTCTGGTTAACCGGTCCGATCATCGGCTTTTGTAATTTTTTGTTGACTCTGTCAACTATGTTTACTCGCAAAATTCGGTGGCGAAATGCGGAATATATCCTGTTGAGCCGCGACCGTCTGATTGTTCGTCAGCGTTGAATTTTTTGTCCCCTGTACTATAATCATCCATCCTCTGAACTCGAGATAAAGGGGTCGAAGAGATTGAAAGTGATAAAAATGCTAAAGGTGTTCAAAGCGCTTTAGTCGTTTAGGGCAAACACTTTGAACACTTTTAGCACTTTAAACTCTTACGGACGGAGGCGGAGTGGGAAAAATGGCTGAAATTCGAGCGAGGATTGCATCAGCCCGCGAAAAAGCGATGGGTGCGCTGGAAGATGTTCCGGATACACTCATCGGGTTCCTCATATTCCTGGTAATTTTAACCGTTATCGGTCTGGGCATACTGATGGTTATGGGCTTCATGATGACACGATAAATGCAGCAAGATGTCATGGCGGTTTTTCCGCTTCCCAACGTTATGTTTTTCCCTCACACAGACCTGCCGCTGCATATCTTCGAGCCGCGTTACTGTGAAATGATCAGCGATACCCTGGAAAACAGACAAATGATCGGGATGTTCCTTCTTCAACCGGGATGGCAGGATGATTATTATGGAAATCCGCCCATTTACTCGATCGGTTGTGCCGGTGAGCTTATCCATGCAGAGAATTTGCCTGAAGGGAAATTCAATATTGTCTTGCGCGGTATTACACGCGTCAGGGCGCTGGAGACCGTACAAGAAAAGCCTTACAGGAAGGTTCGTGTTCATATTTTGCCCGAAACGGTTTCGGCGGACGCACAAGCAGTAAACGGGATCAAGAAGTCTCTCCTGAAAAAGTTCAAGGTTTTTGCCGGATTTTTGCAAGATGTGGATCTGGAGATTTCGAAGGATTCGGACTTTGTAAAGGTTGTCAATCGGATTGCCAGCACACTTCAGCTGGATCCCGACGAGAAAAGGCGGCTGCTCGAACTGGATGATACATACGAGCGTGCGCTTGCGGTGGATGATCATCTGTCCGGGGCCGTGGCGGTCTTGAAGTTAACAGCCAGTTTCGGGCACCTTCGTCCTGCAGATCCAAACGTCAATTAACAGCCGAGACGCCTGGAGCGCCAAGAAAGGAAACTCTCTAGCCTTGGACGCCTTGGCGATTGATAAAAAAACTCTTTTTTCCTTCAAAAACGTTACAATAATAATGTATGTGGAACTTTTCCTTGAGCGCTGTGTCTAATGAAAAACGGAAGTGAACATGAGCCCATTTAGCAAGGCTGCATCTTTACCACTCGCATTTGAAATCGACGAGGAAACGGAAGCAGCCCGCAGCCAGGCGGCATTTGTTGGTGAGCTGCAGGCGGGTGATGAAAAGGCTTTTGAGATTCTGGTAGCGGAGTTCGAACGCCCGATCATTCGATTCCTTTATCGGTATCTGGGCAATCTCGAAGAGGCGAAAGAGGTATGTCAGGATGTTTTTATTAAAGTATTTCGCGGGCTCCCTCATTTTCAAAATCAATGCACACTGAAAACGTGGATTTATCGAATTACATTGAACACCGTTTTAAATGAAAAACGCCGGTGGTATCAGCGGTTAAAGGATCGTTTCATGGGACTGGAAGGCATCTCTCAAACCAGGTTTGATTCACTGCCTGATCCGGAAATGTCTCTGACGATGAGCGAGCGATGCCGGCGAGTCAATCTGACATTGCGCAAGCTCAGGCCGGATCATCGTGCGATCCTTGTTTTGCGCGATCTGGAAGGGTTGAGTTATCAGGAGATTTCCGCTTCTCTCGGCTTGAATATCGGTACTGTCAAGTCGCGTCTCGCCCGTGCCAGACAGGAGATGAAAGATGCTGTCAAGGATCTTTTCTAAACAGATCGGTAGCTGTGATTGGGTTGAAAAGCACTTATCCGAATATCTGGATGGGGTGCTTGCCGAATCTGAGCGGCAGATCGTGCACGAACATCTAAAATATTGTAATGCCTGCAGCGATGAAGTGGATCAATACTGCAAAACACTTTCTTTACTGGCTGATTTTCGCGAAGAATGCATGCCCTATGCCATTCAAAATTATCGTTTGCCCAGAGCGACTTTTGTAGAAATTTTCCCCAGCATTCGCCGCAAGGAAAGGCCGCCGCTCACCCTGGATATTCTTGTTCCTTATGTTTGTGCTTTCATCCTGTTGTTCGCTGTGCTATCCACATGGAACTTGTGGGAAAAACACGATTTTCATCAACGCTATAATGCTTCTAATTACGTAGAAGTCGTCGCCAAGATCTAGATTTACGCTTGCGCCTGCGTATTTATTCCAAACCGGATTGTCATCTTTGTGAGATCGCCAAATCCCTACTTGAACAGGTTGCCGCTGAATTTCAGGTGCCTCTTGAAGAGATCAACATAGAGCAAGACGTGGAAGCATATGATCAGTTTTGTTATGACATACCTGTAGTCTTTCTAGACGATGTAAAGTTGTTCAAGCACCGTGTCGATGAGGAGAAGTTGCGGAAAGCTTTGCGAAAGCGATCGGAAAGTGACTGAAATTCGAGCGAAGATTGTATCAGCCCGCGAAAAAGCGAGCCCCCCAGTAGCAATGATCGACTGGGGGAAACAAAGCCCGTCGCGAAAAATCATGAAAGAGGAACGATACCGAGGGTAAAAAGTTAGACTTGCATGCGTTCGAGGTAATCGATCTTTACAAGAATCTCGCGCGGCCGGCTGCCATCGGCAGGTCCTACGATTCCTTCGGATTGCATGCGGTCGATCATTCTGGCAGCCCGGCCATATCCTAATCGCAAGCGGCGTTGAAGATTCGAAACAGAAGCCTGACCGGAGGTGATGATCACGCGAACCGCTTCGGAATAAAGTTCATCCTGGAAATCGTCCACCTCGACCTTTGCTTCCGGTTCCTTTAAGATTTCATCGTTGTATTGCGGTTTACTCTGGCGCAACCAGAATTTCGTGAGTCTTTGGATTTCTTTTTCTGTCACATAGGCGCCATGAATTCGCATTAAGCGTGAGCTCATCGGTGCGATGAACAGCATGTCTCCCATCCCGAGTAATTGTTCGGCTCCTTTTGTATCCAGTATGGTCTTCGAATCATGTCCGGAAGGCAGTCGGAAAGCGATACGGCAGGGAAAGTTTGCTTTGATCACACCGGTGATCACATCGACCGAAGGTCTTTGCGTTGCCACAATCAAATGAATCCCCACAGCGCGGGCCATTTGTGCGAGACGCTGTATGGATTCTTCAACATCAGCGCTACACGTGATCATCAGGTCCGCCAATTCATCCACCACAATCACAATGTAGTGCAACGGTTTTAGCTGCTTTCTTTGCTCATCTGTAAAGCTGGCTTGCAGATCTTCATCGAGAAACATCTGATTGAATTGAGCAATGTTACGGACATTAAAGCTGGCCAATAGCATGTAACGCTCTTCCATTTCCATAACTGCCCACTTCAATGCATTGGACGCCAGTTTCGGCTCCACAACCACCGGAACTAACAGATGCGGGATATCTTCATAAAGATTCAGCTCGAGTCTCTTTGGATCGATCAGAATCATCTTCACTTCATCTGGAGTGGCTTTATACAGAATGCTGCAGAGCATTGCATTGATGGCAACGCTCTTTCCTGCATTGGTGGAGCCAGCGATGAGCAGATGGGGCATTTTCATCAAATCCGAAGAGTAAACTTCGCCGTGAATCAATTTACCGAGTCCAAGTGTGAGCGGGGAAGTGGTTTGTTGAAATGCTTGAGATCCAATAATCTCACGAAGAAAGATCGTTTCCCGCGTCCGGTTCGGCACTTCGATTCCGATGGTTGCCTGACCGGCCAGGCGATCAATCCGGATCGATTCGGCTTTCAATGCGAGCGAAAGATCATTCGTCATGCTCACAATTTTGCTGTACTTGATTCCGGCTTCCGGCTTGAATTCGAAAGTGGTGACAATCGGGCCGGGATGGATCTCCGTTATGGTTCCGGAAATGGAGAATTCTGCCAGCTTGCTTGTAATCACTTTGGCTCTTTCCATGAGTTCTTTTTTGTCGACATTCACTTCGCCGGCCGGAGCTTCCAGAAGTGTGAGCGGTGGGAGAATGAAATTCTCGCTCATGTCCCGGAAATCAAGCTGCACAGGATCCTCTTCCGGTTTTGGCGGCGCGGCAGAAATTTGCGCCGACATTTCCTTTTTCCTTGTATCGATCTTTTCTTTTTTCAGTTTTGTAGGCGGTGCAACAGGAGTCTGTTGTTCAATTCTTTCGATATGTTTTTGAATAACCTTCCGGCGTTCCCGGGTTTTCATTTCAGTGTCGATTTTCTTTCGTACACCTGTTCGAAAACCACGGGCCAGAGCCGCAACCTGTGACGTGATTAAAAAAACCATTTTTCCAAGCGACAGATGCACAATGAGCAGCAGAGCCAGCAGCGCAGTGGTGGCAAGAACCAGGATGGCTCCTGCGTAGCCAATATTTGCTTGCAAAAGTGAATTCAAAGAACTGCCGATCCATCCACCCGCCTCCATGGAAAAAGCGGTCTCGGCTCCGTTTGGAAGCCTGGCATGCGTTTGCCAGTGATGAATAAAAAGATCCAGAAAACCGCAAAGGCTCGGGATCAAAAGTACGGTGCCGATGAATTTTGTGTAAACCGCATCGACCTGGCGCTGCAGAAAATCACCGAATGCAGCAATCAACAAGAAGATCGGAAGAATATAGGCAACCAATCCAAAGAACAGGAAAAGCAGGTCGGCCGTATAAGCGCCGATCGGGCCGGCAAAATTTTCCACGCGAATTCTGTCGGAGCTGACGTTGAAGGAAGGATCGAGTCGGTCATAGCCAAGCAACGCCAGAAATAGAAAGACCGCGAGCGCGAGAAACACCACGCCACGTATTTCACGCTTTATCTCATTGCGAAGCATTAGCTACACACCCGATTGTTGGCAAAAGCTTATACCAGAATCGATCATATTACAAGCATAATACGAGTGGTACAATTCGAGGTTGATTCTGTTGTAATCGACGACAAAAGAGTCTAACAGCCCTATTGCAGAGCGGATGAACATGATTGTAGGTCGACGTCTTGAAAGGGAGTTAAGAGGAAGTTCGCTGATTCGACCAATGGGCATCGGATGGCCTTTGCTTTCTGCTGCGAAGACGATTCTTGATTTAAAACAGCTCTGGCAAAATCGTTTTCGGTTGGCAGCTCAGCTTTCTGAGATCCCTTCCTCTTGTAGCTGTTTACGAAGTGGTCCTTTTTTGGGGAGGTTGCGCGGCCATCTTGAACCGCAAACCCCCGAATTGGTCCTGAGGAAAGAAATCTTTGGTTTATTCGTAACGCAATGCAGTCACCGGATCGATGCGTGTAGCGCGCAAGGCCGGAATGAACGATGCGACCAGCGCAGTAAACGCGACGACTGCTGAAGTAGCGACGTACGCTTCCAGCCCGCCGGAGGCGGACCACATCGATGTGATGGTACGTTCCATGTAGATGGATGCGATCAGGCCGATCAGGATTCCCCATAAACTGAACCGGAGCGATTGCTTGAGAATCAGGACAAGAATCGAGCGTTGTGGCGCGCCAACCGCCATGCGTACTCCAATTTCATTGACTCTTCGTGTCGTGGAATAAGAGACAACGCCATAAACACCGATGACGGCGATGAACATCCCAAGCAGAGCGAATATGGCCAGCAAATAAGCGCTAAAACGAGTGCGCGAAAGGGAGTCCATAAACAATTCTTGTGCTGTTGCCGCCTGGTAGAGAGGTAGATCCGGATCCAATTCTCGAACTTTTTCCCGCACCGGTGCAATGATGCGGGAAGGATCCGCCGAACGAATCACCAGATGAAAGGAAGGGATGCTGGATTGCATGTAGGGTATATAGAATGTCATCCCAGGAGGTGCGCTCAGAGATGAGTCCTTTACGTCTTCCACAATACCAACAATGGTTCGCCACATCTTATCGGTCTGAGAGAGTCTTCGAACTCGTTTTCCGATCGCTGACTGCCCCGGCCAGAATTGCTTTGCCATTTCGCGGCTGACGATTGCGACCGGCATATTGCTGTCCGGGTCCTTTTTTGTGAATTCTCTCCCCAGCAAAACGGGAGTCATCAGGGTTTGGAAATAGGAAGGACCGATCCGTCTGAAATTCGCAACGTGCCCGCCGTCCGGTGTGGGGACACCATCGACTTCGAACAAAGTGGTCATCGCGAATTCATTCAAGGGGAGCCGGGTGGTTGCTGACGCAGCAATCACTCCGGGGATCGTCTTTATATTTTCCAGAATTTGTTGCTGAAACTGTGCGCGTTTTTCATGCGAACCGTATCGAGATTCAGGCAACGTAAGCCGCGCCGTGAGCAAGGATTCAGTCTTAAAGCCGGGATCGATGCTTTTCAAGCGCTCAAAACTTTGCAACATCAACGCGGCGCCAATCAAAAGCAGAAAAGAGATCGCAAGCTGCGCAATCACAAATACTTTTTGGAACCTGCGTTCATGAATGGTTCCAACAGATCTTCTCGCACTTGATTTCAGGATTTCAAAAAGATTCAGTCGTGAAATTCTAAGAATCGGCAGGATGCTGAGCACAACACCGGTGATCAGAGAAACAGATAACGCAAACAGGACAACGCGAAGATCCAGAGTGACGGAGTTTAGTATCCGGTTCCCGCTAGGACTGGACCCAATCAGCGGACTCAACGCAATCATTGGTTTGAGAGCTAAAGCGGAAAGAAATAGTCCCAGACTTCCACCGAAAATCGTTAACAGAATATTTTCAAGGAATCCCTGCCGCAAAAGTTTTATCCGACTTCCGCCTAAAGCTAAACGGAGCACCATCTCCTCTTTTCTCTCCATATGACGAACCAGGACAAGATTCGCAACGTTCACGCATACGATCAGCAACAAAAAGGAGACGGCCGCCAGGAGAAAATAAAGAATACTTCGAACTTCCCGAACGTAGGGTTCTCGTATCGGTAGCGCTTTTGCACCCCAGCCCGCGTTTCCTTGAAATTCACGGGCCAGCTGAGCGGCGATCACTTTGATTTCGTTTGAGGCTTGATCGATGGTTACGTTGTCTCTCACGCGCCCCGTCACCGCAAGGTTTCGTCCGGGCGTCCGAGCGTTTCTCGGTGTGCTCAAGTTCAATGGCAACCAGAGTTCCGCATTTGCTGCGAAAAAGAAATCACGAGGCGCAATTCCAATGATCTGTCGCGCCGATCCATCCACCACGATCGCTTGACCAAGCGCATTTGTGGATCCACCGAAACGGTTCCGCCACAGACCATGACTCAGGATCACAACATTCGCATTTGCGATTTCATCTTTCGTGGAAAAGAACCGGCCGGCGTATGGACGGACTCCTAACGTATCAAACAGATTGGCAGAAATCAGTCCCGCTTCGATCTGTTCCGCATCTCCAATTCCAGTGATCGCCACTTCCGTTGGCTGCATGGCAGCAAGAGCAGTGAAGGAACGATTCCGTTCCCGCCAATCCATAAAATCATTCAAGGAACTACCATACTGTTCCATTTTTCCAAAGCCGTCCCGGTTCAGGCTTGGAATCAAAGCAAGCCGGTCCGGCGAGTGAAAGGGAAGCGGCCGCAGCAAGACCGAATGAACGACGCTGAATACTGCAGTGCAGGCTCCGAAGCCGATCGCAAGAGTAACCACTACAACAATCGTATAGGAGGGCCGTTTCCAGAGAGTGCGAAGCGTCAGGGTGATTTCCTTCCAGAAGAGATCAAGCATGATTGGCAACTATAGATCGTTGGAATGCATGAGTCGAATTGTTTTTCTTCATTAAATCCATGAAGATTGTTCATGCAATAAATACATAGGCAGAATGACGTCTAAGCAATCGGTAGTAGCGCTACAAAAGCTATTTTATTTCCAGGATCATTTGCTCATACTGTGCGGGCGACAGATTCTCTGCGCGCACATCGGGTGTGAGTTGAAGCTTTGCAAGGATGCGATCCATGGATTCAGCGGAGATTTCGAGGGTTCGCATCAGATTATTGCGAAGTTTCTTGCGTCTCTGTGAAAAAGCTTTCGTCAAAAAAGATGTGAATTCCTCGAATTCAATCGGGGCATTCGCGCGAAAGTCAAAACGAAGGATTCTTGATTCAATTTCCGGCCGCGGCACGAAACAATTTTTGTTGATTTTGAAACCTTTGCGGATTTCACAGTAATACTGAGCGATTACGCTCAGAAGGCCGTATTCGGAATTTCCTGGCGGGGCGGTGATTCGGTGAGCGACCTCTTCTTGAAACATCAACGTCATGTCCTGAATGCATTTTCTCTGGACAATCAATGAGGTCAGGATGTTCGATGAAATGTAGTACGGAAGGTTTCCGATCACTCGAATTTTGTTTTTGGGATCCAGCGAACACAGATCGATCTTACGTATGTCGGAATGAATTACGGATGTATTCGTAATATTCTGAAGATAGGGGAGAAGATCGAGGTCGAATTCGACAGCGAAAAGTTTCTTCACACGATCCGCCAGAAGCGATGTCAAGGCTCCCGTGCCGGCGCCGATTTCAACGATGACATCGGTTGGTTCAGGTTGGATGAATTCAACAATCTTGCGAAGGATGTTTTGATCACATAGAAAGTTTTGCCCCAGCTTACGTTTCGGCCTTGGTGGAATCGAAGTTTTCACTCTAGTTACGGAATGGGTTTGCCCATTTCATGACATGAAACGGAATTTCATAACGTGGAATGCCGGAAGTTATTCTTCCTCTTCATCGCCTTCCGCAGGTTCCTCCTCCGGTTCTTCGTCCGTCCCTTCATCCGGTATTTCTTCCTCAATGGTTGGCTGGATCGGCTGTGGAATAGGAACGGAGGTGTACGGACGGTAAGCCCGGTTGTTGCTGGCTTTCGATACCAAGCCAGAGCAACTCTTCATCCTGTGGATTGATGTCAATCGAACGAAGAATATGGGGAGACAACGCCACAATCACATCCGTCTCATTGATTTCCTTTTCGTTTGCGGCAAAGAGTTTCCCCAGAACAGGGATCTTGCTGACCCAGGGCAGGCCTCGCATCACGTCCCGTTCCTCGTCCCGGATCAATCCGGCAATGATGTTTGTTTCCCCTTCTTTCAGGCGAATGGTTTTTTCAACACGGCTCGTGCTGAATTGCGGCAAGTTACCGAAACCAGTTCCGGATATGGAACTGCTTTCTACAATCAACTCCAGAGTTACTTCTTCGTCCCGGTGGACGCGCGGCGTCAAATCGATATTGATGCCAACATCTCTGTAAACGAAGGAAGTGATCGGTTGTTGATTAACTCCTCCCGTAGCGATCGGCGCGAAAGTTGTTTGAGGGACCGGAACCTGAGTTCCAAATCGAACACGGCCCGTTTCACCGACCACAGTGCGCAAGGGCAAACTGGCAAGAAGTCGTGAATTACTGTCTTGCCGCAACAGCCGGAATGTCGCCTGGGGAAAATTGGAGATGAAAAAGTTCGAACGTGAAACGATCGGTCCCGGATCCAAGGCAAGCTCGGTCGGCTTGGTGAAAATGGTCGTCTCTATTCCTTCAGAGCCCGCGGAATAGATCTGCAAGCCGTATTCCTGAAAACGCCGGCGGTTCACTTCGAGAATTTCAACATCGACAACAACTTCCGGCTTTGCCTTGTCCAATTGGTGAACCAGCTTGATTGCGGCGAGTACTTTCGTGATCCGATCCTTAATCGTGACCGTATTAAGCCGGGCATTCGTCGCAATCATCTGCACACCGAGCACGTTGCGAAGAACGCGGGCTATCTCTTCCACATCTGCGCTCGACAGATAGAAAGTTCTGCTTACAGTCTCCTCGTATTCGGCCCGTTTTTGTGGATTGTCTGGCGCCACCATGATTGTATTTTTGCCAATCAGCTTGTAAAAGTTGTGAGTCGTGGTGAGCACCGTATCAAGCGATTGCAGGAATGTGGTGTTGTTGAAATCAAAACTGACCGGCATATCGTGGAAATCTTTGTCGAAAAGAACGTTGACGTCACCGACTTTTCCCAGTGTCTGAAGGACTTCCCGCAGCGAACTGTCCTTGAACCGCAACTGGATGGCTGCATTGCTGCGGGGTACAAACTCCGGTTGCAACGCGACACTCGGCAATTCCGATAAAGGACGTTCGGCAGGGGGCCCCTTCAACAGTGCTTCTTCCGGATGAAGAATGAGATTTTGAACTTTTGAAAGTTCCTCTATTGCAGGTTTATTATCAGGGTCCAGTGCGATTGCCACCTCTAATTCAGTCGCCGCCTTTTCGAGATTCTTGTTCTGCATGTGTTTCTTTGCAGCTTCGTAATGCTGGCGAGAAGCAAACACTTTAGCCATGTTAAACTTCATCTTGAGCTCGGCATTGTGGGGATCGCTTTTCAGAGCCTGCTCGTATTCAGAGACGGCAATATCCCAATCCTTATTTTTGAGGGCCCTTTCAGCGTTCTTAAATGCCTGATTCCCCGCACAGGATGCGAGCACACCCACAAGAATCGCAACAAGAAGTAGTCTGCTTGTCTGCATAGGTCTTACATTCTATCAGAATAAGATTGGGAAGAGATTCATTGCTAAAGCAGGCAAGATGCCTGCACTCCTTAGACGCTGAGCGCCGGATTTGTATAAAGACTGTCGATCAATTCTCTGTATTTCCGTTCCACGACTTTGCGTTTGATCTTTAAACTTGGTGTCAGTTCCCCGGATTCAATCGTAAATTCTTTTTCAAGCAAAACGATTTTTTTTATTTTTTCGAAAGGAGCGAGGTCTTTGCTCAACTGTTCGATGTCTCGTTGAACCTCTTCCAGCACTATCGGGTGACTCAGCATTTCTTTTTCCGGGATCTCGTGTTCTCCTGCAAACTTGCGCAGGTTTGCAAGATTGGGCACAACGAGCGCCGAAGGAAACTTCCGCTTGTCGCCGATCACGACAACCTGCGTTATGTATCGAGAGGTCTTGACTGTGTTTTCGACAAACTGCGGTGCAATGTTTTTTCCTGCCGAAGTGATGATGAGATCCTTTTTCCTGTCCGTGATGAGAAGATAACCATCCGCATCGATTTCGCCGATGTCACCCGTGTGAAACCACCCATCCGACGTAATGGCTTCTTCAGTCTCTTCCGGTTTCTTGAAGTATCCCTTCATGATGTGAGGACCCCGGGTAAGAATTTCTCCATCATCCGCAATCTTCACTTCGACACCGGGTATCGGCTGGCCGACTGTACCAAATTTGAAAGCACCCGGCCGGTTGAACGAGATGATCGGACTTGTTTCAGTCAATCCATATCCTTCCAGAATCGTGAGTCCGATTCCATAAAAAAAGTTAGCCATTTGCCTGGAAAGGGCAGCGCCGCCGGATCCAAGAATACGCAATCTGCCACCGAGCCGGCCGCGGATTTTTTTGAGTACCAATTTGTCGGCCACTAAATACTTTGACGACAGAATCGGAGAAGGAGCCTTATCCTTCAACTTCGTTTCGGCGTACTCGGATGCAACATTCAGTGCCCAAAGAGCCAGTTTTTTCTTGATGCCCTTCTCCAGGGCAATGTTTTCCATTACCCTGCTGTAAAATTTTTCAAACACACGCGGCACCGCGATCAATACAGTTGGCTGAACTTCCTGCAAGTTTTGAGGCAGCGTTTCGATGGTCTCCGCGTAAGCGATGCTGCATCCGAAATAGAGCAGTGCGTAATACCCGACAGTCCTTTCGAGGATGTGGCTCAAAGGCAAAAAAGAGATGCTGCGGTCCTCGCGCACAAATTGAAAGCCCGAATGATTGACCGCTTCTATATTGCTGACAATGTTCTTGTGCGTCAGCATCACTCCTTTTGGTTCGCCTGTCGTTCCGGAGGTATAAACGATGCTGAACACATCATCCGGTTTGATCTCCGCAACTCTTTTTTGAACCACCTGCGGATCGACGTTTAGATTTTCTTTCCCTCGTGCGATGACAGTCTTCAACGAAAGAACATGATCATCGATGGGTTCCTGCGGAGGATCAAAAATGAAAATTTTTCGTAAGATTCGGAATGGTGTCACGGATTTCCGCGATTTTGTGGAGCTGAGCGATGCTGGAAACAAAGAGGTAAATCATTTCTGAATCGTTGACGATGTATTCGATTTGTTTGGCGGGCAGGGTCGCATAAATCGGTACGGTCACGGCGCCTGCTGCCAGAATTCCCAGGTCTGCCATGGCCCATTCGGGACGATTCTCTGAAAGGATGCCGATGCGGTCCTGGGCCAGAACTCCCATCCGGATCAACTCGGATGCTATCGATTCAACTGTTTCCCGAACTTCCAGAGCGGAAATGCCTGCGTAAGATCCATTTCTTTTGACACAGGAGGCAATCGGGTTTGTTGGCATCCGGTATGGATTTGAACACCAGCTGTGCTAAATTCTCAATCTTTACCATTATTGTTTTACCGTACAGGAGTTACGGAGTTCACGGAGCTCAAAAAGAATTCTGATTTCTCGGTGTCCTCCGTGTCTCCGCGGTGAAATTCATCATCGTCCTTTTTGTAAATCATGGAGCATTTTTTCAGCTACGATTTTATTCTGTTTGGTTTCAGGAATCCATGCTGGATCCGGTTCCTGTGAAAGTACCTGTTTGAGTAGTTGTCTGGCGAGTCCCTTTTCTCCATCATTCGTATAAATTTCTGCAAGAAAAATTCTTGATTGTGTATCTTGAGGGCACAGCTCCAAAGATTTTTTCAAGAAGTCAGCCGCCTTCGTTTTGCTCCCTCCTTTAAAGAAGGGCAACTTTGCATAAAGCTTTCCCAGCACCCGTTGCGGCCCGCCACACTCACAATTTTCGTTTATATCCATGGACCGTTGGATTGCGCTTTTTACTTCATCCACCAATCCGAGAGCTTCGAAAATTCCGCTCGATTCTGCGTACAATGCAGTATTGATTCCTAACCAGAAATGACCTTCGCATCGATTGGGATCGTTTTGAACTGCCCGTTTTCCGGCTTCGATTCCCTTTTGAAAGAACGGTTTTTTCTCCCGTGAAGAATAGTTGCCTTTGAACCAGTATGCTTTTGCCAGTTTCCACGCAGCTTCAAAACTCTGAGGGTTCGCTTCCAAAGCCTGACTATACCCTTCGATTGCTTTCAATATTTCGCCTTCCTGTTCTCGAAGATTGTAGTGGGCGTCTGCGATTCGAATCGAAGGATGCAGCATCCTCAGCCACGCACGGGACTGCAATCAGAAGAGCAATCAAGCACCAGGTTCTGTGCATATCAATAAATATAAATGCAGCCGCGGCTTTGTAACGCCCGCTTGGCAAGCCCTTGTAGGTGGCGAGGTTTAAACCCGCCCGCTCACCCGGGAAATGGGAAACCGGGCGAGGTCTCAGACCCGCCCCTACAGAGTCTTTAGATTACTTTATTTCTGAATGAATTCTTCGATCTGTTCTTTCGTGTAACCGGCTTCTTCCAGAATCTCCTGATTGTGCTCGCTTAACCGCGGAGCGCCTCGAACGCGACTTCCCCTCTACAAAAGGAGTTTTCATCTGGACTACGGAACCGGACGGGTGTTTTACAGACATGAAAAGATGGCGGTGCTTTGACGTATTCACTATCGAGTGCCTCCTGAATGTTTTGAACAGGGGTGATGCAAACATCTTCTTCACGAAAGTATTCGAGCCAGTGATGCAACGGGGCTGCTGCAAGTTTCTCGGACAATGTTTTGATGAGTTCCGTTTGATTTTCCTGAAATTGCAAGCCGGCCAGATGCGACAGGTTCAGTTTTGCACAAAAGTTCTCCCAAAATTTCGGCTCCAGCAATGCGAGAGCGAGATAGCGATCATCGGATGTGCGATAGAGGTTGTAGCATGCCAGTTTGCCTGACAAATAGAGAGCGGACTCCGGATTGTGTCCGGCGATCGTGGTACCTGCCAGAAGAATCATTGTAAAGAAAGCGCCATCCAGGAGGCTGATGTCCAGGAATTGGCCGGCACCTGTTTGATGGCGCTGGATAAAGCGACGCCAAAATCGCGGTGATCGCCTGGAAGGCGCCCATCGTGTCAGCAATTTGCACGGGCGGAATCACGTACCCTTTTTCCGGACTTCCGCAGTAGCTCAGGATTCCCGCAACACTGATGTAGTTCAAATCGTGTCCGGGCCGTTGGGCATCTGGCCCGGTTTGACCGTATCCGGTGATGGAACAGTAAATGACGCCGGGATTTGATTCGCGAAGACTTTCATAATCCAGTCCGAAGCGCTGCATCACGCCGGGACGAAAAGATTCGACCAACACATCACAGTTCGTTCGAGTAATTTTCTGACAATATCGCGCGCCTGTTCTTTTTTAAGATTCAGAGTTAGGGAACGTTTATCGCGATTCAACTGGAGAAAGGCAGAACTCATCGAAGCGACCCATTTCACCACCGGGGGCTTCCACTTTGATGACGTCTGCGCCCATATCGGCCAGCATCAATGTGCAGAGAGGTCCTGGGATAAAGACGTGTGAAATCGAGAACCCGCATTCCTTTTAACGGCTGAGATAACATATTGGGGATTGTAACATTTGCTGTGGTAGAGTTTCGGGGGCAGGTCAAACTATTAAATTTTTTATGAACGCGCCGACCTCCGTCCGCAAGCTGGGGCTACTCTACGCGCTCTTTCTCGTTTTGTGTTTTTTTGCACTAAAACCTGGTCTTCTGATTCTGGATGGGCTCGCTTATTACTCTTATCTCCCTTCACTTTTCCTGGATGGTGATCTCAATTTTTGGAATGAGTTCCGTTTCGGCGGTGTGCTCAACGAATCCGGGTCCCGCACGAGGGGAATAACGGAAGCGGGTTATGTATCCAATCACTGGTCCATAGGACCAGCTTCTTTGTGGTGGCCTTTCTGGGCTGCAGGCCACCTGTTGACGCGCACAACCCAGGAGTTTCACGAACCGTGGCCAATGAACGGATTCAGTGTTTATTACAATATTGGTGTCCGTTTTGCAACGGCAATCCTGGGATTGAGCGCATTGATCTTTTGTTTCTTTGCGCTCCGTCGCTCGATTGCAAGCCGCCATACACTGGCAGCTCTGGTTCTGGTTGCGTTTGGCACACCATTCTTCTGGTACACGTTTGTCAATGCTGATACTTCCCATGTTCCTGCGGCCTTCGCGATTGCATTGTTTCTCGTTACTTATGAGACCCGGATGCGATGCGGTTATACGCGTTCTTTGGCAATTGCGCTGGGATTCGCTGCGGGTCTTGCGACACTCATTCGTATTCAGGATGCTGTTATTTTTCTTTTTCTTGCGGTTCCCTGGGCTCAGGAAATCAAAAGCGGGGGCAAGTCGATCAGAAACTTGCTCCGGGAAATGTTTTGGGTCGGTTTAACTGCTTCTGCCGTCATTGCCCTGCAGCTCTTCGTTTGGGATATCGTTTTTGGTAGTCCACTCGGGCCTATCGTGCAGTCCCCTCCATTCGAAGACGGTTCCAATTTTTACTACATTTTTTCGGGACATTTTCATGCTTATGAAGTACTTTTCTCCTCCTATCATGGCATTTTCTTTTTTTCGCCACTGCTGCTGTTTTCTTTTCTAGGTTTATTTCTCAGCTTACGGTTAGCGAAGACACGTGCGATGGGCGCAGTCTCTCTAACCATTCTTTTCATTCAATTATTTCTAATGGCGAATGAAAGGTGGTTTTGGGAAGGAACATCATTCGGAATGCGAAGACTGGTGGACTGGACCCCCTTGTTTATTTTTGGGCTTGCGGCGCTCTTTGACGAAGTGCCCCGAATGTGGATCCGTGCGGTGAGTGTTCTTGCGGCCTGCTGGGGTTTGCTCCTTCATTGGACTTATGCGATTCGACCGTTGCATCTGTTGTTTGAATATCAAACACCGGACGTGATTTTTAAATGGGTCTTTCAAACGGTGGTTGTGGATCTGCTAAAAAACGTAAAACACATTTTTGTACCGACTGCGCCGGCCAGTATTCTTGTGATCAGTCTGATCTGGTTTGGGTCTCTTGGTTTCATTGCGCTGCTGGCGATCATTCGTTTTGTGGAAGCGATTCAGGATGGGAAAAAAAAGACGATGCAAGCCGGATTTTGCGCGCTATTGATACTGCTGGGAACGATGTATGCCCTGACCGCGCGCGCCGCCCGGAATGGTGAACGCTCTAAATCGCAATATGCATCACAGCTGAAGTGGCTAAAGGATGAGAGTCGAAATGGTTATGCACAGGGGATCGCAGAACATATCTTCAGTGAAGCGAAATTTCTTGCTCTTTCCAAAGGATGGGAACCGGCAAAGAAGTCTTTTCAGGAGGCGCTTCAGATCTCTCCCACGCCCGATTCAATGCGATTAAGAATCGCAACATTTATCCGTATGCATTTGTCGGAGGAAGAAGCCAAACAATATCTGTCCACTTTGTGATTTCACACATTTTTTGGGGAATATTGATTGATCGCCTCCGCCCACAACAAGTGCTATATTTTCAAGCTTGGGGGTACAACAAGAATGCCGGATGAAAGAGAAGTATTAGAAGTTGATATTGTCTTTGTTGGCGCCGGTCCGGCGTCACTGGCCGGGGCATACCATCTGGCCACTCTGTTGGAAAAACAGGGCAAAAGCGATCTGACGATAGCTGTGTTGGAAAAAGGAAAAGAAGTGGGCGCGCATGGTATTTCCGGCGCAGTGATGGACCCGCGCGGATTGCGAGAATTGATACCTGACTTTCTGGAAGCGGGCGCGCCTGTAGAATCTCCGGCAAAAGAGGATCATGTTTACTTCCTGAGACAGAACAGCGCGATGAAATTCCCGGTCAATCCTCCATTCCTGAATAATCATGGCAATTACATTCTTTCTCTGGGCAAACTTGTTCAATGGATGGCAAAAAAAGTTGAAGAGAAGGGAGTTAACGTTTTCACGGGATTTCCAGGTGCGGAATTGCTTGTTGGAAGGAGATACGGTTGTTGGAGTGCGAACGGGCGACAAAGGAATCGACAGATTCGGCAAACCAAAAAGCAATTATGAACCTGGAATCGATATACGCGCGAAGGTGACCGTTCTGGGAGAAGGTCCGCGGGGTTCGCTCACGAAACAGATCGTTCAGAAGTGGAACATGCAGGGCTTGAATCCGCAGGTTTATTCCGCAGGTGTGAAAGAAATTTGGGAAGTGCCGGCCGGGAATTATGAAACAGGCAGGGTTATTCATACCATGGGATTTCCATTAAAGAGTGAGACGTTCGGCGGCGGATTTATCTACGGAATGTCGAACAATTTTGTTTCTGTAGGTTTTGTAACAGGTTTGGACTACAGAGATCCGTTTCTAGATCCTCACAACGAATTTCAAAAATTCAAAACGCATCCGCTTTTGAAGCGGATTCTGGACGGTGGCAGGGTACACAGTTATGGTGCTAAAACCATACCGGAAGGTGGATGGTACTCCGTCCCTAAGCTTTATGCGAACGGGCTGTTGCTAATTGGTGATTCTGCTTCTCTGTTGAACGGACAGCGTTTGAAGGGAATTCATCTTGCGATGAAGTCCGGGATGCTGGCTGCTGAAACGATCGATGAAGCACTGAAGGCAAACAATTTTTCCGAATCTCAGCTGAAGTCATACAAAGACAAAGTGGATCAGAGCTGGATCAAAGAGGAGCTCTGGAAGGTGCGGAATTTTCATCAGGCATACGATCACGGCTTGTGGGCAGGAATGGTTCATACGGGATTGCAATTTGTTACAGGCGGGAGAGGATTGATCGATCCTTGGAAGCGCGGTGAAGGGCACAAGGAAATGGAGATGATCAAGAAATATTATGATGGAAGCGCGCCGGATCCATTCGGTTTGAAAGTGAAGGAGGACAAAAAGCTAACGTTCAGCAAGCTGACCGACGTTTATTACTCAGGCACGGTGCATGAGGAAAATCAGCCTGTGCATCTGGTTGTTCACGACACCGATATTTGTCACGGGCGTTGTGCAAAAGAGTATGGAAATCCGTGCCAGCATTTCTGTCCCGCGGCCGTTTACGAAATGGTGGAGGAGAATCCCGGAGAAGGAAAGCGTTTACGCATTAACGCGAGCAACTGCGTCCACTGCAAAACATGCGACATCATGGATCCTTATGGCATCATCACGTGGGTTACACCGGAAGGAGAAGGGGGGCCGGATTATAAGAACCTATGAGTCTTATTGCAGATTGCATATTGTAGATATCAAATTGCAAATTGATTCGGGAACGATCTGTAGAGCGAATGCGCGGTCCGTCAGCGCTCCACTTTTTACTTTGGTAGCTGCAATCTACAATCTGCAATAGAAAGGAGCTATTTCCGAACTCCCACCACATAGTATTCCAGCGAGTCATACAACAACTGATTCAACCGTCCGGTCAACATTTTCAAATGCTCAAAGGCCGCGGGGCTGAAATCTTCTGTCTTTGGTTCAGGAAGTTTCTGTGGCCCATGAACGGGCGTGATCATTTGAGCCTGAACATCCTGAAAGCCGGAATAACGAAGCATGAATACAAGCGTATCAGGGTGGACCGGAAATACGTGTGTAGGGTCCTTAAAAAACAGGTGGTGATAGCCAAACACGGATAGAGGGTTTAGTGTTTCGATCACCAGCGGGGAGCCGGATTTCATTGTACGATTCAAAGTTCCCAGCATGTCGTAGACCGCATCGGGATGGAGATGCTCGACCACCTGCGCGCAGAAAACTCCACCGATGCTTTCATTCTCCAAAGCTCTGCAAATGAACTCGAATGTCACCGGCGAAAGCCTGCAATCCGGAATTCTTCAAACGCTCGACCTCATATTCACTGAAATCGATTCCGTATGCATTCTTTCCTTGCTTCCTTCATCAGTTGCAGAAATTCGCCGCGGCCGCAGCCAAGATCCACAACAGGTTCAGGAGAATTTGCAAACAGCGGCAAGTAGCGTCGCAACGATTCTTTCAACCGCTCAGGCGCTTCGCGAAAAACTTGTTCGAATGCGTGATAGCGAAAATCTTTCTCGGACTGTTGTACCGCGGCCGACTCGCCTGCAGAGCTTCTTGGAACTGCCGGCGCCCCGCCGGCGCTACCACTCCGAATCTGTCGTTCAACCGAAGCAATTTGCATCTGGAGATCGTTTAGTTTTCCGACTAGATCTCCAACATGATAGGTTACGTTATGATTCTCTTCCATTCGCAATTCCTGGATCTTTGCGTCCATCCACGGAGTGATCTGCTGGAAATATTGGATTTGCAGGGATATGAGATGATTTAATTGCTCACCCATATCCTGCACTTTTTTCAAAAGCGGTTCGCTCTCGTGCGGCGATGAAAAATGGATTTGGTCCAGTTTGGAAAGCCAATCGTTGTATGTCTGTTGAACTCGAAGCGTTGCTTCTATTGCAATTTGCCAATCGTCATGCGCTTGCTTCGCCCACGCAGGAATGCTCACTCTTTAACCTTTAACTCTTCCTTATCCGGCACTGCTTCTCGCAAATAACGGGCTCCTTCTTCCGGGCAAGTTGGATTGATGTAGAAACCTGTTCCCCATTCAAAACCCGCGACCTTCGTGAGCTTGGGTATTAGCTCGATATGCCAGTGATAATAGTCTTGAGTGTTTTCGTAGAAAGGTGAAGAGTGAATGATCATGTTGTATGCAGGCATATCCAGCACGCGGTCCATCTTGCGAAGCACGGTTTTTAAAAGTTTTGCGAGCTTGTCGTATTCACGCTTGTGCGCATTTTCGAAAAACGCACTGTGCTGTCGCGGCAAGATCCATGTTTCGAAAGGAAATCGGGGAGCGAAGGGAGAAAGCGCAATAAAATCACTGTTTTCTTCGATCAGACGTGTTCCTTCTGATTTTTCCTGCATGATGATGTCGCAATACACGCATCGATCTTTATAGTTGAAGTAGTTTTTTGCTCCGGTGATTTCTTCACCGGCGAGTTTAGGAACGATTGGGAGGGCAATGATTTGAGAGTGACTATGCTCTAATGTTGCACCCGCCGGCTCCCCATGGTTTTTGAAAATGAGGATATATTTGAATCGTTTATCCCGTTTCAAATCCAGGACGCGGTCACGAAAGGCCCAGAAAATATCAGCAATATCCTCGGTCGACATTTTTGAAATTGTGACGTCATGCAATGGAGTTTCGACAACCACTTCATGAGCACCGATGCCGTTCATTTTGTCGAACATTCCCTCCGGCTGCCGATCGAGCTCCCCTTCAATGTGCAAGGCAGGATATTTGTTCGGTACCACGCGAAGAGTCCAGCCGGGCTGGTCCTTTTCACCGCCGTTCCGGCGATAAGCCAGTAGCTCGGAGGGTGTATGTTGTTCGTTTCCTTCACAAAAAGGGCAGAACCCGCCCTTTCGTTCTACGGAATATTTGCCGTAGCTGGACGGCCTTTTTTCGCGTTCGGTGGAGATAATCACCCACCGACCCGTTACAGGATCTCTTCTTAATTCAGGCATAAAACTCCTTGAATCTTTAAAAAGCGTTTTGGATCCATTCGATCTCAGCGGAAGAACCTTCTTTCATTGTGATGCTTAATACATCAAAACGATACTCTTCTTCCCATTGGGTTTGTTGCTGCACATACAGTTTTGCCGCGGTTTTCAAGCTTTTTCGCTTACGATATCCGACAGACTCCCATGGTTCAGCAAAAATGTTCGAAGCACGGGTTTTCACTTCCACAAAGAGTACGATTTTCCCCAATCTTGCAATAATGTCAATTTCTCCGTGCCCGGCCCGGAAATTCGTTTCGAGGATCTTGCATCCGTTCTTCTTTAAAAAAGCGCAGGCTTCTTTTTCACCGGATTCACCCAGTCTCATGATTTTTTCCAGCGTGTTCCGGCCGGTGTATCTTCCAGTATAATTCCCTGTTTCAACAATCCGTCGCGGATTTCATCAGCTCCTTTGAAATCTTTTTTACGCCTGGCTTCGTTCCGTTTTTCGATAAGGGCTTCAATTTCTCCGGAGATTGTTTCATCCGGAAAGGTCGCAACACCGAAAACCTGATCCATTTTTCGAATCAGTGCTTCAATGGCGGGTACATCCTGAGCGCCAAGTTCAGCTTTGTCGGCAAGTTTGTTCAAGCGGTAAATCATCTCAAACAAACCACCCAGAGCACCCGAAATATTCAGATCATCTTCGAGTGAGTCTTCGAATGTTTTTTGCGCTGCAAATAAAATTCCTTCTACTTCCTGAGAATGGCCTTCCGAAAATGAATCGTGACGGAGACGGTGAAGGAAATCTTTGATCCGGGCCAGGGCTCCTTTTGCCTGAGTGAGTCGTGTCATCGCTGAAATTGAGTTGCTTGCGATAGTGGACGGACATCAGCATATATCGCAATACAAGCGGATCATGTCCTTCTTCAATTAACTCCCGTACTGTAAAAAAATTACCCTTGGATTTGGCCATCTTTTCTCCGTCCACCTGTCAAATGCGCGCTGTGCAACCAGTAGCGTACAAAAGTCTGGCCATATGCCGCTTCGCTTTGAGCAATTTCGTTTTCATGATGCGGGAAGATGAGATCCACGCCACCTGCGTGAATATCGATTGGAATTCCCAGGTATCGGATCGACATGACAGAGCACTCCAGATGCCATCCTGGACGGCCGGGACCAAACGGCGCATCCCAATAATCTTCGTCCTCTCTGCGCCCTTTCCACAAAACAAAATCTTTCGGGCTCTCCTTTGTGTATTCATCGGAATCCACGCGATAACCGTCAATCAATTCCTGTTGATCGAGTCCCGAAAGTTTTCCATATGCTGGAAAAGACGGTAATTCGAAAATAGATCGAATCATGACTCTTGTATGCATAACCCTTTTCCAGCAATTTCTGGATCATTTCGATCATTTGCGGAATATGATCGGTTGCCCGCGGATATTGATCAGCCGGCAGGATTTTCAAGGTATCCCGATCTTCAAAAAAAGCTCGTGTGTAAATATCGGTGTACTCGCGAAGGCTCAGATTCTGTTTCCGCGCTTTTAAGATCGTTTTGTCATCCACATCCGTAATGTTCATGACGTAATGGATGGTGTGTCCTTTGTATTTGAGATAACGGTACAGAATGTCTTCAAACAGAAACGTTCTGAAATTTCCAATGTGCGCGCGGTCGTGAACCGTTGGGCCGCAGCAATACATCGTGATCTTGTCCGGATTAAGAGGCACGAATTCTTCGAGTCTGGAGCCGGCGGTGTTAAAAAGTCGCATGTTGTTCTATGTTGGCATTGAGGTTCAATAGTTTCTTCGTAAATAGACATAACACGAGGCCAACTGTAGTAACGATGAACGTATCTTTGGCCGTTTAAGCCAAGTTCATGTCGAATCCGGTGGTGTCTCATCAGGTAATCAAGGCAAGCGGAGAATTCATAATAATCATTATAAAATAAGCCCGCGTTGCTCTTCATGCAGTGTTCCTTCAAGACGGCGCTTCCTTCCTTCACCAGAACGGGAGTGCGGGCGGCAAAACCTTCCAGCAGCAACAAAGAGAGACTCTCCATCATCGATGGAATGATGATGGCCAGTCGCTCCCTGCTGCGCCTCTGCTTTATCCTGCTCGTTTAAATAGCCCATGTAAACAATCGAAGGATCGGCGGGAAGATTCATGCTGAGATGTCCGGACAGAATCAGGAAAGGGAAGTCCGGAAGATTCCTTTTCTTCTGGAGGTAGAATTCGATGAGCTCATCGCACCCTTTTCCGGCATCGATGCGTCCGCCGTAATAGAAGTAATCTTCGATCAATCCCTGCTTTTGCTTAAAGGCTTTTCTGTTTATGTGAGTCGGGATATCCACACCAACTCCGGCGACCTTCAAAATCTGCTGGAGGTTGAAGAGTGATTGTGCAAACTCTTTTTCTGCGGGTGTATTAAACACAAGCGCGTAGGGCAGAGAAAAAACTTCCCGGAAAATGGACAGACGGATGGCCGGTTCATCATGTGCTGTGGGTACCAGGATGCTTTTTTCCGGCGCAATCATGCAATCCGTGATACGTCGGATAATAAAGATACGTAAAGAAGAGCAAGCGGTCGTAAGTCCTGTGCATCGACTTCAGAAAATCGATCAGAGCCGGAGAATAGGGGCCTTGATCCTCCAGCCACTTGATCTCATCTTCCGGAGTGTGGTTATTGTGGTAAAGCTGCTCGGAAAACTTGTTGAACTCTTCGAGATTGCGGGTTCGTTCGGTGCGGAATCTGTAAATTCGGACTCCATTCAGCGAGCTTCTTCCATCCGGATATTCATTTTTCCAGGAAATGTAATCGCGGGCGCAAGTGGTTAACACTTCTACATCGTGCTTCTGAGCGAGACGCTCGGCAATCATCCGGCATAGATGCTCCGACCCTCCTGTGATGTCCGGTCCGTAGCGCTGAACGATGACAGCTATTTTCATTTGTTCGACAATCTTAGCATGTAGGGGCGCGATTCATCGCGCCCTTGGAACGCGGGCGCTATAAATTGGCCCCTACAATAGAGGATGTAAGAATTCATCAATCGATTTTTCAATCTCTTCCTTACTATAATGTTTGAGCTGTTCTCTTTGCCCTTTGAGAATTCCATTTCGAAATTCTTCATCTTCCCGAAGCCGGTGTGATAGAGCTGCGATCTCCGGAAAATTTTTTTGCTCAAACTGAATACCTGCCGGTCCAAGAGTGTAAGGGACCGCCGTACTCTTATAAGCCAGGATCGGCGTGTCGCAGATCATCGCCTCCACGAAGCGGCACACAAAAACCTTCATGCGCGCTCATCGAAACCAGTGCGTGCGCCGTTTTGTAGTAAGCAACAAGTTCAGGCCAATCGACGTGACCGGTGAAAATCACATCGTCGGGCATCAGGCCGTACCGCATCGTGAGTTCCTTTAAAGCGCCATAATACCCGGGAACAATGTTTGTTTTTCCGATAAAAATCAGACGCGCCAACGGTGTGCAGAAACGTTTGTAAAAAAAATAAAGCCTGATCACATCTTCCAGCTTTTTATTCGGAGCAATCCTGCCTACACAAAGAAAATTGAAGAGCCCGTCCTGAATTGTTTTTTGCACGAATGGGGAAGGTTGAACAGCATAGCGGGATTGATCCACAAAGATAGGAAGTACGCAGCTGGATCGGTATTTCAGTTTTTCCAGTTCCAACCTGTTGTATTCCGAATCACCTGCCGCGCGATCGACTGCTTCCGATAATTCGCCCAGCTGCCTGCGTGCTTCCGTCGCCAGGTGCACAAGCGCTTTATCGTACGGCAACCAGAAATAAGCGGGTGTAATGTTGTGATAGATGATCGCTTTTTTAGCCGCAGTCTCTTTCAAGAATTCCGACATACCGGAGGGCAATGCGAAGTGGAGAATCAGTAAATCATTCGCGGTCAAGGCAGGCTGCGCTTTACGAAAACCGATTGCCTCGTGCGATACTGCCTCGTCAATATCGTAAGCGTAAATATCCGATGCATATCCCTTGAGCCGGAGATAATTGCGGATCATCAAAGCGCTATCACCGATGGCGTCACCGTGATGAAGCGCCGGTACGAGCTGATGGATTGCTGTCATCGAGAATTCCTCATTATTGTAGGGGCGTGATTTATCAGGCCCGCGCGGGCGCAATGAATTGCGCCCCTACAGATTGAGAACGACATCCTTTTCCGGACGATAAAGGGAGGGAAGTGTCTTCAACTCTTCCAGACTGTTGAGCAAAGTTTGTTCGAACGGAAAATCGGCCTGCTTTTTCAATTGCTTTTGTTGCGCAGCCAGGATTCGGGAACGCAGTTCGGAATCAGAACTGATCCTGTGAAGCATCTCTCCGATCTGAGCGTAATTCTTTTGCTGATTCACCAGCACAGCCCCTTCCCCGGCTGTGTATGGAATCGCGCAGGCATTCCACGCAAGAACCGGAACATTCATGTGAAACGCTTCGAGCAACGGAACACAAAAGCCTTCGTGCTCACTCATGATCAACAAGGCATCGGCGATTCGAAAGTACGCCAGAATTTCTTCGAACTGGATATGTCCGGTAAATACGACTTCCTGGGCGCCAAGATCGGTGACCATATTGCGAAGAGCAAACAGATAACGTTCAAACCCCCCCGAAAGACCGACAAAAATCAATCGGCTCAATGGATTGATGTACTTCTGGTAATAAACGAAAGCTTTGAGGCAATCCTCGAGCTTCTTATTGGGAATCGCCCGGCCGACTACTATGATATTAGTACGATGATCATCGTACATTTTCATTGTGAGCGGATCCGGATCGGCGTCAAACTTATCAAAGTTCAACCGGATCGGAAGAACGCCGGTCCTGGCAAACCCGAGATTCTCCAGCTCTTGCCGGTTGTATTCGGAGTCGGCCATGCCCATCGGACAGTAATCCTTGAGCTTTACAAGCTGGTTGCGTCCGACAAGGCACTGATAAGCAAGCAGGCTATTGATATCCACGAACCATTCAAACGGCGTGATGTTGTGATAAATCAACATTTTCTTGCCGCGGCAATACGGGATGAACAGACCGAGCTCTGATCCAATCGAGAAATGAACGATCATCAGAACGTCATCATCCTGGTGAAATTCATAATCAAACATCGGCAGAACATGCTTTGCCATACGGGGATGAACGATCTCGGAATAAATTTCCGATTCGTACCCGTTATTGCGAAGGAGACGTTGGATCTCAAGAGTGTAGTCGCCGATCGCGTCTCCATAACTCAACGCTGTTACGAATTGATGCGCCTGCCTCAATTTTTTACCGCATCCATAAGCCGGAGATACTTTTGTTCAACAATGTTCCAGCTGTAATTTGCTTCATAGAAGCGTTTTCCGTTTTGCCCCATCAGGGCTCTTGTATCCGGATTCTTTTGAAGATGAATCAAGCAGCGCAAGAACTCCTCATAATCGGTATAAAAAAGTCCGGCGTTACTCCGGATGGATTGTCCCATTAAAACACGGCAATTTCCATTTGCGAGCGTGGGTTTCCCCATTGCCCAGGCTTCGAGAAGAACCATAGAAAGACTTTCGTAAAACGAAGGCATCACAAGCAGCTCGCTGGCGTTTAACGCATCGTATTTGTCCTGATCACTCAACAAATCCAAGATGAACAATCGATGGATGATCGGGAATCGTCATAACAGGAGAACCAATCAACACCAGTTTTAACGCGGATGTGTCCTGCTCTTTGTACCGCAAAAAGAAATCGAAAAGACTGCCGCAACCTTTATTCTGATCGATTCTACCGACGTAAAGGAGGAAGGGATCTTCGATGCCGAACTTGTTACGAAATCTGCGGCCATCCGCTGTATCGGGAACTTCGGAACCGACTCCGACAACGTCACCGGGAACCTGGTAATTGGCGCTGATACCCTGAATTAATCTTTTCTCTTCAATGGAGTTATAAACAAAACCCTGAGGTAAATGAAAAAGGCCTTTGAAAATTTTGAATTGAATCACAGGATCCGGTTCCGCTGTCGGAACCAGAATGCTTTTGTGGGGCACGGCCCGTATGCCGTGAAAACTATGAAAATAACGATAGGAAAAGAATATGAAGAACTGATAAGAATCTTTATTTTTCTTGATAAATTGGATCAAATCCGCCGAATGTGGCCCCTGTTCGTTCATCCATCGGACTTCATCCGATTCGGTGTGAGGATATTGAAGGAGCTCATCCTGCAAACGACCAAATCGATCCGGATTTCGTTCCTGATCCACTCGAAATCTTCGCACGACGATGCCATTGATTTTTTCAACACCGGGCCGGTACACATTTCGCCACGTGATGTAATCGTTCGCGCAGCTTGTCAAAATCTCCACTTCCATGTGGCGGGCCAGATGTTCCGCCACATATCGGCAATGAAGCTCCGCCCCGCCATTGATATCCAAACCGTACCGTTGTATGACGAATGCGATCTTCATCTTGAGTAGCTCGGAACTGCCAAGACACAAAGAGCGCGGAGAACGCCAAAACAAAAAATAATTCCGAATTTGGCGACCTTAGCGCTTTTGGCGTCTTGGCGGTTCAATTTTAATGTGTTCATCGGTGGTTGCACTGTTGAAGAGGGAAGGGCGACCCGAAGGCCGCCCTCGATGATTTATTGCGCGGAAGGTTCAGCCGCGGAATTGATCCGGGCCGGTTGTGAATTTCTGTTGTCTCCGGATTCCCTTCTGCTGTGCGGGCGATCGCTGCGATGTCTTCTGTGATTGGAGCCCGAATTGTTGTTGTAACGCGAATGCTCCGGACGAGCCCGTCCACCCCCGCTTCTTTTCTTGAAGTGATACATCTCTACCTGCAAAGCCGAAGTTTTATGGATCAAGTCCTGAATCGCTTTCAGATAAAGATTGTTTAACGCGGTCAGACGATGCACCTCATGAGCTAAAGGATCCAGATTAACAAAGAGTTTTGTAATCGGTTTTAACAGCCGCCGAATCACTCCAAGAATGCTGCCGATTCCTGGCCGCTTGGAAACATAGAGTGTTCGGGGATCATAGGGTTCAAAAATGGTTTGTTGTTTAATCAGGTCCGCCACGGAATCCGGTACCTGAGAATTTTGAATCAAAGTTTGAAACTCACTCTTGGCTTCTCTTTTGACTCGATCGTCACGTGTCAGTTCTGTCCGGTTTCCGGCAGCTGACTGACGAATCTTCTTCATGATCTCCACCACATCGATTTGATTGGAGGGGATCTTGACGTCTTTCATGTTCTCTCCTTCGTTATATCCCTTCTTTTGTCAGCGTCTTTATCTCAGCCATACGGCTCCTTTTCTTCAGCCTTCTTTTACTGGGCGGAATAAATAATCCCCACGCAAGCCAGCACCCAAAAAATGATCGAAATCAACAACGGCTTGTCTGAATAGAGGTGAACGCTGGGATTTCCGCCTTCTTTTTTTTGATGGATCAAGTAGAGGTAGCGAAAAATTCCAAAGATCACAAATGGAACAGTTAAAGAAAGTTTATCTGTATGGAATTTCGCTACTGTTTCGTCCGACACCGTGTACAGCACATAGGCGAGTACACAGGAGGCTGTTACAACACCGATCATCTGATCAAGAAGATAGGGACTGTATTCTGCCAGGTTGGTGCGATGCTTGGTCGCATCTTCGGATAAAAAAACCAACTCATGGCGTCGTTTACTGAGCGCCAGAAATAGGGCAAGCAGAAAAGTGCAAAGCAGAAGCCAGAATGAGGCTTCGACTTCGATCACGACTCCACCGGCCAGGGCGCGAAGAACAAATCCCATCGAAATTGCCATCACATCAAGAATGGCAATATTCTTAAAGTAATACGTATAACCGACTGAAATTGCGGAATAAATTAATGCAATGCCGAAAAAGGCCGGGCTGATCAGATAGGCGATCAGAAGGGCAGCCACGTAGAGCAGGACACCGGCAGTTGCGGCAAAGGAACGGTTGATCCGGCCTGAGGCAATCGGGCGATCCTTTTTGATCGGGTGAAAACGGTCCTTTTCGTAGTCAACAACATCGTTCAAAAGGTATACAGCACCGGAAAGCAGACAAAAATTGAGAAATGCGCACACGGATAGTAGAAGATGTTGAGGATCCCCTAACTCCTTAGCGAATACAAGTGCGGCAAAAATGATCAGGTTTTTCGTCCATTGGTGGGGACGCAAACTGAGGAAAAAATCTTTTACCGGAGCATGAGATCTCGTCGAAATAATCGATTCAGCCGTCGCTAACGTTTCATTCATCCAAATCGGCTCAGCATAATATTCAAATCTTATTTTATCAAAACCGCCTCATTCTGTCAACCAGAAGCTGTCTGAATACAACATTTTAGCAGGAATTGCATTGCTATTTTGCCTGTGGCGTATTAACGTTCTCTGGATGGCAAGTGATAAGTCTGTGTTTGACGTTTACAGAGACAAGCTGGAAGATCATGAAATGATGATGGGACCGGTCCAGGGGAAACTTGCGGTTTTGTTGGATCTCCTGACGGACTCCATGATCGTCGCAGGAAAGCATTCTATTTATTGTAGAGGCAAACGGAGCGCGGAATCGAGCCCTGATATGGAATCGATCACGGAAGGACTACTTCAGAGCAAAGAGCTGGTTCAAGCGCTCATGGATCATTTTCGAAAACAGAACTAATAAACCACGGAGCCACGGAGACACCGAGAAAAGCAGATCAATCCTTAGAGGCTCTGTGCTCTCCGTGGCTCCGAGGAAGTCGTGCGTTGACAGTGGAAATTTACAATGGTATAGTTGGGCTCGTTTTTAATGGTTAGCTTCCTGAAGAAAATAGAGATTTAACAAATAAATCCAAGGAGATGAGGATGAATAACGGAAAGCCTAGTGTTCTTCTGATTAATCCCACCTTCAACGTTCACGAGCATTACGGCAAATTGAGTGATGCTGCGTCTTTATTATTGCCTGTTTCATTGCTTTATTTAGGCGGAATGTTGGAGGAAAAGGGTATTCCAGTGAAGATCATGGACGGTCAATGTGATGATCTGTCCGAACCTTCACTTTTAAGAATGATCGACGAAATGAAACCACTTTTCGTCGGTATTACGATGTTGACTCCAACATCGTTTGATTCACACAAGTTAGCAGCAATTATTAAGAAGTCATATCCCAATTTGTGGATACTTGCCGGCGGAACGCATCCCACCGTTCTTCCGGAAGAGGTCATGGAAGACCGCAATATCGATTTAATTGCGATCAGCGAGTCGGAACATACCTTGATGGAAGTCTACGATGTGATATTGGATGGTGGGGATCCGAAAGCGCTGAAGAATATTGCCGGCATCTGGTATCGCGATGGTGACGATGTTGTGAAAACGCAGGATCGTCCACTTTTCAGCGATTTAGACAAGCTGCCCCTCCCGATGTGGCATGGCGTGAAAATGGATCTGTATCATCAGGTTCCGGACAGCTCGTTTGCTCGTCCGATGCGAGTTATGATGTCCTCGCGTGGATGCCCGTTTAAGTGCATCTTCTGTTCAGCGCGCCAGGTCTCCGGGTTTAAATATCGTGCCCATTCAGCCGATCGTGTTGTTCAAGAGATGGAAATTCTCATCAACAAATACAACGCACGCCAGATCATCTTCCTGGATGACAACTTCATCATCAGTAAGAAACGTGTGTTTGAAATCTGCGAAAAGATCATGCAGAAAGGTTTCCATAAAAAGCTTGTTTGGACGGCTGCAGGCCGCGCAGATGAAGTGACAGAGCCTTTGTTGAAAGCAATGAAGGATGCCGGTTGCAAAATGATTTCTTACGGTATCGAAAGCGGCTCACCAAGGTTGCTGGAACTCATGAAGAAAGGCGAGAAAAAGGAACACATCGAGAAGGCCGTGGCAATGTCTCGCAAGGTGGGATTGAAAACACGTGGAACTCTGATTCTGGGCTTCCCGACGGAAACCAAAGAAGAGTCCCTTGAGACAATCGATTTTGCAAAGACACTCGGTCTCGATTTTGCAAAATTCTCGCTGGCGACCCCTTATCCGGGCACTGCTCTTTACAACATCGCGTTAGAGCGCGGAATGCTTCAGGGCAAGGATTGGTCCCGTTTCAACTCACAAGCCGGTTATTCTACTTATGATCCGGTTTTCATACCGGAAGGGCGAACCGCTGCCGAAATGAAACAATTGCAGCGATATGCCACAAAATCGTTCTATCTCAGACCTCGCCAAATCGCGGAGCTTGTCACCCACATCTCGGGCTGGTCTGACATCAAGCTTTATTTAGAGGTTGTGAAAGAAATTATCACGGCCCGCAGGACTCAAACAGGAGAGGCTTTCCTCAACCATTAAAAACGCGATATTCAAGCCTCGCTTCACAGCGGGGCTTTTTTTTTGCGTATTTTAAACCACGGAGACACGGAGCACACGGAGAAAAAGATAAAAATAGATTAAAATCTCCGTGAACTCCGTGACTCCGTGGTGAATCATGCCTTCACTCGAAAGGGGACTCAAGCTATTTGCAGCGATTTCGATTGTGGTGTGCACAGTCATCGGAACCGGGATCTTCTTAAAAGCGCGGGTCATGACGTGCAACGTTGAAACTCCCCTCATGGTGTTGCTTGTCTGGGTGGCGGCAGCCGTAGCATCGCTTGCTGGGGCGCTGACGTATGCAGAACTCGGCGCGATGATGCCGGAAGCTGGCGGAGAATATGTATTCATCCGGGAAGCGTATGGTCCTCGCTGGGCATTTACATACGGTTGGACTCAGTTCTCGATCTGTTACTCCGCTTCTCAGGCGGCCAAGGCGGTTGCGTTTGCCGTTTTCCTGAACGTGATTCTGGCCGGGTCTCTGGAAAAGACATTTTTCAACTTAAACATAGCCGGACACATCATTCCTTTCGGCTGGATGCAGGTGATCGCTCTGATCATCGTAGCGCTTGTCACCGGTATCAATTGCTTTGCAGTCTCCACCAGCGGTGGAGTCGCATCCTTTCTAACGGTTCTTAAAATAGCGCTTGTTGTCGGTATCGGTTTTGGAGCTCTAGCGTTTGCGAAAGGGGACTGGGCACACTTCGGGATGATCAATGCAGGCGGGACTTGTGAAGGCGTATCGTCAGGCGCAATAGGAGGATGGGGAGGATTCGCTGCCGCCATGCTTGGTGCGCTCTGGGCGTACGATGGATGGAGCAATCTCACAATCCTTGCCGGTGAAGTGCAAAACCCGGAGCGGAATATTCCGAAGGCACTGATCGGAGGAATGCTGACCATTGTCGCCCTATACATCCTTGTGAACCTCAGTTATTTTCATGTTCTCACACCGACCGAGATAGCCAGTGTTCCATTGTCATCTTCTGTTGCTACAGAGGTAGTACTACGATTTCTCGGTCCCATTGCTACAGGACTCATGGCAGCAGGTTTGATGATCTCAACCCTCGGGTCTTTACATACGGGCATCCTTACAGCTTCCCGAGTACCATACGCAATGGCCCGGGACGGCTTATTCTTTCATGCTCTGGGGGACGTCTCAGAGCGCAGTCACGTTCCGGTAAAGGCCTTGATCGTTCAGGGAATCTGGATCAGCGTTCTCGTGCTCTCCGGCTCTTTTGATACGTTGACCGACTACGTCATTTTTGCAGCGTGGATCTTTTATTCCTTGAATACAGCCACCGTTTTTGTGTTTCGGAAGAAATTGCCGGATGCGCCGCGAGCGTACCGGACTTTTGGATATCCGATTGTTCCTGTTATTTTTCTTGTTGTCGCAGCCTGGTTGATCCTTTCGACAATCACAACAGCACCTTTGCGATCGCTGATCGGCCTCGGCTTCATTGCAATCGGAATTCCTCTATACTCGTACTGGGACCGGAAGAAACAAAAGGGGATAGCGCGATAGAATGAGCGATAACTTCCATTTGTTCATCACGTAGGGGCGCCATTCATGGCGCCCTCGTACACTCTGAAAAGGAGAACTCGATGATGGAAAGACGCGAATTTCTGAAAAAAACAGCTTTGATTGGCGCAGCATTGGCGACGCCTGGACGTAAGTTCCCCACAGGTGATTACAAAAGGATCCGTGCGGCCTGTGGTGATTTCTTCGAGCCAACGGCAACTTTTTTAGAAATGGGGGAAAACAAACGTGTGTGGAAACCGCATTTCAAATGATGATGGAAGGTAAGGATGTGCTGGAATCCTTGATTGCAGGTGTGAACATCATTGAACTCGATCCGGAAGATGACAGCGTTGGATATGGCGGACTTCCCAACGCGGATGGGGTGGTCCAGCTGGATTCCTGTTGTATGCATGGTCCGAAAAAACGCGCAGGCGGTGTCGCCGCTCTGGAGGGGGTTCGAACCCCTTCGCGCGTGGCCTGGACTGTGATGGAACAGACGGATCACCATCTGCTGGTGGGGCATGGAGCGCAGAACTTTGCCCGCAACATGGGATTCAAGATTGAAGATGATCTGAACACGGAAAGATCGCGCAAAGCATGGCTGGAATGGAAAAGGAAAACCGATCCAAAGCATTATCTGGATCCGGATAAGCGTTCGCAAATGGACCGTGAGATCATGAAAGATCTGGTGGCCAGAAGAATACTGAAAAGCACGCGTACGCATGGAACCATCAATTGTGACGGCGTCAATGGGAAAGGGGAGATCTGCGGGGTGACCACGACAAGCGGCCTCGCCTGGAAAATCCCGGGAAGAGTCGGTGATTCGCCGATCCTCGGCGCAGGGCTCTATGTGGATGGTGCAGTGGGCGCCGCTGGTTCTACGGGACGCGGTGAAGCGAATCTGTTTAACCTTTCGTCTTATCTTGCTGTGGAGAATTCTGCGTCGCGGCATGCATCCGAAAGACGCAGGGATGGAAGCGCTGAAACGTATTCGAATGAATACTGTAGAAAAACGGCTGCGAAAAGCGAATGGAGACCCGAACTTTAATATCAACTTTTATGTTTTAAATGCAAAAGGGGAGCATGCGGGTGTGGCCATGTATGGTGAAGAGGACGATGAAAAGGGATGGGCGGGACAAGCGGATACGAGATTTGTTCGCTATAGCTATTGCGATGAAAGTGGACCGCGAACTGTAAATGTTGAAGCGTTGTTGCCCGGAACTCCGGATGATTAGCGTTGAATGATCAGTGTGCGTCTGGGATCATACGGAGCGATTTGTATACCGATTTCATTTTTTCCGGTGAGTACGTAACGTGCATCGATAACAGAACGCGCGCTGCTGCTGTCAAACGCCTGATAGCCCTCCGGCTTCGGCACTTCAAAAATCACATCATTTACCTTTAGCTGCAAAGCACCATCCGGAGTCAGCCGGATATCCTCCGCTCCTTGTACCTGGAGTCTAATTCTTTTTGGATCGCCACCGGGAGCGATGACAAAATTGAAATCCAGACGACGTTGATCGACTTGAAAAAGCAAATCCACATCGGGATAAAGGTTTGAGTATTTCACTTTTGCATAATTTGGGATATTCGTAAGCCAGGTTGGTGATACGCTGCCAAAAAAGTCGGATCGTGCCAGTCGCGGATTGAGCGTTGTGATCTCTACATCAGTCCGGGCGTTACGCAATAAGATCTGCAATTCGAAGTATTGAGGAGGCTCAATAGAACTCGGTTCCTTCATGGGAGGTAAATCCCGCAAGGATCATTCCGTTTGTGGTGAAATAAGTTGTGTATTGATCCTCCTGGGTTTCAAACTTTACGTCGGGAAGTTTTTCGTATCGCTGATCTGATTCCATGATGGTCGCGGGACCGATTGTGCTGATGGTTGTTTTTTGCCGAACTGCAGCTTCCCCTGGAATGGAATTTGAGATTACAAACAACAGAAGACCTGCGCCAGTCTTTAAACCTCGACGCCGTTGAATCATCTCCGACACTCCGAATTCTCGTTGAGCTTTTATCTCACAAGCTCCAGAAGAATGTCAATATTTCAACAATGGAGATGTCGGAGATTGAAGCTATTGTAGACGTGACATGGCGCCTGGACGCGCAACGCATGACGCGTAGACGCATATGCCGAGGGTCGGACTCGAACCGACACGAACCTTACGGTTCCCAGGATTTTAAGTCCTATTTTGAGAATCTCTAAATGACAGCAAAACAAGCATTTATCGTCGAGAAAGCTCCATCGGACTTGGCTGTAGTTGGCTGAAAATAGGCCTGAATTTTGTAGAGCACGTCAAAGTGACGTCAAAGTGAAATCTAATAGCGTAGTAAGTTCAAGTGGCCGGGCCTCGAAGTCCTCTTTGGGTACCTTCGCTTCAAGCTCAAAAGGTCAGTGAAGTTCCCCGAATTGCGTTCGTAGACATTGTCATAGGCCAATCCTCAACCAGTAAGCAATCGTTTTCCAACTGATTTGTCGAAATCGAAAATGCTTCAACCAGGTCCCATCAATCAACATTCGCACTGAAGACAAATAGAAGCGAGGAAGACCGGCTCGACTTATTACCCCAGATGGGCCGGGAAATTGCTGCTGATGTTTTTTTCGGTGGGAGCGATGAGGTAAGATTCGGTTTATTCCTGTAGCTGCGTTTCCAAGTTGGCATTCAGTGAAAGGTCGGAGTCTTCCAGGATTTCAATTTGGCGCTTCCATTCCTTATGTCCTTCGAGAGTCACACGGATTTGATGTTTCCCTGCTGATAGTTTTAATTCGGCCGGTGTATTCCCCACAAAGGATTCATCAACGTATATCTCAGCGCCATCGGGTTTAGACGTAATCTTAATGGTTGCTTTTCTCTCAGCCTCCGCAGACTTTTCTTTTTTCTCTTTGTCCTCTTTTGACTCTTTCACTTTGTTGATTTCAACGCCGGTAGGAACGTACTTTGCTTCTTCTTCAGCCACATTGATGGGTACATCGGAGACTCCTTTTAGTGCGACCAACATGGGTTTGTAATTATCTTTGTGAGCCTGAAGCAAAACGGCGGATTTTTTTCCATCTTCTGTCTCGTATTCAATGCTTACGTAATGTTTTCGGGTTTTATGAAACAGACCAAAAAGGGCAACCGGAGCAAGAATTATCCCTAAAGCTACCATCGTTCCTACTCTCCTATGGGCTTCTTGGCCGTAACCGAGACTGATTATTTTTTCGGGGGAAATCTTTAGAGCCTGACCATCCTTAAGAGTGATCGTCACGGTTTCAGAAGTGACTACCATCCTATTATCCCATTCGTCGGGTTTGACATTGGTTTGTAAAGTACCACCTTGATAGCGAACCTTGTTGAACGAATTTCCAGATTGTCCTTCGGTAAGCAAAGCGTAGCAGAGAGAAAGAACTATCAAATTTCGAACTATCTTCATAGAAACCCCCTGAATTTTTCCCCGCTGTTTATCGGTAGGATACACCCGTTTGGCAGGAATGGAAAACAAGTTTGAAGCCGAGCCGATCCAGCGAAAATGCGGGATCTGACCGGCTTTCGACAAAAGCTGTACTTTTATACCTTGATTTCTTTCCGAAAGTCGTCGAGTTCTATAAGCAAGCCCTGAACCTGCTCAGGATCATGATATTGGAAATACGGTTGCTCAATATTCTGGTAACCGCTAGTAAAGTATCTAGCAAGTTCGCTTTGGGTCCTAAGTTTACGATAAATTCTCCAGGCTCTTTGAGTGCTAAGAGTTCGTACGAGTTCTTCCCGCCATTGATGAATGCTGTTGGTTTTCTGCTGGTCCCATGATGTTTCGGAATGTTGTTCTCTTGCATTGGTCATTTTTTTCGCCAAAAAACATTCAAAAAAATGCATGGCAGCATAAAAGCCAACTGTAATTCCCCAATCATGGAATGGCCGCCGTCTCGCAAGAACATTTGCCAAGGTTTTGTTATGTTCGGCTTGAGTTAGATGGGATTTTTCGTCTCCCATTTCTATTTTTTCTTTCGGGGAACAGTATTCCAGCGATGATGCAAAGAAGGTCGCAAGATACTTGGAACATAATGGAATTGCATAACCTGACCAGAGTATTTCTTTCTTAGGTTGTACTCCAAGGCAAGTAAATCGTTCATTAAATTATCATCGTACTTTTCTGGGGATATGATGACCGTGAAAGCTGTTTCTCTATTAGCTCTTCGAAAGTAGATACGCTCGACTTTTCGATGACTGTAAAACGAATGGGCAACATCTTCAACGAAAAGGATTCATCACCGATCCGCAGCTTCAATCAATTCTGGCAACCCTTCCGCCTGATATCCAGGCGCCGATTCTCTTCTTGAATGAAACCGGGTGGCGAGTCATGGAAGCATTAACGCGGCAGTGGCGACACGTAGATTTTGAAGCAGGGAAGGTGACTCTTGAGCGTGATGAAACCAAAAATGAAGAGCAGAGATTTTTTCCACTCACTGAAAACTTGAGAGCTTTACTTACATCCCAAAGAGCGGAGGCCGATAGAGTCCAGCGCGAAAAACAAACCATTTGCCCGTACGTGTTTTTCTCTGGAAGGGACGGGAGGCCGTTATTCGGTAGTGACTCCAGACCTGGAGATTATTTCCGCAGTTCCTGGAAGGCGGCATGCAAGGAGGCGAAGGTCGTAGCAACTGTGCATGACTTTCGCCGGACGGCGGCGCGGCGGCTGATTGCCTCCGGGATCGATGAACAAACGGCAATGAAACTGCTTGGTCACAAGACGGCTTCCATCTTTCGCCGCTACAGAATCACAACCGAAGAAGACCTATTTGAGGCCGCAAAAAAATTGAATGCGTCAAAGTACGTCAAAGTGACGTCAAAGTAGAGCTTTATTTTGAAAATGATTTTCAGTGGGCTTCCCGTAAGCTGTTGGAAACAAATGCCGAGGGTCGGACTCGAACCGACACGAACCTTACGGTTCCCAGGATTTTAAGTCCTGTGCGTCTACCAATTTCGCCACCCCGGCAAATATAGTATTTATAGTAGCTTATGCGTCAATTTCTCCTCTGCCATGTCCGCTAATTTCATTCCCACCTGTTCGCTGATTCCTTTTTCAGTAAATACTTTATGGCTGAACGTCTGAGGTCATGTACAAGCGTACCAGAAAGTTTCGCATTTTGGCATGCAACCTTCCAGCTACCACGGAAATCTAGAATCTGCTCTCCGTTCCGAGTTCTTTCGAATGCGCGAAGACTTGCGGCGACACGCTTGTATTGTGGAAACGAGGTGAAAAGTTTGATGTAGCAAGCTAATTTCCAATTAGCAATGGGAAGCAGGCACGCCAGGGATCATCGGTGAATGCGGGCGTTGCTGATTTTTCCATTGCTGCCGATCGAAGGAGAGCGCCAAAGCGAAGGCATTGAAAGCATTGCTGAAAAGGTAAACGTTATCAGTTATCATGTTCATCATCGGGTTGTGGTGGCAAGCGTCATACCCATGCTCGGCCCAGGACGCTGCCGCTGAGCCAGAGTGTTCCACCCCATGATGGATAATACATTTTGAGCTATGATCTTGCATTGGAACAGCAGGCGAGTAACGGGAGGGCTATGCGTGGGCTGAAGAGTAAGAAGGTGCTGGTGACGGGCGGAGCCAGCGGTATAGGGCACGCTACTGCAGCGCGATTTCTGGAGGAAGGCTGCGCGGTCTGCGTCATAGACCGCGATGCGGATAACCGAGCTCGGGTCGCTAGGGAGCTGCCCAATCTTGCCGGGGTGATCGATGCGGACGTATCCGACATCCAACAGGTGCGCCGGGCCTTTGACGAGGCCGTCGACCAGTTGGGCTCTGTCGACGTGCTGATCAACAATGCCGGCATTAGCATCCGCCATGACTTCCTTGAAATCACCCAACAAGAGTGGAACGAGGTGTTGGCCGTGAACCTCACGGGAATTTTCAACATGGCTCAAACCGCTGCACGGCATATGATGAAGAAGGGATCCGGTGTCATACTCAATACGGCGTCAACGGCCGGAAGTATCGGCTACCCGCACTACGCCGATTACAGTGCCAGCAAGGGAGGCGTCATCGGTCTGACCCTGTCAATGGCGCTGGAACTCGCTCCAGTCGTACGCGTAAACGCGATTTCCCCTGGCTACGTCCTGACGCCGATGCAGCGCGCCGAGTACACGGACGATATGCTCGAGGCCGTAAATCGTAAGATACCGATGCGGCGGCACGCGAAACCGGAAGAGATCGCGGCTTTGTTTGCTTTCCTGGCGTCCGAGGATGCGGCATTCGCCACCGGCCAGGTGTACATAATGGACGGTGCGGAGACCACCGGAGGCCTCTGCAGTCAATGGACTCATCAGTAAAGTATCGGAGATTCTACGAATGAGACTTAAAGGAAAAGTAGCTCTGATTACCGGCGGAACCTCGGGAATCGGCGCGGCGACCGCTAAACGATTCGCAGCCGAGGGGGCGGCAGTAGCGATTATAGGGCGGAGCATCGAGCGAGGTGAAGAGGTCGCTCGGGACATCGTCGCTACGGGAGGGCAGGCAATTTTCATACACTGTGACGTGCGGTTAGCAAACGATTGCCACAGCGCCGTTGAGCAGACGCTTGAGCGATTCGGCAAGATCGACATTCTTTTTAATAACGCCGGGGTGTATCATCCGAGGACTGTGCCTGATTGCACAGAGGACGAATGGGACGAGACTATAGATTCGAGCCTCAAGGGTGCTTTCCTGATGTCGAAGTACGCACTGCCGTCGATGATTGAGCGAGGAAGTGGTTCGATCATCCACACCAGTTCGGGCTGGGGGATACAGGGTGGGGACAAAGCGGCGGCGTACTGCGCGGCCAAGGGCGGCTTGATCGTGATGGCTAAGGCAATGGCTATTGATCACGGCCGGCACGGGATCCGCGTGAACTGCGTGTGCCCGGGCGACGTCATGACGCCCATGCTTCCCGATGACGCCATAAAGCGCGGCATGTCCTGGGACGATTACGCGGCCGCGGCCTCGAACCGGCCTCTCTCGCGTATCGGTACGGCCGAAGAAATCGCCGATGCAGTGCTGTACTTGGCCTCCGACGAGTCTTCCTTCGTGACTGGCACGGCGCTGGTCGTAGATGGCGGCGGAGTGGCAGACTGAGATCCCTGGGCGATGGTTTACGGCAAGAACAAAAGAGGCTAGGCCAGCGCAAAAGTTCAAGCACTCGCCTTGCGTGTTCTGGCGGAAAAACTCGAGCATAACTGCAGGATTAAAGCCGGAAGACAGATGGCCCGCGTGATGCGTCAAAGCGTCCCCGCGTCTGCGCGTGGGACGCGGAGACGCATGGACGCGAGACGTGATTACGCTAAGAGGCGGCGCGCGGATTCGAACCGCGGAATAAAGGTTTTGCAGACCTCTGCCTTACCACTTGGCTACGCCGCCGGTTACCACGAGTCACGGAGGACACGGAGTTTCAATACTCTTTCTTCTCTGTGATCTCCGTGAGTCTGTGGTTCAAACTAAAATGGAGCGGGAAACGGGATTCGAACCCGCGACCTCAACCTTGGCAAGGTTGCACTCTACCGCTGAGTTATTCCCGCCCAAGAATCTCTATTTCGACTGCAAGAAAATATAGCAAAAAGGAGAGTAAATGTCCAAAAAGCAGTCTTTGGCACTAAGAAATTAGTTTTTATTCATGATGGAATCTGTGATCATTGCGAAAACCATTTGTTGTTCCGGTTCATTTTTATCCATCACCGCCAGGCATTCAGACAACTGGAATTTTTGATGCAGAAAATCGGCATTTTGAAAACTTGCAATGATCACCCGTTTCTTATCAAGCCCTTTTTGGATTGCATAGTTTAGAAATTTTTTGCCGTCGATGGTCGGCATTTCGAGATCCACGATGAGCAGATCAATCTCCGGAGTCAACGCAACCAGGGCCTTTAAAGGGTCTGTATAGGTTTGAACGTTGACTTTGTTCCCATACCGCTCCTGAAAAAACTGCATCATTCTGTCACAGAACATCTGGTTGTCGTCTACTACAACCACCAATTTTGGATTTTTATCCATACATTTTTTATTCTATCACTCACCTTCGGAATCGAGAATCCCCGCTATGATACAATCGAAAGTGAAGCGGAAACGTCGCCGGGCGATATCATCAGGAATGCACTCGAAATTTGATTCTTTATTGGAGCATCCTTCGATTCGTAATTTTTCCCCCGATGAATTGCAGTTAACAGGTCTGCTTTTAACCGATCTTGTGAATTGCATTTCTTCAAGCACCAGCGAACAGGAATTTATTCAACAGGTGCTGACGACGCTCAAGAACCGGTTGAAAGCGGGTGGGGTCTTCGTTGCTTTCGCCAACCCTCTCGAGAGATCGAGCCATCACGTGCAGGGTAAATCAAATCTGGATGCGGTGGTTCATGCCCAATTTATGTCGAACCTTGAGGGTCTTCTTGTTTCCGGAATCGACTCCATTTCATCCGGGATTCTGGAATCGTTGCCCGGTTTTGAATCAGAGGGGTCGATTCTTGTTCGATCTCCTTTGGGAGAGGAAGAACGGATCCTGCTGATCGTTTTTGGTGCTCCGGAATCATCGGCAACCCCGATTATTATGCTTGCCGAACCGATCATTCGAACGCGGCTTCGGGCATTTCGATCTCAGGCAGCTCAAGAGCAGGCGAACTTTTTTCTGAAGGGAATGCATGAAGCTTCCCGGAAAATGATCCGGCATTTGTTAACGCAATCACAACTTTACTCCTCATTGCTCGAAGATGCTCGCAATATTTTGCACTCCAAAGCTTGCGCTGTTCTCGTTCCAACGGACGAAACACGCACGAATTATTTTGTAAAAGCTCAGACGGGATTTCCTGATAATAGCCGGCCGATTCCAGAGGCTCTTTTCTCCAAGGCGGTTGCTGATTATGAACTCAACGATAGAAGCGCAATCTTTTATACGGCGGGGCAAAATGAAGTGTTCTTGATGGTTCCGTTGACCCAGCGGAACTATGTGAGTGGCATTCTACTATTCAGCGGCACTGATTCTTCTTTTCAACAGGCGGGAATCCAATGGCAACGGGTTGCCGAGATTTTCGGCGATTGGGTTTCCCTGGCAAATGAAACGGCCACGTTATTCGACAGGTTTGCAGCCAGCCAGATCGAATGGGAAAACACATTCGATTCCATCGCTGATCCGATTTACATCATCGATGATGAATACAGGCTTAAGAAGATCAACAAGAGCCTTGCTTCTTATGCAATGAAGAGCATCAAAGTACCACTGGACCCTCAATGTTTTCGTTATCTTTTCAATCAAAATTCCATTTGCCCCTGGTGTCCTGTCCCGAAGAGCCTGAATACCGCGATGCCGGAGACAATAGAAACTCCTTTGTTCAGTAGCGGTACCTGGCAAGTTCAGACTTTTCCATTCACAGATAAACAGGAGACCCGTCGCGGTTCCATCAATATTTTGCGGGACATCACGCTATTAAAGCGAATGCAGGAACAATTGATCGAAACGGAAAAGCTTGCTTCCGCTGGGAAATTGATTTCGGGTGTCGCTCACGAAGTGCGGAACCCACTTTTCGGAATTTCGGCCACCGTGCGAGCGCTTGCCAACGAACTCAAACACAAACAGGATATACGCTCTTATGTGGATATCATCATGTCGGAAACCACGCGGCTGAACCGGCTGATGGAAGATCTTTTGAACTATACTCGACCGGTCAAGATCGACAAAAATCCATCCGATCTCATAGATCTTGTGAACGAAGTGCTCGACCAGTTTCAAAATCTGCCGGAACCGCAGAACGCTCAGTTTCATGTGATCACAGGGGACAAAATTCCGCCGATGAACATGGACAGAAACAAGATGAAGCAGGTTCTCTTTAACCTTTTTGAAAATGGCATTCAGCACGCGAGAGAGGAACCGCGGGTTGACGTGTTTATTCAATATATGTCCCTCGCAAATCCCCCGGAGATTCATCTTGTAATCAAGGATAATGGATTGGGAATCAGCAGAGAAAATCTTACAAAGGTTTTCGATCCATTTTTCACCACACGTAAAAAAGGAACCGGTCTCGGACTCTCTATCGTTCGAAAAGTGATTCATGATCATGGTGGTCGAATTTCTGTAGAATCCCATCCCGGTATCGGTACGACCTTTCGAATTACGCTCCCATTGTCCGTTACCGCAAAATGAATACAAAAGTCCTTGTTGTAGACGATGAAGAATCCATCCGTTTCGGCTTGACCCGATTGCTGAGTCAGGCGGGTTATGACTGTTTTTCCGCAGCCTCAGCAGCAGAAGGGTTCCAGGTATTTAGTTTGCAGAATCCCGCCATCATCTTGCTGGATCTTAAACTGCCGGACATGGAAGGCCTGGATTTTCTTCGCAAGCTGAAGGAGAGCGACAACTACGTTTCCATCATCATTATGACTGCTTACGGAACGATTGAAACAGCAGTCAGCGCGTTGAAATCAGGCGCCGAAAACTTTTTGACAAAGCCGGTCGATCCGGACGGCCTGCTGATTCAAATCAAGAAAACTCTGGAACTGCAGGAAATTCAAAGACGAAGCGACTATCTGCAAATGCAGCAGGAATTAAAGGCGGCCGATTATTTTGTCGGTAAAAGCGATAAATTCCGAAAAGTTCATGAATTCGTCAGATTACTTGCGAAGAATGACAGCACCGTCCTGATTCTGGGCGAAACCGGCACAGGAAAAGGCCTCTATGCCGGTATGATTCACAATCTCAGTTCACGAGCCCAGAACAATTTTGTCGAAATCAATTGCGCGGGCATTTCGCGAGAATTATTGGAATCCGAATTATTCGGATACGACAAAGGCGCGTTCACAGGTGCCGTCGGAAACAAGACCGGTCTTTTTGAGCTGGCAAACGGTGGAACCTTGTTTCTGGATGAGATCGGCGAAATGCAACTGGATGTTCAGGCCAAGCTCCTGAAAGTCATTGAAGACAAAAAATTCAGACGCCTCGGCGGAGTGCAGGAAAAAGTGGTGGATGTTCGAGTGATCGCTGCATCCAACCGTGATCTGGTGGGTGAAGTTCAACGCAGAAATTTTCGCGAAGATCTCTTTTACAGGCTGAATGTCATCAATCTGAAGATTCCTGCGCTGCGCGAGCTCAAAGAAGATATTCCATCCATGGCCGAATATTTTCTTGGATCCGTTTGTCACAAACAGGGAAAGCGAATCAATGGTTTTACGGACGCTGCTAAACAGGCCATTCTAAATTATTCGTGGCCCGGAAATATCAGGGAGATGATCAATCTGATTGAACGAAGTGTTATTCTTGCGGATCGTTCCACCATTGATGCTTCAGATCTGGCTTTACCCGCTCAGTCGAAGATCTCCGCTCAGTTCCGAAACGGGGAACTGACTTCACTGGATGAAATGGAAAAGGAACACATCCACCGTGTGCTGGATGCCACTCATAACAACCTCAGTCGTGCGGCAGAGATCCTGGGAATTACGCGCGCGACCCTCTACAGCAAAATCAAAAGATATAATCTCCCCACCCAGTAACCCTCATTTTGTATAATTGTTATACAATAGGAGTTAATCTATTGCATTGATTGAGCTTATGTGGATTGCCTGTATGGTTATTGAACAAATCCGAAGGGAGACGAGCCAACATGCTCGACGGTACCTGCTCGGGCATGCTTCTTGCTTAGAGCACGAAGCGAGGTGGGAGGTATGAAGCGGATACTGATACTGGATGACGAGCGCAGCATCACATTCAGCTTATCGCGCTGTTTGCAGTCGGATCAGGTTCAAGTGATTTGCTGTAATGATTCAAAAACTGCAAAGGATGTTCTTTGGAAAAAGCCAATCGATGCGGTGATTGCGGATGTTCGGCTATCTGCGTCAAATCCCTATGAAATCCTCGATTTTATCCAACATGTTCGGACACGTCATAGAAACATTCCTTTGATCATGATGTCGGGAACTGAAGAGCTCAAGGCTGAAACGATGGAAGAGGGAGCGGATTACTTTTTCCAAAAGCCGTTCGATGTTGATGAACTACTCGGTTTATTGCAGAAACTTGGACTTGAGGTTGCCCCTCCGGAAGGAACAGTACCGTACAGCGTGCAATTGTAAGTTTCAGGTGTTCGTGGGGTAAGGGTTCATTTCATTGAAAGTTCATGGGGACCTTGGGGGGGGAAGGTAAAAGGAACAGTTCACTGTTAGCACCTCCAAGGAAAGTCCCCCGGAAACGGGGGACTATTTTTTAGTGACCTGCCTGTAGCAAAAATGACATAGCCGGCGCCGAGGGGGGGCCGGCTTTTTCATTATCACCGCCAAAACGCAAAAGGCACAGGGATCCGCCAAAAGAAAGAATTAAGGGATATCGTCTTAGCGAACTTTGGGGCATTGGGTCCTGGCGGTTTCCTACCTGGATATCAGCCTGCCCAGCCGCCATTTGAGGGAACGCCGCAAGGAAGCAGGGAATTCGCCGAGTAACTCTCTGGGGGTCATCATGCAAGGCGCGTTCTGCATCTCCTGGATTAATGCCAACCACATGCGGGGATGCACGCGAGCAAGACCTTCGGCTGGACTGACCAAACTTTGAAGATGAGCCGATTGTGCGAGCAGTTCATCGGACACATAAACGAATGAGTTCTGAGCATAATAAGAAGCGACCGATGGATCATCCCACACCGCCGGCCTGATACAGTCAAGTGCGCGGTAGTTGTGCTGAGCAAAAAGCGCTGCCCAGTATTCAGGCCACTGTTCGTTGACGTGTCCCGTGCCGCCCTGATATGGAATCGCGGCTGAAAACAGAATCGCTTTGCCAAGTTGCGTAAGCGATTCAATAAAACCTGCCGCGAAGCCTTCTGGAAGGTGTTCTGCAACTTCCATCGATATGACCAGATCAAATGTTCTTCCGAGGCGTATTGGTAGCGAAAGGTCATGCGGAATGAAGCGATCTCGGGGAATGAGGAGCCGCTCCTGATTAACGAATTCTCCATCAAGGCCAACTATATCCTGGACTCCATTCTCTCTGAAAACTGAAAGCCAGGTGCCCAAACCGCAACCGATGTCAACTACGCTGCATGGTGAAAGCAGTTTTAAGACTATGGGCACGATTTTGGAGGCTGAGTTTCGAGAAGCGATCCGATATGTATCATAGAATTCATCATCATAAAGTCCCTGGATCGAAGCCGGCCTTTCACCCATGCCGTAAAATACTCCTTTTGCAGAGCATCCTGTTGATGTGGATTTGCGTAGAGATAATTTTATGGACTATTGTTTTCAGCATACAGTTTGGCGTTCAAGCATCAAGGGAAGATGCCGAGTTCCATATATGCGATTGCTATTTTATTAATCGCGTTGATGAACGCTGCTGTTCGCAGATCCGTGCATCCTTTTGTATTTTTCTTGACTTCACGAATCTGGTTGTAAGCTGAGATCATTGTTTCTTCGAGGCCGGAATTAACCAGATCTTCTTCATCTGCTCCTTTTCCGAGAAGTCTTTTTTCGTCGTCTGAAATTTTTTTCCCCGTAATCTTTTCTATGGCTCCAAGCAAACGCTGGGAGGACATCTCATCAAAGCGTTTATCCATGCGACCGAATCGAACATGCGACAGATTCTTAAGCCATTCAAAATAAGACACCGTCACTCCTCCGGCATTCAAGTAAATATCCGGCACAATCATCACTTTCTTTTCAACCAGAATTTTATCCGCATCAAAGGTCGTCGGGCCATTGGCGCCTTCTGCAATGATTTTCGCTTGGATGCGTCCGGCGTTTGCGCTTGTGATCTGGTTTTCCAGGGCTGCGGGAATTAAGAATATCGCAAGAAATTTCAAGCGCCTGTTTCGAATCTACAATATTCGTAGCTCCAGGATAGTTCAGGATTGTACCGGCATTCTTACGGTGTTCGAGCACTTTTTCAATATCGAAGCCTCGCTCATCATGGATCGCCCCTTCGTATTCCGCGAGTCCGATCAATCGAGCACCGGCTTCCTGGAAGAACTTCGCAGCATAATATCCAACATTCCCCAGGCCTTGAATCGACGATTCTCTTCCCTTCGAGACCGGTCGTGAAGGCCCAGTTGGTCCATATCCTCTCGAATGGAACAGGCTTCCTTAATGCCGTAGAAAATGCCGCGGCCCGTGGCTTCTTTTCGTCCCCAAATTCCTCCTTGCGTTACGGGTTTTCCGGTGACGCATCCAAGCGCATCGATCTGACCGGCGTGATAAGCCATGTATGTATCGGCGATCCATGCCATTTCCCGTGGGCCCGTTCCATAATCAGGCGCCGGAACATCGATGCCCGGTCCAATAAAATTCTTCTTGATCAATTCCGCGGTATACCGGCGTGTGATTCGCTCCAGCTGCTCGACACTGAATTTTTTGGGATTGATTCGGATTGCGCCTTTAGCGCCTCCAAAAGGCACATCCACAAGCGCGCATTTGTAAGTCATTAAAGTGGCGAGAGCTTTCACCTCATCTTCATCCACTTCTTCTGCAAACCGGATTCCGCCTTTTACAGGTAGTTTGTGATGGCTGTGTTCCACACGCCAGGCATAAATAACGTCATATCCGGTCTCGGTCCGAATCGGAAATTTGAAGTGATAAACGCTGTTGCATTCTTTGATCTGATCGAGCAGTCCTTGATGATAATTCAACAAAGATGCTGCATTTTGAAAATATTTATCGACTGTAGAAAGGAAAGATGATCCTGTCGTTTCAGACATGAAGTCCTCCAGCCTTCATCATATCAGAAGGAACATCATTCGTTTGTAGGGCGCGATTCATCGCGGCCGCTCTGCGCTCTTTGTGTTACGATTATGAATCATGAAAGAGAGCTGGAAAGGTGTGGGGGGCACGCCAGGGGGGCTGAAACACTTCATCATCGGCATGATCATGGTGATCGTTGGCGGATATCTGTTATTAAACCAGGTAACGGTTCATTCCGGTTTCTGGAGTTTCTTCGCTTTTCGGAGTTTCGGGATCGCTCTGTTGCCGTTTCTTTTCGGGATTGGGTTCTTGTTTTACAACGGAAAGTCGATCATCGGATGGTTTCTGACAATTGGCGGTCTTCTGATCATTTTTGCCGGCATCATTTCCAATCTTAGTATTTATTTCCGGCCGGCGAGTCTTTTTGACACACTTGTGATGTTGGTGCTGCTCGTGGGCGGCGCCGCACTTGTTTTCCGGTCGCTTCAGTCCCTGCCCTCGGAACGTGACGGACGTTCCTCTTAATCGAGCAATTTAATTTCGTTTCCAAAAAATGCGGGATCCGCTGAATCGAGAACTTTCAGTGGCTCAAAACGGATGTTCACTTTACCATCCGAATTCTTCTTCAGCTTGGCGAGTTTCACTTTCCCGAAATCCTGCCACTCCACCCAGTTCCAATCTCCCTTGGATCCATCTTCAAGAGTGTATTGCCAACGATCCATCAATCCGGTTTGTTTGTTGATGTGCGCACGGTATTGATCGCCCGGAGTTTCGCCAACTTTGTTGAAACTCACATGAAGGATCTCATGCCCATCTTTTTCCCCTTCATGCCTGATGTTGACACCCGCGTCTAACGTTTTGAGCGGCATGATCAGCCAGTAAGTATCGTTGATCCAGCGGCTGAAAGCCCAATCCAGCGCCTTGCGCAGTTCGTCGCCTTCCAGCTTTTGATTGTCCATCCAGGCTTGCCCTTGCCTAGTGCGAAGATCGACCCAGGCAACCATATATTTCCCATCTTTATTTTTACCTTCGACGTGGTCGCGGCTGTTCTTGCGATCCCAGATGTGCTTGACTCCGCGAGCAGGTTGGCCTTCAGGTTCCACTTGAAAATTGAACCGTATCGCGCTGACCTGTTTCCATGCTTCCAAACCACCCATTGCGTTGATCGTTTTCTCAGCCAGCGCAACCGCTTTTGGATCTCGATCCTGCCCCCAGACCTTATCGAAATAAAAAAGCATCACGAACATCATCAAAACAAAAATCAGAAATATTCCCCAGTTCACTTTCGAGTAACGAATATCTTCGATCATGATTGACTCCTTAACTTCCCGAATGGGCGCAATAAATCGCGCTCTATTGCTTGATTAAATCCAATAAAGATTTCAGTATGCGTCCCGTCACACCCCAGATCATATGCGATTCCCATCTGTAAAAATAGACCGGCAGCACCCTATTATCGACGGTTCGTTCTTCTTCGTGAAATATTTCGGGATTTGCAAAGTGTTCAAAAGGAATCTCCAACACTTCGCTGACCTCCCATTCGTTCGGAATGAAAGGTATTTTCTGTTTTAGATAGCCCACATAGGGTACGACCAGAAAATGACTGGCGACTGTTTTAATTTCGTCCAGACTGCCGAGAATCTCAATATTCGCTGCGGGAATGGCAAGTTCCTCTTCCACTTCGCGAAGCGCGGTCTGGAGCAGGTCTGAATCGCCTTCTTCCTTCACACCACCCGGAAAGCAGATTTCGCCGCGGTGGGTCGCAACATGGTCGGTTCGTTTCGTAAACACGATACAGGGCGTGCCCCCTTTATCTAAAAAGGGGATCAACACAGCGGCCCGTCGTGCGGCTGGATGATGAAATCCTTCTTGGGACGGCTTCCGGTGAGTTTTTCCCGTAATTGTTCGCGCAGCATGCTTTATATTATGAGTATGACAGAGGCGAAAATCGAGGTCTTGATCAAAGAAGAAGCCCGACGGATCGGTTTTCACCTTGTGGGGATCTGTTCCATAGAAGAGGGGGAGACTGTCCCGTTTCTGGAGACGTGGTTACGCCAAAATTTTCATGGCTCGATGCGTTACATGGAAAATCCGAAGCGCAGCGCGCCCGCGGGCGTCCTGTCATCTATACGTACTATGGTTGTAGTAGGTTTGAATTATAGATGGCCGGAGGAAGTGAATCTGGAGCAGGACGGGATGATCAGCAAGTATGCCTGGGGGGCCGACTACCACAAAGTTATGAAGCCGATGCTTCAGGATTTGGCGGGAGTCATCGAACGTTTTTCTTCCGATCGGGAAGTCCGGGCGTATGTCGACACAGGCCCTGTGGTGGAAAAATACTGGGCGCAGAAAGCCGGGTTAGGATGGATCGGCAAGCATACGAACGTGTTGAACCGGGAAGGGAGCTCCTGGTTTTTTCTGGGCGTCCTTTTAACCGATTTCCAGATGGATGCGGACCGGCCGGGTGAGGATCATTGTGGAACGTGTGTGCAATGCATCGAGGCCTGTCCGACGCGAGCCATCGTTCAGCCGTATGTGCTGGATGCGCGGCTCTGCATTTCCTATTTAACGATTGAGCTTCGCGATTCAATTCCACGCGACTTGCGTTCCCTGATCGGCAATCGAATCTTCGGTTGCGATGATTGCCAGGATGTTTGTCCCTGGAACCGTTTTGCCCACGCAGGGGATCCCAGATTTAATCCGAAGCAGGAATTCTTGAGCGCTCGTTTGATCGATTACCTGGATCTAGGCCCCGATGAATTCCGTACGCAGTTTGCTCAAACGAATGTGTTAAGGGCAAAGCACAGAGGGTTTCTTCGCAATTGCCTTGTTGCCGCAGGAAACGCAAGACGTCCTGAACTGAGGGGCGCCATTGAACGGCATTTGGAATCGAATGATGAGATGATTCGTGAACATGCTGTCTGGGCTCTGGCGCAATTTAAGGATTCGGCCGCGCGTGACGTGTTACGGAAAATGAGTACCCGTGAGACTTCCGCCTCCGTACTTGAGGAGCTCAATCATTCGTTGTCTGAATTCGTGGGAAGTTAGAATCAGGGGAGGCGAGAAAAGATTCACATTCTTGAATCAGCTTTTCCACTTGAATTCCTTCCATTTCCGAATGGAAAGTTTTTAAAGCTTCCAGGGCCCTGGAACCAACCTGATTTGCCCCTTTCGGATTGTTTCTTTTCCAGTGTGCGAAGGCGACAGCGCATTGAATCAGTCCTTGGTAGAAACGCTTCTGTTCACCGGCGGTCTCCAGCCAAAGGTCCTCCAGAACTTCGTGGGCTTCGAAGAATGCCTGGTTGTTGAAAAGGCGAATGAATTCTGTGAATCGTGGATCACTCATGATTCATCGTACCAAACAAACGCCGCAAAATCGGTATGCGGGCGCCATAAATGAGGCCCCTACAGCCGTTGATTACGGTTTTGTAGGGTCGCGATTCCTCGCCCGAAGTAACTTTGTTTTCATGGAGCCGTTATGCGCGAAACAAACGAGCCGACAAAATAGCCGACCAGTGTGGAGGCGGTACCAATGGCCAGCATTTCGAGCCCGCTTTTTAACCAGGCCGATTTGGTAATCCTTGTCTTAAATGCACCCAGAGAAAACAAAAAGATCAAACTGCAGGAAGTGGCCGTTACAAGTGCTGCGTGCGGTTTCAGAAAAAAGAAAGGTAAGATGGGAACCACGGAACCGATCAGAAAACTCACACCCATTGTCAAACCGACCCGCACCGGATTTTCCCATGCTTCGTCACCAAGGCCCAGCTCCTCACGAAGCATAAAACGGAGCCACAGATTCTTGTCTGCAGTGATTCGCTTGATCAGGATCGCAATTTCGTCATCTGTAAATCCGCGTTCCTTATAAATTTCCCAGATTTCCTGCTTCTCATGTTCCGGGTCTTCTTCAATCTCCCGTTTCTCCCGTGCGATTTCTTTTTGAAAATATTCTATTTGTGACTTGCTTGAAATATAGGCGCCGCTAGCCATGGAGAATGCCCCGGCAACGACTTCTGCCACCGCTGCGAGAAGGATGATGTTTCTTTCAGCGATCGCTCCCGTAACTCCGGCGAGGAATCCCAATGTTGTGATCAGTCCATCATTCGTGCCGAATACAACTTCACGAATGGCCCGTCCTTTGGGCGTGTGCCATTCTTCTCCGTGATAGTCCTTGAGTGCAGGAAGCTGTGACTGGTTTTTCATACACGTAATTTGTATATGGATTTCACGATGGAAGCAATCTTTGTCTATTGCTAATATAGTAGATGAATGGCACAAGAAGCTCCGAACGGCAAAGAAAAGTTAAAACCATTCTGGCTTTATCCCCGCTGGCTTGAAAACCGTCCCGCGCTGCAAAGCCGTACTCTGATGTTCATACTGGCGGCATTTGTCGGACTTCTGGGGGGGCTGGTCGCAACCGTTTTCAAGGAACTCTCCACAGCCGTTCAGCATGTGTTTATCGGAGGGCCCGACTGGTTTGAAGGCGCTTCTCATTTACCCTGGTACCAAAAGCTGTTGCTCCCTTTCGCGGGCGGTGTGCTTGCCGGGTTGCTGCTTTATTTACTTCCGCGGGAGGCGAAGGGGCATGGCGTTTCAGAAATCATGGAAGCTGTAACCATTCGCAGGGGCATTTTGCATTTTCGGGCTGCTTTTGTGCGTTCTGCTTCTTCGCTGATGAGCATCGGGTCGGGCGCCTCGATCGGTCGGGAGGGGCCGATTGTTCAGATGGCTGCAGCATTTGCATCCAAGACCGGCCAGTTCCTGCGTGTCAGCAAAGAGAATCAAAGCATTCTTGTGGGATGTGGTGTTGCGGCAGGATTGGCTGCCGCTTACAACGTGCCGATCGCTGCATCTTTCTTTGTTATGGAGATCATCATCGGTAATTTTGCAGTAGATATTTTCGCGCCTCTGGTAATTTCTTCGGTTGTCTCGACTCTTGTATACAGAAAGATGTTCGGGAATGACCCGGTTTACGGGACGCCGCATTTCATGATGGTCTCGAACTGGGAATTGATTGCGTACATATTGCTCGGCATTTGCTCCGGAATCGCCGCGGCATTTTTTCGACGAGCGCTTTCCTATTCGGATAAACAACTGAACCGGCTTCCGGTTCCCAGTTATTGGAGACTGGGAATTGGCGGACTGATCGTTGGCGCCATTGGCATCTTTTGGCCGCAGGTCTGGGGAAATGGATTTAACGTGATCAACAGCATTTTGAAAAATGAAGTGCCGGTCGGATTGATCGCAATTCTATTGTTTATGAAGTTATTTGCGACTTCGATCAGCGTTGGATCGGGAGCGTCCGGAGGCGTGTTTACTCCGACCCAATTTATCGGCGCTGCGCTTGGGGGCGTACTCGGTTTCGTGGCGCATGAGCTGTTTCCGAACCATGTTGCCCAGGCGAGCGCCTACGCCCTTGTAGGTATGGGATGCTTGATGGCAGGGACCACCTACGCTCCGATTATGGCGATCATGATGATTTTCGAAACGACTCTGAACTATGAAATCATTTTACCTCTCATGCTCTCCTGCATTTTGAGCAGCACGATTGCAAGACAATTCAATCGAGATTCCATTTATGCCGAAAAGCTTCGAATGAAAGGGATCAGCTATGACTTGAGTCTGGAAGAGTCTGCGATGCGAGCGGTTCACGTTTCCGATCTGATGAGGACCGATGTTCCTGTTGTTCCGGCGAATAAAAGATTCAAAGACGTGATCCACGAAGTGTTGAAATCAAGGAGTAATGTGGTGTATGTCGTGGAAGAAAACGGTGAACTCGTGGGCTCCATCGATATTCATGATCTAAAAGAGTTTTTGACGGAGGAGAGTTTGTATTCCCTCGTATTTGCGCGAGATCTGGCCGTTCCTGTGAACGTCTGTAACTCCGGAACAATCACTTGCCGAAGTCATGGACGCAATGTACCTGACGGATTCCGATCAGCTTCCGGTTGTTGAGGATCAGAACACGAAGAAGTTTCTTGGTGTCATCACAAGACGGGACATCATCGGAGCATACAGCCGCGAAGTGCTGAAAAAGAAGATGCTCCTTGCAAAATTCGTAACCCGCGAAAAGGAACGAGAAGGAATTGATTACGTAGAAATGCCGACCGGCTACCGGATTGGAAAGGTTCCTCTTCATTCGGAGCTTGAAAACAAAACGCTCAGCGAGACGAATTTTCGGAATCGTTATGGACTTCAGGTTCTGGAGGTCATCCGCAATTCTCATGAAGGCCGCCCGGTGCGGTTGATCGCCCAGCCGGGTCTGAGATTGAGCAATGGGGACACTCTGATTGTCATTGGAAGCGATGAGGACATGCAGAAATATCAGGCCGAGCTGAAGATTGAAAAGTAGTAGCTCGATTTATCGCGTTCGTGTTTCGGCAGCGATTCGGACGCGGGCGTCGTAAATGCCGCCCTACATTCCAATGAATGGAAGCCCGGACGGCCGGAAAGGTTTATACTTATTTTCTATGGCAAAGCAAAAAAAGAGTGCAGAGGCACAAAAGGGAATTCAGAAAGTCTCGCAGCAACCGAAACAGATAAAAAAAGTTACGCTTGAGATCAATACAAACAAAATTGAGGAGAGTATCAAGCAAGCTGTTGAACGGGTGCAGTACTGGTACAAACAGGGAATCATCAATAAGGTTCGTCTGAAATATAAAGGCAAGGCGATCCTGCCGGATATACCGCTCTCCTATTTCATGCTGGTTCAAGTGGCCACTTTCTTTTTAACAGGGGTCGTTCGAGCGCTCGCAATGAATCTGGGCGCAAAAGTGTTTTTTGAAGTGGAAATGGTGAATGACGCCGAAGAATTATTGAAGAAAGCGAGGGATCTGTATCTCGATGGCGAATTGGATGAAGCGCTTCGTTTGCTGGAAGAAGTGATCCAGATGGATGGTCGTTATTCGGAAGCATTTCTTTATATGGGGATCATCAGCAAGATCAAAGGGGATCGAACCGCTGCCTCTCGATACTTCATAGAGGCGCAGAAGTTGGATCCGCACGGAAAAGCAGGTACAGAAGCGTCGAAGAATCTGAAAAAGATGCTGCCCAAAAGTTCCAGCGATTAGCTCGGGGCCGATACGTAGGGGCGCGATTCATCGCGCCCGCATTCCAACAAAATGAGAATTCATAACGTTCAATCTCTCGGATTTACCGGAGCTCGAACCTTACCGCACTTTAAGGCGTCCCCTGGAGCATATTCAAAAAGGAATCTTCATAGCAGAAGGTGAGAAGGTGGTTCGGAGACTGCTGGACTCTCAGATCGGGGTTGTTTCATTGCTGCTTACGGAGTCCTGGTTGGAGGAACTGAAATCGCTTTATCCTCTCGATGACCTGGAAATTTATATTGCGGATAAAAAATTACTGGAATCCATCGTTGGTTATCGTCTTCATCAGGGGATTATGGCGCTTGCTCGAGTTCCGGAGGAGCCCCGGTTGGAAGAGCTATTGCGCAACCTCCCGCGTCCCTTTTTGCTGGTTGCGATGGACGGCATTGTGAGCGCTGAAAATGTTGGATTGATTGTGCGAAATTGTGGCGCTTTAGGAGTGCACGGAATTCTTGCGGATAAGACTTCCAGCAGCCCTTATTTGCGCCGCGCTGTGCGTAATTCAATGGGAGCGGTTTTTCGTCTGCCGGTCTTGCACGTAACATTGACTGAAGTATTACCGGAGCTGGGTTGCCGGGTGATTGCAACAACGCCGGATGCTGATGTTTCCCTTCAGGATGCCGATTTGGGCGGCGATCTCTGCGTTGTGTTTGGAAATGAAGGGGACGGAATCTCGGAAAAGATTCTGCAGATCTGTGATCAGCGTGTCGCAATTCCCATGATGAATGGAACCGATTCCTTGAACGTCGCCAGTGCATCCGCAGTTTTCCTGTATGAAATTCGTCGGAAGCATCCGTAAGAGTCTATTCGAGATCGATTGGACTTCGGATTCCTTGAATCCCCGCAAAACGTGAGTGTAGATCATTGTGGTGCTTACGTCTTTGTGTCCCAGCACTTCCTGGACTGTGCGGATGTCATACCCCTGTTCGAGTAGATGCGTTTCCGTCCATTCTATTTTCAGCTCCAAAATCCATGCCCTACGTCTGCTTATCTTTCACTTTTTTCTCACAAATTAGCTCAACAATTCTGTACTCCTGTTCCATTTCACTCAACTTCCTACCTCAATTCAGTCAAACAACAGAGCATGCTCAGTTCCAAATCGACCTTCTTTACCCATACCGATCGCTGCGGTTTCGTCCAACGGACTTCCATACGGCAACTCGCTAACTCTCCATTTATTTTTCAACATTCCATTATTCTGATACTCTACCTACCAGGCTAATGCGAGCGAGTTGCCGCATAGAAGCCTATACGTTCGGCGTCACCAATAATCACTTTCCAAATATGACTGAGAGCGATTTGGCAAGAATCGAATCAAAATTTGCAATCAATCTCCCCGAGCCATATAGATCAGTCATGCTTGCTTATCCATTCGCAACGGATTCATGGGCGAATGATTGCGCAATGGCCAATGACCTGGAAACTGTTATGGAGATGAACCAAGACAGAAACTTCCTGCGCAAATTTGTTGAAGATCCCAAACAATATTTCCAAATCGGCTCTGATGGCGGGGAGACCTATTATTACATCGATCTTCAGAATAGCGATTGTCCGGTTTACTCTTTCGATGTTGAAACCGGCTACTTCAAACAAGAAGCGTGGAATTTCAAGCTTTGGATTGGCCAGCTTAATGACATTGATGAGGAAATTCGTAAAGATAAAATAGAAATGGCCCGGAAAAGATGGTGGCAATTCTGGAAGTGACGCCGGACTTAATATAGAAAGCACGCCCCCTGGTTTAATCTGGAGTTGATCAAAACAACAGATGACCGAAGGAGGGTCCTATGGATACAGTTAAGTATATAGCATTAGACGTTCATCTTGCATGCATAGTGATTGTGGTGATGAATGCTGCAGGCAAGGTGGTGCTGAAGGACGTAATTGCCACGAGTATTCCAGCTATCCAGAATTTCTTAAATCAATCAAAGGAAAGTTGATCGTGACATTTGAAGAAGGGACGCTGTCAGAGTGGTTGTATGAAATAATTCAGCCGCTAGCCGATCAAGTGATCGTGTGTAATCCGCGCCGGAACAAACTTTTATCTGAAGGAAGTAAAAATAATCGAATCGACACACGGAAGCTTGCGGATTTGCTTCGGACAGGAATGCTAAAGCCTGTATACCACGGCCAGGCGGGAACAGGGGTCATGTTCTGTGCTGCGGTAAAGCTGCAAGTGTCGCGCCCAGGCGAGGCGCAGGACGCTGCCGCTGAACTCCGGCGTTCGGCGGCAAAGTACCAATGAATCCTTACTTTGAAATCATCGGAAAGATCGAAGACAATACAAAGGAAGATGAAGGCTAATCCGCTATCATCTTCTCTGGAAGGGAGAGTAGCAAGCGTCAAGCCTTCACTCGCTTGGTGTTGCCGCTCAACCCGGGCACTCGGTCATGCCGGTTGCAATCAAGCTTGAACATTAGTGCAAGAAAAACTTTAATCGACTATCATTCTTTTGTGCTGGGGCACAATGCAAGCGTCATGCCGTTGCTCGACTTGGCGTTGCCGCTGCGCTCCAGCGATCGGCCGTATTCAAAGGAAGACAACACCATGAGGAGTAATCAAGAAATTATCAGAGCTCTGTACGTTTCGTTCGCTGCAATTGGAATGGCCTTTTTGCTTTCTGCGTCAGCGTATGCACATTGCGATGGCCTGGATGGGCCTGTGGTTAAGGCCGCTCAGAACGCTCTCGCAACGGGCGATGTGAAACTGGTGCTGATCTGGGTAAGCAAGAAAGATGAGGCCGAGATTTTGCGAGCGTTCGAACAAACCGTAAACTTACGCAAACTAAGTCCGGAGGCGAGGGAACTTGCTGACAAATATTTCTTTGAAACGCTTGTTCGCATACATCGAGCTGCTGAGGGCGCCTCATACACTGGGCTTAAGCCAGCAGGTCGGGATCTGGGGCCCGCAATTCCTGCGGCAGATCGAGCATTGATGTCTGGGGATGTTGCGCCGCTCACGAATCTTCTCGTGGAACAAGTGCGCACTGGGCTTTTGGAGCGCTACAATCAAGCTATGGCAGCCAAGGCGTTTAAGACTCAGGATATTGAGGCGGGACGCGAGTACGTCGATCGGTACGTTACCTTCATTCATTACGTTGAAGGGATGTATGAGGCCGCGACGGGGCCGGTGAAGGGCCACTACCCGGAAGGGGGCGAGCATTCCCACAAAGAAAAATGACACGAGGAATGTATGAAAACGTAGCCGACCAACTCGTTGCACCCGACGCCTCTGCACCTCTTCAAGCACACGCTTTGCAGTCAGCTTACATTTCCCTTTTGAAAAACCGAACATAAATCAGCTATCATTGTCTGTATTCGCGTAAGCTGCAAAGCGGTTGCCTCCATTGGCGCAGTTCGGCGCGGGTGAACTCGGGCGTTAGGCCGCGTCAGCACATCGCCATCAGGTGACAAATGAAGGTACTCGCCATCGGAGCTACTGGTTTCATCGGTCGCCACGTCGTTCCCCTATTGGTCGAACAGGGGATTGAGGTCGTCGTGCTCCACAGGGGTGAGACCGATGCGGATCTCCCATATGGGGTGCGCCGCATTCGCGGCAACCGCAACTGTCTGGAAGACATCAAGGCAGAGTTTGAGCGATTCGCTCCCGACGTTGTGCTCGACGCGATCCTTTACACCGAGCGGCAGGCGAGGGGAATGGTTGAGGCCTTTCGCGGCAAGGCGGGTCGTGTCGTTGCTCTCAGCAGTGCGGATGTCTACCGTAATTACGACGGCTTTCGCGGGAAGTCGACGGTGAAGCCCGATGCCGTGCCGCTCGCGGAGGATGCGCCGCTCCGGGACACGCGTTACCCATATCGCGGCTCTGGCCTGCCGTTCGAGCATGCCGACGACTACGAGAAGGTTCTTGTCGAACAGATCCTACTCACCGAACCGGACCTTCCGGCGACCCTGTTAAGGCTGCCTGCGGTGTACGGTCCCGGCGACCCGCAACACCGGCTTCGACCCTATCTCCAGCGGATGGTGGACGACCGCCCCGGAATCCTGCTACAGGAAGAGCGGGCGGCCTGGCGATGGACGCGAGGTTACGTTGGTAATGTCGCGGCAGCGATCGCGCTTGCTGTGGCAGATGCGCGCACCGCTCGCCGCGTTTTTAACGTAGGCGACGAGCCGACTCACTCTGAGCGGAAATGGGTGGAGCGAATCGGTGCCGCCGCCGGCTGGAGGGGCAGAGTCGTCGCCGTTTCCGTAAGCGAGTTGCCCGATCACCTGAAACAGCCATTCGACTGGCGGTACGAGCTCTGGACCGACACGTCCAGCATCCGCGAAGAACTTGGCAACGTCGAGCTGATTCCTCTCGATGAAGCCCTGGAACGCACGGTTGAGTGGGAGCGCTCAACTCTTGATGGGACCGAGCCGCTGAACTACGATGAGGAAGATGTGGTACTCAGTCGAAAGTCAACGAGTGATGCGGTCTAACAACGGCATGCAGCCGGCGGCGCTTCGCGCCGCAGCTGATGCCGGGTGTCAGGCGGCAAGTTGATGCGTGAAAAAGGAGGAATTCAAATGTCAGATATGAACGATAGAGTTGCATTGATTACCGGAGCGAGCAGTGGGATTGGGCGGGCAACCGCTGAGGCCTTCGCAGGGAAGGGGGCAAGGGTGGTGCTGGCAGCGCGGCGACAAGATGAGCTCGCGTCGCTCGTGACCGAGATCGAAGGTCGGGGAGGGAAAGCGACCGCCATAAAGACGGATGTGTCCGCAGCGAAGGAAGTGGAGCGGATGGTCGCCCACGCGATTGAGGCGTTCGGGCGTCTCGACTATGCCGTGAACAATGCGGGCATCGAGGGGCAGTGGGCTGGAATCACTGATTTGGCCGAGGATGAATGGGATAGAGTTCTAGACATCAACCTCAAAGGCACATTTCTCTGCCTGAAGTATGAGGCCAGAGCCATGCTCGATTGCGGACAGGGTGGGGCAATAGTCAACGTCGGCTCCGTAAATTCTTTCCTCGGCTTTCCGACCGGCTCAGCCTATGTCGCCTCAAAGCACGGCCTGATCGGACTGACAACGAGCGTTTCCGCTGAGTTGGCGCCTCAAGGAATCAGAGTAAACCTTGTGTGTCCAGGATTCATTGATACGCCGATGCATCGCCGGGCGCGAGGGATGTTCGGCGACGAGTTGTACGACAAAGTGTTGCTCCCAAGTGTTCATCTTCGGCGCGCGGGTCTCCCGGATGAGATCGCTCGATCCATTGTCTTCCTATGCTCTGATGAGGCTAGTTACATCACCGGCACAACGCTGACGCCGGATGGCGGATTCACCCTGACGAGATGAGGTCGAACGTAATGCCGCCCAACTCGTCACTGCAGCCGACGCCGCTTCGCCGCCCGAAGAGGTGAGTATGTTTTCAATTATGTGGTTTAAATGGGGCTGGATCCTTCTGAGTGTATGTTTCTCACTAATCGTGTGTCATAAGGCTCTACAATGGATGGAGGATCGTGGCTGGATCTACTATCTGAAGAAGAAGGCTACCTCTGGAACGACTGCCAGTGCTTTCTTGGAATTGCATAGCCTTATTGAACCCAATAAGAAACATGTTCTAAAAATTGAACGTGAGGAATATGAAGAGCAGGATGGTGAAGGCGCATCTGATTTGTAGGCGCGAGCGCCGAACAACCCGTTGCATCCGACGCCTCCTGGACCTCTTCAGGTACCCGCTTTGCAATCCGCCGGCATTCCTCTTTGAAAAACCAAACACAAATCAGCTATCATAAGCTATGGCACTCCCAGACATGCGTGGGTTCATAATCGAAGACGTGCTTGCGTTCTATTACTCATTAACTACATGGAGACATCTATGACAGACAAGAAAAGTGTACTCGTGGTTGGTCTAGACCCAACACTGATTGATTTCTCACAACCCGGCTACCCGCCGGGCATGAACACAACGAAGGTACTAGCTGGCATCAAGTCCTCTGAAGACGAATTAACTCGTCTCGGGTACAGTGTGCAAACATGTTTAACCGACTTTGGCGAAACTGCTGAGGCAGTTGTTCAAAGCCAACTCAAGCAGAAGCGGTTCGATTGCGTCCTTATCGGGGCAGGTGTAAGAACGAACCCAAGCAACTTCATGCTGTTTGAGAAGTTAATCAACGTGGTGCATGAACACGCACCTCAAGCCAAACTGTGCTTCAATCAACTGCCGAGCGATATAGCCGAGGCGGTAAAGCGTTGGCTCTGAGTACTGGTTCACCAAAGTGTGTTGCAATTTCGGTCTTACGGCGAACCTTATGCCGCCCAACAATGCGCAGCAGCGAACCTGGCCATCGCGGGCCGGGTCGCTGATCTTGGGTCGTTAGTCGCCACGCAGGCACGCAACGGGGAGTTCGACTTTGCGGCCAGCGCGACGGACCTAGACGACGGTACGGTACGCGCGTTCGTGCGTTCCCAGCGCAAGGCTCTCGGTGCTCCGTGGCAGAAGGATCACGGGACAGCCGCCGCTGCAGCCATCGGCGTTCTTGCTATCACCAATCCACTGCGATTCGCCTAACATCCAGATGCAGCGGACCGCGACCCTCATTCTGCCACACGTGGCACAACGGTAAGTCATTGTTTGTCGTGGCGCCTACCCCTTCGGATTTACGGATAGATCCGTAGGCCTTTGAGCCTCAGATAGAACTTTGGAGACCAATTCACTGAACGGACAAAACAGTAAAGAAAAATCAGAATCAGTATAAAAATGTTTTGCTAGAGCGACTTGTGTTAAAGCTGGTCGGGGCCCCTGCGCCTCACTTGGTCTTGCCGTTGCATCGGCAAAACAGTCTTGTACAGGACAATCACTTATTCTGCTAACATGTTTTTCAGCTGGCAAGCCTAGCAAGCGGCACGCCCTCGTTCGGCCTGGTGCTGGGGCTGAACTGCAGGGTTCGGCGGACTCGCAGCATGACGAGAGCAGAGGGCAATACCGTAAACATAACAAAAAGGAGCGCCATGTCGGACACACCAGATCAACGCCTGCTAGAGGCTTTGCTGGACTCGTGGGACCGGAACAACACCATCCTGCTCAACCTGCTCCGCGCCCTCGCGGAGGGCGGGCTGGAGTACAGGGTGATGGCGGGAAGCCCATCCATTGCCGAGTTGTTCACACACATCCACTTTGTACGACTTGTGTTCGTCTTCGAGGACGCCCCCGAGTTCGCCAGAAGCCTGCCCGAGGAAGAGTGGTTCGTCGAGCTTGACCCTGGTCGCATCGCTCAGATGCTGACGGACAGCGCCTTGGCCGTGCGGGACGCGGTGAAGAGCAGAGTGGAGGCAGGCCGGGACATGAACCTTCACTACGACCACCCAATCCTCCTGCTCCAGCACATGCTGTGGCACGAGGGCTACCATCACGGTCAGATGAAGCTGGCCCTCAAGGTGGCGGGCCGCCCAATGATCGATAAGGAAGCCGGGCCGATCACGTGGGACGTCTGGATGCGCAAGAAGTGAGTTTAACCGTCAGACATCGCACTTCCCATAGAGCGTGCGCGCGTGTGTATCTTGTTTGCAAACGGCGTCTGGAATTTAAGTGTTGCCGAACAATTAGTTGCAGCCGACGTTTCCTACACCGCTTCACGTACCCGCTTTGCAATCCGCTACAGCCGCAGCGAACATGTCATTGCACCGGACCGCAACCGAACCTCGTCCAGTCATTTCGCTTGCAACGGCCAAAAAGCATTTTCGCCGGTAACAAAACGGAAGAGATAATATGGAGAGCACTTCTATGATCCGACAAACTTCACGGCGATCATTTCTGACGAACGCGGCAGTCTGGGCCCTTGGTGGTTTGTTGCCGATAAAGTTCGCGCCTGCTTCCGATTGGGTTGGATACGAAAGTGCCATTGTGATCGATGGTCTCGGAGGACCCGGAAACAGCGCTATGAAGACCGGTATTCCGCTTTCCGAGGCGGACGTGGAGAATGTACGCCGGTCAGGATTGACGGCACTGAATGTGACGATCCTCCCGGTTGGTACAACGCCACCGGACAGCGCCTTTGCACAAGCGGTGCGGGAAATTATCTACTGGGAATCAGAGATCGAGCGTGTTTCACAGGTGCTCACACACATACGGACAGCTGCGGACATTGTAGCCGCTAAGAAGACGCAACGAACCGGTTTGATCTATGGTTTTCAAGATGGTGTCGCTTTTGAAACCAATCTCTCGCGGCTGAACGACTTTCACAGACTCGGGATACGAATCATCCAACCGACATACAACCGGCGCAACCTTCTGGGGGACGGATGTCTCGAACCAACCGATGCCGGGTTGAGCCAAGCTGGAATGGAAGCCATTGCACGCATGAACGAAATCGGTATTCTTGTGGATCTCAGCCATTGCGGACGACGCACCGCCGCGGACGCTATCAAGGCTTCAACCCGTCCCGTTGCTTTTACGCACGTTGGCTGCGCGGCCCTGGCGGATCATCCACGCAATCGTACCGATGCAGAATTGCGGGCAGTCGCCGATAAAGGGGGCGTCTCAGGGATCTACATCATGCCTTATCTCAACAATGGACATCAACCTACCGCGGCAAACGTCATCGCCCATTTGGAACATGCCATCAACGTGGCCGGCGAAGACCACGTGTCGATTGGCACGGACGGAGGCGTTTCACCGGAAGTCATTGACGACGCACTCCGCAAGAGCTTTGCGGAAAACATCCGCGCTCGACGTGCAGCCGGTATCGCTGCGCCGGGCGAAACCGAAGACGGGTTCCTCTTTGCGAATGACCTCAACACACAACGCCGTTTTGAAACACTCGCAGCGATGCTGTCCAGCCGTGGTCACACAGGCTCTCGCATCGAAAAAATCCTTGGCCGTAATCTCCTGCGTGTATTTTCAGACGTGTGGATTCATTGAGCCTTGACATTGCCTGGTAGAGTAATTGATGATGCGTGCCAGGTCTGAAACCATTTCCCCCGGTTTCCGTATACTAAGTATGTCTTTCCACACCATCTCTATTCGTTCCATTTTGCTTATCCTTGTCTTTTTTGCTGCGCTCGTAGCGGGTTGTGGAGGCGGTGAAAAACCGGCTACGCCGGAGGACCTGCGAATACTTGATCGGGCGCAGACGCTTCTCGCAAATGAAAACAACTGGAACCGCCACGATACCCGTGACTGTCCGGCAAAGGAGACCAGGTTAAGTTTATTCTGTGCGTTGAAAGCAGCTTCAATAGAAGTGATGGGTGAGTATGATCATCGGCTCCTTGCGCTTGAGGAAGTTCGAATGGCTATCGAAGAAGTTTCTGGTGGCAGAGAGTTCGAACACCGACTGATGGACTTCAATAATCTTCCGGAAACAAGCCTGGCTGATATTCACAAGGTGTTAGCACTGGCTCGGGGGCGCGTTGCTGCCAAGCTGCGGAAACAGGGTACCCGCTAGACTCAATTTCTTGCTTGTCCCTACGGTGCCGCTGGCTCATCAGACACGTATCCGCCCGATGTCTCACAAAGTATCACATCATAGCTCTCAATCATTGGCATTGCGATTGCCTCCAGTTCGTTCTTCCACAATTCACCTTCGTAAAATGCGTTCTTCATTCGCTCTCGTTCATCCAATGATGGAAAGCTGCGTAAGAAAACGAATTTGTTGGGATTCTCCAGATCAATCAACGGCCCCTGTATTTTCATGCCGTGAGAGCGTTGCGCGGGTATGGAGCGAGTTTCGAAAAATTGAATGAACTCCTCACGTCTACCTGGCTTGATTCTATAGCTGCGAACTTCTACGATCATGGTTGGCCTCCTCAGGCAGCATTCAAATCTGCAACCTTGTCAAGAAGTGAATATAATTTGACCTATGAATTCGATCAAGAAGGTACCTGCAAGTAACCATACTCGTCTACCGCGTCCCAATGCGGTCGGTGGATGTCCGTTGACTGCGGCGCTGGCTGCAATTGGCGGTAAATGGAAATTGATCATTGTGTACTGGCTGGCAGAATCGACGAAGCATTTTGCGGCACTGCGCCAGGTGATTCCCAGGATTTCGCAGAAGGTCCTTACTCAGCAACTCCGTGAGCTCATGAGTGACGGAATTGTACAGCGACAACCGAAGGGCGCGATTCCAGCGCCTGTAGAATATTCGCTGACCGACTATGGTCGATCATTATTGCCTTTGGTGGAGGCTATTCGCGTTTGGGGTAGATCTCATATGGAGCTCTTGACCTCTCAGATGGATGCGCGCACGAGTCGAACATGACCGTAAGGCAAATCGCAGGAAGCAAGCCCTGGCTCTTTTCGGCGCACGCCCAATGGACCTCGCCCGATTGAGCACAAACTGCATGTTATAATGCGCCTTTAATCTAAGGAGAAAGTAGTTTTGATGAATTCAAACATCGACGTAAAAATCAGAGATATATCCCCTACCGACCAAAAATGCGATGCCCTGGTTCTTTTTATCCCTGAAAAGGGAGAGCCTTCAGAAATCTTCCGGGCGGTCGATAAAAAATTGAAGAATAAACTTTCCACCCTGCTGAAGGAGGAACATTTTCAACCAAAGCCCGGGGAAAGTCTTGTTTATCATACGAACGGCGCAATCAAACCATCCCGAATCATCGTTACAGGATTAGGTGATCCGGCAAAGTGGAATGACGAGTTATTTCGGCGCGCTACGGCTGCCGCGACGCTAGCTGCTCGTAACTCAGCGTGTTCGAACGTGGCTTATACGATTCCGGCCGAATCGAGCGAAAAACGTGAGAAGCTCATTCGAGCGATGGTGGAAGGCGCGCTCCTCTCCACGTATCGTTTCCTGAAATTCAAGACGAAGGAAGAAGAGATTCAGCCGCAGAAGAGAATTCAGCGCATGACTTTTCTAACAGAATCCAACGCCCGAACAAAGGCTTCCATAGATAAGGCAAAGATCTCTGCGGACGCGACTTCATTTGCGCGCGATCTTGTGAATGAGCCCGGGAACAACCTAAATCCGCAGGTTCTTGAGGAAATTGCCGAAAAAGTGGCCAAAGAGAGCGGTCTCGAATTTCGTGTTCTGGAAGTGCCGGAACTGAAGAAATTGGGCGCCGGAGCAATCCTGGGTGTCGGTTCGGGATCGAAGATCCCACCGCGTTTGATTCAATTGACCTATCGGAGCGGAAAGGAGAAGGCAAAGAAAACTGCGCTTGTTGGAAAAGGTATTACGTTCGATAGTGGTGGGCTATCCCTGAAACCCTCCAAATCGATGGAAACAATGAAATGCGATATGGCGGGTGCTGCCGCGGTTCTGTGCGCAATGCGGTCACTACCTGAACTGCGCCCTGATCAAGACGTGATCGGCATTCTGTGCGCCGCGGAAAACATGCCAAGCGGATCTGCGATTCGTCCGGGTGATGTTCTGCGCGCGATGAACGGCAAATCGATTGAAATCATCAACACAGATGCGGAAGGCCGGCTCGTGCTTGCGGATGGTTTATGCTGGGCTGTGAAAGAAGGCGCGACTGAGATCATCGATCTGGCCACTTTGACGGGTGCATGCGTTGTGGGCCTGGGACCCTACGTAGCCGGGATTATGGGAAACCATCAAGATCTTGTGCAACGTTTGATTGATGCAGGGAATCGAACAGGTGAAAGTTTCTGGCAACTTCCCGTACCGGATGAGTACGACTACATGGTGAAAAGCGACATCGCCGATATAAAAAATCTGGCTCCCAACAGCGAAGCGGGCGCTATTCAGGGCGCACTCTTTCTTCGTGAGTTCATCGGTAAAGCAAAATGGGTCCACCTTGATATAGCGGGCCCCGCATGGTACGACAAGGATTTCTTCTATATCCCGAAGAACGGTTCCGGTTTCGGTGTTCGCACTCTTCTGGAATACTTTTCCGCTGATTGATAATGTACACGATCACGCTAATCCCGGGAGACGGCATAGGGCCGGAAATTTCAGAAGCGGTACGCAACATATTCGATGCTGCAAAAATTCCGATTCAATGGGAAGTGTACGAAGCGGGACAACGCGCTCTTGTCCAATACGGTGATGTTCTACCGGGCCCTGTACTCGATTCCATCATTCGAAACAAAGTTGCATTAAAGGGGCCGCTGACCACTCCGATTGGAGAGGGATTTGCCAGCATTAATGTTTCGTTGCGGCGCACGTTGAATCTGTATGCGAATACACGGCCGATCCGGAACATTCCCGGAGTCGAAGCCAGGTATTCCGATGTCGATTTGATCGTTGTGCGTGAAAATACGGAAAGCCTCTATTCAGGAATCGAGCATGTTGTGGTACCCGGAGTGGTCGAAAGTTTAAAAATCATCACAGAAAAGGCATCCACACGAATTGCGCGATACGCGTTCGAGCTTGCGCGCAAGCAGGGCCGCAAGAAGGTGACCGGCGTTCATAAAGCCAATATCATGAAACTTTCGGATGGATTGTTTCTTGAATGTATTCGAAAGGTCCGGAGGGAATATCCGGAAATCGAATATAACGAGATGATTGTTGATAACACAGCCATGCAGCTTGTTTTGAATCCGACGCAGTTCGATATTCTTTTGACGGAAAATCTGTATGGCGATATTATTTCAGACCTTTGCGCGGGATTGATTGGAGGGCTTGGATTGGCTCCCAGCGGCAATATTGGAGAACAGGCCGCTATCTTTGAAGCCGTTCATGGAAGTGCTCCCGACATTGCAGGAAAAAATATTGCGAATCCGACGGCGCTGTTGCTGTCGTCACTTTTAATGTTGCAGCACATCGGAGAAGTTCAGACTGCTGAAAAAATATTCAAGGCGTTGATTACTGTTCTGTCCGAACGGAAAATCCGAACACCGGATCTGGGCGGCACGGCAACAACGCAGGGGTTTGCGCATGCCATCATGGATGAGTTGAGATAGAAGATGTACGAAGATTACGAAAAAGTATTGTTGCGTTTCGTTGAGGATCCGGACCAGAATCGCGTTGAAGGTTACGAGCGGAATGGAGGATACCAGGCCTGGAAAAAAGTGATTCACGAAATGACTCCGGAACAAGTCATGGAAGAGGTAAAGAAATCAGGCCTGCGCGGCAGGGGAGGGGCCGGGTTTCCAACAGGCCAGAAATGGAGTTTTGTTCCGAAGAATACGGGCAAACCAACTTATCTCTGCTGCAATGCGGATGAAAGCGAACCTGGAACGTTCAAAGATCGCGTGCTCATCGAAAAAGATCCGCATCAAGTAATTGAGGGAATCTGTATTGCAGCTTATGCCTTGCGATGTGAGCAAGCATTCATTTATGTTCGAGGCGAATTTTCTTATGGCGCTACGCTGATCGACATTTGCATACGCCAGGCACGCGCGAAAAAATATTTAGGAACAAACCTGTTCGGAAAAGGTGTGAACCTGAATATTCATTTGTTCCGCGGAGCGGGTGCTTATATTTGCGGCGAGGAGACGGCTTTGATGGAATCGCTGGAAGGGAAGCGTGGGAATCCCCGCTTGAAGCCCCCTTTTCCAGCGACGGTCGGATTGTATGGTTGCCCCACTGTTATTAATAATGTAGAAACTCTTGCAAATTTACCTCATATCATTCAACGGGGGGCGAGCTGGTTCACGACTCTGGGACCGCAGAATAACTTTGGTCCTAAGCTGTTTGCGATCAGCGGGCATGTCACAAGACCTGGTGTTTATGAGTATCCGATGGGAATGCCGCTGAATGAAATGCTTGAAAAAGCAGGCGGAATCAAAAACGGACGCCAGGTGAAAGGCGTGATTCCAGGCGGCTCATCGGTTCCTGTTTTGCCCGCAACGATGCTGGATACCCCGATGGATTTTGATTCCCTGGTCAAAGCCGGAAGCATGTTGGGATCTGCAGGAGTCATCGTGATGGATGAAACGGTCTGCATGGTTCGTATGGCAATGATTACAGCGCGATTCTACGCTCACGAAACTTGTGGACAATGTTCGCAATGTCGGGAAGGAACACACTGGCTGTATCAAATCCTGCATCGTATCGAAGAAGGGGAAGGCAAAATGAAGGATCTGGATGTGATGCTGAACGTTTGTGAGAATATGAAGGGACGCACAATCTGCGTTCTTTCCGATGCAGCAGCCATGCCGACGGAAGGATTCATCAAACATTTTCGAAGCGAGTTCGAACAACACATCACCGGGAAAATGTGTCCGTTCAAGCTCCAACATGTCCTTCAGGTTTAAAGGGGTTCAAGGTGACACAAGCGTTTGTACAAACACTTGTGACGTTTTAATCTCCTTGGACATCTTTCTCTTACTGAAGCTCCTTTTCCATTTCGCATTGGCGCCCAAACAGGATGTACCCAATCTTCTTTAAAAAGCGGATTGTTCCATCAGCCGAGCCATCCACATTGACAACCCGCGTCGCTTTTCCTTGTGGTACGAGGGATTGCAGATGATGCAGAAGCGCCGTTCCGGCGCCGTTTCTTCTTTGATCATGGCGAATGGCGAATTGGGGGATGTCTCCGGTGTCAGGATAGATCACACCGTAACCGATGATCTGTGAATCTTTGATCACCCCAGCGATATGCTTTCTGCCTCGAGTACGGTTCATCGAAGATACAGAATTTTGCCACGACGGGTGCCAATCCCAGAATGTTTGAAACAGAGTCCAGTCCGGTTCGATTTCTACGATTTCGTAGGAGCCGGTCCCAGATACGTGAGCACTGATACAGGTAAACACTTCGAGTTTTCGATACAACGAAAAGCCGACTTTTTCATACAGGTGAACTGCTGGAGAATTGGTTTCGAATACTTCCAGAATGTATCGGGCCGCGCCAGTATTTTTCAGCCGTGGCAAACTGAATTCGAAACATTGTTGAGCGATCCCTTTCCGTCTGGCTTCCGGAAGAATCCCCGTTACAACATCATAGACTGTCGGAATCGGACTGATACACTTCAAACGCATTCAATGTGAATCCAACAGGAATGTCATTTTCGAAAGCGCCAACCGAAATGTCATTTCGCGCTCCCCTTCGTATCAGCATCTCGTGAAACTGGTCTCTGCTTAAATGCATCGGAACCAGATAGTCGGAAAAAGCTTGAAGAAATGCCTGATGCAGCCCGGTTAAATCAAAATTGTCAAGAAATCGTATCTCCATTTACCAGTTTCCAGTCATACATAAACATTGAGTGGTTTGTAGCGCCCTCGAGACTCTCCCAAAGTCAGATTTGCCATGCCTTAGTGGCAGCGCGGGCATCTTTGCCCGCAAAGATTCGACGAGATTACCAGTTTTTGCGGGCTGGAAGTCCGCGCTCCAACTGACTCGGTATTTCTCATATTAGTCCAGCAATTTTTCGAGATCATCGATAAGCTTGTTTGCGTGTGCGATTTTAGTGTCGTTTCCGGAATGGACAAACGCTACAATCTGTTCGCTCAAATGGTTCGGGATTCTCCGGCATTGTGTTTCAGCAAACCGGACGAGCCGTTTTTCACCGGGATGAGGGACGCGGTTGATGGCAAATAGAACATCGAAATAGCTGGCGAGCAGTGCTGTGATGCGGTGATGTATGCTGACCTCATCCTTTCGTTTGATGGCTCGTTCCAATTGCCGGACGTACGATGATTGCGTTTTGCGCAGGAGTGGAAAGTTCTTTTCGATGATCGATCTCCGCAGTTGCTCCGGATAGCGTTGATCGGCATTGATTCGCAATGCTGTGTACCAACCGCTTCGGTCAAAAAGCACGCGGGAGGTGAGCACATTGTTCCAGAAACATGTGGAATAGCCGACAGAAGCCTGATGCTTATACAGGACACGATCGATTTGTGCTTCGATCCATTCCATCTGGCGGAACATCACATCGACAGCGATGCCCGTGGTCCGATCGATCCATTCATCGCCGGGTTCAAAGAAAGTGTTGCCCACTTCCGGTTGATCCGAAAAGTTTCCGGCGATGGCTTCGCGGTCCCGCAATGGAAGTTCTTCGATTCGAATATACGTAAAGATCGATATCGGAATCTTCATCGAAAAGAGAACCCGATTGTGAACCTGAAAGAGCTACGGCTTCCACTTGCGCCAGACGCCTGTACTGTTCAACCAGCCGTATAATCATTTCTTCGGCCGGGTTACATGGATCAAACATAAATACTGACTTTATCATTGTTTGAAAACGAAATGTTGTACCATGATGATCATGAATATTCGCATTGAGACGCTCACGATTGATGACGCAGACATTGTCTTTGACTGGGTGTTACGGCTGCTTCGTGAACTGGGTGAAGAGGGGGAAGAGCTTGGCGAACTGGATCGTGAACGGGTTCTGAGTGCCTGGAAACAGCGTCTGGATCAGTATCAGGTGCTTGTTGCAAAGGACAGAGAATGGAGAGATTGCGGGTGTGCTCACACTCTCTATGGCCTTCGCGATTTACGCAAATGGGGAATACGGTGTGATCGATGAAATGTATGTAGATCCCCGCTATCGTTCTGCCGGAGTCGGCGCTCTACTGGTTCAATCTGCGGCAGAAATCGGGAAACGCAAAGGATGGAACCGCATTGACGTAACGGCTCCGGAGTCCGAACGCTGGGACCGTACGCGGCACTTTTATGAAAAACTCGGATTTGTTTTTACCGGACCAAAACTGAAGCTACTGTTGTAGCCAATCCATGTGATGCAAGCGTCCCGCACGTGGCTTCCGATGAATCGTGCGCCACGAGCTCAGGAAGCAAAACAGCGGCACGCGGATGCGGACATGATTCGGATCCCACACAAAGACTCCCAACTCGACATCGGATTTCGTTGGATCGATCACGATTGCAATATGAAACGGTTCGTTGAAATAATTTTGATCGATAAACTGGTCCGCTGAAGATAGAAAGATTCCGTAACCGGGATGCGTGTGAAACCAGCCCAGGATCCTGAGATTCTGAAAGCGTTCTTGAACGACTTGATGAATTTCCTGTTGGGCTTCATTGGTGAATTCGAAGGATGCTCTACGCGAAATTCCTTTTGTAGCGGGAACAAAGTTTTTGATTTCCAGGAACTGACGGCGCCTGGATTTGGCCACTCGACCAACGAGAACCCCACCAAGCTCGAATGGAGATCGGAGGAAGCAAACTTCAACAGTTCCTCCAAGGTGGAATCGCTCATGAACACTGCGGGAATATTCGAAGGATAGCCGCGAGAAAGCTTTCCGGGTAGTCGCCCCTTTTCCGTTTTTGACGCAATGCGCTTGATGCGGATTTCCACGATTTATCCCGAAGATTTTAGCCGGATTACAACTCGTGCCATCTTGTCCCGGATCGGCCGCGAATCCAATGGAAAGAGATTCAAGTTTCGTTTTGCCCATTCAGCCGCTTTCGTATCCAACGGTGATTGCAAATTAAACTTTGCATATCGCGCCATGTCAGCCAGTTCCGATACAAATTCCGCCAGCGACCAGCTCGGTGCCCATTGGCCGCTGTGGCAGACTGCCTGGAGTTTTATGTTTGGATGAAGAATGGGAGTCATCCACGTGACATCGGGAGGTTGGGAAGGGTACTGCGCCCCAAGAATGATCTGGCAGCGATGTTCTTGAATGAAAATCGCTTTGCCTGATTCATCCCACTTCATTCCTGCACATCGGAAAATCAGATGATACCGGCTGGGAGGATTTCCTGAAGTTTGAAAATCAATGATGGAGGATTCCGATTTCAGACGAAGCATCTCTTCGTAATCATTCTTCATCCTGATCTCTTTGCGATTCATGATTCACCACGGAGACACGGAGATCACGGGGCCAAAATGTTTCTTTCTTTCTCTGTGTTCTCTGTGACTCCGTGGTGAACTCCTGCGACAAAGGTCGAGGTCAACAAGAGCATGTCTCCATTTTTTGTGCTGTATTCAGAAAGTGTGTGATTCTGCTTCAATTCCTGGCTGGTGCGTTTGTTCGATAACTGATAAGAAATACGATTTCCATCGGGGCCAACCAGCGGTAATCCGAGTTGTTGAACGAGCTGAGGAAGCAGATCTTCCAATCGGGCGTTGTCCGGCAGTTCTACTTCGTATTCCTGATTCGTATCGGCTCTAACGACTGTAACTGTAATTTGTGGCATAGCTCTAGGATTTTACCGCAAAGCCGCAAAGATTAAAGTTATTATCTTCCTTCGCGTCCTGGCGTCTTTGCGTTGAATTATTATTCATAGCGAAGGGCTTCAATCGGATCGAGTCTGCTGGCTTTTTGCGCAGGATAGAATCCGAAGAAAACGCCGACTATGGCTGAGAAAACGAAGGCCATCGCGACAGCTTCCGGTTGCAGGGAAATGGGCCATCCTCCGAATCTTGCGACGGCTTTTTGAATGGCTAGCCCTAATCCGATTCCAATAATTCCACCGCTCAAGGAAAGCACGAGCGCTTCGATCAAGAATTGAGAACGGATGTCGCCGCCTTTTGCGCCGATTGCCATACGAACGCCGATTTCACGAGTTCGCTCCGTCACGCTGACCAGCATGATATTCATGATGCCGATTCCTCCCACAAGGAGAGAAACACCTGCAATCGACCACAGGAGCACACTCAGCGTCTGCGATTGCATTTCTGCCTGTTGAAGCATTTCCGTTTGCGACCGGATCATAAAATCATCTTCCTGTCCGGCAGCCGTGTTGATCTTGTGCCGCTGGCGCAACAGCGCGGTCAATTCCTCCTGCGCCAGTTCTACCTGTTCATTTGAAACGGCTGCAACCATGATCATTCCAATATTCGTGCCTCGGGCACCCATCAATCTTTTCCGAACAGTTTCATAAGGCGCGACAACCGTATCGTCCTGATCCTGGCCCATCAGGGAACCCCCTTTGGATTCAAGCACACCGATGACACGAAACGGAATGTTTTTGATGCGAATCGTTTTTCCAATCGGGTCTTCGCCAAGAAAGAGTTCACTCTCTATGGTCCTTCCGATGATGCAAACTTTGGCAGCTGCGCGATTATCGGCATCCGTAAAAAATGTTCCTTTTTCGAGATTCCAGGAACGGATCAAAGGCCAATCCACCTCCGCTCCTTGTATGGAAGTGGACCAGTTTTGATTCCCATAGATAACCTGGGCCACCGAACGCGTCGACATTGATACATATGCGCAGGTTTGGCATTCATTCCGGATTGCCTGGACATCCGCTTCATTGAGTTTTGAGTCGCTACCCCAGCCGCTTCGCGCGCCTGAAGATGTTGTGGTGCCTGGAAAAAGCATCAAGAAATTGGTTCCCAATGACTTCAATTGTGATTCCATTTGCATGCGCGCTCCTTCGCCAATTCCTATAGTTGCAATCACGCAAGCGACACCGATGATAATACCGAGCATTGTAAGAATCGAACGCATTTTGTTACGGCCAATCGCTCGAAAGGCCACCTTCAGAATATTTCCTGACTTTTTCATGGCGATACAACCTTATTTACACAGAGACAGAGGGAGACAGAGTCAAGAAGCATTTTTCTCTCTGTGACTGTGTGTCTCCGTGTTAAGAGCCGTCCGTCTTTTTTCTACCATGTAATCGGTTATGATTTCGCCATCGCGGAGCATCACAATCCGTTTTGCGTGTTCTGCGATATCCATCTCGTGTGTGATGAGAACAATAGAGATCCCTTCATCGTTTAATCGCTGGAAGATTTCCATGATCTGCTCGGACGTTTTTGTGTCCAGATTTCCAGTTGGCTCGTCCGCAAGCAGAATGGCCGGCTCGTTGATCAAAGCCCTCGCGACAGCGACTCTTTGCTGCTGGCCTCCGGAAAGTTGCGCCGGTGTGTGTTCTTCCCAGCCTTTTAATCCGACTCGTTCGATACAAACCCTTGCTCTCAGCCGCATTTGTTCCTCGGTTAGCGAATTCTTGCTGGAATAGATCAATGGAAGCTCGACATTTTCGATCGCCGATGTTCGCGAAAGCAAATTAAAATTCTGAAAAATAAATCCGATTTTCTCATTGCGAATTTCCGCCCTGCGATCACGGGTGAATGTCGAAACATCCACACCTTCCAGTATATATTTGCCGGAGGACGGCCGATCGAGACAGCCGATGATGTTCATCAGAGTCGATTTTCCCGAACCCGATTGCCCCATAATTGCGATGTATTCTCCCTTTTTGACATTCATCGAAATCCCATCCAACGCCTGGACTTCGTTCTCACCCATTTTGTAAATCTTTTTTAGATCTACGATCTCGATGACATTCGGCTCCATCTTGTTAGAAGCCTCTTCGTCTGCCGCTTTGCTGCTGATTCATGCCACCTGTTGATTCCATCGCTCGAGCAGTGACCAAACCGACCACGATATTCTGGCCGGCTGCCAGCTGGGGCGATTCAACCGCTGTGAAATTTCCATCCGTGATGGATGTTTTGACCGGAACCGGTTTCAGCTTACCAGCTTCATTCGTCACGTATACAACCGTTTCTTTTCTCTGAGGCCCTTCGTCATCGCGAGGAGGCTCTGCGAGATCGGAAGGATCAGGGCGAAAACGGAGCGCGGCATTCGGAATTTTCAGCACGTTCGTTGCACTCTCTACAGGGATGGAAACGTTTGCTGTCATTCCCGGTTTCAGTTGAAGCTCCGGATTATCAACATCGATCAGCACAGGGTATGTGACCACGTTTTGGACGACCTGGGTAGAGAGGCGAATCTGGGAAATTGTCCCTTCAAATTTACGATCCGGGAAAGCGTCAACGCTAAAAGTCGCTGTGCTGCCCACATTGATTTTTCCAATATCCGCCTCATCTATGTTTGTCGCGACTTGCATTTTTTTCAGGTCTTGCGCAATCGTGAACAGAGTGGGGGCCTGAAATGAGGCCGCGACGGTTTGACCGATGTCGTATTGTCGATCTACAACCACACCATCAATAGGAGAGACGATTTTCGTGTAGGTAAGATTGTTAACTGCCAAACGCAAAGCAGCCTCTGCCTGCTTAACGCCGGCCTGGCTGCTTTGCAGGCTTGCCAGAGCGATATCATATTCCGATGGGGACAAAAGCTGGTTCTCCATCAGATTCTTGGCACGGGTATAAGCTACGCCGGCATTTCGCGCTTCCACACGGGCCCTTTCAAGATCGGCGCGACGCTGATCCGCCTGGGCCTGAAAGGATGCGGGATCGAGCTCTGCAACCAGCTGACCTTTCTTGACCTGAGAATTGAAGTCCACATAAATCTTCGAAATAATTCCTGAAACCTGACTACCTACTTGAACCGTCTCAAACGCGGATAAAGTTCCAGTTGCCGTTACAGTAGCAGTAATATTCCCCAGTTGAACCTTTTCTATTTTGTATTTTGGTTCTTTGTTTTTCTTTCCCGAAGATACAAGCCAAAATGTGAGCCCTACAGCGAGCAAGATTGTGGCGAGGAGAATAAGCTTTTTTGACATCCCTTAATGCTAAGTGTAGAGGGAATAGAATTCAAGAAAGAAGGAACCGCCAAGAGGCTAAGAACCAAAGTCGGCGAAATCTAAAATGAAATGATTCTGTGCGCACCTGGCGTCTTGGCGGTTTCTTTTACAAGAACTGGCCACGGCGAACGCGATCGACTTCCTTTCTTGCATCGCTGATCTCTTTGATGCTGTTGAGAAGTTTCATATACAGGCGGGCATTATTCATGGCAAGGCACGCTTGTTGGCTCGTTCGAATCAGCAATTGCAGGTCCTGTTCTTTAAATCGCATCGGGTCCGGTGAAGCCAATTCCAGAGACCCCGCAAGCCGATCATGCAGAATGATCGGAGCGGAAGCCCAACAACAGAATTCCAGCCGTGTGAGATTTCTCAGGAATTCGAACTCTTTCATTGTGTGTTCTCCGGAAAACATCGTGGCTTCCTTCCTTTGCGCCAACCAGGGCCGGATTTGTTGATGGGGAACAAGGATCTCTTCAAACCTGGAGCCATTCACGTAATAAAGATTCAGGTCGGAACCTTTTTCATCGAGGTTGAAGAGAAATGCGTACTCCGCATTGAAGATGGACTGACATTCATTCAACAGAATGTGAAAAAGAACTTTCGGTTCCAGCGTCGCAGTGATCTTACGATTCAGATTTCCAATCTCCCTTTCTTTCCTGTAAAACATCTCGCGATTAAAATGCAGTTGTGCGTTCTGAAGCGTCAACAACAGCAAGTGCGAAAAAATGGTCGCCAGATAAAGATCTTTTTCATCAAAGGGTTTGCCGGAGAGATGATTGTTTGCGCTCAGCACTCCGATAATTCGATCTCCCGACTTTCAGAGGCACACACACAAGAGACTTGGTTGTGTACTGATGAAAAAATGCGGATTCTGAAAAGTTTTGATCCTGCTGAACATCTTTGATGAGCAACGGTTTGCCTTCTTTAGCGACCCATCCTGCGATTCCTTCTCCGACCTTTCGAACGGAATTCTGAATGACGTATGGAGTGAGTCCCTTTGCCGCTTTAATTCGCAATTCTCCGGTTTCCGGATTCAAAAGCATCAAAGACGTCTTATCCACCTGCAACGTATCCGCAAGAAGTTCCAGAATTCCCTGGATCAAATCATCCTGTTCAAACGTGAATGTTTCGGGGAACTTGTCCTGCAACGGAGTGAACATCCGCGCGATTCCTTCTTCCAATTGGATAAAGTCATTCCGACTGGCGATTGCCTGTTCCTGATACTCTTCGATTTTTTTTACAATGTCCATGACGTGAGTCAGGTCGTCCGTATTTAATGGCATTGTCATGTTCCAGAACGCTCCCTTTTTCAGAAGCGCTCTGCCGAGACGCATCTGACTCGACGCTTGTATACGTTACGATCGGGACATTCGGGGAATGTGAGTGCATCGCATCAAACATCATCTCCCCATCCGTACGGCGAAGGCTGGCATTGAGAAGAATCAAATTGAAGCTTTCCAGTGTGAGCCGCTTTGTAATTTGTTCAATGGTCGTTTCATTGATAATTTTCCACTCATTACGAAACATGTCTTCCAGCATCCTCTGGCTGAAAGGATCATCGTCTACGAGCATCATTTTTCGCATCGTCAAAACATCCTCGAAAGCCCTGTTTCCAAAAACAATCCTCCGATATTCGAAGGAGGAGTCAAATCAAAATAGTAATTTTCAACCTGCATCGTGTTCTTGCCCGGATAGATTTCGGTGCGGGAGCCCTGGCGCAAGAGAAAATCGTCATTCCAATATTCAAGCACCTTCTCCGCTGTCCCGATGAAATAATTCATTCTACCCTGTCTTTGCGCGATTTCAGCCAGATGGCGCCGTTCCTATTTTATTGATGATTCCGCGTGGTGTGATGGAATCGCATCCGAAAGCGACGATTTCCACGCGAGGGATCACGGAAAAGGCCGCCATATCGGTGACCAAATAAACCTTGTGCCGGCTTCCGGACAGTTTTTCAGCAAGCGTACCGTCCTTCAAAAGCAGGACGTGATTCGGTGCAGAAAATATTCAGAGCTGGTCGGAACATTTTTAAGAGATTCATAAATCAACCCGCTGAAAGAATGAACGAGAATGTTCGTGAAATTGGAAAGATGTTTCGCGAATTTTTTGCACGCGGCTGCTTCATGTTTCTGATACATATCCATCCAGGCATCGATCCGTTGCGGATTGGGCGATATTTTGTGTAAGAATGCCGACAAATTGTGGAGCAGAGCCATCGAAGGATGGGCTTTGCACAGTCCTTCGAGATCAAGACGGACCTGATTCTCAGTCTGCCCCTCCCGGAACGCTTCTTGAAGCCATTGAATGGTCGATTTGAGGAGATCGGAAGACCCTGAATAGTTGTTTGCCAGGAGAGTCTGATAAGATTCATCCACCCTGGTCATTTGTGAAAAAAGTATAGCATGGTGGTTGTTTGCTTGAATTCCGCGCTCATCTTCAATAGAATACTCTCTACAACTTGTGGGGTTTGTAGCGCCGCGTCGGCGGAAATCGTCGTGCTCGACGAAAGATCACGAGACGATACAAAAGCAGGAATCGAGTGATTAAAACATAATGAAAGTAATCCTATTTGTGCCGCCAGGCGGCTATTTTGCCGAGAGATGGGCCCAGGGTTCCACCATGCCCAATCTTGGCGTTCTCTACATTGCCGCTGTGCTGGAACAGGAGGGTGTAGAAGTATCTGTCGTCCCGGCAGACGTCCTTGGACTTTCTCACGAAGATGTTGAGAAGATTATCGCGGACCAAAAACCGGACGTGGTCGGAATCACTGTTACGACAGAGAACCGTTTTGATTCGTTCGAAGTGGCTGCACGTTCGCAAGAAGGTTTATCCAAAGGCGATTACTGTTCTTGGCGGTCCCCACTGTACTCATACAGCAGACGATACACTCAAACACCTGAGCTACGTCGATGTAGTCGTACGGAATGAAGGTGAAGAGACGATGGCGGAGCTCGTAAAGGCCCTCGATACCGGTGTTGATCTGAGCAAGGTTACGGGGATTTCTTATCACGATGCCGAGGGAAACACAGTTCACAATCCGACTCGAATTTATATCAAGGATCTGAACGACTTGCCTTATCCTGCAAGACATCTTGTCGATATGAAGAAATACAACTTCACGATGGATGTTCCGGGGATGGGAAAACTGCCTGCTGCATCCGTGATTACGAGCAGAGGCTGTCCGTTCTCCTGCACTTTTTGCGCAACGCCCGGCAACTGGGGAAGGAAAGTTCGTGCTCATACGCCGGAGTATGTGCTGGATGAAATCCAATTTTGCATCGACAACTATGGAGCGCAGGCGATCTGGTTTTACGATGACATTTTCAATTTCAATCCGAAGCGTGTTCATCAGATCTGCGATCTGATCATGGAACGCAAGATGAATTTCAAATGGTTTTGTGAAATTCGAGTCGATGTCATGACGAAACCTCTGCTTGCAAAAATGGCGGAAGCCGGTTTGTTCCACCTGGGGTTTGGAGTAGAAGCCGGTTCTGAGCGTGTTCGGAAGCAGATCATCGATAAAAAACTTGATATCGATCAGGCCAGAAACGTAATCGACTGGAGCAATGAGCTGGGTGTTGTCCCGAATCCGTTCTTCATTTTCAGTCATCCGACAGAAACATGGGATGAAGCTCAGGAAACGATCCGGATTATGGAAGAATTCCGTAAAAAATGCGAAATGAGCATTGCAATCATGCACGTTTATCCGGGTACACCTCTGGAAAAGACGGCGAGGGAAATGGGATTGTTACCTCCTGATTTTACGTGGACCAGACGTTACGATCGCCGCGTAATCACTCTTCCGGCCGCGCAGGGGGATGTGCCGCTGTTCATCGACCGTTTGAACTGGTGGCAAATCAGTGAGCTGCTGTTCCGTTGGTCCGATTTCAGACAGAAGAAATACAACATCCTGAATAAAATCCCGAAGGCGCTCAAGAGCATTCACAGTCTGGACGATTTTAAGCGCTACTTCATCATGTTCCTTGTTTACATGAAAGTGAAATTTCTCGGGCAATTTTCAACAGAAAGAATCAGTGCCATTCCCAATGGTCCTGTAGCATTCGGCGACCATAGCTGATCCTTCCTTGAAATCAAAAACCGTTGTTTCGCCTGTGGTGAAGCAAATCGAGAAGGGCTGCGTTTGAAATTCAAATATGATCCGGTGAAACGATCTGCCGAATGCCGGCTGAGTGTGGCTTCCCGTTATCAGGGCGCGACAGGATTTGCGCATGGAGGCATCATTGCGACTCTGCTGGATGAAGCCATGGCTAAAGTCAACGGGATGGGCGGGATCCGCGCAGTCACGCTGCGAATTTCCGTGTCCTATCGGAAAATGGTTCCCTTAAAACAACGCTGAGATTGATTGGATGGAGAACAAAGCGGCAGTGGCCGAAAATTATATCTTCGCTCCGAATTGCGCGATCGCAATGATATATTGCTCGCGGAAGCCCGCGGTTTATTCCTGGAGGTTAATAACCGCCAAGACGACCAAGTGACGCCAAGATCGCCAATAAGACAAATTTTCTGGCTTGGCGTCTCATGGCTGGTAGCAGTTAAAGCGATCACGACTTTCTGTTGATCGACTGCCAGATATTTTGCGCCGAGCCACAGAATCACTGCTCCCAGTGGAATCGCGGCGGAGCCGACCAGCATTCCTGCTGTCAGAGAGTGAGTGAGATCTGATATTCTTCCCATCAGAACAGGTGAGATTGCATCACCCAGCAAATGAATAAACAAAATATTCAATGCCATCGCAGTGGCTCTCATTTTTGGATGCACCACGCTGATGATCGCCGCATTCAGCGGACCGGTATTAAAAAACAGAAAGAATACTGTCAGGAATACGAAAGGGAAGGACCAGGCCTTACTTTCAATCAGAATTGCACCGATCGCCATAGGAGTTGCCAGCAGCATACCGATTGCTGATACGAGAAAATATGCTTTACGATTCCGCGCGTGCCAGATGTCCGCAAAGAAACCGCCGATCATTGTGCCGGCGATCCCGGCAACCACGGTCGTAGATCCAAACAGCTGTGTTGCCTGACTGATTTCCCAACCGCGGGCGCGCGATAGAAAGGATGGAAACCAGTAGGCCAGGCCGCCCACAGCAAAAGTCAGCGCCGTTGTTCCGGCAACGTTGTAAACATACGAAGGGGTTTTGATTAAATATTGCAGCGTTTGACCGACGGAGGGAGTGCGAATCGCTTCACTGCTTCGGGCCGGCTCTTTGATGAAGAGCGCAAGCAACGCAAGGATCAATCCCGGAATGGCTGCCACCAAAAAAGCCGTTCGCCATCCGTAATGTTGTCCCCAGGTACCTCCTAGAATAATTCCAACAGCGCTGCCCAGAGGTGTCCCAATATAGTAGATGGAAAGCATTCGTGAGCGAACACTCTCAGAATAGGAATCCGAGATGATGGTGGGAGCCACCGGACCATAACCCGCTTCGCCGATCCCAACCACTGCGCGAACTGGTTTGCAGCGTGCCGTAGCTCTGAGCGCGGCCGGAAAGGGCTGTCGCAATACTCCAGAGAAAAACGCAGGAGCTTGCGAGCCATTTGCGACTCATCCTGTCTCCCAGCAAACCGAGAAGCGGTGAAGATGCCAGATAACCGATTGTAAAGGAAGTGTGAAGCAATCCGAGTTGCGCATCTGTGATGCTCAAGTCTTCTTTGATAAAGGGCAGCAGAGCGGAAATGATGAATCGATCCAGATAATTGACAAGATTGATCGACGTCAGAATTACGATTGTGAAAACCTTCATCCGCTTGCTGATCATTCGAATGACATTATAATGGAGCCGCTACAATTCAAAGACTGTAGGAGCGCGATTAATCGCGCCCGACATCAAAATTAGCTCGCACATTACGAACCACCGAATACTTTACACTCGCTTTCGGAACGATGGTGGGTGTCGGGTGGCTCATCGTCATCGATGACTGGTTGACGCGAGGCGGTCCGCTGGGTGCGATGCTCGGTTTTTTGCTGGGTGGAATTTTTCTGCTACCGGTCGCGTATGTTTACGCAAAGTTTGTGCGAGCGATTCCTGATGCCGGTACGGAGATCGCCTATACAACAGCTGTTTTTCCGCGCTCCGTGGGTTTCTTTGCCGGATGGCTGATGACGCTGGCTTACTTGATCGTTTGTCCCTGGGAAGCCGTTGCGATCGGAAAACTTGTGGGCTATTTGATTCCCGGCATTGCCAGCATGCCGATTTACAGCGTCGCAGGTAAACCGGTCTTTTTGCCTGCGTTGACGCTCGGATTTATTACAACCGGATTGATCATCCTTCTGAACTATCGTGGAATCCGCATCAGCTCGCGTTTCCAGAATTACACCACATTCGCATTGCTCGTGAGCTTTGGAATCTTTACGATTCTGGGAGCAAGTCGCGTCGAAATGCCCAACTTTCAGCCCCTATTTGCGACAGCGCCTGGTCTGATTTCTATCATTCTCGTTCTTCAGATCGTTCCCTATTTCCTGACAGGATTTGAATCGGTTCCCAAATGTGTCGAGGAAGCAGAAGCGAACATGGATCCGAGAGGACTCTCAAAAGCAATTTTCCTGGCTCTGGCTGTGGGCGTTCTGTTCTATGTCCTAATCATTTTCGTTGTAAGCGGATTGGTTCCCTGGAAATCCATTGCATCCGAGCGATATGCGACCGCTGTTGCATTTGAACGCGCATTCGGTTCCGCTGTCATCGTTCGATTTATATTACTCGCCGCTTTATTTTCTTTGCTGAAGGTGTTTAACGGCAATTTCATTTCAGCAAGCCGTTTGATTTTTGCGCTGGGGAGAGGAAGTTGGATCGCACCGGCTTTTCGGAAATATCCATCCTCATTTCAGCACACCGCATTTGGCCGTCATTTTCTGTGGTGTGATCACACTGCTCGGCGCCTTATTAGGGGATGCGATTCTCATTCCAATCACGGAAGTTGGCTCGATGTGCTCCGCACTTGGATGGTTGATGACCTGCATCGCATACTTGAAATGGCGGAATGAGATTCCAATCAAGGAAAGAATCATCGCTGTAAGCGGGGCCGTTGTTGCATCTCTTCTCCTGATTCTGAAAGTCATACCGGTTATTCCAGGAAGTCTCGGAAGATGGGAATATCTCGCACTCGGTATCTGGCTGTCCATCGGTCTCTTGCTTCGTAAAAAATAGCGCCAAGCAGACGCGAAGATGCCTGCGATCCTCAATGCACGCAGGACACCGGCGACTAATACCTGCCCATTAATTGACAACGTCAACTAACCATTCACCAGGAAAATCAGCACTGAAAGCTCTTCTTCAAGAAATATACTTGACTTAGTCAACTATAATGTTGTAACGTGTTTGGCAGGAGCAACATATGCAAAATGAAATAGACGCTTTGCGAAACTTCAACCGTTTTTATACGCGCCAAATTGGACTGCTAAACCAGAACCTTTTGAACAGCGAATTTTCACTGACCCAGGCCAGGATATTGTTCGAAGTAGCTCATCGGTCTGGAATGCAAAGCGGCTGACCTGACGGAAGCGCTTGAGATGGATGCCGGTTATGTAAGCAGGACGATCAGTCTATTTGAAGATCAGGGCTTGATTCGGCGGATTCGTTCCCAAAGCGATTCCCGGGAAAGATTTCTCAAATTGACTCCAAAAGGGAAAAAAACTTTTACGCTGTTGAACGACCGTTCCAGTAAAGAGGCGGGATCCCTGCTGGAAAAACTCTCTACTGAGAATCGTGGGAGGCTTCTCCAATCATGAAACTGATAGAAACGATTCTGCAACCATGCCTGAGGATCCCACGCAGATAACACTTCGCTCTCACCGCCCGGTGATATCGGATGGATCATATACCGGCATGGTGTTCTTTACGCAGAGGAGTACGGTTGGGATGAAGCATTCGAAGCTCTGGTTGCAGACATACTCGTTCGATTCATCCAAAAGCACGATCCGGAGCGGGAACGAATCTGGATCGCAGAGCTTCATGGCGAACGGGTTGGCTCTGTCATGATTGTGAATGCGGGGAACAATGTCGCGCAGCTTCGATTGTTGCTTGTCGAACCCTGGACACGGGGCCGCAAAATCGGTAAGCGTCTTGTGGATGAATGCACCTCATTTGCACGTGAAAAAGGCTACAAGAAAATCAAACTCTGGACGCAAAGCAATCTATTCGCTGCAAGACAACTCTACGTCAAAACAGGTTACAAGGTAGTGGAGGAGAAACCGCACAACAGTTTTGGGCATGATCTGATCGCTGAAGTCTGGGAATTGACACTGTAGTGGCAGGTTAACACGAGCGTAAATTATTCTGCATTGACGAATGACCCTTAGCGTATGTGTTAGGAAATTGCTCTGCCAACTACCGGGAATTTCGACGCCAGTTTGACTTGCGAGCCTCACATTTTCTAAAATTAGTTTGTACACCTTGGATGGAGGATTGGAATGAAAAAACTAGGTCTGTTCTTGGGAATCTTTGCGGCGTTCGCCTGCTTTTCTGTTCTGGCAGGAGATATGAAAAAGGACACCGCGGCGCCGGAATGGCACATGAATGCTACGGTGATTGAAGCATGCAGCTGTCCGATGTTCTGCCAGTGCTACTTCGATACAAAGCCTGCGGGACATCAGTCGCATGAAGGTGCCGCCAAACATTTTTGTCGTGCCAATAACGCGTACAAAATCAATAAAGGACACTATGGCGGTGTGAAACTGGATGGCGCGAAATTCTGGGTTGCGGCTGACCTTGGCGCGGATTTCAGTGATGGTGAACTGGATTGGGCCGTTGTCTATTTCGATAAACCTTTGTCGCAAGGGCAACGCGACGGGATTACCGCAATGCTTGGACACCTTTTTCCGTTTAAGTGGAAATCGTTTACAACTGCTGAAGCAAACATTGATAAGTGGGAATACACAAATGATTGGGCTGTCGCCACAATGGACGGCGGAAAGTCCGGAGAAGTTCGTCTTAAACGTAAACAGGGCATGACCAATGACCCGGTTGTGATCAAGAACCTTATATATTTTGGAGCACCACGTAACGACGGCTTCGTCCTGATGCCCAACGAAGTAGAAGCTTATCGCCTTGGTCCGAATGCGTTTGAATTTAAAGGAACCAACGGTTTCATGCTGACGCTTGATATGAGCTCGAGCGATATGGCAAAAAAGGCTTCCGGCTCTCACTGATTTCGCTTTGATGATTGGGGCGCGCAGAGGCGCGCCCCGAAACTTCGCACCCTTTTTCTTTCAACGTTCAATCTTTTGTGTTGAATCCTGCCCTGTTGGAGTTTAGACTTTAACTAGAGGGTGGTGCGAAATGAAAAATGTATTTTTCCTTCTGTTCATCTGCTGTTTTGCGACCGCGACTTTCGGTCAGGAGGACAAAGACAAGAAGACATCGAATGAAAAGGAGCGAAAAATCATTCTCCATGTGAATACTCAGGATCTGGCGCTCCAGGCTCCCGAGGCTCAACTGCAGGAGCAGGTCGATGTGCAGGCAGACGAATTCCCTGGCCTGAACGTGAATTTTGATAATCCAGCGATTTCAATGCAAAGCTATAAACCCTATACAAAGCGGGAGTTACAGGCTTATTCCGACTTGCTGCTGGACTACAAGTTGACGGATTTTGACCGCACAGAAACGGCTCGTCCTCACAAATCCGGCAGGATTTTTCAGGTAAGTGTACCGGACTAGACAGAGTTTCGAGTTTCAAGTTTAAGGTTCAAAGCCACTCATTTTTCAACCTGAAACCTTGAGTTTTGAACCTTCTATTTGGGCACTTGATTTCGGATATTTTTTGGGATAGTATGAGGTCACCTCAAAAAATCATCTCCAGTGAGGCAAGTCTACACCCGGACTTGCCTTTTTTTATTTATAAGGAAATTTTTCTGTGGAAACACACCGCAATGTATTCTTGTCCCGCAGTTTCCTCTTAAGTTTTTTTTCCTTTTTCTTCCTCTGGATTTCGTTTGATTTCTTCATACTTTTTCCGCTTTTCATTTTACAGAACGGCGGGGATTCCATAGATGTCGGACTTCAAACATTCATTTTCTTTTTCCCGGCAGTCCTGATGCGGCCTCTTGCCGGCTGGCTCACGGATCGCATTGGCCGACTGCGTGTGTTGTGGTTCGGTTCAACACTCATGGTTGTCACGGCGTTCGCATTGCTGCTTCTAAAAGGCAGCTACAACGAAATGAAATATTGGATGGCTGTCACGCTCTTTTTGCGAGGGACATCCTTCGCGGCTTTTTATACAGCCTTTTTTACATACATCATCGACTTGTCCTCTCCGGAAAATCGTGGACGAGTCATCGGAATGTTCGGTGTCTCAGGTTTGGTGGCGCATGGTTTAGCTCCATGGGTTGCGGAACGGGTGCTGGAACGATACGGATTTCCCGGTTTTTTCGCAGGTTCCGGGATGTTGTCTCTTGTCAGTTTGCTGATCTCTGCTGTTTTAAAAGAGAAACATCAGGCTTCCAAATTAGAGGAAGGGGGATGGGCCATCATTCGAAACATTACCCTGAGCTCTAAAAATTTTATTATCTTGCCGGGAGCGTTTGTTTTCGGTTACCTGGTGGCAAGCTATAACACGTTTGGATCCCCTTATTTCAAAGAAGTGGGTTTAACAACAGGTTCGTTCTTTTTGGCGTACGGTTTAACCGCGGGTACGGTGCGAGTGATTTTTGGTGGAATCGCCGATCGCTACACTCGCTGGAAACTGGTTGCCATTTTCTTCACGCTTCAAGGCCTTGGCTTGTTATTGTTGTTATTGGAACCGGTCACCAGTTTTTATTTGCTTGCAGGAGCTGTTTCGGGTGGTGCACACGGCATTTTATTCCCCTCTTTGAGCGCCATGGCGATCGACACTCATCCTCAAAAGTATCGCGGGACAGTCGCCAGCATCTTTACAGGGACAATGGAACTGGGATTCTCGGTCGGATCGTACGTTCTTGGAATTATTGTGGCGATTAGCGGTTACAAGGTAATGTTCGCATCTGCCGTCGCCGTAGCTGTTCTTTATGCCTGTTACGTCATCGCCATGCAGTTGCGTAAACGCGAATTGACACAACCGGTTGAAAGTTAGATAATTAAGTTTTCCCAAGAACGATTTCACAACTAAGGTCGACGACTCCTTTCCACGGAGGATCACATGAGTTGTTTCGTTTTGAACTTGCCCGCCGGAAGATTTGATGTCACACCGGATCCCGATTGTATGGTGGTGTATGTTCAAAAGCACCGTGACTCAACTGTGCCTCAAATCCGTCCTTCCGAAATACCATCCTGGTGTTTTGAGCCTGAAACGATCTGGTTCTATTTTGGAGCCAACGGAACAGAGGATAAAGTTTCAGCGGGTGAAAAAATAAAGTCCGTTTTGCAGGACCAGCGTTAATCGACAATACTGTATTATTAACGCAGAGATGTCGAGACGCAGAATTCAATAGAATGGGACTCTGCGGCCCTGCATCTCTGCGTTAAAATGGCCGATCCCGAGAAAACACTTTCCACAGCTTACGGTGCCGTTTTTTTTGTCGGCGGTGTGTCGCTGATTGCAGGTTTGATCGCCATTCTTTTCGACGTCCGCTTTTTGCAAGGGCTCGGACTCGGTTGGACCTCCGTCCTTTTTGGAATCATCTTTCTTGTTCTCGGTCATTACACGAAACGCGGATCGATGATCGCTCTCGCCGGTGCCGTTGGCTTGTACAGCATTGATGCAATCATCTTTTTGTCAGACATCATTAGAATCAAAGGAACTCCGGCTGCGAGCGGAATCGTGTTTCGACTTGTAATGATCTGGTTGATGTCTCGCGGATTTGGCGCAATCCGGGAACTCAACATGCCGTCCGGGATTCCGGCTGTTCCAGCGATGCAATCCGCCTCTTCGCCCCGGTCTGTAAGTTCCTCCGCTCCTTCCGGTAGTCTGGCCATGCCGACCAGTGCAGGACCAAAGTCGGTGAGTTTTGTGGCCCCTGCGGCTCCGCAGGCCGATACAGTGAGACGCGATATGCCGTCGAAATCCTTGACTCCCGAAATTCTGAATTTGCGATTCGCCGCCTACAGGTGCGAGATTGCCAACGATCATTTCAAGGCAATTTATCAGAACGCAAGCCAGAAGGAATTAAAGTGGTTCGAAGTAAGCGCGCTTGTTATTCGCCAGTTGCCATTTCAAGCGCCCTGGGAAGGAAAAGTGATCCTGGATATTGTGCCGATGATTGTTGCAGGAGAAAAAGTTCAGCCGGTGCGTGTTCTCTCGAGCACATTCGTGAATTATGGATTCATGCCGCAGGGACAGTCGGCTTCAACGAAAGAAAATATTCGCCGCCTGGCAAATTTTATCGTTTCTCAAAATCGCTCGATTTACATCGATCCTGGAACGGATTCCTTTGTGCAGGCAGGACAGCCGCCGGTTCGTTTCCTCAGCATGTCGCAATTTACTGAATACGATTCACGCTACGGCTGATTTGGTGTAAGAAGGGAGATAAGGTGATAAACAGGATATGGAAATATGGAATCAAATCGATTTGAAGTTTTGATCTCGGCATTGATGGCGTTAGAATCTATCATTTTATGATTGTTACTCAAGAGTATGTAGACGTTCGCGTGGATGGAAGTCCCATGAGGATGTTTGTTGCCGCGCCCAAGGCGGACGGCAAGTATGTTTCTGTCCTTTTTTACTCCGATATATTTCAGCTCACCGGTCCCATGATTCGATCATGCGTTCGTTTGGCTGGCTACGGTTTTGTCGTTGCTGCGCCGGAAATCTACCATCGTATTGAACCGCCGGGGACAGTTATCCCTTTTGACGATGCCGGACGCACACGCGGATTGGAGGATGCTCTTCGCACACCCGTATCCCATTTTGACACGGATTGCCGTGCAGCACTGGATTACCTGAAGGGACATCCGAAGAATTCGACTGGAAAGTTGGCTGCTGCCGGCTTCTGCATTGGAGGTCATCTGGCTTTTCGCGCCGCGTTCCAACCCGATGTGAGTGCTACAGTCTGTTTCTACCCGACAGGTGTTCATACAGGAAAGCTCGGCAAAGATGAAAATGCAGGTACAACGAAGCGTTTTCATGAGATTCGCGGCAAACTGTTACTGATCTTCGGCGATTCCGATCCGCACATACCTGAAGATGGCCGAATTAAGATTGAGACGGCTCTGAAGAACGCCGGTACCGCTTACCAAATCCAGATCCTTCCCGGTGAACATGCGTTCATGCGCGATGAAGGACCGCGATTCGATTCCGAATCGACCGATCTCGCCTTCCATGAGGCCGTAGGTTTTCTCAGAAATCTCTAGTGCAAAGTTCAGGGAAACACTCCATCTTCAAACATTCCAGGTTCTGCATCAATAGTAAAAAAATATTGAAAATTTTACCAATCTGGTTTAAACTGACGGAATGAGAAAGCGGACGCTCCTGATTCGCGAACCTTCCCACTTCGCATCCATTACATCCCCGAGGCGGAGTGAAATCCTTTCATCGTTGAGTGATGCAGGGCCGGCTTCTGCTGCTGAGCTTGCTACCCGGCTGGGAGTCACGTCGCATTCGCTTTACTACCACATCCGATTTCTGGAACGGGCAAGTGTCGTGAAGGTTGAAGCGGTCCGGAAGGGCCGGATCAAGACTGAAGCGATCTATGCTCTGGCCGCGGACCGAATTCTTCTGGATCCGAACGCAAAATCGCAACGAAGTCTGAACGCCGCCAGAAAAGCTCTGGATTCGATTTTGCGTATGGCTTCGCGCGAAGTCTATCACGCTCTCAAAACAGGAGCATTCCGTACAGGATTGGAACGGGAGATTGTTGCCGTGCGATTCAAGTCGCGACTGTCTTCTGGAGCTCTCCGGCGTGTAAACCGCTGTTTGCGTCAGCTGGAGCGAATCTTACGCGAGAGTAACCGGAAACAGACAACTGGAAAACTTTACTCGCTGGCTGTGGTGTTAACACCAAGCAGGCTCAAAGGCGCGTAATGCCGGGATTCCTTGATCATTTGTTGCTGGCTTTGATTGCCGTTGCACTCCCGTTTTACGGTACGGTAACCTGGAAATCCTTTCAACGTCAATTATTGGAAGGGAAGCAGAAAGCGCTGCTTCATGCTTACTGGGAGACGATGATCCTTCAATGGTCGCTATTTCTCCTGCTGCTTCTGATCTGGTCTCTTTCGGAAAGGCCCCACGCGGCTCTCGGCTTTTCGGTGACATGGAATCTCAAGTTTGTTGCGGGAATTCTTCTTGCGCTTGCCGGATCAGGATTTTTCATAAAGCAATGGCTGGATTTAGAACGTCTGGAAGGGGACATACCGGAAACTTTAAAACATCAGGTTGAATCCGTGGCTGCTTTGATGCCGCATACAGAGGGCGAGTTGAAGAGTTTTATCGGCGTTTCGATAACGGCGGGGATCTGTGAGGAAGCGCTGTACAGAGGTTTTCTGATCTGGTATCTCGGAAATTACGTGGGAATTCTTCACGCCGCTCTTATATCTGTCCTGGTTTTTGGATTGGCTCACGCATACCAGGGAAAAGACGGGATGTTGAAAACGAGTGCCATGGGTCTGGTTCTTGCGATCATCTATGTTCTGTCCGGCAGTCTTTTAGGTCCGGTGCTTATTCATATTGTGACGGATGTGACGGGAGGACTGATCGGCAGACGTATTGTGCAAAGCATGGGAAAGTGATCGTATAAGTTTGATGACTTCACAAAATTGGAATACGGGCGCGATGAATCGCGCCCCTACCAACTGTAGAAAACATTGTAGGGGCGCCATTCATGGCGCCCGCGTGCTACTGCAACGGGATTTTGATTTGCTGATTTACCGGCAAATCCTGTGGATTGACATCCGGATTAAGTTCTTGAATCGCATTTCGGCTCGGAATGCGAAACTTTTTTTCCAGCATCGAAAGCGTGTCCCCGGGTTGCACGGTGTAATAAACGAAGTCTCGGCCTTCTAAGGTGGACCGTTCATACTTCGGCTGAATGACTTCTGACTGGTTTGTTTTTCGATTTTGATCCCATGCCAGGGCAACAAGCAGAAACAACAGGAAAGCCAACAACCCTCTCAGGAATTTCATGGAGCCTCCTTACAAACAACCAGCGATTTGCCGGCTGCCAGAGGACTATCCCGTTTCATGCTCGGATTCCATGTCAGAAGCTGTTCTACGGTGATGTTCCTGGAGTTTGCGATTCTATCGAGAGAATCGCCTTTCTGAATTAGATAATTGCAGTTCGTTGCCGACGGAATTTCGGGAGGTGCCACCGGTCGTTGCACCGGAACACTCCGCTGATGCTCCTGCTGAACAGTCTTTGGCGCCGGCCGTTTTCCTTTGCCGCGAAATAGAAATGCCCCGGCAGCGGTTCCGATCAATAGACAGAGCAACGGAAGGAACCAGAACATCTTTTGTTGTTTTCGCGAAGAAACGCCGCTTCCAGCTGGGGTGGCAAGTGTCCGTTCTCCGGTTGACCTCCTGTTGAGGCGCTGCACATCCTGCGAAATCCTGCTGAGTGTTGTTTCTACTTTTTCAACGCGCGCTCGAGTTGCAGTGAAATCAAACACCTGACTGCGCATCTCCCTATTTTCCTTCTGCATTTTTTCTAATTGGAGTCGCAAAGAAACAATCTCTTTTTCTGCTTGAAAGGAAGGCGGAACGCGGACAGGTATGACGAGAAGAGTGGCATCGTCTTTCACTTTGTCCTGGGCAAATGTGATCTCCATCTGCTGGCGCATTTCTCCTGCAGCCATGCCCAGCATTCGCAGAAGCCTGTCCGGCGTCAGCAAATCTTCCACACCATCGGTGTAGAGCAAGATTGAGTCCTGATCGCTTATATCCAGGCATCCTATTTCGGAGACCGGTATGAAAGAGCCCTGGCTGCCAATAAACCGGATCTCCCGTGTCTTTTGCCTTTCGACCATCTTTTGTCCACTTGTTGCGATTAATGCTCCATCCCACACTTCGCTCTCACTCAGCCGGTAAAGCGTACCGCCACGATAAATCTGCAGAACAGAATCTCCAATGCAGCAAAAGTAAAGTTTGCCTCCGATCTTCCGTACCACTGCAAGGGTAGCTTGATACAAAATATTTTCGTGACGCCCTTTCGATTGAAGATCGTTTTGTAGACGATTCAATGCGTCCGCCAGTTGAACATGAGGAAAATTAGCGGGACCGTCGTTTTCACTGATACTTTTCCAGAAATCCTTGATCAGCTCAGGTGTGTGAATCGACGCCCCGGAAGGAGCATCCGTGACGAATGCCAGAAAGTCATCCTGGCCTTCCGGAAAATGACCGTAGCCATCCCAGCTTCCTTTCACGGGATCCACCGCGCGGTAGAACGTAAAAATCTCTTTCATGTATGCAGTTTTCGCCAGAATTGATCGATCTCTTCGCGTGTCACCGCAAATTGAATTTGCTGGAGCGATTTTCGATGTTTCGGATCAAACGCGAGCATGTCCTGAAGGATGGCCGCCTCACCCGGCTGAAATCGCTTCAGATCTTCCGTCAATTGACGAGAGTATTCTTCGGCCCCTTCCGGAATGGCTTTTAGTGCGGCCGGTAACCCGTAATCCTCGGTGAACAGCTGATAAAACAAAAGCCCAGTCAAGTATACCTGAAGCTTTTCTGCATCTCGAAAATCACGCACGAATTCTTCCGGCGTCCGGTACTCAATTTTTTTTCTATCCGCTGCAAATTCTTTTGCATTTGTTAAGAAACGGGAAATTTCGGCGTAGCCTGAAAAATCAATCAAAAAGAGCTTTTGCGTTTCGGGATCTACCTTGACATGCTCGGGAGTCATGTCGAGACAGACATAGCCTGAATGCCATATGTTCTTAACATAATCACAGATCAGTTTATTCGCGGCTAGTTTTGTCCCGTTTTCAGGAAGGGATGGATATTCAGGCAAAACAATCATTCGATCGTCCGGATATGTCCGGATGCCCTGTGGGATCAGATTTACTTTTTTCAAGGTCTCAATGGTTGAAATTTCTTCTTGCGCCAGGTTTCCATCAGGGCTTTTTAAATAGAAGTACCGCGAATTTTTTGCGCCGAGATAAAGACAACCTTCGGCGCCGCTTCCCACCGGACGGATCAATTTAAAACCATGAACTTGAGAAAAGTGTTTGATCTTGTTCTCAATCATTTCATCCGCTGCGAAAATTTGCCCGCGTGTCGGCGTGCCGGTGCTGATCTGGAATTGGAGCATGGAATCGGGACCGCCCGAAATTAAAGTACCTCTTGATGATGTCAGAGAGAGAGAATTGTTTACAGTTTTTGCATCCTTTCCCCAGTATGCTTCGACAAGCTTCAATTCCAGCCGGGGTTCCAGTTTCAAGACGCTCCAGCCCTTGTCTGCATCGTAGTAGAGTGCGAAATTTCCATGACTGCTGACGAAGTCGCTGATGCTCTTACCTGCCTCCAGATATCCCATCAATCGCTGTCCATAATTGAATAAAGGATAAAAATCTTCTTCAGAGATTTCGCGGTTCAGCTTCCCGGCTATTTCAGCAAGTATGGCTTTTCGATGCTCAGAGCCGTTCACAAGAACATTGATCCGATCGATGTACAGCTTGTCTGTAACCTCCGGTTTTTCATGCAAAGTGATTTCACCTTTTTTGGCATAGGTCAGTAAAGAACCAAACGGGATCTTGTCCGGGTATTCGACTTTCTCGGCATGGATCCTGGACGTCTCGGCCATTGTGACTTTTCTGTTCGAATTGTGTCTGAAATCATGTGCAAGCGATCCGCCCCCATAGAGTAAAGCGGAGTCCTCCACGTAAGGTTGGAAGGTTCGCCATTCACTGTCTTCCGGAATGTGCATTCTGAACATACGTTTTCTGCTTTGAAGAACGCCACGGATCCGGGTATTTTCACGGAAGTATTCTTTCTTAACAATACTGATGATTTTCCCAAGCTCGTGATATGCATAACCGGTCTTTGGTAAAAATCGAAACCCGAATGCGAGTGGCAGATTTCTTTGAGCGATCAGATCCAGATCGTGCGGATCATCCAGATCTTTCTTAATCCGTTCAGCGAGATGCCTGTAAATTGTTTCCGGTCCGGCGTTTCTGAGCTCATATAAACTGGATGGCAAATAGATGTATAAAAAGATTCCGGGAGCCGTTGCGTCTCCGCTTTTGAGTTTGTACCGGTTTTTGATGACTGAATAAATGGCCGGGAGGTCGAAAAGCGCAAGAAGATCGACTTCATTCAATTTTCGAAGCCTGTGCAGCGGAACATGCAAAGAGTCAGGGGGCAACGATCGAGAGTGCCAGAATCGCTCGGCCAGAACAGGGTAGGAGAGTCCTGCAAGCGAAACAACGAAGAGCACAAAAATGATCCGGAGATCGAGTTGTCCGGCAAATAACATAAGCAGCAAGGCGCCCATTAGCGTAATGCCGATGCTGCTGACAAAGCGATGTGCAAATAATGTTTTCATAAGGAGCGCAGGCGTCTCGCCTGCATTATGGGTCGCAGGCATCTTGCCTGCATTAGTTCACCCACCTTCTTGCTGCCAGAATTCTTGGGAGAATCTGCTTGATAAAATCAACCGCTTTATGCTCTCCCTGATCTTCCACATAGATAGCAAACGTCAAACCATCCTCAATCTTTCCCGTCTCTCTGTTTCGCAACAATACGGTAAATAAGAAAATAGATGAATATAGCTCCCCCTGTCCCAAACGAATCTCTTTTCGAAAAGGCGTTCCCGTTTTTCCATAAAATTCAAGCGCGTTTGGATTCGAGGTGTTGTTTTTCAAGCCTTGCAGCAACGGATACAGATCGCCGGCGGTGCCTCCCGGCGCTGAAACCGCTTCCATGCCGCGCAAGATCTGTTCGTGCACAGCCGTATTCAGCCCGAGTGCCTCCACGGAAACCGGTTCCTGCAATTCACGGCCTCCCTCCGTAATTTTTTCAACAAATCGCGCGCGCACCTTCTGATTCGTTACCAGCCGCGAGGTCGCTTCTGCAAGACGAACGTTGTTCCAGCGGTTGGTCGCTCCTCCAAAAAGTATACTGATAAAATCAAGCCGAAAATCGATATTCAAATTGAACCCGAGATTGACTGTCTGCGGCATGATCGAATAAAAAGCAGGATAGAGATCGGGCCGTTGTTGTAAACCGAGCCGCGCGAAAAGAATGTTCCATGGCTCGGGTGAAAAAAAGTCTCCAGATCCTTCATAATATTTTCTCTTTACATCAAACATACGCTCCAGATTCAATGCGAGTTCGGAACTTTCCAGATTCGTGCACTCCAGCGTTCCATTGTTTCGCGGGCTGACAAAGTAGCTGAGATCAGGTTGGCGCTCTAAAACATTCCCGGCGAGGTAAATATCGCCGTTGGATCTGTCGATCGAAGTTTCATTCAACTCGATTCCCGAAAATAGATCCTGTTTTTTGCCCATTGCGATTACGCTGTCTTTCGCGAGCGACAGGGTCATCAGGACCGCATGATACCTGTTACATGATTTGGCGAGGTAGGCTGGAAAATCTGTAGTTCCCGATTCACCAACGAACGGCGAATGAAGCCGTAGTTTGTAGCCTTCTTTGAGCTCATAACCCAAAAGATTCTTTTCCTCACCGGGCGCATGAGGGGCCAGTTCCAGAGAAAGGAGGTCCGGATAATTATGCGCTGCCGCAGCAGCCATAAAGATTTTAGTGGAAGATCCAACAGGATGCAGCTTGAAATTTTCATTTGTATCATCGCGCTTTTTCCCCACCGATGCTGTGGAAAGAATGCGCCCCGTGGTTGTTTCCATGATCGTGCAAGATGCTCTGATCGGAGAACGGGATAACTGTCTGGCATAATTGTCCAGAGCTGTCTGTGTGAGTCCCGCCAGATCTTCATCCAGTGCGAGGTGTACGTCGAATTCGACTTTTTTCTCTTTCTTCGTTTTCTTAACGGAAGTCTCGATTCCGGTGGCAAGTTGTTCAATAAAATGAAAAGAACTGTCGAGATTTGTGCGGTTCACGCGTCCGTTCGTGACATTTACAAAAGAAAGCGGTTTCCTGGAAAAATCATGAAACAGGAATTCTTCGCGTTCATTGCGGTCGAAATAAATTTGAACCAGATCCCCCTCTTCGAGTCGCTGCTCCTGGCCTTTGGATACGAGATGTCCGTCAATGGCACAGCTTTGCTGGCTGTAGCTTTTTAAGACGATGTTATCTCCCATGGAATAAACATCAGCAATGCGATTTCCATAACGGTCTTTCAAGCTGATCCCGAGCCCTGTTTGAAAAAGGTGTCCGCGGCCGTAAACGACTTCCCGAAACTCAGACTGTCCGATTTTTGCTGAAGCCCTTTCATCGATGGGAGGTCTGTAAAGTTTTAACGTTCGCCTCAAGTTCCATAAATACGCATACCCTTCCGAAGATTGACTGTAGACGCGTCCCCACCAGTTCCAATCACCGGCCAGCGGAGATTCAATCCTGTGGCGATAGATGTTCACACCGCGCAATCGCCCCTTGTCTACGAGAAAGACTTCCGAATTCCCATCATTAAATGCTTCGATATCGTCCTTCAGCCAGCTTCCTTCATAAAAAGCTTGATCTTCCGGTTCCAGTTTAGCGATCCGGATGACGGGACGGAATCCCCGGCTGTCATGTTGTTGTTCATAATAAATCTTTCCATCCTGAATCAACTTGTTTACTTTGTTGATGTAACCTGTCGGTTGATAAAAATCTTCGATTGAACGGCCCTGAAATATTCCAAATTGCCATAGACCGAAAATTGCAAAGACAGCAAAGCCTATCAAAGCAAACCAGGATCCGGCAGATTTATGCATGGCTGTGATTCTCGATCTGTGAAGGCAGGCCCGAGGCCCGGATGGCGCCGAAGCCTGCTACTAGAAAAAGGAGAAGACTTGAATGAAAAATGTCCGAAACGGAATTCAATCCCCAGAAGAAAACGTTTTTTCCCGTAAAAAGAAAAATGCCGCAATTGCTGAGAACCATATAAAGATTAACGTAAACAAATGTCATCAGTGCTGTGAGTGAAATCGAACGAATGAAGATTCAGCGAGATGTGACTTTTCCACCATAAGAGAATCCAGAGAAGCAAAATCAGACAGAGGCCCAGGAATCCGAAAATCCCAAAATCATTTAGAAGGAAGGCGGCAGGTACATTGTCATTCAGTGCAGTTCCCGAAAGCGCGGATGTGATCGGCCGATTCATGTATCCACCTCCGAGGAGACCGCTATGGGAATAAGCAACGAAAGTTCGCTGATGTCCCAACTGGCGTTCCGTTGTAACCAGTCCGCTGTTTTGCAAGATGGAAGGATCGACTGTTAATAGAATGCGCTGGATCGTGCGATTTCCTATCGATGAAATCGGCACCAGTTTGTCAATCAGTCCCGATCCGACAAAGAGACACAGAAACAGGACGAGCGGCGCAGCCATCAGCAAGCCTGCCCCTTTCCAGCTCAGCTCATACTCGCGCATGTACAGAGCGCCAATACCAAACAGTACGAACAACACAGGCACTGAATACAAAAGCAAGAACCCGAAATCGGAAGTCAGTAAACTGATAAAAACAAAGCTAAGAAGAACAAGGCCGAGCTTGAATGCTTCGCGCAGAGCATTCCTGCATCCCTCTCGATCCTTTTCCAGTGAGAGAGCTTTGTAAATTCGGTTCAGATAATAAGCTGAGAACAGAATCAACAGCGGATGATAAAGGAGAGCAAGCGGAAACCGGACGCCGAACGCGTGGATGGCTTCACCGGTTCCGAGTGCTTGCAGATAGAAAAGCCGCGAGCACAAACAGTCCGAGATACACTTCAACGGGGACGTTCAGAAGATGGAAACTCCGTGCCGCGAATGGCACCTCCGATCCTGCACTCTGCCGAATCGTCTGCGGTACGAATGAACGTGGATGAAAGCGGAGAAGTGCAAGAATCGAGAAAATACCGGCGATTATAAACGTTAACCAGGCAAACGAGCGAATCACAGTCGCCGCAAGAATACAGACAATTGCGGAGTAAGAAATGAAATTAAATGTCTGCCTCCTTCCCCATGTGTTTCTGATCAGCAGTGCTCCGGAAAAAATCAAATAAGGAACAATCAGAATGGCAAACAATGATAGAGTCAGCGATTCCGATGAGAATGGATAAAGGTTGGATGCGCGAAATGAAAAAAGGAAACGTGTCATGAGGAAAAAGTCCGCCGTGATCACAAGCAATTGCAGCCCCACATTTTCGATTGCGGCAAAGAAGGGAGGCTGAAAAAGCATCTTCGCAATCCAGAGAATCAATAGTGTTTGCAGGAGGACCCAGGGAAAATCAACCTTGTGAATTGAGAAAATCATTTTGTCGCTTTGGCCCAGAGCAAAATGATCGCCATAGTTCGGCCGGAAGCTTCCACGATCGGTGACGATCTCGAGGGTTGCCGGGGTGATCAAAAAAAGGTTCTGCAATCTTTGTTCGATCTGGTTCCGTAAATCTGAGGATCGGGAATAGTCCTGCGTTTGAACAAAGGCAAACAGGCCGGAGAATTTTTTAGATTCCTTGGAGTAGTGCGCTGTGGGAAACACCGAGTAAGGAAGCGTGCTTGTCGATAGAAATAGAGGTTTGTTGGTCGTGCTTCCATTTCGCAGCAACTCTTCTTTGATTCCTAAAACCTGCGGAACCGGCAAAAGAAAATCCAGTGTCTCGCCGTTTTTGACATGGAAGGAAGCAGACAACTGTAACTTTGCCGCTTCTTGCGATGGTTTGACTGCATAAAACCTGAGAAGATCCCCATCCTGAAAGAGAAAACGGTGCTGGATCGCAACGCCATTGACCAGTAGCCGATTGTCTGCGCCAAAAAGGACCACAGCATTCATCTGGACCGGATTGCGGGTTGCTGAAAGTCGGACCTGCTGCATACTCAGCGCGGCTTTGCTGTTGCAAGTGAAACCGAAGGATTTTGCAACTTCTGAAATCGTAAACAGGCTGCGAACTAAAATTGGATGAAAGCACCGGCTCCTTCTGCTATTTGCAGGCGCCATTCCTTTCTCGGCCAGTTCCATGTTTTGTTCCGGTAGGCAAAACCACGATGAAATGCGCCTTTTGATGTAAAAATGATCTCATCGCTTCGCCGCATCGAATCCTGTCCCCATTCTTCAAATTCAATGCGTTCAAAGGAACGTTCCCTCGCATCACAAGAAGTCCATCCGAAACAAGCGAAATCTTCAGCATCTGGCGGCGGATAACGAAGGAATGACCTTGTACGGCTCCGGCCGGGAGATCGCAGCGTAAATGTCATCTCTGATTTGATCTCCACCGATCGAAATGGCTCGAGCCGGTTCTCGAAAGTTATTTGTTACCTTTTCCAGCTGATAACCCACTTTCTTGACTTGAATAATTCGATAATTATCGCGCGTAACCCAGAAAAAAAGGAAAACGAACAGGAAGGATTGAAACTGCAGGAAAAATAAAAGGAGCCGCGACTGCTTTCTCAGCAGCCGCCAGGCTTAAAAGGAATACCAACCCCGCGTAAATCAATAAACCCATTTAAGTTCCATAATAATAATACTTAGATTCGCCTCACTTAGTTTCAAAATCAGTACCAAAGCAATGAGTAGGGGCGCGATTCATCGCGCCCGTTGTCCGGTTTTCGGCAGGCGGGCGCATAAATGTCGCCCTACCGGGATTATAATGATCATATGGCACGTCGCAGACGCCGGGATCGCGATCCTGAAGTCGATCAGGTGATCCTTCAACTCTGGAACGTTATCGACGATCTGGAAAGATTGCTCCCATCTCAATCGCGCTGGTTCCGTGTAACGATCTTCGGAAGCAGTCGAATTGCCCGTGGTGACCCGCTTTTTAATGTTGCTAAGGATCTTGCGTTTCAATTGACTGCAACTCGGGTGCGATATTGTCACCGGAGGTGGTCCCGGCTTAATGGAAGCCGCCAATGAAGGGGCACAGGAAGGGGATCCTACAGGCAAAACGAAATCTTATGGCCTCCATATCGAATTGCCTTTTGAGTACAAGCCGAACCCTTACATCGATCGCCTTTCGTCCCACCGAACTTTCTTTTCCCGCTTGCATCATTTCGTTCGGTTGTCGCACGCATACATCGTTTTGCCCGGAGGGATTGGCACTTCCCTGGAAACATTCATGATCTGGCAGCTTTTGCAGGTTGGTTACATCAAGGACCGCCCTTTGATCTTGCTGGGAGATATGTGGAAAGGCCTCGTGGAATGGATGAATCGAGAGATGGTTCCGCATTCGTATGTCAACAGGCAAGATCTGCATCTGGTGAAAGCGGTTTCGAGCATCGAAGAAGCCCTGAATATCATCAAGCTCGCGAAAGAGAAATTTGATCGTTCGATGGATGTTCTTTACGCCGCAGGCGGCCCGAGCTGATGGCTGTCTACGCGACTCATGCGTCAAAGCGTCACACGTGGTGATATACTAACAAGTTTGAGGTGAAACGATTTTGGATCGTTTGAGGTGAAGTGATTTTTTGATCGCGTTAAATACCAACTGGAGGTGATTGAATGCGCGATTATGAGGAGAAAAGCTATTACGAGATTCAGCTCGATAACAAGCAATTGATTCTCGTCTTTTTAGCTGCCGTCACAGTTTGCGTTTTGATATTTGTGCTTGGGGTGATGATTGGAAAAGGTCAAAAAGAAGCGGAGTTTGCCGCAACGACGCGCAATGATAAAAATGTGGCATCTGCTGAACCGGATTCGAACGTTCCGCAGCAACCCTTGAGCGATATTGCCTCGGAAGCACGTTCCGATAAGCCTGCTCCGAAGGAACCTCTTGCAGAAAAACCGGAACCCGTGAAGGAAGAAAAAAAGGATCCGCCAAAAACGTATGCAGCGGATGAAAAACAGCAGGGAAAATATGCCTACGAAGATCTGGATAAAACCGAACCAACCCCTTCTGTAGAGAAGGAAAAGTCGGTCGAGGAACCGGCCCCGGTAGCTATTCCACCATCCGAGGAGGAGTTGAAACCCACCGCAAACTCCCGCTATACAGTTCAGGTGATGGCGACTTCTTCGAAACCAAAAGCGCAGGAGCAAATCTCCCGTTTGAAATCGAAAGGGTATAAGCCCTTCATGGATGAATCAAAAACGGGTGAGATCAGCGTATTTAAGGTGCGTGTTGGACGATTTTCAGATACAGAGGAAGCGAAAGAGGTGGCTTCGAGAATTAAAAGTGATTTGAAATTAGAAACTTGGGTAGCCGTTTTAGACTGAGAGCGGATCCGAAAACGATGACAGAAGCGGAAAACAACAAGAAGCTTCTTGGCGCATTGTTGTTGGAAAAAGGTCTGATTGCACAGAGTCAGCTCCAGAACGCTCTGGAGTCGCAGAAACGGGAAGGCAGCCATCTGGGATACTGGCTGATTCGCCTTGGATTCATGTCAGTTGAAAAGCTTTCCGGGTTTCTTTCTGAGAATCAAAGTATCGGCCGCGTTTCGACCGGCACGGCAGCCGGTGCGAAAGCGTGTCGGGCTGTACCTCGCTCGCTGGCTCTTTACTACAAAATGGCTCCTCTTCAATTAGAAGGGAGACTTCTGACAGTGGCGCTTGCAGACGTTAGCCAACCACATCTGGTCGGATTGCTTTCGGAGATCACCGGCCATCAAATCGATGCGTTGATATTGCCGGAGCAGGAAATTCGCTCGTTGATTGAGAGAGGATACCAGGTGCCCACGGAACATGGCGTGGAGTTTTCGCCGCTGGACGATAACGCGTTTATCATTACCGATGCCCGCAAGGGGATTAAGGCGCTGACACCGGTTCAATTGAAGAATGTAGGCGATGTCGGGGAGCGGCTGCGCAGCATGATCGCCGAAGCGATCAAAGAAAAGGTGCGGGAAATCTTGATAAAGCCGGAAGCAGATCGTGCAGATGTTTATTTTAAAAAGGATTCCCTGAAGCATAGTGATTTCACTTTAAATCAGGCTCAACATGATGACATCACCTTCCTCATTTTTCGCCTGGCCGGGATGAATCCCATCCAGCAAAAGATGCCGCAACATGGGCGCTTGTCCGTGAAGATCAATGATAGGAAAATTCTAATGCTTGTCAGTGCTGTTCCTACCATTTACGGGATACGGTTCATGCTCGAGATGTTTGATGAGAAGGTTTTGAAACACTCCTACGAAGAGCTATTGACGCCATTCCCGGACGTACGAAAAAACGTCGAAGATTTTCTCATGGAGGGGAAAAAAGGGATGCTTGTGATCACCGGTCCGGAAGGATCCGGGCGAACACATCTGTTATACAGCTTATTGAGCAAGGCAAAAGGGATTTACAAAAATATACACACGCTTGAAAATTCGATACGTTACCCGATCAACGGCATCCGACAGAATGAAATGTCGGAAGACCGGATGACACGAGCTCTGGAGGATTATCTTTCACAGCCGCCGGATCTCGTTGCGGTCAGTGTTCTGAAAAACATAAGGGCGGTGGAGGTTGCTTTTCTGCTGGCAGCGCGGATTCCGGTCATCATGATACTTTCCTCGTATGATGCTTTCAAGGCTGTAGAGTGGCTCTGCGGACACAATTTGAAGTCCCCACTCAAGGCCGGATTATTGCACACTGTGGTTTCACCTAGAATCATTCCTCGCGTTTGTCCGCATTGTTCTGTGCCTTATGACGGTCAGGAGGAAGAAATCGCTGGGCTGAATTTGCCTTCCGGGGCTCTGCTGAAAATGAATCAAGGATGCGATCATTGCCGGCAAAAGGAGAATGTGCAGAGTGAAACATTTTTTGAATCATTTCGCATTGATCAAGAGGCCATTGAATGGATTCTGAAGGATCATTCTTCCACGCATTTGATTCGGTCCGCCCGATCGGCCGGCAGACACACGCTGTATGATCTTGTAATTGGCGATGCATTTAGCGATCACCTGGATATGCTCTCTGTAGCAAAACTGCAAGCTGCCCAGTGACAGTGCAATCCATCCGTAGCCACAGGCTGTTTCCCTGGTTCGCTTCTTTTGCCTGCGCGCTTTTGAATATTGCAATCTTTCCAAAACTCGAATGGTCCTGGCTGGCGTTTGTCTGCTTTATCCCGCTGCTTGCTGTGGTAGAAACCGGGAAGGTCAAGGCGCTGTTCATTTTTGGCTGGCTGAGCGGTTTCCTGTTTCATCTCGGTAATCTCTACTGGATTTATTACGTGATCCAGCATTACTCAAGCCTTCCGCCGGTGCTATGCGTCGGCATTTTGCTGCTTCTGTGCATCGTGCTCGCGCTTTTCTGGGGAATCTTCCTCGCGCTCTGCGGTGTATTGCGCGATCGGCGCGGGCTGACGACGGCTCTTCTCGTTGCCCCGCTCTTATGGATCGTTCTGGAATGGATGCGTAATCACACCACAGAATTTCCATGGTGCTTGCTCGGTTACAGCCAGTACAACCATCTACGGGTAGCACAACTGGCAAGCTTTTACCGGTGTTTATGGACTCTCCTGGCTGCTGATGAGCATCAATGCCGCAGTTGCTATGTTTATAATATTACGAAGATCATACTATCTGATAGCCGCAATACAGCCTGCTGCTGGCTGTGATTGTGATTTACGGGCATGTTCGAATTCAGCAACCTGTCGGTTCTCCAACAGCGAAAATCGGATTGATACAGGGGAACGTGCCTCAGGATGTAAAGCTGGACTATTCCTTTGCGGAACGGATCCACAAGAAACATGTGGAGATGACCCGGGATCTGATCGAGAAATCAAAACCGGATATTGTCTTCTGGGCGGAGGCTTCGACTTTATTTCCGATCCGGACCGGTGGGATCTGGTCCAGGGAGATTCTGCAGCTTGCGGCAGACGCAAAGACTCCTTTGATCATAGGCAGCGACACCTTTATTGGAGAGGAAATCTTTAACAGTGCTTATCTTGTGAATGAAAGGGGTCAGCTGGAAGCGCAATACGATAAAATTTATCTGGTGCCGTTCGGGGAATACGTTCCATTCAAAAAGCTTTTCTTTTTTGCCGGAAAGATGGTTCCGGAGATTTCCGATTTTTCACCCGGCACAAACTACCAGCCTTTCGGGATCCTCGATCAGAAAATCTCCATCAATATTTGCTTTGAAGTGGTTTTTCCTCAGCTTTCCCGAGAGTTTTGTAACCGCGGGGCGACTCTTCTGGCTACAATCACAAATGATGCCTGGTTCGGCCATACAGCTGCCCCGTATCAGCATTTTGCAATGTCTGTGATGCGCGCGATTGAGAATCGCAGATATATCGTGCGCGCTGCAAATACCGGAATCAGCGGCTTTGTGGATCCTTACGGCAGAATTCTGCGAACAACGGATATTTTTGTTCCCGCTGCACTCGTTGGAGAGGTGCGATGGATTTCAGAACGAACTTTCTATACACGCTTCGGTGACTGGCTCGTCTATCTTGGTATGCTGATCTGCGCCGTAAGCCTCGTTTTACTCGCGCAGACGCTACGGAGCGCAGATGTCAGGTCTGGCTTTAGGCTGACAGGCCACAGCGCTGCACCGGCAAGCACGCAACACTGTGCTGCGTTAGAATTGATTTGGTGATGTTACAGAAAGAGAGAACGGTTTCTACAAACTGGATCACCGGCCGCAATTTTGATCTGATCTGGTACATCTCTGCCTGTCTCACCAGCTACGCAATGATCTATCTTCACGTGGGACTCGGAGTGTCGGCCCTGCTTCTGTGGTGGTTCTGGATTCTCTCGGTCGATGGCCCGCATGTTTTCGCCACGCTTTCCAGGACTTATTTCGATCAGCAGGAATGGATGCAACGATGGAAACTCTTCTGGGCGAGCCTCCTCTGGTTTCTAGTGGGCCCGCTCGCTCTATTTGGAAGCATTTATGCGGAAACACAAGTTCCATATTTTGTATTTCTCGCATTCGCAAGTCTTTGGGCTTACTGGCATGTCGTTCGCCAGCACTACGGATTTCTGGTCCTGTACCAGAAAAAGAACGGTGAAGCCGCGGGTAAATCGAATCCGATCGATTACTGGATCTTCTACACCCTGATGCTTGCCCCATTTGTTATCCTTCCTGTTGCGTCATCCGGTTGCTCGACAACAATTGGGGCTTCCCATCTTTATCACGTCCATGGAACGGGCAATCATACTGGCTGATCATGTTTTGATTGCCGTTGTCCTGGCATTGTATGTTGCAAAGGAACTCTATTTTTTTCAGAGCGGAAGGGCATTCAATTTACCCAAGAATCTTTTCCTTGCCGCCTGCGTTCCTTTGCACCTTACGATTTTCCTGCATCCATACATTTCCACTCATTTACCGATCCGGCTCTTCGTTGTTTTTGTGACCTTCTATCACAACATTCAATATCACGGGATTGTCTGGTTTTATAACCGAAACCGTTATGGAAAAAGCGATGAGAGCTTCGGTCCTGCAAGTTGGATCAGTAAGAATTTTGTAATTTACTATGCCGCCGGGCTGCTGTTTGCGATCACATACCGGTATATAAACTGGTATTTTTTGGGTTTGAAAGTGCCATTTTCCGCGGGTCCCAATCCTATCAGTGAGATCTCGCTCGGAATGGATTTCAAAATTTCAGATCTTGCCTTTGCTTTCTGGTGGGGCTTTGCGTTTCACCATTATTACCTGGATCAGAAAATTTGGAAGTTGAGCAAGGACAAGCGGCTGAATCAGGAATTGAAAGTGGCCTAATGGCGAAAGCTCTTACAGAAGTTAGGAAAGAAAAGCAAAGGTCAGGTTAAGTCTTCGCTTCCTTCGCTATGCTTCGGTAAAAAAAACTATCTTTGATGAAGAATGAAAATTTGGATTTGTTTGATCAGCATAACCGTTACATTTTCGCTATACGCGGAAAATCAATCGCTGGAGGGAAGTATGCAAATCGATCCGCATACGTTTGCGAGACCGAATGAAGTGGTGGTCGATCATCTCGACCTGGATATTCGTGTGGATTTTGAGCGAAAAATGATTCTGGGCAGAGCATCGTTGCGGATTGAAAACAAAACCGGAGCGAACAAGCTTTATCTGGATTCGAACCGGCTTTCGATTACGCGCGTTACAATGGACGACGGCGAGGTAACATCCTTTGCGATGGGTGAACCGGCTGGTCCTATGGGGAGACCTCTGATGGTTGTCATCCGTCCGGAGACAAAGGTGGTTCACATCGAATATTCAACCAGTCCGGAAGCAGCGGCGCTGCAATGGCTGGAACCTGCGCAGACACAGGATAAGAAGCATCCATATCTGTATACGCAATCGCAGGCGATTCTGGCGCGCTCGTGGATTCCGTGTCAGGATACGCCATCTGTGCGGATGACTTACGATGCCCGTGTTCAGGTGCCTGCCGATCTGATGGCTGTCATGAGCGCTGCCGGGAATCCGAACAGGAAGAACGCATCCGGCTTGTATGAATTCCAAATGCCGCAACCGATCCCGAGTTATCTTCTTGGCTCTTGCTGTGGGCGATATTGCATTTCGCGCCACGAGTCACCAGGACAGGAGTGTACGCGGAACCTTCGATTGTCGAAAAAGCTGCTTGGGAATTTGCTGAAACGCCACAAATGATGGAAACAGTGGAGAAGCTTTACGGACCCTATCGCTGGGAACGATATGACATTATCGTGTTGCCTCCCAGCTTTCCATGGGGTGGAATGGAGAATCCACGACTAACCTTCGTTACTCCCACATTGCTGGCAGGCGACCGTTCGCTGGTTGCAACGATTGCGCACGAGCTGGCGCATTCCTGGTCCGGCAACCTGGTTACGAATGCAAGCTGGAATGATTTTTGGCTCAATGAAGGTTTCACAAGCTATCTGACATATCGGATCATGGATAAAGTCTATGGAACAGAATATGCCAAAATGCTGTCCGTCATCGCTTTGCAGGATTTGCAACGTGAAATTCGTGAACTCGGCGCGATGAGCCCGTGACACCCACTTGAAGCTGAACCTGGCGGGACGAGATCCGGAAGAAGGCTGTAACCTCTGTTGCGTATGAAAAAGGAGATTTCTTTCTGCGAACGATTGAAGGTCAAATCGGAAGAGCAAAATGGGATGAATTTCTGAACCGGTATTTCAAAGAATTCGCATTTCAAAGTCTCACGACAGAACAGTTCTTGTCCTACTTGAAACAGAACCTTCTCGCTTCCGACCCGAGCCTCGAGAAAAAACTGCAAATCGAAGCATGGCTCTACGGGCCGGGTGTTCCGGACAACATCGTGAAGACCGAATCGGAAGCTTTCAAGAAAGTCGAAGATCAACTTGCAAAATGGCTCAGAGGGAACAGCCACAGATCTGGATACAAAAAAGTGGACCACACACGAGTGGATTCACTTTATACGGAAGCTTACCTTCCGATTTACCGGCCTCTAAAATGGAAGAGCTCGATCGAATGTTTCAATGGAGCGGTACAAAAAACGCAGAAATTCTGAACGAATGGCTGGTGCAGGTCATAGCAAAAAATTATGAGCCTGGATATCCTGCGCTTGAAAAGTTCCTCGCTTCGCAGGGGCGCAGAAAATATGTGAAACTACTTTTTACTGAAATGGCGCGCACGAAAAAGGGACGTGAAATGGCGGCCCGTATTTATCGGAAAGTTCGTCCACTGTATCATTCAATCTCACGAGATGCAGCCGAAAAAATCCTAAAGCAAAACTCATGAAGGTTCTGATCCTCAATCAACAGGAGATTGCACAACTCCTGACTATGGAAGAGTGCATGAGGGTAATGGAAAAGGCCTTTCTCGCTTTGTCTCAAGGGGACGTTCTGCTTCCTTTACGGCAGATTACATGGTTGCCGGGGGGCAAGAGCGTCCTTGCCACGATGCCTTCTTTTTCCGCTGATATCCAATCGATGGGAGTCAAAGTGATCAGTGTCTTCCCTGAAAACCTCGGAACAGATTTTGATTCTCACCAGGGAGCTGTTTTACTTTTTGAAACCACGAACGGGTGCTTGCGCGCAATTCTGGATGCCAGTGAGATCACAGCCATTCGAACAGCGGCAGTGAGCGGAGTTGCTACCCGTGCGCTTTCCAGGCCGGACGCTTGCGATCTTGCGCTTCTAGGATCCGGCGTTCAGGCGCGGACCCATCTGGAAGCGATGCTGCTTGCGCGAAAGATCAAACGGATTCGTGTTTGGAGCCGGAACCTCGAACATGCGGAACAATTCGCCAGGAGCGAGGGGGAGCGCCACCAGGTATCCATTGAAGCGATTCGAAGGGCAGAGACTGCGGTTGCTGATGCAGACATTATCTGCACGGTTACCTCATCCAGGACGCCAGTGCTGGCCGGTGAATGGATCAAGCCGGGTGCTCACATCAACGCGGTGGGCACTTTTGGCCCGCAAAGCCGCGAAATCGATACTGCAACCATGGTTCGTTCTACATTATTCGTAGACAGCAGGGAATCTGCGGTCCATGAAGCGGGGGATTACTTGATTCCCTTGTCGGAAGGGAGCATCACGCCGGATCATATTCGGGGCGAACTATCGGAAGTCCTGGCATTGTCCGTTCCGGGCCGCACTTCTTTGAACGAGATCACTCTGTTCAAATCATTAGGTCTGGCCGTGGAAGATCTGGCATCGGCCCACTATCTCTACGAAAAAGCTATGGAAAAGAAAATGGGCGCTTTTGTAGAGCTGGGTGGCACAAGAAGTCATTATCATGAGTCATGAGCCATGAGACATGCTGAACAAGACTCATTGCTCATAACTCATATCTCATGACTGATAAGGTACTGAAAGCTCCAACGCTATCAGAAATTCGGGACGCACGCGTTCGAATCTCTCCCTTTGTTTATCGAACTCCGCTGGTTCAACTTCATGGATGGCCTGAGATTTACCTCAAACTTGAGAATCTGCAACCCATCGGTTCCTTCAAGCTTCGAGGCGCAGGAAATGCGATCGAGATTGCCGGGATGGAACGGTTACGGCATGGCGTATTCACCGCATCCGCAGGAAATATGGCGCAGGGCGTTGCCTGGAATGGCAAACGGCTTGGCGTTCGTTGCACATCGATTGTTCCGGAACACGCACCGGAAACAAAGATTGCTGCGATCCGCCGCTTGGATTGTGAAATTGTCCGGATCCCTTTTGAGGAATGGTGGGACGTACTTCTGACCGGTCAATATGAAGGCCTCGAAGGGCTGTTTGTTCATCCCGTATGCGATTCCGCTGTGATGGCCGGGAATGGGACGATCGGATTGGAGATTCTGGAAGATCTTCCTGATGTCAAAACTGTTTTGATCCCCTATGGTGGTGGAGGACTGAGCTGCGGCATTGCGTCTGCGATACGGGCCGTCAATCCGGCAGTAAAAATTTTTGCGTGTGAAGTGGAAACCGCAGCTCCGCTCACTGCATCGCTTGCAGCAGGGGAGCCCTCCGTTATCCGGTATATACCGAGTTTTGTGGATGGAATTGGAGGTAAAAGCGTGTTGCCGGAAATGTGGTCTCTTGTGCGGGCCTTATTAGACGGCGCTGTGACCGTTTCGCTTCAAGAAATCGCGGATGCGATACGTTTGTTGGCGGAAAGGAATCGAGTGATCGCAGAAGGTGCAGGAGCGGTGCCGGTTGCTGCAGCGCTTCGTTCAAGCTCAGATTCAGGCAAAACCGTCTGCGTCATCTCCGGTGGAAATATTGACGCTCTAAAACTGGCGAAAATCCTTTCCGGCCAAACCCCATGACCCTCTCAGCGTACAGTTCCACGATTCCGGCAAGGCCGATAAATGAGGCAAGAGGCACCGGGCCTTTGCCTCCTGGAAACGCAAGTAGTTTTTGCGTGCCATGCAGCATGAACATCAAGCCAGCCACAATTCGAAGAAGAGCGTAAATGTACGGTGCATATCGTCCAAGTAGCTTTTCCATGTTTCCCTCGTTGACTGTAATGGTAGCTGTGACACTGTGTGAAGTTTAGGACCGCCATCCTGGAAAATCAAATTTGAGGGACTCGATGCGGTATGATTAACGTTTCATTTTCCATTATATGAGTCTATTGCCGGCATTTGTTCTTGGTATTGAACACCCTCGATCCGTATCCGCGATTCGTTCGCTTGCTCGAAAAGGGATACCTGTAATTGGCGTGAATTATGACGTCGGTTTTTGCGAATTCAGCTCACGATATCTCGTGCGACGGCACATCGTTCGACGGAATCAGGAGGACTCGATTGCATTTTTCGATTCCATCCGCAATGGCGGTGGAGTTCTGATCCCCACAGATGATGACTTTCTCATCTTCGTTTCCAGGAACTTCGATCACTTATCCAATTCATTTGTTCTGACTGTCCCACCCTGGCATATTCTGGAACCGTTAATGAACAAGTCGAAGAGTTATAGCATGGCGAGAGAATCGGGCCTGAAAACGCCACATTTTTTCAAACCCGGGGATTCCAAAGACCTGGATGATGTTCTGTCTGTTTTGGATTTTGCCAATCATGAGTATTTGCTCAAGACCATGCCAGGCACCCTTCCTGCCGACATCAAAACCGGGCGTTTCACAAAAGTTGCGGGCAACGATGCGCAGTCGTTGCGAAACGATTGCGTGGAGATCTTTTCGAGACTCGGAGAGTATCCGCTGATTGAGGAAGTGATTCCGGGGGAAGCCGGACATTGTATCGGTGTTACTCTTGTGATCAATCGCCAACAGGAGCCGGTTCTATCTTATGTCGTGCAACGGTTAAAGCTGTTCACATACACGCGGGGCGGAAAATTTGTCCACCCTTATGAGCTTGGGGCGAATGTGTATTGTGAGAGCATTTACGATGAGGAGGCCGTGAATGCGTCGATTCGTTTTCTCAAAAGGATGAATTATTTCGGAGTTGTAACTTTAGAGTTCCGGCGAAATCCGATCGACGGCAGCTTGATTTACATAAAGGCTGACCCTCGCGTTGTACGGTCCAATGCGATCTCGACTGCGTTGAAGATGGATGTCCCCACAACCCTGTATCAGGTCTTCACAGGCAGCGCGGATCCGAAGCGAACCTATCGCCAGGGTGTCGGTTGGATCTGGTTCAGTCAGTATCTTGTGACATTCGTTGAAAATCGTTTCGATCCGATGGCACGCCAACAACTCCTTGCTCTCCTGAAAAGATTTTACAGGCTCCGCGCGTTTGCCTTTCTGGATTTTCTGGATCCTGTCCCGTTTTTGAAAGATTACTGGGGGCGCCGCCTTCTTCGCAAATTCACAAAGAAAATTCGCCGAACATCTCAGAAACTTACACGAATCGGAAGCTGGTCCCGGGTTCGAGGAACATAGAAGGTTTGATACGATGTCCGAATATCCGGAAGCGCTGCAAGCTATTAATGAGACCCGCCATCATAACGAATTCTAAAGTACAGTAGAAAACCGTACGGATTCTCACCGTAGGAAGTTTCAATCTCCGAAGGAAAAGAGTATAGCGTGAAGTTTGCACCCAGGCCGAACTTATAATCAGGAAGTATATCAAAATCCCTGGTGTATCCTATCGTCAGGGAGTTGATACGAAAAACATCATGGTGCTCTTCTTCAGGAAAGAGCTCATTTTTTTCAACATTTTCAAATCGCGCTGTGAAGTAGTTGTACCGGTTGAACTGATAAACGCCTTCCAGAAGAAAGGAATGCAGGTCGAGATCTTCCACGATCAGGTGGTTTTTGCCCCAGATAAAGCTTCCGGCAAACATTCCGTTTTGAAGAGGCTTATGGTAAGTTGCTGACGCAGTCGTCCTGACAAGATCTCCTGGATGAATCGCTTCCGGCTCTTCCAGCCGTCCAATCGAGAATTGCCCGACCCAGTTTTTGTTGGGTGTAAACGAAACGCGTGCGGCCCAGGAATCGAGGGCGCCGAAATCAATGTCCCACCGACCTTCATCCGGTTCCGCGCCGTGAAAAGCGCTCCCTTCAATTCGAAAAAGCGGGCGGCTCAAACCGATTGTGATCACGTCATTGGCGATGTGCGTACTGTCCTGCAAATGATGACTCAGTGTTGCCTGGGGCAATTCAAGCGCAGAAATACGGTGTGGAAAGGCGATCGGTCCTAGAGCGGGATCGCCGACCAATGCTCCGTACAGATTCAAAATCGTTTTTTCACCCAGTTCAACCGCATATTGTCCGGAAAGCTCCATGAATAAATCATGCGGATGCTGTCCGTCCACGATCGCTTCTCCGTACGCTGTTTCCCCAGTTTGAAACAACAGTGGATACTGTCGATCGCTGACTGTTGCCGGTTCCAGACTCAGCATCGTACGGAACATCAAGCTACTCTTTGAATCCAACTCTTTGTGAGACATCAACATCGCCCAGTTCGTGGAGAATACCCGGTTCCTCCCGCGCGGCCCTGTTTGTTGTATGGCGTTCAAACTGAATATTCCATGAAGCATTGATTGCCACCCTTTCCATTCAAAAGTGGTCACGTGTAAATGAGCGGAGGCCGGCGATATGGCGGTTCCGGATGCTTGCTGGGTTAAGAACATACTGGCGGGACTCATTTCCGAATGATGCATTCCATGCTCCGGTTCCACGGGTTTCTTCTCTTCCTCCTGCGTATGGTGCCCCTCATGTTGTGAAAAAACCGGTCCTGCAACAAGGACGGCTCCGAAAAAAAATAAGGTGATTAGTAAACGCATAGTTTCTCCTGAAAGAATTGGCGCAATGCGGCGCACGATTGAAAAAAGCAATTAGAATGAAAGAAGTAGAAGGATTAAATACGAAGAGATCGCAAACGATAGAGATCCGTTCCACCGGGATCTCTATTCTCAATCGCATAATGGTCGTAAAACTCCACAAGAGCTTGAGGATTCTTTGCCAGCTCGACGGAACCTGCAAGAGGAAAGTCCAGACTGAAAGCTGGTTCCACCAAGGCCTGTTCACAGCAGGATTTTGCAATCCCGTCGGAACTGCTTCCAGGCTCTTCATGGCAGGATCGACTCGCCCGGAACTCTGCAATTCCCTCAGCAAGACAGGATAGGGCGCAGGTCAACAGTACAACGACCATTAAACCTGTAAACCGTTTAGCGATCATGATGTTGAAAATCTACATCGAAGAGTGCTCGAAGGCAAGCTACTCCGTTGCCGATCCGGCAACGATGATGCGGTTAGTACGAGCCTGCATCGTCGTAGACCGGCTGGCACGCTCGTTGCTATGGGCCCTGGAGGGGGTGATGAGAAATGTTTAGACATCAGCAAATGTTTTCGCCAAATCCGGCGCTGTTTGTTCAAAAAGAGAAGCAGTTGCGTGACTACCATATTCGCAATTGGCTCACAATGAATCGAAGCAAAAAAGAACTCCTGGAGCTCTGTCTGAATTATTTCTACGGGGAGCATCCAAAATTGCTTGGCTGGAGCCTGGATATCATTGATGGAGATCCGAAGGGGCTTGTGGTTGCAGCCATCGTCCGCGAAGGCAAAGCAAATGGGGCACAAGCGGAGATCATCTACGAACAATTGCAGAGTAGGGTCAGCCAATGTCGCTTGCTCGTGGAGGAGATTTCCCGGAATTTTACGCTGTCACCTCGCGATTCGGCGCGACTGCTGCAGGATCGGGTGGCGCGCGCGGGTTTGGCGCCGCAAGGCTACTCAACAGCCGCACCTCCGGGCATCCTGATCATCAACAGGCCAACAATGATTTCCGTCTGCGCGATTCTTTTGTTCCTGTCCGCAGCCTTGACCACGTTGTTTGTCGTTGGCGGGTTTCCCGGCGTTGCAAAATTTCAAACCGCCGTAGGCATGCCCGGTCTGTATTGCAGCATCGCTATCACTCTAGTTTCTGGTTGGGGTTACTGGAACATGAAAAAATGGGCGGTTGTTATTTATGCTGCTGAGCCGGTTGCCCGATTTTTTCTTGGAATGCCGCACTCTTTGATAGCGATCCCTCTATTGATTGCAGCGATCGGGTTGATGCACATGAAAGAGATGACCTGGAAGTAGGATCTAACCCAGAGATACAGAGTCACAGAGAAAAAAATAGTTCGTTCTATCTCTGTGTCTCTGGGTTAAATCTTGGGAACTTTTCTTGAACGGCGGCGTATTTATTAGCAGGTTCTCCCAATTTAGAGAGATTCGTGGGAGTGAGCCAACGCCCGCTCCCACGATGACCCCTTTTTAGAATTGCAGATTGCAAATTGAAAATTGGAAAGGGGATTCAGACTGGAAGATCGAGGTGGATCTGGTTTGGCTCGATGGAAATCGTTGCGCCGGCGTTCTGAGCCGCTTCTTCGAGGGCTTTGCGAAAAATACTTTTCACATCCGGACCATTGTCGATACGGCGCATGATCGCTTCACCCTGTTTATCGCCGATTGTAAGAGTGATCTTCAATCCTCGCCTCTTAGCAAGCATTTTCCGGCCATCGGTTAGCGTCAGCTTAAAATTCTTCAAGACCTGATCAGCATAATTGATTCCGATTCCGGAGCCGTCCGGTTTCACTTCAGGCAAATGTTGATCTGCCTGTGCTTCATCTATGGGAATGGTTACTCTCATCGTTCCACCTTTTCATAAGATTCCAGTAACTGGCGAAAACGCCGGATATGATCCGGTGTGCTTCCACAGCATCCACCTATAATCCGGGCCCCTGCATCGATCAAGGAAGGAAATCCTGCCCCCATTTCATCCGGCGTCTCTTTGTAAAGTACTTTCATGTTTTCTAGAACCGGCTGGCCTGCATTCGGTTGCGCCATGGTCGGCAATCCGCTGATAGCCCGGTATCGCCGGACAATGCTTGCTGCTCTATTCATATCAATGAAGGTACCGCAGTTTAAAGCCAGGATATCGCAGCCGTGTGCCACCATAAACTCAGCCGCTTGTTCAGGGCTGACTCCCATCATCGTTCGAACGTCATCGACGTCCATCATTTTGTCAAACGCAACGGAGCCGATAACAACAGGCGCACCAGCCTCTTTGGATGCTTGAATCGCGATTTCCAATTCTTCCAGGGCCGTTTGAGTTTCGATGATGATCGCATCCACTCCAGCTTCGACCAGAGCTCGCGCCTGCTCGCGAAATGCAGATTCAACGTCCGCTCGTGGGATTTCACCATAAGGTTCCATGAGGCCGCCAAAAGGACCCATGTCACCAAAGACAAAACCGCTACCGTTCAGTGCTTCCCGGGCAATCGAAACAGCAGCGCGATTGATCTCTGTGGTCCGCTGACCCTCGCCGTGACGGTTTAACATGATCCGGCTTGCCCCAAACGTATTGGTCAATATGCAGTCCGAGCCCGCTTCCGCATAGGCCCGCTGTATTTTGAGTATTCTCTCCGGGTGATCAAGATTCCATGCTTCACCGCAATGACCGGAAGGGAGCCCGGCAAGTTGCAATTGCGTACCCATCGCGCCATCGCTCAGCAAAACCCGCGAATTCAAAGCCTCAAGCAACTTTGCTTTTTTCATAACGGATAAAGATACCACAAGTCGGCTGTAAGGAGCGCAGGCGTCTCGCCCGCGAGCTGGTTAGTTTTGAACAAAACGTGTAAGGCTATATATGGAAGCAGCCAGTTCTGTTGGTTCAATTGGCTGAGAGAGAAACACATTGAATCCTTCAGAGATGGCACGGATCCGATCTTCCGGTTTGGCGTCGGCAGTGAATGCAATCGCCGGAACATGGCCCCCTTTTGCAGTAGGTAACTCTCGGATTTTCTGGATCAAACTGTAGCCATCTTCACCCGGCAGACCGATGTCGGAAAGCAGAATATCAGGCTCCCATTCTTTCAGTAATTCCAGCGCATCTGGTGCGGATGCAGCTACTTTGATCACCGCGGACCATTGTTTGAACAGTAGCCGAAGCATCTCTTGTGTTTCTCGATCATCTTCGACGACCAGCACTTTTAATCCGGTGAAAGAGGTCAGAATGTTGGAGGGAAGACTTCTCTCTTCCTGCGGTTTTGGCGAATCGTAAAGATTTTCACCCGGTAACGTCACCATGAAAATGGCCCCTCTCGTTTTCCCTGAACTTTCGGCATGCACCATTCCACCATGGAGTTCTACGAGGTGACGTACGATGGCAAGACCCAGACCCAGGCCCCCATGTCTACGAGTCGTGGTGCTATCGGCTTGCCTGAATCTATCAAACACATAAGGCAAGAACTCGCTGCTGATCCCTTCACCCGTATCCTGAACAATGATGTTGACATCCGAACTGGTGGAAGTGAGCGAAACATCCACTCTGCCGTGCTGCGGCGTAAACTTGATTGCATTCGTTAGAAGGTTCCAAATGATCTGCTCTAACCGGGCCGGGTCCCCCTGAACCGGCGGGATTCGCGACGCAAAATGTAAACGAATCGAAATACTCTTTGCGTCCGCCAGCGGACGGACCATATTGAGGGCCGTTTCGATAATGGACTCGATTTGAACCGAAGTCATCTGAAGCTGAAGTTTCCCCGCAATGATTCTCGATACATCCAGAAGGTCTTCTACAAGTTGTCTCTGAGCCTGTACACTTCTTTCAATAGCGTCCAGAGCCCGAGACACGCCGCTCGGATCCAGATTGGCGGATCGCAACAATCGGGTCCATCCAAACAGGGAAGTAAGGGGTGTCCGCAGCTCGTGCGAGACGGTTGCCAGAAATTCATCTTTCATTCTGTTTGCGCTCTGCGCTTCCAGCCTTGCGGTCTGTTCGCGCTGGAGGATTTCTTCCCTTTGCTCCAACTGCTGTTCAAGCTGATCTTTCAGCTGCCTGTATTTGGCTTCCGACGCGCGAAGCTGCCGCTCCGTCTGCTTCCTTTCAGCAACTTCGCGTTCCAACGCTTTGGCTTTCTGCTGAAGAGCAGTAATGACTGCGAGACGATCTTGAGGTGTGATCGCCGATGCATAACTCTCACCCGGAACCACAACAGAATGAGATGAACAAACAGCTCCCAGGTGTTGAAGGATGTCCTGCTCAAATTCTTGAATCGGATAGCCGCAACACAATGCGAATGGGCGAGTGGTTGCGATCTTGTTCCAGAATTCTTCTAGACGAATTGCCGCGTCAAATTTTTTCTCGGACCAAAGTAACGCCACCATTTCTCCATAAATACGAACGCGCCTGTTTCCTTCTGCTGCAAGATCGATGATTGGTCCAATCACGCGTTGGAATAAATCGCCGTCCGGTATTCCTTGCACAGTAAACTTTGATAAAGTTTCTGCGGCGTCCAAAGGTATATAAAGTCCGGCGCCGGATGCGGAGAGCAAGTCATGGCCTTTCAGTTTTAGAATCTGCTCAAGAGCAACCCGGTGCGGTTCTGATGCCACAATGATGCAGGCATCTCCGGAAGAAAGCCCGTTGTCCACATACTCCGACAAAGATCGCAGAAGATATTCTTCGTCCTCATAAAACTGAACGAGGTGCTGAGAATCTTCTAGTTCACTCCACTGTTTGACCGTGGGAACAGTGAGTTCCGTGAAAGATTCCGTTTCTGCCGACGCTTTGTTCACAATGGTTCCTCGAGAGCTTAGATCTAAGGGTAACGGAACTTTGAACGGGCTCCAGTCGGCTAATGAACGGAAATTACGTCGTAAATGATACGACACAGGCACCATGAATCCCCCCTACAAATTCGTATAAGGCGTCGTGTCCTTTTCATTTTCTATATGGTGCTCGACGGAATCCGCAGGGATCCAGGTCACAGCTCCGGCATGTATCCCACGGAGTCGAGATGACTTTGAGCCGGGTTACGCCGAGCGCGGCGAGAATGGAATGCTGTGGATTTAACGCGCCCGATGGCAATACCTCCAATGGTCCTGCGCTGCAGACCATCCTCCAAAACACCTGCTAATCGATGCTGGTCCGATAGATCCCAATCTCCGCAACCAGGAGAGAGATGGGGCAACAAAGTCTCCTGGACTGGTGCGCCGGCCCGGCACAAGAAAGCGGAGGACCAGTGAATCAGGTGTTCCGTAACTGCAACAGCCAGGCGATCCAGAAAGAATGCTTCATCCGGTCGCCCCTCGGTCCAGTGTCTGGAGATTTCTTCCGCAACCTCCGTTCCTGCGGTTGCAGCCAGCACAACAAGCGCATGAGCTTCACCGGCCATCAAGCGTTCGGCAAGCTGCCGCGATCGAAGCTCGACACCATTCAGCTAATTGAATCATGGGCGCGGAAATATTTTTCAATTCTATTTTTGCCGTTGCAACAAACGGATTTCCATTCCGCGCGTACCATTCACGCGCCATTGCTGCACGTCGCCAACAATTCTCCATCCAGTGTCCGCGATCGCGGTACACCCAGAAGTCGTTTGTATTCTGCGTCCGACACCGCGCGTGACAGATCATCTTCCTGTTGTCGGAAGTATGGAAAAATCGAGTCATGGAGCGCTTCCAAAGGATTGAAACTGACACCCCTCCACGAAAAAATCAAAAAACTGCGGGTTGGTTTCAAGTCGAACATGTTCAACCCGCTTCACAAGTTCTTCGAGCTTCTGCCTTTGAGTCCGCGAAAGCAGCGCCATGGCTGCTCCCTGGAGTGCAGCGTTTCCAACCTTGTGAATTCGGTCACGTGGAAGATCCGGAATCAGACCAATCCTGCAGGACGCTTCAACATCCAGATGCCGTGAAAATCCTCCCGCAAGATAGAGCTTGTCTATTTTTTGAACTTCAACTCCGTAAGCGTCTGCGAGAACACGCAATCCGGCAGCGTTTGCGCCTTTGGCCTGAGCCAGTTCATTGATGTCCGCTTCTCCTACGAATATTCCATGCGCTGCATCGACCATAAAGATTTCGCGTTCATCGGAAAATCTTCCCTGTTCATTCATTTGTCCGGTGCGAAGCAATTCGGAAAGAAGATCCACAAGACCTGAACCGCAGATTCCTATCGGTTCGCTATTTTGAACAACTTCAATCTCCACTCGTCTCTCCCAGAAGCCGTATCCGTTCGATTGCGCCATCCAGAGCCGGCATTCCGAACACAACTCCGCCCCCTTCAAAGGCCGGACCGGCAGGACAGGAAGCGGCCATGATTCGATCCCGATTTCCAATGATGGCTTCCGTGTTCGTACCGATATCCAGCATGGCGCAGATTTCATCTTGATCCGCAATTCCGGTTGCGAGTAAACAGGCAGCGGCATCTGCTCCAACATGACTTCCAATCAAGGGAAGTCCGTACACCCGCGCGCGTGGATGCACAGGTAATCGCAGTCTTCGTGCTTCCACGATCAAACTCGTTGTGGAAGTCCGGCCTTCGCGCATGGCGGCTTCTGTCGTGGAACGGTACGGCATCACGCCGATGCGTTTGAACATCGAGACCAAAGAAAAGATCCCGCATCGTTGGATTCCCGGCAACGACCATTTCATAAATCGTGGAAGGATCAACCGGCAGGGCCTGGAATGGCGCGAGTCAGGTAACCGAGCAGAGTCCGTTGCAGCAAACGGCCCTTCTGTTCGCCATCAAAATGAATGCGAGCCATGATGTCCGAACCGCCGAAGCGCTGCGGATTTTCAAACGACTGTGTCGCGAGCAAATGCCCATTTTCCAGGTCGTACAATCGCAAAACGACAGTTGTGGTTCCTATATCAATCGCCAGACCGTGAATCTTTTGATCCGATTCCGCGATGCATTCGCCATCCAGCAAGATCCGATTTCCATCGCGCGTGACGGCAGGATCCAGATGCATCGGTTCTTCCGACAATCCGGTGGTTTCCGTTTCGATGCGGAGTGACCCGCGCCGCAATGTGTGACAGCGAACTTCGCCGGGCTCTGCCAATCTTGTCCGGCAGGCAAGCCGAAATCGGCCCCCAAGATGACTCTCTTGCGGAGTCAACTCTGTTAAAAGTTCGGCCCCCGTTTCGATCTCAACCAGACATTCGCGGCATTTCCCCTGTTTGAAACAGGAGGTCGGTACACTGACCTGAATTGACTCAGCGCATTCAAACAGACTCGTACCAATGTCGGCAGTTGTCGTAACGCCATCAATCGTTACTGTATTTTCTTTCAAATCTTTGTTTTTTGTGTAAGAAGGGGGATGCGGGGATTTTAAGATGAGAGGATGAGTTGAAAAAATAAAAAAGAGCTAATCTCCTTCTCTCCATCATCTCCGCATCCTCTTTCTTACACGAATTTTGTCGGGTTCGCGTTAATTCTTCAGGAAGCGGCTTCTCCGCGAATTTCTGCAGCGTTCTGCTCTGCTATCAATCGTTGGAAAAGCTCAACAGCGCTTGCCGCATCGGCTGCATAACCATCCGCCCCGATATCGCGCGCATATTCGGAGCTAACAGGCGCGCCTCCAATACATATTTTGATGTGATGAAGCCCCGCTTCTTTGAATTTCTGCACCACAGTTCGCATGTAAATCATTGTTGTCGTTAACAGTGCACTCATGCCGATCAGTGCGGCGTTATGTTGTTTCACCGCTGCGATGAATTTTTCAGCTGAAGTGTCCGTTCCTAAATCGACGATTGTAAATCCGGCTCCTTCTGCCATCATGCCGACAAGATTCTTTCCTATGTCATGAAGATCCCCTTTTACGGTTCCCATCACGATCGTAGCGGACATCTTTCTAGTCTCTTCTTTCTTTTCAATGAGTAGCGGTTTAAGCACCACCATGCCGGCTTTCATTGCGCGGGCAGCAAGCAAAACTTCGGGAACAAAAATCCTGTTGTGTTTAAAATCCTCGCCGACCACCCGCATCCCAGCGATCAAACCATCTTCCAGGACTTCCATCGCCGACCGACCCGCCGCCAGCGCGTCCTCTGTCATTTTCTTGACAGGCTCATGTTTGCCTTCAAACAGGAGTTGATTCATCAAAGCGTAGTCGATCATACTCGTTGCTCCGTAAAGGAGGGGAGAACAACATCCGGATCGCTGCAGGTGCGGCGGAATAAATCCCGGATCTCTGTGTGCAGTTTTTCATCCAGCGGTTCGACTTCATAAACCGACAATAGTTCATCGATAATTTCGTTCGCGCGCGCACGCCAATCGTGCGACCCCTGATCTTCCCACTGGTCCCAGTTGGTTCGATCCACCATCGGTCCGGGTAAATAAAGCTCTTCCGGCCAATGCTGCAGCGTGTGCTCGGAGGTCAGCAAATGCTTGTCGCGCACGAGTTCCGAAATCAAATCGGACGCCGGCATATCTTCACGCACTTCCACGGGCCGGATAAATCTTTTTGCATGAGCCACGACTTCATCATCAAAAATGAGTTTTTCCAAACTGAAACAATTCACATAATCCAGCATTCCGGGCCCCGAAATGGAATTAAAACCAACGCACGCTGCCAGAAACGCGCCCACGCCTGTTTCCATCCCGGACTGCGGATCATTAAATTTCGAGTCGGACAAAGCCATATAGGCCTGGCAGGGAAGTTTCAAATATTTAGCAACCTGCGCATATCCGCAGTACATTTGCAAAGCTTCCACTGCAGTCATTGGATTTGTCATCAATCGCATATGAAAAGAAGCAGGGGCGCCGCCAAAAATAACCGGCGATCCTGGCCGAACCGCCTGCGCAATTGTGAGTCCGGATAGAACTTCCGCCGTGTGCTGCACGATCGCCCCGACAGTTGTCGTGGGTGAAATCATTCCGAGGAGCAACACCGGGATTACCTCAATCGGTATTCCCCATTCAGCGCAATCGATGATGTTCGATATCGGATCCTCTCCCCATCGTAATGGAGTATTGGGACAGCAGGTGAAGATCGACATCGGACGGCGGATCAAATCTTCTTTGCCTTCGCGGAACATCGCCATGATTTCGCCCATGCGCGGAACCCCGAAGGAAGTGAATGCGCCGGAAACAATCGGACGCTTGGAATGGGATAGAACAAGATACAATCGCCATGCATCTGCCATATCCTGCGGAATATCTTTGGGGATAAAAGCTGTCGAAAGATAGTCAATATTCTTCAATCCGTCCGCGAGTTTCACGTACTCGACAAAATCAGCGGTTCCTGGATTTCGCTGCTGCTGCGTCTTGCGATCGAGAATACGCAGTGCGGAAGAGGCCGGAACGAAGTGGACCTTATCTCCTTCCAGCGTTGCCGAAGGATTTCCATCACGATCATAAAGAGTGATGGACGATGGCGCGTCCTGCACTGCCTTTTCCACCATTTCCCGAGGCATGCGAACCCGGTGATCTTCCGGATCGGATGTCAATCCAACTTTTGCCAGACGTTTCAGAGCGTGTTCATCTTCGATTAGAACTCCGCTCTTTTCCAGCACTTTAAATGCTTCGTCAACAATCTGTTCAAGCAATTTTTCTTCGAGAACGGCCAGAGTAGGTCTCATCGTTTTAATTGTTTACAACAGAATGAGGAAAGTCAAACTTGTTTCATATTGTGAAACGACGTTTCGAGGATTGATCCCCAAGAAACCAAGAAGCCTAGGTCCGCCAAGAGAAAAATTGCGAGCGCATGTCTGTAACTCAATTGAGTTCAGATCTGGTCTTTGCCTCTGAATTCTGGTAAAAAGGTTTACGCCATGCGAATGAATGCGCTACTGCTGATACTCATCATTGCAATGTACTTGGAGACAAGCTCTATGGCAGAGGAGTCGCAGGAAGTGATGCTCGCCCGTGCGAAAGCACTGGAGCTGAACACTTCGTATACGCCGCCTCCAGGCGATGCGCTGGTTCATAATGCTTCCGGCTTTGCAAAGATCATGTGCTCAGCTGTTTTCATTACCGGTCTCGATCCTGATTTCGCGGCCGAAAATGTTGGATGCTTCACAAGCCCCTGCGATCAACGCCTTCAGTTTGGAAAGCCTGTCATCGATCGCGATCATCATACCGTGCATGTCCTCCTTCCGAACGGAATCAAACGCACCGCAAAATATCTGGGTGATCAGGGATGCGTTACTCTCCCCATTGGTCAGGATTCCGTGAGCTTCACTCCGGTCAGTATCAAGAGCAAGTTGCCCGAGCCTTCAATGCAGCAGTGGCCGATGGGAGATCTGTTGCCTGAGGAGTCTCTGACGAACGAAGTCGATGCTAGCAGGGTGAAAGACGCCGTGAATGCTGCGTTTGAACGAGAATCCGGTATGACCGCCGCTTTCGTTGTGACATGGAAAGGACGCATTCTCGGAGAACGCTACGGCAAGGGGATCACGTTGACCACGCCGCTTGAAGGCTGGTCAATGGGTAAGAGTGTAACGGCCACACTGATGGGAATCCTGATCCATCAAGGTGTGTATGATTTGTGGAAACCGGCCCCGATTCCTGAATGGCAAGGGAAGGGAGACAGGCGCGCGGGAATTCGAATTGCAGATCTTCTGCACATGTCCAGCGGGTTAAGGATCCGAGCTCCCCAGGATCCTGATTACGATCCAATGGGACCTTACCCAGACCATCTTTATCTTTATACGGGGAGTATCAATTCGTTTCAATACGCCGCCACACGGCCGTTGCAATGGCCACCAGGAACAATCGGCCGTTATCGGAACACAGACCCCGTGTTGATCAATTATCTTATCCGCCTGGCTGTAGAGAAACGCGGCGAAGAGTATCTCTCGTTTCCGCAGCGGGCGCTGTTCGATAAGATTGGCATCCGCACTATGGTTCTAGAAACTGATCCATTTGGAAATTTTCTTACGCAAGGATATGAACTGGCTTCGGCGCGCGATTGGGCTCGACTTGGGAACCTTTATTTGCAGGATGGTGTATGGAATGGCGAACGAATTCTCCCCGAAGGCTACGTAAAATTCGTGAGCTCCGTTGCACCCGCATGGGAAGCGGATAAACGCCCGATTTACGGCGGCTTCTTCTGGATCAACGGCGACGACGAATTTCCCGCGCCAAAGGAAGCGTATTACATGGCGGGCGCAGGAGGGCAGACAACTTTGATCATTCCATCTCACGATCTCGTTGTCGTGCGCCTGGGTCATTACAAGGGCGAAATTCCCGGAACCGAAGCATTAAAAAAAGCCATTGCGCTCCTGATGCAGGCCGTCCCGCAAAAAAAGTGAAGAAGAGCAGCATTCAAGTGGCGTCCGCACCACTTCCTTCATTCAGTTGCATTCACTACAACACAATGCCATCCAGGTCCCGCATATTCGGGCATTCCCTGTGAAAGCGATTCACCGTTTCGACGGTGCGCATCCATTCGTAAAATAAGCCTTTCGTGCTAACGATTACGACCCCGGCGTTCTGCATCCGGTATAGTCCGATTTCTTGCCCTGAAGCAGGTGTTGCCGTTGCGTCAGCAACCACTGCAACGCGGTAGCCTTCACCAAGCAGGCCGATGGCGGAATGGGTAACACAAACATCGGTCTCCAAACCGATCAATACAGTCGTTTTGCGGCCAGTTTGCTCAACTGCGGCCAGTATGTCGGGTTGTTGTGCAAGGCCAAATGAGACTTTATCAAATATGCGAGCGCCTGCCGGCAAGGACTGAATCAGTGTGGAAGCGAGTGGCTGTTTTTGGATTTCCTCTGCCGTCACAACAAGTGGTATCTGTTTCCATTGCGCGACCGCGATGAGCCAACAAATACGATTGAGCAATCGCTCACTTTCCTGAACCGGAAGTTTCTTCAGGAATGCGTCTTGTACATCGATAACGATCAGCACACTCTCATCGGCATCGAGCAAGGATTGAGATATTTTCTCGGTGTCCAACAAAAATATCCTTCTGTTCAGCCGTTGGAAAAGGGCGACTCCAGACTTAGGCCGGCTCGATATTCTGATTCATACGAAAGAGGTTATTCGGATCATACTTGCGCTTCACCTGTGCGAGCCGATCATAGTTCGGGCCGTAGGCGGAGCGCACGCGATCAACTTCGTCGGCTGTGAGGAAATTGACATAGGCCCCACCACTGGCAAAAGGCGCTGATGCATTGAAGAAGTCACGCGACCAACTGATGCCCCGCTTGTCATCTGCAGGATCATCCCAGCGGCCATGAACGTTCATGACGAACTTTGCATCTCGGTGCGCGTACGCGGCTGAGTCCGGGGCCGGCAGCGTGGTTGCACCGCCAATTGCGCCGAAAAAGATCTCGCACTGAGGGGACGGCAACGTTCCGATGTATTCAATGACGATGTCGAAAAGTTCGTCTTTGAGCGTGGAGAAGTTATGGGACTTCCAATAATTACGGGCGCCCGCGGTGAGTAGCGGATCGAAGGCCTGCTGCCAGGCAACGTAAGGCTGGACGCCGACATGTTCCCCCAGAGGGGTGCCGAATTTCCGCAACGGTTCGATGAGCGGCTCACCTTGCTTCGGGTCCCCCGCATAGATCAGCGCAAGCACCACGATCTCTTTGCCATGCACGGTCTCTGCCAGAAAGGGGAGTGGCGGCGCCTGGCGCAGGATGGTCCACACTGTTAGTTCATTCGGCGCCTTGGCGATGAATTCACGATACTGCTGCAGCACCGACTTCGCCTGCGACATCGGGTACACGATGAGTCCGCTCAGCAGATCAGGGCCGACAGGGTGGAGTCGAAATTCGAAGCGGGTGACGACGCCGAAATTCCCCCCGCCGCCTCGGAGTGCCCAGAAGAGGTCCGGGTACTCGGTTGCGCTGGCACGAACGACCTCACCGGTCGCGAGCACGACCTCGGCGGACTCGAGGTTGTCAACGGTCATGCCGTATTTGCGACTGAGCCAGCCGAAGCCTCCGCCAAGTGTTAGTCCGGCGATGCCGGTGGTGGAGTTAATGCCGGTCGGTGTGGCGAGGCCGTGAGCTTGAGTTGCGGCATCAAGATCCGCCAGTGTGGCCCCCCCTTCGATTATCACGCGTCGTCCAGCAGGATCCACTCGCGCTGCCTTCATCTTCGACAGGTCGATCATGATCCCGCCATCGCACACGGCATTGCCGGCAATGTTGTGTCCGCCGCCACGGACGGCAAGTAACAATCCATTCTCCCTCGCGAAGTTCACGCCTCGCACAACATCCGAAGTCGTGGCACAGCGAGCAATGATCGCAGGGCGCTTGTCGATCATCGCGTTCCAAATCTTCCGGGCGCTTTCGTAGGCCTCGTCGCTCGGAAGTAGAATCTCTCCATTAAAGCTGCTCTTCAACTCCTTAATCTTCGCGGCTTCCAAATTCGTCATGGTTTTCTCCTCATCCTGTTCTGTCGTCGATGGCGCCTAACACTCGGGGTTCAGCGTCAACAAACGACAACGGTTGCAACTGAACCCAAGCACTAAACGGTAAATAAATATGATAGTGGAATAAAGCTTTCACCGCCACAAGTAAGTTAGAACCGGCATGATTGAGCCAAGCATGGAATGCGTTGAATGCCGCGCGTTGTTCGGGCCTGCTTTATTGGGATGCTATTCTCGAGCTAGAATTTTGTTTTTGTTCACACTCATGCATCATCGGAATTTGTATTACCGCTCTGCGTAGCCGTCGTACGATAACTGATTGCGAAAAGTACACCCAAAATCAGATCCAGTCCGCCGGCGCCCAGAGCCATTGGATAGAGGCGTCCCTGGATGTAGAGCATGACGCAAGCTCCTCCGAATGCCAGCTTTTCCAGAATGGCCGGAAGCATTGCAACGCGATAGCGAACAGGGTCTCGTGCGATGATCAAGAAAAGTACCTGCCAGGCCAGAGCTACTCCGATGAATCCGTAATAATGCTCAGGATGTGTTATGGGAGGAGGGAAATCGCGCCCCACCTTATTTTCCATGAAGTACTGTGGAATGAGCACCAACATTCCATAAACACCCGCGATCGTGAAAACACGCCGCGCCAGCGTGACACCCTTGCCGGGACTCTTCTTGTTCATCTCTCGGTCTATCTCCCGATTTCTGGCCAATTAATGTTCCTTGCACCATTATATTCGAATCCTTCCATACACATGACGGATTAAATGGTTGTCTTGTCGAGTGCAACGATCCGTTCGGCATTTACTACTTCAAATCATCGGCAAATGGGTGTGAGGTTTGCCGCGCATCATCAGATTGTGCCATCAAACGACGGTATCCGATTTATATTTTCTTTTTCGAAAATGGATTTTTGCGGATTGCAAAGCGGGTGCCTGAAAAGGTGGAAGATCGCCCGCTGGAGCGAGTTGTTTGGGCACATCGGCGATGGCGGTGTAGGCAAGTTCCGTCAGTTGCCCGCGAGGGATAGGCGGAATGCGGCCATTTCCTCGCCGTTTCGAACCAGTAGAACGTCGCCGGCCAACACAGGATGGTTCCAGGTCTTCCCCTTGATTGCCGGGAACCGCGCGAACTCCGTGAACTGGTCAGGGGCTGCCGACACCAGCGCCAGCTCCCCCTTTTCTGAAAGGACCAACATCAAGTCCTGGTCGGGTAACAGGATGAGTTGTCCGTGGCCGTAGCGTCCCCCCTTCCACTTTCGCGTACCGTCCTTGAGATCGATGCAGGCGATCATGCTGCCGTCGAAGCCGAAGGCGTAGCCCTTGTGGACGACGAAATCGTTGAAGTAAGGCTTCAGCCCGATCGAGGTCCATAGCTCTTTCACCTGCCATCCGTTAGGCTGGTGCGCGACGCTTACACGTAGCATGCCGGTATTCCCAGCGAGTCCGGAGCCGCTACCGAGCAGGATGTCGCGGCCCACGATTATGGCAGGCTGCACGATGCCATCGCTCTTCCACGCATGTTGCCAGAGCAACGTGCCATCAGACGGGGAGACGCTGATCGCACCCGCTCCATTCAGCAGCACAATCTGCGGCACACCGTCGATTGTCGACAACTGCGGTGAGCTGTAGCCCCAGCCTCCTTTCGGGCCGACCCAGCGTGGATTTCCGGTGGCGGCGTCGTAGGCGGCGAGTGTTCCGGCAGTCGCAGCGATAACCATGTCACCAACCACCAATGGGGAGCTCGCGATACCCCAGTCCGGCACCTTCCTACCGGTATCGGATGCAGCGTTGCGGGACCACACCACCGCACCGTCGCGGGCTTCGAGCGCGTTCAATATTCCCGTTCCACCGAGTGTGTAGACGCGACCGTTACTGAGCGTCGGCGTCGCGCGCGGACCGGCGCCGGCATTCGATTCCCAAAATCGGGCCACGTCGCCGTGCATCCACACCGGCTCACCTGTGTTCAGGTCGTACGCAGACACGAGCTCGTCCTCACCGCGCTGCTCCTGGGTGTAAAGGATGTCGCCATGGACCGCGAAAGATGACCATGCCGGTCCGATCGGCCGGCGCCAAATTTCGACCGGCGGTGAAGCAGACCAGTCGGTTTCAATCCGCACTCCGCGAACTATGCTGTCTCGCTCCGGTCCGCGAAAGCCTGACCAACTAGTGTCCGTGTTCCCTTCTGTTGAAGCGACCGGGAGTGCTGCCTCTTCATGGCTACTGTCCGGATCCTGCTTCCGGGCAGTCTCTGCGACCCCTGTAGCCGGAGTAGGAGCCTTCGGCTCGTCGATCGCCTCAGGAACAGGCCGCTTCTCAGGCTGCGGCACGGTTGCAGGAGCGGATGGGAGCGCCGCCCGCTCATCTTTGGTTCTGGCAAGCAGCCGTTCCTCCGGCGTTTGCGTCCACCGCCACTCAATATCCGAATCAGCGTCGCCGGTGATGCCGTTGGTACGGATGAGCATCAAGGTTACGCATCCGAGCAGGATAGCTCCCACCATTGACACACGCCGAAAGCCGCTGGAAAGTCCGCGGCTGGCCACAGCCCCCGCGACTAGCGCGAGGCACATGACCGGAATGGCATAAATATACGGCATGAATCCCATCATGCCGTTCGCAACGGACTCGTGAACGAGGCGTGTTGTGGCCGCCACAGCGACCACCATCAAAACGATCGCTCCGAGCCGATCGGCCCAGGCTGCCCGGCTGAAGAACAGCCACCAGAGAACGACTGCCAACCCGCAGAGGGCAGCCCCAATCACGACGGTGCCGCCTTGCTCGGGAAAGATGTAGGGAACCACTACCCAAAAGAGCCACTGTAAGGCAACGGCAATTACGCCGGGCCAAAGCCGAATGGGCTTTCTAGGGGTTGATTCGTCAATCTGAGAGTTAGCCATACCAGACTAAACGTTCCCTACGAGCCGTTTGTTCGCGAGTTTGCATGAGATAGGGAAATCGCACGCAATGGGATTCACAAGCTGTCCGCTCAACAATTATGGCTCAAGCGTCCATCACAAGGGCGTCGACTGCAGCGAATTGTAAGGCTCGACTTGATCTTATCTACATTACAGATCGTTATTCAAACAATCGCAATGGCATCTCGGGAAGAATCAGACCACCATCCACGACAATAGATTGACCTGTAATATATTTGGATTCATCCGTCGCAAGAAATAGTGCCGCGTACGCCACATCTAAAGGATCTGCCATCCTCTTCAGCGGTATCTCTTTTTCAAGCTCCTCGATAGTCGTTTCATCCAGCAGTTTCTTCACCGCTTCGGTCAAAACTGCACCAGGCTCTACGGCATTGATCGTGATGTTGTATTTACCTAGTTCCAGACACGCATTGCGAATAAATCCTATGATCCCGTTTTTTGAGGCTCCGTAATGAGCCAAACCGGGAACTCCGGTTCTGGGCCCGGTCGTAGAGGATATGCAGACAATTCGTCCGTAATTCTGCGCTTGCATCTGAGGTAGACAAGCTTTTACAACAAGAAAGGTTCCCTTGAGATTGACCGATAAGACCAGGTCCCAATCGTCTTCAGTCATCTCCTCGATCTTCACGAGCGGATAAATCCCAGCATTCGAGCATAAAACATCAATTCTTCCGTAGAGCCTTAGAGCTTCTTCGGCCATCTTTTCGGTATCAGCCTTTTTGCTCACATCAGCTTGAAATGAAGCGGCCTCACCTCCAACAGCTTTCATCTCTTCAAGGGCCTTCTGTGCTCCTGTTTCATCGGAATGGAATACGGCCAGAATCTTGGCTCCTTCTTCCACATAGAGTTTAGCAATGGCTTTCCCAATGCCTTTGTTCGCTCCTGTCACGATCGCTACTTTGTCTTTGAGTCGTTTTGGCATGACTGTTCCTCATTCGTGAAAGTTAGAAGTCACGTTGCTATTGCTACAACTTTCATTCTACCAATGTTTACGAAAATGGCCCAACAGGATTCTGTCTTATGATGATTGACGGCACAAGGTTTGTATGTTTATTGATTGTGTCAGATCAGATGCCGCGATCAGCCGGTGAGAATCGCGGAGTATTCGTTCGGATATTTCCAAATACTTCACTCGCTCCGAATTCAAAAACAAAACCTCTCAGGCCAAGAAGATTCTGTTTATATGTATGGCGTGCATCAGACTGACAAAGCGACATTTGCCTAAAATCGAGTAGAAAAGTACTTCTTTTCGGAGGAAAGATCAGGTAAATACCTCAACGTAAGAATCTTCACAAAAGCTTCACAACTATCTTTTATTCTTTGGGTCTTTGCTGTGAATGGCGACCGGACCGGGTAAACGTATAATGACGTGATCTTAGAGAGATCGGAACATTACAATGGTGCAACTCAAGATTTTAATCGTAGAGGATGATGTAAAGACTGCGGCGACAATCAGACTCTATTTAGAGCACGCTGGTTTTACTGCTTTCCTTGCATCTGATGGCGCACAGGCCATGGAGATGATTCGAATGAAATCACCGGCGCTGTTGATTCTTGATCTGATGTTGCCGCGCGTCGACGGCTTGAACGTCTGCAGCAGCGTTCGTGAATTTTCCGATGTACCCATCATCATGCTAACCGCTCGCGCGGAGGAAGAGGACAAACTCAAAGGATTGCACCTGGGCGCGGATGATTACATCACGAAACCGTTTAGCCCTCGGGAATTGGTCGCTCGCGTTCAAACGGTGCTGCGGAGGACTCATAAAGCCGAAGACTCTTCCGGAAAGGGATTCCATAGTGGTGATTTGACAATTGATTTTACCCGGCATCAAATTCACGTGAATGGCTCCCCGGTGGATCTGACTCCTACCGAATTTAAGTTGCTCGAAACGCTGACACGAGCCCCTGGCCGTGTTTTCACGCGAGCCGAACTTGTGGAACGCGCCTTTGGGCCGGATTTTGAAGGTCTGGACCGAACTGTCGATGCGCACGTCATGAACCTCCGAAGGAAAATCGAACCGAACCGAAATCAACCTTCGCGAATTGTGACTGTCTTCGGTGTCGGTTATAAATTTTCGGCAGGTCAGAATGTTTCGTAGCCTTCGTACTCGATTGATCCTGGCCACCGTTGCAATCGTTGTGATTGCTGTGGGCGCAGTCGGGTTTCTTTCTACTCGCGTCAGCAATCAGGAATTCAATCGCTACGTTACTTCCAGCCGCGCAACCGGTCTCAGCAGATTTGCAGATACCCTTGAGCAGCATTACAGGCGCAACAACTGGAAAGATGTTCAATCTGTGCTGGAAAGGATCGGTGCTATCACAGGAAAGCGATTGATTCTGGTGAATCAAAATAATCAGCTGATCGCCGCCTGGCCGGATGACTTAATTGGTTCAAGCGTGCAGATCGGTCCGAATCATAGTTTGATTTACGAAAGTGAACTGCGAAGCGGCGGTCACGTTGTGTTGAACGAAGTCGCCGTGACGAACGTGCCGCATCTTTCTATATTGGATGAACAAAAGAACGCCATTGGCACTTTGTACGCAACAGATCCGGCCTTTCTGCAACCGGATCGCGAAACGGAGCTGTTCACATTTTCTGTGAGACGAGGTGTACTCCTTTCTGTCCTGGGCGGCGCCCTCCTTGCCTTCTTGTTGACTCTGGCTTTTTCAAAACGGCTGCTGGCTCCCATTGAGAATTTGACGAAGGCCGTGCGTATGCTTGAAAAGGGCGATCTTCAACAACGCGTTCCGGTTCAATCCGCTGACGAGACAGGAGAGCTGGCGCATGCATTCAACGCCATGGCTGAGTCCCTTCAACGCCTGGAGCAATTGCGCCGAAATATGGTCAGTGATATCGCACATGAGTTGCGTACGCCTTTAACAAATATTCGTGGACAACTCGAAAGCCTACAGGATGGATTGGCGAAACCGGATACATCCGCCATCAATTCCTTGCATGAGGAAGCGATGCTGTTGAATGGCTTGATCGATGATCTTCAGGAACTGGCCCTCGCGGACGCGGGTCATCTGAGATTATCGATGGAACCGCTTCGCATCAAAAACGAAATGGAATCCGTTGTGAAAGCGCTGCAACCTTCGATTAGTAAAAAGAATATTGAAGTGGTCATTTCTGTCTCGCAGGACTTACCCGTGATTCATGCGGACATCAAGCGGATTGGGCAGACTTTTCGCAATCTACTGACCAATGCGCTGTCGCACACACAACCGGGCGGACGCATCGTGATTTCAGCAAGGAAGGCTGCAAAAGAGTTGGAGATTGCCGTAACGGACAACGGTGAAGGGATTCCATCGGAGGACCTTCCTTACATCTTTGAACGATTCTTCCGATCGGATCGTTCGCGCACTCGCAAAACGGGCGGAACCGGACTTGGACTTGCGATTGTTCAGCAGCTGGTTCTTGCCCATAACGGGAAAATCCAGGCTGAAAGCAGGGTAGGGGAGGGAACGACCATCAAGTTCACATTGCCTCTGTCACCTTCATAAAAACTTCACAGCTATCCTTTATTCTTTCATATGAGTCGGTAGCGCCGCCGGCCTGGCCGGCATGCCGCCGGCGTTACATTGAGCGAAATCATATTTCAAGGAGCGGGAACATGAGATTGAATTCTTTTTTTATCACCATTTTGTTGTTCTTCATCTGCGTCGTGCTTCAGGCACAAGATAGCAAAATCCCGGACACACCTGCGGGTCAAAAGTTGAACGAGATGCTGGCAGTCATTGAAACGGGTGATCGAGAAAGGGTGCTGGCTTTTGTGCGAAGTTTCGATCCGGAGTTTGGACAAGCCATGCCGGAGGAAGAGCACCTCCAAATTTTCAATGATGTTCGCGAGAGGACAGGCGGACTCGAGGTAACCGAAGTGAAGAATTCGGAGCCACATGAGCTGACTGTCGTTGCGAAAGGGAAAAGTTCGCAGAAATTGTTGCTGGTGACAATCCGAACAGCATCCGAAGCACCATTTGCAATTACCGATATCGGAATTCGCCCAGCGGATCGATCGGAACCAATGCCGCCGTTGCCGCAGACAGAAACGACAAAGTCTGTGAGCGCTGAAACGTTGAAACGTTTGGACGATTTTTTGATGCGCCTGCTCCCCTCCGGATTTCATGGAGGAGTGCTGGTTGCACAGCATGGTGAAATTCTTTTTGAGAAAGGCTACGGCCTGGCGAATCGAGCATCCATGACTCCCATCAACAAAGATACGGCGTTCGATGTGGCGTCGGCGACAAAAGATTTTACTCACACAGCGATTCTGCAGCTCGTTGCCGATGGTAAAGTAAAATTGAACGATCCCATCACAACGTTCTTTTCAAACGTCCCCGCTGATAAGGCGGGCATTACAATCCAGAATCTGCTCGATCATACGGCAGGCTTTCCGGATCATTCCGGAAGGGATGAGGAAGTGATCTCCAAAGAAGATTTTCTGAAGCGCATTTTTACAACAAGACTGTCGTCAGAGCCTGGTAAAAAAGAAAGCTATTCAAATCCGGGCTACAGTTTGCTTGCCGCAACCATTGAAAAAGTCAGCGGTCTGCCTTACGAAACCTATTTGAAGAAAAACATCTTTGATCCGGCAGAAATGACACAGACCGGCTATGCATTACCGAAATGGAAACCGGGACAGATCGCGCATACGTACGGTGAGGGCAAGGATCGCGGCTCAACATTCGATTTTCCGCATCCGCCGGACGGACCATACTGGAATCTTCGAGGCAATGGAGGAACACTCTCCACGCTTCAAGACATGTTCAAGTTCTATGAAGCTTCCGTAAAAGGTCTGTTTTTTCCGAAGGAATCTAATCTGCGGATCTTCTCACCGAATGAACCTCTGGTTCTAGCGGGATCCGATGGATTCCATTTTTTCCTGTATTTCCGTTCGCCAAAAGATGATATTTCAACGATTGTTGCAACCACAGATCCGGCGGTCAGGGCCCCTTTTGTGAATCAGCAAATTGTGAAGATCCTCAATGGAGGGGAAGGAAAGTTACCGTAGGGTTGTAGCGCGCATGTCCCGTGCGCAAAGCTCGAGCTCAGGAGCACGGCCAGAGGCGGGCGTTACAAATTACAACAACGCGACTTCGACACGGGCGTCATTGAAGCAGGCTCCTCCGGCGGTGCCGAGAGTGTCGGGAGCGAGGGCGGTCGCGGTCTGTTCGTTGCGGGACGCTTTGCGCCAGGCGCCTTTTGGCATCGTAACCACACCAGGACGAATGCTGCTGCGCACTCTCAGTTTGCAATGCACTTCGCCAAGTTCGTTGTGGACTCGTATCCAGTTTCCATCCGTCAAATTACGTGACTCCGCATCCGCCGGATTCATAACCGCGTAAAGCTGAGGGAAGTTGTATTCACCCATGCTGGAGCTGATGAGTTTCCCTGTTGCGGGGCTGATCAGAGTTAAAGGGTATTGATTGTTGTTTTCCAGATACTCATAGGGGTTTTCACCGAGCGCGGACGGAGCCAAATTGATCTTTCCATCATGGGTCCAGGGAAAAGATGTTTTGAACTGGATCGGATTTCGCCCCGGAAAATCAAAGAATACAATCCGTTTCTCCCGCAATTGCTCCAACGAAACAGAGCCTCCAGGTGGCCGAAGGGCAGCGGCAACACTCTGCAAATAATCTTCTGTTGTCATTTGAAACGCTCGATCGCTCCAACCCATCGCGCGGCCCAGCATTGCGAACACTTCCTCATTTGGCTTCGCTTCTCCACAACGTGGAATCACGGGCGAAACAAAACCTAAGAGAAAAGGTCCGTACGATTTCTTAATTTCTTCCTGCTCCAGGAATGTGACGGCAGGTAAGAGAATATCTGCGTACTTCGCGCTGTCTGTCATGACCTGATCAAACACAACAGTGAAAAGATCTTCCCGTTGCATGCCTTTTAGAATCGCATTTTGATTCGGAACTGTAGCGACAGGATTGCAGTTGTATACAAAGAGCGCCTTTACCGGAGGGTTTTGTTCTTCCAGCAGCGTTTTACCAAGAAGATTCATGTTGATTTCTCTTGCATCCCACTGGGGAAAATCCACAACTTTATTTGCTGCTACTTTCGTCGCGCTGCTGTTGCTGAGTGTATAGCCGCCCCCCTGCACGCCGAATTTTCCCATCAAAGCAGGGAGCGCAAGAATTGCTGCAGCAGCCTGGCCGCCATTGCGATTTCGCTCCAGGCCCCAACCGATCCGGATTACAGCAGGGTTCGATTCCGCATACATCTGCGCGAGCAGTTCAATATCCCGGGCAGGAACCTTCGAGATTTGTGAAGCTTTTTCGAAGTCATACTGTTCCGCATTTTCAAGAAGAATCTCGGATCGAATGCTGTGCTGTTGAAGGAATTGCCGATCGAGCAATCCGTTTTTATTCCAGTAGCGAATCATCGAGAGCACCAGGACCAGATCCGTTCCCGGATAAACAGGAAGATGTAAGTCATGTTCGCGCGGAGAGAAATTCAAAGTAGGGTCGACCACTGCGATTTTAGCTCCCGCAGCCTGGGCCTTCTTTAATACGGGTGAAAGATGAATGTTGGAAGCTTTTGGATTGGCTCCCCAGATGATGATGAGTTTCGCGTGAACATAGTCTTCAAATGCAACGCCTGGCATCTTGCCATACATTCCCATGGCTGCTGCTGAAGTAGGCGCAGCACAAACGGTGAGCGCCAATCTCGATGCGCCTAACTTTGCAAAAAAAGCGCGATCTGCCGTATCTTGGCCGAGCATGCCATTCGAACCTCCATAATAGAAGGGCAGGATCGCTTCTCCACCACATTCGGACCGAATCTGTTTAAAACGTGAAGCGATTGTGTCGCCCGCTTCTTCCCAGCTGATCCTTTCGAATTGAGCGGAGCCCTTTGCGCCGGTTCGTTTCATCGGGTATAGCAATCGATCCGGCGAGTAGAGACGTTTTGTAAAATTGGCTACTTTCGCACAGATGAAATCATCTGTGAAAGGATTCGTGTGTCCGCCACGAATCGCAACGACCTTTTCGTTTTCGACTTCTACTTCCAGACTACACGTGTCCGGGCAATCCATTGTGCAAACAGTATGTTTAATCATATTTTTTGACTCTTTTTTACAGAAGCAAAGACTGATAATTCTTCGCTTTTTCCGCTAACTTCTGTTCAAAATGAATTATATTCGTTCCAAAGCGCGCTTCAGCATAATACCGATCATATGCCGGCGGTATTCCATTGTGCTGGCGGATGTCTTCAATGGCTTGGCGGTGCGCTGCGCCAGCTTTTGCAATTCGCTCGCATTTCGCAACAAAGAGAGCGGATCTTTCAGCAAGACAGGTAACGGGTTGACGGCTGTCAGCGCAATGCGAAGATCTTCTGCGCTTCCATTCGAGACATTCATTGCTACGGATACACCTGCCAGCGGGTAATCCACAGATCCGCGGATCCTGTACTTTTCGTACGCACCCTGATAATCGCGCACTTTTCCAGGAATCAGAACTTCGCATAAAATTTCATCCGGTTCCATCCGGTTCCGTATCATGCCGTCATTCACAAAAAAATCCACCAACGAAACAAGTCTTTCACCATCTGCAGAAACGAGCTTGAGTCTCGCATCCAGTGTCAGAAGTGCTGCCGCTGTATCGCCTGAATAGACCGCCCAGCACGTTTTGCTTCCCGGTGCTACATGACACAAAGAACCGTCCTTTTTGAGGCAAAAGCCGCAGGACTGGCGCCAGAAGTAAGATTGGTTGTACCAGTAACAGCGCGTATCCAGACATATGTTTCCACCTAATGTTCCTACGTTGCGCAGACTGGGGCCAGCTACAGTTGCCGCCGCCTGTTGGAGCACAGTAAAGTGTCGATTCAGGATCGGATCATACACCATCTCAGAAATTGTTGTTAAAGCACCAATCCGAATGCCGCCATCGGGAGTTTCATGAATACCATGAAGCTCTTGCAATGGTTTGATGTCCAGCAAAAAACGCGGCTCAAATAATTTTTGTTTTAAACTTGGGATAAGGTCCGTTCCTCCCGCGACTATTTTAGTATCCTGCACGTTTTCTGATAGGAATTGCACTGCTTCACGCAGGGATGCAGGAATATAAACATCAAATATCGGAAGGCTCATTTTTTCTCTTTCAACGCTTTGATGATTTTTTCCGGTGAAAAGGGGAGCTCCGTGATTCGTACTCCGATCGCATCATAGATTGCATTGCCTACCGCTGGGATCACAGCTGCGAGCGATCCTTCTCCGGCTTCCTTCGCGCCGTAAGGCCCCTCCGATTCTGCGCTTTCCACAATGATTGATTCGATGATCGGTGAGTCCAGAATGCCAGGCGTTTTGTACTCCAGCAGTCCCGGATTCATCACCAGACCCTGATCAAACAAGACCTGTTCTTGCAATGCCTGGCCGAGCCCCATCGAAACAGAGCCTTCAATCTGGCCTTCCACTGTGAGCGGATTCAAGGCACGTCCGCAATCGTGTGCGGCGACGATCCGATCCACTTTAACAATCCCAGTTTCCGGATCCACTGTAACCTCTGCAACCTGCGCGGCATAGCTGTATGCGACGCCAGGCCCGACGCCGGCGCCATGAAATTTTCCACCCTGCGCCTCTTTCGGAGGAGTGTAGGCCCCTTTTGTCACGAGAGTTCCACCCTGCGTTCCCATCGCATGAACCACCGCTTCTTCAAAGCTCACCCTTTTTCCGGGATCTTCACGGTCGAAAATAAAATTCTCCCGATTCATCAAGCGGTCCGCCGGAAGTTTGAGCAGGTCGGCTGCGGCCTGATTCACTTTTGCTTTCATTTCACGCGCCGCTGCCAAACAGGCATTTCCCGCCATGAACGTAACCCGGCTGGAATAACTTCCCAGATCCATGGGTGTCAAATCGGAATCCGCCGAGATGATCCGCACACGATCAATCGTGATCCCAAGTTCTTCTGCAACAATCTGCACTTGTATCGTATCGGAACCCTGGCCGATCTCCGAGGTTCCTGTGAAAATTGTGACTCCGGCATCGATATCCATTTTCAACATCACATTCGAATGCGGCATTCTGGAACGGTAGATGGAATTCGCTGCTCCGCTGACATAATGAGAACCGGCAATGCCGATCCCTTTTCCGTAAGGAAGATTTCCTTTTTTCTCTTTCCATCCCGAATGCTCAACAGCTCTTTTGATGCAGTCCGGATAGCCGTAGGATGTTACGCGAAGGTCGTTGACCGTGCGGCTGTTTGGTTCCAAAGCATTTCGCAAACGGATTTCAGCCGGATCGATCCCAAGCTCATGAGCGATTGTATCGAGCTGTGATTCGAATGCGAATCGAATATTCACCGTGCCGTGCCCGCGCATGGCGCCGCAAACCGGCTTGTTTGTCAGCACGCGATAGCCGTCATACTTCATGTTTCTAATATCGTAGATGGCTCCGAGTAGAGCCCCTGAGTAAAGAATCGTCACGATCCCGTAGCTGCAGTAGGCGCCCCCATCCTGAATGGTTTTGCATTCGACTGCGGTGATTTTGCCGTCTCGGGTGACGCCGGTTTTCAGGTCGACATATTGATCCGGACGTCCTCTGTGAATGTAGAACACTTCTTCGCGATCCACGGTCAGACGAACCGGCCTTCCTGCTTTTCGGGCGAGAGCGGCGACACAAATTTCATGGCAGAGCGGTTCATCTTTGCCGCCGAAACCACCTCCAACCAGAGGCTTGATCACCCGAATGCGTGCCATCGGCATCTCCAGAACCTTGGCAAGTGTGCGATGCAAATAGTACGGAGTTTGAGTGGAAGACCAGACGGTCAGTTTTCCATTTTCATCATATTGAGCCACAGTGCTGTGCGGTTCCATCGCGGCATGGGTGACACGCGGGCAGAAGTAAGAATCGGAACGTACATAATCGGAACGCGCGAAACCCTCCTCCACGTTTCCGAAATGATGGTGATAATCGCGTTCAATGTTGTCCGGCTTGTCATCATGGATGAGCACTGACGGGTTTTTCATGGATGTGAGCGCATCCAGATAAGCGGGCAGAGGCTCATAAACAACTTCGATGGCGCGCAATGCTTCTTCCGCAATTTCTGGAGAGGTCGCTGCAACAGCTACTACACCTTCGCCCACGTAACGGACTTTGTCCACAGCAAGGGCTGTCTCATCATGACCGAGCGGCAGAATTCCGTATCGCTCCTGAACCTCTTTGCCGGTCAGAACGGCGACAACTCCAGGAATCTTTTCCGCGCGGGATGTATCGATCAGCAGTAATTTTGCGTGCGGATATGTACTGCGAAGTATTTTAGAAAACAACATTCCCGGAATCCGAAGATCATCCGTATAAAGCCCTTTTCCGGTGACTTTGGATGCCCCATCCACCATGGGCACAGGTTTACCGATGATTGAGTATTCCATTGAAGGCGCTCTATTTTAACGCAGAGAGACGTAACAGTAGTAAGCCGCCTAAAGCTCGTGTAAGAAAGGGGATGTGGAAATGATGGAGAGAAGGCGATTCTCTCAATTTTTAACTGAAACATCCCTCATCTCATCCATCCCTATATCTCCCTTCTTACACAAAACAATATTCTTACGAAATAGCTACGCGTTGTTCTTTTTCCGCAGTCTCTTGATAGTCGGAAGCCGCCCTTAGTATTGCTGCGATGATTTTTGTATATCCGGTGCAGCGGCAAATGTTGCCAGCCAGAGCAACTCCGATTTCCTGAACCGTCGGATTCGGATTTTCCAGCAGTAGCGCGCGAGCGCTCATCAGAATTCCGGGAGTGCAGAAGCCGCATTGCTGCCCTCCTTCCGTGCAAAAAGCCTTCTGCAAAGGATCCAATTGACCGCTTTGAGCCAATCCCTCTACCGTTGTGACTTCGCGCCCCTGGTAGGAAACAGCAAGCATCATACAGCATTGCGACGGAATACCATCGACAAGAACGGTGCAGGCGCCGCAGGAACCATCATCGCAACCGAGCTTTGTTCCGGTCAAATTCAATTCTTCGCGAAGAACGTCGATCAACAAACGGTTGGGGGAAGCAGCAACCTCAAAATCTTCGCCATTCACTCGAAAGTTCATCAACACTTTTTTCATGAATTTCCCCTGCACTGAATCATATAGAAAGGGTCCTCTTTGGTCAATTTGATTAAAGCATTTTGGCTACAGGGGCGGGTCTCAGACGCGCCCTACAATAAGAACGTTCGGAGGCGGTCCAAATCAATGTTTCCGCCGCTCAGAATCACACCGACCCGTTTGCCGGAAAAGTCGGCTTTCTTAAAATGAACCGCGGCGGCCGCGGCGACTCCCGAAGGTTCCACGAGAATTTTCATCCGTTCCAGCATGAAGGTTAGAACGCGGATCATCTCTTCATCCTTAACAAGCAGAATCCCTTTTGCCAGCTGTTTCACAATCGGAAAAGTCAGTTTCCCGGGAGATGATGTCTGCAGTCCGTCTGCAATTGTGTGAGGAACAGGAATTTCAACGCGTTCCCCCTTTTGGAAAGAAAGGTAAGTATCGTTTCCAGCTTCCGGTTCAACACCGAAAACTTCGATTGTGGAACGCAAATACTTCGCTGCAACGCAGCTTCCCGCAAGTAAACCATTCCCGCTTGCGGGAACAACCAGTGCATCGAGATGGGGAACCTCTTCCAGCAACTCAACCGCTGCGGTTCCCTGGCCGGCCATGATCAAGTAGTCATCAAAAGGGGGAACCAGAACCGCATCTCGTTCGCGTGTGATCCTGCGACCGATTTCTTCGCGGTCTTCTTTGTAACGATCGTAGAAAATGACATCCGCGCCATATCCGCGAGTTGCAGCAACTTTGGCTTCCGGCGCATCGGAAGGCATTACAATCGCAGCTGGTATGTTCAGCAATTTTGCAGTGATGGCAACAGCTTGAGCGTGGTTTCCCGAAGAGTATGCAACAACGGCGGCAACAGGCCCGCGATCCAATTCGGCGCGGATTTTGTTATAAGCGCCGCGAAACTTAAACGCACCACCCCGTTGAAGATTCTCGGCTTTGAAAAATACTGTGCAGCCGGCTTCCTCATTGAATTGTCGCGACATCAACACAGGAGTGCGATGAGCAACTCCGCGAAGCCGCTCACGCGCATCCACGATATCCTCCCAGGTTAGCGGTAAGGAGGGGAGCGCCATTATTTTTTCGGCTGTGGAGGAGCGGGAGCTTGCTGTTTTGCCGGAGCGGCTTTTTCCATCAGCGACCTTTCGGACGATTTTACTATGGATAAAGCAAGGGATGTTACCATGAAGAAAATCGCTGCAACGGTTGTGGCGCGTGTTAAGACAGTGGCTGCGCCTCTCGCTCCAAAAGCGGCCATCGAGCCGCCACCACCAAACACATCGGCGATGCTTCCGGCTTTACCCGTTTGAAGCAAGACAACCGCTATCAGGAAAACTCCGAACAGAATGTGCAGAATGACCAGTACAGTGAATAACACTCGTTACCTCTATCAATCGGGCGCATAAATATCACCCGAGCCGAATGATTATAGTGATTTTAGGGGGCCGCTTCAACTTCCAGTTTGAGCCGCTGCAATTCTTCCCACCGCTTGTAGTCCTTCTCCAGTCCCCTTTTCAACGACTCATATCTCTGGATGTATTCTTTGTGCCGGTGATCGGAGTAGATCCGATCGTCGGCCAGAACTTGCTCGAGCTCTCGAATCTCACTTTCTTTTGCGTTGATCGACTCCTCCAGCCGGGCGAGAGGTTCCATCACGTCTTTCTTCAACCGCGATTGTTTGCTGCGTTGTTCGGCTTCCAGCTTTTTTTGCTCGCGACTTTTGTGATACGTCTTGACCGGTTCCCGAACCGTTTCCTGGATCTGTACAGGCCTTGTTATTTTCAAAATATATTCGGAATAGTTTCCAAGATACGGAGTGAGCGCGCCATCTTTTAGCTCGAGAACTCGAGTGGCAAGCTGATCCATGAAATATCTATCATGTGCGATGAAAAGGATGGTGCCTGTATATTCCTGCAACGCTTCAAGCAGAATCTCTTTCGATGCCATATCCAGATGGTTTGTGGGCTCATCCAGCAGAAGAAAATTGGACGGACGAAGTAAGATTTTTGCGAGTGCCAATCGGCTCTTTTCTCCACCGGAGAGCACAACCACTTTCTTGTAAACGGCATCGCCGCTAAACAAAAAGGATCCAAGAATTGTTCGAAGAAAGGTCTCGTCCTGGCCGGTCTCTTCACGCCGCATCTCTTCGATCAGCGTGTTCCTTAAGTCAAACTGTTCGGCAACGATCTGAGCATAATAAGCAGGGAAAACATTGTATCCAATGTTCGCCTTACCCTCTGTCGGCGCCTCAACGCCGGCGAGTATCTTTAAAAGAGTGGTTTTACCGGCGCCGTTGACTCCTACGAGAGCAACCTTCTCACCGCGTTCAATCGTAAAATTCAGGCCCGCAAAGATTTTTTTATCATCATACGAATGACCGAGATTGATCCCTTCCATCACCACGCGTCCGGATCGCGGTGCTGCCGGTAACTTCAAATGAATTTCATCCGTTGAATCGGGCAACTCCAGACGCTCCAGTTTTTCGAGCATTTTGATGCGGCTTTGCACCTGACGGGCTTTCGTAGCTTTATATCGAAAACGGTCAATGAATTTTTGCGTTCGTGCAATTTCACCCTTTTGATTCTCATAAGTATTGAGCAGCAACTCGAGACGATTCTCTTTCTCTTGCAGGTAATACGAAAAATTCCCGGCGTAAAAATTCAGCTTGCGATTCTCAATTTCGACGATTTCCTTTACGTTTTCATCGAGAAAATAGCGATCGTGTGAAATCATCACAAGCCCGCCTTCGTACGTGCGCAGAAAAGATGAGAGCCAGACAATCGATTCGACATCCAGATGATTTGTGGGCTCATCGAGCAGAAGCAGGGAAGGAGCGGATAGAATCAGTCGGGCCAGATGAACCCGCATCTGCCATCCGCCGCTCAACTGCTTGAGCAGCATCCTCCACCATTCCGATGGAACCGCGAGCCCTTGAAGCACTTGGGCAGTGTTGGATTCCAGTGCGAATCCATCCGCGTGCTCAAAAAGATGTTGCAGTCGTCCGAACTCATGAAGGAGTTCTTCATACTCTTCGGAATGCGGATCGGTTTCTCCCATCGCCTTTTCCGTTGCCTTCAGTTTCAGATCCAGTTCGCGCGCTGTTCCACAACCTTCCAATGCTTCATCAAACACAGTACGCTCAGACACCGATGTGAGCTCCTGGGGCAAATAACCAATCGTAAAATTTTTCGAGCGTATAATACGGCCGGAGTCCGCTTCCTGCATCCCTGTGATCAGCTTCAGCAAAGTCGATTTTCCTGAGCCATTCACACCAACAAGTCCGATTCTGTGTCCTTCTGTGATCTGCCAGTTTACGTTTGAAAACAGACTTCGTCCCTGAAAGACCACAGAGGCATTTTCAAGGCGAATCATATAGAAAAGATAAAGGTGATGAAATTGTTAAAAGAGTTCAAGGTGTTTGTACGTTTGTAAAAACACTTTTGACCACTTTATCCCCTTTAACACTTTGATCCCCTACTCAAAGACTACGATTTGGCCATGCTCGATCGCTTTACGGGACATAAAATATAAGACAGTCCATGTCCATTTTTCATCTCCCCATTCGTCTCCATGAATACCATCCTCATAGGTCTGTGATGGTGCTTCATCCCGCACAGGAACGTTCAAGGACTGGTTGATCTCCAATAGCTCTTTCTGTAAGCGTACGGCCGAACCAAAGGAGACCGGCTGAATCGAAGGCTTCGAACCACCAAACATCTTTTTCAAGAAACCACCACTTTCCACAGCGGCCGTGATTTCCAGCGGCCTGTCAAAATCGATCGGATAGTAATAACCATAATCATCGGAATGCCGGAGCAGATGATCGAAGCGGGTCCGATCTTTTTGCATCGCTTGCTGGTAAAAAGGATCATCTCTGGGATGGGTTCCCGGTTCAGTGGGAGGCTTACCATTCATCTCCAGATGCGCCGCATACCTCCAAAGATGATGAAATATTGCGTACGGCCCGACCTGCTCCGTATACCCAAAATCGTGATCGCTACCGGGAGTCATTGTGAGTCCAGTTTGCCGAAGAAAAGCCTCGTGCTCCGACGATCGCTTGGGGTTAGCTAGAATTTTGTTTAATGGCATTAAAGTAACATCTAAGCCCATGATTTCACCTGTTTTTGATCTCCCGTTGATCTGTCGATAATAGACCGTGTCACCATTCGCTCGCCACTATTATGTACCGAGTTCGATGGCTTCTCCACACTGGGGACATTTTAGATCGGCATTGGTTTTTTTGGCGGAAAAAAAATGGCCGCATTTCGCACATGTGGCAATAAACTCTTCCTGCTCTTGCGGTAAGGAGCTGATTTCTACAGGCTTGGGGGGCGCCTGTTGCATCACGTTTAACTCAGCGGCAATATACTTGCTCTTTTTTGCGGAATCCTGAACATTGGGTTTAGGCATTTTCTTCAAATGTTCATTCCAGGCCAGATTCTCAAAGTAGCGCTTTGCCATGAAACCGGGCAAACAGACTATAAGTATAGTAATCAGCCAGCTAACCTGGACCAGCCGAACCTGCAGAAAACTCTCGCTGTTACGGATCAACCAGCCGGTCAGTCCAGTTTCATTCAGACACCAGGCCAGCGCAATAATGATGGTTACCGCAAAAACAGCCCAGCCCACCAGCTGATATTCCTGCTCCTTCATCGTTGATACGTTACTCGAGACGATTGGAAGTTTCAAGACTGAGCTCGCGGTCGACTCCTCCCGCACCCCTTGTTGAAATGCTGCTGGAAGGACGCGCTCCTTCTGTGTATACTTAGGGTGGAGTTTTCAGGGGAAGCTCGACGGGAGAGAGCACGATGAACACCCACATCAAAGACAGAAAATACGGACAACCATATCCATATCCACAGCGGCGAGAGTTTACAGAGCCGGATTGGCGTCGTCTGCCCGGTTACAAAAATGTTACGGCGGAAGAATGGCGTGCAGCGATCTGGCAGAGAAAACATACAGTTAAGAACCTTCGAGAATTAAAGGAGGTTTATGGCAATCTTCTTCCCGAGTCCTTGCTGAAGAGCGTTGAACGAGATCAGCGCGAACGGGCGACCATGTCCTTGTTGATTCCGCCACATATGTTGAACACGATGAACGAACGGGATATGTGGAATGATCCGGTCCGAAGGTACATGCTGCCGGCGTATGATGACCGGCAATCGGAGTGGCCGAGCCATCCAAAAGCAACGCGTGATTCGCTTCATGAAAGCGACATGTGGGTGGTCGAAGGTTTGACCCATCGTTATCCTACGAAAGTACTCGCCGAATTACTGAGCACGTGTCCACAGTATTGCGGGCATTGCACTCGCATGGACCTGGTCGGCAATTCTGTTCCTATGGTTGAAAAACATAAGTTCTCCCTAGGCCAGAAAGAACGCTATGCAGAAATGCTGGAATATTTGCGGAAAAACCCATCCGTACGGGATGTTGTTGTTTCAGGTGGTGATATAGCAAATGTACCAATCCAGGTTCTCGAAGCATTCGTCATCGCACTCATAGAAATTCCAAACATTCGGGACATTCGATTAGCGACGAAAGGTCTGATGGGACTTCCGCAGCATTTTCTCCAGGATGATGTCTTGAAGGCCTTTGAGCGAATCGCAAGAAAAGCGAGGGAGCACGAAGTCGACATCGCCGTCCATACACACGTGAATCACGCCAATTCGATCACTCCGCTGTTGGCCGAGGCGACGCTGAAATTGCTCGACATGGGTTTTCGGGATGTTCGCAACCAAGGGGTCCTTCTGCGGGGAATCAACGCAGACAGTCACGATTTGCTGGATCTTTGTTTCACTCTCCTGGATAAAGCCCACATCATGCCGTACTACTTCTATATGTGCGACATGATTCCGAACTCGGAGCACTGGAGACTTGCGGTTCATGAAGCGCAACAGCTCCAACATGAGATGATGGGTTACCTGCCTGGATTTGCTACGCCCCGTATCGTATGCGACGTGCCATACGTCGGCAAACGATGGGTCCATCAGTCCAAGAAATATGATCGAGAGCTGGGAATCAGCTACTGGACAAAGAATTATAGAACCGTTGTTGAGACGGATGACCCGGATGCGCTCGCCCGCATGTACGAGTATTACGATCCCGTCGATACATTACCGGAATCAGGGCAAAACTACTGGCGCGCGATTTTGGCTAAAGCTCAGACGAATGTGACTGTTTAAGGGATTTCGTTTCGCTGCGGGGTTCTTACTGAATTGCCAAACATTATACCACATATTTTGAATGTTTGTCAATAGCTCTTGTACTGGATGAACAAGCAATATGAAAAATTTTGAAAAAATAGAAAAGCTATGTAAAGGGAAGGATGTTCGGATTTTCAGCGTCCGGGATGAACGGGAGAGCGTGAGCTTTGTCGAATCGTACAGGAACTGTGGAAAACGGTCCTGCAAGAAGTGCAGAAGCAAGTCACAACGCCCACACGGACCTTACTGGAACATGAATTACACGGATGAGAAGGGGAAAGTGCGCACGATGTACGTTGGAAGGAAACTGCCGGATCTCGCTTTCAAACATGGAAAACTTCTCTTTTCGGATGTCGTACGTTTTTATCGTGAAAACGAAACACAAAAGGAGACTCTTGCCCGCTACCGTGCCGAGACTCTGCAATTGAAGAGAGAAGTAGAACGATTATTTGAAGAGCTTCGATCGGCTCGTAGATCGACTCGTCTGAGGCCATCCGGACGCGCTGAAAAGATTTACAAGCAGATGGTGGTCAAATATCATCCGGACCGCAATGCGGACAAATCCTTTCATGCCGAAGAGGTCATGAAGGATGTCAACCAGCTTTACAGGCACTTGCTGGAGAAGTGACTCGTTAGCAAAGTGGCGCTGATGTCCTGATCATTTCTTGAGTCGTTTGTTGACAGCATCCCAATCGATGTTTGTGAAGAATGCTTCGATATACTTCGGCCGATCGGCGGGTTTGTAGTCCAGGATGAAAGCATGTTCCCAAACGTCCATCACGAGAATCGGAATGAAACCTGAGACGTTCCCGGTTTCGTGCAAAGTAATCCAGTGGTTTGATAATGCATGGTTCGCCGGATTCTGATAGCAGATGGCCCAGCCCACCCCGCGCATCTTTCCGACTCCCACAAAATCAGCCTTCCACGTTTCATAGGACCCGTGACTTGCTTCTGCCGCCTGGTAAAAAGTAGATTTCCGATCGGGATCCACGGATCCATCCTTCTTCATGTTTTCGAAATAGTATTCATGCAGGACCATTCCGTTATATTCGAATCCGATCCGTCGCGTGATTTCCGAATAAGCAGGGACCTCTTCGTGATCCACCTTCCCGTCTTTCAAGAAATCCGCAATTTTTTCGTTCAGTTTGTTTGTTTCGTAGACGTACCCTTCATAAAGCTTGAAATGCATTTCGAGGGTTTCATCCGAAATCCCTTTCAGTCCGCTTAACGGAAATTGTTTTGCTTTATAAACCTGTGGTGCAACACCAACACCTGTTGTGGTCATCCATAACTCCTTTTTTGATATCGGGCGCGATGGATCGCGTCCCTACGAAATATATGGACCCGACAAAGGAATATTCCAGTCGACCGAAGAACATTCATGTTCACTTGACAGATACTATTTGACTTTATAGACTATGGTCTAATGTTAGACCATAGTCTAATAACTGAAACCATACCGCGCAGGACACGCAGGAAAAGGGAGGTCCGCCAAAAAATATATACCTCGGCGATCGACCTCTTCCGGCGTCGAGGCTACGAAAGAACAACCATCCAGGATATTTGTGACGTTGCGGATACAGCCAAACAGACCTTTTTTAATTATTTTCCTGGCAAAGAAGATCTCCTTGCCGCGTATCACAGCGAGCTCATTCGGGAGATTCTTGAGCAAATCTCGAGGATGTCGCAATCCTCACCGACTGACTCTGTCATTTCTGCGATGAGGATATTCGCGGGCAGGGTGCGGAAGTCCGTTTCGCTTAGTCGCGCCATTCTGAGGCACGTCTTCAGCAGTCGGGTGTTAGAAATGACCGACCAAAAAAACGAGGAAAAGATATATTCCTGGTTTCATTCACAGTTCAGCGAAGGCATTCGAAGTGGAGAATTTCATTCGGACCTTAATTTACGGCTTTTGACCGCTGTCGTCATGTCAGTGCTCAGCTCAACCGTTCAAGAATCGCTTGTTTCCGATAAGAACTTCGACTTAGAGGAGGAATTGGTGCATCGCACTCGATTCATTCTCCGGCTTGCAGGACACACTCGCCGGTCGTCCAAATCGAAAAAGAAGTCGCAATGAAAATTTATCGTTTGTTATTCCCATTCTTTTTGATTGCTGCTACAGCTTCCTTCGCGGACGATAGCCATTCCGAAAACACATGCGAAGGAGCGTTTGAATCGGACGAAAATCATCTTGTTGTCATTTCCAAATTTGATCCAGGAAACGGTCATTTCCGGTTATTTTTTATGGATTTTCAATCGGGATACGCGAGAATCCTGAACGATTCGGATGGACAACTTGTAGCCGGGCCTTCGTTGTTTGCAGCTTCGCCTGTTGAACTCCATGTGACCTGCAACCTCGGAGGCATTCAGTGGCAAATTTTTGACAAGAAGTTTACGGCTCGCCGTGTCGCCATCGAGAAACAATCGGTGGAACTGAAGTCCGGAGAGATTCGGTTGGCAGGAACACTCTACTTACCGCCGACACAGCCCCCATTTCCTGCTATGGTGCTGCTGCATGGTTCCGGAAAGCTCACGCGCTATTCTTTTGGTCCTATTCCATATTATTTCGCCGCGAATGGCATTGCCGTATTGACCTACGACAAGCGAGGCACAGGGGAGTCCGAAGGTAACTTTGATGTCGCCGCTTTTCCGGATTTCATTGCTGACGGTGTGGCGGCTTTTTCTTACCTGAGTTCCAGAAAAGATATGAATCCCTCACGAATTGGTCTTTGGGGAAGCAGCCAGGGAGGTTTTGTAGCAGCCGGGATTGCATCAAGAATGAATGGAGTGAGGCTTTTGATCAATCAATCGGGAATGTTTGTTCCTGCCTGGAAGCAAGAAATCTACAGGGTTCGTTCGGAGATGGAAGCGAATGGCTATCTTCCGGGCGAAATCAAACAGGCAATTGATTATCTAAACGCTTTTTTCCAGACCGGGAAAACAGGGAAGGAAAAAGATTGGCAGGAAATGCAGGGATTGATGCAAGAATTGAAAAGCAAAGCATGGTTCGACCTGCTTCCCAAAGTGGATAGCCAGCAAGATCTTGAATTTTTCTGGAAGACAGATTACAGCTATGATCCGACTTCGGAACTGCGCGATGTGAAATGTGCTGTTCGTGCAGTGTTTGGTTCTCTCGATAAGTCAACGCCGATCAACGATACAGTAAAGAACATGAAGGAAGCGCTCAAGGGAGTAGACTTCGAATATGTGATCATCGATGGAGCGAATCACGCTCTTCTGCAAGCTGTGACCGGAAGTGAAAGCGAAGTTCCGAATCTAAAAGGTTTTGTCCCTATGGCCTTTCAGATTCAAAAGATGTGGATTCAGCAGCTTCTGGTTCGTCCTTCAACGCAGTGAGACCCCCCGTCTAAGAGTTCTTCCACGTAGCCAGCACAAACGGCCGAGCATTTCCGGCTTATCGTTTCGTTGCAAACTTCCCGTTGACGAAGATATTCTCCAACACGATTTCTGGTGAGCCGTTGGGATCTCCATTCGGTCCCTCATCGAATACGAGCGAAATGCTCACGATTGTTGCGTTTGTGGGCACGACGGGGAAGGCTTGAGTGGGATCCTGAGGGTCGAATCGAACGCGCGTCCAACCCGTTGCAGGGCTGGTTATCTGGGTTCCGTGCGCGCACCCTCCAATGAAGCTGAAGCTGCCATCGCTCATCGACAGATTGAAACGCGGTGAGCCGGCACCGCAATGCGCAATAAAACTTCCGTTGACTTGCTTGAAATCAAAGGTTCAGGGCCTTTGAGCAGTCCAAATCTCAAGTTTCAGAATTGAAATTGCAAAGTTGAAAGGTAATGGTTCAACCTAACTCTTGTTTCCACACAGGATATTCCGTTCGTTTTATGGAGCTGTAATGCAAAAGTTAAGGTAAAGTAAAATTCTTCAGCGCGGTTTCAGCTGAAAAGAAGGGAACGATGGGGCTCCTCGCCGTGGCTGTGTCTCAGTGTTGAGAGTTGCTTACCCTGGTTGGATAACTTTGCGAATGGCTTCGTTCACGATTTGCCCGTCCCGGGTCACACAACAACCGCGTGTAATTTCATCGTTGATGTCCGGTTGGGAGTCGGCTTTGGGATAGAGATGGCGAAATAGATTTTGCACGTTACGCGCATATAACTGGCTCGCATCGAGAGGCATAGAAGCGGGCAAGTTTACGGCTCCGATGATTCGAACGCCGTTATGATTCGTTGTTTTGCCGGCTTCCGTTAATTCACAATTTCCGCCCTGCTCTGCGGCGAGATCCACAATGATCGATCCGGGACGTAGAAGCTTGACCATTTCCGCCGTGATCAACAGAGGCGCCTTTTTTCCGAAGACCTGGGCTGTGCAGATCACAACATCGACTTTCGGAAGTCGACCGCCGATCGCTTCCATTTCTTTCTGAATGAACTCAGGGGATAACTCTTTTGCGTATCCACCGGCCGTTTCCGCGTCCTCCGGCATTTCCATTTCTACGAATGAGGCGCCAAGACTCTTGACCTGCTCCTTCACCGCAGGGCGCGGATCGAATGCTTCGACTTTGGCTCCAAGTCGTTTTGCTGTTGCGATCGCTTGAAGTCCTGCCACTCCGGCACCAAGAATGAGCACAGTGGCTGGACTGATTGTACCGGCCGCGGTCATCAACAAGGGAAACATTTTGTGAATATGATCCGCAGCAAGCAACACAGCTTTGTATCCGGCAACGGTGGCCATGGAGCTGAGCGCATCCATGCCTTGGGCGCGTGTGATGCGAGGAATCATTTCCATGGCATACGAAGTAATCTTTCGCTGCGCCAGGATACGAACCGTATCGTGGTTCAAAAAGGCAGAAAGGAATCCGATGAGGCTCGATCCCTCTTTCAAAAGGGCAGCCGCTTCCGGACGTGGTGGCTGTACTTTGAAAATCATATCTGCTTCTGCGAAAAGCTGACGCGCATCTGGAACAATTCTCGCGCCCGCGCTGGAGAACATCTCATCTGAGAAAGAAGCCCCCTCGCCGGCTCCGGTTTCAATCAGTACTTCATGTTTCTCTTTAACGTACGCCGATGCCAGCATCGGATACATCGCGACGCGAGTTTCGCCTGATTCTGTCTCTTTCGGGATCCCGATCTTCATCAATGTCCTCCGGTGTTGCCGCTTAAATTCTTTACAATTTCGCCAACCACAGCTTTTGCATCTCCGAACAACATATAAGTGCGATCAGCATAGTAAAGCTCGTTTTCGATTCCCGCAAATCCAGGGTTCATCGATCGCTTAATGGCAAAACAGGTTCTTGCCTTATCGGCATCGATGATTGGCATCCCATAAATCGGAGAACTTTTGTCGTGCCTTGCCGCCGGATTGACAACATCATTTGCGCCGATCACAAGAACCACATCCGCCTGGCCCATTTCGGGGTTGATATCGTCCATTTCCACCAGCTTGTCATAGGGAATATCCGATTCGGCGAGAAGAACATTCATATGGCCCGGCATGCGTCCCGCAACGGGATGAATAGCGAAACGGACATCGACTCCTTTTTTCGTCAACAAATCATAGAGCTCACGCACGCGGTGCTGAGCTTGCGCGACCGCCATACCGTACCCAGGAACAATCACAACAAGACTTGCATTTTCCATCACCTGGGCTGCCCCTTCCGGAGTCTCTGTTTTGACGGATTTGCCAAGCGCTGCCTGTGCTTTTGCCTGAACTTGTCCGAAAGCGCCGAACAGCACGTTTGTGAAGGACCGGTTCATCGCACGACACATAATAATGGACAGAATCAAACCGGAGGAGCCATCCAATGCGCCGGCTGTCACAAGAAGTTTATTATCCAGAACGAAACCCATTGCTACAGCGGAAAGCCCCGCATAAGAATTCAGTAGAGAAATAACGGTCGGCATGTCTGCGCCGCCAATCGGAATAATCAAAAGAATTCCAAAAAGAAGTGAAATTCCGATGATCAACGGAAACAAGTAAGAAAACTGTACAGGATGAACAACAAGTAAGACTCCGCATATAGCGGCGATTCCAAGCAACGAAATATTGCTAACGTTTTGCAGGGGATAGGTCACCGGCCTTTGAGGTATCCATTTCAACTCTTGCAGTTTGCCGGCGGCCATTAAGCTCCCGGTGAATGTCAGAAACCCGAGAATGATCTCAAAAACAATGGCAGTCATCCTGAATGCGGTCAGGTTTTCGGGTCCTTCCGAAAGCCACAAATAATATTTCGCCGTCCCAACGAGGCCGGCGGCCAGACCGCCAAATGCATGAGAAAGGGCCGTTCGTTGCGGAACAGCCGTCAATGGCACCCAAGAAAGCGGCACACCAACAATGAATCCAAGCGCCATAGCGCCTGCAATCCAGTGCCAGTTGGAAATGCCGGGTCCCAGCATGGTTGCAAGCACGCCGATCGTCATTGCGGCAATCCCTGCGAATACTCCCTTGCGCGCTGTGTTTGGATGATTCATCCAGTACAGCGCGAAAATAAAGAGCGCCGTCGCGATCAAATAACCAATCTGGATCAGTTCCAGCCTCATCTTTTCTTTGGCTCCTGCTTAAACATCTTCAGCATGCGGTCAGTGATTAAGAATCCGCTGACGATGTTTGTCATCGATGCAAAGAGCGCAATTGCCCCGAGGATCGTGATGAATGGAGGATGATTTCCGCCCGTGATCACGATGGATCCGACCACAGCAATCGCTGAAATCGCGTTGGTCAAGGACATTAAGGGAGTGTGAAGAAGCCGTGAAACTCGCGTAATCACTCCCAGACCGATGAATGTCGCAAGCATAAACACGAACAAGCTGTCGACTACATTTGAACCCTGGCTCGTGGCGACTTCCTCAGCCGCGCCAACCGATGCTGCTGCCAATAATAGGAGCATACCTGCAGCGAAATATTTCATACAATTCTCCGTTTTTTAACCGCAGAGTACGCTCAGTAACGCTGAGAGAAAGAAAGTTATTTTTCTCTTCTTTGTGTGCTCAGTTGCCTCTGCGGGTTGAATTTCCCGTGCACCATTATAACCACGCGTGGCGGAATGACAATCCTGAACGCAAAAGTATAATGAATAGGCATGGAGGGTTACGATGCTACGTTCAGCCGCTTTCGTCTTTTCGTTTTTACTGGTCGCATCCTTGGTGTTTGCCGATACGGCAAAAGGCTCGTTCATTCTGGATGGAAATACCTACACGATTACATCGGTTCAGGCAAAAACTGACGAGAACCCGTTCGAAAAAACAAAAAAGGACGTTCTTGTGTTGTTGACGGACCAACCGGTTGCGGAGAGCGATTTTGACCTTTTCACTCTTGATACGATGGCTGAATCGGGAACGATCCATGGAATCCTCGTGCGTCTCGCAAACGAAAGAGAAGCAACTGGATTGGTCGTGCTTGGAACGGTGCAACGCTCAGGAAATTTTGTTTGCGGCTTTGAATCCTCTGCTTTTGACCAATCGAGAGTAGCCGGTAGAGTGTTTCTGCAAAAACCGGATGAGAGTTTCGGCCGAAAGTACACCTTCGACATTGAGTTCGAAACGATAATCCAGGACGAGGTGCAATCTGTCATCGACGAAAGTAGTGGGGACCCACTTCCGCCGGACGGAGGAGAACCCGGGATCGCATATCGTGAATATGAAAAAGCGATTCAATCAGGGAATCCGCAAATTGTAAAAAAGTATCTGGCACCGGAGCAAGCAAAAAAATTGGATGATCCGCAGGCCGCAAATATGCTTGGTCTGATGAAAATGATGCGGGCCCAGGATGTGAAAATCGTAAAAGGATTTCTGATGGGAGATCGCGCAACATTAACTGTAGAAGGAAAGGATCCAGTCTCCAGCGGAAAGACCATGGGAACCGTAAGAATGAAAAAGTTGAACGAACAGTGGGTGCTCGAAAGAGAAAGCTGGACCTCCTCTTTAAATTAGTGCCGTGTAACACAAGGTTCCAAAGTGATCTCTCCCCCCTTATCTTGCAATCCCCTGTGATCTTCGCGCGCAAAACATCGGTCATAAATCCGTGGACCTGCTTCGGACAATCCCGAATGCCAGGGTGCAACTTGTCGAACAATGTTCGGCAATGGATGGCACATGGGGATGAAAAAGCAATTTTACGACCTATCTTTAAAGATGGCAGTCAAGTTGCTTCGCGATTCACAGATTGAAATCCATGTGAATCACCCGGCGTATAAGGCTTCGACTGCATTAACAACGGAACAAAAATCGGAACTCATCAAGGATTTATCCTAGAATGGAACTACCGGAATGGCCAAGATTGGAGTGACAGGGCACCGTGTCCTGAGCGATACGGAAATCATTCGAAAAAGCGTCGATGAAACGCTAACGATTCTCTCAAAAAAGTTCAGCGAAGAACCAATGACACTTCTCACTTGTCTCGCGGAGGGTAGTGATCGTATGGTCGCAGCGCAATTGCGCTCTCGTAACGGATCTCGCATTGCGGCTGTTCTTCCGTTGAGTCGCGCCGATTACTTAAACGATTTCGCAACCGAAACTTCGCGAAAAGAATTTTCCAGCTATCTGGCATCCGCGGATGAGATCATACAAATGCCGGAATTTTCCGATCGTGATGCGGCCTACGAGGCAGCAGGCATTTACGTGGTAGATCATTGCGATGCTCTCATCTGCATCTGGGACGGAAATCAAGCGCAGGGTCGCGGTGGTACTGCATCCATTGTTCATCGTGCGCGAAAGAGGAGAATCCCGGTTGCATGGATTCACGCGGGGAATCGCCAGCCGGGTACTATGAATCCCACGTCTCTCGGGCCAGAGCAGGGCAGGATCACCTACGAGAATTTTTGAGTAGCGGCAGAGCATTTTCTCAACAGAGAATGCCGCATGCAATGAAAAACAGTTTGCGGCGTAAAAAGGCTTTCGCTCAAATCACGGAAAAGCTCTGTCACTACGGTTGCTGCTTCTGATCCACTTCGTCGATTCTGCTGTCATCAGGTGAGGATTCTTTTTGCATGGATGCGGCTACCCGTTCCGTCTTCTTCATAACACGGAGGACATTGAGACCTGCAATTTTCTTCACATCATCCTTGCTGTAGCCGCGCCGCAACAGTTCGGCGATTAAAGCCGGATAGTTCGAAACATCTTCCAGTCCAACGGGAGTTTTGGTGATGCCGTCCAAATCGGCCCCTATTCCAATGTGATCGATTCCTGCTGTCTTGCGAATGTAATCAATATGGTCTGCCAACTGTTTCAGGGTTGATTCTGGCTCCGGGTTTGCTTTTTGCCAGGCTTCGGTCTGGAGCTTGATCTGTTCCGGATCACCGATAAACAATTGTTTGATCCGTTCCTTTTCCGCTTCTTCGGCAGCATGGTGTTGGCGCGCCTCTTCCGAGACAAATGCAGGAGCATAGTTCACCATCACAACTCCGCCGTTCGCAGGGAGCCGTTTCAACACATCATCCGGAACATTTCGGGGATGCGCCGAGATCGCACGTACGGACGAGTGCGAAAATATGACAGGCGCTTTCGTGATGTCGAGAACCTTGTTCATGGTTTGAGCTGAAACATGCGACAGATCCACGAGCATGCCCAGACGATTCATCTCTTTGACAACAAGCACACCAAAAGAAGAAAGTCCGCTATGTTTCGGATCGCCGGTAGCAGAATCGGCCCAATCGGTAGCGCTCCAGTGGGTCAAGGTCATATAACGGGAGCCGAGGTTAAAAAGCTGTCTCAACACGGCGAGTGAGTTGTTGATGCAGTGTCCACCTTCAACACCAATCAGGGATGCGATTTTCCCCGCCTTGTGGATCCTTTGAATATCATCCGCCGTGTACGCCATTTGGAAAACATCAGAACGTTTTTCAACAAAGCGGTGAACAATATCGATCTGTTCCAGAACATCTTGAATTGCGTCGGCTCCCTTTCTTTCCACCGGGACATACACAGACCAGAATTGGCCGCCTACCATACCGCTTTTGAGTCGCGGGATATCGGTATGAAACGGCGGGTTCATTTTCTTTGTGTCCATAAGATCCACCTGATCGAGGTGGTTCTTGAATTGTTCGCGAATCTTCCATGGGAGATCGTTATGGCCGTCGATCAAAGGAATTTCACGCAAAATCTGTCGGGCCTGTTTTATGAAATTATCTTCCTGTTGATCGGCAAAACCGACGATGGTCAAGGCACAAAGCAAAAGGATTGGAGCAAGATGTTTCATAGAAATTCTGATGTTTTAACGGACAGCCCGAATGCGGGTGTTCTTGGAACGAACGAATCGGGCATTTCTCTTTTTACGGGTTTTTGTGGCAAGCATCTCCACGGCCGGTTGTTGAACAACGTAGCTGTGTTCTTCTTTTTTCGCGGCGCAAGACCAGCAGGTGTTTTTTTTACGATCAGGGTGTCTGACAAAAATGTGGGATTTAAACTCATCCATTTTCTATTCATCCGGGAACGGTCGAAGTTGTTTTCGTATCAGCACAGATCGATATCCTTTATATTGGCGGAATGTAACGGAGTTGTTGTCGATTCTCAGGACAACTCCGTCATGAAGTTTATCACCCACTCTTAGAAAGTAAACCTTGTTGTCCGTCGCGCGAACCAGCACCACATACCCATCGTTCTTTTTGGTGATTCCGACGATTACTGCATTTGTAACGTTGAGTGCTTTGGGAATCGTTTTCTCTTGCTTTCCTTTGTCCCCTTTCATATCTGTAAAGGGGTCACGCGCCTGCTCTTTCTCTTTGGCTCTATCTTTTAATCGCTTAAGATCTTCGGAGGCATCGGCGATCGGCTTGGTGAGTGAGCACAGACCGACTCGAAATGGATCTTCTCCGGTTGCATAAACGAGATACTCTTTTTCCGCTTCGAATGGATAGCCGCACGCAGCCGTGCTCTCTGCCGTATGAACGGAGATCCGTTGTTTTTCCGGACCTTTCCAACTTTTCAATACATCCAAATCAATCCGGATCTGGCTCTCTTCCTGTTGTTCCATCTGAAAGACCTTCCCCGTGAACACAGCCGTTGCCTTTTTCCACTGTTCATCAAATGTTGGATACGCACACGTGCATGCCAAAATGAGGTTGGGGGCGAGATGAAGAAGCAAAAAAAAGCAGAGGGTCTTCATAAAACATATTTTACATGAGATGATTTATAACTCAGTGCTGAAATAGAAGCGAGTCAAACGTGATAAGAGCAGTCAAGACACAACCCTTCACAGATCAGCGCCCTGGCACTTCCGGACTTAGAAAGAAGACTCGTGTCTTCCTTCAGGAGCATTACCTGGAGAATTTTATCCAGTCCGTATTCAATGCGTTGAAGGCTGGATCGGATTTGAGCGCCGGGACTCTTGTCGTTGGCGGAGACGGGCGATTCTATAATCGTAATGCTATACAGATCATACTACGAATGTCTGTCGCTAATGGATGGGAGCGCGTGTGGATTGCAAGAAACGGGATCCTCTCCACCCCTGCCATGTCGGCGGTCATACGCCGAAGAAAAGCCTTCGGCGGGCTTGTTTTATCCGCAAGCCACAATCCGGGCGGGATCGAAGAAGACTTCGGCATCAAATACAACACGTCCAATGGCGGGCCGGCCCCGGAAAAAGTCACGGAAATGATTTATCAGGAAACTCTCCGGATCAAGGAATATTACACAATCGATGTCGCGGACATGGATCTGGACAGGGAAGGGACCAGCAGGATTCTGCAGACCGAAGTGCAAATCATGGATCCGCTGCAGGACTACGTATCCTTGATGGAAGAATTGTTTGATTTTGAGTCGTTGAGAGCGCTTTTCCGGAGAGGTTTTCGGATGGCATTCGATGCGATGAATGGAGTGACCGGTCCGTATGCGCGTTTCCTTTTCGAAGAAAAATTAGAAGCGCCGTCCGGCACGGTTCTGCGCGGAATTCCGATGGAAGATTTCGGCGGGATTCATCCGGATCCGAATCTTAAGTATGCTGCGGATCTTGTTGGTTTGATGTCATCCGATTCCGCGCCTGATTTTGGGGCTGCTTGCGATGGAGATGGTGACAGGAACATGATCCTTGGCAGGAAGTGTTATGTCACGCCCGGCGATTCGCTTGCAATCCTGGCGGAACACGCTTCGAAAATAATCGGGTATGCGCGGGGACTTGCCGGCGTCGCCCGCTCGATGCCGACAAGCACGGCGGTTGATCGTGTTGCTGCTCATCTTGGCATTTCCTGTTATGAGACTCCGACAGGATGGAAATTCTTTGGGAATTTGATGGATGCAGGGATGTGCTCATTATGTGGTGAAGAAAGCTTTGGAACCGGTTCCGATCATGTGCGAGAAAAAGATGGCGTCTGGGCCGTACTTGCCTGGTTATCAGTGCTGGATGCTTTGGGAAAATCCGTTTTAGAAGTTGTTAGCGATCACTGGAGACGCTTTGGACGAAGTTATTATCAGCGCCAGGATTATGAAAGCTTAAATTCCTCCGCTGCCGGTGAAATGATTTCCACCATCCGACAAAAGCTCTTGCTACTTCCGGGAACGATTCTGGCCGGTTCGAAGGTGCTTCTGGCGGATGATTTTCAGTACATCGATCCTGTAGATGGAAGCGTCAGCAAAAATCAGGGTATTCGGATTTTGCTTGAAGACTCTTCGCGAGTGGTGTGTCGCCTTTCTGGAACCGGAACGGAAGGGGCCACCCTGCGGCTGTATCTGGAACGGTATCGAAAAGATCAAGGGAAATCCGAACTTTCCGATGTGCTGTCTGAAATAGAAACGCACGCGCGGAAATTTCTGGAGCTTCAACGCTTTTTCGGAATCGATCAACCGGACGTTATCACTTGACCATTTCCCGCTTGACCGCTTCTGAATCATTCTTAGGTTTCAAGGTCAACGATACAATTTCTGGTCGCGACCCGAAACGAATTGGAAGGATCGAAGTGCCAACTCCCGACGTAACGAGAAGCGTGCTTAGATTCTTCTTATACAATCCATAGAAATAGGGCCCGCAACCCGGTGGAAGATAAAATGGATCCATGAATGGAAGCTTGACCTGTCCACCATGTGTATGGCCGGCCAGCATTAGATCGATTTCACTCTCGCTCGATTCGGGAAAGATGATCGGCCCATGTGCCAGCAGAACCTTAAGAGCATTGTGAGGCACATTCTTCAACGCCAGCGGGATATTGTGATAACTCTGACTTGAATCGTCCACCCCCAGCAAAAAAATCTGCTGCCCGTACCAGTTCAGCTCACGATTTTCGTTCACTAAAAGGACAACACTTTTGTTCGTCAAAGCCTTTTTGTAATCTTTCAGATTAGCTCCGGACCAGTGTTCCCAGTTTCCTAAAATTGCAAATGTGCGGGCGTGTGAGGAAAGCTGTTCCAGAAAATCGACCGCCGGCTGTTCGCCTCCAGGAGTGTCGAAAAGGTCACCTGTCGTGAGGATGAGATCCCACTTCCGTTTCTTGATCTGCTTCAGAATCCATTTTTCGCGAAAACCATGCTCTCCTTTCATCTGAGTATCCGACAGAAATAGAACGCTCATCGGATGTTTAAGCTTTTCCAGATGAACTTCCCGCTCTGTCCATTTCATCCAGAATGGTTCGATCCCAACCATGTAAATTCCGAGTAGAATCGCTGAGAACACCGCAACTTTCCACCGCATGAGGGCGGATTATAACTTATTATGTGTTTTATGGAATTGGATTCGGTGAAGAACTCAACATCGGGCATAGCAATCGAGGTTAAAGGGAATGAGGCTGCTGTCCGGTTGAATAGCCCGCCTTCAAATATTTTCGATTTTGAACTCATGCGGCAGTTCAGCATCGCGCTGGATCAAGTGTCAGGAGCTTCGCTACTCATTATTTCTTCATCCCTGGATCATTTTTCCCTCGGAGTCGATATTAAGATTCATACTCCAGAGCTCTCTCCTGAAATGCTTACGAATTTTCATGCGATTATTCGCAAGGTTTACAATCACAATGGCATTACAGTATCTCTGTTGAAGGGTTACGCGCTCGGCGGGGGAATGGAACTCGCCCTGGCTTGCGATTTCATTTTTGCACACAAGGAGAGCCTGTTGGGTTTTCCTGAAATTCAACTTGCCTGTTTTCCGCCGGTTGCATCCCTTTTGTTGCCCCGCAAGATCGGCGGAAAGGCTTCGAGTTATCTGTACACGGGGAAATTAATCGACGCCTCGATGGCGGAAGAGATTGGTGTGATCGAAGGTGTTTTCTCAGATACACCGGATGAGTTGGTCGACACGATCCGCCAGCACAGCCTTTCGTCTATGAGTCTTTTGAAAAAAGTTCTTCGCCGAACAAGCGGTTTTGATTTTGAATCCGGGCTGGAAAAGGCTGAAGAAATTTATCTGCAAGAACTTGTTCAGACGGAAGACTTGCCGGAAGGTATCAGCGCATTTCTGGAAAAAAGACCCCCACGCTTCAGGAACCATTAGAGCAATTCGGTTCTCCTGATAGCTCTTCTTGCTTTGACGCGAAAGTTTATCATCCTGGATTTTAAGGAAACGAATCCGCAGCAGCTCTTTGCTCTGGCTGCCGTTACTCGCTCTCGGTTTAACGTACTGGGTTGATGCGATCACAGAAAAACCATTCACCACGGAGCCACCGAGAACACGAAGATTTAAAAACTGATTGAAATATTCTCCGTGAATTCTGTGAGTCCCTGGTGAAATTATCAGTAACGACTTCCGTAGGAATCACGTCCTCCGTATCCATACAAGCGATTCAACTGCGCCATGATCCGTGAAACCCGGTCAAATTCTCGATATACGTCTCCGGACGCGCGAATAGCTCGCATTCCGTCCTTCGCGCGATAGTAAGCTTCCACGAGTTCACGATAGTCGTCCCTCGATCCTCCTGGATCACGAGAATCGTCCACTTCGTCTTTAAAATCCTTGGCTTCTTCGTGCAGGTGCTGCAAGCGATCGAGAGCATAATCCTCACGATCGGAATCGTACGAATGATTTTCAGCCCTGTCATAAACTCGATCTGTAGCATCTTCCAGATCGTCCGCAAGCTCCCGAATTTGTTGATACCCGTAAGAGTAGCCTCCCCGATAATCACCATAACCATACCGGTTTCTTGATGAGCATGCTGCGAGCGTGAAGGCCAGACCGGCCACAAACAAAAGTAAAAAATTTGTGCGTTTCATTGTTGCCTCCAGGGTGAACTAGTCATCGTACTCATCGTAATCGTCATCATCGTAGTCGTAATCATCATCGTTGCGATCGTTTCGATCGTCGCGATACCGGTCGCCATATGCGTACAAATTACGCCCCATCTGATGCACAAGGTTGGACACAAGTTGCAGATCTCTGTAAAGATATCCAGCTCTTGGTAATCGATTCAATGTGTATTCTGTTTCCCGCATGGTGCTTAAAAGTCTGCGGTACTCTAGATTGATTCGTTCCCGGTTCTGGAAGTTTCTTTCAATCTGATTTTGAAAGTTTGCTGTTTGATTGTGCAGCCTGTACAGGACCCGGGTTACATAAACATCGCTTCTGGAACGAGGCCACTGACGCTCCTCACGCAAATAGAGAGCCCTCATCGCATCCTCAAGGTCGTTGGCTATAATTTGAACACGTTCAAATCTGCCGATACCATACTGCTGCGCGTTTGCAACGCCGGATGCGACAACAAGGGTAGTGATGAATAGAATGAATTTCAATGCTCTGTTCATAAAGCCTCCTTAGAAAGCGATTGATTAGCAACCCGCGTGCCAAAAACCTAAGGTGGCTTCTGACAATCATTTAGGCTGGAAGGCTTGATTCTGCTTGAGAAAAAACTGTCCTTCGATCAGGACAAAAGCACCTATTCGCTGTACACGACCTGGTCGCCCATTCCTCCGCATCCATCTTTGTGGAATGCTAGACCACAACGACGGGAAGGACAGGAATCACCCGCGTATCCGTTGGGATGAGTGAAATCAATCCATTTTTGAGCCGCTTCTCTAACCTGGGCCGCATTGTAGTTTTTTTCCGCGATCAGATACTTTGATAAACCCCAGACACTTTTGGAAAGATTACAAACACAGCAGCACGTGGCTTGACTGAATTCCTTACAGCACGCAGCGGGCATGACTTTTAGAGCGGTCGTTTTTATGTTTTCCTGTTCGGGAGTCAATTGAATGGATTTGTAATATCCTATGAATTCTTCAGTCTGTTTCCTCACATCAGTAAATTGTAAATCACTTTTTGAAGTTCCGGCGGTCAACACGATTGTGAATGCAAAGATGAGAAGGAAACAAATCTGGTGCGCTTTCATGCTGTAGTTATACGAACGTCTGCTGGATTTGTCAAACCGTTATTGCAACACACCTTGGTCGGGAGGGTGTGGTGACCTATAATTAGAGCCGGGGCTGGAAGGAGAGAAATAATGAACGTGGAAAATGATCGAACAATCGACTTATTGAATGACCTGATTCTCGTTTGCAAGGATGGCGAGAAAGGGTACCGTGAGGCTGCTGAAGAAATTGACAATGCGTTTTATCGGATGCTCTTTAGCGAATACGCACGTCAACGATCGAAGTTCGCGTCGGAATTGAAGGCTCAGGTGATCCAGCTTGGCGGCCAACCGGATCGCAAGGGCAGCGTCAAAGGAACAATCCACCGTGGATGGATGAATCTCAAAACAGCAATCGCAGGACATGATGACGACCTGATCGTGAGCGAGTGCCAGAGGGGGGAGCAGATCGCAATCAAACAATACAAGGATGCCTTACAAAAGGACGTACCCTCAAAAATAAAGGCCCTTTTGGAGCAACAAATGAGCGAGATTGTCGCAACACGAAAACGGGTTGAGGTGATGGACTCCAAGAAAGGTTAAAGGCTAAAAGTTAAAAGTGTTTGCCTGGAATGCACATTCAACCTTTAACCTTTAATTAAATCTTATGCGTTGGACACAACTGTTTCTTCCTACACTTCGAGACAATCCTGCAGGAGCGGAATCGATCAGCCATATTCTGCTTTTGCGGGCAGGGTACGTGCGCCAACTGACAGCCGGTATTTACTGCTATCTTCCTCTGGCGCAACGATCACTGCTGAAAATCATGAATATCATTCGCGAAGAAATGAATCGCATAGGGGGACAGGAATTTCTGCTTCCTGCTTTGAACCCTGCCGAGGTCTGGAAGGAATCGGGACGCTGGGAAATCATGGGTGAGAACATGTTTCGGCTGAAGGATCGCAAGGGAGCCGATATGTGTCTCGGCATGACTCATGAAGAGGTCTTTACTTTCCTGGCCAGAGACGAAGTCAGATCGTACAAACAGTTGCCTCAAATCTGGTATCAAATTCAAACCAAGTTTCGCGATGAAGCTCGACCTAAGTCGGGCATTCTCAGAGTTCGTGAATTCATCATGAAGGATTCCTACTCTTTTGATGAAAATGCGACTGGGTTGGATCAATCGTATGAGCTGCACCGTCAGGCCTACTGCCGTATTTTTGATCGATGTCACCTGGATTATGTGATGGTTCAGGCTTCATCGGGTGCGATGGGTGGAAGTCAATCGAGCGAATTCATGGTGCATTCGGATGCAGGAGAAGATTGGATCGCAACGTGCCCGCAGTGTGGCTATGCTGCGAACGTTGAAAAGGCAACATCTCGATTGGATCCGGTTGCGGACGGGGAGAGCGAGCTTGGTCGTGAAAGTTTTCCCACTCCAGGCGTTCGCACAATCGAAGATCTAGTCCGATTTGCCGGTGGCGCTACGGCGGACCGCCAGATCAAGACTCTGGTGTACTACCTGGATGAAAAACCGGCCCTTGTTTTGGTGCGAGGTGATCACACGCTAAGCGAAACAAAGCTGGCAGATGCAACTGGAGCGCAGGAAGTGCGCACCGGGCCATCCCGAAGAAATTCAGAAGTTGCTCGGCGCTTTACCTGGTTCGCTTGGAGCGGTGGATGTCAACGGCGTTCGTGTGTTGGCGGATCGTGCGTTATCAGGTCGTTTCAACATGACCACCGGGGCCAATCGCGACGATTTTCATATCCGCGGTGTCTCGGTTGCGCGAGATATACCCGTGGAACAATGGGCCGATTTGCGCGCTGTCGCTACAGGTGAGGGATGTCCCAATTGTGAAGGTCATTTGCGCGTGGATAAAGCGATTGAAGTCGGACACATCTTCAAACTGGGAACCAAGTATAGCGAATCGATGGCAGCACGCGTTCTCACAGCGGAGGGGAAAGAAGTTCCGATCGTGATGGGAAGTTATGGAATTGGAGTTGGAAGAATTTTAGCAGCAGCCGTGGAACTTTTTAATGATAAGGACGGCATGATCTTGCCTCTTTCGATCGCTCCGTTTGAAGTGATTGTGACACCTGCAAACATGAACGATAACCGTCAACGTGAAACTGCCGAACGCTTGTATAGCGAGTTGCAAAACGCGGGAATAGATGTCTTGCTGGACGATCGTGAAGAGCGGCCTGGAGCTAAATTCAAAGATGCGGATCTGATCGGGTTGCCTTATCGAGTCACCGTTGGAAATAAACTGAAAGAAAACATGGTTGAATTACTGGAACGGAAAACGAAACAGATCCGGCTGATCAACGTTTCTGATATTACAAAAGAAGTTGTAGCGGCAGTTACGGAAAATCGATCACGATCATGAGGGTGGTTGATTACGAACACGATCAAGATCACGAGTACGATATTGGGGAGGTGAATGGGTGCTGGTGCATCCCGCCGCTTTCAAAGCCGTAACAATTCCATTTCGCCTCCGTCGACACTCCAGCTTATCTTCGTGAAAGTGTTATTCAGGTTTAGTCACATTGAGTCGCCAAACTATTGCAGAACCATTGCAAGAACTTCGGTCTCGTTGAGCTTTTTAGCGAAACCCACAATTTCGACGCAGATCTTATTTACTAACACCCCGGTCTTTGTGTTGTCGATATATGTTTCATACAATAAGTGAGACACGTAAGGAGAATACATAGCTTTACGTTGCATTGGAGGATAACAGATGAAAGCTTCAAGATTTTCGAATTGTTTAGCGTTAACCTTTATGGGCATTGGGCTCTTTTTGCTCCTCCCGTCTGTCACTGACGCGACGCAGCCCATCTCATGTAACAGCCAACCTTGTGACTGTATTTGCGCTCCCTATGTTGGTGCTGCCGTTCCCACCTGTCCCTCGGGACCGAGTGGAGAATGCCTTGGCACCGATGATGATGATGTAATTTGTGGAAACGATTACGGTGTCGGCGATACTATTTTTGCAGGGAAGGGTAATGATATAGTCTGTGGCTTTGGCGGAGATGATTTTCTCGATGGTGGATGTGGTGGAGATTATCTGGATGGTGGCTCAGGCGTTGACACTCTAGGTGGTTCGTTTGGAGCAGATGAATTGCACGGTGGTGATGACAACGACTTCCTTCTTGGAGGGTGGGGTGAGGACGCCATGTTTGGAGATGACGGTGATGACACCCTGCAAGGGGGGCGCTGTGATGATCCCGTGCACGACGGAGGCTCGGAAAACTTGGGTGATACTTGTCGTGGTGGCCGGGGTTTCGATGATGTGTTCACGGAGTGCGAATCCGAAGACCCGGGAAACCAGAATTCGGACAATGCAGGTAAATGTGCGAGTACGTTCTGCGGAGGTCAGTAAATAGACTCATGCAGATCAAACTAAATCAATTTTACTCGAACGTTTGGTTCTCAAAGGGCGGTTACGTATGCCGCCCTTTTTAACTTGTCGGGCTCCGAAAGGCGATATTGATTCATGTTCTGGAAGTAAAGCGTTCTGAAGCTAGGGGCGCGTAAAGTCCTCGAATAGATATGATGGAGGTGAATGGGTGCTGGTGCATCCCGCGGCCTTCAAAGCCGTCCGGGCGTCAGCGGAAGCTGGCGCCGGTGGGTTCGATTCCCTCACGCCTCCGCCAACCAATCCTTTTGTTCCTTGACCCTTCGCCGGATCCGCATATATCATACATATGACATGAAAAGAACAACTATTTTTGCCGATGAAGAACTTCTTTCTGAAATTCGTGAGATTTCGGCCAAAGAAAAGAAAAGTGTTGCCGAAGTCATGCGTGAAGCAATGGAGAACCATGTTCGGAAAAAGAGGCTGAAAAGGAAGTTGTCCTTTTTGGCAATCGGGCGTAGCGGTAGGAAAGACATAGCTGAGCGACATGAAGAGCTGTTGTGGAAAAAGGACAAGCAATAGCAGTTGATACGGGCGTGATTTTTGCGCTGGCTGACCGAAGTGATTCATGGCATACGCGGTGTGTTCGCTTTGTGGAAAGCAACCGGGGCCAGCTGATTGTCTCTTGCGCGGTGATTCCAGAAGCCTGTTACCTATTGAACAGTTATCTTGGTACTGCCGCAGAGACCGCTTTTTTGCTATCTCTTTTTCGCGGTGAAATGACTCTCGATCACTTTCGAGATGAAGACTTATCCCGCTGCATCGAATTGATGGGAAAATACGATCGCTTGAATCTGGGGTTCGTTGATGTGTCTGTCGTTGCGATGTGTGAGCGTCGGAACATTTCCGCAATTCTAACGACCGACAGAAAACACTTTTCTGTCGTCCGATCAAAGCAGGATCGTCCATTTCAACTATTGCCATAGTGCGCCGCCAATTTTATTAACTCATCGAAAACGAGGCGTACTTCAGGCGGAGGTGTTAAAAGAGAGATTTGAAGGCTTTGACAAAGGCTTCAAAAATTCGAGTTCATACCTTTGGCCTCCGCCAAACCGCGTCAAGGCGTCGTGCGTCTCAGCGTCTGCGTGTCTTTGAGTAGTTCGTTTGCCTGCTTGAAGGCGTGGTTGAAAACATAATCAGCCACGCGTCTTCCTTGCGCAATTCCCTTTGTCTTATCGAATGACCAATGGATACCCAGATAGATTCGGCTTCGGCCATTCTCTTCTTCCGCTTGTGAAAATGACGAGAAGCTGCGCGGAATGAGCGGGCGAATGTTGCCCTGATTGTCTAGCGTCACACCATTGAATTCATCGGACATGAAAGTGAATTCAATCTTATCTGTTTTATAAAATCTGCGCAGAATCTGGAAAAGAGCGCCTCCAAAGCCTGCGTGTCCGGACGGATAGGACGGAAAAGGCGGAGTAAAATTAGGGCCGGTCAGGTTGCTGGCCGGTGCTCCCAGTGGCGAGAAATTCTTATCCCGGGCTGTGGCGGGATTACCATCCGCACTCCGAATTCCAGTCACCGGACGCCAGAACTGGTAATAGTATTTGGACTCCCAGACCGCAATACCAGCATCGGCCATTGCTGTATTCACAAGCGCAAGGAGCCGTGCCAACTCTAAATCAGTCGTTCCCATTTGATCGGCGATTTGCATCGCAATCTGATTGTACAGTCGTGGTGGGGCACAGAGGCTTGGCGTACCATCGTAGGCCCAGTAGATACCGATTTCAGATTGCTCAGCACTACGAGTTGTGGGTGTATCGACACCGTCACCACCGAGAACTTTCACCTTGTTGTAGGCCGCCGCATACTCAGGACCGTCGAGTGCTGGAGGTCGGGAAACACGGAATTGATCGCTTGATTTCATTACAAAGGGCTTGACCTGATTCCAATAGGCTCCCAGCGCGATCGGGATCATGCTAATCGGATCCTGTCCCCACTTACCCTGTTTTTTGCTGGTGATAAATTCGATTCCGACACGAGGTTCCGAATGTTGTGATCCGTCCGCAGTCCTGCGTGCTAAAATCGCGGCAGCTGCTTGATGTCCAACTGCAACACCGAGCGATCGCGACACCCCTTCCGGGACCTTTCTTAAATCTTCTTTCAGCATTCGATCGAAGCTCTGCTTTTGCGATGGAAAGAGGACGATGAGAGTATCGTGAGCAGCCTGCGCGATGGCGGCATCCTTAGAAGTACCGGGTGATGCGGAGTGAATACCGGTGTAACTTTGATAGCCTCCTACGATTGCATTCATCGCGTCAAAGATTGCTATGTGAACGATTGCCATCGCCCGGCTGGAACGGCCGGGGCCTAACTGTTCGCCGAAAACACGGCCCTCAGATGCTGTCAATGGAGTGTGATCGAGTCCACTCGCATTAATCGCAATCGTATTCCAGCGATGCATCATGTCGAGTGCCGTTGAGGGTTCAATGCTCAGCGGTTGAAGTTGTATTGCTGCTTGAAATCGTTCTCCTAAGGCTTCACGGTGCGCACCGGGGAATCCCTGCGCCTGGACCGATGGCACAACAACAAAGGGAAGGAGTAGGGATAAAGGAACAATCCATTTAGCCTTTCTGGTCATTTGTTATACCTCCAGTGCAATCTCATTTTTCAGCGGCTATTTGCGCTATTACCAAAATCTTATCCTATTTGCCCTAAACAATGCTCAGAATTGTTTTTTTTATTGGCTTCCACTTCGACTGCAAAAGTTCTAACATCGTATAGTCATGTCTCAGGACCGTCCGAAGATCAGCAGGCGCGAGTTCTTGCATGGTGCTGCTGCTGCGACCGCCTCATTAGCGCTCTACGGAAAAACGCTTCACGCACGAAACCCGAATAAACAGGTTCTCATTTTAGGAGCAGGGCTTGGCGGGCTGGCAGCAGCTTACGAACTGAACAAAGCCGGCTTTGATGTAACCGTGTTGGAAGCACGATCGCATCCAGGAGGTCGGGTGCGTACGTATCGCGATCCATTTTCAGATTCACTCTATGCTGAAATGGGCGCTGAGTACGTAGATGCGCTGGACGAATACGATCACCGCTACTGCAAAGAATTCGGATTGGAAGTTCGTACTGCAAAATTATATGACGGCATTTTCGTGCGCGGGAAAAAGTATCGAATGGATTCTTTTAAGAAAAACCGGGAAGAATTGCCATTTGAAGGAACCAGACCGGGCGTACTTTTTGGGCAGGAGGCGCAGTACTTGGAAAAGCTGGTTCAACAAGTTCGTGACCCGAAGAATCTGCCTTCTGAAATCTTAAGGCTGGATCGCTTTTCTGTGGCGGAGCTATTGAAACGCGAAGGCGCGCCGCCGGACGTCATACAGTTGTACAAGTATTTGAATGCAACGGAAAGCACTGCGCGCCCTGAGGAAATGTCCGCGCTCACAATGCTTCGGGGACATTTGCATCATTCCGATTTCAGCGAACAACAAAATGAAGGACGTATTTTGGGAGGAAACGATCAACTGCCGAAATCATTCGCCAGAGCGATCGCGGCAAAAATTCTATACAACAGACCGGTGAGAAAAATAACTCACGGCACGGAGACCAATGTCGTTTCTTTTGAAGAACGTGGAAAAATACAGACCACACAATCTCCCTGGCTGGTCATTGCTATCCCTTTCAAAATACTGAGAGAAATTGAACTGTCTCCGGCCTTTTCTACGGAGAAAATGAAATGCATCAGAGAATTGAGTTATGGACATGTGATGAAAGTAGCAATGCAGTGTAAGAACCGTTTTTGGGATGAACAGGGAAGTCTTGGACAGCGCGTGTTTACAGATACCAGGTTGCGCCGAATCTATCACCTGTCGATTGATCAGCCCGGACCGCGCGGAATATTAATGTCCTTCACCTCCGGTGAGGATGCTGAAAATCTCGGAAAACTTAGTGAGAAAGAAAGAGAGGCCGCTGCCCTTGAAGAAATTACTAAGATTTGGCCGGAGGCTCCTGGCCATTTCGAAGGAGCAGTGACAAAGTATTGGAATGAGGATCCCTGGGTCAAGGGAAGCTATTCCTTTACCGGCATAGGCCAGGACCAGAATTTCTTGGAGCTGGCAAGGAAGCCGGAAGGGAATGTCTTTTTTGCGGGAGAACACACTTCACCATTTCGTGCTTCGATGAATGGCGCGATCGAATCAGGCGTGCGAGCTGCTGAAGAAATCAAACGCGCGCTGGGAGTGTAACCGGTGGAGCTTGAGCAACACTCATACGGCCGACACATACGCAGGCTGGAATTTGATGGATTGGTTGTCACAGAGAGCTTGCGGCTTTCCAACGAACGATTGCCCAAACACAGTCATGATTTCACGAACATTGCAGTTGTTCTGGAAGGGTCCTTCCTGGAATTGGTCGGTCCGGCTCAGGAACGATGTGAGCCTAATAGCCTGGTCATCAGGCCTGGCGGAGAATTTCATACGGATGAATATGGCCCCCGCGGAGCCCGGTGTCTGATCATCGAAGTCTTACCGGAGCGTTTGAAACTGTTGAGCAGCGTCTCACCACTTTTGAATCAAGCAATTCACATATCAACTCCGTGGCTTCCTTTGCATATCCGGCGGATCTACAGCGAATTCAGAATGAAGGACTCTGCAGCGTTGCTTTCCATCGATGGAATGCTTCTCAATATACTGTCACGCCTTTCGCGTGATTCTTCGGTTGCGGCACCGATGCCGCCATGGTTAATTCTGACCAGGGAATATCTGCACGATCATTTCGGGGTTTCGGTTCGGCTGTCAGAGGTCGCAGCGGCAGCGAACGTGCATCCTGCCCATCTTGCAAAATCATTTCAAAAGCATTTTCGATCGACTGTGGGAGATTATGTTCGTAATCTCCGGCTTCAGCACGCAGCTCAGGAGCTTCGCTCATCAGAGAAAAGACTTGCGGACATTGCTTTGGCCGCCGGGTTCTACGATCAAAGCCATTTCACGAAGAGCTTTAAATTGCTGTTCGGCGTGACACCTTCCACGTTCCGTGCCCTGACAAAATCAGGCAAATCTAATACAAAAAAGCTCTAGTTTTACAAGATTCGATTTTTTGTATCCTTTACGCTTGCGCCATGGAGTTTTTGGCCGCGGCACTGAAAAGCAGTTTCAGGTCGCTGTGCCGTTCTGTGGCATTCTCAATCCCTTCGATTTCGCTACTTGCACTGTGCTTCGGCGCGAATACCCTGATGTTCAGTCTTGTGAATGGAGTCCTGTTGAAGCCACTCCCCTACAGCAGCCCGCGAGAGCTCGTGTGGATCTGGTCAACGCGAACTGATCGCGACAAAGCATTCTTTTCCATCCCGAACTTTGAAGACACACGGAAACAGAATCGCAGTCTGACGGACATTGTTGCCTTTGCGAATTGGGGAGTCAATTTAACAGGGAAACAAGATCCGCGTCGCTTTCAAGGAATAAGAATCACACCCAATGTTTTTCAAATGCTCGGAATTCGCCCGGCGCTTGGACGCGGATTTCTTCCAAAAGACGATTTGCCGGACAGTCCTCGTATTGTTCTGCTCAGCTTTGGAACTCATCAACGATACTTCGGAGCAGACCCGGATGTGATTGGAACAAAACTTCTGTTGAACGGGGATCCCCACATCGTTATTGGTGTTTTGCCGCAAAATTTCACGATTCCAAATGCAGAGATTGAAGTCATGACTCCGCTTTCCCTGACCCAGGATGCGAGACGAAACGCGCGTGGCACCAACTTTCTACGCGTGTTGGCACGCTTGAAGAAGAATGTTTCTGTGGATCAGGCAAGAGCTGATCTGGCCCTGATTGCCGATGGATTGCGGTCGCGATACCCGGACGCCAACGCAAAACTAACAGCACCTGCGATCAAAAGTCTGCAAGACGAAATTACGGGAGACTATCCGTTGATTTTGCTTTTACTATTTGGCGCCGTGGGGCTGGTTCTGTTCATCGCCTGCGCAAATATGGCCCACTTGATACTCGCTCGCGTAGTCCAACGCCA